>WCIL01000007.1:0-261472 GCA_033042175.1 Phycisphaera sp. RhM
CCCCCATCGTTCTGCCCCCATCGTTCTGCCCCCATCGTTCTGGCCCAAATGTTCCTGGCCCAAATGTTCCTGCCACTTTGCCCCCCATTCCGCCTGAAACTGGTCAAACCTTGCCGATCGTGACGATTGGCTTCAACGGGACAAATTCCTGACGGGCATCCGTCGATAAATCCACGACGCTTCCATCCGCTCGCCCTCTCAACAGTCACGGGATCGTCCATGCCATTCCTTCGCGGTAGCCTCGCGTTTCAAAGATTCAGTGTCACCGGTTTCGAAGCGGAACGCTTCGGCGACGAACACATCGAGATCCTCTCCAAGCACGCTGCCGGCAAGTTCCAAACCGCCTCGGAAGAAAACGTCTCGGTCGGCTTTTTGGGCGGCGAGCACTTGTTCGACCAAGACTTTGATCACAGCAAAAACTTGATCAACGAAGCCATCCACTTCTCCGCCCGATTTGACACCAACCAGATCCCGTCTGCCTATCGAGCCGCCTGGCTGCAAATGGAACTGGCGGGTATCGCCAAGGACAGCGAAACGGGCGTGATCACCAAGGCCCAGCGAAAAGAGGCCAAGGAGGCGGTGGAACAACGCTGTGAAACTGAGGCGGCGACCGGCAAGTATCGCAAAATGCAATCCTTTCCGATGCTTTGGGATTACGCCAACGAACTGCTGTACTTCGGCGGTTCGGTGGGCACGGCCGGCCGACACTGCTTGGATCTGGTCGAGCGGGCCTTCGGCGTGGAACTTCGGCACTGGAGCGCGGGATCGCTGGCCGAACAATGGGGAATCGACAACGAGCTCTACGGCGAAGTCGACGATCTACAGCCGGTCAGTTTCGTCAGCGGACAAACGACGGGCAGCCACAAATGGTCCAACGAACATTCACAGTCGCCGGATTTTCTGGGCAATGAGTTCTTGATGTGGCTGTGGTGGACACTGGAAAATCAATCCGACACGATCACGCTGGCGGACGATTCGAAAGTCACCGTGATGCTGGCCAAGACGCTCAGCCTGGAATGCCCGCTGGGCGAATCGGGCAAGGAGAGCATTTCGGCAGAGAGCCCGGTCAAGTTGCCCGAGGCGATGCAGGCGATCCGCAGCGGCAAGTTACCTCGCAAAGCCGGCATGACGATCATTCGCGACGATCGCCAATTCGACCTGACGCTACAAGCAGAATCGTTCGGAATCAGCGGCGCGAAAATCCATCTCGAAGAGGACGAAGAATTCGATGACGATGACCGCATCGATGCGATTCGCCAATTGAGCGAAACGATGGACTTGATGTTCGAAACCTTCCTGGGACGCCGCACGGGCAAGGACTGGAAAAAGGACCTCAAGGCGATCAGCGGTTGGCTGGGCGAAACGAAGCAAGGGCAAAGAAAGGCGGCGTAATGCTCCGCTGTCATTTCCCGATCATCCGTTTCGACCGGAGTTGGGCGCACGCGCCGACGGGAAATGCAGTCATTCTGGTGGGTCCGGGCTTCGATGACGCCAACGGCCACTGGGTGAGGTACGGTTCAGTGTCCACCCTGCAACTGTCGCCCCCGCGCCGCCCGAACCACGGTCCCCCTCCATGGATGCATTCATTCAAGACAACCCGCTTTTCGTCTGCGTGGTGCTGCTTCTCGTCGTCGGTGTATTCTTCGCCTGCTACCTGCTCGGCGGTTTCGATGGCAGAAACGACAGTTGGGACAGCGGTGACAGTTGGGACAGTGATTGCGGCGACGTGGACTAGTGCCGCTTGTCACATTGCGTTTCGGGTAGGCGGTAATGGACGAGGCGACGAGTCCTTGCCAATGTGCCGACTGCAGAGGACTCGTCGCCTCGTCCACTACCCGAAAATCAAGCTGAGACGGAATACTAGGGCTTGGTCACCGGCAAGGAATCGATCAGGAATCGGGCTTCCATCACGGTCACCGCTTGCCCAGACAGCTGCACCCGGTCACCGACAACTTCGGTCTGCACGACACCGCCGCGTGGCGAAGCTTGGTAGCCGGTCAGCGACGAACGGCCAAGACGCTGGGACCAGTAGGGCGCCAAGCAGCAATGGGCCGACCCCGTCACGGGGTCTTCGTTGATTCCGCACCGCGGAGCAAAGAAGCGGGACACGAAGTCGACTCCCACCGCGGAGGACGCTGCGGTGATGATGACGCCGCGGGTTTCGATCTCTGCGAGTCGGCCGAAATCCGGGCAAACCGTGCGCAGCGTCTGCTCGGAATCGATGACGGCGAACACGTCTTCGTTGGATTTCGCGACGTGATTGACGGCAACCCCCAACGCGTCTTGAAGGTCGGCAAGCGTCGCCTGATCAACCGCGCTGGACGGCGGCGTTGCCGGAAAATCCATCGTGATCGACGGCCCCTCGAACTGGCAACTCAGACAGCCGCTTCTGGTTTGAAACACAATCGGTCGCGAGGGATCCACACGCTTCTGTTCGATCAACGTGTGCGCCGCTGCGAGCGTCGCGTGGCCACATAAATCCACCTCGACCGCCGGCGTGAACCAGCGCAAGTGGAACTCATTGGGCCGACCGGCGGGGACCACAAACGCCGTTTCGGAAAGATTCATTTCTGCCGCGACCTTCTGCATCCACTCCGCCTCGCGGGGGGATTGCAACAAACAGATTGCCGCGGGGTTTCCGGAAAACGGACGCGAGGCAAAGGCGTCGACTTGCCAAATCGGAACGCCAACACTGGGGTTCATCTGCAAATCGGTCCCATCGTGAAGGTAGAAAGGTAAGAATCCTCCACCGCCGCTGTTGAAAATCATCCGATTCGTATGCCAAGCTGACGGACTCGGGATCGAATGGCGAAAATCTGCTACCAGTGGATCGTACTTCGATCGAGATAGATTGAGGCGTTGAGTGCCGTGTAGGTGATCAAAATTCTCGGTGCCAAAACGTTTTGGGTTGTTTTTTTACCAAGGGGATAAGAGCAATGCCACGCGTCCAGACACAGTATTCGATCGGGCCGCAGCCGCGTCGTGTCATCGCAGCCTACCTGATCATGACCGGGCTGCTGTCGTGCTTGGTGATCCCGTCGGGCCTGATGGCCCAGCCGCCCGCGGGCATCAAGCAGATTGATTTTGAACCGCGTGATCCGAAACGAGACCGCGAGGTGCCTGTGCGCGTCTATTCGCCAGGCAGCGCGACGGCCGCGCCGGTCGTCTTGTTCTCTCACGGGCTTGGCGGTTCTCGCGAAGGCAACCCGTACCTGGGGCAGCACTGGGCGGGCGCGGGGTTCGTCGCGGTGTTCATCCAGCACGCCGGCAGCGACCGCGACGTGATGAAAAACGTTCCGCTCCGCGAACGATTCAATGCACTCAAAAACGCGGCCAGCTACAAAAGTGCGCGCGACCGATTGGATGACGTGTCCTTCGTGATCGATCAACTGGATCAATGGAATCAAAGCCAGGACCACCCGCTGTTCGGCAAGCTTGACCTGGAACACATCGGCATGAGCTGTCACAGCTTCGGTGCGGTCACCACGCTGGGCGTCGCCGGCCAGCAGTCCTATTTCGGGCGCAAATTCGAGGAACCACGCATCGACGCGTTCTTGGCGATGAGTCCTCAACCCGAAAAAGGGCCGCCACCGGAAAAAGCGTTCGCCCAACTGAATCGTCCGCTGCTGTGCATGACGGGAACCCGAGACGACAGCCCGATCGATCCCGCCTTCACACCGGAGTCACGTCAACTGGTTTACAAAGCCTTGCCCGACGGCGACAAGTATCATCTGGTCTTCCGCGACGGGCATCATTACACGTTCTCCGACGCCCGCGGCCTGCGTCGCCGCGATCGCAATCCGAAACACCACCCTGCGATTCAGAAGATCAGCGTCAAGTTCTGGCAGGCCTATCTGCGTGACGATGCGGAAGCCAAACAATGGCTCCAGAGCGACACCGCCCATTCTGACGGCACGCTCGCGGCGGAGGACGTCTGGCAATGGAAGTAGGCTGAGAAGCAGCTTCCCGGGGGCATACCGAGACGCCTGGCAGGCTGGACGCCTCGCCCACGATCCAATTTCACGCCCTGGCAAAGTGATCCCGCAGGGCTTCGAGCAGCGCCGCGTAGATCGGGTTGCAAAAATCGGCGACCATCTGCGGTTCGTCTGATTCGTATTGCGACGTCCATTCGGCAAAGGTGCTGCCTTCGGCGGTGACCGGCAACAAACGAATCCTGCCGCGATAGCCCGAGACCGTTTCTTGCGACACCGGTTCGGGTCCATCGTCGATCGAGTACACGATCTGGTAGTGGTCGTCATCCAACTCCAGCAGCGTTTCTTCGAAGGATCCGTTGAGCACTCGCTTGGCTCCCACTTGATCACCAGGCACCTCGCCGACCGCCGCCACATTGGTGATGAAGGGTCGTCCCCAATCCAAACGGTGAAAGTTTCGAATCTCCTTCCAAACTTCATCGATCGCCGCGGGAACGATCACGGAATTGTAGCAGGACATCGTTGATCCTTGTTGAATGACATGTTTCTCGCGTTTGCGCGACATGTAGACCGTTTCCATCATATAGAATCCACGGCAGCCGATGTGCCTGGCCGCCAACCGACTTCGTGACAAACGGTATTCTCTATGCACTCGATGACGCGTCGCCAATCGATCGCCCGTGGAGCCGCGATCAGTTTATCCGCCCTGTCCTACGCCAATCTCGCACGGGCGGCCTCGGGAACGCCTCGACCCAGGATTGGGTTCATCGGGTGCGGTGGACGCTCGAAAGGCCTGCTGAAAGGATTTGCCGAGAACGCGACGGTGACTTGGGCTTGCGATCCGGATCAGCAGCGCGCCGCGGCATTTCAAAAACAATCTGGTGCAACGCGCGTCACCCATGACCTTCGACGCCTTCTCGATGACCGCTCCATCGATGCGGTCGTCGTCGCCACCCCGGATCACTGGCACGCACCGGCTGCGATCATGGCTTGCGATGCCGGAAAACACGTGTACGTCGAAAAACCCTGCAGCCATAACTTCCGGGAGGGACAGTTGCTGGTTCAAGCCGCACGGCGAAACAACGTGATCGTTCAACACGGAACACAAAGCCGTACGAATCCGTTGGTGATCAACGCAATCAACATGCTTCACGACGGGGTGATCGGTGAGGTGCTGGTTTGCAAGGCATGGAACATCCAGCGGCGAAGGAACATCGGACATGCCAAACCTTCCACGCCGCCCAATCACGTCGACTACGACACCTGGGTTGGCCCCGCGGAATCTGTCCCGTTTCAATCCAATCGATTTCATTACGACTGGCATTGGTGGCACAACTTTGGAACCGGTGACATCGGAAACGATGGCACCCACGAAATCGATATCGCAAGATGGGGCTTGGGCGTCCAAGGGTTGCCTACCACTGCATCAGCGATCGGCGGAAAATTTTACTTTGACGATGACCAACAATTTCCCGACACCGCCACTTGCGTGTTCCAGTGGTCAGGCGATGGAAAGCCGAACGCCAACCAGCAACTGATTTTCGAGATGCGGATCTGGTCCAAGAACCTGCCCCACAACTGCGACACGGGAATCGAGTTCTATGGAACCCGGGGAATGCTGTTCGTCAGCAAACGGGGCAAGCTCGCGATCTGGGATGAATCGAATCAACCGGTCGCGGTCCCCACACCGAAAGAAAGTTCGACGCAACCGAATAATCATCAACTCGATTTTCTTCAGGCCATCACTGAGAACCGCAAGCCGGCTGCCGACATCGCGATCGGCCATGATTCCTGCAGCCTGGTTCATCTGGCCAACATCAGCGTCACGGCCGGACGATCGTTGAGCATCGACCCCAAAGAGCAAACGATCCTCGGTGACCCCGAAGCCAATGCCATGCTTGGACGCACGTATCGGGCGGAAGGTCACTGGTCTGTCCCGAATGCCTAATCTTCGCACGCAGATTTAAGATTTGAGATGCGCTGACTTCCGCGTTTCCGAGGACTTCGATTCAAACTCCCTGGCGGTCACAAACATCGATTGATTCGGCCCCACATCGTCCGCTCGTACTCCGCGCCCGACCGTTCCGGAAAAGCCCCATGAATCCACGCATCAAGTTAATGTTCGCAGCATGGCTTTGCTTCTCTGCAGCAGCCGAGGCGCAGCGACCGGAACTGACGTTCGACGAAGACGACGGTCGCGTCATCATTCAAGTAGACGGCGAATCGATCGCACATTATGTCTATCGCGATGATTCCATCCCCCGGCCCTACTTTGCCCACGTCAAAGCTCCCGCTGGGATTCAAGTCACGCGTCGACATCCGCCCCAAGCCGGCGATCGCGACGACCACGCCACAATGCACCCGGGGATCTGGTTGGCATTCGGCGATCTGGGCGGCGAGGATTTTTGGCGCAGCAAGGCGTCGGTTCGACACGTGGACTTCATCCAGAAACCCGCCTCCGAGCGCAATGTGGGTTCCTTCATCGAACAGAAACAATACATCGGTTCCGACGGCAGAATCGTCTGCGATGAAGAGTTCCGCTTTGCGGTACTCGCAAAACCCGAAGCATCGCTGTTTGTGTTTGAATCCATTTTCAGTGGCACCACGCCGTTCTCGTTCGGAGACCAGGAGGAAATGGGTCTGGGCATTCGCGTCGCGACGCCGATCAGTGAACTTGCCGGAGGGACATTGACGGACGCCGAAGATCGCACCGGTGCGAACACGATTTGGGGCAACGCCGCTGCCTGGTGCGATTACAGTGGTGTCATTGATGGCCAGCGCGTGGGGATCACGGTCATGAGTCATCCGACGAACGTTCGCCCGAGCTGGTGGCACGCCCGCGATTATGGGTTGATCACCGCCAATCCCTTCGGCCGGGCGGCAATGAAACAAGGGGCGACCAGCCGGATCGTGGTTCAGCCCGGCAAAACATTTCGGTTGCGGTTCGCCGTGTACCTCCACTCCGGCACGGATCGCGACGCGATCGCCAAAGCTTATGAGAACTACGCTAAACTGGGACAATGATCACAATGAAACAAGCGTTTGCATCCGTCTGCGCCGTGGTGCTGCTCACGCCGTTGATGTTGCCCTCCAACGCCGAGGCATCGAAACCAAACATTCTATTGATCATGGCAGACGACGTCGGCTGCGACGCGATCGGTTGCTATGGCGGCCAAAGCCATCCGACACCACACATCGATTCGTTGGCTCGCAGCGGGATGCAATTCAGTCACGCCTACTCGATGCCGGTCTGCCACCCCTCGCGGGTCTGCCTGATGACCGGACGTTACCCGTTTCGCTTCGGCGCCGACGGGATGAAGTGGGGTGATTTCCCCGAAGCCGCCGAAGGAATCTCGATCGGTGACCGCGTGAAACAGGCCGGCTACGCAACCGCCGTTGCCGGCAAGTGGCAACTGTGCATGATGAAAAACGATCTGCAACATCCGCGGCGCGTCGGTTTCGATTCCTGGTGTCTGTTCGGTTGGCACGAAGGCGGTCGCTATCACGATCCGCTGATCTATCAGAACGGTCAACTCCGCGAGGACACGCTCGGCAAATACGGCCCCGATCTGTATGTCGAGTTCCTGATCGACTTTATGCGACAGAGCCAACAAGATGACAAACCGTTTTTCGCATACTATCCGATGGCGCTGTGCCACGATGTCACCGATGACTTAAAGGGTCGGCACGTCGCGCCGTACAAAGACGGCCGCTGGATGACGTACGCGGAAATGATCTCGTCGATGGATGACATGGTCGGACGGTTGGTCGCGGCACTGGAACAGATGGGACTTCGCGACGAGACGCTGATCCTGTTCACCACCGACAACGGGACTCCGTCGGCAAGCTATCTATCGGTCGACCCCGACGGCAAAATGGCCCGCCCCAAAGTGTTTTCGATTCGAAACGGCGAGGTGGTTCCTGGAGGCAAGGGAAAACACGACGACACGGGAACACGAGTTCCGTTGATCGCCAACTGGCCGGGCCACATCCGTGCCGGCACCCAAACGGACCAGATGGTCGACCTGACCGACTACCTGCCCACGGTCGCCGACGTGGCGGGTTTGGCAGACGAAGACGTGTTTCGCGACGGAATCAGCTTCGCGCCACTGCTGTTCGGCGACGCCAGGAAACGCCATCGCAATTGGATTTACAGCGAACACCGCGGAAAACGCTCCATCCGGTCGCCGCAGTTTCGCCTCCATGACGACGGACGCTTCTACGATCTGGTCACGGACCCCAAAGAACAGCAAGCACTTGCGATCGACGAATTGCCCTACGAAGCTAACCAAGAACACACACGCTTGCAGCGTCAATTGAACGAACTGAAAACGCCTGCTGATCGTTAGAAGTTTTAGATT
The DNA here is from genome assembly GCA_033042175.1 of Phycisphaera sp. RhM. Taxonomy (GTDB): domain Bacteria; phylum Planctomycetota; class Planctomycetia; order Pirellulales; family Pirellulaceae; genus Stieleria. The sequence continues at coordinate 8,294 of WCIL01000007.1, forward strand.
TTAGATTTTAGATCCTGCCCCCCTCCCCACGCTCCTCCCTCCCAACCCGCCATGCAACCTCCACGCTTGCGTCGATTCATCCCTTGTCTCTGCGCGTTCCTCTGGCTTTCCGCCGCGTTTGTCACCGGTGCCGAAATTCGCGTCATCTACCCGGAGTTGGAACCCGACATCGATGGCAAAGAGGTGGACTGGATTTATGGCGACTATCTGATGAAGAACGATCAGATCTCTGTCACGATCGCTGCACCGATCGCAACACGGGATGCCAACTTGACGATTCGCGGGATCGGCGCCTCGATTCTCGATCTGACCTTGAATCACCCTTCCAACGATCAGCTCAGCGCCTTCATTCCCACGGCAGCCAGGTATCAATTCCATGACCCGAGCCAAGTGCAAATCGGTCGCGACGGCGACGCGGTGTTCTGGCAATGCCGTTCGTCAAAATCGCTCGCCGGAGATGGAACCACCGCAACCGTTCGTTATCGTCTGGTCGATGGGAATGCGTTCGTCGAGACAACGGTATGGATCGAAGGGGAGACGGCTGAAACGGTCCAAGCGTATGACGGCGTCCGCGCCGATCGCAGTTTTGCGATGGAGCAATCCGGCAGCGTCGCGTACTGCAGCGACGCTTTCTTTCGACAAACGATCGGATTCAAAAGCCCGATCGGCACCGAACCGCCCCAGTGGAAAAACGGTCGCCCGGCGGAGTTGCACTACAGCGACCAGCACGTGCAGCGTGGCGACGCGATGACGACCTGGACGGTGCTGCTGTATCCCGCGACCAGCCCGATCGACTTGCTGGCCGTCGCAGAAGGGTCTCCCCTGGCGCCGGCCATGCACACGTTTGAGGTGCCGCTTGAATTCCCGGGCGGCGACGAAATAGCCGCCGTCAGACGCGCCAACATTGTGCTGCGGCAGATGAGCGGGTCCGAAGGCGAGATCTCCAAACCGTTTCATTTGCAAACCGACGACCTGGGGATCGCCCACGCCCGACTCGTGCCTGGACAGTACGTCGCCAGTTACAAAGCCCTCGGACAGCCAGCGTTTGTTCGGGTTGTCACGACCAGCGACGAACCCCAAACCATACGCCTCGGAACATCTGCACCAAGTGGGTGCTCCGCAACGGTCACCGACGGCGACGGAAATCCCATTCCGGCCAAAGCGACGATCGACGCGGCCAACGGAGACGACCCGGACTTCGGGCCAGACAGCACCCGAACCTTTGTCAAGAATTGCGTCTACGCCGTGCATGGGCAACTGCATTGCCCGCTCGATCCAGGCACCTACGAAATCCATTTCAGCCGCGGACCGGAATACAACAGCGTGACCCGGCAAATCCAGGTCGGCGAAGAAACGATGATCGAGCTCTCGGTCCAACTCGACCGCGTGGTCGATACCCGCGGTTGGGTCAGCACGGAGCTGCACAGCCACAGCAGCCCTTCGGGTGACAACACGTCCGATCAATACGGACGTGTCGAAAACCTGCTCTGCGAACACCTGGAATTCGCCCCTTGCACCGAACACAATCGCATCAGCAGCTACACACCGCACTTGCAACAGATGCAGCTGTCGCACTTGATGGCGACGTGCACGGGGATGGAACTGACCGGCAATCCATTGCCGGCAAACCACCAAAACGCGTTCCCGCTACACCACCATCCACACACCCAAAACGGAGGCGGCCCTCGTGTCGATCCGAACCCGGTCGTCCAGATCGAACGGCTGGCGATGTGGGACGGCGGATCGGACAAGCTGGTCCAGATGAACCATCCCAATCTGCATCAAATCTATGGTGACTTGGATGTCGATGGAACGCCCGACAAGGGTTTCCGGGGAATGCTCAAGTGGATGGATGTGATCGAAGTCCATCCGCTGGAAACGATTTTTCAAGACATCGCCAGCAAACCACCGAACGTCCGTGAAATGCGTATCCCACTGTTCCAATGGATGCAACTGCTCAACCAGGGCTACCGCATTCCGGGTGTCGTCAATACCGACGCGCACTACAACCACCATGGCAGCGGCTGGCTGCGAAATTGGTTCGCCAGCAGCACCGATGATCCGGCAGCGATCTCCACCGACGAAATGATTCGTCAAGCCGAAGCGGGGCACATCGTCATGTCGACCGGACCGTTCCTGTCGGTGGTTGGCACGTCGAAGACCGGCGAGGCACAGGCGATCCCCGGTGATGACCTTTCAACCGACGATGGTCAGGTAAACGTCCAGGTGACTGTCCAATGCCCGAACTGGTTGGACGTCAATCGTGTTGCCCTTTTCATCAACGGACGCCGCAGCGAAACACACGACTACACGCGAAAGAACTCACCCGAGTTGTTCGCCGATTCTGACAGCGTTGTCAAATTTGATTCGACGATCACGGTCCAATTGGATGCAGACGCGCACTTGATCGTGGCAACGATCGGCGAAGGGATGACGATGGAAAAAGTCATGGGCGAGCAATATGGCAAGCGTCCGCCGATCGCCGTCAGCAACCCGATCTTCGTCGACGTCGACGGAAACGGCTTCCAGGCGAACGGCGACGAACTCGGTTTGCCGCTGCCGAAGTCGTCGCATTAACCTTCAAGCGGAAAATAACTGTCGGATCTCTTGAAGTGGGATAGGCTTCCAGCCTGTCATTTCAGCATCGACAGGCTGGAAGCCTATCCCACTCATCTGCCGCTCATCGTTAATTCATTCCGCCGAAACCGACGACCCCACTCGATTTCGTCGGTCGGATCAGCGTGTCGAGATCAAAGTCATAGCCGCTGTCGGTCTGCCGATAGATCAGCGAGTTCCCGCTGAACGGATCGAGCGGAACGGCGGGCAAGAATTCTGGCACCAGTTCCTCAATACTGGTGGGCAACCGCTGCAGCTTTTCGTCAAACAATCGGGCCGCGAATTCCACCATCAGCATTCGCAATGCCGCATCGCATCGATCGATCGCATCCCCAGTCGCCTCGATCGATGGCGAGACTAAAGAACACGATCGGTTGGTTGGCGTGCAGCGGCAGCAACAGCCCCAGCGCGGCGACACCGACTCCAGCCCGGATCCACCAGCGACCACGCCCCAACGCAACCCACATCGCCAGCAGGCTGAACAAAATCCCCACCAGCCCCATCGCCTCTGCCGGACAGCGGAAATCGGGAAACGTGTGCATGGACAGCGGAATTTCGATTGGCAGGAAGATTAGGAGATCTGTTCTGTCAGGATAACTAATGCGAGATTTCAACAGGCGAGCATCCCGCCTCGCCAAGAAACGATTAGAATCTTACCTCCCCCATGTCCCCCACCGCGCCCGGTTTTCGGAGCCTCGCTATGACGCGACATATCCCTTTGCTGTTTTCTCTCGTTCTCTTGCCGCTGCTGGGCGTCACCACACCCGCGATGGGCCAGGAAAACCCCTTTCAAACACTGTTCGACGGCAGCAACCTGGACGGCTGGAAGCACAGCGGGAATTGGGTGGTCGAAGACGGTGTGATCACCCGTACGGGCAAAGGCGGATCGCTGGTCTACAACGCCGCCAAGGTTCCCGACGACTTCGAACTGCGATTCGAATGGAAAGTGGCCGCGGGCAGCAACAGCGGCGTCTACTATCGCCCCGGTCAGTACGAATACCAGATTCTAGACAATTCAAAACACAAGGACGGCCAGAACCCGCGCACCAGCGCCGCCTCACTGTACTTCTGCATGCAGCCGTCGGCCGACCAGACACGCCCGGTCGGTCAGTGGAACGAAGCCCGCATCGTCTGCAAGGGTTCCGTCATCCAGCACTGGCTCAACGACAACAAGGTCATCGACTTTGATTACCAGGATCCCAAGTGGGCCTTCAACGTCGACATGCTGAAACAGCGTGGCGGCGACCTGTCCCAACGTGGCGGGTACCTGAGTCTGCAAGACCACGGCGACCCGGTTTGGTATCGCAACATTCGCATCCGCAGCATTGCCGCGGGCGAAGACATCGGGCATCGCACCGTCACCCCCGCCACGATCGCACCGGAAGTGCTCAAAGCCGAAGCGAAAAAGTTGGCCGGCATCGTCGCACGGCGAACCGCAGCGCAGCAGACAGCAGCCCCGAAGAACGTGACCCAGAAGACCAGCAAGAAACGCCCCAACATTCTGTTCATCTTGGCCGACGATCAATCGCCTTTTGATTTGCAGCTCTACAACACGCGATCCAAACTCGAAACACCGCACTTGGATCGACTGGCCGCCGAAGGCATCGTGTTGGATGCGGCGCACCACATGGGGTCCTGGTCCGGTGCGGTGTGCACGCCGTCGCGTCACATGATCATGAGCGGACGCAGCGTCTGGCACCTGCCCAACCGCGGACGGAACAAACAAAATCCGAACGCCGACAATCCGTCGCTGGTGCCGAAGGATCTGCCCAGCCAGACGATGGCTGCCGTGTTCAATCGCGCCGGTTACGACACGATGCGAACCTGCAAACGAGGAAACAGCTACGACGCGGCCAACCAACTGTTTACGATCGTTCACGAAGCGACCAAACGCGGCGGCACCCATGAAACCGGCAGCGCCTGGCACGCTGATCGCGTCCTGGATTATCTGGTCCAACGCGAAACGTCCAAGGACACCGATCCGTTCTTGATCTACTTCGGTTTTTCACATCCTCACGACACGCGTGACGGAACCTCAGAACTGAACGCGAAATACGGCGCGGTGAATCACACCGACAAGAATTCATTGCCGCCGGCCAACCCCAAGCAACCACAACTGCCGATCAATTACTTGCCCGAGCACCCGTTCCATCACGGTCATCCCGGCTTGCGTGACGAAGAGAAAGTCAGCGGCGTCTGGACACGGCGCGACGAACGAACGATTCGAAACGAACTGGGACGTGAATTCGCGTGCAGCGAGAATATCGATGATCAGATCGGTCGCGTGCTCGACAAACTCGAAAAACTCGGCGAGCTCGACAACACCTATATCTTTTATACGGCCGATCACGGCATGGCGATCGGTCGCCACGGATTGCAAGGCAAACAAAACCTGTACGAACACACCTGGCGCGTTCCGTTCATCGCCAAGGGACCAGGCATTCCGCAAGGCGTTCGAGCGCCCGGGAACATCTACTTGATGGATGTCCTGGCAACGATCTGCGACCTGGCCGGCATCGATGCTCCCGAGACAAACGAAGGGATCAGTTTCGCTCCCGTCTTGTTCGGCGAACAACAAGTCGTCCGCGACACGCTGTTCGGCGTTTATTGTGGCGGGACAAAACCGGGCATGCGATGTGTCAAACAGGGCGATTGGAAGCTGATCAAATATGACGTGTTGGACGGAAAAGTCCGCCAGACACAACTGTTCAATCTGGCCGAGAATCCACATGAATTTCTGAAGCAACACCACGACGCATCGCTCAATGCCCTGGTCGGATCTACGCCCGCGCCCGGCCAAGTCAACTTGGCCGACGACCCGAAGCACAAGGACCAGCTGATCAAGATGGAAAAGCTGCTGCTCGAGGAGATGCGTCGCCTGGACGATCCCTACCGACTTTGGGATCAGCCCGAATAGGCTGTCCGGCCACAATCTCCACACGCGACTTCCCACGATGGAGGTCGTGCAGTTAAGAAGTCGTTGATGACAAATGGCATTCATCACTCTCCCACGGGCCATAGAACCTCAAGCATGAACAACCGCATCAATCCCAATCCCTACTTCATCCCCCTGCTGCTGATCGCGGGCAGTTTCCTTGCAAAACCCTCGGCCGCCGAGCAGTCTGCGTTGACCGACACCGGTTTTCCCGTGGCCAGTGTGTTTGTCAGCGGTCAATACGGATACCGGATCTTCCGCATCCCGGCAATCATTCGCGCCGCCAACGAGGACTTGCTGGCGTTTTGCGAAGCGCGGCAGGGCGGCGACGCCAGCGAGATCGATCTGGTCATGAAACGTTCGACCGATGACGGCAAGACATGGGGCGCGCTGGAGGTGGTGCAAAAAAACAGTGACTTTCGCGATGTGGTCGCCGACGGCGTGACCGACATCACGATCGGCAATCCCGCTCCCGTCGTCGACCTGCTCGATCCCAAGCATCCGGGACGGATCTGGATGCCGTTTACACTTGAAAACGATCGCGTGTTCGTAATCTTCAGTGATGACCACGGCGCAAGTTGGTCGCCGCGGCGCGAGATCACGCCGGACGTCAAGAAAGAAGCCTGGGGCTGGTACGCGACCGGTCCGGTCCATTCGATTCAAATCCAGCGTAGCCATCATCGCGGACGATTGGTAATTCCGACGGACCATCGGCTCGGGGAAGACGGCAGGGACGGCGGTGACCTTGGCGCCCATGTGGTGCTCAGCGACGACCACGGGCAAACGTGGCGTCTGGGGGCGGTCGACGAAACTTACAAAGACGGGATCGGTGCCAACGAAACCACCGTGGTCGAACTGGCCGACGGGACGCTGTACTTCAACACCCGCAACCAACTCGGCGGCGCAGCGGGCACCCGTGGCGAAGCCTGGAGCAGCGACGGCGGTGAATCGTTCGACTCCCGTGACCAGCAATGGAACGCGTTTCGCCCGGCGCCCGCGGTGCTCGATCCGCCCGTCGTGCAGTGTTCGCTGCTGGCCGTCGCGGAGGATCTGATCGTGTTTTCCGGGCCCGATCAAAACGGCCCCAGTGGCCAAGGGCGCAGCGACTTGCGATTACGGGTTTCCACCGATCAAACCAAGTCCTGGCAGGACGGCCCGCTGATTCATACCGGGCCGGCCGCCTACAGCGATCTGGTGTTGATCAACGACGACATGGTAGGCGTCTTGTTTGAAAACGGTGATGCTTCGGGAAAGAATTCCAGCGAGCGGATCAGTTTCGCACGCGTCAGCGTTTCGCAACTTAAGTCGAAAGCCGAATGATTCCTCTCAACCGACGATGCTTTCTGACCGCCGCGGCGATCCAGCTCACCGCCGCCACCGAGCTCTCGCGTGCGAACGATGCCGACGCGGCCGCCACGATCGGATTCGGTTTCGGCACCTACGGGATGAAATCTCTGAAGACGGCCGACGCGATCAAGGCTTGCGCCGAGATCGGATACGACGGCATCGAATTTGCGCTGATCAGCGGATGGCCCACCGAACCGACGGCGCTAGGTCGACGAGACCGTGCGGAGATTCGTGGGCAGCTCCGTGATCTGAACTTGACGGTCCCGTCATTGCTGGACAGTCTGCCTTGCCTGCGTTCGGACCAGCAGCACGCCGCGAACCTCCAGCGGTTGAAACGGGCGACCGAGTTGGCGCATGACCTCTCCCCGGAAACCCCGCCGGTCATTCAGTCGATTGTCGCCGGAAAAACGGATCAGTGGGACGAAACGAAGAATCGACTAGTGGACCAGTTATCCGACTGGGCAGAAGTCGGACGTGAAAGCGAAACCGTCATCTGTTTCAAACCCCATGCCGCACACGCAGTCCACACGCCCGAGCGGGCGTTGTGGGTCCACCGACAAATCAACAGCCCCTGGCTGAAGGTCGTATACGACTACAGCCATTTTTACCTGGAAGGACTCTCGTTGGCTGCAACTCTGAAACAATTGCTCCCGATCACGGCCTACGTCCAAGTCAAAGACAGTCGAGGCACACCCGCAAAGCACGAGTACTTGCTACCCGGCGATGGCGAGACCGACTACAGCGAGCTGTTGACGGTATTGAAAGACGCTGGCTACTGCGGTTTCGTCAACGTCGAGGTCAGTTCACACGTCCATCGAAAGCCGGACTACGAACCGATCCCGACAGCACGCCTATGCTACCAACGCCTCGCACCGCTCTTTGAGTCCCTCCAAATCTGCCGCCCCAAAGTGGCGTAAGCTTCCAGCTTGCGTCCCGGAAAGCTGAAAGCTTTCCCCCCTACCGCTGCGACACGCCAAGCGAAAGCTTGCGAAGTGGCAAGCTGGAAGCGTGCCCCACTGCAAGCCCCAAAGTGGCGTAAGCTTCCAGCTTGCGTCCCGGAAAGCTGAAAGCTTTCCCCCTACCCACTACAACACGCCAAGCGAAAGCTTGCGAAGCGGCAAGCTGGAAGCGTGCCCCACTGCAACACCGAAAACGTGCATTCCCTGAACAAAGTCTCAGCTTGCAAGAGCGGGCAAATGTTCCAAAATAGTTCCCTCAAAACAACGGCAAGCAAGAGGCTTCCCGCCGCGTTTCAGTCTCGGACACCGAACGGATTCTAATGGGAGGGTTCAGCATGCCGGAGATGGTTTTTCGACGGCGTCGTCTACCACATCAAGACGTCGAAGGGCATCCGGTATTCATCACGGCCTGTCTGGAGGGCAGTCTCTCTGCCAGCGGCCTCATGCGAATTGACGCGTATCGGCGTGAACTTGACCATCGCCGCAAACCTCACGCGATCAGTCTTGCGGACTGGGAACATCGAAAGCAGCGATTGCTCTTCGGCTTTGTCGACAGTTTGCTCGACGGGCATTCTCCGGTTGAGTTTCTCCGAGACGATGCCCAGGCAAAGATTGTCCGCGACGCGTTCTTGAATTTTGCAGACGAGCGGTACACGTTGCTTGCGTTCGTGGTGATGCCCAGTCACCATCATTGGCTGTTCCTACCAAGTTCGACGTGGTCGGCATTGGCGGTAAAACGCGAAACGGGACGTTCTCGCAGACGCCGAACGCCACGCGAAATTATCTCACACAGCATTCAAAGTTACACGGCGACGATGTGCAACCGCGCGCGGGGATCGACAGGCGCGTATTGGCAGCATGAAACATTCGATCATTGGGCGCGAGATGAATCAGAAACGTTGCGCATCATCCGTTACATCGAGATGAATCCGGTCAAAGCCGGCTTGGCTCGATCCCCCGAGGCGTATGCTTGGTCGTCAGCGAGCATCCGAGCCCAACTTCACCTGCAACCCGGACAAGCCATTCCTAAAGTGGCCTAACCTTAAGTGCCGTAAGCTTAAGTGGCGTAAGCTTCCAGCTTGCGTCCCCGGCAAGCGACAGCTTGCCCCCCCTTACCACGCCAAGCTAAAGCTTGCGGAGTGGCAAGCTGGAAGCGTGCCCCACCCCACACGCCAAGCTGGAAGCTTACCCCACTTTCACCAACTCTTCGATCACTCCGGTGGAGTCTTGGAAGGGATCGCCGGGATCGACGCCGGCCCGGTCCAGCATGGTGTGCCAAACACGTGACAGCGGAGTCTGTTCGGGTAGCCGAAGGTGGCCTTGGTGTGCAACGCCGGCGGCCTTGCCGCCGAACAGGCAGGTCGGCAAGCGGTCTTTGGAATGCCCGATCCCCATTCCGCTCGAAAATCCCAACAGCGTGTGATCCAACAAATTCGAACCGTCGGGTTGCCCAAACGACTTCAACCGATCGATGAAGTCATTCCAGTGCGAAAGATAGATCCGATCCACCTTCGCCAACTCCGCCAGGTTTTTGGGATCGTTACCATGGTGCGTCAATTCATGAAACCCTTTCGACACACCAAATTCGGGAAACGTCCCGCCCGAACTTTCTTGACGGACCACGTAGCTGATCACGCGTGAAGAATCGGTCTCATAGGCCAACGCGATCAAGTCGTACATCATCCGCGCGTACTTCTCGTACACAAACTGGCCGGCGGGCATGTTGACGGTAAAGCTTTCCGAAAAATCGCCCATGCCGCTGGTGTCGACGTTCGGTTTGGGTTTCACATTCCAATCGATATCACGTTCCAGTTGTTTTTCCACTTCGCGGACGCTGCTGAAGTACTCGTCCAGCTTGACGCGATCGCGTTTGCCGACGGTGCGTTCCATCTGTTTCGCATCTTCCATGACAAGGTCCAGGATGCTACGCCGTTGACGGAATCCCTTTTTCCGCAGCTCGGTTTCCTCGGGGCCGTCGACTTTGAACAATCGATTGAACAAGACGTGGGGGTCATTTTCCGACGCCAGCGGAACGCCGTCACGATTCCAAGAAAGCGTGCGTAGGTTGCCGCCGAATCCGGTGCCGCGTTGGACACAGAGCTGCAGCGAGGGGAACCGGGTCTGACGTCCGAGTTGCTCCGCCGCAATTTGATCCATCGAGACAGAATTATTGATCGAGCTACCGTCTTTGGCTTTCACCCCGGTCGAAAACGTGTAATCACCTTGGTGACCGCCGCCGTGTTCCAAATAGGTTCCCGAGAGGACGGTGAAGTCGTCTTTGTGTTTAGCCAGCACTTTCAAGGTCGGCGACAACGTGTAGTCGCGTCCTTCATCCTTCGGTTCCAACTGGCGCATGTTCATGCCCGTACCGAAGTAAAAAATACCGATCCGTTTGGGCAAGGCAGACTCGATATTTTCGCCGCCGGCGGTCGCGCGTTTGGGCAGCATTGCCTCCAACAGCGGCAACGCCATCGCGCCGCCGGTGCCCCGCAGTAACGTGCGTCGACCGAGTTGGGGTGCGTGGATTTTGCTCATGGTTCTATTTACTTAAAAAGGCATCCGAAAGGACGATTCCTTCGACCAAACTCTGCAAACTGTGTCCGTTAGACTTCATGCGATCGACCAATCCATCAATTGTACCGCGATCGCTTGGTTCGATGATGCGGCCGAGTGCGTAGGTCAACATCTTCTCGGCAAACCCACGCAAAAACCGATCGCTTTGGCGGCGCAGCGCCGTCCGGTACTCATGAATCGTCGTAAACCGAGTTCCATCGGGTAAGGTACCGCTGGCATCGATCACCGCGTGGTCGGGCCACCAGGGACGTTCGCCATCTTGCTTGGTCCGCCACGTGCCGGTGACACTGAAGTTTTCAAGGCCCAGCCCGTAGGGGTCGATCGTACGATGGCAATGGGCACACGCGGCGATGGTGCGATGCTTATCCAGACGCTGCCGGACCGTTAGCAGTTCACCGCTGACGTTGGGTTCGACTTCTCCGACGTTAGGTGGCGGCGGCTTGGGCGGATCGTTGAACAAGACGTCTAAAATGTACTTGCCACGTTCGACGGGTTTCGTCCGATTGCCGTCGCTGCCCCATTTGTGCAGCGCGGCCATGGTGGAAAGCCCGCCGCGAACCGACGGCTGCGGGAACGCGACGCGAACCATGGCGTTGCCCGTCACACCAGGAATCCCGTAGTAGCGGGCGAGCGACTCGTTGGCCATCGTCCAATCGCTGTCCAAGAAATCCAGCAAACTGCCGCCGCTGCGCATGACTTCGCGAAAGAATTCGATCGGTTCCGCATTGATCGCTTCGTTCAAACCCGCGTTCTCGGCACGGTAGAAATCACGGTACAGGTTTTGGTCGATCGCGAAACGGTCAAACTCATCCGCCTTCAACCATTGCCGCGCAAACCCCTCGACCAGCGCGTCAGCGTTTTCGTGTTCCAACATTCGGCGCACGTGACCTCGCAGCACCTCCGCGTCGGTCAAGGTCTGCGACGCCGCGGCTTGACGGAGCGCGTCGTCCGGAATCGTGCTCCACAAAAACCGGCTCAAACGAAACGCGAGCTCATCGTCGTTGAGTTCGTCGCCACCGGCAGGGTCATTGTTACTGGCAGGTCCGCCGTTACGCGCCAGGCCGCTGTTGCTCGCCACGGTGTCGTCCGGGATCGGTCCTTCCGCTTCGCGGATCAACAGAAACGAAGGGCTACACAACATCGCGACAATCCCGGATTCAATCGCATCGGGGAATGATTCCCCGTACTGCAATTCGCTGCGGACCACGCCAACGATACGATCGATTTCCGCCGCGCTGACGTTGCGCCGAAACGCTCGTGGCAGCAGTCGGGCAAAAATCTCGCGGGCGTAGGATTCGCCGAATTGCGATGCGTCTAAACCGCGATGAAAGATCAGCTCGGTGCTTTTGGGTGGCCACTGTTCATACAGCGGCCCTTCCAGCTCGATCCAGTCAAACAGGATCCGGGGCAAATGGTCCGTCGTTCGGGTGTCCGGCTCGATCCGCCCCTGATTGGGAAACCCCTGTGCGCCCAACTGCGTCTGCAACCGCCCCGCCAGGGTCGCGTTTCCATTCTTGGTCGCTTCTTCCGCTGATCGCCGCAGGTCCGAGAAGTGATAATTGACGCGTCCAAAACTCGGCGCGTCGACAAACTCGATGCCGATCTCATTGCCGCCGGGGACGTCGAATGCGCGTTCGATTTCGATCACTTCCGGACGGTCCAACGTTCCGGGCACTTTGCCGAAATACAAATCGCCATCCCCGCTGCGTTTGATCCGAATGTAAAGTGCCTCGCGATCGCGCGGGTCAGCCCCCAAACGGACCCGCAGGCGGTATCTGCCGCGGATCGGAATCAATTGATCGTTCCAGGGATGCCGCAAGGCTTCGTCGCTACGCATCCCCTGGCTCATCGTGATGATGCCATCTTCGGTCAGGATCGTCTCGCGTGAATGCTTGATGTACTCGATGCCGCCGGTACTGTCCTCGTATTGCATCCGATTGCGACGTGTCGGAACCGGCGGCGGCCCGGTGATCACCGCCTTGGTTGCGACCATGGCGGCGACGTCAAAATACTTTTCCATCAATGAGGGGTCCAACAACAACGCCTTGCTGACCGTATCGAACCCGTTCATCGTTCCGTCGGGCGGCAACAAGTCTTTCGGCCCCTCGCCGGGCAGGAATTCGACCGCCAGCAAGTCACCGACAATATTGGCGTACTCCCTGCGATTGAGTCGTCGCATCAACTCACGGCCGCCGGTGCTTTTGGAAAGCGTCGCCGCATGCTGCAATTCCTTTCCGATCCAGTCGACGACTCGTGCAACCAGCGCGTCGGGCGGTTGGCGTTCGTCCTGCGGAGGCATTTCACCCAGGTTCAGGTTGTCCATCACCTCGATCCATTTCGCCGCCGTCTGCGAATCGGTGAAGTCCGGCGTCAGCGTGTCCAGCCGCAGCTCGCCCTCTTGAGTGTCTGGGCCGTGGCAATCCACACAAAATGACTGCACCAGCTTCGTCACGGCATCGTCGTCCATCGCCACGTCAAGCGGTTCGGCAGCATTCGTGACGCTGCACCAAAGCAGGACAAGGCTGCACGGCAGGATGACACATCGATGGAGGTGAGATTGGCTCATGGAGGGTTGCTGTGGAGCGACTTGGGAGAGTCTGTCAGTCTGTCGTGCCGGCAAGCGTAAGCTTCAGCTTTCGGTGTGCAGTGGGGTAAGCATCTTGCTTGCCGCTTCGCAAGCTTCAGCTTGGCGTATTGTGGTGGAGGGGGGGACACCTTTCAGTTTTCCGGAACGCAAGCTGGAAGCTTACGCCACTTTAGTCGGGCGAGACGGTGTACGGGATGACGTTGGTTTTGGGCATCAGCTCGTTGAGTTCGTTGATCTTCTGTTCGGTGAGTCCGGTGTCATTGCGAGGCAACCACAGTTCTTTCAGCCATGTGGCGGTCTGCATCTTCATCATGCCGTCGTTGGTCAATGCCGACGGAGGCCGAACGCCGCGATGGGCAAGCCGTAACTTTTCAACGCTTTTTGCACTCGCCAAGTACTCGAACGCCACGTCCTCCAGCCCCGAAGTCCGAAGCGAAAGATCGCGCAAGTCGGGCAACTGGGTTAACGGTCCCAAGCCCGATCCGGTGACTTGATCCGACGTGATCGTCAATCGCGTCAATCGATTGATGCGTCCGAGAGACTTGAGCCCTTGATCGGTCAACGCGTTTGACGTCAGATCCAAGTCTCGGATTGAAAACGCCTTGGACAACTCGGCGGCTCCGGCGTCGGTCAACCCATCGCGTCCGCCAGAATCCCCGTTGCCCAGACGCACGGATTCCAGACGCGGAATCGCCCCCAGAGCTTTGGCAGCGACATCGCCGGCCGGGCTGTCCGTCAAGTTGACCTCACGCAGCTGCTGCAGTTTCGCCAGCGGAAACAGTTCGGCGTCGGTGATGCCGTAGCATCGTTGAAGGCTCAACTGCCGCAGCTCGTCCAGTGCCGCGATCCGCTCGATCGACGCGCCGCTAAGCAGTGACTGACCATCGAGCGTGAGCGAGCGAAGGTGTGGAAACCCTGTCAAGTTGGCGGCGTGCTCGTCCGTCATCACGCCGGCACCGCGAAACGGTGCGGTACTGGCCAATGTCGTCAACGGACAGCCCTGAAAATGCATCAAGAACGCCCCGGTCGCTTCGTTCTCCCAAGCCAGCAAGGTTTCCAAATTGCGGTTGCGACCCAGCCGGCTGAGCCCCACGTCGGTCAACCCACCGGCGGTGCCAAAGCACTGAAACTCCCGAAGCGATGTGAAGCCGGCAAGCGCCGCCAGGTGCTGATCGTTCAATGACGCGTCGCGGGGAAAACGCAGCACCTGCAACGCGCTAATCCGCGTCAACACGGACAGATCAAGTGTCTCGATTCCCAGCCCGCTTTTGAACTCTAAAACTTGCAAGTGTTTTAAATTCGCAATCGCATCGAGTCCATCCTGAGAGAGTTTGGCGTCGCGGTCCCGCCATCCGATGCGAAGCCGCTGCAGATCGGGCAACTTCGCCAAGCTTTGAAACACGGATTCGTCAACATGTTCCCCTTCAAGCCGAACTTCGATGTCCAGGCCGCGTGACGCAAAACGTTTTCCACCGGCCGCTTCGATCGCAGCAATTGCCGCCTGTTCCGCCTCGTAGGCTTCCCGGGCCGCCGTCGACTGCTGCGGGTCGGCATCACGGACGATGCGGAAACCCACGTAACAAGCCGCGTCATCGGCATCCCAAGGAATTCGTGCGGACGATCGACACGACAGATCACCGTTGTACCAGCAACCTCCGCGAAGCACGTGGAAATCATTTGTGGTCGTTTGCGGTCGATCTCGATTGACGGGGTCCACCGCAACGCCATTGGGCTGATCAAATCTCGGCCGCTCGTAATCTTTGTAAATCGTGTCAAGCCAAAGGTCTTCACACCACTCCCAGACGTTGCCGTGCATGTCGGCGATGCCCCAGGGATTGCGAGCGTAGCTGCCCACCGGCGCCGTAAAAACATAGCCGTCCGTCGGATCCTTGTCCCAGTCGAGCAACCATTGTCGCTCCGCGGCATGCTTGCGGTGTTGTTCCAGTTCGACATGACCGAGATTGGCGTGCCGGTGCGAGACCCCTTGGGCGGCATCCCCGAACGAGAACCAAGTCGATGTGCCGGCGCGGCAGGCGAATTCCCATTCCGCTTCGGTCGGCAACCGATAGCGGACGCCGTCGCGCTGGCTGAGCCACTGACAATACGCCTTGGCGTCGGTCAGGCTGACCCCAACGACCGGATGCTCGTCGGTCTGTTCAAACCCCGGATTCTCCCAGTTGAATTTCTCGTCCCGCAAAAAATAATGGGACTGATACAGCGGCTTGTCCTCCGGCGTCGGTTGCCATCCGACCATTTCGGCCTGACCGCGTTGGGCCGTGGTCTGATAGCCGGTGGCCTGGACGAATCGTCGAAATTGCCCGACCGTGACTTCCGTCTCGGCCATCTGGTAGGGCTTGGTCACCCACGTCACGTGCGCGGGCCCTTCGGCGTTGCCGTAGCCTTGCCCAGTCGTCGACAGCGGGAACGCCTGCTGCAACGTCCGTTCGCCGCCGTCCATGCCTTGAACGAAACGCCCACCCTCGATGAAGCGAAACGTCATGCCGTCCGCGCCGGCGAATTCCTGGCCGACAACCCACGGCGAGGCAAACCAACAGCAACAAAGCCAAACCAGCGAGACCCGCATGGATCGAACTCAAGATTGGGAAATGAATCAATAAACAGCCCGATCCATCGTCAGGCGTGAAACCATAGCCGTCGGTACGCACCGGCGCCCCGACGTCGCAGCGGTGTCATCGTGACGTCTTCTCCGCAGCGTTCTCCGCAGTGCGACTGACGACCGCTTGGTGAGCCACACGACGCAGGAACACGGCGTCGTCTTCCGACACACCCTTCGGCCGATAGGACGATTCGGTCGCGTCGTTTCCGGTCAGCACTTCGTACCAAACCAAACCGGCCAAAAAACACCCCTTGGTATTGCCGTGCTTGAAATCCAGTCGAAGCTCCTGCTTGTCGCCGCTGGTCCGCCAATGCCAACCGGTGACGAGGGAATTCGTCTGCTTCGGCAAATTCGGATACACCGGATGATCATAATTGTAATCAGGATCACGCACCAAGACTTCGCGGCCGGCGGTGTTTCGCGCCAATTGGAACGCGGCACCGACGGGAAGGATTCGACTGTCGAATTGTTCGGCGACGTCGTCATAGGCCGACGCCAAACGTTCGTACATTTGCTGCTGCGTCAATCCGTCGGATTTCAGCAACGGCGAATCGGGGCGATACGCCCACGTCTGGTGGATCAAGATCTCCGCCTGGGGCGCGTGCTCCCTGACGATCGCCACCAATTGTTCGATGTAGGGATGGTACGTCTCGGGCTTGTAGCTCAGCGCGCTCATCTGCTGCAGTGTCACGAAATCCCACTGATCGGCTGCCAGGTAGTCTTGCAAGCTGTATCGTTTCCCGTTTTCGCCCCTGTACGGCTTCTCACCCGGATCCATTGCCGATTTGGCGGCCAGATCCGCATGTTTCTGCAACGTGCAGCCGCCGATGTTTGCCGTTCCGATCACAATCCGGCACCTGCCGTCCGATTCGGCGATCTCTTCGAGATACCGGCAAGCGTTCTGAGCAAAACTGTTTCCGATCGTCAGCACACGGACAGTCCGAACATCCGCATCCTGGGCACCGGCGCGGGTGCCAACGTCGAACACACCGTGGGCGATGCAACACATCACGACGAAACACACTTTAAAACCTTTCATCATCCGATTCGGAGCTCCTGCAACCAACTGAGATTTCCTGACTTGAACCTAATTTGGACTGCGCCACGTTGCACAAGAAAGATCGTGAATCGCCATTCAATCGTAGCTACCTTCGCCAGAAGGTGGGTCCCCGGCGTTTCCCACGCCCTGGCCAGCGCAGCGACATCAACGTAGCGCTGTCGGCAAACGTTTCCGCGCAGCATCCGACGCAGTGTAACACGGCTGGCGGGCGGTTGGCCGCCGATCGCAGCCCGAAACGGTCGCAGGGCTATTTTCACTTGGACCGACCAGCCATTCGGCGTACCATGGCAGACGCCTTGGCCAACCCCAATCGACGTAAAAACAATAGAGACTCCGTAATGAAGACACCATCGATCGCCGCTTGCATGCTCCTTCTGTCAGCTTGCTTGGCCGTCACGAATCTGCTCGCCGACGATCGGGGCACCCTGATCTTTGCCGACGACTTTGAACGCAACGAGTCCCAAGAATTGAAAGACGAAGTCGGCAACGGCTGGGGGACCAACAGCGAGCGACGCGCCGGCGGAAACAAGCAGGTCGATCTCAGAGACGGCGCGATGCACATCTACCTGCACAAGGATGCCGATCACGGCGTCTCCGTCACCCATCCAGCGGAATTCCGCAACGGTTCGGTCGAAGTGAAGTTCATGTTGGAGCACGAAAAAGACACCCTCGGCTTGAACTTTGCCGACCTGCAGTGCAAAGACGTCTGGGCGGGGCATCTGTTCAAAGTGGTCATCGGCATCAAACAAACCGAGCTGGCTGATTTGAAGACCGGTGTCATGGACCTGAAAACTCGTGAGGCCCGACAGGCCGACACGCTCACCCCTGCCCGGAAAGCCGAACTGAAGACAAAATCGAAGAAGTTCGTCCACCCGCTGGAAACAGGAACCTGGTACACCGCCGTCGCGACCGTCAACGGCGACACCTTGAGCGTGTCGATCGATGGCAAGGAAGTCGGCTCGTTCTCCTCGCCAGGCATCGCCCACCCCACCAAGCGAACACTGCGACTGGCCGTCCACCGAAACGTCGTCGTGGATGATCTGAAGATTTATGCGCGCGATTGACGTGAAACATGAATCTTGACTCGCGATCGGCTCGGCCCGTATCTACAGACTTGGCAAACTTCGCAATCCCCTTGGATTCACAATGTCCGGTCTGTGTCTCCCCCGTCGTCCGCTCTTCTGTTCCACGTGCCTGGTCGCGTTGACCATCTGGGCGACGTGCGCTGCAGCCCAAAACAACGCCCGGTGGCCGCCGTCACCCCGGCCACTGCTGCAGGTCCCGGTCAATGCTGGCAAAACGAATGCCAGCAGCATCGCGATCGAAAAGGGGTCCGCCCGAGATCACCACGACGAAGGTTTTTCGCCCGAAGTCGCCTCGCAAATCGCACAGTGGAACCGTGACCTGGCCGAACGTTCCACACCGGTCCTCGCCGAGATTGCCAGCCAAAATGCCGACCTCGCCGAGCAGCTTTCCAAGCTCGGATTTTCGCTTCGCACTCTGCAGCAACGACTCGACGCGGCCGAACAAAAACTCGATGACATCCAATCCGACTACCAATCCGTCAGCGGCAAATTGGCCGAGTATGGATTGACGCCCACCATCGGGTTGCTGTTGCGACACCGCAAGGAACAATTGGATTCCTGGCAAACGCAAGACAACGAGAACCACTTCGCGCGATCAGAGCTGCAGCGTACCCAGCAGGAAGCTTTGGAGCTGGAATTGATCCTGGGCGGCGAAGGACAACTGCAGCAGCAAGCCGATCAGATGCTGGCCGAAACCGGCGATGCGGGCGGCCAGCCGCCGACGCCGCTGCTGCGGCAGCAGGTGCTCGACTTGCTGACCCACCGATCCCAATTGGTCACCCAACTGAAGCAATCCTATCGCCGGTACCATCGCAACCTGGACCGGCTCGATTCGACTGCGTCGGCCACCCGTGCCACGACCGCAGAGTTTCGCAAGCTGATCAATCGCCACGCGACATGGATTCGCAGCGGCGATCCGATCGGGATTCATGACTTCGCCGACGCCAAGGCCGGGATCGTCGCGTTGCTGGAATTTCGTCATACCCGACAACTGGGACGCGACCTGAAACGCAAACTTTCCGACGACCAGATTTCGGGCATCCTATTGTTGGCGTTCATCGGATTGATGTTTGCCCTGCGGTGGCGGCTAAAAAGCTGGTTGGTGGCAATCGGTCTGAAATCCAAACTGCGAACAGCAGGAAAGACCCGCGTGGTCGCCGCCGGCGCATTGACGCTCGGCGTCGCCGTGGTGGTACCACTGCAAGGTTACGCGACCGCCTGGTGGCTGAATCAGGGGATCGTGTCTGAATTGACCATCCAGGTCGCCAGTGGTTTGTTTGCCGCCAGCTTGATCGGTTTGTTGGTCGAATTGCCGCGTCAGTTGCTACGGCCGTTTGGTCTGGTCGACAAACACCTGTCGAAAACGTTTTCCACCCGCGCCGAAGCCTTCAAGGATTGGTCGATCGCCGGGTTGATGTTGGTCCCCGGCACCTTTGCGATCACGATGCTGGGACAAATCGATCATGGCATCTGGCGCGATTCACTGGGGCGATTCGGCTTCCTGACCATGATGCTGGTCGTGGCCGGTTTGGCGCACTTCGCGTTGCGACCCGGCAAAGGGTTTCTTTGTCCGGCGATCGAAGCGTTCGGAGGTCGATTGGCGACCGGTTTTGGACACCTTTGGTACGCCATCGCCTTGGGATTCCCGGTCCTAATGGGAATCCTGTCCTCACTCGGCTATGGCTACACCGCCAGCGAATTGATCAAGCGTGCGACGTGGTCGGCGATCTTCGTGATGACCGCGGGCGTGGTCTGGAAGATCGGCCAACTCGGGTTCCAACAGATTTGGCGCAACCTGACGGGGCCCAAAGTCGAACCCAGGTACGACGAGTACGGATTGATCGAAGAGCCTGAAGTCTCGGAGGAGGTCAATGAAACACACGTCGTGTTGAAGCACCAAATCGGTTTCTTGGGTCAATGTGTCGCCGGCGTTGCGCTGGTCTCGTGCTTCGTCGCCTTGTGGGTGGACGTGATTCCGAACATGAGTCTGGCGAATCCCGTGTTGTGGACCGTCCAAGATACCGTGACCCACTACGCCGATGACGGCCAGGGTCAAACGGTGGCAAGCTCCGTGCTGCAAGCCACTCCCGTCACGCTGTTGAACGTGGTTTGGGCCGCCGCGATCTTATTTGTCGCGATTCACATTTCGCGTTTGTTGCCGAATTTGTTCGATGCCCTGGTGCTACAACGCGTGGACTATGACGAAGGCATGGAGCATCTGATTTTGGTGCTAGGACGGTGCATCCTGTTCGCGATCGGCTGCTTCGTCGCCTGCCGATTGATCGGCATCCGCTGGATGACGATCCAATGGTTGATGGTTGGGATCACGATCGGCATCGGTTTCGGGTTGCAAGACATCGTGCGAAATATCTTGGGCGGATTGGTCGTTCTGTTCGCGCGACCGGTCAACGTCGGTGATCGCGTCACGGTCGGACGACTGACCGGACGGATCGCCAGTCAAACGCTGCGGACCACCATCCTTGCCGACGATGAAGGCCGCGAGCTGCAGATTCCCAACCGGAAATTCCTCAGCGACGAAGTCACCAATTGGCGTGGTGCCGGGAAATTGACCACGGTCGCGATCGAAGTCACCGTGCGACGCGAAGAACGCCCGATCGACATCGGACGCATGATCGGCGAATGGGCATCGGCGGAGCACCATGTGTTACAGTCTCCCGGTCCACAAGTCACGCTGGTCTGCATCGCCAAGAAAACGCAACGTTATGAGTTGCACGTTTGGACGGAAGGCCAGCACGACGCCAAGCAGGTCCAACGGGCATTGCTGGAAACGGTCCGCAGCAACCTCCGCAAGCGCAACCTGCTGGCAAAAACGCAGCCCACCCAACCGTCCATCCGCCACGCCGATGTCGACTCGATCAGCGACACACCACGCCCCAAACGACGCTCGGCATAACGCTCGACTGGATCGGAGGTATCACCCGTGTCGCGGCTGATTATCCAGCATCCGGACGATCCAAAGCGACGGCCTGTCGATCTGGGACGATCGCTCCCGAACCACTTTGCTGCATTTCGGATCAGGGCTCGACGCGGTTCTCGACACCCAGTCGTTGCAGTTGCTCGGACGATGCGGCACCGTTCGCAATAACCGACAGAGTGCCTTCTGTCTCAATGATCACCGCATCCACCCCGGTCGGATCAGCAATTCCGTTTTGTCGCATTGCAGCGAGAATCTCTTCCTCGGTCACGCGCTGCTTTTTCATCGCATCCTGCAGATAGCGACCGCGAAAAAACACCAAGGTCGGTTCGGCTTTGATCAGCCGCGAGTACCAACCGTATCGCGCCGCAAGCCAAGTGGAGACGAGCTGCAGCAGCACCAACAATCCTAAGGCCGCGACCCCTTGCGACAGTGAAACGTCCTTCGAAATCAACGCCGAAGCGAGGGTCGATCCGAGAGCAATCGTCACGATGAAATCGAACGCGTTCATCTTGGAGAGCGTCCGTTTTCCACTGGCCCTCAACAAGACAATCAGTGCAACGTAGGCAAGGGTGCCGATCACCAGCGTACGGACAACCGGCATCCATCCATCAAAAAACATCTTCGTGTCGAGCGATTCAGCGAAGAGCATCGAAGCAAGGAGGTTTGGAGTGCATCGTGGTGCCTGGAAAAACAACCTCAGCTGGCGACGCAATTTGCGTTCCAGGTCAACAAAATGTTTGCGAAACGACCCACCCACCTCGCGAAGGGGTCATTCACCAACCATTCGTGACGCTGGGCGTGGATGTCACTTTCTGGGACGTTTGGGTTGGGTCCGGTAGGTGGCCCCGTTGTCAGGCGGAAGCGATCGATGCCAACGGATCAAAGAACGACTTAACTCCGCCACGATTTCGGGATGTTCAGACGCGACGTTGTGCTCCTCCGACGGATCGGTGTCCAGGTTGTACAGTTGCCGATCCGATCCGTCGTACTCACAGAGCAATTTCCACTTGCCCGACCGAACGGCCAGATCCGGAAGATCCTCGGCGCCGTAAAAGCTGTCGCGATCGGGCGGCCGCCGAAAGAAGATCGGCGCGGTCCGCGAGCCGCCTTCTCCGAGCAGCGTGCCGACGAGTGCCTCGCCGTCGTACGTGACGCCCTCCGGTTGCGGCGTCTCGGTCATGGCCAACAGCGTCGGCACAAGATCGATCGCTGAGAACACCGAGGTGCTGTCGACGTGGTTTTGCTTCTTGAGGATCTCGGGGCCCCAGGCAATCAACGGCGATCGCACTCCGCCTTCGTACAGATGCGTCTTGTAACCTCGAAACGGCCCCGCTTCCCCGGCACCCGGTTGCGGCCCGTTGTCCGAACAAATCAGAATCAACGTGTTGTCACGTAATGATTCGTCATCCCGAATGCGATCGAACAAAGCGCCGAATTGTTTGTCCATGGACTCAAGCACCGACAGATACAACCGCCGCATGGAACCGTCCCCCCAAGTCTCGACCGGCGGCCAAAACGGCGAGTGCACGTCGTCGGGCCACAGATTGATGTAGAACGGCTTTTCGGCCTCCGCGGCCTGATCGATAAACGAAACCGCCGCATCGACGAAGCCCGATGTGATCTCCGACCGGAGCATCCATCGATGCCCGTCACCAAGGCTTTCGGCACGATCCCAGATTCGCCCCGGCTCTTTGTCGCCCGGCTTGAGCGTCAACGGAAGCAGCTTCGGCCCCATGCCTTCAAAATTGGTCAGCGACGCGTCAAATCCATAGGCGGTAATCGGGGGTGCATCGTTGACGTCTCGCTGACCGCCCATGTGCCATTTTCCAAAATGCCCCGTCGCATAGCCGGCCCGCTTCAACGATCGAGCCAACATCGGAGCCTGGGGATCCAGCCACTGAGCCATGCCGCGTTCTTCGTTGTTCTTGCGGTTGTTGAGAAACGACGTGATCCGCCAACGCTGCGGATACTGCCCGGTCGAAATCGCCACTCGCGAGGGAGAACAGATCGGCGAGTTGACATAGAACTGTTCGAATCGAATCCCCTCTGCCGCAAGCCGGTCGATGTTCGGCGTCACCGCATCGTCATTGCCGAAGCACGAAAAATCGCCCCAGCCCATGTCGTCGATGAACACCAAGACGATGTTCGGCGGCGTCTCCGCCCCGTCACAGGCCTGCTCAACACCGATAGGAAACGCGATGACTGCCAGCAGCAAGACGCCTGTTGCGAGCCAACGAAGAACGGGGAAAATATTTCGCATGATGTTTGATCCTTTTGGTGGGAATCCTGTTGTTGCAGTTCGTCTCGGCCCACCGCGTTCGTGGCAACAGAAACCGAAAACGGACCGGGACCGAAACCATTCAGTGGCTCTTCACCAGGACGATCAAGGCTTGGATCACCCCGAGTCCGATGAGAAGCCCCAACACCCACATCACTGGTTTCATAAAACTGGGTCCGGACGCCTTCCGATGTCGCCGCTTCCGCTTGTCCGGCCGTTTTCGATTCTTCTTGGCGAGTTTACTTGTGGAGGTGTGGAGAGTCATGACGCATCACCCTGCGATTAGTGCCACGAAGTAGACGGAAAAGATGGCGATCGTGAGCGCCATCCCCGCCCAAGCGATCAAAGATTGACCGGGCGAAGGAGGGTCTCGGTGATCGGTTTCGGTTGGTGGTGTGTAAGGGTTCATGGGACTCGCCAGTTTACCACAATCCCGCCCCCCTACGCCCAGCCGTTTTGAGCCTCCACTAAGTCCAGCCGGCAGGGCGAAACCATCCTGTTCGGCTCGCCGAACCGAAAACTTCATTTTTCCCGAAACCGCGAACGTTGCGTCACGGCTTCAAGCTCTCCAAGTATTGCTTCAGCACGACCGCGTTGTTGTGTTGTTCATCCTTGGCGGCATAGACCAACAGGATTGATTGATTGTCGGCTGCTTCCAGCAGATCGTAGGCAACGTTTTTGTTTTCCGACAACTCATGCAGAAAACGCTTCCGAAACTCCGCCCACTTTTCGGGGTCATGGTCGAACCATTGACGCAACTCGTCACTGGGCGACAGCTCTTTTGCCCATTGGTCCAATTGCAATGACTCTTTCTTCACCCCGCGAGGCCATAGTCGATCGACCAGGACACGATAGTGGTGATCCGATCCAGATAAATCGTAAGCTCGTGCAATTTCAATTTTCCGTTGCTCTCGACTCATCGTCTTTATGCTGCTCAATGGCCCCGAAACGTTTCCCGAAATCACTGCTAATCCGTGCAACTGACGTGCCAGACAGAATGAACTGCGCCGCCGAGCGATCTGACTTCATTGAATGTTTGGATTGCGTTTGCAAGTGAGTTCCATGACCAACGGTGATAACTCGATCACGGAAAGTCCGCATCGATGCGCGACACACCGACAACCTGACAGAACTGACTACCGCCGTTGAAACCGGAGCAATCTTCCAGCCATCCGGCGTCGGGGCGGGGGCGGGGCGGGGCGGGGGTGCGAATCGGCAATTCGTTCACGTCTGAACTCCGTTGTCTGAACGGATTCGTTTTTTTCGGACGATCACGCAGAGAAAAAGACACGCGATCGCGGGTCCAGCCTTTGCCCCAAGCAATCGTGACCCAATGAGCGCATTCTCTTTCGACAGGACGTTTTACAGTGCCGCACTGCACGCGAGCAGCATAAAGGTGGCGATACGCCATCGGATTGCTGGGCGTCAACTCTCGGGCCCGGGACTCGCTAGCCAGCACGCTACAGTTGACGTTGGACAGCGGACTGCGATCGACCAACCTTAAAACGTGTTAACAACTCTCGATGGAGACCACCAGCAATGTTTGGTTCAGGAAGTAGCAAAGACAAACTGCAAGCCAAGTACAACAAGCTCATGCAGGAGTCGTACGACCTCTCGACGGTGAATCGTAAGAAGAGTGACCAAAAGCGAGCCGAGGCCGAAGAGATTGGCCGACAGCTTGATGAGTTGGAAAAATAAGCGTAGCGCTGTCGCAACCTGCCATTGGCCACTGGGATTCAACAATGACTTACGCCCGTGCTCGTCTGCTGCTTGGCATTTCCGGTGTTGGCTGCATCGTCGTGTTAAGTACGGCCCTACTCTTGTCGCAGTACCCGCTTGAAATACTGCCCGACTCCGAGTCTTGGAGCGGCGATGACGTTGCGGCTTTGGTGTCGCTTTTCACTTGCTTGGCAGCTCTTCTGTTTCCGTTAGATCTGCTTGGTGGTTTCCTGCTTCCGAATCGCTGGCGACCGAACACCATCTCGCTTGGACGCTTCGTCGCTGGGTGGATCCGCGGTGTCCTTGTCCAGGGAACTCTGTTTCTTGCGGCCAGCCTGTTGATCCTTTTTACGGGGCGCTGGCTGGGCGTACCCGGTGCAGTAATGGCTGTCGCTGGCGTTGCGACCCTTCTTGTCGGCTCGCAACTTCAGATCGCCAAATTGGTGGGAGCGTTGAAGTCACTCACTGGCGAGGATTCGGAGAAGGTCTCGGCAATTGAGCAAGCTCAATCGATCGTCTCAAACTGGGGTTGGAAGTCACGACCGATCAAGGTCATTGGACATGGCGACACCGGCTTCACCGGAGGCGTTGTGGGTCTGCCCGCCATGGAAACCGTTGTGCTGCCAGCGGCAACGCTCACGAAACTTTCCCCTGAACAGCTATCGATCGTGATCGCACGACGACTGGAAGCGATTCAAAGCGGCAGCCGTACCCGTGGTCTGGTGTTGGCCCTTGTCTGGGTGATTGCAGGTTTCGCGTTGTCGACCATGTTGCCTGGATCCGGTGTCACGAGCGTCGCGGGGCTCACAATGACCTGCTTGGGCTTCACCCTTTGGACATTTTTTGGCTTGCTCACGTTACCGACACTCAGCCGCCAGGCATCCTACGCAATCGATAACAAGGTCCTGCAGTCCGGTGCCTCATCGGAAATTTTCCAGCAGACGGTAAAGACGCTCGATACCTTGCAAGACGATGAGCCGCGACGATCGGCATTGATTGAAACAATTTTCCATCCCGTTCCGAGCGTTGATAATCGCCGCACCTCAACCTCCGGTAACGCCCCCATCGCGTGGCATGCCGCTCGAACCACGCTGTTCGTTTCCTGGGCCTGCATGGGGATGCTCGTCCGAGCGGTCCACTGCAATGTCGGCCGACCCGAGTTGTGGGTGATGTTGCCGACCGATTAGGCAAGCAAAAGGGTCAGCTTGCTGGGGCGTCCCCGTTTTCTCAGCGTGGACTCGGGATTGAATTTGCGGGCCGTCGTTTCCACCCAGCCGGGAGCTCCGAAAGGCTGACTTCGTTGGATCGCCTTTGGAAGCTGTTTCGTGTGAGCTTCATCATCGGGCTGGTTGACTGTTTCGATCCAGCGAGGTGGCCGCCGCATGGGCCAGGGTGCCGTCCACTACCAATGGTTCAGCGCGTAATAAATGGCACCGGCAACATCGGCACAAGGCGGTCTGGCATCCGAAGGCACCTCAAACATTGGGTCCAACGACGCCAAACCAACAACCGCAAATCACCCAGTCATCCAAAGAGGCTCCTGACCCTTTTTCTCAAACATTGGAAAAACTCGTGAGACGGGCCATTTTTCGCTTGCAGCGCTCGTCAAAAACTCGTCCTTGGGGGCACCCGCTATACTTAGGGTGCACCACTCCCCACTCTTCAGAGGATCGAGCTATGAGACTGCAATGTCGTCGTGTCCGAAACCGTGCCCTCCGACCCGAGAACCTGGAGCCACGGATGGTGCTCAGTGCCAACCCGTTGATTGCCGGAGCGGCCGAATCCGGCTTGCATGTGGTTCCCTTCGAAGTCAACGGGGGCGGTCCGGCGCCTGGCGGGATTCCGCTGTTCCCCGGAGTGTCGGCCGAACACTTTGCCACCGGACAGGCCACGCGATTGGGCGAGTATTCCGGGTCGGCCTCGTTTGAAATCGTCGACTTTGCCGGCGGTCCGACCGGAACGTTCAAGAGCGATGACCCGTTCGAGTTCACCGCTTCCAACGGTGACAAGATCGTTTTCGAATACGGCGCCAACGATCCCGGCGTCTTCTCGATCACGCCGCAAGCCGACGGCAACATCGTCGTGGAATTTGTCGCGGAGTTCACGCTGGTTCCCGAAGACAGCACCGGGCGGTTCGCGAAATACACCGAAGGCAGTTTCACCATGATCGCGGTGACCGAGCCGTTCTCGGGTGCGCCGCTTCCCAACGGCTTCACCGTACCGTTCGACTACAGCTGGACCGGTGAAGGCAGCATCTCGTATCCGGTCGGCAGCGTTTTCGAAGTGACGACGCTCGACGACGACGGTCCCGGGTCGCTGAGAGAAGCGATCGATGATGCGAATGCGAATCCCGGCATCGATACGATCGAATTCGCCGAAGACGTGAGCGGCAAGATCGCGTTGGAAAGCCAATTGGTGATCCAGGATGACCTCACCATCCTCGGTCCCGGCGCTCGTGACCTGGTCGTCAGCGGCGAAGACGCATCACGCGTGATTTCGATCGATCCTTACCCGATCGATGTCCCCTTCGGAACGCTTCCCGATGTGCGGCCGACCGTCGAGATTCATGATCTGACGATCGCGAAGGGGCTCGCCGGTGATGCACCCGGGATTCCGACCGCACTGGGATTCCCCGCGTTTGCCTTCGGCGGCGGGATCTACAATCGCGGCGGTGATCTGGTCTTGGAATCGGTCAGCATGAGCCACAACCAGGCCGGAATCGAATCCTCGCCCTTGGCCGCGGGCGGCGCCATCGCCAATGAGTTCGGTGGAACGATTTCGGTCAACGCGAGTTCCTTCGTCGGAAACCGTGCCGTCGCCATCAACGTCGCCGCCGGCGGCGCGATCACCCAAGACGTCGGCCCGACGCCCGACGGCACCGGCACCCGTTCAGCCGCTGCGGTGGTCACCGACAGCAAGTTCACCCGCAACGTCGCCGAAGCGAAACAGAATGATCCCGAAGCCGCCGTGCCCTTTGAAGTCTTCGCGGGCTTCGGCATGGGAGGCGGGATCTTTAACTTGGCGAGCGACTTGTTCGTCCGGGACAGCAGCTTCAAACGAAACCAGGCAATCGGCGGCGAAGGAGTCGGCGGCAACGCCGGCGGTCCGGGTGTCGGCGGCGCGATCTTCTCGGACGACTTCAGCCCCTTCATCCTTCCCGAAGTCGCCGTGCCCGGTAAAGACGCGCGGGCGTTCGTCGAACGCAGCGACTTTTCGAACAACCGTGCCCGCGGCGGGGCGGGAAGCGGCGAAGGTGACGGCGGAAACGGCTACGGCGGTGCGGTCGCGGCCAGCATCTCGTTCTTTCCCGATGCCGGTGAACTGACCGACAACGACTTCCACCGCAACACCGCCCAAGGCGGTAAAGGCGGAAGACGTGGCGGTGATGGCGGCAACGGGGTCGGCGGCGGCGTCGCGGCGATCGCCGGCGCGAGCTTGCAGGTCAACGATGGCGTCTTTGTCGGCAACACCGCGAAGGGCGGCAACGGCGGTCGCGGAGGTGACGGTGGCAACGGACTCGGCGGCGGTATCGGGCTCTCGCTATTGGACACTTCCGTTGCGTCACCTTTCGAAGGGTTTCCGTTCATTCCGTTTGCGAGTGTCAACGACACGTTGCTGCTGCGAAACCGTGCCGTCGGCGGCAACGGGGGACGCGGCGGCGACGGCGGCAACGGGCTCGGCGGAGCCATCGGAAGCGAAGGCGGCGCGACGGCACTGATCGACGAAGCGATCGTGTTGTTCAACGCGGCCGTCGGCGGACGAGGCGCCGGACGCTCTGGCGAAGGCGGCGACGGACTCGGCGGTGGGATCTACAACGGCGATGCCACGACGGTGTTGACCGGAAGTCAGGTTCGACTCAACGCGGCGTGGGGAGGCCGTGGTGGGCGCTTCTTCGCACGCGGCGACGGACTCGGAGGCGGCATCTACAACGCCGAATCCGGTTCGTTCAGCATCGACACCGAATCCCTCCGCAACACCCGCTGGAACATCCTCGACGACATCTTCGGAGAGTTGGATCTGCTGGAGGAATAACGACCGCGTCCAGCACCCGTTGACACGCAAACGAGGGCGTCCGCCGCGACGCCCTCGAACCGTCGGGCACGAGTTCCGAACTTTGCATCAGCCGCACGGCGCTAGCCGCGGTTCCCACGAGTTACTGCAAAAACCGCGGCTAGCGCCATGCGGCTGATGAAGGTGGCGTTCGGCGGAAAATCTCTGTTCAAGCGAGACGAAATTCATGTCGACAGACGAACCGATTGCATTTTTCATCTCCTGGACGGTGTATGGAACGTTCCTTCAAGGTGACTCGCGATGGTGGCATAAACGAACTCGTGGAGAACAGAAGCCGCAGCCCTTGCTTGAACAGTGGCATCGCGACCGCTTAAACCACAGCGTGATTCTGTTGACCGGGGCACATCGCGAAGCCGTTGAATCGGCGATTCAGGAGCATTGCGACCATCGTGTCTGGAGAAACTGGAGTAGCAATGCACGTTCCAACCATATTCATGTCGTTGTCACCGCGGGCGGCTATTCGGGCAGAACCGTGCGTGATCAACTCAAGGCCAATGCGACACGAAAACTCCGGCAGGTGTCACCGGAGTTCAAGGATCGGCCGGTCTGGTCTGTCGGAGGTGATTGGAAGTGCATCCACACCGAAGGAGGTTTAGAACAAGCCATCCGCTACGTGCAAGAAGCCCAAGACCGAAAACATCGCGACAAGCCCTAACCTCCACAAACTAACTGCCAGCCGCCCGCCCCAGTTCCACACGAACAATCAGCCGACTGGGCGCCAGCCCCGGTTGTGCGAGTCTGCACAGCGTTTCCGAACGTTTCCGGGACAGAGCCCGACTTGGCGGCGTTGAAACCCCGGAAAAAGTTCTGAACACCAACGCAGCAGGACACAGAGACGTGGGCGGCACGAACCTCTCGCCGACGCAAAACACCCGCGAACCACATCGTCTTCTTCGGTTTTCTCTCGATTATGCCGTGCCGCCTCGCAGAAACCGCGAATGTGGTCGGTTTCCTGCGCGGAAGCTTGGACCCACCTGATCGGGGTGATATCGTCTATTCAGTGAGGGGGCGGTCACTTCTTTGACGATTCAACTCGGGTGGCGCGAAAACATGAGTGGCACGGTATCCTTCGAACGGCTGGCGGCGGAGGCTCGCGACGGGTGCGATGATGCACTCGGTGAATTGCTGCAGCGGCTGCGGCCGTACATGCTCAGCGGGAAGCGTGAGCGAGCGGCGCGTGGAGGGAAGAGAGTTAATTGACCGCAGACACGCGCCACTGGCTGACGCCACGTGCTGGGATGCATTCCAGCGGGAAGCGTAAGCGAGCGGCGCGTGGGATGTGGGACAGGCTTCTAGCCTGTCGTTCAGATTTGACAGGCTGGAAGCCTATCCCACGGTTTGCAGACACGCGCCACTGGCTAACGCCACGTGCTGGGATTCATTCCAGCGGGAAGCGTAAGCGAGCGGCGCGTGGGATGTGGGACAGGCTTCCAGCCTGTCGTTCAGATTTGACAGGCTGGAAGCCTATCCCACGGTTTGCAGACACGCGCCACTGGCTGACGCCACGTGCTGGGATTCATTCCAGCGGGAAGCGTAAGCGAGCGGCGCGTGGGATGTGGGATAGGCTTCTAGCCTGTCGTTCAGATTTGACAGGCTGGAAGCCTATCCCACTGTTGAGCAGACACGCGCCACTGGCTGACGCCACGTGCTGGGATGCATTCCAGCGGGAAGCGTGAGCGAGCGGCGCGTGGGATGTGGGATAGGCTTCTAGCCTGTCGTTCAGATTTGACAGGCGGGAAGCCTATCCCACTGTTTGCAGACACGCGCCACTGGCTGACGCCACGTGCTGGGATGCATTCCAGCGGGAAGCGTGAGCGAGCGGCGCGTGGGATGTGGGATAGGCTTCCAGCCTGTCGGTACCGGATTTGACAGGCTGGAAGCCTATCCCACGGCTTGCAGACACGCGCCACCGGCTGACGCCACGTGCTGGGATGCATTCCAGCGGGAAGCGTGAGCGAGCGGCGCGTGGGATGTGGGATAGGCTTCTAGCCTGTCGTTCAGATTTGACAGGCTGGAAGCCTATCCCACGGTTTGCAGACACGCGCCACTGGCTGACGCCACGTGCTGGGATGCATTCCAGCGGGAAGCGTAAGCGAGCGGCGCGTGGCAGGTGGGAACGTCAGCCCAAAGAACGCCGTTTCCCGACCGAGAACCGCGACCAACGGCTGCAACGCCAAACCAAGCTCGCGTCATCCCCGCCGAAGCAACCTACCACGAAGCCGTCCTCACCCGGTTTCGTCCGCAAGTCAAACACTCAAGGCCGATTCATCCGGAGGCGACGATCATGAGCGACGACCTATGCCCAGTCTGTCAAAATGGAACCCTGCGAGTCGAAACGACCCGCGTCAACCGCAAGTTCAACACCCGCACGCGGTACTACCGCTGTTGCAATTGCGGCTACCGTCCGGAGCGAAAGAGCGCGGTGTCGCTCGATGCCGCACCGGTTCGGATCGCGATGCGGAAATCTTGGCTGGGGCGGAAGCGCCGTGGGTAAACCGCGACGACTCTTGTTGGAAATGTGCAAAGGTGTCAACGACTCGTTTACTCCTATGACACCTTCACATTGCAGTAATTGTGTCCTGACACGAATGCCGCGTGATAAAGACTATTCTGCCTGTGGTGCGATCAATTGCCCGTTGGCCCAACAAGCAATGCGAGCAACCTCAAACGGAACTTCGAATACCAATCTCGTTTCATTGCACTTTCGATTTGTAGGTCAATTGCTGCCGAACAAAACGGATTCTCAACGGCTTGTCACGTCGAGAGTTTCGACAAACCTCGCGTCGTTCAGTCATGACACCTTTGCTTTGTTCGACGAAGCACCAGTGTGGCGAATTCGTCGAATGGATCAACCAGCAACCGCAAACCGAAGGAGCTTCATGATGGGCACTTTTATGCCAGTCCACTTCACAAGTTCGTCAAGTGAAATTCGGTTACCGGTGTTCCATGTAGTAAATTCAACCGTGGGATAGTAGTATCGATACTGTCCGTTGCTGTCAGGGAAGTTTACCAGCACTTCAACCTTGCCATTGGGCGAATAAGTTACTGCCGCCAGACTTCCCAAGCCCGACCATTGAATACTCCAATCGGATCCGCATGAACCTCCACAACACGATCTCCAACCTCAGGTCTGGCAATCGCAGACGCCTTCCCCGAACGCATCTGCTGAATCAAAGCACCACCATTGCAAGAGTAATCTACAGACAACACTTTGGGCTTGGAGAGCCGAACATAAGCATCCGACGGAACCTCGAATGACGAACGCTTCACCGCGCTGATCGAGCCCATCAAGAAACGGACCGCTGCGGCCCTAGAGTTCATCTGCCGTCCATGCATCGATCTTGATCCCACTCGATTAGGCTCGATCAATCAGGTCCGGTGCGATTTCTAGTTTGGCTCTGAAAACGACATCGCCGGGAATGCAATGTTTATCGGACGCATGCAGACTGAAACAAGGCTTCCAACACTGAAAGAGACGAATCTTTTCGCGCATACAGGGAACCCAAATTTTTTTCTGAAAATTCCTTGACCGCCTCGACGCAACTGGTAGGCTCCCCCCCGGCGACTGCTCGTGTTTGTTGTCTTTATCGTCATGCGTTATCTGCGGACGCAGTGAAAACGAGGCTCATCAACGACTTGATCCCCGTCTATTCTTTCTGGATTCAGTTTAGGCAGAGCAGGATTCGTATTTTATCTAATCAGTTTCTCCCCAAGTGCAATCGAGGCTGGTACATGGTTCGTGTCGACGTGAGAGCAAAGCATTTTCAGTTGGCATCGCTAATTGTGCTGATTCTCATTCTTGCCGGTGTCACGAGCGGACAAAACGCGGAATCCAATTCAGCCGATTCAAAAAAAATTCGCGTGGAAAAAAGCCTTCGGATCGGTGACTCGGATATCGGATCTTTCTTAGTCAACAAGAATCTGGACCTTGGGCTGTTTCGCCCCGGAGTTATTGTGCATCTAAGGTTGCACGTGTTGAACGACTCCAGCAAGAGTTTCGATTTTGATAGTGTTGAAGCGGGTTGCAAGTGCTTGAGCGTTTCTCCGGCACAATCGAGGCTGCCTCCCGGAGAAAAGGTCGTTTTTGATGTCGAAATTAAGGTTCCCAAAAAGATGCGCTCGTATCAAGAAGCGGCATTTCGGGTAAGGGATGGCGCTGTCCATAGGTTCGGCGTTAAAATGAGATACTCCGGAAGTGGCGTGGTCGGATTCTCAAGCACGGCTGTTCGAATTCAAATGCCAAAAGGCATGAACAGCAAAACTGTATCAATACCGTTCTTTGCAGACGAACTGTCGCCCGCCGAATTCATTGAAGTCGAGACATCCACGAGCTTGTCGTCGTTACACTCGGAGATGGACTATCAGGGGAAGCAGATTAATCTGACTGTCACCGAAGAATCTCTTAGGCAGGGCCGCGTGACTGGCCAATTGCGTATTCGCAATATGGAAACTGATTCACGTGGTGAAATAACGGTCGATATCACTGAAGAACGCCCCACCGCTGTTTATCCTGCTGTTATCCGACTGGCTCAGGAGAAACCGGAAGCTGATAACGAACAAACGACAGAAAACACAATGTTTAGCGGAAATGTGATGGTCCATAGCAAGGGAATGGACGAGCGGGCGAGCGTGTACGCTGAGTTTACGATGGACGGCAAACCGCTTTTTGCAAGAAAAAGCCGAGGCCGCAATGGCGTCGCCTTCTACAAAATAAAGCTGGATGACTCTGCAGCAATCGAGTTAGTACGGCAAGGCGATGCCACTATCCGATGTACTATCGTCGCTGGAAAGACTCGTGATGAGCACGTATTACCTGTGGTCTTGAGCTCAAACTCTGAGGTGCGATGAAATGGTTCGCGTTGTTTCTCTATTATTTATCTTTGTTGCTTCTTCGAATGTCGCTTGGTCGCAGTGCTACGAGACGGTAGAAGGATACTGTTCGGATTTGTTCGAGGGCGTTTCGTGCGCTGACCAGGACTGCACACACCACTCCAATTACAATCCACCTAGATGGACTTGCGATTGGCACGGAAAAAAAAAGCAACTCGTGGACAACACAATCAGCGAGGCAATCGACGTAGGTCCTTCCGGAGACGAATTACTAATCCAAGATAGTGTCCTCTGCTTCGAGTATTATTACTGCGATAACAACACATCCTGCCAAGCAGCGAATTACTATATGTGCCAAACTGGCAATGACCGGCCCGACCCCTCTAGCTACAGCTATGGCACTTCCTATTCGGGCGGTGATGAATGTTTCGAGTATTGACTTGTTGGCGACGCACAGGTGCTGGCAGCATTGACAGCGTGTTGAATTCCTACCGTGTTCTACTTTGTCCCCTGAGTCCGGTGCAATGCGAACGTTGATCAGTATTATCGGGGTATTAGCTGTTTTCGCAGGGGCGGCGGAGGCCCAGCCGAACTCTTCAACTGAATTGGCTGAATCGCGTGGGTATACAGAAGCTGCCAAAGCACTGCTGGAAAGCTTGCACCCATTTGATGTTTCTGTTTCAGTTGAACAATCGATCGATTTAGGGGAAATCATTATTCCTGAATCGATTGCAAAGTGGCGAATGCAATTAGATAAGACGAGCCAGCAGTGCTTCTATGCGGTCGACGTGAGGACCATCAAATTTGACGACGCAGTAGAAGGGAGACTAGATAATTGGAAGTCGGAGTCTTTTGTCAAGACGATTCGCGGCAAGCAGGTGACCGAAATGCGGCTCGACAAAAGTGTGAAAAGGAGAAGCCAAGAGAGTTTCGAGGTAGGTCTTATTAACGAAAGAGTTCCAGATCTCACGAGTATTATGCACGTTGAGATTGTCTGGGCGGTAAACAATCCAGCGTCTGCGCGAGAAAAGATCCTTCGTATCTACGCTCTTGCAGGGCGCGTGATTTCGAGGCAAGTGTTTACGGATGAGGGTCCCGGAATAGATGTGCAAGCAGTGATTGAAGATGATAAAGCGAAGGAAGTCCACCGATGGACATATGCCGCGGACACATTTGAGCCTCGGTCGTATCAGATCTTGCAGTCTCCAGCTGG
This sequence comes from Phycisphaera sp. RhM, assembly GCA_033042175.1. Lineage (GTDB taxonomy): Bacteria > Planctomycetota > Planctomycetia > Pirellulales > Pirellulaceae > Stieleria. The sequence goes on from WCIL01000007.1 coordinate 43,123, forward strand.
CAGCTCGAATTCCCATTCAATATACCGCCAAACGCTTAAGTGGAAGGATGACGCGAATTACGGTCGTGTTCCTGTAGAGGCAAGAGTTGTCGAGCCGACAATGATGGTTTTGGGATCGAAGGATGCTGGGAGTAAGAAAAGGATAGAGTGTAGGAGATACACGGATATCACTTTTGTGTGGAAAAGGCACGGTGGCAAGAACATGGAAGATTGGGGCACAAAGCAGATATCAATTCAAGATTTCGATGGGCTGTTCGAGTAGAAGTCGCGGCCTTGCACATTAGACATCGACCACGGTTGAAGGGTGGAATCTCAGTGTCCAGAAGAGTACGGCGCGGTGGATCGCTCGATCGAGCTTTGTAAGCCCGATGCATTGCGAAGGAATTCGGGACGTTAAACAACCTCATTCTCGGAGACCTGGCGTGGTCGTTGCTCTCGCGACTGTACGTTCAGCAGGTTGACATCATCAAGCTGAAACAGCGAAATGAATGGGACTTTCGGACCAAACACCCGCTCGGCCTGGAGTTGCTTCGGCAAGGCCTTGGAACGCTTCGGGCGTTCGGCAGCAAGGTTGGATTTGTCGTCGTGTTCGACGGGACGTACATCGTTTGGTGCCGTGGACCCGGAAAAGGAGGTTTCGGCGCACCCGGTTGCGATCAACAGTGATCAGGAGACGCTACCGGAAGTTTACGCCGACAAGGATCAGGATTGGCTGGAGGGGATGCAGCAGCGCGACGTGGAATTGCGCGAGAAGATTCGGCTGGAGATCGCGTGGGAGAAGTGGGAAGGGGAGGAGCGGGAACGGGCTGGGTTGCCAAGCAAGCAGCGAGATGGGAGTGGGGAGGTGGGAGAGGAGAGTCGGGAGCTGGGAGAGGGGGAGTGAAGGAGCTGGCGTGGCATGACTTCACGAACCATGGCGTTGGGCTACTAAGGCCAAACTGGCTCCCGAAGCACTGACAGCGCGGCCAGTAGGAATGTCCCGCCAAGAATCAATCCGGCAAACACAATCGCGACCAACCGACCGGCTTGATTCTCAACCGGTTTGGGTTTTGGTGTCTCTGGATCGGTCGGTGGGGTGTACGGGTTCATGGCACGTCTCAGTCTATCACAACGCTGGCCCCCTCATCCCCAGCCCTTCTCCCCCGCAAAGCCGGGGGAGAAGGGTGCCAGGGTAGGTGCAGGCATGCCAGCGGGAAGCGTGAGCGAGCGGCGCGTGGTGGGGAGGGATGGTGCATGAATCATGCTCGCGCCACTGGCTGACGCGGTGTGCTGGGATGCATGCCAGCGGGAAGCGTGAGCGAGCGGCGCGTGGGTGAAATAGACAGGGTGAAACAGTCAAGCGCCACTGGCTGACGCCACGTGCTGGGGTGTTGCGCGGATTTGACAGGCTGTCCACTCGGATCGATGGACTACGCGACCGAATTCTTGAAAGCCGTTTCGGCCCGAAAAACCCAAACCCTAAACTGGATGCCGATTGCCCTGATTCAGGAGATGGTCCGGCACCGCAGCCGGTCGACGACGGAGAGGTATTACGTCGGTGACCTGAGTGGGAAGATCGATTTCGATGAATCGAAATTTGGTGACCAAAGTTGAGACTGATGACGACAAATGAAGCAGTAAATTCGCTTTCGATGCGTAATTTACGGTATACCGAAGGAGGGACTCGAACCCTCACTCCCTTGCGGGAACTGGATTTTGAATCCAGCGCGTCTGCCAATTCCGCCACTTCGGCTTCGGTGGTCGTCCGGGCGATGGGAAAATGTTGCCCGGCCAAGTACGGAGATTATTCAACACGAATCGGGTTCGTGCAACCGGCGGTGTTTTATGGTTTTTTTGCACCCTTGATCCAGGAATTGATCAAATGGAGCGTCGTCGTCAGACTGAAGTCGATTGAAAGTGCAGCGTTTTCGGCGCCCCGCTGATCCCCTCCGTCGGCCTGATAGCAGGCTGGATTGTTGATTCCCCCCCGTTCCTCGTTCTTGTTTGGAGTGCCTCCTGATGACGATTGCAGATGAGCTGGCTCGGTTACAGGCACTGCGTGATGCCGGATCACTGACCGAAATTGAGTTCGAAGAGGCCAAGCGAAAGGTGCTGCATGAACAGCCGCAGCCGGCGGTGTCGGGATTCGGGGGCTCGTCGGTGCCCGGCCAGATTCATGGCGTCAACGAAGAAACCTATTGCACTCTGATGCACCTGTCGCAGCTGCTCGTTGTTTCAGGGCTGGGCATCGTCGCGCCGATCGTGATGTGGGTGATCAGCAAAGACGAATCCGATCTGGCCCGCCGTCACGGCAACCGCATGATGAACTGGCTGATCAGCAGTCTGATCTACGCATTCGTCTCCGGGCTGTTGTCCATGGTGCTGATCGGAATTCCCTTGCTGATCTTGATTCTGATCCTGGATTTCGTGTTCCCGATCATGGCCGCGGTCAAGGCCAACAACGGCGAGATCTGGTCGTACCCGGGCGCGATTCGGTTCTTTGAAGAGGATTGAACCAAAGGGGCTTGGGGTGACACGCGCCACTGGCTGACGCGGCGTGCTGAGATGACAGGCTGGAAGCCTCTCGCGCGGTTTAGATCCAGAGTTTCATGCGGTCGTTGAGCATGCCGGGCAACGCGCGGCGGACCATCGTCTTGACTTGCTTGTCGTGGTAGCGCGTGCTCAGGTGCCCGGCGATCACCAGTTCATTCTCGAACCGATCGGCGCGCTGGCGATAGTCATCGACGTGCATGTGACCGTGCTTGTGGATCTTGTCCTTGCGGTGCTCGGGCGCGACAAACGTCAGTTCGCTGACCAAGATCTTCGCCTTGTAGAACTCTGGATTGTTGTCCAATCCCGGCGGCGAGGTGTCGCCGGTGTAGGCGAAGACGGGAACCCGATGTTCGGTCGTGATCTCGGTGCCGGCAAGTTTCAAGTCGCGGATTTCAGGGCCAGACAGTTCAGCGAATTCGGACTTCAATTTGTGCCGCCGGTGATAGACCACAAAGCCGAGCGAGGTGATCGTGTGCCGCGTCGGCACCGCCGTCACCAAGTACTCGCGGCCGTGTTCGATTTCGTCTCCGGCGTTGAGCCCGACCAATTCGCAAGGCATTGCGCCACGGTCCAGCCGGCGAAAGGTTTGCAGCATGTTCCAGGCTTCGTCGACCGCCGAATCGGGCAAGTAAATCACCGGCGGATCCATCTTCATCATCCGTCGCCGAGACACATAAGAAGGCAGCGACGCGATGTGATCCAAGTGGGCATGCGAGATGAACAGTGTGGGCGTGCCCATGAAGTCCCAGGGTTGCGCGCCGACATCGAACAACAGTTTCAGCTCGTTGATTCTCCAGCACGTTTGCACGGCCGCGCGAGAAAAACCCTCGATCGTGAGACCATCGTGGTGGTGCGAGATCAGGGGAATGTTTTCGACCATAACGTCTGTGTTTCCAATGTGGCTCGTCGGTGCCAAACGAGTGCTCGGCTAAAACCGCCGAACTGCGATGCGTCTAGTTCTTTGCCGAAAAGCGAAGCTTGTCGCCGGCTGCATCGATCTTCAAGGATGCTTGGTCGGTGATCAACCGTACAAGCTGCCAAAGGGTCTGGTCGACGACCGAGAGCGAGACCCGTTTCTCCAGCTGAGGGTTCGCCGCGGGATCGAATTGACACTGCAAACCGAGCTGTCCCACCAACGCTTGAATCAACGGCCCGGCCGGCTTGTCGACAACCTCCAGAGAAAAGGTGCGTTGGCTCGCCTGCAACCGATCCAACGCGGTTCCCGCTGCCGGGTTCGCCGGGACTGGAACCTGTTCTTGATCCGGAATTGACAGCATTTGCAGGCAAAACGCCTGGTGCGCTGCCGGGATGGCGAGCAATCGAATCTGGCCGCCGCTGACTTTGAATTGCAGATTCGGATCGGTTTCTCGCAGCCCATCGATGACGCTGGAGGCACCGGAGAATTGATAGGAACGCGCAAAGGGGACATCGATTCGATCGTCCGGAAGCTTTCCCAAAAACTGTCCGGCGATCAATTTCAACGCCAGATGCGGTGAAATGTCACGCAGCGTCGTTTCCGCCCACAGGTCATGCGGAAGCGAGGTCGGCGCGAAGTCGTCAGATTGCCTGCCGGCAGAGTGTCCTCGCACAAGTTGTAAGGCTTCGTCGGGAGTCGTCAGGTCGGGCCATTGCAGGTCCACGGTCTCGGCGTCACCGCGACGTGATCGCCGGCCCGACACGTCATCATCGAGGTCGGAATAAAGGCGATGCGAGAGCTCGGCGACCCAGGAGGCGCGACCGATCAGAACGCAGTTGTCCACGGGGTAGCAAACGCAACCGACCGATGCCGCAACCTTGCAAAGCGATGCATAGCGTGTCGGCCCCAGGCCTCTGGGAGAAACTAGGCGATCTGGGTTGACCTTGCGGTCAAGCCAGGTGTTGATGTGGCGATTGGGTTGAGTTTGTTGCTGGGACGCGAGTGCGATGGCGAGGCGTAATGACTGTCCATCAACGAAGCCCGTGTGTGGTTCTCGGAGCCGCTGTGCGAATTCGTCTGTTTGGCTCAGTGGATCTGCGGCCGCGATTGGTTTAGACAGTCCGGCAAGATGCAGAACGGAGATCGCCGTCACGACGACGGTACAAACCAGCGGCTGAAAACGGAGGGGATGGTGCATCGTTTTCCTGGGAGTGGTCGGCGTGGAGCGCGCGGCACTTTTTTGTGTTTTTGACAACACAGGGGCTTGATCGAGTGATCGCCGCTGATCTGCCCGTTGGCCGGTTGCGTTGGCGAGTTGTGGAGGCCCTGATCGGCAACTAGACTCGTGGACCACCGGGGCTGGAAATCTGGCATGGATCGGTTGCCTGAGACACCTTCGTGCCTAGTATACACGCGACTTGCACCACGACTCTCCCAACTTCGACGGATGGCAAAGTGACTTCACCTCTCGTGCGGACCACCCGACTGGCCACAGCCTATCGCCGACTTCTCTCCAGTGCGGACGCTCCGCGGTATGCGGCCGAGGTTGATGAGCATTACTCGCCGATGACCTTGGCGACGCTGCTCCGCCGCGGTGATGTCGAACTGCGTCGTGCCGCAGCGATGGCATTGGGGCTGCTCGGCAACAGTCGATCGATCGATCCGCTCGGCCGCGCGCTCAGCGATGTCGATCGCGGTGTTCGTCTGGTTGCCGATGATTCGTTTCGCGGGCTGTTGTTGCGTGATGCGGCACCGACCCATCACCAGCAACTGCTCAAGGTCATGCACTTGACCGACGGCGGTGAGTTTGCCGCGGCGCTGGCGCCGGCGATGATCCTGGTCGAACAGGCCCCGATGTATGCCGAGGCGCATTTCCAATTGGCCAGCTGTTGGCATGGGCTGGAGGATTACCCCAAGGCATCGCAGGCGTACGTTGCTTGCTTGTGGCGCTGCCGATTTCATTACACCGCCTGGCAGGGACTGGCACGCTGTCAGATCATGGGTGGCGAATACCTTGCCGCCTCGAAGTCGCTGGAACGTTGTATCGATATCGTGCCGGACTTAGAAAGTGCCCGCGTGCAGCTGCGGATGCTGCGGCGGCGGATGCGTCGTAGCGACGTCTGATTGCGTCGCGCCTTTTTAGACGGCGCCTTTTGATACAGGGCGTTTTGAAACAGCGACTACTGATGAAGCCGGGTGCGATTGGAATGACCGGATGACCAGCTACAACGACCTCTTCGTGGCGATGGTCGCGTTCGTCGGCGGCGTGTTGGCGCTGGCCGTCGCGATCGGGCCTTGGCAGCAACCGTATCACCTGCGATCGATCTCGCGCGTCGTGGATCGTTACGGCATGTCCGCGGCGCGTTCGGTTTGGGTCCTGGTGGCGATCATCTCGTTGATCGCCGGCATCGCCATCGCCAGTGGTGTTCGCCCCGGATACGCCACGCCGGATCGAACGCTCAGCGGCAGCACCAAGTAAACCGCGACATGTAAAGGTGCGACGCGTCGGCGTGGGACGCCGCGTGGCCCCTTGCTAACGCGTGCGGGCTTAGACCGACAGTCCGCTACACGCCCGGGTTGGATTCTTCGATCGCTTGATCCATGACTTCGATGGCCGCATCGAGGTAGCGGTCGAACGATTTCTCGAAGTGCAACATGGCGGCTTCGTCAGCGAAGAAGAACATCCGATTGTGAATCGGGTCAATCACGCCCCACTCACGTTTGCCGGGAACGATCTTCTTTTCTTCAAAGAATCGGACGACGTCGATTTCATTCAACATCGGAGTGAATGGAATCGGATCGGACAGAAACAATTCCATCGAGTCCTTGTCGGCGAACAGGTACAGTTTGCCGAGGTGGATGACGCCCAGTTCCGGTTTGCCCTCGACCCATTCGCCACGGTTGACGACGGAAACGGCACAGTAGCCTTGGATTGCAAGTTCGGGTTTGCTCGGCGAGTCGGTCGTCGTGGACGCGGTCGCGTCGCCGCTGGGTTGCGTCGCTGCCGCGTCACCGGGAAGCGTCATGCCACCGGTTCGTGCACTTGCCAGCGATGCCTGGACCGAACCGGACTTGGTCACGCTGGCCGAACGCACGCGACCGGTCGAATCGCCAGGAAGCATGAATTGATTTTGACGCGACGTGCCGGTCACTGCGGACGGGGTCACTGCGGACGGGGTCACTGCGGACGGGGTCACTGCGGACGGGGTCACTGCGGACGGGGTCACTGCGGACGGGGTCGCTGCGGGGGCAACCGCGCCGGGGGCCGGGATTTGGACCGGCAGCGAATCGGGTGCCATGGTGCTCGGCGGTGTTGCGGTGGGCGAGGTCGAGGCCATCGCCACGCTGGCTGTCGGAGCCGTCGCAGTAGGCGCTGTCGATGTGTGGGGCGCTGCCGGTGCGGTTTGCTCGGCGCTGGCCAAGGTCGAACGAGTCTTGGCGTAGCTGACTTGGGCATCGGTCAGCATTGCGATGTAGCGATCGGGCTGCTGGGGGCTGACCGAGTGAGAGAGCGCCTTGCCATCGGTGGTCACGATCACGTCGGTGGGATACTTCGTGACCTTGAACATTTCGGCCAACTTGGGGTTCTTGGTCCCGTGGACTTTGACCGGCACAAAATTTTGGTTGATCGATTGCGACACCGATGCACTGCGAAAGGCGCCTGCTTCCAGGCGATCGCAATAGATGCAATTGTCGGTGTAAAAGTGCAACAGCATCAGCTTGCCCTGCTGTTTGGCTTTGGAGTGGGCATCGCGAAGCTTGCCCTCCCAAGCGATTTGGGCTTGAGACGATTGCGCGCCGAGACTGGTGAGCGTGAAGACAACGAGATAGATCGCGGCGTTTCGCATCCTGCGTTCCTGTGTCGATCCGGGAGGAAAAACTGTGGGGGGTGAAGCGTCCGAACGAAGCACCCGGACATTGCGCCTGGTGAGGTGATCGGCAGGCGGGAACCTGTCGCTTAAGCGGAAAGTACAGAATAGGTCGACTTTAACGCCAGTTCAGCCGGCGGGGTGTGATGGAAAAAAACGGCGGGCTCAGCGTGGCGGCTTCTGCTACGGCTTTGACCCTAAGAGTCAATCTTGACGAAGCGCTCCAGCAATTTAACCGGGCTAACGATCGAGAAGTAGCCAGAGCCTGGTATTCCGTGTCAGCTCAATTTTCGAGTAGTGGACGAGGCGACGAGTCCTCTGCCAATTTGCCCGCTGCAGAGGACTCGTCGCCTCGTCCACTACCGCCTACCCGAAATGCAAGGTGACAGGAGCACTAGGTGAGCGTCGTTCCGCGCACGCCGTCTGAGCCAAGGTAGGTGTCACTGGTCGCGAGCCGACGGGCCCGCCGGCGGTGCTGATGGGCGGCGTCTGCCAAGCCCGACACACCCCTCGAAAGAGGGTCGTGGATCAGGCTTCGCTTGACACAGGCTGTTGCTCGGCTATATTTCCGATAGCTTTAGTCGGCGGTGTTGCTGGAATTTACGCTTCACCGCTCCACAGTTCATTGCGTCGCTCCACGACGATTCTGCGATTCGGCTTTTGAAGGGCCGGAAGGTTGATTTGCCTCTCTTCCCGATGACTGGCCACCGGTCGGTTCAAGCGTGGGAGTTGAGACGGGAATTTCCCAGCATCGACGTATCCAGGTGTCGGGCGACGAAAACGGAAAGGAATTGGTAGTGTCCGCGGGATGATTCGTCCCGGGACACCGGACAACCCTAAGATCGACACAAGCCAGAGGAAACGGCATTTTGCTTGGCGGCCGGCGCCGCCCCCCGCCAGTTCGGTCCAGCCCGTGATGGGGACGCTGATTGGTCGCAATCACATCGGTGCGGTTGGGCAGCGATTCGGTCGTGTTCGTTCAGGTAAGAAAGGTCAGCTGCAGCGTCGTGTCCACCGGACAGACCCTGGCGTGATCGGTCGCGTGTTGAATTGTCAGTGCGAAACGCGTGCTGGCCAGTGAGAACAGTTTCGCCAACGCCATGACGTTGGCTCACGAAAACTATTTGGTTTGACCCTGCGCGGGACGGTTTCCGCAGCTTCGCGCTTGGGTCCTTTATCGTTCCATCCTGCGGATTCTTTACATGATTGCCGGCCGACTTCCGCTTCCCGGCGGAAGACGCTCGATGGCGCGTCGGCGCTCTCTGGATTACACATGGCGAAAAAGAAACGGTCTCCTCGTCGCGGCCCAAGTTCCAACGGACAAGCCGGAAGCGGGGGTGGTAGCAAACCGCGTTCGCGAAGACGGCGACGTGGCGGCGGCGGTGGCAGTGGTAACAACGGTGCCGGCACGAGAGATCAGAACATGGATCGCGAGCCCGCGGACATCCCCAGTGACGCGCCGCTGGAAGAGTGCGAGGGGATCCTGGAATTGCACCCCAACGGCTACGGGTTCCTCCGCAGCCGAGACAATAATTATTCCCGCGAACGCAGCGATCCGTTTGTCCCCGGAACGATGATCGAGCGATTCGGCTTGCGACAAGGTGTCTTCATCAAGGCGATGATGCAGCAAGCCAAACGCCAGCAGGGCCCACGAATCCGCGAAATCCTGGACGTCGACGGGATGCCGCCGGAGTCCTATCCGGACGTCAAGAGCTTTGAAACCCTGACCCCGATCAACCCCGAAGAGTGGTTGGTGTTGGAGCGCGGGCAGCGGCCGATCACCAACCGTGTGATCGATTTGCTTGCACCGCTCGGCAAGGGGCAGCGGGCGTTGATCGTCGCACCGCCTCGAAGCGGGAAAACGGTCATGTTGCAGGACATTGCCAGCGGGATTGCAGCCAATCACCCCGATTTGAAATTGATCGTGTTGCTGATCGACGAGCGGCCCGAAGAAGTGACCGACATGCGTCGCAACGTCGTCGGTGGTGAAGTCGTCGCGAGCAGTCTGGACATGGACGTCGAAAGCCATGTCCGACTGAGCCAATTGGTGATCGACCGCGCACGGCGACTGGCCGAAATGGGTCAGGATGTTTTCCTGATGCTCGATTCGATCACGCGACTCGCCCGTGCGTTCAACAAATGGGTCGGGCGCAGCGGCCGGGGCGGGGCGACGATGAGCGGCGGTCTGGACATCAAGGCGATGGACATCCCGAAGAAACTGTTCGCCACCGCACGGGCGTTCCAAGAAGGCGGCTCGCTGACGATCGTCGGCACCTGCCTGGTGGACACGAACAGTCGTATGGACGAAGCGATTTTCCAAGAGTTCAAGGGAACCGGAAACATGGAATTGGTGCTCGATCGCCGCTTGGCAGACCGCCGCGTCTGGCCTTCGATTGACATCAGCCAGTCGGGAACGCGCCGCGAAGAATTGCTGCACGACGAAGAAACCTACGAAGCCGTGACGATGTTGCGCCGGACGCTTTCCAGCATGCATCCCTGTGACGCAATGGAACAACTGACCAAACAGCTCGGTCGATTCGAAAGCAACGACGAGTTCATCAAGCTGATCAGCGGCGCCAAGACGTCGCTGTAGAGTGATTGGTTTCAAGTTTCCGGTTTCAGGTCTCAAGTTCGGAGCACCCCAACTTGGAACTTGGAACTTGAAACGCTAGACTGGATTTGTGCCGGAGGATAAGCGAATTGGTGAGCGGCCTCACTGGAACTGAGGTACCCCGTAAGGGGCTGCGGGTTCGAGTCCCGTGTCCTCCGCTGGTTTGGGCCCGTCATTTACGGGCTTTCTGAATCATCGACCTTGCGTGTCGAGACAAACGAACCCAGCCTGTCACCGAAAGGGCACCCTGGATTCGCCACCATGTGCCGCCAGTGCGATCAGCATTGTGACCGACGTAAGAGTTGAGGGTGGTTTTAATCGACGGCTGCGGCAGCATCACTTTCGGAGCCGATCAAGCTCCGTGAACCTTGTGAGCGCCGTGCGCCGTGACGTATTGCACATCGGTCTCAGATGGCTGCCCTTTCTGCCCCCGACGCATCGATGATGATCGGCGGACGCTTCCCACGCTCGGTTCTGGGCTTAGGGCATTCCCTCCATGAACGCCATGAAAACAAAAATGCAACCGTGATCAGGCTGTAGAATGTCGCACTGGCGCGAAGGTGGGAACCCTTGATGCGCCCCGGTGAATGCGGTGCAGCAGAGCTGCTGAATCCAAGGTGGTTGAAAGACGTCCCGCCGACCGCCGAGTCAACACTTGCCCCTGACGCAACATGACCGAGAGTCCATCTGAAGACGGGACCCCAAAACGGAACCCCTTTCATCCGCCGACTGCGATGGAAGCGCGCCCGCAGCGACGATCGATGGTGTACCTGTTTGCGTGTTTGCTGTGGTGCGGCCTGGCGATCAAAATCATGGTGCTCCGTCCGGCCATGCGTTCGATCTTCGAGGACTTCGAAGTTCAATTACCGGTGCTGACCCGTTGGCTGCTGCATTCGGGCTTCAGCGCTCTGCTCCTCTTCATCGCCATCGGGCTCGTCTGCGTTCCACTGTTCTTGGGGGCAGGTGAAACGCGTCGTCGGATCGGCTGGTACGCGATCGCCCTGGCGGTGGTCGTGTTCGTCCTGCTGGTGATCGGCTTCGGGCTGCCGCTTGTCAGTCTGATGCAGGCGCTGTCTTGACGTCTCCCGTACTCCGCCCAGATTTGAATGACGGGCCGCTTGCCCTACTCAAAATCTGGCTCGTCCCATGCATCGTGCAACAACACGTGGATCGACTTGAGGATCGAACGCAGCAGTTCGTGCAGTCGCGCCGACTGGTCGTCCGAGATCTTGCCTTCGTTGCGAAGGCCAAGCACCGCTCCTTGGGCGAACGCGTGTCCGGAGAGCGCTCGCTTGAGTTGGCTGATCGCGAGCGCTCGATCGATTCGACCTTCAAATCTCCCCTGAGTTGCTTGCGCCAGACCGCCGAGCAAATCCATTGCTCCTCGACAGGCGATCGAGGGGAATGAACCGGGCGAATCATTGTCCGCAGGCAAATCCATGAACTGCATCAGCAGCGTTTCCGCCTTGATCACTGCTGGGTGCTTCTCGTCACCAGCAGCGAGTTCGTCGTTGTCTGGTTCGATTGCATCAAAGAGAACATCAATCGGATCGTCAATCGGATCGTCCTCGCAACGCGCTGCCAATCCTTCTTTCTGCATCGCCAGATCGAACGCATCGGCGTCGGACATCCCCGAAGCCATCGCTTCCTCGATCCAGCGGGCCATCCGCTCGCTCCGCAGGTCGTTCTTCCGCCTCAGCCGATCCATTTCGTCGACTTCGTCTTCCAGACTCTGCTCCATCCATTCGGGGAACTCCGTTGGAGGATCCGGTTTCAGCCCGCCGACCATTTTCTGATGCACCAGCGTTGCGATCCGCTGCACGCGTGACGCGACAATGTTCGGGTCTTCTGCCGCCTCTTTGCTGAGCCCGGAGGGTCGCAGTTGGTCAGCGAGCATGCCGATCGCCTGGCCCGAAGATTGCAGCTTGCCGGCCAGCTCGTCCGCATTTCGATGGTCGTAGAACCCACTTTCGTCATCGATGTCGAGCCGACTGCAGTAACGCGACTTGATCGCGCCCAATAAGTGGGCAACGGCGACGTGCCCCTCGACTCCGCCGAACTGGGTTTTGACGAAACAATCGGGTGGTTCGGACAAGGGTCCTTTTTCGGCGGCGCTGACCTGGTGCAACGGGATGAAATGCCCGTCGGGGGAAATCAACAAGCTCAGGGTATCCTGCCCGGGTGCCATTTCAACGATCAATCCCCGCACCAGACGTGAGCGATCGTGCTCGGAAAACGAACGCCAAATGGTGGCGTGTCCGCCGAGCGAAAACGCAATGTCGGTCACACGGTCCTCCAATTCCTCGACGTCTTCCAGGCGGTCGAGCGTGCCGCGGTAATGGATCGTGATTCCCATCTTTGCTTCCAACGGTTTGTTGAGGTCCAATTCTGGAAGGATATCAGAAAACCCGACCTCGGTTTTCGGATCATCACCGTCACGCTACATTCCACATTTCCCTTTCGATTCAGGAGTTTGACGTGGCCCACTTCGACGTGTTTAACGGTGATGCAGACGGCATTTGTGCGTTGCACCAACTTCGCTTGGCCCAGCCGCGAGAGAGCACGCTGGTGACGGGTGTCAAACGCGACATCAACCTGCTCAAACGCGTCCAGGCTCGATCCGGCGACAGCGTCACGGTGCTCGACATTTCGCTCGACAAAAACCGTGAGGAACTGGTGCGGCTACTCGAGCAAGACGTCGCGGTGGCCTATTTCGACCACCATTTTGCCGGCGAGATTCCCGAATCAAATAACTTATCGGTGCAAATCGACACCGCCGGAGACGTTTGCACCGGTCTGCTTGTCAATCGTCACCTCGACGGTGCGTTTCTGCCTTGGGCCGTGACCGCATTGTTCGGCGACAACTTGCATGACGCCGCCCGCAATGCCGCACTGCCACTGAATCTGACCGAATCCCAGCTCGACCAACTCGAAACGCTCGGCACCCTGCTGAACTACAACGGCTACGGCAGCACGCTGGACGATTTGTATTTCCCGCCCGATCAGTTGTACCGCAAGATCCAGCCGTATGCCGATCCGTTCGAGTTCATCGCGTCCGACACCACCTTTCAAACTCTCAGCGAGGGTTTCGAAAGTGACATGAATCGGGCCAAGTCGATCGACCCGGTGCTGGAAACCGGACGCTGCGCGGCATTCACGTTCCCCAACGAATGCTTTTCGCGGCGTGTCAGTGGTGTGTACAGCAACCAACTGGCGCGCGAGAATCCGGACCGCGCCCATGCGTTAGCCAGCCTCTTGCCCTCGGGCGACTATCTGGTCAGCGTCCGCGCCCCGCTGGCAACCAAAACCGGTGCCGACGAACTATGTCGCCAATTCCCGACCGGCGGAGGACGCAAGGCGGCCGCGGGCATCAACGAATTACCCGGTGATCAACTGCAAGCCTTTCTCGACGCCATGCAAAAGCAATTTAGCTGATGGGCACAAAGAACTCGCCACACATCTTGGCACTGGGAACGATGACGGAGTTTTACATTCCGTCGCACAAGCTGGATGACCCACGCTTCTATCACGGGACTCAGACGGCACGCTCGGCGATCCATGAGTTTCTGATGCATCGCTATCGAGCCTACACCCAATCCCCGACTCCGGTCAAAGGATATTGGATCGACCCATCCGCCCAGCTCTCGCACGATGTACTGGAACGATTCGAAGTGTCGTTCAACAAAGAAAGCGAGTTCGACCGGCTGATCGAATTTCTGGTCGAGCTGTGTCGGCGGTTGAGCGAAGAAGCGATCTACGTCACACGAGGGACTCGCAGTTACTTGGTCACAAAAGATCCAGTTGGACCTTCGCCAGGCTCATCTTGAACGTGCCTGAGGTTTGAATCATCATCACGGCGGTCACGGATTGCAGCGCGTCTCCGGTCGCAAGGTTCGCGACGGGAATCGAAAGCTCTTGCCAGACGCCGGGCTGCTGACCGGAGATTCGTTCACCCAGCGAGATCGACTTGGAGCCGCCATTGGTCGCCAGCGCCAAGGTCACCTCGGATGACGGCGGTGTGTCGACGCGAAGCCGAATTTTGATCGCAGCCGACGCAAACTCGGGTGCCGAGAGATCGACGGGGTTTTCTGCCGCCAACGCAAAAGACGCTTGCCCTTTCCCGGTCCAAGTGATGGTGCGGATGTCTTCTTGTGCGGACTCGTCGGCCGAGACGACTCGAATCGCATCGTTTGCAGTCCCGCCACGCGTCTCGGTCAATACCATCCGCTCTGCTTCGCTGGTCAACACGATTCTCCACGGTGGAATCGCGCGGCCCCGATCGAAGTAGTCCGTCAGATTCAGCCCCGTGTCGCCGCTGGCTTGTTCCGACAGTTGCGGCAGGGTGACCGAATCGGAATAGGTCAGACCGTAACCATAGGGGAACAGTGGATCGTATTCGGGTTGGCCAACATTCAGGGGCGTTTGCATCGGGGTACGTGGCCATGAATAAGAAAGCTTGCCTTTGAAGTCGTGTTGCACCTGCCCTTGCCGATCGGTTAGCAAGACGTCGGCGACACCGATCCCTTCGGAACCAGGCAGCCACGCAACGACAAAGGCATCCGCCGCGTTGATTTCCCGATTGACCCACAGCGGACGACCGGTCAAAAACACGGCGATCGTCGGAACGCCTCGATCGGAATACGATTTCAGCAGTTGATAGTCCTTGTCATCTCCCGGCTTGTAGGCAAGCGTTTCGACGTCCCCTTGAAACTCCGCATACGGGTCTTCGCCGAACACGATGATCGCCGCGGCGGGTTTCATCGCGCTGGAGTCTGCTACCGGCTTGCCGTCACCGACCAGGATCGTTCGACCTCCGGCCGCTCGGACTTGCCGACGGATGCCTTCGTAGATCGACGTGCCGCCGGGGAAATCGTCATTCGAGTTGCCCGTACCTTGCCATGAAAGTGTCCAGCCACCGCTCTGCTTGCCGATGCTGTCAGCACCGTCGCCGGCGACGACGATCGTTGAATCGGACCGCAGCGGCAACACGCCGCCGTTGTTCTTGAGCAACACCAGCGACTCGCGTACAGCTTGTCGAGCGACGGCGCGGTGCTCGGGTTTGCCGAGTTCGTCGAATTTTCCGGCCAGCGGTCGCGAGGACGGGGACCCCGATTCGAACAAGCCGGCGCGGAGCTTGACCCGCAGAATCCTCCGTACCGCATCGTCCAATCGGGCCATGTCCACGTCACCGGACTCGGCCTGACGAAGCATCGTTTCGAACAGTCCCCGCCAACTGTCGGCGGCCATGTACATGTCCAGCCCGGCATCAAGTACGGGCAATGCGTCGGTGGCGGTGCAACCGGGAACTTGGGCGTGCGCGTTCCAGTCACCGACAATAAATCCGTCAAAGCCCATCCGCCCTTTCAACACATCGGTGAGCAATCCCTTGTGACCGTGCAACCGTTTCCCCTGCCACTCGGAGAACGATGCCATCACACATTGAACGCCGTGATTGATCGCAACCGGATAGCCGGCCGCTTGCAGATCGCGAAGGTCTTCCTCGGACATTTGATTGTTGCCCTGGTCCTTGCCGCCGGTCGTTCCGCCATCTCCGACAAAGTGTTTTGCGGTGGCGATGACGTGCTCACCTTTCAGAAAAGAAGGGTCACCCGCGATACCCTGGATCCCTTCGATCAACTCTCCCGTATAGCTTGCCGTCACTTCCGGATGCTCGGCATAACCTTCATATGTCCTTCCCCACCGGTCGTCTCGAACCACTGCAATCGTTGGGGCAAAGGTCCATTCCTGGCCCGTCACACGAATCTCCCTGGCAGTGATCTCGCCGATCTTGCGAAGCAATGCCGGATTCCGCGTCGCTCCCAAGCCGATGTTGTGCGGAAAATAGGTGGCGCCGACGATGTTGTTGTGCCCATGGACCGCATCGGTCCCCCACAGCAACGGAATGAAGGGCCCGCCCTGTAAATCACATTCGCGGCTGGCGTTGTAAAATGCATCAGCAAGCGACAGCCAATCTTTTGCCGCCGCCCGATTGTTTCCTCCCGGCGCGGAATTGCCTCCGTTGAGGATCGATCCCAACGGATAGGTCTTCAAATCGTCGGGTTGGATCGATCCGATGTCGGCCTGGATCACCTGGCCCACTTTCTGCCGCAACGTCATCTTCGCGATTAACTCGCCGATCCGCGTTTCCATCGCGTCATCCAAACCGATCGGGCTGCGTGCGGCAGGCCATCGCTCGGGGTGCACCACAGAATCTTGGGCGAGCCCCGTGGAGTCCTGGCCGTGGCTTAGGCCCAACGGCGCCGCAACGAGAACGCATGCCAAGAAAAGAGAGGAGTGGCGCATGGTGATCGACCGTTTGAAGAGGAATGAGCCGGTTGGTTCACCTAGCTTGATTGAAATTCTGCTTCAGTGCGCGCTCCCGCCCCTCGAGCTCCGGCATTTTTCGACTTAGGGGTAGCGGAACCCGCCAACGGCCCGATGGTTCGATGAGCCCACGGCTGGCAGTGCGAACCCAAGGATTTTTGACACCCTGTCACCCGTGTGTTGAAGCACTCGTAGTCCGTCTCAGCTCAATTTTCGGGTAGTGGACGAGGCGACGAGTCCTCCGCAGTCGGCATATTGGCGGAGGACTCGTCGCCTCGTCCACTACCGCTTACCCGGAAGACAAGGTGACACGGAGCGCTAGGGTACTTTCCGACCGACCACTCCGATCTCCGCGGCGGATGCCCAGGGTTTTTCGTTGACCTCCGAAAACACACGCACGCGGACATAGCGGCCGCGCCCCGGAGTTTCACAATCTGCTTTCTGAGCCGTCCTTACCTTGCCGAAGGTCGCCGTGGCGGAGGGTTCTCCGAAGGAGTCTGCCACACCGCTGATGGTGAAATCGGTTTTCGCAAAGGCTCCGTTCCAGCCGCCGTCTTGTCGGGCCAAGTAGCGAAAGCCGTCGACCTGGTACGTCGCGCCCAAATCGATCACCAGTTCGTGGGGCGGCTGGGCGACGCCCTGATCGAAACGGGAGTGCCAGATCGTTTCGGGATTCCCATCGATCGCGTTGGCTGCATGCTTTTCGTTACCGGTGTTCTCGCTGCTGTATCGAACGAGCTTCATTTTGTCGGCCGACACCAGATTCTTGTCGGCCAATCGGTTGACCTTCTGGCCGCGATTGCTGCTGCTCTTCTTGGCGGGGTTCCCTTTTGATCCCCATTTCGCTTGCCGATCACGCTCATGCAACTCTTTGGATTCAAACGTCCCGGGTTGAACCGGCTGGTGAGCGGCTTTGGCGTGGGCGATCATTTTGGCCAACACATCAGGGTGCTGCTTGGCGAGGTCTGTCGTTTCGCTGACATCGCGGTCCAGATCATACAAGGCCCATGGACCGTCGCGTTTGGGCTGGATCGCTTTCCACTGTCCCAGCCGGACCGCCGTTTGTGGACCGTACTCCCAATACAAAAACTCGTGTTGCGGTTGCTCGTGTCCGGTCGCTTCGGCGCCGATCAATTCGGTCAGAATCGACATGCCATCGAGATCTCCGGGGACTTCGGCGCCGGTCAGTTCAGCAAGCGTCGGAAACACGTCGACTTGGCTGAAAAGCAAATCGCTGACTTGACCTGCTTTGATTTTGCCAGGCCAGCGCACCAGATACGGAATCCTCAGCCCTCCCTCGTAAAGATTCCCCTTGCCGCCGCGGAATTCGACGCCGGTGACGGGATTCTTGTTCGGGCCAAAGTAGCCGCGCGGATACTCGTTGCTGCGAAACCGATCTTGGCCGCCGTTGTCACCAGTGAAGAAAACGATCGTGTTGTCTTCGAGGTTCAATTCACGCAACAAGTCCAGCACCGAACGCAGATCGTTGTCGATCATTGTGACCATTGCCGCATAGTTTTTGGCGTCCTGTGACACGTTTGGGTCATTGAACCATGCGTCGTCCTTGTAAGCGGCCGCGGCGGGATCATCCGCCGGAATGTCGTACATCCCGTGCGGCGGGGTGACTGGGAAATAACAAAAGAACGGTCGATCCTTGTTCTCGCGGATGAACGCTTTGCCCCGCTTCATGATCTCGTAGTGCGAGTACGTTTCACCTTCGCGACCACCATCGTTTCCCGGCAGCGGAACCTCCTGGCTATTTCGCACCAGATAGGGCGGATAAAACGAGTGCGCATGAACCTGGTCGTAGTATCCGAAGAAGTCGTCGAAGCCGTGTTGTTCCGGCACACCGGTCGATCCACGCCCGCCGGCGCCCCATTTGCCAAACCCACCGGTCGCATAGCCACGTTGCTTCAGCATGCTGGCGATCGTCGGCTCACCGGGGCGAAGCGGCGTGCCGCCGGGGTTGTCGCGAACCGAACAATGCCCCATGTGCTTTCCGGTCATCATGCAAGCGCGCAGCGGACCGCAAACCGGTGCCGCCGCCAGTGCCTGGGTGAATCGAATCCCTTTACGCGCCATCTGGTCGATGTTGGGCGTCCGCAATCGTTCGTTTCCCATGTGCGACAGTTCGTAATACGCTAGTTCGTCGGACATGATGTAGACAATGTTCGGCGGTCGTTCGGCCGCACGGGCACCGTCGGCCAGACCGATCAATAAGCAGACGAGGGAGAGGCAACAACGTGACGGCATGGCAGGACTCGTACAGGGGGAGGGTATGCGAGGTAGTGACGACCAACAGAGTGGATCGTCAACGCGGGCTGGCGGATTGATTCGATCGAAGGAGCGCGTCGACATCGTCGAGCGATACCTTCAAAACTTCCATCGTTTGCTTCGCGCCGGAAAACGCGATCAACAGGTGTTCGTCGTGTTCAATGAGGTGTGGATAATCGACGTGTCGACTGCCGACGAGCTGAAACAGGTGGGTGAAGACCAATCCGTCCGAACTGACGGCCAAGGTCAACGGGTCGCGCCCGCGCGGATTGGCGTTAGAGACCAGCACATAATAGCCCCGTGAGGTTCGCAGCACAAAGAACTTACTCGTCGCGTCAGGAAAATCTGTCTTGACGATCGGGCTCCACGTCCGGCCGCTGTCGCTGGAAAAGGTTCGCAGCAATCGTCCCGAACGCCCGTTGTCGCGAATCAGACCGACAAGGTTTCTGCCGTCTGGCAAGACGTACCAATAGGGTTCTTCCGGGCGACCGCTGGCGTCATAGCTAGCGAGCGGGCGGATCTTCCAGTCGTCGAAGGCGGTGTCGCCGCCGATCATCACCGAGACCTGCTGGCGATGGTCGCGGCGCGTCATCATGAAGTCGCCCTGCGGCAATCGCTTCGGCGGGAAATTATTGAGCGTGTCGTCCATCACCGTGCCATGCGGTTTCCATGTTTGCTCGCCCGCGTCCCAGCGAAACGCTTCCAGACTGAGCCCTTTGCCGGGATACCCCGGCGCGTTGAAGTGACTCGCAAGCGCCAGTAACTCGCCATCACGGACCCACAGCCCACGCGCGATCCAGCCAAATCCGGGTGTCCGTGGCGGCCCGGACAGATCCGCCGGCTCGGTCCAGTGCAACCCGTCAGCACTTGTAGCATAAGACACGCGGGTGTCCGGTCGGTCGTGCCCCGGCACCACATCGCGAAGCTGCTCCGGCGTCAGGCCCGGTCTTGGCACGCCCGGACCGTCGCTCCACATCGCCCAATACTTGCCATTGAAATGAGCGAGGTAGGCGTGTTGATGAACCCAGGTTCCGGCGCGATCTCGGACGTCACAGATGATGGCGTGCTGTGAAGGAACTCGGGCGAGTTCGATGAAATCGATTCGCGACGCATCGGGGCCGGTGGTTTTCAGATCCAGCATCCGTGGGCTGCCCGGATTCGTCACCGGGTGCGGACGAGCATCGAGTCGAGAAGCGGCAACAGCGGACTGGGCAGCCAGTTTCTCGGCCAGTTTTTCTGCAAGATCGGCGACGGCGCGTTGATACTCGTCATGGTCCACCGCGTTCACGGTCTCGTGCGAGTCCTTGTGGTGGTCGTACAGTTCGCGGGCGAGAACTTGTTCGGTTTTGAAGTCCCGCCACTCGGTGTAGCGGAATTGTTGATCGCGAATCGAGTACCCCATCACCTCGGGCAGTTTGCCACGCAGATAATTGGGGCGCGGTGTTTGGGTGAGCGCCACGTTGTGAACGCGCGCCGACGGATCGTCCAGCAGCGGCACCAAGGAGGCGCCTTGGACTTCGCCAGGTGTTTCCAATCCACAAAGCTCGGTCAGCGTCGGATAAAGATCCAGCAGTTCCACCAAAGCACTCGTACGGCCGGCCGCTTCGTGCTTGGGGGCGTCGATGATCAGCGGAACACGGGCATCGAGTTCGAACGCCGTTGTTTTTCGCGTCAAGCCGTGTTCGCCCAGATGCAGCCCGTGGTCAGACCACAACACAATGATCGTGTTGTCTCGCAGTTGCAGTGCGTCCAGTTCATCCAACACCCGTCCGATCTGTGCATCCAGGTAGCTGATCGCGGCGAGATGTCCGTGGTGCATTTCCCGCAACTCTTCCGACTCTGCGCCGGCGTTGAATCGGGCGTTCGTCAATGCGATGTCGGGAACGCCTTTCGGTGGCTGCACGTCGCTCGGAACCGGAATCTTGTTTCGATCATAAAGATCCCAGTATTTCTTGGGAGCGTTGAAGGGTGTGTGTGGCTTCCAAAAACCGACGGCCAGAAAAAACGGATCGTCACGCCGATTCAGTTCC
The DNA here is from genome assembly GCA_033042175.1 of Phycisphaera sp. RhM. GTDB lineage: Bacteria > Planctomycetota > Planctomycetia > Pirellulales > Pirellulaceae > Stieleria. Next base: position 63,679 of record WCIL01000007.1, read on the forward strand.
CGCAAGGTTCCGACGGCCGTTTCCGCAACGCGCCCGTCGAAGTAGGCGTCGTCGGGAACGTCGCGACATTCGATGCCGTTTTTCCCCGACGCCAGATTCGGCGGCACCGCGCCGTCGACCCGCGGCTTGTCGTTGGAGTGACTGTTGTAGTGCAGCACCGACGGGACGCTCCAGGACCTGGGATCGCCTTTCCAATCGTCTTGCCGCCAGTTGTGAAAAATCTTGCCGACGCACTGCGTGTGGTAGCCGTTGGATTTGAACCATTGAGGAAGCGTGACCGCATCGGGTTTGTTCTGACGGAAGTGTGTCGGCAGATCCCAGACCCGCAGCGTATCGGGCCGCATGCCCGTCAGAAGCGATGCGCGGGAGGGATTGCAGACGGTTTGCTGGCAGTAGGCATGTTCGAAAACCATGCCGCCGGACGCGAGCCGATCGATGTTCGGCGACTTCACCGCCGCGTGACCGTAACATCCCAGTTCGACCCTCAAATCATCGATCGCGATGAACAACACATTCGGCCGCTCGGCGCCGGCCAACGCTGCCATCAGCGGCAAACAACATGCGGCAAAATAGACTGGGAAAGAACGGAGCATGATGCGCGACCTACTTGCGAGCCGGAAACGGAGTCAAGGGTCGGCTATCATAATGGATTCAGACATCAACAAACTGGACTGGTAATCGAGGGACGACTGCAAAACGAAGGTCCGTTCGGGACGGCATCGATCAGGATTATCTCCACCCACAACCTGCCCGCGTCCCTTCGGGCTTTTCAGTACCCTGCAAACGTTGCGACGAGTCGAGGCTTGTTTGGGGGAGAGGGGCCGGGGGTGAGGGGGAATCCGCATGACGAAACGACGTTGCAATCGCAAGGCCACCGAGTTTGCTCGTGATCAGCGCGGCCGATCGAATGAACTCGAAAACTCGGTTTAGCTGATGGACCGCAATCGTGGTGGCGTCGGAGGGAAGTTCGAAGTGAGCATCCGATCGGCGATCCACCGTTGATTCTTGCTGAGTCGATTAGATGTCGTACGCATTCCAGCGTACGACCTATCGCCAGATCCAACCGGGGTTCGAGAACGTCTCGTTGCCGTCATCTAGCAACGGCGCAAAGAATAAGTCCCCTTCATCCCTAGCCCTTCTCCCCCGCAAAGCCGTGGGAGAAGGGAGCCAAAGTAGGTTGTGTAGATACCAAAGTGGCACGCCGCTGACACAAGACCTTTGTTCAGTAGTCGGCCGGTGAGTCAACGATTCGATTTGTGTTTCCGCTGTCGACGAGGTCGCGATCTGCTAGAACGTTCAATGAGGCAACGACGGTTTTGTTCCATTCAAACAATCGTTTTTGAGGGCGGTCGAGATGTGCAATGCAAGAGATTTGAGTCTGCTATTGGTGCTGATCTCTTCCGTTGTGTGCGGACAAGTTGCAGCACAAGATACAACGGCACCCTCGGTGTCGATCACGTCACTGACGAACGATGACGCTGTCGGCGGGAAGGTCGACGTCACGGCGGACGCCAATGACGATGTTGGTGTGGCGGAGGTGGAGTTTTATAAAGATGGAACGCTGATCGAATCAGACACCACCAGTCCGTATTCCGTTCAATTTGATTTCAACGCCGACGCACCCGATCAGACCTACCGGGTCAAGGCCATCGCGAAAGACGCCGCCGGCAACGAGAATACAGTGGCAATTGAGGTCCGTAAACCGAAGCATAGCTTCCGACCGCCGGGCAGCACGCTCAGCGATAACGGAGCGTTTTTCAAAGTCTGGGCACCCCACGCGAACAAGGTGGCGCTCGTCGGTGACTTCAATCAATGGGATCGCAGCGACCATCTGCTCTGGATGCGGGCGGCTGGTGGTTCGGGTTTGAACCGGGCGTCCAACCGGGGCAAAAGTACAAATTCGCGATCAATGGAACGATCGACCGCGCCGATCCCTACGGCCGCCAGATGGAACATTCCGCGGGTGCCTCCCTCGTCGTGGCAAAGGACACCTTTCCGTGGACCGACAACGCATGGAAAACGCCTCGATTCGAAAACATGATCATCTACGAGCTGCATGTCGGCACCTTCGTGGGCAAGAACGACGGCCAAGACTATCCCGGCAATTTCAAGAACCTTCTCACGAAGCTGGATTACATCAAGAGCGTCGGCGCCAACATGATCGAACTCTTGCCGGTCCATGAAACACCAGGCCCCGACAGCCCCAATCCGACGCCCTATTTAGGCTATGCCCCCACGGGATTGTTTGCCGTCGAATCGAGCTACACCAGCGGCGCCGCGCCGTCCTACGAAGAACTGAAAGCCGTCGTGGATGCCGCCCATGCCAAGGGTTTGGGTGTCATCATGGACGTCGTCTACAACCATTTCAGCACCAACGGTGGCCGCGACAATTGGTACTGGAATTACGACGGTGACAGCGAAGGAGGCGATGGCGGTATCTATTTCGCCAACCAGCACACCCAATGGGGAATCGCGCCCGATTGGAACCGAAACGAAGTCCGGGATTACATCAAACAGAACTGCCGTTACTGGTTGAGCGAATTTCACTTGGACGGTTTGCGCTGGGATGCGACGACGGAGATTAAGAATAAACCTGGCGGTTGGGACGCGATGCGCGACATCGTCTGGAGCATGCGTCAGGAATTCCCAAGCAAGATCATGATTTGCGAGAACTTGCCGTATGAAAGTGAAATGGTGCGTTCGGGGAATTTCCATTCCGGATGGTGGGTCGATTTGCATCATCAGCTCGAACGAGCGTTCAAAGCAGAGTCGGGGGCGAATTTGAGCGAAGTCCGGCGTGGCATCAATGGTGGCGACTATGCGGACCCGACCCAGCGAGTGATTTTCGCGATGTCGCACGACGAGTGCCGCAACGGTGGCTCGTACCTGATCTCTGAATTCGGCGGACGGAGCAGTTGGTATGCCCACGCTAAATCACGGGCATCGGCGGCGGCCAGCCTGCTTTCGCCCGGAATCCCGATGATTTGGCAAGGCGAAGAATTTGCCCAAGACGGCTGGTTTGATGACAACTTCGATCATGCCGTCGATTGGGAATACGAACGCGACGCCGACGGAACGAAGATGAAGGCGTTGTACCAGCATACGACGCAATTGCGCTGGGACAGCGACGCGATTCGCCGTGGATCTCTCGCTTGGACACACGAAGACACGACCAACGCAGTGATCGCCTTCCGCCGCGATTGGGGCGACGATCACATCCTGGTGGTGATCAATTTCGGCCCGACCAACTTCACCAACCACAGCTACGGAGTGGCTGCGGGAATGGACGGCCAATGGACGCAGGTATTGTGCACTCAAGATTCCCGATTCGGTGGCTGGGACGGTGCGGGAAACGCGTTCCACGAACCGACGGTGCAAGCTGATGGTAAACTCTACCTGAACCTGCCCAAGTTTTCGGTCATTGCCATGCGACGCAAGTAGACAGGGGCGCAGATGAGTCGACGCGTCTCAATCAACGAGCCACCACAGACATCAAGCAACATGAAACGCACTCTCCCGGGAAGATTCTGTCTGATCGCGATCATGCTGATCGCGATCATGCTGATCGCGTCGCCGCTGATTGTCGTCGGCCAAGATGACGAAAACGTCAAACGCGAGACCGTGGAGGCTGCGACAGAAACTCAACCGATTGTGGACACGTTTCAAGGCTCGATGCGGAAACAGTGGCGATGGTTGCGGGAAAACAAAGACGGGTGGAAGCTGACCGATTCAGGCCTGCAAGTTCTTGTTGAACCGGGCAACATGTGGGGCAAGGCCAACGATGCGAAAAACGTGCTGCTTCATCCGGTGCCCCGGGCCTGGCAGGACTCCGTCGACGTCAGCGTGCAATTGGAACAGCATCCAAAGAAACGCTGGGAGCAAACGAATTTGGTCTGGTACTACAGCGATTCAACGATGGTCAAAATCGGACTGGAAATCGAACATGGCATTACCAACATCGTGATGGGACGCGAAGAAAATGATCGCACGCGAACGATCGCAATCGTTCCCTATCCTGACGAAATGGTCCAGCTGCGTTTCGTCGTCGATGGACGTGAGCTGAGCGGATTTTATCGGAAACCCAGCGATCAAGACTGGATCGCCGTCGGCACAGCCACCCTACCCGAAGACACCTCGGCAGTGCCGCAGATCAGCCTGCAGTTCTATCAAGGCGAAGCAGACTCCGGTCGCTGGGCAACAGCCAGTCATTTCGAAATGAAACCGCGCTAAAACGGTGATGGATTGATTGATCACCGGGGCGCGGAGCGAACAGGGCTCATAAAGGAGCCTCGTCCGTAGAATCGGTGGGTGGAATTTCCTGCACAAGACAAACCGAGCCGGCGAAAGACTGCGTTTGCAACAGAGCCACCTTTTGTAAAAGTCGGCCGAATCACAACGGATAAACCCCGGTCGTACATCTCCATCTTTCTGTTTGGGGCCGTCCGCATCGGCAGCCCAGTAAAGCCTGCCGTCAACTGAGCTTTGCAGAGAGAACGGCGCATCATTTGAGAATTGTGGCATCGCGGAGTTACTGCAAGTCGCCAGGAAGATCTTTGAGACGACGCAGTTCGATAATCTCACTGACAAACCATGGCTTGCCGGTTGCTTTGCGATATCCGATGCACTTGGACGGATACTTCGCCCCATCGTGCTCCCTCCAGTCACTGAAGCGATTGATGTCCTTACGCCAATCGATTCGCACGAGTTGCAGGTTCGTCTTGTCAAAGTAAACGTCCATCGCCGGCGAGATCGACTCGCTGACTCGTAAGCCGACAAGCGTATGCCCACCTTCGTTGAGTTCCGTCAACATTTTCAAATGTGACTTTTCATCGATGAGTGCCTGCAGCGTCCACGCCCAAACGAGATCCGTTGCCGGCTCGTCTTTCTTTTTTTTCCAGTCGCCTTTGCCTCCGCGAAACCACCAGTCCTGGTGGCCATCGAAGACAGACTCGCGAGGTTTGCCCGGTTTTGAGAGATCGTCACTGACATTCAACCGCTCTTGAATGGCAAACCGACTCAGCAGATTCGCTTTCCCCCCGGCGGATTGAACGATCCGCCGCGCCAATTTGTTCGGATCCTCAGAAAACTCAACCGCCGCCGGCGAGAACGTGGTGAGGTCCGGCAGCGTCGTTTGCACCCCGCCGCGGGGAACATCTCGCTTGGCAGTCCAGACGATTCCGTTAAGGATGAATCGTCGCAAATCTTCCAACGCCCAGTTCTTGTAGAAATGGGGCATCACGATCCCGAATCCACGACCGCCATCGGGTCGCTCGACACACCAGGCAACCGTTTCATCCTTGGGAGACTCAGGGGGTAACATTGACGTGGCCAGTACCGTCACATTCGCGGCCAATCGATCCTGGTCGGATCCGAAATAGTTGTTGATGTAGGGTTCATCATGCAACGTGAACTCGTTCCAACCTCGTGAGATCGGATGTCCCGGAGTCGCCGGCGTGATCGTGGCGGAGGCATAGATTTTGGCGACGCTTTGATGATGGGGACATGACTTATTTGCAAAATAGCCACCGAGCCAACCGAGCAGCGGATGCTCACCAGCTTGGCCAACATCGTGACCCATCAAGCCGGTTGCGTAGTGCACACAGACAATGCCACATCCACGAGCCATGACCGTATCGAGTTGCGCAAGAATCGTGTCGGACTCTGGTAGTCGCTGAGGCGGAAAAGTATCGCCGATAAACACAATCGTGTTCACCGTTTTCAGACGCGACTGATCCTTCGGCCAGTCATACACAACCTCCGCCGCGACGTCTGAAACGTTCGACATCGTCTTGAGGCAATGCTGCAATAGCCGCCCCCCCGCAGCGACTTCGTGCGACCCCGGCGGATGCGTACTCGGGCCAACCACGATCAATACCCGAGTCGGCTCGGCAGCAACCGAGCAGTGAACGGCGAATGAGCACGCCAGCAGACTTAGTAAGAAATAATTCTTCATCGTGTCCAACTCCTCAGTGTCATCGACAAGTGGTTGACCAAACTGATTGAAATGACCAGGTTGCTAACAGGCGATCATTCTACAAACTATTCCCCCCGCTTCGGTGTGTTCCGCTGGGAACGAGGTGGGAAACATGATCCGCGTTGCAACGCGGACCCGAAGGCGTTTGGCTTTGACCTGTGCAACGGCGGTCGTCGGGACGGGTGAGATGTCCGACATCCACGTCCGATTGCGGCCTATTGTTTGGGCAAACGCGGATTCTTTGTGGCACTTGCTTACCGGTCAGCGGCAAACGATGATGTGGGGCCATCCGCACAACCTCCCCGCATTTTGCCGCCCTCCTGAATCACCATGAAACTCCAAGCCTTGCTCGCCCTCGCCGTCTTGCTGGCGATGGCCACCGTGTCTGCCGCAGACGACTCTCCATCCAACGTGTCTGATCGTCAGGTCCAACCGGATGTTCCGCAGGGGAAACTCACCGAAGGCGTCTTCGCTGACAGTGGCGTGTTCCCCGGTACGACGCGCCAGTACAGCGTCTACGTTCCGGCACAGTACAACGCGAATGAGCCGGCAAACTTGATGGTGTTCATGGACGGCAAGAACTACGCCAAGGCCGACGGCGCGTTTCGCGTTCCCGCGGTTTTTGACGATCTGATTCATCACGGCGCGATGCCGGTCACGATCGCCGTGTTTGTGAACCCCGGCACGATTCCGGCGACCAAACCCGGCGCGAAAGACCGCAGCAACCGTTCATTCGAATACGATTCACTCGGTGGTCGATACGCGACGTTCCTGGTCGACGAGTTTCTGCCCGTTGCATTGAAAGGACTGAACGTTTCTGACGACGCCAATCGCCGCGCGGTTTGCGGGATCTCGTCCGGCGGCATCTGTGCGTTCACCGTCGCCTGGGAAAAACCGGATCAGTTCGGCAAAGTGCTCAGCCACATCGGCAGCTTCACCAACATCCGCGGCGGCTGGGCTTATCCCGGATTGATCCGCAAAACGAAAGCCGCACCCAAACCGATCAAGGTTTACCTGCAAGAAGGCAAGGACGACCTGAACAATCTGCACGGAAACTGGCCGCTGGGAAATCGAGACATGGCGGCCGCGCTGCAGTACGCCGGCTATCACTACAAGCTGGTGATGACCGAAGGCGGGCACAGTGGAAAGTGGGGCGGCGAAGTCTTTCCGGGCGCACTGCGTTGGCTGTGGTCGGATGACTCCGAGTCGACTGTGATCCCGTCGACGGAAACAAAACCCGAGTGGCAACCGCATCCCGATGCCATTGCCGACGACTCGGTTCCGAAGGGCACGGTCGAGCCCATGGAGCCGTGGGAGTCCGAGATCTTTCAAGACACGATCCGTGATTGGGCGATCTATGTGCCGGCACAATACAATGCGGACACGCCCGCTGCGCTGATGGTGTTTCAGGACGGCGAGCGGATGCGTGACATCAAGGGACGCTGGCGAATCCCGATCGTGTTTGACAACTTGATCGCACGCGGCGAAATGCCTCCGACCATCGCCGTGTTTATCAATCCGGGACACCACAAGTCAAAGCCTCGCCAAGGTAAAAAGTCTTCCAACCGCAGCTTTGAATACGACAGCCTGGGTGATCGATACACGCGATTCTTGTTAGAAGAAATCCTGCCCGCGGTCGAGCAGCGCTACAACCTTTCGTCCGATCCCGCGATGCGGGCGATCGGCGGATCCAGCTCCGGCGCCATCTGCGCCTTCACCGCCGCCTGGGAACGTCCCGACCAGTTCGGCAAGGTTTACTCGAACGTCGGAAGTTTCACCAACCTTCGCGGCGGCAACGTCTATCCGGCACTGGTCCGCAAAACGGAACCGAAACCGATCCGCGTTTACATGTCCGACACCAGCGGTGACGTCGACAACGCGTTCGGAAGCTGGCCGTGGGCAAACCAGCGAATGGCATCGGCGCTGAAGTACATGGGTTACGACGCCCGTTTCGATTGGGCCGAAGGCTACGCACACAATGCCGATTTCGGCAGCGCCCGTTTCCCCGATGCGATGAAATGGCTGTGGCGAAACGAGACACACCAGCCGGTGTTGGACACCAGCGGAGACTTGCGCGGCGATTTGACGCTGTTGAACCTGTTGATCCCGGGCCAGTCCTGGGAAGCCGTCGCCACGGACCTCGGGTTCGCCGACGCACCGTGCAGCGACGCTGAAGGCAATTTTTTCTACAGCGACATGAAGGCGCCGGCGGTGTATCGCGTCAGTGCCGATGACGGCAAGCAAACGGTGATCGCCAAGGAATCGGTCAGCGGGCTGATGTTCGGTCCCGACGGACTGTTGTATGGATGCCAGGGTGCGATGGATCGCGTGATTTCGATCGACCCAAAATCCGGCGCGGTCAATGTGGTCGCGACCGGAGTCAAACCGAATGACTTGGCCGTCAGCGCCGACAGTTTTATCTTCATCACCGAAACTCGGGCCAAACAGGTCACACGGATCAACTTGAAGACCGGCGGGACGACGGCGGTCGACAGCGGCATCACCCGCCCCAACGGAATCGCGTTGTCGGGCGACGGGGGCACATTGGCGGTTTCCGATTCCGGCGGCGAGAGCACCTGGACGTTCCGGGTCAATCCCGACGGCAGCCTGGACGCCAAAATGCCAACCATGCCGATGCGGCTGGCGATCGACGCCAAGGGTGAATTTAAATTCAACGAACCGCCGCCGTACCTGACCGCGTCGCGAGGCGATGGCATGGCGGTCGACAAGGCAGGGCGTTACTACGTGACCAGCTCGGTCGGTGTGCAGATCTTTGATCCGACCGGGCGTCCCTGTGGCGTGCTGCCCACCCCCGATCCGACCAAACCGCTGACCAGTTGCACACTGGCCGGGGCAAATCGCGACTATTTGTACATCACCAACGGTTCGACCGTTTACCGCCGCAAGTTGAGTGTGCAGTAACGCTGCGAAACACTTGGGACAACCCGCTGGTGTGCAGGCTTTAGCCGCTTCGATTCGCTGCTCCGCAGCGAGTGGGGGATCGCCTAAAGGCTAGACACCAACGAAGGCTGAATTTCCCTCCACCAGCGTCCTTGCCACGCGGCGGTTGGCTCTCTGTCGCTTGGGTCGTCCCGCAAACCCAGCAGGTGTTTCGTGTTACAATTCCAGGCGACACCAGCGGTGTGAATCGAGACGCCCTCAAGACTCCGATCAAACGAGACGAACATGAACAAACAGACTCAGCCGATCACGCGTCGCCAATCCATCCAAGCCGCCGCGGCCGGTACCGCTGCGGTCTTCGCCGCCCCGGCCATCGTGCGCGGACAAAACTTGAACGACAAGATCCGAGTCGCAATTGTGGGCATGGGGGGACGCGCCAAAGCTCACGCGGAAAGCCTGGTCGAACTGGAAAAGGAATCCACCTCCGGCGTCACACTGGCAGGCATTTGTGATTGCGACGAAGCCAAACTGAAATCCGCCGAAACGGTTTGGACCGAGCGCAGCGGTCACAAGATCCAAACCTACGACGACATGCGACGCGTCTTGGATGACCCGTCCATCGACGCGGTCACGTTCGCCACACCCAACCACTGGCATTCGTTGAACGTGATCTGGGGCTGCCAGGCGGGCAAAGATGTTTATGTCGAAAAGCCTGGATCACACAACATCTTCGAAGGCCGCAAAATGGTCCAGGCGGCGCGCAAGTACAACCGGATCGTCCAGCACGGAACGCAATGCCGATCGTCACCGAACATCGTCGAAGGCATCGACAAACTGCATCAAGGCGTGATCGGCGACGTCTACTTTGCCCGCGGCATCGCCTACAAGATCCGCGGCGACCTGGGCAAGCATGCACCGCGACCGGTGCCCGATGGACTCGACTGGAACGCCTGGTGTGGACCGGCCCCCGTGCACGAATTCAGTAATTTCCAACATCGTCGTTGGCATTGGATCTGGGACTACGGCAACGGAGAAATCGGCAACCAGGGCGTCCATCAAATGGACATCCTACGCTGGGGTCTAAAATTGGACACGCACCCGGTGCAGGTTTCATCGGTGGGTTCCAATTACATGCAAGAAAAGGTCCATCAGAGCAGCGCCGAAACGCCGGGTGTCTTGTCCACGTCGTTGAAATGGGCCGACGGCAAGATGGTCGAGTTCGCAGTCCGCGATTGGTACACCAACGCCGAAGCGGGCTTTCGCGATCAGTATCCCTTCGTCCAAAAAGACTTCCCCGTCGGAACAATCTTCTTGGGCACCGAAGGCACGATGATCATACCCGACTACTCGAGCTACTACACGTTCTTGGGACGCAATCGCGAGCCGGGTCCGAGCGCCTTTGAAGAGGGCAGCCCGATTTCCAACCTGCCGCACTTCCGCAACTGGGCGCTCGCGGTCCGTGCACGCAACCCAGAATTTCTTTCGGCCGAGATCGAACAGGGGCATCATTCGGCCGCGCTGTGTCACTTGGCCAATATCGCTTACCGGGTCGATCGCACGCTGCACTTCGATCCGGAAAAAGAAACCTTTAAAGACGATCCCCAAGCGGACCGTTTATTGACGCGACCGGCGCGTGGTTCGTTCACGGTACCTGACGTCGTTTAATCTACGAAGCGGAGCGATCGGCAATTCATTTTCCCACTGAGAAACCAATGATGACGAAACACGGCTTGATCCTGTCGACCTTTGTTATGGGGTTCGCGCTGGCCCAGTCCGACGCGACCGCCGACTGGCCGCAATGGCGTGGATCGTCAGACCTGGGCAGTGTGGCGACGGGAAACTACCCGTCCGAGCTGAATGACCAGACCCTGCGTTGGAAAACAGCGCTTCCCGGCAAGGGATGTTCCACTCCGATCGTCGTCGACCAGACCCTGTACGTCACCGCGCCGAGCGAGGGTGTCGATGCATTGGTGGCCATCGATTGGTCGGGCACGGAAAAGTGGCTGACGAAATTCGGTCCCGAAGTCAAAGGAAAACATCGCAACGGATCGGGCAGCAACGCGTCTCCGGTCAGCGACGGTGATGCGATCTTCGTGTACTTCAAAAGCGGGACATTGGCCGCCGTGGAACGCGACGGCACAGTGCGATGGCAAACGAACCTGGTCGATCGTTTCGGCAAGGACACGTTGTACTGGGACCACGGGACGTCGCCCGTTTTGACGAAGCAACATGTTGTCTTTGCGCGGATGCACAACGGTGAATCATGGCTGGCCGCGTTTGACAAACAAACCGGCGACATCGCATGGAAGGAAGCGAGGAATTATCAAACGCCGCGTGAATGCGACCACGGCTACTCCACACCGCTGGTGATCGATCACCAGGGAAAAGAGTCGCTACTGGTCTGGGGCGCACAACACTTGACGATCCACGACGCTCAAGACGGACGCGTGGTGTGGTCGTGCGGAAATTTCAACCCCGACTCCAATCAACTTTGGCCGGTCGTCGCCTCGCCGGTCCTGGTCGATGACATGGCGGTCGTCGCCTTCGGCCGCAACGACAAGGGTGCACCACGACTGTACGGCATCCGCATGGACGGAAGCGGTGATGTCACCGAGACGAATCACGTTTGGTTCCGCGATGACATCTCGACGTTCGTCCCCTCGCCCGCGGCATACAACGGACACGTCTACCTGGTCCGTGACCGCGGTGAAGTCGAATGCATTGATCCGGCGACCGGAAAAACGATCTGGAGTGATGCGTTTCCCAAAAACAGGAACTCGTACTACGCGTCACCGACCATCGCCGCCGGAAAGCTTTACGCGGCGCGTGAAGACGGCGTCGTCTTCGTCGCCGATGTGACCGATGGTGACTTCCGATTGCTGTCCGAAAACGATCTCAAAGAGTCCGTGATCGGATCACCGGTTCCGATCGAAGACCGCATTTTCATCCGCGGTGAGAAGCATCTGTTTTGTTTCTCGGCGAAGTGACTCGTGACTCGTTCCCCGGCAGAGTCTGGGAATGCGATGACACGTAGACTCTGTCGGTTGAACTGACAGTTCGCGTCGCGTGACGAAAGGCATGCACAGCATGCCCTACCAAAACTGACCAATCCCCGTAGGTCACGCTGTGCGTGACAGCAGGCATGCACAGCATGCCCTACATCCCGCCGCACCAACCACCCCTATCATGCAACGACATTCCTTCCTTCTTCCGGCCGCAGCGCTGCTCGCCGCGATGATGTTCACGGCACGTCCCTCCATCGGCCAAGAGGCGAGATCCGCCTGGCAAGCCAATCCCGACCTGGTCGACAAGCTGACCCGGCAGCGCCGCGAGTTCAATTACGTCGAATCCAAAGTCCCGGCCTACACCTTGCCGAATCCGCTGGTGACTCGCCGGGGCGATTTGATCCGTTCGCCGAAGGAATGGAACGAACATCGTCGCGGCGAGCTACTGGAGTTGTTTCGCGAGCAGGTGTATGGACGCCGGCCCGACACCGAATACTCGCTGCGGTTTGAGCAGACGGCGGAAAACACGCGAGCGTTCGACGGCGCCGCGACCGGCCGCGAAATGAAAGCGATCATCGAAATCGACGATCGTACGTTTTCATTTCCGTTCGTCGTCTTTGTGCCCAACAACACGCCGGGGTCGACCCCGGCGGTGATCCACATCAACAACCGCTACTTTGTTCCGCTGGCGACCGCCACCGAAAAACCGGATCCGTTTTGGCCGGTGGAAACCTTCATTGAGCGCGGTTATGCAACGGCATCGTTCCACACCTCGCATGTCGACCCCGACAAAAAAGACGGCTATCCCGAGGGAATCCGCTCGTTCTTTGCCGACGGAAAGCCGCCCGAAGACACCGCTTGGCGCAGCCTGTCGGCTTGGGGCTGGGCGGCTAGCCGGGTGCTCGATCATCTGGCGACGATCGAATCGATCGATGCCTCGCGCGTCGCGGTCTCGGGCCACTCACGCGGCGGAAAAACGTCACTGTGGGCGGCGTGCGAAGATGAACGCTTCGCGATCGCCTACAGCAACAACTCGGGGTGTGGCGGTGCCGCGCTGTCACGACGGGCTTACGGAGAAACCGTCGCGCGGATCACGACGTCGTTCCCCCACTGGTTTTGCAAGCCGTTTTCCGACTACGCCGGTCGCGAGAATGACTTGCCCGTCGATCAGCACGAGGTGGTCGCGTTGATCGCACCGCGTGGTGTCTATGTTGCCAGCGCCGACGAAGACCTGTGGGCGGATCCGAAAGGCGAGTACGCATCGCTCGTCGCCGCCGCGCCCGTCTTCGATCTGCTGGGAAAAGACGCGATCGAAACGACCACCATGCCGCCGCTGGGTCAGCAACGCATCAAGGGCCAGACCGGATATCACATCCGCGCCGGTGGACACGGTCTTGGTGAAGTGGACTGGAACTTTTTCCTAGACTTCGCCGACACGTTGCTGAAGTAGTTCGCACGATGTTTGAACTACGCTGCACCGTCCGAAACTGTACGGAACTGCTGAAACGGCACGACAACACGCTGCGATGCGATGTCGGCCACCACTTCGATCGCGCCAAGGCGGGATACTGGAGTCTGCTGCAACCGCAAGACCGCAAATCGCTTAAACCCGGCGACTGCGACGACGCCGTCCTGGCCCGACATCGCTGGCTCAAGCGTGGGCACGCGACAGGGCTGGTCGAAGCGCTGCGGCCTTGGATCCAGTCGCCGACCGACGGCGACGATTGGCGATCGATCAGGACGCTGGACCTGGGTTGTGGCGAAGGTTCGTTTGGGCCGGCGCTGTTTTCGGACAATCCGAACGGCTACTGTGGCATCGACTTGTCCAAACGTGCCATCAAACTCGCCGCACGCGGTTGGCCCGAGGCGACTTGGGTGTTGGCCAATGCGGACCGCACGCTGCCGGCCGCGGACGGCAGCGTCAACCAAGTGATTTCGCTGTTCGGACGTCGACCGGCCCAAGAGATTTCGCGCGTACTCGTTTGCGACGGCAACTGCATCATTGCCGTCCCCGGCCAAGAGGACTTGATCGAGCTTCGTGAAAGTGTTCAACAAGAGGGGCATCGACGTAGCCGGTGGGAAGCGGTCGTCGATGAACTCTCCGCAGCCGGTTTGCAGTTCGTGGAACACCTGAACTGGCGACAACATGTCGAGCTAGAACCCGATGCGATCACCGATGCGTTGGCGATGACCTACCGCGCCGTGCGACGTTCGCAACAAACGCGTGCGGAATCGTTGACGGCGATGAATGTGACGCTGGCGGCCGATTTGATCTTGCTGCGTCGGCCGTAGGGAGAGGGGTGACACTACGGATTTGCACCGCGAGATGCAAAAACGTTCGCGGCGAGCAACTTCCCGACGTCGTCATTGGAAATCGCTCGGGGCCGTGCAGGGTCGTCAGAGAGGTCGTAGACTATAATCACCGACGTTTCCTGCCTGTTGATTTTGCGTCCCCCCTACTTGCTACCGAAATTCGCCATGAAACGCCCGTCTGACTCACGACGAAATTTTTTAAAAACATCCGCGGCCCTTTCCGGCGGTTATTGGCTCGGATCGACGCCTGCCGCACGTGCCGCCTCGACGAATGAAAAATTGAACGTCGCTTGCATCGGAGTCGGTGGACGCGGGTCGGCAAACGTCAGTGGCGTCAACGGCGAAAACATTGTCGCCATGTGTGACGTCGATGAAGCCAAAGCGGGCAAGCGTTTTGAACAGTTCGACAAGGCTCGGAAGTTCCAAGATTTCCGCGTGATGCTGGACCAACTGGACAAGCAAATTGATGCCGTCGTCATCAGCACGCCCGACCACACCCACTTTCATCCCGCCCGCCAAGCGATGTTGATGGGCAAACATGTCTACTGCGAAAAGCCGCTCGCCCATACCGTGTGGGAAACACGCGAGCTGACGAAGATCGCCAGAAAGATGGATGTCGCCACCCAGCTCGGCAACCAGCGACACGCCAACGAAGGCATGGCTCGCACGGTCGAAGCGGTTCGCTCGGGCGTGATCGGCGAGGTCACCGAAGTCTATTGCGCGGTCGGCGGCTCACGAGGCATGCCACCGGTGCCCACCGAGTTTCCTCCCGTCCCGAGCCATTTGAACTGGGACCTGTGGCAAGGACCTGCCCAAGAACGTCCCTACTCGCCGGAGTACTGTCCCTACAAATGGCGTTTCTGGTGGGACTACGGCACCGGCGAAACGGGCAACTGGGGCTGCCACATTCTGGACATCCCGTTTTGGGCGTTGCAACTGAAGTATCCCAACCGCGTCGATCTGGACGAAGTGCCCAGCCCGGATCAAATCGATCCTCAGCGGACTCCCAAGTCGATGAAGACACGTTTGGAATTCCCGGCGGAGAAAGGACACGGTGCATTGACGCTGCATTGGTGGCATGCATCGCTGGGCGACGTGTTCAGACAACACAAGACGGTTCCCGAGAAAGGGGACAACACTTTGTTCGTCGGCACCAAGGGCACGATCACAGCCGGATTCAACGGCTACAAGGTCACGCTCAACGACGGCGGCCACCCGGAGGTTCCCGAGAAAACGATCGCCAAGTCCCCGGGATTCCACCAGGAGTGGATCAACGCTTGCAAGGGCGGACCACGTTCGACGTGCGACTTTGTCGACTACACCGGCCCGCTGGCCGAATCGGTCCTATTGGCCAACACGGCGTTTCGCGCCGGTGGCGGGTTTGACTGGGATGCCAAGGCCTTCAAAGCCAGCGGCAACGACAACGTCGAGCAATACCTGATGCCGAACTTCCGCAAGGGCTGGAAAGTCGACGCGGTTTAGAAGTCGCCCCGGTTTCAAACGCAAGCTGGAAGCTTACGCCACATGGTTACGTACGACACAATCATCATCGGCGGCGGCCACAACGGATTGATCACGGCGGCTTACTTGGCCAAGGCCGGCAAGAAGGTTTGCGTGTTGGAGCGTCGTGGGACGCTGGGCGGATGTGCAACGACCGAAGAGCTCTCTCCGGGCTTTCGATTTTCGCCCGCTGCCTATGTCGTCAGCTTGCTGTTACCGGAAGTCATCGCCGATTTGCGGCTGAAGGAATATGGTTACCGGGTACTGCGCCGCGACCCGTCATCGATCACCTTCGATGGCCAGGGCCGGCATCTGGTTTTGGGGCACGACGCGAAGCGGAATTTTGAATCGATCGCGGCATTCAGCAAAAAGGACGCCGAAGCGTTCCCGGCGTACGAGAAGATGCTGACCGAGATCGCCGAGCGGTTGGAACCGCTGTTGAAGTCCGTACCGCCGCAGTTGCCCAGTCGACTTCGCAAGACCGGTTTGTGGGACAAGGCCAAAAACCTAGTCGGCGGGCTGAAAACCGGTTCGCTGATGCAGAAGTTGCTGTACGAAGACCCCAGCGCGATGGAAGTCTTGACCGGTGCGGCCGATCGGATTCTTAATCGTTGGTTCGAATCGGATCTGTTGAAAGGCACGTTGGCGACCGATGCGATCATCGGCGCGTTTCACGGTCCGTCCTCACCGGGAAGCGCCTACGTGTTGCTGCACCACGTGATGGGCGACGCCGGGGGAGCACGCGGCGTCTGGGGGTACATCCAGGGCGGCATGGGAGGACTGGCGGCGGCACTCCGTCAGGCCTGCCTGGATCTGAACGTCGACATCAAACTGGAAGTCGAGGTCCAAGAGATCCTGGTCCAAGACAACTCGGTGCGCGGCGTGTCGACATCCGACGGCGAGTTCGTGGGCAAATCGGTCGCCTCGGGAGTCGACGCCAACCGAACGCTGCTTCAACTGCTCGACTCGCGGCATCTGCCCGACGAATTCGTTCAACAAGTCAAAAACATCGACTACTCCTCGGCCAGCGGCAAAATCAATCTTGCCCTGGATGGATTGCCCGACTTTGGCGTCGACCCGCAACTCTTGCGGGGCACGATTCACACCACACCGAACATGCAATTCATTCAGCGGGGCTACCAAGAAGCGCTGGCCGGGAATTACAGCAGCAAACCGGTACTGGAGATGACGATTCCGTCCAACGTCGATGACAGTCTCGCCCCGCCGGGAAAACACGTTCTGTCGCTGTTCGTCCAGTACGCCCCCTACCAACTGTCCGACGGCCGACACTGGGATGACGAAAAAGACGCATGGGTCGAAACCTGCATCGACATGCTACAGGAATTCGCACCGGATATCCGCGACAAGATCCTGTTCACCCACGCGATGACGCCACTGGATCTGGAACGGACCTACGGATTGACCGGCGGCAACATCATGCAAGGGGCGATGCATCTGCATCAACTCGGGCCGTCACGCCCGCTGATCGGATGGTCCGACCACCGCACGCCCGTAAAGCGACTGTACCTGTGCGGTGCGGCGTCGCATCCCGGAGGCGGCGTGATGGGAGCCTGTGGACGAAACGCAGCGGGCATCATCCTGAGCGACCTTTAATCGACTTCCAGACGTACAATCAATGGAATGCGTCTTAATTTACAAACCAAACTGACGATATTCGTTGCGGTGGTCGTGTTTTTGACCGCGACGCTGGCGAATTTGACGAGTTTTCAATTCGCCAAAACCAGTCTGACCAGACAGATCCACCAGCGTTTGCAGACCGCCGCGCACGATCGCCAACAACGCGTGCTCGCCTACGTCGATCAGCAGAAAGAACGGGCATTGCTGGTCGCCAGCCGAACCCGCCTGCGGAGCTATCTCCTCGAACGGATCGAGAGCGCTGTCGACGAAGCGAGGTTTCGCCAGGGCGTCCAACGGATCCTGATCGATGCCCAATTGAGCACGCCGGAGTTCGTGTCCATCTCGATCACCGACCCGCAGGGCCAAGTGATCACGTCGACCGACGAAAGCGACCTTGGGAAGAACTACTCCGACGATCCCGACTATTCACAAGGACGCATCGACGCCCATTTCGGGACTCCGTTTCAAAACGACGACGGCCAATACGTTGCCTGGTTGACGGCGCCGGCAAAGACCAACGACGAGCAGTTTCTGGGCGTCGTGATGGTGCTGCTGGACGTCGATGGCTTGATCCGGATCCTGCACGATTCCACCGGTCTGGGAGACTCCGGTGAAGTGCTGATCGCCTCGCAACAAGGCAACCGACTGCACTACCTGATCCCCTCGGCAAAGCCGCACGACGACGCATCGGCGAACCTCGAAACGGAGGTGATGAATCGAGCGATTGCTGGTGATTCGGGCCAAGAAGTGGGCCGCTATGCGGGAACCGAGGTGTTGATCGCCTGGCGACCGATCACCTTGCAAGACCCCGAATTCCAAAAATGGGGCATGGTGGTGAAGATGGATTGCGAGGAAGCGTTCGCGCCGATCGGCAAGCTGCGCAACATGCAGTGGTTCCTGGAAGCCGCGCTGGTGTTGCTGAGCGTTCTGGGGGCGTTTGCCCTGGCCAGACGGTTCACGTCTCCGATTTCGCGACTCGCCCAAACCGCGGACATGATTGCCGGAGGCGATCGCTATGCCCGAGTCGCGGTTGATTCGGATGACGAACTGGGGCGACTGGGAACCTCCTTCAATCGCATGACAGACGAATTGGTGAGGGCTCAGGTGACGCTCGAAGATCGGGTCGAAGAACGGACGCGGGCGCTGGCCGAATCCAATCAATATTTGCAGAAAGCGCGACAAGAGGCCGATCAGGCGAATCGAGCCAAGAGCGAGTTTTTGGCCAACATGAGTCATGAGATTCGCACCCCGATGAATGGGATCATCGGCATGTCGGACCTGTTGGACGGAACACCACTTTCATCGGAACAACGCGAGTACCTGGGGATGGTTCGCGGGTCGGCCGATTCACTGCTTCGGCTGCTCAATGACATTCTGGATTTTTCCAAAATTGAAGCCGGCAAACTGGAATTGGAATCGATTGCATTTGACCTGCGAGACACGGTGGAACGGACAGCCCGCTCGCTGGGTCACCACGCCGCAGAAAAGGGACTGGAACTGGCCTGCCGCGTCGATCCGGATGCCCCGCAAGTCGTCGTTGGCGATCCCGGACGGCTCCGCCAAATCATCGTCAACCTGGTCGGCAACGCGATGAAGTTCACCGCGGCCGGTGAGGTGGTCGTTGCCGTGGAACTGGAAGACCGCAGCGAAACGCATGCCCAATTGCACTTTTCGGTTCGCGACACGGGGATCGGCATCCCGAAGGAAAAACAAGACAGCATTTTCGAGTCGTTTTCACAAGTCGACGCATCGACCACGCGTCAGTATGGAGGCACCGGTTTGGGGCTTTCCATCTCGGGTCAACTGGTCTCCATGATGGGCGGTCGGATCTGGGTGGAAAGCGAACTGGGTCAAGGGACGACGTTTCACTTCAATCTGAACTTGGAAATCGGGCAACCGCTGACGCCCTCTCCCCCGGCCGCGTTGGAAGACCTGGCCGGCTTGCCCGTGCTCGTCGTCGACGACAACCGAACCAATCGACTGATCTTCAACGAGATGCTTCAGTCTTGGGGGCTGGCCCCGACGTGTGTCGCCGATGGGCAATCGGCGTTGGAAGAACTCGAACGCGCCGCCGCGGCCGATGCGCCCTACCAACTGGTGCTGCTCGATTGCGTGATGCCGAACATGGACGGCTACGATGTCGCCACCAAGATGCTGGAAAACGATCAGCTGCGACACACCAAAACGATCATCATCTCCTCGGCGACCAGCGAGGACAAACAACGATGCAGCGACCTGGGCGTGGCCAGCTATGTGACCAAACCCGTGGTACAATCGGAGTTTCTCGAGACGATCCTCAATGCCATGGTATTACGCGATGAGATTGTGGACGTCGATCCACCCAGCGATGTCGAGCAGGCCGATGTGACGTTGCGTGTGTTGATGGTCGAAGACGGTTATGTTAACCAGCGCGTGGCCAGCGGGTTGCTGGAGCGGATGGGACACCAAGTCCAAGTCGCCGGTGACGGAAAACTCGGCGTCGAGGCCTGGCGAGACGGCCACTTTGACGTGATCTTGATGGACTGGCAGATGCCCGTCATGGATGGGCAAGAGGCGACCCAACAGATTCGTCACGAGGAAGCGTCCACGGGAAACCACATTCCCATCATCGCCATGACCGCCGCAGCCATGAAAGGAGATCGCGAACGATGCCTGGAAGCCGGCATGGACGATTACATCAGCAAACCCATTGACCCCAAGGAATTGGCCATGGTCCTACGGCGACACGCCCCCGACGAATCCCCAGCCGCCACGAAGGCGTCGAAAGAGGCGTCCACGAATGATGCAACCGTCCAGCCCAGCGCGGCGGCAGACGGGGAAGTCACACCCGATCCACAAGCCGACTACGAGGTCATCGATGTCGAACACGCCCGCAATCGAATGCGCGGTTGCAACGACGCGTTCTTGACGGAAATCGCGAAAGTCTTACGCGATGAGGCGGCGCAGCGCGTCAAGGAAATCGAAGACGCGCTGGCGGCCAACGACGTCAAAGTCGTCACCCGAGGCGCCCACACGCTCAAAGGCGCCGCAGCAAATTTTGGCGCCAAACCCGTCGTCGAACTCGCCGAGCAAATCGAACGACTGGGCAAAGACGAAAACCTGGCCCCCGTCCCCGGTCTCCTCGAATCTCTCAAACAACAAGTTGCCCGACTCGACGTCGAACTCGAGGCGTTTGTGAACCGGCAAATCGATCCGTAGCCTTGATGGCGGAACGACAGAATGGTCGCCAAGACCTTTGTCCCCCGGCTACTTGATTTGAATCGGTGAGGTTTCGGGCGGATCGTTGCCTTCGATCTGGCGCATCAACGCTTTCAGCTCAGCGACTTTCTCGGGGTGCTCCGCGGCCAGATTCGTTTGCTCGCCCAGATCGGATTTCAGGTGGTACAGTTCTTCGATCTTCTTTCGATCGTCTTCGACCGCGTAGCCATGAAAGAAGGCGTCGGCTTTGAGGTATTTCCAATCGCCCTGACGCACTCCGGCGTTGTTGTAATAAAAGTGCTCGCGTCCCGTTTCGCGGTTCCCCAACAGCAGGTCGGTCTGGTCAATTCCGTCGATGCGGCGATCGCTGGGGACATCAAATCCGGCTAGGTGTGCGAAGGTCGGCATGAAGTCGATGGTGGCGAAGATGGCGTCGGAAACTCGGCCCGCAGGCACCTTGCCCGGCCAGCGGACGATGCAGGGCAGTCGATAGCCGCCCTCATAGCAAGAACCCTTGCCGTTGCGGAGCGGACCGGATTGGCCCCAGAAAATGGATCCTTCGGGATGGCCTTTTTTCCGGTCGGTGTACTTCGGTTGGTTCCACGGCCCGTTGTCACTGGTGTAGATCACCAACGTATTCTGGCGCAATCCCAGATCATCGATCACATCAAGCAGCCGCCCCGTTTCGTAATCGAACTCTTCGACGACATCCCCGTACAATCCGCCGGCCGATTTGCCGCGGAAACGATCCGAGGCATCAATGATGGTGTGCATCATGGTGTGGGCGAGATACAACACGAACGGTTTGTCCGGGTCGCGTTTGTCTTTGAGATACTCGATCGCCTTGTCGGTGTAGAGTGTGGTCAGGATGCCCATGTCGTCGGTCCCACCGGCCGGATCGTTGTTTTCGTGAAACCGGACGTTGCCGCTGTCGTTGGCGCCCAAGGTCCCGAAGTAGTAATCGAACCCTTGTGCATTGGGCATTCGATCGAGAATGGCTTTCCGGTTGGACACGTCCCACTTGCCGATGCAGGCGGTTTGGTAACCCGACCCGCGAATCAACTCGGCGAACGTGATTTCCGACGCCGGCATGCCCCAGCCCCTGCTGCGAAGCGGTTGGCGTCCGGTCAACAGCGCCGATCGCGACGGTCCGCAAACCGTCTGTGAATAGAACGAGGTAAATCGAGTGCCTTCGGTCGCCAACTGATCCAACCGCGGCGTCTTGTTCGTTTCGTTGCCGTAGCATGCCAGATCGGCGTAGCCCTGATCGTCGGTGAAGACGATCAGGATATTGGGCTGCTCCGCCGCGTTGAGCGCCGAGACCAATAGAAAAAGCAGCAGCGATCCAGTGGAGTAGGCAAATCGAACAGATTGACTCATGGTGATCTCGCAAAAACGCAGTTTGGTGAGGCGGCGTACGGCATGCTGTGCATGCCACAAGTCACGCAGCGCGTGACCTACAGTTCTAGGCCAACAACGGATCGACCGTGCCGGTGCTGTCGGCGAAACGCTTCATATCCAGCCCCATCATGCGGGCCTGGGTCAGCCACAGATTCGCCAGCGGTGTGCCTTCGGGCATGTTGATGTGCTGACCGGACTGAACGCTTTCACCTCCGCCGGCGACGATGATCGGCAAATCGTTGTACTGGTGCGTGGAACCGTCACCCAAACCGGACCCATAGGTGAACAACGTGTTGTCCAACAGCGACGTCCCATCAGCCTGTTCCACCCGATCCATTTTGTCGACCAAGTAGGCGTACTGTTCCATGTGGAAACGATCGACCTTCAACAGATCGTCAATCATTTTGGTTTGATTGTGCGACATCTGGTGATGGCTTCGCGGTTGATCGAACAGACTTTCAAACAGGAAGGGCGTGTCCCAACGTTCGGGTCCGACCATAAACGTCGTGACGTTGGTCAGTCCGGTCTGCAACGCAACGACCATCAGGTCGCCCATCAAGCGGATGTATTCGCCGCGGGGCAGATAGGCTTCGGGCGGTTCTTCGAAGTCGACTTTGGCGAGTTCAGCCTTCATGTTTTCCAGCCGATCCATTTGCGTTTCGATCGTGCGAATCGAATCGAAATACTCGTTGAATTTCAACCGATCGGTATACCCGAGGTCCCGCTGCAACGCCTTGGCGTCATCCAACACGAGATCGGTCACGTCACGGTAGCGATCGATTTCCTGGGTCGAAAACAGTCGGTGATACATCTTCCGCGGATCGCGGATCGACGGTGCCAGGTGCCCGGTGCCGTACCACGAGATGTTGTCAAAGTAGATCGATTCCTTGTTATCGCGGTGGCTGTTGCAACTGAATTCGAGCGTCGGAAACGGAGTCGCCTTGCCGACTCGGTCCGCGACCAGATGATCCAGCGTTCGATCCAACGGCCAGGCGGTGCCTTTGATTGTGTACGGTTCCGCACTGCTCAAGTAACACGAGGCGCATTGCGCGTGAACATCGGTCCCTTGCTGGAACGTCCGGTCCATGCCGGTGATCAAATTAATTTTGTTCTTGAAGGGCTCCAGCGGGCGCATCGTGGGCGTCAATTCGCCCAGCGGCTTGACGCTGAAAAAGGGATCCTGCTTACCCAGCGAGGTCATGACATTGCCGAGGTTTCCTTTGGGGATCACATCGTTGGCCTCGCCGGGAAAGAATCCGCGTCGGACGACACCGATCGGCACGTAGAAATGCGCCATCCGCTTGGGCACGCTGATCGCCGATCCGGCCGTCGCCAGGCTTTCCATCCAAGGCAGCGACAACGCCGCGCCGCCGAGTCCGCGCAGGAAGGTTCGTCGAGAAGTGCGGTGCATCATTCGGCCTTGGGGTTGGTTTTACTTTGAAAGGGTTCGCTCCGAATCACTTCCTTGATCAGCGTTTGGATCTTGTAACCATCGTCGGCGGTTGCCGCGGCGATTTGGTCCAGTGCGATCTGATCCGGTGCCGACAATTCACGGGCGAGCCCGAAGGACAGCAGGTGGCCGGCCAACGCGCGGGTGAACCGATCTTTCTCGGCCAGCACCGCATCCTTGAATTCGACCACGTCCTTGAACGCGTGCTTGCGAAACAAGGTGCCCGCGACATCCACCGACCGCCCGTTTTCATACCGGCTTCGCCACCGGCCGACTGGGTCATAGTTTTCCAACGCGAATCCCAGCGGATCGATTTGCTCGTGGCATCCCTTGCAATCACTTCGTTCACGGTGCAGCGAGAGCCTTTCACGCAGCGTCAGATGTTCTTCACCGGCCGGCGGTTTCTCACCCAACGGCGGCACATCGGCCGGCGGCGGGTCGGGGGGATTGTTGAAGATGGCGGTTGCGATCCAAGCCCCACGCGTGATCGGTTGGGTTCGGTCGGGACCAGAGGTCATCGTCATCACCGCGGCGTTGGTGATCACGCCTCCACTGCGACGATCCGACACGGGAACCCGACGAAACTCCAACACCGTCACCCCGCCGCCTCGTTTGTTGATGTCCGAAGATTCGCTACGAAGCTCGCCATAGGCATCTTCCAACAGCACCGAGCGGTAGGTGAAATCGGAGTCAATCAACTGGGTGATGGGATGGTTTTCGATCAATACCGTTTCGAACAACAGCAGCGGTTCGATCATCATGTGCATGCTGTCGCGGTACTTGGCGAAGTAAAACTCCGGATACTTCTGCGGATTCGGGACCGACGAAATGATCCGTTCCAACTGCAGCCATTGGGCCGGAAAACTGTCACAGAACCGTTTCAGTTTTCTGTCTTTGAGCATCCGGACGACTTGGGCGTCCAAGGTTTCGGGCTGTTTCAATTGGCCCGCCGCGGCAAGCTCCAGCAGTTCTGCATCCGGGATGCTGCCCCATAAGAAAAACGACAGCCGTGACGCGAGTTCCAAATCATCGACGGCTTGGGCCGTCGTCGAATCGCCGGATCGATCGTACAGATAGAGAAACGTTGGCGATGAAATCGTGGCGGCGGCGATCGATTTCATCACATCGGTCCATTCGACTCCCGCGGTGAGCTGTCGCAACGTGAATCGGACGTATCGATCGAGGACGTCGTCGCCGACCGGGCGTCGAAAGGCGCGAGTCAGAAAGGGTTTCAGGCGCTGTCGCAGTTCCGCTTCCAAGTCAGCATCGTCTGCCGGCGCGGCAAAAAACGTTTGCCAGATGCCGACGTTCTGCGGAACAAAATCGGGACTTTGCGTGATCGATTGCCCGAGCGCAAGAAACGCTTCCATCAACAAGGGCGATAACGAAAGGTGGTCGCCGCGGTTGTCGAAACCGTGTTCGGCACGCAAGTCTTGCGGAAACGCCGCCACACCCGCCAATCGCGGTTCGATCAGCTGCGACTTGCCCAGCGGACGGCTTCCCACCGAAACAACCTCGGCCATCCGGCCGGTCTCCGGTTGAAAGTACCCTTTGTGCTCCCGCACCATCCGCTCGGGAAGAGTGAAGACGATGCATTTCAAATCGAACAAATCGATCACGGCGTTGTTGTATTGAAAACGATTCATCCGCCGGATCGGAGTGTGGGCGAAGGCCTTCCTCTCGGCGACGGCCGCCTGAAGGATCGCTTTGAGTTCAGAAACCAATTTGTGACGCAACTTCGGATCCAGCGGCGGTTCGTCTTCCGGCGGCATCTCCTCCAAATCGAGCACATCGATCAAGCTGCGGACGAGTTCCGTGTTTTGTGAGAGACCTTCTGCACGTGCCGCCAGCAAGTTCACGTCGCCTTCGATTTCGTCGTTTGCACCATGGCATTTGACACAGTGCTGTTTGAGTGCCGGTGCAAGGGTCTCGGCAAAGGCATCGGCGGCGGACGCGGCGGCCGAGCAGCAAAAACACGCCAACAGCAGAAGCGGGCCGATGATCGCCAGGGCCGAGAGTTTCTGGAACGCGTGATTCGGCATCACTGGCAAATTCCGCGAGTGCGTGGAAGGATGACTAAAAGGGGCGGGCGGGAGGCAGGAGCGGAAATTGCCGGGTATCGAGTCTTGGCGGATTTCGGCCAACGTCAAGTTTAACCTGTCCGAGCCCGTCACGCCAACGTTGCCGCTGGCCTGTCGGTTGCGGCCACCTGCGACGCCATCCCGGCACCCCAGCGGGAAGCGTTAGTGAGTGGCGCGTGATCCACGCCCCACACGCGCCACTGGCTCACGCCACGTGGTGGTGCGTCACCCAGCGGGAAGCGTTAGCGAGCGACATCCCGACGGCGAGCTCGTTACAATGGTCGATTGGTCAGGGCAGTCACCCCCATGCAACGGGACGAAACGATGGTACTCCGATCCGTGTTTCCGGCCATTCTGGCCACGATGATGTTCTGCGGCGTCACGACCGTTTTGGGCGGACAAGCCGACGACGATCTCAAGCGAATGGAGATCAACAAGGGCATCGTCGCGCTCGTCGGATTACCCGATGACAAGGTCGACTACTTGATCGACCTGTGCCAGGCCAGTGAACTGACGGTTTATTTCCAAACCCCTGATGCTCGCCAGGCCCAAGATATTAGACGAGTTGCCGATGCGGCGGGTGTTTTGGGAACGCGTTTGTTCGTCGAAACGGGATCGGGTCGGTCTATTCATTTGGGTAACAACATGGCCGACCGCGTGCTGGTCTTCGAATCCGACAGCCGCGCGCCATCACGGCAAGAAATCGTACGCGTCTTGCGTCCCAAGGGTGTGGCGTTTCTCGGCGACCAAACCTTCTCCAAACCGGTTCCCGAGGGCGCCGACGATTGGTCTCATCCCTATCACGGTCCGGACAACAATCCGCAATCCGACGACCAATTGGTTCGCGGCAGCTTGCGAACCCAATTCATCGGGTACCCGAAATTCAGCCCCATGCCGGAACAGACGGTCGTCGCCGGCGGGCGGATCTACAAAGCGATGGGGCACATCGCCCACAAGGCCAATCAAAACGAAATGCTCAATACGTTGTTGTGCATCAACGCCTACAACGGAACGATCCTGTGGCGACGTCCGCTTTCTCCCGGTTTCATGCTGCACCGCAACACGATGGTCGCGACCGACGACGCGCTTTATCTGGGCGACCACGAAGCCTGCAAAATCATCGATGGTCGAACCGGAGAAACCATCGATGAAATCAAGGTGGGGACCGACATCAGTGACGGCCCGGTCTGGAAATGGATGGCGATGCGTCACGGAATCCTGTTCGCGATGGTCGGCAACCCCGAAGCCAAACTGGAAACCCAGCGCGCCATTCGACGCGGGCTAGGGCACTGGCCTTGGGGGATGTGGGACGGCCACGACTACAACGACCCCCGCACCTCGTTCGGCTTCGGTCGAACGTTGGTCGCGATCGATTTGAAAACAAAAGAACGACTCTGGCATTATCGGGATGACGAGTTTTTGGACGCCCGAGCGGTGTGCATGAACGAGAGTCAGATCTTTTGTTATTGCCCTGGCAAGTTTTTGGCTTCGATCGATCGGTACACGGGAAAGCTGAACTGGAAGAACACGGACAAAGACCTCTTGGATGCGATCGGCGACAATCAAAAGGCACAGCACTACATCACCGGTTACGCCACCACGTGCTACATGAAGTGCAATGCGGACTACCTGTTCTTTGCCGGACCACAACGCGCTCGCATGGTCGTCGCCTCGGCTCATGACGGCAAACTTGCTTGGACGCACCCGACGGGCAATCTGCAACTGGTGCTTCGCGACGACGGCGTTTGGGCGGCCGGTCCGCAAAAGTCAGAAAACGGAATGAAGTTCGACTACGGAACGGGCGAGGTGCTGGCGACCTTTCCCGCCCGCCGCGCCTGCACGCGCGCGACGGGTTGCGCCGACAGCATCTTTTACCGTGCCAACGGCGGCACCGTTCGAGTGCTGACGGAGTCCAACACGGCCCAGCACATCGACCCGATGCGTCCGCCGTGTCAGGATGGCGTCATCATCGCCGGCGGGCACTTGTACTGGGGGCCTTGGATGTGTGGTTGCCAATTGTCGCTCTACGGCAACATCGGTCTGCGTCCCGGGGACGACGCGGCCGACGAAACGGACGACACGAACGAACCCCGCTTGGTCCGCGGCGACATGAATGCGGCGGTCCAATCGCTGGACACCCATCCCGGGGACTGGACCACCTACCGCGGCAACAATGCTCGCACGGACACTGCACCGGTGGCGATCCCCGAGGATGTCCAACAACGGTGGGCGGTCCAAGTTTGTCGCGATGCGTTGCCGACCGCGCCGGTCACTGCCGGCGACATGGTCTTCATCGCCGATCGCACCGGTACCGTCCAAGCGATCGATGGGGATGGCAAGTCGGTTTGGAAAGCGTACACGGCCGGACCGATCTATTACCCACCGGCGGTCGCCCACGATCGCGTTTACGTGGGGTCAGCCGACGGTCGGGTCTACGCCTTCGCGGCCCGTGACGGACGATTCCTGTGGTCGTACCGAGTCGGTCCGAAAGATTACTGGATCTCCGTCTATGACCGTCTCGTTTCCGCATGGCCCGTCGCGGGCGGGGTGGTGGTCGACGGCGACACGGTTTACGCGGCTGCGGGGATCACGCACTACGACGGCACCCACGTCGTCGCACTCGATGCGCGGACGGGAGCGCTGAAGGTTTCCAACACGACGTCGGGAACGTTGGAACGCGAAGTCAACAACGGCATCAGTCTGCAGGGCAACCTGACGATCGTCGATGGTGAACTGCGATTTCTTGCCGGCGGCGTTTACGAGACGGCGCGCTATGACCTGGAAACACTGGAGTGCCTCAACACGCCACGGGCTCAAGTCAATTCGCAATTCCGGACGGCGTTCTACCCGTATTATCCGGCGTACGGAAAATACGTCTCGTTGGATTATCAGTGCAGCGACGGCTGTCAGCTCAGCCACGACGCCAGTTACGAAGGCAGTCAATTCGTCAACTTGGCTCGCCAACAGCCGTTGGCACCGGGGGCTCCCAAACCCTACAAAGAAGCCGCGCGGTGGGTCCGTCGCGGCGGTGACGCCCCCAAAGCAATCTGGCAAGACAAGGGCAATCGACGGTTCACCAGTTTCGCCGTCACCGACGATACACTGCTGGCGACGGGCCATCCCGATGGCAACGAATCCGATGCGTTCCTGGTTTCGATCAACACCGGCGACGGCAGCGACAACTGGATCAAACCGTTGCCCGCACTGGCCGTCAAAGGCGGCGTGTCGATCGATCACGCGGGACGGATTTCGGTGGCGCTGGAAAATGGACAATTGCTCCGCTTCACGCCCGAGCATTCGGAGCGGTGATCCCCTGCGCCGTTGTTCCGCTCACTCCAGCCGCTGCTAAAAGCGGTCGGGCGCGAGTTCTCCGATCTTTCCCCAATACCGCAAAGTGAAGCGTCTTTTCCTTAGGTGAATGCCCGTAGGTTCGCGCCAAACGGCTAATCTTTGTTTGATATCAGCCGGTTCGCGCCAGCGCGAGAGGCCCCTCATTGATATTAACTTAGCGGCCTTGGGGCTTTCCCACCGACTCGACAAGCAACGGCAAACGCTTGGTGAGGGAGGAAAATCTTGAAAATCCGCTGACTCTAACGTTTTCTAGGTTTGTTCGCGATGAAGCCCGGAGAGGCTGGCACAATGCCTGCCGGTGGCGTCAGCCACCGGAATGGAAAGACCTCGATCACGGAGGCCTGAAAGGCCGGCACAATCGGTCTCATGAACCGCGGGTACTGCTAAAAGTGGGGAATTGTGTCGGCCCGCTGGGCCTCAGAGACTCCTTGAAATCATCTCCGGTGGCTCACGCCACCGGCATCCACTCTGCCGGCCCTCCGGGCCTAACAGACTTCGCCTGTCCGGCGAAATCCGGTACATAGAAAACGTTAGAGTCAGAAAATTCGTTAAGGGATCGCGTTGCCCTTTTCGCACGAACCTGGTGATGGATCGAATTTTCGCGGCATGTCGCCGTTTCAGTGACTCTCCTTCGGACAACACCCATGGGTTCCAATCGTCAATACACCTTTCGCCCGGTCGGCGAATCATTGGAACAGCGGCGATTGCTCGCGACCTTGCCAGCGATTGAAATGCCGCCGGAACTCTCCGGCGACGTGGCCGTCGCCCAGGTCAGCGAATCGACAGCCTCCACGCAATCCGTCGCGGCGGCCGCCGCGACAGGGATCGTGGCTCGGCATCGCATGACGTCGACGCAGTACAACGCCGAAGTCGCACGTCTGCAGGATCTCGGTTATCGCCCCTTCCAGGTCTCCGGGTATGAACTTGCCGGCCAAGACTACTACGCGGCGATTTGGAAGCCCACCGGCAGCACCGCCTGGCAAGCACGGCACGGCATGACGTCGGCCCAGTATCAGCAGGAATTCACGACGCTGGTCGGCCAAGGCTATCGACTTTCCCACGTCAACGGCTACACGATCGGCGGGATCGATCGCTACGCCGCGATTTGGGAAAAAGTCTCCGGCCCCGGTTTTTACGCACGGCACCGGATGACCGGTTCACAACTGCAAAACTTTGACAACGATTACACCAGCCAGGGCTATCGAATCACAAAACTCAGCGGTTACGCGATCGGCAGCCAAAGCTACTACGCCGCCATTTGGCAGAAACAATCGGGGCCGACCTACGTGTGGCGTTATGGCTTGACGTCCGCTGAATTTCAAGAGCAATCCGGCCAGTTCGCCGCATCAGGCTATAACGTCGTTGATGTCAGTGGCTACAGCGTCGGAGGTGTCGATTACTACGCGGGGATCTGGGAACAGCAATCGGCAACCAGCGGCGTGCTCCGGCACGCCTTGAGTTCATCCCAGTATCAATCCGAATTTGACGCGTTGTTAACGCAAGGTTACGCACTCCGCCAGGTGGATGGATACACGGTCGGAGGCATCGACCGCTATGTGGCCAATTGGACCAAGCCCGCCCAAGCGTTTACGGAGTTGCCGATCTCCGGCACGATGCTTCCGCAACTCTCGGCGCTGACGGACACGGTCGAGCAATTCATGATCGAGCGACAGATTCCGGCCGGGTCGATTGCGATCAGCAAAGACGGCCAATTGCTCGGTGAGATCGGCTTGGGTTGGAGCGATCACGATCAAACCGACGCGATCGATCCGGATGCGATGTTTCGATTGGCAAGCGTAACCAAACCGATGACCGATGCGGTGGTCACTCAGTTGGTCTCCAAAGGCGTGCTCAGTTTAGACGACCAAGTCTTTTGCACCGCGGGGGCGAGCGATGACTGTCTACTAGACATCACGCCATGGGGCACGCCCGATGCCCGGCTCTCCCAGATCAACGTGGGACATCTGCTCGAACATCGTGGGGGCTGGGACCGCGATCTTTCGGGAGACCCGGTGTTCAACCAGATCGCAATCGCTGATGCCCTGGGGATCCATTCGCCACCCAATCAGCAGCAGATCGCACAGTACGTGCTCGGACAGCCGTTGGATTTTGATCCCGGCGCGCGGTACGCCTACTCCAACTTCGGCTACATGATCCTGGGACTGATTGTCGAAAACCAAACGGGACGCGACTTCACGGAGTATTTGCAGAACGAGATCTTTCGGACGATCGGAGTCGCGAACACGGAGATTGAATTGGGGCGTAGCCTGCCGGATGACCGCAATCCGCGTGAACCGAACTATTCCCATCCGTCACTGGGGACCAGCGTGTTTGACACGTCGCAGCTCGTTGCCTTTCCCGACGGAGCGTTTCATCTGGAATCGATGGAATCCTTTGGCGGCCAGATCGCCTCGGCGCGGGCGGTCACAAGCTTTCTGGATCGATACTGGATCAGCGGAGAACGACGCAGCGGCGGCAGCGCAAACTACACGTTCTACGGTTCATTGCCCGGCACCGTTACGATGGCTCGGCAACGCCCCGATGGATTCAACGTTGTCGTCTTGCTGAACCAAAGGACGGATGCTGCGGGCAACACCTATGACGTCAACGTTTTGAAAAGCCGGGTCGATGCGGTGCTGAACACGGTGGACGTCTCGATCACAACGCAAGACACGATCGGACTTTACCAAGGCGACACGTCGCTGTTCCACCTGAAAGAAACGTTCGGCGCGGGGCCTTCGGATCAGTACTTCGCGTTCGGTCCGAGCGGAAACGCCGGCTGGACGCCGCTGGTCGGCGATTGGAATGGTGACGGAACCGACACCGCCGGAGCATCGGATCAGTACTTCGCATTCGGTCCGTCTGGAAACGTCGGCTGGACTCCGATGGTAGGGGATTGGGATGGCGACGGCACCGACACGATCGGACTGTACCAACCGGACGCCTCGCTGTTTCACCTCAAAGATTCGTTCACCCCCGGCGCCGCCGATCACTACTTTGCGTTCGGGCCCAGTGGAAACGCCGGCTGGATTCCGCTGGCCGGTGATTGGAACGGCCCGACCATCTCCGCCAGCTCAACGGCCGCGGTTGCAGCGAATTTCGTTTCGGCAGCTTCGATGCCGGCGGCGAAGGCATCACCGACCGATTCATCCGACCCGACCGAAGAACTTGCCGCGTCTGAATTGTCAACGCGGGTCGTTCGCCATCAGCACTTGGATCAAGACATCAACGAACTGGCCGAAACCGACATTGCCCCGACGGAGCGACAGCCCCAGAACCGAGCGCCTCCAGCAATGTCCGGAACGTCGCTTTCAAATCAGGAACTCCGCTTGCTCGATCTGGCGTGGCAGGCGTGGAGTTGAGCTCGGTAGGCAATGCTGTGGATGGGATTCGGGTCAATGCCGCGGAATGAATCCTGCATCAACGGGAACAAGATCGCAAGGCCGCTACTTCTGCAGAAAGACAAACGTTCCCAGCTTGGACGCGGTGGCGACGTCGACGCGTCCGTCTTGGTTCAAATCGGTGGCCAAAATCTGAACACCAACGCCGGATGCGTCGTCGATCTGGTGCGGGACGTATCGGATGGTGCCGCCAGGTTCACGTCGCAGTTCGAACCAATAGACCACCGGTAACGCACCGGGATCGATGTCTCCGTCGGGCCCGTGCGCCCAACGTCGCTTTCCGGTGATCAGATCCGGCAATCCATCGCCGTTGATATCAGCCGAGGCCAACGCATGAGGCTGGGTGAACGCCACGCCATAGCGGTCGATCGCTGAACGATCGCCCATGATCAGGTGTTCGCGAAATGCCGTTTCCGGTTTGGTCCCCGATTGTTCGTACCACGCCAATCCCCACCCATGCGCATCGACGGCGGACAGCACGTCTTGATCTCCATCGCCGTCGACATCGTGGGCAAACATTTGTGCCCCGCCACGGCCCTTGGAAAACAGACCGCGATGAAACGTCCACGGAGACGTCCGCGACGCATCGTCGGGCTGCTCATACCATCCGTCGTTGAGCAACAGATCCAGCTTGCCATCGTTGTTCATGTCTCCGACGCCTTGGCCGTGATAAAACTGCGGCCAGTCGTCGGGTTCACCGATCGGAATGAATCGCCACGGCTCGGTCGGCTGCGATGGATCGGGCTGAATCGAGCCCCAGCATCCGTCCCAGTGACAGATCACTTGGGGGACACCGTCGCCATCCAAGTCCACGAGCGTAGGCGATTCACCTTTGACGCGATGGAACGCCACGTGCTTGTTCCAGAGTGCATCCGATTTGCCCGGATTCTCGTACCAGATCGCTTCGTGTTTGTGGACGCGTCCGAGGACCAGGATGTCTTGACGGCCATCGCCTGAGAAATCGGCCACGAAGCTGAACATGCTGTTGCTGGGACTTTCCGCGGGCGGCAAAGCGATCGGTTCATAAAACGCGTGAGAACGTTGGAATTCGGGACCTTCATACCAAAACGGTCCGGCGACCACGTCCAGATCTCCGTCGCCGTCGATGTCGCCGGACGAAACGCCGTCGCAGTAATACAGGTCGCTCAAGACCAGTCGCTCGAATCGGATCGCATCGCCGGACGTGGGTTGCGACGGAGCCGGCGGCTGTTGCGCTGTGGCAAGTGTTGCCGAGAAAACCAACGAACAGAAAACCAGCGAACCGAGGAGGGTCAGTGCACGCGTCATCTCAAAGCCTGGCAGAAAGAAGCGGTTCAAAGCGGCCCATCATACACCGCGGGTTTGACACGCGGAGTCGCAATCAATCGCGGAGCCTGTTCGTCTTGTCGATGTGGGATTATCGTGGTCAGCTCATCACCTTGATTCACCTTCGCTCCCATTCAGACCGCTCATGTTTGACGCATTTACCAAGACAGCCCGCATTGTCTCTGCCCTGACCCTCGTCA
This sequence comes from Phycisphaera sp. RhM, assembly GCA_033042175.1. GTDB lineage: Bacteria > Planctomycetota > Planctomycetia > Pirellulales > Pirellulaceae > Stieleria. The sequence goes on from WCIL01000007.1 coordinate 97,397, forward strand.
CCGCGTTGGCCCTTGTCACAGCGTTGGCCGCATCACCCGACAACGTCAGTCACGCCGCCGATTGGACGATTCCCGTCGCCGGCAATGCGTTTCGAACCGCCCCGGACCCGGGCGGTCGAGGTTTTCGCCGAGATGCCTCAATCGCTTGGTCAGATCCCGACAACATCTACTCGGTCTTCTTTCGGGTGGATCGCCCCGCCGTCTTGGAACTCACCATTCGGGCGCGCGCCGCCGACGGTCCGAGCAGGCTGGTCGTCCGCGCCGCCGATCAAACATTCAACACCGTGATCCAATCGCCGGACTTTTCCGTCAATCCGGTCGGTCGGATCGAAGTCTCCGAGGCTGGTTACGTCCGCGTCGATCTGCAAGGTATCGAGCGTGATGGAAAGACTTACGCCGACATCAGTGACTTGATCGTCGCGTCGGACACCGACGGCCTGTCGCTGGATTTCGTGAAATCCAACGCGGGCAACATGTTTTATTGGGGTCGACGCGGCCCTTCGGTGCATCTGCGTTACGAAGTCCCCCGCGATCAAACGCTGCAATACGCCTACAGCGAACTCACCGTCCCCGAAGGCCAAGACCCGATCGGTTCCTACTTCATGACCAACGGTTTTGGCGAAGGTTACTTCGGGATTCAGGTCAACGGTGCAAACGAACGACGCGTCCTGTTCTCGGTCTGGAGTCCCTTCAAAACCGACAACCCGCGGGACATTCCCAAAGACCAACAGATCGTGATGCTCGCCAAAGGCCCCGAGGTGCACGTCGGCGAATTCGGCAATGAAGGCTCCGGCGGCCAAAGTTATTTGGTTTTCCCGTGGACGGCAGGGACGACCTACCGTTTCTTGACCGAAGTCCGACCGGACGGACAGGGGAACACGTTTACACGTCATGGTTCGGAGACAAAGCCCGGCAGACCTGGCGATTGATCGCAAGTTTTCGCCGCCCCCAGACGGACACGCACCTGACGGGATTTCATGGATTCCTTGAAAACTTTTCGCCTACCCATGGGCACATCGAGCGCCGTGCACACTACGCGAACGTTTGGGTGCGCGACATCAACCAGCAATGGCACGAATGCACCGGGGCGCGATTCTCGGTTGATGCAACCGGCCGCGGTCGTCACCGCTTGGATTTCACCGGCGGTGCCGATGGCGATCACTTCTTTCTACGCAATTGCGGTTTCTTTGACGAAACGGGGCGTCCGGGCGAAACCTTCACCCGCAGCTCCACCGCCGACGCCCCGCCGGAGATCGATTTCGACGCGCTGCCGCGGGATTGAGGCCGTTGGTGTCTAGGCTTTAGCCGATCCTCTACTAGCATTTCGCCGCACCTTGGCTTTCGGGTAGGCGGTAGTGGACGAGGCGACGAGTCCTTGCCTATATGCCGACTACACAGGACTCGTCGCCTCGTCCACTACCCGAGAATTAAGCTTCGGTAGACTACTAGACGCCTGAAGGCGACTCACGGAGCGCCTAAAGGCTGCACACCAACGTTTGCCGGATCCTGTTCCGGTGAAACGTCCGGTCCTCAATTTCAATTGGAACGGATACGAAACGTCGTGGTGTCTACGACTTGACGCCAATGTTGATGTAGGCGTGAACGTGCGGGGCGCCGCGGAAATGCCAGACCAGCGACGGGCCTTCGACGCGCCAAATGTCCCAGACCTTGTCGTCGTCCAGATCTTCTTCCTGATAGAACGCCATGTGAAGCTGGTCGAGCCCACCGCTGCTCTTGAGAATCGCCATCACCTCATCGACGTCTTCTTCTCGATAGGGTGCCAGCAGAACTTTCAATGTCGATTCGACCAGTTCTTTTTGATCATTCGCCAGCTTGCTGACCGCGATGCCTGGGAATTTACCACCGGCGCCTTGTAGCTGGACCGCGGTTTCTCGGGGCGCCTTTTTCAGCAGTGCCGCTTCCGCTTGATCGGCATCGAGTGCCTGGAAGACTTCGTTCGTCTTTTGGGTTTGGTAGAAGAACAGGTTGTCGCTCGGATTCTCTTCACCGTGGCCATAGACGATCGGCCCACCGAAGGCCGCCTTGTCTTCCCGATTCCCGTCGGCACGCATCGTCAGGTGCCGCCCGGTCATTTCGAATTGGAACTGGTCGGTGCCGGGTTCGCCGAAGATGGCGACACTGTAGTTTTCCATCCCGCCGTCATCTTCATCCATCTGCTGGATCAGGCGGTCGTAACCATCCTTGGAGGTGATGTTGCGAACGATTTGATCGATCAGAGTCTGTTGTTGCTTGGAGAACAAGTCGTCGCCGATGGTCACTTTGGTAACGTGCCAGTTCGCATTGATCTTGCGGCGGTCTTGGTGATCGAACGGTCGCCAGATCGCTTTCTTTTGTTTTTCCGAGAGCGAGGCATAGAGTTCGGCGACCACGGTTTCCGCGGAAGTCTTCGATGTCGCGGCATGAGCGAACCGAGGGTCGAATAGACCCGCCGACGCGACTCCGGCGGCAACGGCTCCTCCAAGTTTGACAAAGTCTCGTCGGGCAACACGCTGGCCAATGCGACGCGTTTCGGGACGGTTCATGTTCATCTCTGTGCTCATTGAAAGATTGGGGGGAATGTCCAGGCGGGAACCGTCGAAGGACGGCGGAACGATTTCATCTTAGCAAGTTGCCGACTGTGACGCACAATTCTTGGTGATGATCCATTCCCAGCATGCCCACTCTTCCTGGGCGTCGCTTCCCACACCCGATCTGATTCTGAGTGCGTTTGGTCGCTTCGTAGGGCATCCGACGTTTCTCGGGCGTTGCTTACTTGTCGCGGCGCGTCAAAATCACTTGGTGCGGCCCTTGAGTCTTTCCGTCAAAGACGACGTCGACGGCGAGGGTCATTTGACCGGCCGGGAGACGGAGATCGGTCTTGTGTCCGCGCCGCTGTCCGGCGGAAATCCCAAGCGTCTTGGTCAGTTTCCCCACCGTGATCGTCGCGGTTCCCGCCGGTGGGTCGCCCGCAAAAACAACCTCCACCTCGTAGCTCCCTGCCTCCGGGGCCTCCAGCAACCAGACGCCGTTGGAATTGCCCGCCCAAGGACGTCCCTGGATGTGTCGCCAGTCCTGACGCGTCAAGACACTACGCAGTTCATGTTCAGTCCCGATCACGATCCGCGGCGGCGCGTAGTTGTCCGGCCGTGTCGAACTGACGTCCTTGAACCAGGCTTCGTATCCGCGTTTGAGTCGCTGCACCACGTCGGGGTGTTGCTGGGCAAGATTGTTGGTTTGACGCGGATCCTGGCTCAGATCGTAAAGCTGAAAGCTCGGTTCGCCGGCAAAACTTTCCTTGCCAAACCCACTCGGGTGAACAAGTTTCCAGGGTTCTTCATGAAGGGCAAAGTGATGGTAGCGTTGCGGCTCGTTGCCACGATGGGTTTGCAAAACGATTTGGCGCTGCGGCAGACTCGTCGCGTCACCGGTCAACAGCGGCAGAAAACTTCGCCCGTCGAGCTTGTGTCCATCGGGCACCTCGATTCCGCAAGCATCCAGCAAGGTGGGAAGCAGATCGATGTGCGCGCACGGCACGTCGCAGCTGCGACCGGCTTGCACCTGGGCGGGCCAGTGAAAGACCAGCGGCGAGCGAATGCCACCGTCGTCGACATGCGATTTCATGCCACGCATGTCGCCGACATACCGCATCGTGTTGGGACCATTGTCGTTGAGGTAAACGACAATCGTATTCTTGCTCAATCCGAGTGCGTCCAGTTTCTTGAACAGTCGCCCGACATTCTCGTCGATGTTGGTGATCATTGCGGCGATCCGCGCCAGCTTGTCGCTCTCCTGCTCCAGTCGTTTCGGATTCAGTTTATTGACCAGAATGGGTGAAAAATCGACCTTGCGATACTCCTGGTACAAGGCTTCGGGCACGTCGTGAAAGGGACCGTGCGGCGCGTTGGTGGCAATGTAGGTGAAGAAGTTTTTGTCAGCCTTGGCACTCTGTTCGATGAAATCCATCGCGGCATCAAAATAGATGTCGGTGCAGTAGCCTTGCAGGGGTGTTTCTTCGCCGTTCTTGATCAGCGTCGGGTCGGTGTACTTGCCTTCGGCGCCGATCGGATCGGAGGGTTGGCCGATGCCGCCGCCGCGATGCACCAGAGAGTCTTGAAAACCCTGGTCCATGGCGCGGAGCGGATAGTTGTCGCCCATGTGCCACTTGCCGTAGATCCCGGTGCGATAACCGGCGTCTCTCAAGAACTCCGCGATCGTCACCTCCTCGGAGTCCATCATCGCTCGACCGATGTAGGTGTCGATGCAACGGGTGCGGTAGTTGTAGCGGCCGGTCATCAAGCAGGCTCGCGTGGGCGCGCAAACCGGACTGACATAGAACTTGCTCAGAAACCCACTGCGACGGTGCATCGCATCCAGCTCCGGCGTTCGGATCACCGAATTCCCCATGAACCCGTAATCGCCGCCTCCCTGGTCGTCGCTCATGATGACAATCACGTTGGGACGTTCCGCGGCGAGGGAACGCGTGGTGGAGATTCCCGGGACGAAGACGCCCAGGCAAAAAAGGATCGCGAGGACAACGATCGCAGGGGCCATGGGTTTTCTCTGCATGGAGTTTCTCAAGGACAGGGGCGACGGCCCGGTAGGAAGATGGATGAGGTATTCGACGCGAAACGTTTATTCGCTCCATCGTAACCCAGTGACGATTGGCATGCACAGCATGCCCTTCCCCACTTCCCAACGTCATCTCGACGGATCGGCAGTCCCGGCCGGAATGCCATCGGTTATAGTGTTTTGTGCCATTGCAGCGGTCCACTTCCCTCGCCCGAGCATGCAGGTCCGATGAGAATTCCAACCCTGATCCTTGTTGCCGCCAGCTTCGGATTCAGCGCCGGTGCGCCGTGCCTGGCGCAGTCCGTCCCGTCGGCGAAACAACTGGAAAACTGGCGACAGCGTTTCCCGGATGCGGATACGAACCGCGACGGCACGCTGACGATCGATGAGGCGAATCGGTACCGCCAGAAGATGTTGTCGCGGGCGCCCCGGCAAGGCAAATCCGACGGCGCAAACCGAGGGGCACCGCGCGAGTTCAAGGTCAATCCCGGCTGGGACCTAGAACGTTTTCCCGAACACGCCGTCTGCTACCTGCCGCCGCAGGAGATCAAAGCCATTTTTGAGCAGTCCGTCGGGGGAAAGCAACCGGCCGTGGTTGCCTTTGAAAAACCCCGTGACGGCGCGCTGCGGATCGTCGGCACCGGCCACAGTTTCATGGCGCCGGGCTACCGGACGTTTCCGATCATCTGCAAAGCGGCGGGCATGACGCAACCGCTTTACACGCACACCGGAGGCGGGATGACCGGCAGCACACGCTACAAGTGGGAACAAGAAAACGGGATCTTTGATTTCGAAGGCCGGCCCGAACCGAAACTGCTTGCATCGATCGCCAACGCCGAATGGGACGCGATGATGTGGGGACCGTACTTCAACGACCGCCCGGCTTATTATTCGTGTTGGATCGATTTCTGTTTGAAGTACAACCCCGACATGAAGTTCTACCTGTCCGACGCTTGGCCGCAGCTGTATCAACTCGGCACGAACCCGAAGTCGGAATCTTTCTTTACCGAGGAAGTCTTTGATCGACTCGGCGCGGAACGGCGGGCAGAGTACTCGAGGCAAGTCGAGGTGCTGCGCCAACAGTATCCTGACAAAATCTTTATCATGCCGACGTCCGACGCGATGGTCTTGGCGGCCAAGGCTTACTTGCGGGGCGAGCTGCCGGGCGTCGAGGGCATTCACCGTGTGATCGGCGGCAAGGAGCGTTCCTTGTGGCGCGACCAACTGGGACACATCGGCCCCGGCTTTGATCGACTGGAAGGCTACGTGTTCTATGCGACGCTGTATGGAAAGCCGCCCGAACTGATTGAAGCCGACATCCCGTTCGACGGGGACGGGTCCTTCCCCGGCCCCCAGCTGGATCGAAAGTTTCGCCAGATCGCCTGGCAAGCCGTCATCGGTCACCCGCTCTCTGGCGTCACGGCTCATCAAGCCAGCGGTAAGTAATCACGCCGAATGATCGGGCACGTCACAATCATCGCCGGCGAGGCGTATTCGCGACCGTATCGGCGTCGCACGATCGCTAGTGAAGGTCGTATTTGTTCATTTTGTAGTGGAGGGTTCGCACGCTGACTCCGAGTGATTTTGCGGTTTTTTCACGATGATAATCGTTCGCTGCGAGAGCATTCTGGATGCCTGCCTTCTCGGCCGTTTCGGTGATTTCAGCGAGTGTCCGAATGCGATGATTCCGCCGGTCCTTGCCTTCGGATAAGTCCTCTGGCAGATCATCTTTTCGGATCACATCATTCGTCGAGGTGACGACGACACGTCCGATGACGTTTCGCAATTGCCGTACATTGCCAGTACCGCTCTCTCCCTGAATCGTGACGGTCGCATCGGTCGAAGCGACCTGACGAATCTGCGACAACAACTCCTCGATTGTTTGGCTGTTGCCGACGATTCCACTGATTTCACCTGCGGCCGCCAGCTTCTCTTTCAAATGTTGGTTTTCAACTTGCAACCGATGATGATCGACCGCCCTGCTGACCTGTTGACGAATCAGCTGCAGATCGACCGGTTTACTGATAAAGTTGAACGCCCCCCGTCGCATCGCATCGACAGCCGTCTCCAAGCTGCCATGGGCCGTGATGACGATGGCGGTGGTACCAGGTTTTTCCCGCTGCACCAATGAAATCAATTCCAGTCCGTCCCTGTCTCCGGGCAACCGCACGTCGGAGATGACCAGTTGAAAGTTTCCCGCATCAAACTTGTCAAGCGCCTCGTTGACGGAACCGGCGGTCTCGATGGTGTCGACGACACTGGCCAGACCTCTGGCCAGCCCGGAGCGGATATTGGGCTCGTCGTCGACGATCAGGATATTGAATTCGGCTTCCACAGACGTCGTCTCGTTTTTCGAAAACTGATCAGGTCGCTTTCGCTTCGTGACGCTCAAAGCGTTCACTCAAAGGTTCTTCGTGCTCATCCCGGATCAGGTGACGCCCATCGGCAAAGGTCGCAAACAGGTAATAAAGCCCAGGGATCACCAACACGCCGACGATGGTCCCAAGCAGCATGCCGCCCACGGCCGTGGTTCCGATGGTGCGGTTACCGATGGCACCCGGACCCGTCGCTCGGACCAGCGGAATCAAGCCGGCGATGAATGCGAAGGAGGTCATCAGGATCGGTCGAAAACGCAGCTTGCCACCTTCGATGCCGGCGTCGCGGACACTCAGCCCCTGTTGGCGACGCTGAACGGCAAATTCGATAATCAGGATCGCATTCTTGCCGAGCAATCCCACCAGCATCACCAAACCGATCTGGCAATACACGTCATTGGCAAGTCCCATCGACTTGAGAAAAAGGAAGGAACCGAACAAGCCAACCGGCAACGACGCCAGCACCGCGATAGGGATGATGAAGCTCTCGTACTGACCCACCAGCACCATGTAGACGAAAATCACGACGATCGCGAAAATGTAGACCGCGGTATTGCCGGCCTTGGCTTCGTCATAAGCGAGCCCGCGCCAGTCGATATCAAAACCGTTGGGCAGTGTTTCGGCGGCGACTTCTTTGATCGCAGCGATCGCTTCGCCGCTGCTGTAACCCGCTGCCGGTGCGCCCTGAATCGGCGCCGTGGGGTACAAGTTATAGCGGCTGATTTCGTTCAGCCCCTGCTTCTTTTCGATTCGCATGAACGCCGAATAGGGGACCATCTCGCCCGCTTCATTCTTGACAAACATGTTGTCGAGATCTTCGGGATAACGGCGGAACTCCGGGGCGGCCTGAACGTAGACCTTGTAGAACTGACCGAACCGTACGAATCCCTGTTCCCAGGTGCTACCGATGACGATTGATAAATTGTCCATCGCGTCTCGGATTGAAACGCCTTTTTGCATGGCGACATCGTTGTCGATGATGATTTCGTATTGTGGATAGTTCGCGGCAAAGAACGTGAACAGGCCTTTCAGTTCTGATCGTTTACCGAGCGCTTCCATAAACTTGTCGGTTTCTTCGCCGAGCGCGGTGTAATCGCCGCTGTTGGTTTTATCGAGCAGGTTCACCGAAAAACCACCGGCGGCGCCGAAACCGGGAACGGCGGGTGGTTCAAAAAACTCCAACTTGACGTTGGCAATGTCGGTCCCCCGCTCCTCCAACTCCTCAATGATTTGTTTCGATGTCAGTTCGCGGTCGGCCCACGGTTTCAAGTTGATGATGCAAGTTCCGGCATTCGAACCGCGTCCCTCTGTGAGGACCTCATAGCCGGCGATCGAGGAAACCGACGTGATCTCGTCCATCTGCTTGCAGATCTTTTGCAGTTCGTGACATTTCGCATTCGTGTATTCCAACGTCGATCCCGGTGGCGTTTGAACGATGCCGTAGATCATCCCCTGGTCTTCCAGGGGAATGAATCCGGTCGGCAGGACCTTGTTGACGACCAGAATCCCGTAGGCGAACACGGCAATCACAGCGACCGTCAAGACGCGGCGAACGATGATGTGCCGAAGCACGCCCACGTAGCCACCGGTGACGTGTTCGACGCCGCAGTCGAACAAATGCAACATCACGCCGATCGGGCTGCGTCGCTTCGGGCTACCTTCGAATCCCGAAAACGTCGCTCGAAACGACAACGCGGCGAGCAAGGCGATCAGCGACGCGATGACCTGCACCCGCGTGTCGGTAAGCTCCAGCTGTTCCGAGAGTACTTCGTGAACGATCTCGACATGCAAGAGGAAAAATGCAGCCGTGCCGACAGCGGCACCCAGCAACAGGCACAACACCCCGCGAAGCACGAACGCGTATCGCCCGGCGATTCGGTTCATCACGCGATTGAAGGCCCCGACGAGGCCGCGGTCGGCTTGGTCATCGAGCGGTTTCAGGATCATCGCACACAGCACGGGCGTGAGCGTTAAGGCCACCACACCCGAAATCACAATCGACATCGCCATGGTCAGCGAGAATTGCCGATAGAAGACCCCCACAGGTCCTGTCATGAACGTGACGGGAATGAACACGGCCGTCATCACCAAGGTGATCGCAATGATCGCTCCGCTGATCTCGCGGACGACTTCCTGCGTCGCCTGATAGGGGCCAATCCTTTTGGCGTGCATTTTCTCATGAACCGCCTCGACCACCACGATCGCGTCATCCACCACCACCCCGATCGCAAGCACGAGTGCGAACAACGTGATCAGATTGATCGACATGCCGAACATCAGCATGAAGAAGAACGTGCCGATCAGGGAGACCGGAACCGCAAGGGTCGGAATCAGCGTGCTGCGAAAATCGCCGAGAAACAGATAGACGACCAACGAAACGAGGAGGAATGCTTCAAACAGCGTGTGCACGACCTTTTCGATCGACGCATCAAGAAAGTTCGAAACGTCATAGGTGACGGCGTAATCCATCCCCGGCGGGAACGACGCCTGCTTGATCTCCTCGACCTTCTCCTTGACCAATTCGATCACCTCCGCCGCATTGGATCCGGGCGTCTGCTTGAGCACGATGGCGGCGGCGGGCAAGCCGTCGATGTCGGAGTAAAGGTCGTAGAACGACGAACCGAGTGAAATGTTTGCGACGTCACCCAAACGCAGGATCTCGCCTTCGGGTGTCGCTCGCAGGATGATCTCGCCGTATTCTTCAGGCGTTTTGTATCGGCCGATCCACGTTAAAACGTATTCAAGCGTTTGCGACGTCGTTCCGGTGGCTTGGCCGAGCCGCCCCGGCGATCCGATCATGCTCTGTTCGTCGAGCGCCTTCATCACGTCTTCGGCGTCCACCCTGTAGGCACGCATCCGATCCAGGTCGAGTTCGACACGCATCGCGTACGATCGGTTGCCGAGAATGGTGGCACGACCGACACCGGGAATCCGCTTGATCTCATTGAGAATGTTGACCGTGGCATAGTTGTAAAGATAGTTCTGGTCGACATTGGGATCGGTGCTGAACACGTTCACGTACATCAACATGCTGGTCATGTTCTGCATCACGATGATGCCTTCGCGTTCGACAATCGGTGGCAGATTGTTCTTGACCATCTGCACCCGGTTGTTGACGTTCATGACCGCAACGTCCGGATCGGTTCCGGGTTCAAACACGATCTGAATCGTTCCTTCGCCTGCGCTGGTGGCATCCCCCATCATGTAACGCATGTTGGGGACTCCGTTTATGGCTTGCTCCAGAATCACCATCGTCGAGTCGATCAGGATCTTGGCACTCGCACCGGGATAAGAAACCGACACGCGAACGCTGGGCGGAGCGACCGAAGGAAATTGCGAAATCGGCAGTACGTTGATGGCCAGGCCGCCCATGAACAGAATGAGCAGCGAGATGACGATTGCGAGTGCCGGCCGATGCAGAAATTTTTCAAACATGGTCTCAGTGACGTTCCGATGTCGAGGCGAAAGTCATCCGGACTTTCCAGGGCGGGTGCGGAGCAGTCTGGCAAAGCCTATTCGGCGTGGTACTTCAAATTGGCCAGCACCGTCTCGGGCTCTTCAAAGTCGTATTCGATGGTCTCTCCGTCGCGAACTTGACGAATACCCTCCAAGACGATCCTCTCACCCGCTTCCAAGCCTTCTGCGACCAGAAAGATGTCATCCTTTTCGTTTTGAATCACGATCTCGCGTTGATGCACCACGCGGTCTTCGTCGATCACGTAGACGTACTTCTTGGCCAAGATCTCAAACGTCGCACGCTGGGGAATCACGATCGCGCCGGGTGTCATCTCGTGAATCAGCACCGTACCGGTTTGACCATGGCGTAGCAATCCGTCGGGATTGGGGAAATCCGCACGAAACGCGATGTTTCCCGTTTCGTTGTCAAAGTCGGCTTCGATGGCACCGATCGTTCCGGAATGATCAAAAATCTCGTGGTTGGCGAGTTTCAATTGCACGATCAAGCCGTCTTGCCCCTGGCCGGCATTGATTGCCGCTTGATATTCCAAGTAACGAGATTCCGGAACGTTGAAGTACACCCACATCACGCTGTTGTCGGACATCGTCGTCAACATCGCACCTTCATCGACGAGGCTCCCTTCCTGTTCGTGCAACCGGTCGACGATGCCGTCAAATGGTGCCTTGATATCCGTGAAATCTAATTCCGCCTGAGCCAATTTGACGTTGGCAAACGCCTTGGCAAGCTTCGCCTTGGCCAGTTTCAGTTCCTGCGGCGACACAATGTTTTGCTGCACTAGACTCTGCGTGTTGTCGTATTCGACCTGAGCCAATTGAGCCTCGGCCAAGTCAGCATCGAGTCGTGCTTCGTAGAGGGTCGGCAAGATACGGAACATTGACTGACCCTCTTGGACTTGTTGGCCCTCGCTCACACAAATCTCTTTTAAGTAGCCGCTTTCGAGCGTGCAGACCTCGATGTGTCGACGCGAATGAATTTGGCAAACGTATTGCTGCGTCAGCGTGACATCCTTGGCAACCGGACTGGTCGCAATGATTTTGTGTTTCGCGTGGTGCTCACCGCCGTTGTGCTCACCGCCGCTGTGTTCACCGCCGCTGTGTTCACCGCCGCTGTGTTCACCGCCGCTGTGTTCAACTGCTGAATGTTGTGCGTCTTCGTGCTCGCTCTGCGCGTCATGTGATCGAGGTGCTTGGTGGTCGGGGTCTTTTAGTTTGTCAATCCCCGCGATCGAGAGGGAACTGATCGCGAAGAGTGCTGCTACAATCAAGTGGAGACGCATGGAAGGGAGTTTCCTTGGATCTATGGAGAATTGAGTTGGTTTGGAGGGGCGTCCGTCGGCGATCGCCAGAGGAACGACAGCCGCGTCGCTTCCGCGGCGTTCCGGTATCTGACCGTGTGATGCCGCGCCCCGAACGTTCGTCTACGCATCGTCCGTGCCAATCCTGTTAGCCCCCGCCCTCCGATCCGCATGAGACCGCGTTTCACCGGGATTTCAGGGCAATTTTGCATCCGAACCGGACGCGAAAACATGCATCTCATGGTGGACATCTGCAAGATCCTGCGCGGCGGCAGCAAGCATCTGCAGGTTGCAGTGACAAGCGTCTTCGGCGTTGGGGGGACAGCGTCAACCCACGTTTCGATGTCCGCCGACGTGACGCTTTTGATCCAAATGGCCCAAGGATTCGATGATGGTGTCCACCGCATCGTCGAGTGAGAAATCACCAACGTTGACGATCAAGTCGTACAAGTGCGGATCGGAAGCTTTCTGATGAAAGTGCTCTTTGATGTAGACGTCACGATTGTGATCCGTTTCGACAACGAATCGGTGGGCCTCTCGTTCGGCAAGCCCTCGTTGACGCATGACTTGATCGACACGAAAATCGATCGGGGCGACGATCCGCACGGAAAGCCCGCGATCGCGAGGCAAGACGAAACGAGCACCACGGCCGACAATGACCACCTTGCCGTGCGAGGCTGCCAGTAACAACAGCTTGGTCACCCGATGGGTGAACGTCGATTCAGAAAACCCGAGCCCTCCGATTCGAGAGGTGATGATTGAACTGAGCCAGTTTTCGTGACGTTCGTCGACACGGCTGATCAGACAACGCGGTGTGCCGTAGTGTTGGTGCATGTATTCGACGATTTCCTGGTCCAGCAAGTCCCACTTCATTCGTTCGGCAACTCTTCGAGCGATCTCGCTGCCACAAGCGCCGGTTTCGCGTGACAATGCCAGATAGGGCCCCACTTGGTTTCGCAGGTCACGCTTGGTCAATCGGCGGTGAGTCTTTTCGGCCTGCACCCACTTAAAGATGTTGCTCTCTGCTTTATGTTCGATGGCGGGGACGTGTAGTACCACGGGTCGATTCCTTTGCTGGGGACACGAATGGGTGATTGAATCATCCAACGGAAAGCACGTGACGGACCAACACACGGGACGGCGGCCAACCTCATTGCGGTCGGCCAGGGATTTTTCCCTAAGCGGCGTCGCTGAAACGCGTTACGATCATGCAATCAAGCGGAGAGAATCGTTGTTGTGGTGCACCGGATGAAGCAATCCATTGCAGACCAGTGCCAGCCTCTGCAGCCCTTCGCGTCCGTCGAAACCCAAGCCGACGGCATCGCGCCACCTTCCGTCCGACACGATACCTTGCGTGGATGGCCGGTCGCTGCGGTCGCGCTGAATCGCGATCCTGCCATTGTGGCAAGCGAGGCCATGACCGGCAAAGTCAACCTGAACGAATCGGTCGAAACACTCACTCTGCAAATTCTGGCACAAACCTAAAAAAACAACTCACCGAAAAAAGAGATTGCAGTCGGTGTGGCGATATCCATCGGTACTCAATCTGCTCCATGTACCAGGTGGAGCCGAACGAATTGAAGTCGCACAGTCGCTCGGCAGGACGCCACCACGCGTAGGTCATCAAGGACGAATATGAACCGGAACCGCTTGCAACCACATGCGTTGCCAATTTGTGAACAATGTGAATCGGACGGGCGCAGTGTTCCATCACAGTCACAGATGCACAAACGACGCGTGTCTTTATCCAGAACGTTCCGCGGTCGTCGATTGAGCCGACACAACAAGCGTGCCGTATTTTCAGTGCTGTGTTGCGTCACCTTGCTAACCACTTGCGGTTGCGGCATACCAGGACTGAGGTGCGCACTACCTGGGCCGGCCCATCCGTCAACCTACACCTGGAACAACGGCATCCCGTTCTGGAGTTCCGACCCGGTCTCGACGTCGACCGGTGACGCCGCTGTTGAGGCGTCTCAGGACGATGCGGCAGGTTTCAGTGCACCCCAGAATTCCGAATCATTCGCGAATTTCATCCAAACGGCCAGCTTTGTGCGAGCGGCTGAACAAGGCGAAGCATTAGGGCCAGAGATAGACGAAGCAAACAGCGAAGTTCAATCCGAAGGGGGCGACCAAACGATTGAGTCGGCCGACGTCACGGACACCTCACCCGGCGGCCCCGACTTTGGCATGATTGATACGGATGTCGGACCAAGCGACAGTAACGTCGACATCGCACCGCTTGAAAATTCGGCGCGGTTGCCACAAGCAATATTCTACAACGATCCGTATTTGCTGAGCCTGATCAGCGAGACGCTGTCGGGAAACCAGGAACTGAGGATTCTGTCCGAAGAAATCCGAATTGCCTACAACGAAAGCTATGCTCGCAGCGGCGAATATCGACCTTTCGTGACACTGGGCGGGGCCGCCGGATTTGAAAAGCCCGGCCGTCACACCCGTGCGGGGGCCGTCGAACATCAGCTCGAAGTCGCCCCGGGAACCGAGTTTCCCGATCCGCTCGGTGACTTCGCGTTCGGTGCCAATGCCTCCTGGGAACTGGACATCTGGAACAGGCTTCGCAATTCGCAGCGTGCCGCCGCAATGCGTTATCTGGGAACCCGAGAGGGTCGAAACTACATCATCACTCGCGTCGTCGCGGAGGTTGCCGAGAACTACTACCGGTTGCTGGCGTTAGACAACCGTCTACAGATATTGCAATCGACGATCGACATTCAACAGCAGAGTCTCAAGGTTGCCAAAGCGAAGAAAGACGCCGGTCGAGGAACCGAGTTGGCCGTTCAGCGTTTTCAAGCCGAAGTGCAGAAGAACCTCAGCGAACGCTCACTGATCGCCCAGGAGATCGTTGAAGTCGAAAACCGGATCAACTTTCTGGCCGGCCGTTATCCGCAGCCCGTTGAACGGATCCAGGGTGAATTTGTGGATCTGAACTTGACCACGCTGGGAGCCGGCGTTCCTTCAGAGTTGCTGCAGAACCGAGCCGACATCCGCGAAGCCGAGCGACGAGTCGCCGCTGCGGGATTGGATGTCAAAGCGGCCCGAGCACGGTTTTATCCTTCGCTCAGCTTGACCGCCGGACTCGGTTGGAACGCCTTCAGCACCGGCTACCTGTTCCGAACACCAGAGTCCCTGATCTACGCAATGGCCGGTGAAATGGTCGGCCCACTGATCAACAAGCGAGCGATCAAGGCTGACTACTGCAGCGCCAACGCGGCTCAATTGCAAGCGATCTACAATTACCAACAGACGGTTCTTCAAGCCCACATCGAAGTCGTCAACCAGATCACCAAGGTGGAGAACTACCGGCGCAGCATTGAGGGCAAGAAACGGCAACTTGAATCGCTACAGGCGTCCGTCGATGCGGCCAACAAGCTGTTCCAAAACGCGAGAGCCGAATACGTCGAAGTGCTGTTGGCTCAGCGAGAATTGATGGAAGCCAAGATGGTTTTGGTCGAAACCAAAAACGAACAACTCTCGGCAATCGTCAACGCCTACCAGGCACTCGGCGGCGGTGGTTTCTAGGCTCTGTCCCGAATGGTACGGGCATCAGCGTTGGTGTGCAGGTGAAGTCCAAGACCGTGATGCTTGGACAAACGGAGATGCCCGGACGCTGGCGCGAACCGGCTGATCTCAATCGATGATCAGCCGTTCGGCGCGAGCCTACGGGATCCGACATGAGGAAGCCACGCTTCACTCAGCGGTCGTGGGCTTCAGCCGCCCTCCGCCGCCGCAAAGCAGCGATCGGGAATCGCCTAAAGGCTAAACACCAACGGTTGCTGAATCCACCGCTATTCCGCTCGACAAACGCAATCCCATCATTGAATGTCGCCGGAGCATTACTTGGCCTCGTTTGCGTCCCAAATGCTGTTCAGGACGTGCAGCGTTGTCGCGGTGATTTCGGCCGAGTCGTCGCCGGCGAAGACTTCGATCGTCGGTGATCGGCCGGATGGAAAAATGCGGTCGCTGATCACGGCTTCGCCATCGTTGATGAACACTTCGATCGAGGACCGATCCACCAACAGCCGCAGCGAGACTTCGCCATCGAGGACGCGTGCCGGCGCTTCGTGGCGTCCCGCAAACGCCTGGTGAAAGGCGACGTTGCCGGATTTCCGACGGTCCACGTAGACCGCACCCGGCTCGCGATCGTAGCCGACTTCGGTGAATTCATCGTCGCCCGTGCGAATGCGAAGACCGACCGATCGGGCGGCGCCGGGCTTCAACGTCGTCTCAAGCTCAAACACTCTATCGGTCAATTCCCCCGGCTTGGTCACCGCGACCGGCGGCCAAGTCGCCCCGTGTGTCTGGATCGATCGACTGTGGACGCGAAGCCGCTGCAGTTCTTTCACCGGCCGCTGCACCAGCACGTACTCACTCAAGTCATCGCTGCCCGAGTCATCGCTGCCCGAGTCATCGCGACCCGGTGTCTTCCGCAAACTCAACGTGCGTGGTACCGACATGCAGCTGCGCCAGGGCGACGTCGGGACGAGACAGGTTTGCCAGTTGTTGAACCAACCGATCCAGATGCGACGCCCATCGGACTGCGGGATGTCGGACCAACTCACCGGCGCGTAAAAGTCTCTTCCGAAGTCGACCCACTTGGCATCCTGCGTCGCCGTGAACCGGGTGCCGTCGAAATGGCCGACGAAGTACTCGCCGCCGCTGCCGCCGGCCACGCTGCCGCTTCCCATGTCGACCTCCAGCACCCACAACGACTTTCCCCCACCGCCTTCGACCGGCAATTCGAACAGGTCTGGACATTCCCAGTTCGACTTTTGTGCCACCCCGGCGGGCCCGAAACGGCTCAGCTCGCTCCAATTTTTCAGATCCTTCGACGCATAGAACACCACGACCTTTTCGTTGGCGAGTGAGACGACCATGACCCAGCGATCGGTCGGCTGGTGCCAAAACACTTTGGGATCACGAAAGTCGGGGTTGTCGATATCGAGCACCGGATTACCGGCGTACTTCGTCCAGGTCCGGCCGTTGTCGTTGCTGTAGGCCAAATTTTGGACCTGTTTGCCGTGGCCATGACCGGTATAGATCGCCACCATCGCGGGCTGGTCTCCGCGGCCGAATCCCGA
Organism: Phycisphaera sp. RhM; assembly: GCA_033042175.1. Classification (GTDB taxonomy): domain Bacteria; phylum Planctomycetota; class Planctomycetia; order Pirellulales; family Pirellulaceae; genus Stieleria. Next base: position 114,209 of record WCIL01000007.1, read on the forward strand.
GCTGTTGTGATGATCCATGACACAACAACCGCTGAATGCCATGATGCCGTCGGCTTCGGGAATCGCCAGCGGCAGGTGTTCCCAGTGGGTCAGGTCGTCGCTGACGGCGTGGCCCCAACTCATGTGGCCCCACGAGTTGCCCGCGGGATTGTATTGGTAGAACAGGTGATACTCGCCGTCATGAAACACCAGCCCGTTGGGATCATTCATCCAATTGATTTCTGGGCTGAAGTGATATTGCGGCCGCAGCGGCTCGCGCAGGTAGTCGGCTGTTTGTCGATAGTTGGCGAGCTGGTGCTCTAGATCAAAACGTTCCGGCGGATCGTCGGTCTGGATCAGATGATCGACCAGCAGATGGCCCCATCCGCCGGTCGCGCGGTCATAGATTCGCAGACGCGCTTGGCGTCCGCCAAATTCGCCCACGTCCCAAGACGACCATTGCAGTTCCTCCGACTCGGCCCCGCCGGCCACACGCACCGGTTTGCCGTCGACCAGCAATTCGATGCCGACGCTGTCTTGCTGGGCACCGCCACCGATCAAGAACGCCAGATGGCGGCGCCCGATCGTAAACGGGGGACTGGTGGCGGTCCCGGTCGTCGCGTCCCCTCCCACGAAGGTGTTGATCAGACGCCGGCCGCGAAATCCCGACACCGGCATTTGATTGGCAAGGGTGCCGCTTGCCGGCTGCGCACCGAACGCCTCCCCCGTGATCGTCCATTCGCCGTAGGAATCGGATTCGAAATCATCGATCAACACGTCGTCAGCGATTACCGCGTGCGCCGAACAGACGGACGCGACGATCACGACGTACAGAATTCTCACAACGCTCATTGGCAAAACTTCCTTGGGCGGCTGGCCTGGACTGTCGGGTCTCGATACAGGACTGAGAGATCAGAAAACCGGGCATTCAGGGTTTCATCAAATCGTCGGGAAACGTCATCGTCGCGCCCGGTTGCGAACACACGTACGACGCCACCGCGATCGCATTTCGGTTGACGCTGTCGATGTCTTGCCCGGCGAGCAACCCCAGGGTGATCGCGGCGGTGAAGGCATCGCCCGCGCCGACGGTGTCCGCCACCTCGGTGGGAATCCCCGGTAGATCGCTGACCTCGTTGTCGGAAACGATGGCAGCGCCGTCCGCCCCGCGTGTCAACGCGACGTAGCGAAGCTGATACCGCGCGGCCAGTTGCCGCATCACGTCCACGTCGTCGCCGGACAAACCGTTGATCCGGGCGAGTCGAGGCAGTTCGTCGTCATTGAGTTTGAGGACATTGGCCAGCGCGAGCGATTGCTGGATGACGGAATCGTCGTCGAAGGGCTCACGCAGATTCACATCCAGAATCCGCAGCGCCGATTCCGGTGTCGCCTGGACGAACTGGTTGATCGTTCGGCGTGACGTTTCACTGCGTTGTCCGAGGGTGCCGAAGCAAACCGCGTCGCACTGCGCCGCAACCTTGCCCAAGGCGTCGTTCCAGACCAGATGATCCCAGGCCGAATCGTCGGCAAAGTGATAGCTTGCCTTGCCATCGTCATCGAGCTGGACGTCGACTTTTCCGGTCCCGCGTTGATTGACCTGTAACACCGAGGTGTCGACGCCGCGTTGTTTCAGCGATTCGATCGCCTTACGTCCCAGTTCGTCCTCCCCGACGGCACTGACCATCGACACCGCCGCGGCGCCGCGTGACAACTCCGACGTGCTGCACGAAAAATTGGCCGGGGCACCTCCGAAACGGGGTCCATCAGGAAAGACATCCCACAGAATTTCACCAATCCCAACAACCTGATGCACAACCATCACTCCTCCGCGATTGCCGTTCGGGCCTGCATGTCCTCCGGAGAAACGCCTTTCGTCTCCGGCACAAAGAACTTCACCCGATCCACTGCCGCACCATCATACCGCAGAAGGAACCCAAAATTACCGCCCCCGACCACCGCTCGGTTCGAAACGGCACGAGAGTTGTTTTGCACAGTCCCCATGCACCACAACGAACCGATTCTGCCGACCACCACGCATGATGGTTTTGATTTACCGGATGTCCCGGCCGAGCACTCCCCCCTCGAACGGGCCGCGTGGCAACAGGGGTTGGAGCAGGAGGTTCTCTGGTTGTTGACCCAAAAAGCCTCGTCCATTCGCGAAGAAATCTATGATCGGGTCGACGAAATCTTGTTGCGTACCACGTTGGAAGCGACCGGAGGGAACATCAGCCAAGCGAGTCATCGTCTGGGAATCAGTCGGCCGACGCTGAGAAGCCGGCTTCGGCAACTGAAGATCGAAATGCCGACGTCGTGATCGCGATGGAAAACTTCTTGCCAAACCTTGCGAAAGACTTTGCCACCGAACACACGATCAGCGTTGAATTCATGGAACGCGATGGAAAAATCGCTCGTCAAACATCGCCCCCCAACCGTCGGGTCGCCGCTGTGTGCTCCGACACCGTTGAATCGCGGTCCGTGATCAGCCCAGACCCTGGCGCCAAGGATCTGTGGTCAAACCAGACGCAGCCGCCCTGCGAAATTGGTAAAAAAATTTCCAGTTTGCACGGCTGTCAAAATGATTCGAAGCAGCGAGACTGAACATGAATTGGCGTTCAACCGCTGCGGCGCATGGATCATCCTCACGCAATCAAGAACTAATGAATCAACCTACGACTCCTGTCAATCGCCACCCCGATCACGCCGTGCTGAGCGGCTCGCACGTGGGGGCGGAACCGGATTTTGATGTCTCCGAATTTGAACGCAAACTGCTCGTACGCCAGCTCCGGATGGAAGATTACGAAGCCTTGGTGAGGATGCAATTGCGTTGTTTTCCCGGCATGGAAGCGTGGGGCCGCGACCAGATCGAAAGTCAGCTCAAGCATTTTCCCGAGGGCCAGCTCGTTGTCGAATGTGACGGACGTGTGGTGGCCAGCAGCAGCAGCCTGATGCTCGACTACGACGACGACCTGGAGTGGTGTGACTGGAAAAAAACGGCCGATGCGGGCTACATTCGCAATCACCGGCCCAAGGGCGACACGCTGTACGGCATCGAGATCATGGTCGACCCCGATTTTCGCGGGATGCGACTGTCACGTCGACTCTACGACGCGCGGAAAGAGCTCTGCCGCAGCCGAAATGTGGAACAAATGATTGTCGGCGGACGCATCCCGGGCTATCACAAGTATGCCGACCAAATGAAGGCGTCCGAGTACGTCGATCGCGTCATCAACAAGTCGATTTTTGATCCCGTCTTATCCGCCCAGGTCGCCAACGGGTTTGCGCTGGAAGGGTTGCTGAAGGACTACCTGCCCACGGACACCGAAAGCTGTGGCTACGCGACCTTCTTGATCTGGCGGAACCTGGAGTATTCGCCGGTCAGCAAACGACGGCACCGCCGCACCGTCCGCCCGGTCCGCATCGGTGCGGTGCAGTACCAGATGCGAGCGGTCGCGGATTTTGACGAATTTGCCCGCCAGATCACGTACTTCGTCGATGTCGCCGGTGACTACCGCTGCGATTTTCTGTTATTCCCCGAGTTGATTACGACCCAATTGCTTTCGATCATCCCCTCGCTGCGTCCCGGCGAGGCGGCACGAAAGCTGGCCGAATACACGCCCCGATTGATGGAAGTGTTCGCAGACCTGGCGATGAAATTCGATACCAACATCATCGCCGGATCGCACTTCATCGTCGAAGACGATCGTCTTTACAACGTCGCGTTTCTGTTCCATCGGGACGGTCGCATCGACAAACAATACAAATTGCATATCACGCCCAGCGAACGCTCGTGGTGGGGCGTGGAAGGCGGACCGTCGATGGACGTGTTCGATACCGATTGCGGAAAAGTTTCGATCCAGGTCTGTTACGACTGCGAATTCCCGGAACTCGGTCGCTTGGCGGCGGGCCAAGGGGCGGACATCATCTTTGTCCCCTACAACACCGAGAGCCGACACGGCTATCTCCGCGTCCGCGCCTGTGCCCAAGCCCGCTGTATCGAAAATGACGTGTATGTGGCCATCGCCGGCTGCACCGGGAACTTGCCCTTCGTCGAAAACGCCGACGTGCACTATGCCCAATCGGCGATCTTGACGCCATGCGATGTCACCTTCGCCCGCGATGGGATCGGTGCCGAAGCGAGTCCGAACATCGAAACCGTCATCATCCACGACGTCGACTTGGAACTGCTGCGACGCCACCGTGAACGCGGCAGTGTCACCAACTGGAAAGATCGCCGCACCGATCTGTACGACGTGACCCAAAAGTGAGCAGGCCGCTCAATCGAGAAGCGACTTAGCCGTTTGGCGTGAGCCCAATCGCTCAGGCTGGGGCGATCGCGGGCGTTGAGGCGGGTGCGTTGCAGGCCAACGCTTCACAGAGTGATCGACAGGCCACGTAACCGACCGAGACGGGGTACTTTGCCGCCACCGCACTGGCTTGGTCGAACAACTGGATCGCAACGGCGAGGTCCCCCGACTCGACCGATTGCAAGGCCGAACGGGCGTACTCCGCCGCCGTCCGCGCGTCGCTTTCGACCACGGCCAGCCATTCGGCGGCCTGCCGCCAACACTGCGATTCCTCGCCCCGCGTGGCCCTGGCCGCCACCCATGCCTGCCGCGACAGCAACCCGCGCAAATTCAGTCGATAGGATCCGAACTCGGTGTCCCAGCAACACCCCACCCAGCTTTCTTGAGCAAGTCGTACTAATGCACCGAGTTGAGTTGACATTATGGTTGTTCGCGAAAAAGGCAAGGAGCGGATGATGGGAGTGGTCCTGTTCGACTAAGTTAAACGGTCGCACGTCCCGCACTCTCCGGTACGCAGCTTGCAAGACCTGACGCAAATGATGTTCCCATTGAGGTGCCAAATCTTTTGCCACAGGCGCTGCGGCGGTGCATCCGTTCCCTTTGTTTTCAATGCCCATACGTGAAAGCCCTGATCCGCCGAAACGCTTTCCCGATGGTTTGCAGCGCCGCGGTCGTGTTGACCGTCGGCTCGTTCGTGATCGCCTACCGGGCGATGAGCGATCTGCCGGTTGCCAATCAACGCATTTCTCTCGCCCAAGTCCGGCTCCAGCAACTCGGTTCGTTGCGCGCCAACTTGGCCGCCGCTACCTCTCGCGTCCGTGTTCTCAATATGGGCGGCGACGACCAAGATCGGCTGGAATTGGCCGAAGCGATTGCCCGGTGCGACCAGCTGCTCGGCGAGTTGCAAACCGCAGACCAACCCAATGCCCCGTCGTTGTTGGGCCGAATTCACGACGGCGTCGGTGACTTTCTGGAACTGCTGCGATCGGCGAATGTCGCGCAAGGCTCGGTCAGTGACGAGCAGCTGATGCAGCTGCGTCAAGAATCGAAATCGCTGCGGTCGCGGCTGGAGTCGCTCGAAGAATTACTCCGCGGCCAACTCGACGCACTCCGCGGCGTTCTGGATTCGAAACGCCAGGGTGCCCTTTCCGGCTTGGTCGCCGGTCACGCGGTCATGCTGGCCGCACTGGCGTTGCTGTACACCGCGCGGCGCTCGGAACATCACCGCCGTTTGGCCGCCGACAGCAAGACCGCCGAAGCCGATCAGCGATTCGAACTGTTGTTTCAGAGCAGCGGAGACGGGATCATCGTGACCGACGAATTGGGGCGGATCGAAGTGGTCAATGTCGCGATGGCGGAGATGCTGGGTGTTTCCGCCGACAACTTGCCCGGGCAAGTGCTGACACGCTATTTCGAAACGACCGTGATCGATGAATGGCTTGCCAACCGGCTCGACGACCCAAGCCAACACCCGCTGCTGCTGCGACGGGTCAAAGTCAAACGCACCGACGGGGAATCACTGCTGGCGGAAATCTCGGTCAAACCCCGCACCGATTTCGGAATCGAACGTCTGGCGATTTCCGTGCGTGATGTCTCCGACCAGCAGGCTTCGCGGCTCAGGTTGAAACAGCACGAGGCCTTGTTGGCCGAGATTCCCGATCCGATTCATGTGCTCGACGCCGCCGGGCGCGTCATCTACTGGAATCGCGGTGCACGGCAACTCTATGGCTATGAAGCCTCCGAGGCGATCGGGCATACGGCAGCCGATCTACTGCAAATCGTTGCCCCCAACGATCATTCCGCGAACGTCCACGGCAGCGACTACGACACCGCGTCCCGCTGGTCGGGTGAATTGCGCGCGACGGCGAAAGACGGAACGCGACTCCGGATCGAACGACGACGGACACGACTGTTTGACGAAGGCGAGTCGATCGGTGATGTCATCTTTGACCTCGATTTGGTCGCCCGCACGAAGCTGCAACAGGTCGAGCGACGCCGTCAGCGGCTCGAATCGCTCGGCGCCTTGGCCGGCGGAATCGCGCACGATTTGAACAACCTGCTGACGCCGATTCTGATGAGCGGCAAAATGCTGCAGCGGGACAATCCCAACGTCGATCGCAGCGGGCTGGTGGAAACCATCGTGATCGGAGCCTCACGCGGCGCCGATCTGATCTCGCAACTGCTGACCTTCGCCCGCGGCGGTGACGGCGTCCACCAGCCGATCCGCCTGCAGTCGTTCTTGCCCGAAATCGTGGCCATCATCCAACGCACACTCCCGGCCGGCATTCGTTTGCAATTGACGATTGAACCGGACTTGCCCGACATCAGCGGTGACGAAACCGAAGTCAGTCAAGTGGTGATGAATCTGGCCATCAATGCACGCGACGCGATGTCCGAGACCGGCGTGTTGGGAATCGAAGCGTCGTTGATGACGCTGGTCACCGAACGCTCGTTCTCCTACACCACGCTTCAGCCCGGTGACTATGTCGTCATCAGTGTCTCGGACACCGGCACCGGCATTCCGGTCGGCATCCGGGATCGAATCTTCGACCCATTCTTCTCCACCAAGCCACGCGGACAAGGCACCGGTCTGGGGCTGAGCACTTCGATCGGGATTGTCAAAGGCCACAACGGGGCGATCGGACTGCAGTCGATCGTCGGCAAGGGAACGACGGTCTCGGTGATCCTGCCGGTCCTGCCGACCCAAGAAGCCTCCGAAACCGCCCCCGCTGACGCTCGGCTCGCCTGATGCGCCGCGTGTTCTCAAACCCGATGGCGCTTGCCTATGTCGCGAGTTTGCCTGATTGGCGGGCCTGCCTGAGTGGCGGTGTTTGCCTCGACGCCAGGGCTTGGATCGCGTCGCACACCTGCCATACTGGATCCCACCTCACCCCCTCCACGATGCCGACTCGGTCATGACGAATTCTCAAACCCTGCTGGTCATTGACGACGACCCGCTGATTCTCCAATGCATGCGATTGTGTCTGCCCGAACCGGAATATCACGTGGTGACGGCGGAATCGGCCAAACAGGCGATTTCCGCGTTTCGCAGCGGACAGCCCGACGCGGTGCTGCTCGACATCCAGCTTCCCGACCAGTCCGGCCTGGCACTGATTCACGAAATCCGCGAACTCGATGGGCGCGTTCCGGTGATCCTGATGACCGGCCATGGCACCTCGGAAACGGCGATCGCAGCGATGAGCGGTGGGGCATTCGACTACGTCACCAAACCGTTCGAGCCCGATGAGATCCTGCCCGTCATCGATGCGGCGCTCGAAACCAGCCGCATGGCGCGCAAGCCCGCGATCCTGCCGTCGGAAAAGGAACGCTTGTCATCGGAAAAACCCAGCGACCAAATGATGGGCGAGTGTCCCCAGATGGTCGAAGTGTTTCGCTCCATCGGGCGGGTCGCTTCGCGCGACACCGCCGTCTTGATCCTGGGCGAAACCGGCACCGGCAAAGAAGTGGTTGCCCGGGCGCTCTACCAACACAGCTCGCGACACAACCATGTGTTCCACGCGATCAACTGCGCGGCGATCCCCGAGGCGTTGCTGGAAAGTGAATTGTTCGGCCACGAGAAAGGCGCGTTCACCGGAGCGGAGCAGCGACGCATCGGAAAATTCGAAATCTGCAACGGCGGCACGTTGTTCCTGGATGAAATCGGTGACATGACGCCGGTGATGCAAACCAAATTGCTGCGTGTGTTGCAGGAAAAGGAGTTTGAACGCGTCGGCGGCAGCAAAACCATCAAAACGGATGTGCGAATCATCGCGGCGACCAACCGCGATCTCGACTCCGCGATGGCCGACGGTTCGTTCCGCAGCGACCTGTTTTATCGCTTGAACGAATTCACGATCTCGTTGCCTCCGCTTCGCGAGCGCGGCCAAGATCTTCCCAAGATGGCAGAACATTTTTTCCACCTGTTCTCGCGCCAGCTGAAAAAAGATTTCGTTTCCGTCGCACCGGAAACGATGCAACGTCTGCTGGCCCACGATTGGCCCGGAAACGTTCGCGAACTGCAAGGGATCATCAAGCAGACGTTGCTCAAGGCCAGTGGTCCGGTGATCCTGCCGTCTTTCTTGCCGAGCGGATTCGGCGCCGCGTCGCCCGCCTTAAGCTCCGCCTCCGCCGAGACGACGTCTCAGGACTGGCAAGACGGGCTGGCCAAAGAGATTCGCAGGCGATTTGCCGAGGGCTCGTTCACGATCGGCAATGACATTCACGACGACGTCGATCGCATCCTGATCGCCGAAGTCATGAAGTCCAGTGGCAACAACATCAGCGAAGCCAGCAATCGCCTCGGCATCAGCCGTCCGACGCTGCGGAGCCGAATCAATCATCTGCGGATCGACGTCAGCTGATCGCGTCGCACTCCATCGACGCGATCATTGGTCGTTGTCACGTTTCAAAAAACAACGTCAAAGACCGGAGGGCTCGCGCCCTGCCGCTAAAAAAACAAAACCCGCTTGGCGTCCAAGTAGATGGCATTGGGCATCCACGTGCTTCGGACGCAGAAAGCAGGCGTGCCAAGACAAGCTTGGCACGCCCCTGGGATGGGGACCTACCTGTGACCATCAAGGCCGAACCTCCTGGCCAACCAGTAGCTCCATACCAGTTTAAAGATCCAGGTGTTGGACGATTTCGCGTTTGGCGATCAACCGGGTGCCTCGTTTGCGTTCGACGCCGCAGACGTCCAGCCAACGATCACGAAGCATGTTTGACATCTTGTCGATCGCGGCGGCGCTCTCGCCCACGTTGGGAATTTTCCCGCCGGCACGGTGGGCGTGGCCACCGGAACCTCCCAGACCTTTCATGGTCTCTCGAATCATCTCCGCCGCGTTGTCTTCAGCATATTGTGTCCGCGCCGAAACCAGCAAGTCCCCCGCGATCACGGCGCCGCACATCACCCGGCTGACCGAATCACCCCGAATCAGCAAATCGGCGATCTCGCCGACAATCTCGACGCCATCGGCGCGGGGCAGGAAGCACATCGCCACGTCGTCGTAGAGAAACGTGTTTTGCAGCGCCAGCAACAGGTCCCCGTAATACGATCGCCGCAACGGTGCATTGTGAATCTCGGCCAGCAACTCGGGTTCGCCGAATTCCATCAACCAGGGCAAGATCAATCGGTCCAACGACGAATAATGCGACTCGTAGGCACAGGTCTCGGTGCTGATCGCATACAGCATCGCGGTGGCCAACTTCGCTCCCGGGCTGATCGCTTGCTCACGCAGGTAGCTGGCAATGATCGATGCCGACGCGGCGACCTCCACGCGAATGTCGCTAAACGGCGTTTTAATGCTGCGTTGACCGGCGATGTGATGATCGATGATCGCGAAGGGCTTGACCCCCTGACGGGTCAAAACGTGGTTGGAGGCTTCCGCCCCACAATCCACCAGAATCGCCGCGGTGCGGTCATCGAATTCAAAGTCGTCCACCAATTCGATCGGTGGTTCCAAGAGATCCACCATGTGCCGGTTCTCGGCCCGAACGATGGCCCCCCCGCCGATCACCCGTGTCGGCAGCCCCACCGTTTCGTCGATCAGGACTTTCAGCCCCCAACCCGAGGCGATCGCATCGGGATCGGGATTGTCGTGCATCACGACGACGACCTCGTCACAATCGCTGAGACTCTCTAACAGCCGTGTGGAGACGGATTTCGCATTCAATTGCGTTGCCTTCATAACCCCGTCGCTTTGATCACACCGAGACCCTCGATTCAAACCAAGGAAACACCACCCCTGATTGCTATCGTATCCGCGGCCAACACCGCTATAAAGGTTGAGAATCCTGATTCGGCAAAGTTCGAGCAGCTCGGGTGTCAAACGGGGCCGGTTAGGCAACGCGGCCCCCGGAAGCGGGCGAAGCTGGACGACAGCTCCCCTGGTTGACCATGATTGAACCGATTCTCTTGAGCACAGACGAATTGCGGCAGACCTTCCGCATCGTCGACGCGATCGACATCGTGCTGGTTTCAGTGAGCAAAACATTCAGCTGCCGGCAAATCTGTTTCCCTATCGCATCGACCCGCGCGTCGTTGAGTTGAAGATCAACGTGAAGTTGCCGGAACCGACAGCGGCCGAACCGAGCGGCATTCCCCAATGACGTCGGACGCGCGACACGCCGGCAACGCTTCAAACGATCCACGACATGAACAGCGACGCAAATCCCAAGAAGGCGGCGAATCCGACAATGTCGGTCACCGTTGTTAAAAAGATCGCCGCGGATTGAGCGGGATCGCGGCCCATCTTCTGCAGAATCAACGGAATCACGGCGCCGGAGATCGCCGCGGCGGCCATGTTGACCACCATCGCCATCGCGATCACCAGTGAAAGTCCCGATCCGGCCAACACCGAATCGCCCGCGGCCATTCGCCACGCAAAGACGGCGATCGCTGTCACGACGGCGACGGCGATGCCGTTGATCAGTCCGCCGAAAAGTTCCTTGTAAATCAGCTGCTTGCGACTGCCGGGGACCAGTTCGCGAAGTGCCAGCCCACGCATCACGACGGCCAGCGACTGAGAGCCCGTGTTCCCGCCCTGTCCGGCGACCACGGGAAGCAAGACCGCCAGGGCTGCGACTTTGGCGATCGTCCCCTCGAACACCCCAATCACCGCCGCCGCCATGAACGCGGTGACCAAGTTGACGAACAGCCAGGGAAGCCGGCTCTTGACGACCATCGAAACGGGCGACAACGCGCGCTCGTCGGCACCGGCCCCCACGATCTTCTGTAAATTTTCGAACGCCGCCGCCTGACTCGACGCCAGTGCATCGGCTTGCTTGACCACCCCGATCAATCGCCCTTCAAAGTCGACGACCGGTAACGCCAGGAAACGTTTCTGCCCCATCAAATCGACGACCTCACTCGATGACATGACATCGGGGACCCGCGTGACCTCCCGGCGCACAATCGGCGCGATCGGGTCGCGCGGCTTGGCCAACAACAGGTCGCGCATGTTGATCACCCCATCAAGCGTTCCGTCGCGTCGGGTGACATAAAGGTAATGCAGTGCTTCCCGAGGCGCCTGACGGATCGCCGAAATCGCTTCCTGCACCGTGATGTCCGCGGCCAATGAAACGACCCGTGGTTCCATCATCCCGCCCGCCGTTTCGGGAGCGTATTGGGCCAGGGCCAACAACCCCCGTGAGACATCCTGCGGCAGTGCGGTGATCAACGCCTCACGATTCGACGGATCCACCTGATGCAAAACCGACGAGGCAACCCGCGGCGGCAGGCGTCCCAGTAATTTGGCGGCCTGGGCCGGTTCGAGTTGAGCAACGATTTCGGCCCCCGCATGCGGGCTGATCCGCTGCAGCAACGCCAGTGCGATTCGGCTCGGCAGCGACTTAAACAGCCGATGCCGTTCTTCCGAATCGAGTGTTTCGAAGGCCCGCGCCGCATCTTCGGGATGCAACTGCACAAAAACTTTCAGCAGCGATTCAAGAGGTTTCATGGCATCGTCGATTGGGGGGCAGATCTGTGAACTCTTGTTGACGCAATGCGGTCCCCCTGTCAATCGGAGTTCAGCGTGTGTCGTTGCCGATCACCGTAGCCGGAGCAATCGACGGGCAATCACGCCGCCGGTGGAAAACGTTTTTCCGACGCGGCGCAGTTTCTTTTCCACGGCCTGACGTTGGCGGCGCAGGTTACCGCTGAAGTCCCGTCGGTGTGAAACCAGGATCGACGCGCGAGCCTGTGCGTTGGGGATTGACCAGCTGGAAGCCTCTCCCACGTCGTCGCCGGCCGCTCAGATTGGCACGAAAAATGCATTCAACCGATGCGATCGACCCAGTGTGGGTCACCAACCGAATCGTTTGCTCCTGCGAGGAAACTGCAATGGCCAACCGTGGCAAAAACCAAAAGAAACCCAAGGGCTTCAACAAGAAAGTAGCGCCCGTCGTCGCCCCCGTCACGAACAACAAGGGTAAGTCGGCCGCTTCCTCGCGTGGCAAGAAACGCTAAGTCGATCGCCCCAATCCTGACGCGTGCCAAGGCAGCCTCGATCATCGCCCCACCACGCTTTATCATAGCGACCCGCAAAGTTTTATTTTGGCTTTGCGGGTCGCGTCGTTTTAGGACTGTGACACCTTTTTCGCTGGGCCCGGAGCTTGCCCAGTAGTGGATGAGGCGACGAGTCCCCCACCCAGTTTTCAGGTAGTGGACGAGGCGACGAGTCCCCCACCCAGTTTTCAGGTAGTGGACGAGGCGACGAGTCCCCCACCCAGTTTTCAGGTAGTGGACGAGGCGACGAGTCCCCCACCCAGTTTTCAGGTAGTGGACGAGGCGACCATTGACTTCCATTCGATCGGCCGGAGACTTCTTTTGATCGGTGTAATTTCACTATTGGTGACGCTCACGCTGTCGATGATCGTCACGCGGGTAGCCGCGATGGCGCTGATGTTCACCGGGCTGTCGCGGGAGGCGGCGAAATTCCAGGCCCGATCGGCGTTCACCGGGTCGGGGTTCACCACCCAGGAATCGGAAATGGTGGTCACTCACCCCGTGCGGCGGCAGATCGTGATGCTGTTGATGCTGCTGGGTAACGTCGGGATTGCCACCGTCGCCGCGACCGTGATGGTGTCGGTGATGAGCACGTCGAACTCCACTTGGCAAACCCAGGTCCTGTTGTTCACGATCCTGATCGGCGGCATCACGTTCCTATGGATATTTTTTTCCAGTCGTTGGGTCGAACGACACATGAACCGCGTCATCGCCTGGCTGCTCAAAACGTTCACGGACCTCGACGTTCGCGACTACGTCAGCCTGCTGGAACTCTCACGCGGATACGCGGTGACCGAAATGCAGGTCGAACCACGCGACTGGATGGCCGGCAAATCGCTCGCGTCGCTGCGGCTGAGCGACGAAGGGATTTTGGTGCTGAGCATTCGCCGCGAGGGCGGCATTTTTCAAGGCACGCCGCGGGGCGACGATCTGGTCCAGCCCGGCGACGTGCTGATCCTTTACGGTGATCTGGACGATGTCGAACGACTGGATAAACGCCGAGCCGGATTCAAGGGTGACCAGGAACACGCGATGTCGGTCGAACAGCAAGAGGAATTCGAAGCCGAACAGCGAGAATTGCTGCAAGCCCTCGAAGCCAAACAGGCGCTGGAGTCGGAGATTATGGAAAAGGCCGAGAAGCTCGACGTCTAACCCATCGTCTCCCAGGGCCGGTCTCACGCCATGATGTCTTCAATCACGCGCGAGGGCTGCGTGACGTTTGATAATCGTTGCGGCAGCCCTTGATGCATGTAGGTCAATCGTTTGTGGTCGATCCCCAGCAGATGCAGCAGCGTCGCGTGCAGGTCATGCGGTGAGACCTTGTTCTCGATCGCTTCGTAACCGATCTCGTCCGTTTCGCCGTACGAGATCCCGGGCTTGATTCCGCCGCCGGCCATCCACATCGTGAACGCACCGGGATTGTGATCGCGGCCGACGAATCGCATCTCGCGGCCGCCGCGGTTTTCCCGCATCGGTGTGCGACCGAATTCGCCGCCCCAAACCACCAACGTGTCTTCGAGCAACCCGCGCTGACCGAGATCGTTCAACAGTGCCGCGATCGGGCGATCGACCTCTTCGCACCGCGTCTTAAACCCGCCGTTGAGGGCTTCGCTTTCGGCCGCACCGTGTGAATCCCAACCCCAATGAAACAGCTGGATGAAACGCACACCACGCTCGGCCAAGCGTCGGGCGAGCAAACAATTGTTGGCAAACGATTCCTTGCCCGGCTCGGTGCCGTACAGGGCGTGTGTGGCCTTGTCTTCTTGCCCCAGATCAAACGCTTCGGTCGCATGGGTTTGCATCCGAAACGCCATCTCGTATTGGGAGATTCGCGTCAACACTTCCGGATCACCGGTTTCGTTGAACGTTTGCTGATTGATCCTTCCAATCGCGTCCAAGGCGCGGCGTCGTTGTTGCAGCGAAACGCCGTCGGGGTTGGACAGATACAGCACCGGGTCACCCTTGGACCGACACTGAACTCCCTGGTAGACCGAGGGCAAGAAACCGGATCCCCAAACGCTCTTTCCGGCCGACGGCGTCTTGCCGCCTGAAACCAACACGATGAAGCCCGGCAAGTTTTCGCTTTCGCTGCCCAGACCATACATGGTCCACGCACCGAACGACGCACTGCCCAGATTCTGGTTTCCCGTGTGCAGCAGCAATTGGGCCGGTCCATGGTTGAACTGGCTGGTGTGCATCGATTTGACGAAACAAACCCGATCGACGACCGATTGGAATTCGGGCATGCGGTCGGAGACCCAGGCACCGCTTTGGCCGCATTGTTGAAACGGATACTGCGGCCCGAGCATCTTTGGAACACCTTGGATGAAGGCGAAACGCTTGCCCTCTAAAAAACTGGCGGGACAATCCTGGCCATCAAGCTTTTGCAGTTCCGGCTTGTAATCGAACAATTCCAGTTGGCTGGGGGAACCGGCCATGTGCAGAAAAATGACCCGCTTGGCCCGTGGCGGAAAGTGCGGAATCGATTGCCCGGCATCGGCGGCGTCCGACTGCGTGCCGTCCGGGTCGGCGGCAACCGATCGTTCGCCCAACCAGACCCCGGCGAGCCCCATCGAGCAGTTTCTTAGAAAATGCTTCCGAGTCTGCAGTCGTGCAAATTCTTCTTGAACCTGGTCGTGAATACTTTTCATTTCGTTACCGCTCGATCCAAATTCAGAATGGTGTTGGCGACGATCGCCAGGGCGTCGAGGGCGATCCCATCGCAGGCGACGTCACCCAATGGGTCTTCCCACAAATCGTGATACAGTTGCGTCAATTCATCGATCTCAAGTTGGCCGGGCGGCCGCTGTGTCACCGCCCAGTACATCCACTCGATCGCATCCCCAACATCCGCCGAGTTATCCGCGGCGGACAGTTCGGTCGCGCGAGTTGCCAGTGCCCGTCCACATTCGACATAAACGGGATCGTTTAACGTGACGAGCGCCTGCAGCGGCGTGTTGGTCGCGATCCGCCGAGCCGAGCACAGATCGCGTGTCGGCGCGTCGAACATCAAGAAACTGGGGTAGGGACTGGTGCGTCGCCAATACGTGTAGAGCGCCCGTCGGTATCGGTCGGCGCCTTCAGGCGTCTTCCACTGCGCGCCGCTGTAAACGGTTTGCCAAACACCATCGGGCTGCGGCGGCATGACCGAAGGCCCACCGAGACGATTTTCCAACAGCCCCGCAACCGACAACGCTTGATCACGAATCATCTCGGCCGTCAAACGTGTTCGCGGACCGCGTGCCAGCAATCGGTTACGCGGGTCTTGCTCGCGTAGCGATTCCGGCGCCGCACTGGTCTGACGATACACCGACGACAGCACGAGTTCTCGCAACAGCGGCTTCAGCTGCCAACGGTGTTGTTCGCGCAAACGCAATGCGAGATGGTCCAACAGTTCGCGATCGGCCGGTTGGGTTCCGCTGGACCCGAAATCTTCCAAGGTCTCGACCAAGCCGATTCCAAACAGCTGCGCCCAGATACGATTGACCCAGACGCGGGCAGCCAACGGGTTGTCGCGCGAAACGATCCAGCGGGCAAAGTCCAATCGATTGCGAACCGTTTGCTCGGTGTCAAAAACGGTGGGGATTCCCGGCGGGATCTCTTCGCCACGATCGAGCCAATTGCCGCGAATGAATTGACGTGTCGTCCGGCCGACCGCGGCTTGACGTTGCTGCATCACGGGCAGATCCGCACCGCGAACGTTTGCCGCCGCTTGCTTCGCTTGCTCCAACGCTTCGGTCGCGTCGGCAAGTGCCTTCGATGCGATCAACTCGCCCCAAGCCGATTCGTCGCAGACCTGCCAACGAAAATGACGGATCGGCGTCGCCAGATTACCGGCAACGCTGTTGGATTGCAGCATCTGCAGCCGCAGCACTGCACCGGGGCCGAACGTTTCGGGCACCAGACGATCACGGAGCACAAAGACGGCCCAACGGGGACGATACAGTTTTGGATAACCGCCGACGCCGGCCGCGTCCTTGTCCAGACTCGATCGCGGATCTTCCGGACCGGTCAGTGCGTCGGCGAACACATCGGCGATCGGCACCGGAACCACAGTCCCGTCCGTCTTTTCCACGGACAGTTTCAACTGACTTAACACCGAGCCTTGTTCGGGCCAGTCGGCGGGGTCGTCCGAAGCGGGCAGGATTTCGATCCAGAGGGCCGTCATCGGCAGCGCGTCTGCCTGGACCGTGTAACGAACCCCCGGCGGGAACGTGCCGCCGGCGGTGCGGACGCGATCGTCGTCGATCCGCAATTCGCCTTCGGTACTTGAGACACTCGACGGCACCAGCGGGCTCCAAGCAACGTCGCCGGCCAGCTGGCTACCCAGTTGATTGCGTTCGAAACGTCGCCGCTGGTAGGTCCGTTGGACTTCGACCGCCGCCGCACGACGTGCCGGATCGTCGGGGATTTTCAACGTCGGATAGTCCGAGGGCAAATCGGCATCCAAGGTGTCGTTCATGATCGCCATGCAGGCGTAATATTCTTCGTGTTTGAACGCGTCGTAGGGGTGCGAATGGCACTGCACACACCCAAACGTTGTCGCTGCCACACGGTCCAAGTGGTGTTGATTCGGTCGATCAATGCCGCGACGCGAAACTCTTCGTCGTCGGTCCCGCCTTCGGTGTTGGTCTGCGTATTGCGGTGAAACGCGGTCGCAATCAGGTCGTCCGGCGTGGGCTGCTCCAGCAGGTCACCGGCCAGCTGGCGGATGGTGAATTCGTCATACGGCATGTCGTCATTGAAAGCCCGAATCAACCAATCGCGATACGGCCACATGTCTCGATGCGGGTCTTTCTCAAACCCTTTCGAATCGGCATAGCGTGCCAAGTCCATCCAGACCGACGCCCATCGTTCTCCGAATCGCTCGCTGCCGAGCAACCGGTCGACTTCGCGCACATACACAAGCTCGCGTGACGAAGTGTCAACGGCTCGATTCAAGTCGGTCCGGAACGATGCGATGCGTTCCATCGACGGCGGCAAACCGATCAGGTCAAACGACACACGCCGCAGCCATTCCTCTGGATCGGCTTCGGGTGATGGAGACAGCCCTTGGCTTTTCAGTCGCTCCAGCACCCGTCCATCCAGCGGTTGCCGGGGCCAATTCGACCCGTCGCTTCCGGCCGCGATCGTGGCCGGTCGAAGCGGTTCCAACGACCACAGCCCACCCCACTTCGCACCTTCGCGAATCCATCGCTCGAGCAACTCGATCTCGCCCCCTGACAAGGGATCGGGATGCTCATGGGGCGGCGGCATTCGCTCGTCGGGGTCGTCGGACTTGACCCGCTCGATCAAGATCGACGCGTCGGGATCACCGGGCTCGATCACCCATCCGTCGGGCGGCAACACTTTGTCGGCGTACACAAACGACAGGTCGCCGGCTTGTTTCACCCCGCCGTGACAAGACGTGCAGTGCTGCGTCAAAATCGGACGGATCTGTTTGTTGAAATCGATCGGTCGCTCGGCCTGGACCCCATCGCTGCCGCAACTGAAGCCGACGAGCAGGAGAATTCCAATCAGCCAGTGGATCCGGCCATCTTTCCGATGGGGATTCGCGATCCGGTCCGACAGCAGTGACTTTGCGACTGGGCGCATCCCGCCTAGTAAGTCACCCTCCCGGCGGGCAATGGTGCCTGCAATACGATTGCGTGTCAGATTTGGCTTGAGCGGACGCCTTCGGCCAAGGGCCGTTGACATCCATAGCCTTGGGCATCGCCCAAGGTACGCAAGCGCAAACGAGAGGAGTTGGCCAACGGCCATAGATAATCGGCTCGTCAACGGCGAATGTTGTGCATGGCCGTTGGCCAAATTCGACTCTGTTTGGATCTTTTCCCTGGGGCGGCGCCACCTCGCAAGTGCTCGGTTGGCTTGCCCCAGGCTACGGATATGCATGCCCCTTGGGCAAAAGGCAACTTGCGTAAACACCCGTGCGTGGCACGAAGGTTGAGCCAAGCGGGGGGAGGTCGAACTGAACATCGCCGATGCACGTCCGGGCACCTGCATGCGACGCAGAACGCTAGCAGCTTGAAACACGCGAATCGCCGGAGGGTGTGAAAGGGACAAGGGCATGACTCAGCTGTTCAATATCGTGTCGATGACGCGTCCGTGCACGTCGGTCAAACGGAAATCACGTCCCGAATAACGGTAGGTCAAACGTTTGTGATCGAAACCTAATTGATGGAAGACGGTGGCATGAAAATCAGGCATCGTGACTTTGTTTTCCGTCACCGCCATCGCCAGTTCGTCGGTCGCTCCGTAGGTCATTCCCCCACGCACGCCGCCACCGGCCATCCACACGGTGTAACCATCGATGTGGTGATCACGGCCGACTTTGGTCGGATCCTTGACCTGCTGGACCGTCGGCGTGCGGCCCATTTCGCCACCCCAGATGACCAGCGTTTCGTCCAGCATTCCACGCTGCTTTAAATCCGTCAACAACGCGGCGATCGGCTGATCCGATTCCTTTGCCAAACGCGTGATGTTTCGCACGATCGAGCCGTGGTTGTCCCACGGTTGGCCGCCGCCGTGGTAGCACTGGATGTAGCGTACACCGCGTTCGGCCAGGCGTCTCGCGTACAGCATGTTGCGGCCCTGAGTCGTCTCGCCGTACAGCTCGCGAATGTGCGCCGGTTCTTGCGACAAATCAAAGGCATCCGTTCCGGCACTTTGCATCCGAAACGCCAACTCCATCGTGTGAATGCGACTCTCCAATCGCTCGTCTCCCGGTCGCTGTGCCGCGTGTCGCTGGTTCAAGAATTGGGTCAGCGCCAACTGGGCCCGCTGCGATCCGGGGCGAACATCCTCACGCGTCAGGTTGGCGACGATCTGTTTGCCGGTATTTTCCGTGTCGATGTGCGTTCCCTGATAAACACCCGGCATGAACGCACTGGTCCAGTTGCGCGACTGTGCGGTCGGCAACCCGCGGGGACACAAAACGACGAACCCTGGCAATTCATCGCTTTCGTTGCCCAAACCGTACAACAACCACGAACCGAGACTGGGCCGCGGCAGGGTGGAGTGTCCGCAATTGGTCAACAGCAACCCGGGCGTGTGATTGGCGATTTCGCCTTGCATGCTGCGAATGACACACAGATCATCGGCATGCCGAGCGACGTTGGGAAACAGCTCGCTGACCTCCAATCCGCACTCGCCGTAGCGTTTGAATTGGAACGGCGAACCGAACAGGTTTCCCGCGCGGTTGCGTTGCGTCGGTTGCAACTGTTTCTTGACCGAATCGGGAAGCGGCTTGCCGTCGAGCCGGTTGAGTTCGGGTTTGCGGTCAAACGTGTCCATCTGGGACGGACCGCCGTTCATGAACAAGTGGATCACGCGTTTGACCCGAGCCGGAAAATGCGGCGTTTGCTGGCTCAACGGCGACTCTTCGGGCGCCCTGCCGGCGTCGGCCGGTTCGTGCAACAGGCTGGCCAGTGCGATCGACCCGAGACTGGTCGACTGCAACAACTGGCGACGTGAAACGAAAGGGTTCATGTTGCTAGTCCACATACTGAAATTCGTTGCTCATCAATAACGCCTGGGCGACGAGCGGCCACGGTGAATCGATGAAGCGTGTTTGTGGGCGGTCCGGTTTTTGAAATCGCTTTTGAAATTCGACCAATTTCAAAGTTCGGGAAACTTCCGCGGCGACCGGTTCGCGTCCCAAGATCGTCCGAAACAGAAACTCCACTTTGGCCTCGTCACCCTCGATCCGCGTCAACGCGTCAGCCGATGCGATCGTGGCGGCCTGGTCGATCACCAACGGCGAGTTCATGAGAAACAATGCTTGTTGGGCGACGATGCTTTCGCCCCGCGCGGGTTGCGTTTGCACGGGAGCCGGGAAGTCAAAGGCCCTGAGCGTGGGATCCAAATTGAAGCGATTGATGAATCCATAGATCGCGCGTCGACGGGTGTAGTCGTCGCCCCAGAGTCGCTCGGGGTGACCGCCAATCCGACGGTCCAATCGGCCGGCGACCAGCAACATGCTGTCTCGAATTGATTCGATGGTCAGGTGTTTTCGATTGGCCCGCCACAGCCATCGGTTCTCGGGATCCACCACGGCCGCAGTCTCACGCGTTCGACTGGATTGCTGATAGGTCTGTGACATCACGATCCGTCGCACCAGATGTTTGACCGACCAGTCGTGGCGGATGAAGTCATCGGCCAACCAGTCCAACAATCGGGGGTGCGTCGGCGGAGCCCCCTGCAGTCCGAAATCCGATGGCGTGTCCACCAGATGCGAACCGATCAGGTATCCCCAAACGCGGTTGACGAACACGCGGGCGGTGAGCGGGTTGTCCGGCGAGGCGATCTTGTCGGCCAATTTCAATCGGCCACTGCTGGTCTCTGGAAACGCGTGCTGCTGCGGATCCAAGATCTTCAGGAATCGACGGGGCACCGCCTCGCCGCGTGCGGCAGCATCGCCCCGGACAAAGACATACGATTCCGGTGGCTGCTTCCGCTCGGCAACCACCATCGCCCGCGCCGGGGCGCCGGGATGAAACGTGAGCAACTCGGCCAATTCCGTCTCACGAATCTTCTGCGCGATGGGCCGATTGTTGCTTTTCGCCTTCTTCCCCGCAGCCCCATTGATCTTGGCTTCGATGACCGATCGTTTCTTCGCAAAGTCGGCGGCTTGGGATGGGGTCGGCTGATACGATGTCAACAACGGCTGCTTCGTTTCATCCAACGGATTCACGCGTGCGACCGCGGCAAACACGCCTCGCAACGAATAGTAGTCCGCCGTCGGCACGGGTTCGAACTTGTGATCGTGACAGCGCGCACAAGCCACCGTGATGCCCATCAGACCACGCGTGGTCACATCGATCCAATCATCCAACGCTTCGTTCTGCGCCCGGCTGGAATAGGGTCCCGACGCATAAAAGCCGAGTGCCGCCATTTCCGGTGCATCCGCCGAAAACCCCATCAGGTCCGCCGCGATCTGCTCTTTCAGAAATTGATCGTAAGGCTTGTCGTCATTGAGCGAATGCACGACGTAGTCGCGATAGGAAAACGCGAACGGGTGGTAGTGCGGCGTGCGCGTATCGGGACGGTAATTATTGTCGGTGTCGGCATAGCGAACGACGTCCAACCACAAACGCCCGAGATGGTGTCCGAACTCGGGTGATTCGATCAGTTGGTCGATCAACCGCGACGTCGCGCCGTCGAGATCCACTTCCGTCGCTTCCCGAAACGCCGTGACTTGCTCAAACGTCGGCGGCAACCCCGTCAGATCATAGTGCAAACGACGAGCCAAGGTCGCGGCGTCGGCGGGGGGGGACGGCGTCAGGTCGGCGTCAGACAACGCATCGAACACGAAACAATCAATCGCGTTTTCACCCCAGCGTTCGTGCTCGGAATCGATCGCCCCCGGCGACGGAATCTCGACCGGGCGAACCGGGCGAAAGGCCCAATGATTTTCCGCTTGATCAAACAGGTAGTCCTGGTCGCCCAAGCGCGAGAACTCGGTCTCGCCCATGTCATCGGCCGGCCCATGCGCACCACGTCGAACCCACTGTTCGAACAACGCAATTGTTTCGTCATCGAGTCGCTGCTCCGGCGGCATCTGCAGATCATCGTTGTCATGACGAATCGCGGTGATCAGCAAAGATGCCTCGGGTTCACCGGGAATCACGGCCTTGCTCGTGTCACCACCGTCGATCCACCCCGATCGCCGATCCAACAGCAAACCGCCCTGCTGCTCACCGGCCTCTTCGCTGTGGCACTCATAGCAGTGCTCGACCAACAACGGGCGGATCTTTTGTTCAAAGAATCTTAGTTCGTCGGCCGTACCCTTCGTCCGCCGCTCTTCGGCACACAGCGATCCCATGCCGCAGGGCATCAGAACACTCGCCACCAGTCCGGCGAGAACGGTCAAACGCACGAGGGCGTGGCGATGGAAACAAGCTTGCATCGACGGGGCAGCGGTTGGAATGGCGAAGAATTCACCGTGGCGGGGGACCGCTCTGCGGCCGCCTCCATTGTGATCGAGTCAGAAACCGCTGTCCAGGCAAGATCACGGGTGGTGCAACCACAGCTCACCAGCGGGCGGGAGAACATTGGGATACGATAAGCCCTCCAGCTTGCTGACCAAACAGCCCGAAATCTCCTCGCCAATCGCCGCCATGAACCGACACCAATCACGACCCTCTGCCCGCTGTCTCAGCCTGTGTCTGCTGCTTTTTTCTCCGTTCATTGCATCGGTGCGTGCGGAACCATTGGCGTCGGAATTGGCTGGTGATTGGTCGCTGCAGCTTGATTCCGGCCTGCCGGCCTGGATGAGCGTCCGAGAACGTGACGGCCGACCGTTGGTCCACTTGCGATTGTACGTCGGCTCGGCTGGTCCCTATCAGAATGTCGAACAATCCGACGGACGATTGAAGTTCGCGATCAAGAAGAACAAGAACGCGAAAACGACGACCACCGTTGACGTCGGTATCGTCGACGGAAAACTCGACGGCCTGATCCTGCGACAGTCTCCCGACGGCTCGGTCCAGCGTGAGCGATTTACCGGAACAAAGATTCCGCCGATGCCCGCCGTCGCACCCGACTTGTCTCAGGTCCGGTTCGGTCATCCGATCGCGTTGTTCAACGGCAAGGATCTGACCGGATGGACGGTTCATGAACCCGAAAAGAAGAATGGCTGGAGCGTCGAAAATGGCGTGCTCAAGAACACGACTCCCAAAACCGACTTCAGTGCCACCGGTGACTATGCGAACCTGAAAACCGAAGCGGTGTTCGAAGACTTTTGGTTGCACATCGAGTTCCTTGTCGAAACGCAACGCAACAGCGGCATCTATCTGCGCGGGATGTACGAGGCGCAAGTGGTCGACCGAGACTCTCGGATGCAAGGCTTGCAGGGCGTGGGCGCGATCTTTGGCATGATCGAACCCGCGTTCAATGCGGGCAAACCGGGCGGCCAGTGGCAGAGCTATGACATCACGCTGGTCGACCGTCATGTCACCGTGGTCTTGAACGGCGAAAAAGTGATCGACAACCAACCCGTCACCGGACCGACCGCGGGCGCCGTCCACACCCACCCCACCGAACCGGGCCCGATCTACTTGCAGGGCGACCACACCAACGTGTCCTATCGAGACATCTACTTGGCGCCGGTGATGAAGGATGCCCCGTGAGCAGAAAGACAAGAAAACCGATGACGGGAAAACGCGGTGCATCTGCGTTCGATCGATCCGTCGTCCGTTTTTCTGCCCCGGATCTATCTGCCGGCTCGGCTAAATGTCGGCCGACCACGCACCTAGCTATCCTTCCTCTTCTTGAAGCGTCCCAGCGGGGACTCGACGACGCGAAAGGCGTTTAGCTGGACGCCTTCGTCGGCCAAGCGTTCGGCTTGGACGCTGGGGTTGCAGGGCGGCAGGTGGCCGTCGCTGTAGACGACGCGCCACCAGGGCAGGGTGTCCATCGATTGGGAAAGCATTCGTCCGGCGGCGCGTGACGCCCGCGGACGGCCGGCCGCGGCAGCGATGTCTGCGAAACTGACGACCTCGCCGGGACGCAAATTCGTGACCGCATTGGCCATCTGTTGTTGAAATTCAGTTAGCATAGGAGGTTCGGTTCCCAACCCTTGAAACGTCCCAACACCTGGTAGGCCCCACCGTGAAACGTCGTGACTTTGTCGCCGCCAATCTGCTCGCCGCCGCCGGCGCGGCATTCGCCCCCCGACTCCTGATGAGCGATGATGACACGGCAAGTGGCGGCCGCATTCGACAATCCATCATGGGCTGGTGCTTCAACCCGATGGACATGCTGAAACTGGCCGTCGAGTGCAAACGCATCGGCTTGGAAGCCATGGAGGGTATCAATTCAAAGCTCTACGACCAAGTCACCGCGATCGGACTGAAGATCTCTTTGGTCGGCAGCCACGGGTTTGCCACCGGGCCGCTGGACCGAGACAATCACGCCGAAGTCGAACAGAAGCTGCGTGACGGAATCGATCTGGCGGTCAAATACGGCGCCCCCAACGTCATCACCTTCACCGGGATGCAAAAGCAAGGCATCAGCGACGCAGCCGCCCGCAAGAACTGTTTGGATTGTTGGAAACGCGTCATCCCCTATGCCGAAGAAAAAGGGATCGGTTTGGTCCTGGAGCATTTAAACAGCAAGGCGCACCTCAACCCCGACGGCAGCGTCCATCCGATGAAGGGACACCCGGGATACTGGGGCGACGACATCCACCTGTGCGCCGAACTGGTCAATCAAGTCGGCAGCGAGAAATTCAAACTGCTCTACGACATCTACCACGTTCAAATCATGAACGGTGATCTGATCGCGAACCTGGAAAAATACCAGTCGATCATCGGCCACTACCACACCGCCGGCAATCCGGGACGCCGCGAATTGGACGGCCGCAACGAAATCAATTACCCGGCCGTCATGCGCGCCATCAAGGCCACCGGATACCGCGGCTACGTCGCCCAGGAATTCATTCCCACCAGCGAGAATCCGATCCGCTCGCTCGAAGAAGCCTACGCGGTCTGTGACGTCTAGCGCTCTGGCTACATTTAATTTTGGGGTAGCACTCCAGCAAGCTTACCGGGCTATCCATCGCAAATGACACCCACGGATAGCAGCGCGAACCCACGGATGACAGGGTGCAAAAAAAAATCCGTGGGTTAGCGAGACCGGTTGAGCCATTGGGTGAGAATGCCGCCGGATCGTTTTCGCGACGGCGGGGCGGCTTGACGGGACGAAGTGACGCCGGCGGAAGCTTCACCGGCGGAAAGATCACCGGCCGATGATTCACCGGCCGATGATTCACCGGCCGACGGTCCACTGGCCGCACGCTCGCTAGGCAGCCGGGTCGAAACGGACTTGTTCTGTGACGACGTGCGACCGGACGTCAACCTTCTGGACCAACCGACGAATTTTTCGGCCAACGACGGCTTGGGACTGCTGGCGTCCAGTTCCGGTTCTGACGGTTCTGGTTGCGGTGAACTGGCCGCCATCAGTTCCTCCACCTCCAAAGCGACTCGGCCGTCGCTGTTCATGCGGTCCTTCATCGCGACCTCCATTGCGACCGCACCTGCCCGCGGCGTGACGCCGTGGCCGAGCACTTGCAATGACCTTGCGATCGCATCGGCCTCGGGCGAACTCGTCGGCGATGGCAACGTCGGCACGGCGTCGTCCGCCGGGTCGGACGTGTCTTCGATCAAGTGACCGGTGTCGATCGCCCCGAATTGTTCGCGGAACGAACTGGTCATGCCCGGCGTGTGGAGTCCGAGGGGTTGTCCCGGCGGAAGCACCAGATCGGTGGAAAAACGGCCCAGCGGCGGATAGTCCATCGCCTGTCCCGACGTCGAAGGCGAATCCAGATGCGAGCCGATTTGATCGATCGCCAAACTGCCGAATCCGCTATTGATCGCGGTTCCCAGCAGCGCCGGTTCTGGATTGGCCTGGACCGACAGTACATCCACTGCGGCATCCAACTCGGCGACCGGCTGCGCTGGCAGGGCGTCCTGGCTATCGACAACCGCTTGGTCGGCCGAGGACTGCGAATCGGTCGTCGGCATCACCAAGGGATAATCTTCGACCCGGAAGCGGCGAAGTTTGGGTGGCGCGTCGACGACCAACGGATTGGTCAGACGCAGACATTGTGTTTGCGGATTGTGGGTTCGCTGCACAATCGCAGCCGATCGGGCAGGGGCAGCCGATCGGGCAGGGGCAGCCGATCGGGCAGGGGCAATCGATCGAGCAGGGGCAATCGATCGAGCAGGGGAAAGTTTGTCGGTTATGCCGATCACTCCGGTCTCGCCCAGTTCGGCAAAACGAGACGCGCTCCCGGCATCCTCAAGGGGGACAGGGTCGACGCGAATCGGGGACGTCGTTCGGATCAACTTGGGTAGCTCGCTCCCGTCTGCCGGCACCACACCGGTAGAAAGCACACACAGAGCCGCGGCAAGTTTTGCGACCGATTTGCCGCGACGATTGCTGATTGACATCTCACGCTTCCTTGCTTGTCTGCCGACGAGCGAACCATCCTTGGATCGCCCATTGCTGCTCCATTGGCTTCGACGAGTCACCACCGCGAGCGAGAATCGAACCGGCGCATGCCCGGCAAAATCGAAACCCCACCGCCGTCCAACACCGTCAACCGGTCAGACACGAACGAACACTCAATTCGGACCAATACGACGTTCCGGAATATCCGTCACGACCGGAGGGTGAATAATTCACACCCCTGCGAAACATTCCACCTTCGCGGTTCAAAACGCCCCGCCCTCGGCGTCGCTGGGCATCCGCCAGTCACCGCGCGGCGAAAGACTGACCGAACCGACTTTGGGACCATCGGGCACACAATTGCGCTTGAACTGGTTGCGAAAGAACCGCGTGATGAACTGGTCGAGCGTTGCCGCGATGGTCACCGAATCATACGGCTGATCGAACGCCGCGTGGGAGGCGAGATAGAGGATCTTGTCGCGTGTGAAACCGTTGCGGACAAAGTGGTACAGAAAAAAATCATGCAGCTCGTAAGCGCCGATGGAGCTTTCGGTGTTCTGGCGAATCGTCCCGTCACTGGCCGGCGGCAACAGTTCCGGCGAGATCGGTGTCTCGGCGATCCGATGCAGCAAGGCACCGAGTTGACCCTCAAAGTAGTGATCGGCGGCGTAGCGGACCAAGAATCGCACCAGCGTTTTGGGGATCGACGTGTTGACGTTGTACATCGACATATGATCGGCATTGTAGGTCGCCCATCCGAGCGCCTGTTCGCTCATGTCACCGGTGCCGAGCACAAACCCGCGGTTCATCAACAACATCGTGCGGAGCCGTGCCTGCACATTTTCGAAGGTCAAATCGGCAGCGTCGTCGGGCAACTGATTCAGTTGACGTTGTAACGAGGCCACGGTCGTGTTCGCGTCGATCTCCAGCCCCAGCGGTCGGTGGCCGAGCGAGTGAAAGGTGTCCAAACAGAGTTGCCGAATGTCGATGCAATCGCCGGTCACGCCGGTCGATTCGATCAGCCGATCGGCACTGGTCCGGGTGTGATCGGTGGTGCCAAAACCCGGCATCGTGATCGCATGAATCGATTTC
The DNA here is from genome assembly GCA_033042175.1 of Phycisphaera sp. RhM. Classification (GTDB taxonomy): domain Bacteria; phylum Planctomycetota; class Planctomycetia; order Pirellulales; family Pirellulaceae; genus Stieleria. The sequence continues at coordinate 141,533 of WCIL01000007.1, forward strand.
CGTGGCCAACCGGCGGCATCGACCGCCTTGAGCGCAACCAACAGCGCCAGGGTGCTGTCCAAACCGCCGGAGATGCCGATCGCCAACGGAGTCGACTTTGGCAGACACGACAGTCGCTTGATCAGACCGGCCGATTGGATCGCAAAGATTTCGCCGCAGCGTGCGGCCAATTCACCTTCTTCGGACGGCACGAAGGGATGGGCATCGACATAGCGCAGCAGTTTCGGTGGCGCCGCTTGCTTTGCATCGTCCTTGACCAGACAGATCGTTCGATACTGCTGTTTGATTTGATCGGCGACATCATCAAACGATCCGACCACGCGTCGGTCATGGGCCAGTCGCTGTAGATCGATGTCACAGGTGACGGACGTCTCGGCGACCCATTCGGGCGACCGGCCGTCTCCGATCCGCCGCGACTGGCCGATCAGCGAACCGTTTTCGGCGACCAGACAGTGCCCGCCGAAGACCAGGTCGGACGTCGACTCGCCCGGTCCGGAGGAAACATACGCATAAGCGGCGATACAACGACCCGATTGCGACTTGACCAAGTCACGACGCCACGCGGCCTTGCCGATCGTTTCGTTGCTGGCCGAAAGATTGACCAACACGTTGGCACCGGCTACCGACGCATGGCTGCTCGGGGGAATCGGCGTCCAAAGGTCTTCGCAAATCTCGATCGCAATGACGGCTTCGCCCTGGCGGAATAGCAGGTCCGTTCCGAACGGAATTTCCTTTCCCGCGATGGCGACCGTTTCGGGGTCGGCCGGTCCGGAGGGTCGGAAATGCCGTCCCTCGTAGAATTCGCGGTAGGTCGGTAAGAACGATTTCGGCACGACGCCGGCAACCGTCCCGCCGCAGACGACTGCGGCTACGTTCATCAGTGAATCCCCGACCACCAGCGGCAATCCGACGATCACCGCGCCGCGTCGGCCCCGAGTCGACTCGGCGATCCGCAGCACCCCCTCCGCCGCGCCGACCAGCAGTGCATCGCTGCCAAACAGGTCACCGCATGTATAGCCCGTTAGTGCCAGTTCGGGTAGCACGGTCAAATCGGCCTCGACGTTTCCGATCGAATTCAAGATCGCTTCGGTGTTGGCCGCCGGATCGGCGATGACGGTCTGCGGGGCAGCCGCGTGAATACGAAAGATTCCGTGCTGAAACAATGCGGTCGTTCTGGGGGTAAGGGGAGATTGTAACGGAGATCACGCGATCAAAACGAGAATTTCAGGCGACATTTTGACCGCCGGGCCCATTGTAACCTGCACCGGTCCGACCGCACTCCCGGCACCCTCCCCGCTCCAGTGCACCGGATTATTCGCGGTCTCTGGACAGTCCCCCCGCCACCCCTGCCTGCTTGCGCCCTATAATCTGAACCCGCTTCGCTTCGCCGCCTGCGCCCCCGAAAACGGACCGCCGACGAAGCGAACGATCTGTGTCTACCTGTTTGAATAAACGACTTGATGAGAGAGAACGACATGACCCGAATTTTGACCGCTGCATTTGCACTGATGATCACCGCGTCGATCGCCATGGCCCACTGCCAGGTTCCCTGCGGCATTTACGGAGACCAATTGCGATTTGAACAAATGCTCGAAGATGAGCACACGATTTCGAAGGCTCAGTTGCAGATCAACGAGATCGCCGATGGCGAGATGTCAGCCCAATCGATCAACCAAGCCGCACGTTGGGTCACGACCAAAGAAGACCACGCCACGAAGATTCAAGAAACGATCTCGGCGTACTTCTTGGCCCAGCGCATCAAACCGGACAGCGAAGGTTACACCAAGAAACTGACCGCCGCCCACGCCGTCATCATCGCTGCGATGAAGTGCAAGCAGTCGGCGGATCCGGAAACCGCCAAGGTGCTCGAGAAAGCGATCTTCGATCTGTACCGCGCGTACGAAGGCAAAGAGCCCGCGTTCGATCACTCGCACTAGTAGTCTACCGCAGCTCAATTATCGGGTAGTGGACGAGGCGACGAGTCCTTGCCAATATGCCGACTACAGAGGACTCGTCGCCTCGTCCACTACCGCCTACCCGAAAAGCAAGGTGCGGCGGAATACGAGTCGTACCCAGTCGACGCCTTCACGGTAGGGCACGCTGTGCGTGCCGCATGCGTTGCACCGCATCCCCGGCATGTTTGCCTTACGCCAACACGGCCCCGACCGGTTCGCCTTCGCTGATTTTCAACGGGCGTCCGATCGGGGTTTGGCGTTCTTTGTGATAGGGCACGCCCAACGTCGACAAAATCGTCGCGTGCAGGTCACCGATCGTGATCGGGCTGGCGACATCGGCCAACGGCTTGTCGGGATCCAGTTTGGGATCGGCCGCCGTCGCACCGTACACGGCCCCCTTGCGGATACCGCAACCGGCCAAGAAGGTTGAAAATCCGTGCGGCCAGTGGTCACGTCCCTCGGCCGGATTGATCTGCGGCGTGCGACCAAATTCACCGCCGCAAACGACGAGCGTGGTTTCCAACAAGTCCTGTTCGACGAGCCGGTCCAACAGCGCCGCCAGGGCTGCATCCAGGATTTCACAGCGGGCCGATTGCAAGGAGTGATTGGTGATGTGGGAATCCCACCCGCCCAGCGTGACTTCGACACAACGCACCCCGGCGCCGATCAAACGCGTCGCAGCCAGACAGCCCCGTCCGAACGGTGTTTGGCCGAATCGCTCGAGCGTCTCCTTGGATTCGCTGGAAACATCAAACGCACTGACCTGCTCGCTGGACATCATCCGTAACGCCGCATCGGTGGACGACTGGTGCAGGGTCCGGTTCTGGTCCAAGTCGCGCAACCGCTGCTGACGGAAGCGGCCTTCGAGCCACTGCAGATCTTTCATTCTGCGATCGAATCGGTCTTCGGCGATCGGTGATTTCAGATCCGGGACCGGATTCTGCGGATCACCGATTTTGAACGCGTCATAAACCGGTCCCAGGTAACCACCGCGGGCCGGAGCGTTTTGCGGCAGGATCGAGATGTGTCGCGGGATGTCCAACTGTTCGGGGAATTCGTGACACAAGATTGATCCGATCGACGGATGCACCAATGTCGGATCGGGGCGATATCCGCTCTTGATGTTGTAAATCGCACGTTGATGATCGCCTTCTTTGCTCGTCACACTTCGGATCAGCGACCCCAAATGCATCTTCTCGGCGACGCGTGGCAAGGTGTCGGCGATTTGCAGGTCCGGCACGCTGGTCGGGATCGCTTTGACTTCGCCGCCGATGGCCGATCCCGGGTGCGGGTCAAACGTCTCCAGTTGACTGGGGCCACCCTCGAGCCACAACAGGATCACGTTCTTGGGCCGAGACATCTCGGTGGCACCGACCGCGTCGGCCCAGGCGAGTTGATGGGCGATGGTCGACAGCATCGCCCCGCCGGCACCGGCCCCCAACAGCGTGCGCCGAGACAGGTGGGCATGCGGATCGCAAAGCAGATCGTGATGGGACATGGGATCGGGTCGTGAGACGGAATGGAATGGCGGGTGGTTGTCGCGACGGAAGAATGCTAATGATTCCACGTGAATTCGGTGCTGTTGGCGAGCGTCCAATAGAGGTCTTCCAACGCCTCTGCACGGTCGGAACGCTCGGTCATTTTGTCGATGAAATAGTCGCGTTCTTCCGCGCTGGGGTAGCGATTGAGCAGACACAGATAAATCGTCTCGATCGCCTGCGCGTCGTCACGGGCGAACAGGTTGATGTGCCCGGTCGCGTTCAGGATCGGGTTCGGTTGTCCGGCTTCGCGAAGCATGTTGCCGTTGATCATCAACAGCCGTTGCGGAATGGTGATGCCGTCCTTGGAGAACTCGTTTTCACCCAAATCACCGAAACGTTCCAAGAAGTCATTGATCGAACCGTATCGGATCAATTGAACCAGCAACGAGGAATCACGATTGATCGCTTTGATCTTCGACGCCTGAACGATCGATCCGGCCACTTGTTCGGCGCGCAATCGGGTCAAAGGGAACACCGCGTAGCGTTCTTCGTGTTGCGGGGTGACATCGAATGTCGCCCGGCTGTCAACGCGAAACGCATCGCTTTGTGCGATGATCCGAATCGTGCGTCGAATGTCGCGGTGTTGCACGAAATCGTCCACGATTGGCTCCAACATCGGCGGCAGCGGTTCATCCAGCGGCAAGTTGTCGACCGCCTCGGTCGCCGAACGTCCGAACATCAACGCCCAAAACCGGGCGACGGCGGCGCGTGAGAACTGGCGGTTGTCCCGATGCGTCACCCACGTTGCCAATCGCGATCGGGCATCCCCTTCCTCGGGCAACAACTCTGCGGCGTAGGGCACCGCCGGCGCCACCTCGACCGTTTCCGATGCATCCAGATACTGGTATTCGTAGTCCGCCTCGCCCGTGCGAACCCCTTGCAATCCGTTCGTTTTGGCGCTGCTGTAGAATGCCGCCAGCTGGTGAAAGTCTTGCTGTCGGCCTTCGCGAGTCTCGACGGGATCGCCCAAGTTGACGTTGCCCAGAAAGTCGTTGTGACATTGCAGACAATCGATTCGCAATCCCAAAAAAGCGCGGCTGGTCCGGGCCGCCAGGCGAATCGGATCGGGATTGCCATCGTTGCTGTCGAACGTCACCGTCAAAAAATTCACTTCCGGACGGTCCGTCCACAGCCCTTCGGCGGTGATCAAGTCGCGGACGATCTGGTCGTACGGACGATTGGCGGCCAACTCGTCGGACAACCAGTGACGAAAGCGACGCCGGCGATAAACAATGAACGGGCCTTCGTCGGCACCGACAATGAACCGTGTCCAGCGTTCGGCCCAATAGTCGTGGAATCGTGGGTCGCGCATCAAATTCGACAGGTGTGTCGATTCACGCTGGCCCTCGGGCAGACGCTCCAACCCGCGAATTTCTTGCAGCGACACGCCGCTACCGATCAGCGCCAACGACATTCGGCGACACGAAGTCATCCAATCGGCCGGCCGGGCACTCTGCAACTCCAACGCGGCAAGTTGTTCGTTGCGTGCCGCGTTGACCGCATCGACGACGCGTGCAATCGATTCGGACTGGGCCGAATCATCTCGCGGTGCCGAATCGACCGGCGGCCCAGCAGTGGATTCCGCATCGGCGGTTTCCGGAACGGCCGAGGGTGGCGAACCGTCCAAGCGAACGTCGCTGGCCGCTTCAACCTCGCCGCGTCGATCGTTGGAGGGTTCAGATAGCCCGGAAGCCATGTACCCGAACGCGATCAGCATCAACAGCCCGAACCAGCTCCACTTCGCGACGGAGACGAAAAATTGTTTCATCGGATCATTTTCAGATTAGTTGCATCGCCGATTGTCATCGCTGGGTTTGCATCACTGGTACAGTCGCTGGACGTCACGCTATTATCCACCAAACGCGGCATGAAGGGTGGTTGATTCTCGTTCCATTCGCCGCCGATGAGCCGATCTTGATGATTGGAGCCGAAAAAAACTTACCGGATTCTTCATGTCAGACCCCACCGACCCGTTTTTTGAACCCTACGACCGTGACGAGATCGCTTACGGGGACGTGCCTTCGGCTCCCTTGGCCGCCTACCTTGACCAGGTGGACTGCAGCGGCCAGGCGATCGACCTGGGGGCCGGAGCCGGGCGCGACACCCTCGCGTTGGCCAAAGCCGGTTTTCACGTCACCGCCGTCGATCTGAGCCCGCGGGGTGCCGAGCGGATCCGGCAACGGGCCGAGGCGGCCGGTGTCGGCCCGCGTGTGCAGACCTGTGTGGCGAACGTTTGCGACCACGAAATCCAACCCGACGCCTTCGACGCCATCTGCGCAACGACCGTGTTGGATCATGTCCCCCCCGACGATGCCCGGCGGGTTTGGAAACGAATGATGGCCGGTCTCCGCGACGGCGGCGTCGTCTACGTCGAAGTCCACACGACCGAAGACCCCGGATGTGACCGCTGGCCTGGTTCGCAGAGTGATGCCCCCCAAAGCGAAACCGCCGGCGCCGTGGTCAATTACTTCGCCCCCAATCAGCTCGCCCGCTGGGCCACCGACGAGGAATCCGCACTGAGGATCTTGCGTTACGAGGAACGTTTGGAATGGGACTACACGCACGGTCCGGAGCATCTGCACGGCAAGGCCATCTTGTTGGCCGTCAAAGCCGGCGCCCACCCACCGTGGTACGGCCAACCGGTCGCCTTTCCGCGACGCGGTGCTTAACCGCCTTGGTCGGAAAGGAGAGCCGCAGGCGCGACGGACTATCGAATTCAAGGGGCTGTCGAAACCGATGCTGCGATCGGCTAACCTTGATCGTTTGACGCAACGTTTTCAACCGATCATCCAGTCCCGGGTCTGCAATCTCGATGCAAGTGTCGCTGCTCTACGGTCGAAACGGCATCGCGGTCCCCTTGCCCCGTGACGCCGACGTGACGCTGATCGCCAAGCCCGAGATGCCGCGACTGGTCGATCCGGTTGCCGCCGTTCGCCAAGCCCTGCAAAGCCCCGGGGAGTCGGGCGGTGCGGCGGGGCTGCATGAGCTTGCCGCGGGGGCCCGCAGCGCCTGCATCGCGATCTGCGATATCACGCGACCGGTTCCCAATCACCTGTTCCTGCGGCCGATGATCGAGACACTCGTGTCGGCCGGGGTGCCGCAGAATCAAATCACGGTCTTGGTCGCGACGGGATTGCATCGTCCCAATCTCGGTGACGAGCTTGCCGAATTGATCGGCGACCCATGGGTGTTACAGCACGTCAACGTCGTCAACCACGATGCGCTCTGTGACGAAGACCACATCGATTTAGGCCGAACCCCAACCCGGCAGACACCGGTCAAGATTGATCGCCGGTTCGTCCAAGCAGATGTTCGGATCGCCACCGGGTTGGTCGAGCCGCATTTCATGGCCGGCTATTCGGGAGGCCGCAAAGTGATCGCGCCCGGCTTGGCGCATGCCGAGACGATTCGGACGTTTCACAACCATCGCTTCATGTCCGACGACGCCGCCGCTAATTGCAATCTGCATCGCAACCCGCTGCATGAAGAACAATTGGAAATCGTCAAGATGATCGGCGGCGCGTACGCGCTCAATACGGTCATCGATGATCAACGAAATCTGTCCATGGTCAACTTCGGTGAGATCACGGCCAGTCACCAGGATGCCGTTTCGTTTATCGGCCAGTACTGCCGCGTCCCCGTACCGCAACGCTTCCCGACGGTGATCACCAGTGCCGCCGGATACCCGCTGGACAAGACGTATTATCAAACCGTCAAAGGGATGGTCGGTGCAATCGACATCCTCGAGCCCGGCGGCAATCTGATCATCGTGTCCGAGTGCAGCGAAGGGTTGGGATCGGACGACTACGCCGCCGCCCAGGCAACGCTGACTCGCTTGGGATCCCAGGGCTTCTTGCAATCGATCCGGCACCAACCTTTTGCAGAGATCGACGCCTGGCAGACGCAGATGCAAACCAAAGCGACGGAGCAGGGAACGGTCCATCTTTACTCGTCGCTTTCCCCGACGTTGCAAGCGCTCACCGGCGTCTCGATCGTCGACGATCTCCAAGCCACCATTCAGGCTTCCCTGGACGCCAGCGCGTGCAACTCCGTCGCCGTCATCCCCGAAGGCCCCTACGTGATCCCGTATGTGCAAGCCCCAGTGGCGTAAGCTTCCAAGTGGCGTAAGCTTCCAAGTGGCGTAAGCTTCCAGCTTGCGTCCCGGCAAGCGAAGCTTGCCCCCCTTGCAACACGCCAAGCGAAGCTTGCCCCCCTTGCAACACGCCAAGCGAAGCTTGCGAAGCGGCAAGCTGGAAGCGTGCCCCACCTGGCTATCGCAGTTCCTGCAACGCTTCACGGACCTGGGGCAGAAAGTCGGGGTGATCGACCAGTCGCATCAGGGCGGGGCTGTTGAGCAAATGCATCAACAACGGTTGATCCAGCGGACGCTTCTGCTCGAACCATTCCTCGAGTACCGGATCGTTGCGAATCTCATCGATCGCCGCGGCAACCGCGGGATCGGATCCCAGTTCCGCGATGTCGGGATCTTCCAATAGATGCTGGACGTTTTCGGGGTCGCCCAATCGGCGCACCGTTTGGCGAAACTCGTTGACGCCGGCCAGCGATTGGAAACGCTCGAAGGGGTTGTAGTCACGAATGAACGGGCCGAGCAGACTTTGGCGCGTTCGCGAGGCCCAGTCGTCGACGGCCGTCGCGACGTCGTTGTCCTGGATGTCGTCCGCACGCTGCCACATTTGAAGGCTGATCAGTCCGCCGAGCAGCAGGTAACAGATCGCAACCCCTTCGACCAATCCGATGGCGAAGCCGGCCAAATGGTTGGCCCACTTCCAGGCGCGGCGTTTGGCGAACACCCAGTTGCTGATCATCGTGATCAAGAGTGTGACCACCAGTGAAATCAGCACACCGATCGCAGCGATGCAGAGAAAACGATTGGCCAGCCCACTGGTTCCAAACCGTTCGGAAAACGCGACCTGGTAGTTCATGCCCATCGCCGGCGCGTAGGCAATCGCGGCGACCAGTCCCAGGACCGACGCCGCGATCCGGCCGAACCCCATCCTGAACCCGCCCCAACCGGACAGCGCGATGACAACGATCGTGATGGCGGTGACGGAATCACCGCGTCGATACAGCAGCACCGCCGCGGCGAGACTGCCCAGTGACAGCGGATAGAACAGCCATGCAGGCATCGGAATCGGATCACCCGGCTTCGGCTTGCGTCGTTTTTTCTTGCGTCGAAATCGATTCGTCGCGGTGGGATCGGCCATGGCGGCGATTTGCTGGTCGGGGATGAACCGGTACTTGCACGGCCAATCATAGGCCATCTGTTCTGCCGACAGCGGCTTCCAGGGCGAATCGCTGCCACAAAAAAGACGAGCCTGCGTCGCTGCGGGTGGTTACTGATTGAGCTGTTCTTGGATCACCTCGCGATTGGCACGCGTCCCCAACGCCCCCCACAACCCGTACGGGCTGGCGGCACCGGGGCTCCGGTTGCCGGTCCCGTTGTAGACCACCGTTCCATTGGTCGGATCGCCCGCCTCGATCGAATCGGTGATGAAAATCACGGCACCATCGCCCATCAACAGATGGACACCTCCCTGGTGTCGGCTGCTCGCCGAAAGCACACCCGGCGTGGTGTCTTCGAGCGACATGCAGGTCTCCGAATTGGGCGGAAGAATCGTATTCATCGCCGTGTAGGGCTGCATCCCGCTGGCCCAACGAAACCCACGGCCCTGATTGCCCGCCATGACGTCCGTCAACGAAGGGTCCCAGAATCGGGGACGATCGGGGTCGATGTCATCGCGGCAGACGGTGGGATCATTACGCAACCCGCTAAACGTCCCGGGAGCAAAACTGTGGGCCTGGGTGCGAATGTCGCGGTCGCCCAGATCGGTCGCGATTTCACCGTACATGATGGTGTTGGACAATCCATCCAACACGTCGCGAAACTTCTTCTCCACCCGCGGCACGAACATGCCCCGCGCCGACGCCAACAAGCTGGCGTTGGAGTTGCTGTGCACTTCGATCTTGGGAACTCCACGCAAGTTAAACCAGTACGGACCGTTGTCGGTGTAGTGCAACCCGTCGCCCAGACAAGCGGCGTAGTTGGTCCGTCCCATGGCCGGTAAACCAATGCCCGGATCGCTGGGGCAACGGAGCATCGGAATCTCGGTCATCCACGGCGGATACGCGTTGTTGCTTTGATTAACGATGACCACGCTGTTGGGTTCTTCGGTCGGCGTCGGCCCCATCGCAGGCCACGGCGGAACACGCGTCACACCCGGAGCGGTCAAATCAACCGAGTTGGGATTGCTGATCTGATCCCAAAGCCCTTGCTGCTCAAAGAATGGTGTCAGGGCGACGAACGTACTCAACATCATCATGTTGCAATCGTCGCCGTATTCGCTGAACCAACTTCCCGTGGGAGGAAGACGGCGGGTTCCATTCATGTGAATCGGCAGCTGCTTGTACGCGGCGTGGTAGTTGTGAACGGCCAAACCGATCTGTTTAAAATTATTGCTGCAACTCATCCGCCGCGCGGCTTCACGAGCGGCCTGGACCGCCGGCAACAACAGGCCGACCAGGATGCCGATGATCGCGATCACCACCAACAGCTCGACCAGCGTGAACGCCCTGGGTTTGTGTGAACTGGTGTTGTAGGTACTGGGTTGACGCGAGTGGGGCCTGCGAGAATGCCTTGGCATGTTCGTTCCCTCATCAAGGATCACAGTCGGACGGAATGACGATTCGTTGACGGACGTCGCGTCACTGGCGTTGCTCGGCCAATGCTGTTGCGGCGCGCTCCCGATTGGCTTGCTCCTGCTCGCTCATCTGATAGGTCTGCGGTTGGATGACCGTGGGCTCACCGGAACCACAGCCGACCAACGTGACGGTCGCCAGGATGAACGGTAAAAATGAAATTCGATGCATGGCATTGAGAATCAAAGGTAGAGTTCCAGGCTGACCGGAACGCTTGGCCAGCCGTTGCGATGGATCAAGACCAACACGTAAGTTGACCGTTGCTACCATCGCCAGAAGGCGGCGTTCCGCGCTCAAGCGTCCGCAGCGACGTTGGGCTCAAACCCAGGAATAGGGCCAAACATTTAACCCCCGCGCAGCCACACCGGAACCCCCCAAGCTGCGGCGATCCTGGAAAACCACAGGCTCGTTACACAGTGACTCTTTTAGATTGACCCGCTGGTCGGCGACGAGGAACGCCGATGGGAAGCTTATGTGCCGTTGTCGCGACCCAACAGACAATCGCACGCCATCAAGTTCACAGATCCATCCTCAGCGCCGAACCGGGCGATCATTCACGGCGGCCGATTTTTTTTAACTGACCCGAGCGCCCTCCTTCAAAACTTCCTGCCATTTGGTGATGCAAGCCTCCCGACCCGAACCAGAGCCGAACGATTCATCCGCTCCCGCCCCCCGCGCCCGACCGCTGGGCTTGGACCTGGCGCTGATCGCGATCTTAATGGCCGCCGCGTTGGGGCTGATCGGGCGGACGCCATGGTGCAAGTGCGGAGAGTATTTACCCTGGTCCTGGGACATCAACTCTCAACACAATTCCCAGCACCTGATCGACCCGTACTTCTTTACCCACGTTCTTCACGGCATCCTGTTCTTTGCCGCGTTGTGGCCGCTGCGACACCGATTGAGCGACGGGATTCGACTCAAATTGGCGGCCGTGATCGAAGCCGCCTGGGAGATCTTGGAGAACACGCCGTTGATCATCGAACGCTATCGCGCGACAACCATTTCGCTGGATTATTACGGCGACTCGATCGCCAACAGTGTCTTTGATCTGTTGGCCTGCCTCACCGGGTATGCCATCGCATCGCGGCTACGATGGCACTACAGCTTGGCCTTGTTGATCGTCGTCGAAGTGGTGCTGTTAGCGACGATCCGAGACAGCCTGCTGTTGAACGTCATCATGCTGGTCTGGCCCAGTGATGCGATCTTGCAGTGGCAATCGGGATAGAACATCCCACGGGACTGCCCGTCAGCACGCAGCGTCAGCCAGTGGCATCCCAGCACGTGGCGTCAGCCAGTGGCGCGAGAACGAAACCAACACGCGCCGCTCGCTCACGCGTCCCGCTGGAATGCGTGCACATCGCGTCCATCTCAGCACGTGGCGTCAGCCAGTGGCGCGAGAACGAAACCGACACACGCCGCTCGCTCACGCGTCCCGCTGGAATGCGTGCACGTCGCGTCCATCCCAGCACGTGGCGTCAGCCAGTGGCGCGAGAACGAAACCGACACACGCCGCTCGCTCACGCGTCCCGCTGGAATGCGTGCACATCGCGTCCATCTCAGCACGTGGCGTCAGCCAGTGGCGCGAGAACGAAACCAACACACGCCGCTCGCTCACGCGTCCCGCTGGAATGCGTGCACGTCGCGTCCATCTCAGCACGTGGCGTCAGCCAGTGGCGCGAGAACGAAACCGACACACGCCGCTCGCTCACGCGTCCCGCTGGAATGCGTGCACATCGCGTCCATCCCAGCACGTGGCGTCAGCCAGTGGCGCGAGAACGAAACCGACACACGCCGCTCGCTCACGCGTCCCGCTGGAATGTGTGCACGTCGCGTCCATCCCAGCACGTGGCGTCAGCCAGTGGCGCGAGAACGAAACCGACACACGCCGCTCGCTCACGCGTCCCGCTGGAATGCGTGCACATCGCGTCCATCCCAGCACGCAGCGTCAGCCAGTGGCGCGAGAACGAAACCGACACACGCCGCTCGCTCACGCGTCCCGCTGGAATGCCCGGCGGCGTCTCAACCGCCTAGCGTTTCACCCGCGCGTTGCCCTGCCAAATGCTCCACACCTGATCTTCGTCGGCGGGTTGGCCGTAATCGGTCAGCATGGTTGCCGCCAGCGCGCCGGTGGCCCAGCCGAACTGGGTGCTCTTTTCGACATCCCATCCGTTGAGCACACCATAGAGCAGTCCGCCGACAAATCCATCGCCGCCGCCGATCCGATCCAGCACGCCGATTTCGCGCGGCTCCACGACGGTAAACTCGGTCCCGTGAGACACGATGGCGCCCCACATGTGGGAGTTCGCGCTTTCGACTTCCCGCAGTGTGGTGGCAAACAAGGTCGTGTCGGCGTACTCTTTTTTGACGCGTCCGATCATCTCTTTGAAACCGTCGATTTTCGCCCCGATGTCCTTTCCTCCGGCTTCGGGTCCCTGGATATCCAGGCACAGTTGAAAGTCTTCTTCGTTGCCGATCAGGATGTCCGACAGGCTGGCGATCTCTTTGAACGCGGCCGACAATTCGTCTTCGCGACCGACCCAGAACGAAGCCCGGTGGTTGAGGTCAAATGAAATCCGGGCGTCGTGTTTTTTGGCCGCGCGGGCGATTTCCAAACAGAACTGGCTGGTCTCTTCGGACAATGCTGCGATCAGACCGGACATGTGAACGATCTTCGCCCCTTCGTCGCGAAAGATCCGATCCAAGTCAAAGTCTTTGACACTGAGCAGACGCCCGACTTCACCGGCGCGGTCGTTCTGGACGCGTGGACCGCGCGAGCCCCAACCGCTGTCGGCCATGTTGATCTGGTGCCGAACGCCCCACGGGGTGGATTGTTCAAATTCGGGGCCTTCGTAATCCATGTGCCGCCGCGCCAAGTCGTCCTTGATGAACCGCGCGATCGGACTGTCTTTGACGAACGCCGTCAAAATCTTGACCGGCAAACCGAGAAAGGATGACACGCTACCGACGTTCGACTCGGCGCTCGTCGCTTGCATCTTGAAGGTGTCGCTGCAGTGGAACGGCTGATGGTCGACCGGCGTCAACCGCGTGCCCATGCTGGTGGGGATGACGAGGGCATACTTGGCATCATTGCGAAGTTCGATCATTTCCGATGGTCCCGTTGTGCGACGAAAAAGTTGGGGTAAAGGAGAGGGAAGGGGTTCAGCCTGTCGGCCGTTGTGACGACCGGCTGGAAGCCGATCCCATGGTGTTTCGACAGGCTGGAAGCCTATCCCACGGTATTTCGACAGGCTGGAAGCCTATCGTGCGGAGTGTCAGATGGTGACCGATGCGAAGCCGCCATCGATCGCGATGTTTTGTCCGGTGACGAAGGACGAAGCCTTTCGACTGGCCAGCCAGATGGTCGCACCGGCGAGCTCTTCCGGATTGCCGAAGCGGCCCATCGGCGTGTGCCCGATGATCTGGCCGCCACGTTCGGTGTAACTGCCATCGTCGTTGAACAGAAGTTTTCGGTTTTGTTCGGCGGGGAAAAAGCCGGGACTGATCGCATTGACGCGGACCCCGGTGGTCGCCCATTCACGGGCCAGCCACATCGTCAAGTTGATCACCGCGCTCTTGGCCGCGGAATAAGCGACGACACGCGACAGCGGGATGATGCCGCTCATCGATGCGATGTTGATGATGCTGCCCACACCGGCGTCGATCATGTCTTGGCCGAACACCTGACAAGGCAACAGCGCGCCGCCGACCAGGTTCAGATCGAAAACATCGCGCCAGGCGTCCAGCGGCAACTTACAGAAATCGCCTCCCGGTGGAATCGTCGCCTCGGGGCGATTGCCGCCGGCGGCGTTGACCAGCACCGATGTCGGCGCGCCGGCCCACTGGGAAATCGCCGTCCGGGCCGCATCGAGCGACTCGGCGCTCAATCCATCGGCGGCAAAGAATTTCGCCTCGCCGCCGCCGTCGATGATTTTCTTGGCTCGCGCTTCACCACGTTCGGCGTTGCGGCCAATCACAGCGACCTTGGCACCGCCGGCGCCGAGTGCTTCTGCCATCAGCCCGCCCAATTCGCCGGTTCCGCCAATCACCGCCGCGACGTCGCTCTTGAGATCAAATAGATTATTCATGGGCGGTAATTTAATCTGTCCGGCAGCCCGCTAACAGTGTGGGTTGGAGTTTACCCGCCGATCGAATACATCGGACGCTCGGGCGGAGAAAAGTCGCCGTCGTCGATCCCGTGGCCGGCCGCCTTGGCCGCAACCGCCCGCCGAAACTGGTCGACGAGTTCGTCGTCGTGAAGACCGCCTCGTAGCAAATCCCGGATCGAAAACTCCTGCTGTGAGAACAGACAATTTCGAATCGCGCCGTCGGCTGTTAAACGAATCCGGTCGCACGCGTCACAAAATGGTTTGGTCACCGATTGGATCAGCCCGATCGAATGCCCGCCCGGCAAACGAAAATCAGAAGCCGGCTGCGATGCAATCGGGGGAGGAACCGGCACCAGCGGCCCGAACGCTCGCTCGATCATCGCGCCGATCGTCTCGCCGCTGAGCACGTTCTCGGTCCGCCAGGAACGGTCGGTGTCCAGCGGCATGAATTCGATGAATCGAATTTGAACGTTGCGTTCCATCGCAAACTTGACCAGCGAGATGATTTCGCTTTCGGTGACGCCTTTGACCGCCGTCGTGTTGAGTTTGATCGTTTCGAACCCCGTCGCGATCGCGGCGTCGATCCCACGGATCACCTGATCGATACCGCTGCGTCGTGAAACCTTTTGAAAGTTCACTTCGTCCAGCGTGTCGATGCTGATGTTCAAGCGTTTCAACCCGGCCCGGCGCAATGGTTCGGCAAACTGCTCCAACAGAATCCCGTTGGTCGTCAACGACAAGTCATCCAAGGCATCAATCGACGCCAGCATCTCGACCAGTCGGGGCAGATCCTTTCGCACCAGCGGTTCGCCACCGGTCAAGCGAATGTCGCGGATCCCGCAACGCGACGTCAACACGTCGGCGATCCGCTGGATCTCTTCAAAGGTCAGCAACGTTTCCCGCGCGGCAAACTCGGCGCCGAATTCGGGCATGCAGTAAAAGCAGCGGAGGTTGCATCGGTCGGTCACGCTGATCCGTAGACTGCGATGGACACGACCGAATCGGTCGACCAGCGGATCGCCGATCAAGCTGTCGGTGGGACGTTCGGCAGGTGGGGGCGTGATCAATCGCTCGCGTCGCTAACAGGGAACAAAGACCAAAGCGTCAATCCGTTCGGCGCCGCTTCAGCCTAGCGGAATTGATCCAGAATTTCGACGTCCTCACCTCGCCCGAAGCCGACCGAGGTGACGCGAATCATACCACCCATTAGAGCAGCCTCACCGGCCGTTCGGATACAAACACTTACACGATACAGCACCCAAGGGGGGAGGGGTGGCGATTATTTGGGACGCAAGGTCCGTGAAGCCGGCATTGCGCTTTGCACCGGGCCTTGCTTCCCGTTAATTTCGAACGTCTTGGTGGCAGCGAAGTCGGCCGCGTCGCGCATCTCGCCAGGCTAATCCCTCTCTCGTCTATCTTTTCCCAGCCGGCGTTTTTCCAAATTTGTTCTAGGTGGTGATCATGCGCAAGCAACGCGATCGACTTCAATGGGCTCTCCCTGCACTGTTCCTGGTCACGTTGATCGGCTCGTCATCGCTTGATCCTGTGGTTTCTCCGGCCGGTGAATTTCCGGTCAAAAGTTCGCGCGACGTGCGGCTGATGAAGGCCAAGGTTCGAGCGGCGCAGTTCCTTTCCAAAGCGACCTTCGGCCCGACGCAGGAATCGATCGATTCGCTCGCCCGCCGCATCAGTGAAATTGGTTTTAAACGCGCGACGTCGCAGTGGATTGATCAGCAGCTCGACCTGCAGCCGACGTCGCACGAAGCCGTCGCACGCGACATCATCCACGTCGATGGGCGCGAGCCGAATACCCAGAACATCGGCGTGTCGTTGTACCGCTACCAAGCATGGTGGCACATCGCGCTGACCAGCGAAGACCAATTGCGACAACGGGTCGCCTGGGCACTGTCCCAGATCTTCGTGATCGGCGACTCGGGGACCGGTTTTAACAACGACGACAAACGATCGATCGGTGGGGGGAAAGAGACGATCACCGACTGGCTGGGGATGTCCGACTATTACGACATGCTGTCCGAAGGGATTGACGGAACCTACCGCGAGCTTCTCGAAGACGTCACCTACCATCCCTGCATGGGTGACTGGCTGAGTTCGCGGGGCAATCGCAAGGCCAACATCAGTGCGGGGCGATTCCCCGATGAGAATTACGCCCGCGAGATCATGCAGCTGTTCTCGGTCGGTCTGTACCACATGCACCAAGATGGTCGCCTGAAGATCGATGAGAACGGCAATTTAATCCCCACCTACGACAACGAACAAATCAAAGAACTCGGACGATTGTTCACGGGATTTAAGTACAAGCACTACTCTCGAAACGACTTTTACGTCCCGCGAAACTTTGGCGAACCGATGGAGATCCATGTCGCCGAACACGACAACAACTTGAATTACTCCGAAGATCCGAACGCCCCGGCAAGCAAGACGGTCTTCGGCACGGTGTTGCCTCCGCTGCCGTCCGCGGTGACGCAAGCGGACGTGAAAGCCGAGATCGGCGCGGGGCTCGATGCGATCGCCGATCACCCCAACGTAGCCCCATTCATCTGTCGCCTGCTGATCCAGCGGATGGTGAAATCGAATCCATCCCGGGCCTACCTGCGACGGGTGACGCGAATCTTCAATGACAACGGCCGCGGCGTCCGCGGTGACATCAAGGCCGTGGTCAAAGCGATCTTGACGGACCCGGAGTTGTATCGCGGTCAGCGTGTGGTGCGGCGAAGGAATCCGACACGCGTGGATGTGATCGTTCGCGGCACCGAGTACAGCCGACTGCGCGAACCGATCCTGCGTACGACGTCTCTGATCCGAGCGATGCGGCCGACGACAAATTATGCGGCAGGCTACATGATGCTATCCCACGGCGTCGGCGGCGAATTCGGCCAGATGCCCTTCCGCTCGCCCAGCGTCTTTAATTTTTACTTGCCCGACTACCAGCCGCCGGGTGACCTGATCGGTCACACCCCGTCTCGGCGCAATCCGTATGATTCGTTGTACGCACCCGAGTTTCAAATCCTCAACGGCGTGACGGCCAACAAGACGCTGAATCGCTTTCGACTCTGGACCTACAGGCGTTACGTGCAATTTGGAATGCGAAAGGGCACCTGCCGGATCACGTTCCATTTGGAGCCGGAATTGGAATTGGCGCGAGACCTGGCCAACCTGGATGAAATCCTGCGGCGTTTCGATCTTTGGTTGTGCAACGGGTCGATGAGCGAAGCGACGAAAACGAGCATCAAGGATGCGATCGCCAGCGAACCGTCCGCCTCCAACGTCGAACGTCTCGAAGTGATACTCAACGCCGTCGTCCTGTCCCCGGACTGCGCGGTGGAACAATAGCCCGAGCAAGAGGCCAAGCCATCGCCCCAGTTTTCATCGGCGCGATCAATCCGGCGGCTTGATCGCCGCGTTTCCCAAACACTCTTCTGCTTTTCCGGATCCCTTGCCATGAACCTTCATTCCAACGAATCAATCTTCACCTCGCGTCGCGCGCTGCTCAAAGCCGCCGGCGGTTGCGGCCTGATGACGAACACCTCGTTGATGGCAACGCTGTTGAATCTACAAGCGACGAAATCGTTGATGGCGGCCGAAACCAACCCGACCGGTTACAAAGCGATCGTGTGCCTGTTTCTGCTCGGTGGCAACGACTCCTACAACATGTTGGCGCCGTACGACGGCACCCCGACCAGCGGCGAATACGGCGACTACGTGAGCGCCCGCGGCGGCGTTCACGATCCCGACACCAACCCGAGCGGCCTGGCCATCGATCGCAGTTCACTTGTTTCCGTCGCCGGCCCTGACGCGAGGAATTTTGGACTGCACCCCGCCATGGCCGCACAAGCCTTTGCCGAACCCGCACCCGATCCGCTGCCCGACCCTTCCACGACCGGTGTCGCCGGGCTCTACAACACGGGGAAATTGAGCTTCGTTACCAACGTCGGCTCGCTGATCGCACCCACCACGCGGGCCCAGTACAACTCGCGTGCCGGACTTCCCCTCGGCTTGTTTTCCCACGCCGATCTGCAGCGTCACTGGCAAACCGGATTCCCGCAATCACGCAGCAAGATCACCGGTTGGGGCGGTCGCATGGCCGATCTGTTGCAGAGCACCAATTCCAACCCCACCGTCTCGATGAACATCTCGGTCAACGGCATGAACCTGTTCCAGACCGGTTCGGACGTGATCCCTTATGCGATCGGAAACAGTGGTGCGACGAGGGTCAACGGCTATTCAGGTAGCTTGGGACGCCAGGATCGGATGAATTCCCGGGCCATCAATAACATCTTGGACCAAACCTACAACGACCTACTGGCGAAATCATTTGCCGAAACCAACCGCAATTCCGCCGAAGCCGCCCTGGAATTCAATACCGCCACCGATGCGGTCGACATCAACACCCCGTTCGCATCGGAAAACCCGAGCAACCAACTGAAAATGGTGGCTAAGGTGATCGGCGCCCGAGCGACCCTCGGCCAAACGCGCCAGATATTCTTTGTCACCAACGGCGGTTGGGATAACCACAGCGGTCTGATCGGAGCCCAGCAGACGAACTTGGCCGAAGTCAGTCGGGCGATCCGTTCGTTCTACGACGCCACCGTTGAATTGGGCATCCAAAACGACGTCGCGCTGTTCACCGCCTCGGACTTCGCCCGCACCCTGGGCACCAACGGCCAGGGCAGCGACCACGCCTGGGGAGGCAACCAGATCGTCGCCGGCGGAAGCGTCGACGGTGGCAAGCTGTTCGGCAAGTACCCCACCAGCCTCTCCAGTCCAGTCGATCCGATTGCCGGCAACTTGAATCTCGGCCGCGGGCGACTGATTCCGACCACCTCGGTCGACGAGATGGCCGCGGACCTGGCGATGTGGTTCGGCGTCGGCAACAATCAAGACCTGGTCGACGTGATCCCCAACATCCGAAACTTCTTCTCCACCGGCCCAACCGCCGGCCCGCTCGGATTGTTCACCTAAACCAAGTCGCGTAAGCTTCCAGCTTGCGAACGTACCCTGATGGCAAGCTGGAAGCTTACCCCACCCCTATGAGCTACGACGAAGACGACGAGGAGTTCGACTACGACGAATTCGTCGAACGCGAATTCGGAACGCCGCTGCGTTCCAAAAGCACACCGCTTCATTGGCAACTCGTCGCGATCGGACTGCTCGTTCTGTTTGCACTCTTCACCTGGATGTCGCTTGGACTTTGGATGCCGTTTTAAATTGTGACGAAGGCGTCACCCCGCGTTTGCGCCACACCCTCGATCACTTGATCCGAAACGCGGTGATCGCTTCGGCGGTCTACCGCAGGGAAACCGCATCGACCAACAGCGATGCGCTGACAGAGTTGCAGACGAACCGGATCGACGATCGATTGCTGCCGCGCCTGTACGTGGCCGACCGCCAGACCGCCGGCCGCGGCAGACACGGCAATTCGTGGATCAGCGAAGAGGACGCGTTGACGTTTTCGCTGGTCATTCCGTTTGAGTTGTCCCACCCGTCAGCGTCCGTGCTGTCGCCCGCCGTCGGCGTTGCAGCCGCCCGCGCGATCGAATTCAGCTGCCCGTCATGCCGCGTCGCACTGAAGTGGCCCAACGACATCTGCGCCCTGCGGTCGAACGGTTCCACCACGTCCCCCATGCTGCATAAACTCGGCGGCATTCTGATCGAGACCAACGCGACGATCGCCGGACGGATGGTGATCGGGGTCGGCTTGAATCTGAACGGGAAACCCGACTTGAATTCCCTGCACTCCACCCCGCCGGCGTCCATCGCCGAGATCGCCAATCGCCTCGTCAGCCGCGAAACGTTGCTGGCCGCCCATGCCGAATCGCTCGCCGAAATGCTCGGCGAACTCGACGACGGCCCAGACGAAATGGTCCGCCACTACCGATCGCGCTGCGCGCTGGCCGGCCACGACCTCTCGTTGAAACAGAGCAACGAAACGATCACCGGTTACTGCACCGGCATCGCCGACGACGGATCGCTGGAATTGATCGTCGACGGCAACCGCAGACACTTCCGCAGCGGCGAAGTCCAACGCGTCCGACCGGCGTAGCGACGGGCAAGGAAATGGGTCTTGTGACCTTCAGGCATGGTGCTGGCAAACTCTTAAAAGGCGGCGGATGGTGATCGGGTGAGTAAGTATCGGTGGCTGTCGAGCGCAACGGCATGACCGTTCGATTGAAAACACCAGCATCCCTGACGTTAGCGTGATTCTTGCCGGCGTGTGGCAAGAGCCACACCGGGTCCGCCGGCAGAGCCGGCGAGGATGGCAAGCAGGATGCTTACCCCACTTCGCCCTCGTTCTCAGGCTCCCAATCGATTTTCAAAAATGTCGTTGACAGCCCAGTTGAACTACCGTACTATTTAAATAGAACACTCAACCACTGGTTCCTCGTTCAGGTCCAGCCATGTTTTTTTCGATCGACGTCCACAGCGACGTCGCGATCTATTTGCAGCTTGTTCGGCAAGTCAAATTTGCCATCGCCGCGGGGACGATCCGCCCGGGACAACTGCTTCCCAGCGTCCGCGCGCTCAGCAACCAGGTCGCGCTCAATCCCAACACGGTCGCCCGGGCTTTCAATCAGCTGCAGGCCGACGGCGTGATCGAGACCTTGCGGGGCCGCGGCATGGTGGTTCGCGACGCGGCGGTCGAGATCTGTCGCAGCGAGCGCGAGACGGTGCTGAACGAACGCATTGGATCGGTGTTGGCGGAGGCTTGGCATGCGGGGCTATCGAAAAAGCAAATCAAGACCTTCGTGGACGACCACTTGCGGCAGTTGGTCGAGACCGAGCCGGCCGTCTTGGTGTCGTCGACCGAGCCGAGCGACAACGGCGGAGCCGAAGAATGAGTAGCCAAGCACCAGCCACTGACCGCCTTCCCGAACCCAATGGAACGATCATGGAACCCGTCATCACCACCGACGCCCTGACGATGCACTTCCGTCGCTGCGACGCGCTGATGGGCGTCAGTTTGGAAATCCAGCCGGGAACGGTGTTTGCACTGTTGGGCGAAAACGGTGCCGGCAAGACGACGATGATTCGCATCCTGACCGGATTCCAAAAACCGACCAGCGGCTCTTGCACGGTTTGCGGCGTCAACCCGCTGCGTGACCCGCAAGGCGTACGGCGTCAAATCGGTTACGTTTCCGACGCACCGGCGCTCTACGACTGGATGACGGTCGCACAGATCGGCGGCTTCACCGCGTCATTTTACGACGCATCGTTTTTGCCGAATTATGAAGCATCGATCCGTCGCTACGACATCCGTCCCGAACAAAAGATCCGCCATCTTTCCAAGGGACAACGTGCCAAGGTCGCCCTTTCGCTTGCCCTGGCCCATGATCCGTCGTTGTTGATCTTGGACGAACCCACCAGCGGGCTTGATCCGAAAGTACGACGCAACTTCCTGGAATCGATGATCGACCGCGCCGCCACGGGACGCACCGTGTTCCTGTCCAGCCATCAGATCAGTGAAGTCGAGCGAGTCGCCGACACGATTGCAATCTTGCACCACGGCCGAATCCGGTTGCACGGCCCGCTTGCGGAACTTCGCGAATCGATTCACGAGGTGGTCATTGACGTCGACGATCCACTGCGATCGATCGCGCCGCCCCCGGAACCGGCCGAAGTGTTGACCGAAGAGACGTCGGGCCGCTCCCGCCAATTGTTCGTCCGACACTTGTCCCCGGAAATGATTCACGCGTTTCGAGAAACGCCGGGCGTCACGGAAGTCCGAACCCGAGTCGCGACGTTGGAAGAGATTTTTGTCGCCTGCACGTCCCATCGAACCGCACCGGCGATGACCGCGGCGATCTGAAGTCTTCGCTGAAATCCGCCGGAACGCGGACGCGTCCACGGCACCCGATCAAGTAACCCTTTGACCAGCCCGTGGGCTCGCGCGCCCACCGGCTGATGCCACCGCCGGCCCAAGGCGGACACCTCCGACTGATCTGCCCATGAGCACCGAAGCAACACTCACAGCACTGACGACGACGCGGCACGAAGCTTCTTCGACCGCGTGGTTCTGGTGGAAGGAAACTCGCCAGCTTGCACCGTTGGTTGCACTGCTGACCATCGTTTCGTTGTTAATCGTCGTCATCAACGCAGTCCTCGGCGCTGCGATGGGTTGGCTCCGGCTGCAACTGCCCCATGAAGTGACGATGCTGGTGTTCCCGGGACTGTTCGCGACCGGCGCCGGTCCCTTGTTGGTCGGCCAGGAACGTTCTCAACGCACGATCGATTGGCTGGCCTTGCTGCCGATTTCATCCAAACGGATCGCGACAACGAAATTGCTGGTCGGCATGATTGGCCTGGCCGTGATGTGGATATTCGCGTTGCTGGTGATTCTGGTCTTTGAACTCGGTCAACACGACACATCGCACTGGACGGTCGGCGGTCAAACCGGTTATTCGGGAAACCCGTTCAGCTATCCGGTTTGGATCTCGCATTCATTGTTCGTGTTGTTGGCAGGCTTTTATGTCGCCTGGCGGATCAAGAATCAATTTTATTCCTTGATCGCTTTGATTCCATTGGCGTTCTCGCCGCTGATCGCGACATCACTGGTCTCCGAGTTTGCTAATCGCCCGATGGCGGCCGGGCAGCTGGATTGGATCAACTTGGGATTCACGTTGCTGGGCATTGTGATCGCAACTCCGATCACCTATCGCGCGGCGATCCGAACCCTGGGCGCCGCGGACGCTCCCTCGGTGAAGCCGCTATTGGACGTCTCGCCCCATTCTCCGGCACGCGAAACGAACGATGCCATCCCGCCAACGTTTGGAACTCAAACCGCGCCGATCATTTGGCAATCGATTCACTCGGCCAAAGGCATGTTGGCGATCTTGATCGGCATGTTGCTGATCAGCTTCCTGGCCGCCGTTCCATTGGCGGCGGTGGATCGGTATCGCGGGATCATCGGACTGTTGCCTTGGCTGTTATTGCTGGCTCCGCTGGCCGTGTGCTGGTTGGGCATCAGCGTGTTCAAACACGACGGGGCATCCGAGCGGGTGCGTTTCCTGGCCGACCGTGGCGTCTCTCCCGGCAAGACTTATTTCGCACTGCATGCGGTACCGATCGCGATCCTGTGCTGTTCGCTGCTGGTGTACGGACTTTGGAATCTGACAATCGTCCATCAGGAAAGCGTCTCCGACTTCGCCGCGGGCTTGCCAACGCTGATGACGATCTTGATGTTCGTCGTTTGGATCTATTCGATCTCCCAGTGGGTCAGTCAGTTTGTCCGCACGTTAATTTTGTCCGTCATCCTGGCCCCGATCCTTGCGCTGATCACGACGGGTTGGTTGGTGTTCGCGCACGTCTCACTCGGTTTCCCGATTTATGGATTGATCCTCTGCGGGCTCGCGCCGATGGTGGCAACGTTCGTGATGATGCGGCGTTACATGGACACCGGGGACCGACCGTTGACGTTCGTTGTCGGCGGTGGCGTGGTCGGGTTGATCGTGTTGCTGCCGATCGGTTTTGCCACCGCGCACGTGCTCTCTGTCCCCACCATGGAATCCTCGCTGCGGGCGGAATTGCTCAGCGAAGCCCAGCGTGATTCCGGACGCAACGCCCGATATGTCGTCGTGCCGGTCACCGGATTCGCGGACGACTTCGCGTTTCGGCATGATCCGCTGGGCGACAAGATGAAAGACCTCCAGGACTATCTAGGCCAATACAAGCTGGATCCACGAAAGAGCGTTGCGGCGCTGAAGTCTAACGCGGGTGCGGATGTGGTTGCGCACATCGGTCCGTGGGAGTACACACGCTGGCATGGAAACATGATGCGGTCACGAATTCAGTGGCGACTGCAACAGGACGATCCGGCGTGGTCCGAATTAGCCCAATGGCTGGACGCCTCGGCAACGCTGCTGCCGGCGCTCCGTCGCAGTACGTTGCTCACTGGCCAGGAAATCGCCGATCGCTTGGAAGTGCTGCTGATCGATACGCTGCAAAACGACGTGCCCGCAGAACGCGCCGACGAGCCTGCCGTTCAAGCGGCCACGAACGCCATCGGAACGCCGGCTAGTCGAGCTGCCGCGCGGCGCCGTGCGGTGGTGGTGACCTGGCAACACAATTTCCAAGACGATCGAGGACGCTATCTGAATCACCATCTGACCGTGCTGGAGCATCAGCCGCCGGGACTCGTCGGTTGGATGCAACCCCGTTTCTACGACGCCTTGGTCACCGCCATGCTGGAAGGGATCGACGCCGCGGCCAACCGCAGCGACGACATCGGCTGGCGATTGAAACTTCACCAGCTTCATCAAACCGGGGGCGTGTTCCAGACCAGTCGCTACGGAGACAACCTGCGTTCCATGCCGGCGATCGAAACGATGACCGTCGATCGCGTCAACGGATACGGCCAGCTCTGGGGCCGAGACTGGGAATACGTCGAATTAAAGATCAGGACCCAACCATGAGTGCTTCCCGAAAAACATTTCGAGACCGAACGATGATCGCAGTGGCGATTGCTCCGCCGATCGCACTGCTGTTGTTCTGCGTCTCCGCAGCCGCAACCTGGCGAGCCGAAGCGGCAAAGATCAGACCGATGCTGGAGCAGTCGTTTCCGCCGGAGCTGATCGATTCGCCGGTCGCCCAGGCCGCCGACTATGCGGATCGGACGAGCAAAGAGCACACCCATTCGAGTCGCAAACTGGCCAGCGCGGTCAATGCGCTCAACGAACAATATCACCTCTTGTTCGAAGCGCTCGACGAACAGGACGACCTCTTTGAGAATCTCGATGAAGAACACCCGCTCGACACCTACCTGGACGACTATTTGGCCGAAGCGACACCGTTGCTGGAAATCATCAAACAGCTCAACTTAAACGAGGCCTCGATTTGGTACGCCAACGAATTCGGGAACCCCAACAGCGATTCCAGCGGACTGATCAACTTCCGCGGATTGCCCGAACTGTTGCGGATGGAATTTCGCGGCGCGGTTCGTGACAAACAGACCGACCGTGCGATGGAAGCATTCCGACTGTTTCAGGGACTGGGTATCGGACCAACCGACCAAGCCTCGCTCCGTATCCTTCCTTTGGTCACGCAATCGATCGCCACGGGAATTTGGAGTGAATCCGAACTGGATGAAATCGTTCAACTGGTCAAGGCGTCACCGGATGTGAATCAGGCGTGGCAAGACAGCATTCGCTCGACCACACTGGCGCAGGCACCTTGGTTGCTGCGTGGCGAAGTGGTCGAGACGTGGCGTCGTGATCCGACGCCGAAAACGTTCGCCCCGAGTCTGCGGCTCCAATGGCTCCAGCGCAACGAAGCATTCTCACGTGTCGGCGGGATCGGAACGTTTGACGCGATGAAACGTGTGATGAAATTGCAAGAGACGTTCCGTCGCGAATCAGACTCCGGGTTGGACCTGGCGCTCCAAATCCCCGCGTACCATCAATCCTACAGTCCGGGTCACTCGAAAGACTACTTGGCGACCGTCTACACCCGAGTCGCGAACGAGCGCCGACACGCCCGAACGGCCGCCGCGGTGGCGAAGTACAAGCTGAAGTTCGGCCAATACCCGGTGACGCTCGACGATCTGATCAAGGTGAACTTGCCCGCCAGCGCCGCGCTTGACCCGTTGGGTGTCCCATTTCACTTCGAGTCCGATGGAGAGACGTGCGAATTGGGAAACGCCGCGATCTGGTTCACCGATAGCCGCGGATACAGCGGTACATTCGGCGCTCGCGATGGCACACTCTCGGCGATCCTGAAACAGTTTGTGGTGCTCAAGTTTCGGTGATTACATCGTGAGCCGATGGCGCTAGCCACGGCCCAGTTACTTTGGCCTGCAGAAGGTCGCGGAACGGCGCGAGCCCAATATCGCTAAATCGACAAGGTTTTGACCTGGGGAAAGCAAACCGAGCATTTAGTCCTTACGAATCTCCAACCCCAACTCAAACGTCGTCTTCTCGGGCTCCAAACATCTCGCGTCATCACACGCTTGCGAATCGACGACCACGGTGAACGTTGCCGCTCCCGTCTTCGCGCCTTCATCGATCGTGACGGGGATTTCGAAGCTGATGTTTCCCACGTAGGTGTTGAGCTTGGTTTTCAAGATCGGATCGACGCGTGACTCCGGTTTCGGGGCGACGACCTTGCCGATCGTGATCGCGGCATCGCTTTCGACGGAGACCTTTGTCGGAATTAAAAACTCCGCATCGGGATTCGCTGCGTAGAGATGCCAACCGTCGTCGATGTCCAGCGTCACTGTCACCGTCAGCATCTCGCCCGGTCGGACACCCGACTTCGACAGACCGACCGTGAACGTGATCGGATCGACTCGCTTGGTACGTTCGCCCTTTGCCGTCTCAGCGGTGACCGCAGTGGACGTGGCCAGATAGCGAGACACTCCGATCAGCAGGTGTTCGGTCGTGTGCGGCTGCTTGGCCATCACACCGGAAAAGGACTGCAGGGTCTTTGCCGCGGATTCACGGTACTTGTCCTCGCCGGTCAGCTCGGCCAGATCGATCAGCAACTGCGCGGCGATGCCGTTGGCGTTGGGCATGTTGCCACCACCGCCAAGGTTCTTGGAACGCACGATCAAGGCTTCGTGCGAGTCTCCGGTGAAAAAGAACCCGCCATCGGCGTCGTCTTCAAATTCACCGAGCATGAAATCGACCAGCCCGGTCGCTTCGTCGAGCCAACGACGCTGATCCGTCGCGGCGTGCAGTTCCAGTAGTGCCTTGCAAAAGTAGACGTAGTCGTCCAGGTAGCCGGGCAACTTGGCCGTTCCGCTGCGGTACGTACGGAGCAACTTTCCATCGCGGATCATCGATTCGAGAATGACGTCGGCTGCCGCGGCGGCGGATTCGATGTATTTCGGTTCGTCCAAAACTCGACCGGCGTGTGCCAACGCGTCGATCATCAACCCGTTCCAACTGGTCAGAATCTTGTCGTCCTTGTGCGGCTGGGGCCAAGTCAGCCGATCGCGCAACAGCATTTCTTCAATCGCTTCCATTCGATCGATCAAGCCTTGCCTGCCCAGCGGATGCGATTGGGCGATCGCTTCGAGAGGCTGCTTCAGGTGGGGAATGTTTTCGCCGGTCTTGTGTCCGGTCGACTCTTCCAAGAAGTTGCCTTCGGGGACGATGTTGTAGACTTGCGAAAACAGTGCCGCGTCTTCTTCGCCGAGCACTTCTTTGATCTTTTCCGCGGTCCAGACATACGCTTCGCCTTCCTTTCCGACTTCACCGGAATCGAGCGCGCTGTAAAACGCTCCTTCGGGCGATGTCATTTCACGCCGCACCCAACGATCGATGTCTTCGACGGCGTCACGGTAGCGCTCGTCGCCGGTGATTTGATAGCCGTCGGCATAGAGACGCATCAGCTGTGCGTTGTCGTAGAGCATTTTTTCGAAGTGCGGCAGCAGCCAATCGGAATCGGTCGCGTAACGGTGAAAACCGCCGCCGAGGTGATCGTGCATGCCGCCGAGCCACATCGCATCGAGCGTTTTGGTGATCGGCTCCAGCAGCGACTTGTCACCGGTGCGCCGGTATTGGTCGATCAGCAACGCCAACGTGCCGTGGGGAGGGAATTTTGGTGCCCCGCCGAATCCGCCGTTTTGGGCATCAAATTGTCCGACCAATTTCGCGCTGGCCTGGTCCACCAGTTCGAACGACAGCGGGACCGCTTGGATGGCCGCGGTGGTGCTGGACCGCTTTGCCGCGTCAGCCAGCGCGTCGGCTTGGCGATTGACGTCGTCGCGGCGATTGACCCAAAACTCGTTGATCTGTTTCAGCACCGAGATGAACGTCGGCTTGGGGAAATACGTTCCCGCCATCCAGGGCTTGCCGTCGGGGGTCAGCCAAACGGAATTGGGCCAGCCCCCGCGTCCGGTCATCATCTGTGTGGCCAGCATGTACTGCTCGTCGATATCCGGCCGCTCCTCACGATCGACCTTGATGGCGACGAAGGACTTGTTGATGACCGCCGCGACTTCGGGGTCCTCGAACGATTCGACTTCCATCACGTGGCACCAGTAGCAGGTTGAATAACCGACCGACAGGAAGATCGGTTTGTTTTCCCGCTTGGCTTTGGCGAACGCTTCTTCGCCCCAGGGGTACCAATCGACCGGGTTGTGCGCGTGCTGCAGCAGGTACGGACTGGTTTCGTTGATCAACTGGTTCGTGTGCATGGGCTCGGGCTCCTGCGTGGAAACCGGTCGTCCGAGAGCGAGCAGCGCCATGACGGTGGCGAGCAGAGGAATGCGCATGCGTTGACGCCGATCGATCATGACCATCACTTCAAAAAGTCGTCCGGAACAGGTGGGGACGACTCATTGTAGCGGCGATCGTCGACCGCATCGCGCCCAGCGGGACGCGTCAGCGACCGGCATCCCAGCGGGACGCGTGAGCGACCGGCATCCCAGCGGGACGCGTGAGCGACCGGCGCGTGGTGAACTCTACACCCACACGCGCCACTGGCTCACGCCACGTGCTGGGACGCGGCGCCGGCTTGATCAACTGCTACTGCAGGATCATGTCGTCGACGGTCATGCCGCCGGGGATCATCGGCAAAACGTGCTCTTGGTAAGGCACTTCGACGTCCAAAACGTAGGGGCCGGGATGGGCGATCATTTCACGGATCGCACCTTCCAAATCGGCTTTCTTTCTCACCGTCGCTGCACCGCACCCGTATCCTTGCGCGATTTTCACAAAGTCGGGATAACGCTCGGTGGCATAAGAGAACCGTTCCGCGTCGCTATTGCCGCTGGCTTCGTTGTGACTGATCGGTCCCAAGTAGGTGTGGGCCCGATTTCGATCCATGAAGCGATCTTCCCACTGAACCACCATTCCCAGGTGCTGGTTGTTGAGCAAGAAGACTTTGACGGGCAATTCTTCGCAGAAACACGTCGCCAGTTCTTGGACGTTCATCTGGAAACTGCCATCGCCGTCGATGTCGATGACCAATGAATTCGGCAGCGCCGCTTGAATGCCCATCGCACACGGCAATCCGAATCCCATCGTGCCCAGTCCGCTGCTGGAGTGCCAGGTGCGGGGGCGTCGGAATCGGTAGAACTGTGCCGCCCACATCTGGTGCTGTCCGACGCCGACGGAGATCTGGGCGTCCATGTCCGCGGTGATGTCACTGAGCGTGCGGATCGCGTGTTGCTGCAAGATCCCGTCGAACTCGGTGTCATACTTGAAGGGGTACTTCGCTTTGAGTTCTTTGCAATGCTCACGCCAGGGTTCGATGTCGCACTTGGTGACGGTCTTGTTCAGGGCGTTGAGCACTTGTTTGACGTCGCCGCGAACCGGGATGTGGGCTTCCTTGTTCTTGTTCAGTTCGGATCCGTCGATGTCGACGTGGATGATCTTGGCGTCCTTGGCGAACGCTTCGACTTTCCCGGTCACGCGGTCGTCGAAACGAACGCCCAACGCGATCAACAGGTCGCAATCCCGGACGGCATAATTGGCGTACGCCGCGCCGTGCATTCCCAACCAGTCCAGGGAGTTTTCGTTGTCCGGTGGAACCGCACCGATGCCCATCACGGTGGTCACGGTCGGAATGCCCGTCTTGTTGATGAACTCGTTGAGCTCTTCGCTGGCGTTGCCCAAGATGATTCCGCCCCCGGCGTAAATCATCGGGCGACGGGCGAGTCGGATCGCGGCGGTGAGCTGACGAATCGTCTCGCTGGCCACCGGCGGGGGCGCCGCTTCGTAGCCGGGCAGATTCATCGGCGGATCCAAATCCAAGTTGCTCGTCACGTCGGACAATTGGACGTCCTTGGGCAAATCGACCAACACCGGCCCGGGGCGACCGCTACTGGCGATGTGAAACGCCTCCTTCATCACTCGCGGCAATTCGCTGATATCGGTGACCAGGTAGTGGTGCTTGGTGATTCCGCGGCAAACCTCGACCATCGGTGTTTCTTGGAACGCGTCCGAGCCGATCGCTCGGGTGGGAACCTGGGCAGTCAGACAGACCATCGGAATGCTGTCCAGTTTGGCGTCGGCGATGGCGGTGACCAGGTTCGTGGCGCCCGGGCCGCTGGTAGCCAGCACCACGCCGACCCGACCGGTCGAACGGGCGTAACCTTGGGCGGCAAACGCCCCCCCCTGCTCGTGACGCGGCAAAATCGTACGAATCGAATCGCCGTAACGCGTCAGGGCCTGGTGCAACGGCATGCTGCATCCGCCCGGATAGGCGAACAGTACATCGACCCCGTGATCTACCAGCGATTTGACAATGATGTCGGCTCCGGTCATCACGCGGTTTTCAGTGTTGGCAGCTTTTGCGGTGCTCATGAGTGGGAAATTGCTAGGACGAAATGGAAATGGAGACGTCGAAAGTAGAAAAACTGACATTTACGTGGCAGGGAGAACTTCCGAACCTAGCTGCTAACGTAAGTGGGGGCCGAAGCTTAGGCAATGCGAAAAACACCCGGCAAAGATGACTAGTTGGTTCAATTTGGCAGCAATCGCCTTGGGCGGAGCGATCGGATCGCTCTGCCGATACGGCGTGACACTCACCGCAGCGGCGCTGCCGGGCGGGTCGACGATGCTGGGAACCACCATCGCCAATCTCGTCGGATGCGGCCTTTTGGGGGCCCTGTCTTCCCTTGACCCGACGCAATCGGAGTCCATTGAGCGATTAATGCTCGCCCTCCGGGTCGGATTCCTGGGCTCGTTGACCACGTTTTCCACGTTCACGGCCGAGTCGTCGATGCTCGCCGGCGAGGGACGCTGGGGGGCATCCGGCATCTACGTCTTGGCCAACTTGATCCTCGGCTATTTGGCGCTAATTCTGGCGGGCCACCTGGTCAGGTGGTGGATTCAAACATGAATGGCGGAACATTGATGCACCAAACAGACCACGAGCTTGCGCGCCGCGACCCTCATCCGAGGGCGGAGACACCCACCGCAGGCCCCCATCCCACCACCGCCGTGGCCGGTCGCCTCGGCATTGCACGGCCCCTCCGCGAGTCGGCAGTCCGGATCGCCGCGATGCTGTTGCTTACAATCGCCGGTCCACCGATAGCCCTTGCCCAGCCAGCTCCCCACGGCCCCGACACGCTGCGATCGCTGCCGCCCATCCAAGCCATCCCGATCACGTCGGGGGCCGGCTCTAAAGGCACCGCCCCGGACGCGCTGACGTCGCCGCCCTATTGCGATAGCGAGACCCTGCGAGCCTCCGCGACGATTCGAGCGCTGCAGTTTTGGGGCCAGGATCGCGGCGTCGCGGTCGGCGACCACGGCAGCATCGTCGTCAGCACCGATGGCGGACGATCATGGAACAATGTGGAAAGCGGGGTGCAGTGCCGACTCAATGACGTCCTATGGGTCGATGACCGGCGAGTCATCGCCCTTGGCGGTGGCGTCGACGTGGTCACGCGGATCAGCCGCGGCGTCATTTTGGTCAGCCAGGATGCCGGAGCGTCGTGGCGTCGATCGGGTGATTCCGAGTTGCCGTTGCTGCACTCGATCGCATGCACCCCGGCAAACCACTCCGGCGACCGGCGTGCTTCCATCACCGCCGTCGGCGCCCCGGATCCGATCACCGGCGCCACCTCGTTTCAGTCGCGCGACGGCGGACGAAGCTGGCAATCCATGCTCGACCCGCAAGCGACTGCAACGACCGACTCATTGTCACGCAACGTACCGTCAGGATCGTCGATCCGACCGACCGCGACCGCGGAACAGTCGGCGAGCTTGTCCGATCGAGTCGACACGCGATCGATCATCCGCGCCTCATGTCGTCTGGACGATCAAACGATCTTGTGTGCCGGCGACCACGGAAACATTTTTCGATCGACCGATGGCCGACGAACCTGGTCGGTTGTGCGGTCGACCGACGCGCCGCAAGGCCCGCCCGGATCCTGCGCGATGTTGGTGATCGCCGCCAACGAAGACCAGATCCCGTGGACGTTGATCGGACGCGAAACATTGGAAAAACGATTGCGTTGCAATCTGATCGTCGGGACGCACTCCCCACCGACGTCTCATGCATTGGACCAGGCCGCGATGAGACTTGGCGTCGCGGCGGTGGACTCGTTTCCGGCCGCTGACGAAAACGATTCGCTGGCGACACTGCGACGTTGGATCGACGTCCACCAGCCACCGATTCTTGCCCTCAGCGACGCACTGCCTGCGGAAACCAAAACGGCGCTGCTGCAACACGCCGTCGCCGGCGGTACCGAAAAAGTGGTCGAGTTCGCATTGCATGGACGTGGCGAGACGCTCCTGCACGACAGCGCGATGCTTCCCGACAGCGGCGTGCTGGCGGGTGACTTCGCCGCTGATGGCTTGATGTTGGTGTCTGATTTCGAACTCGCCACCGGCGCCGAAGCCGCTGACAATCCTTGGGTCGCCATCAACACCCGTTACAGCGGAGGTTCCCAAATTGCACGCGGCGACAGCCTAGGTCTGGGCGTTCGCCTGAACCGTGGGCATCGCCTGCCGCCGCGTCAGCGCAAAGCCAGTCGCCGACGATTGAACATCATCCAGGGAAGACTGAAACAGCAGGCGGCCATCACCGAGTTGCTGATGACGCAAACGGGCGCGTCACGACAAGTGACACCCGACGAGTTCGCCGAAGCGCTCAGCCGACTGCTGGATCAAACCAGCCGCGAAGACCAATTTCGGTCCGCCTGGTCGATCGCCCAACGGTCGATCGGTCAACCGAACCCGATTGCGGTGTGGGATGAGATCTCGCGCCGATTCAGCGATTCCTCCGCCGCCCAGCTACTGGGACTCCACGCCCGCGCACGCCAGCAGAGCCAGGAATGGGACCGGCATCGGGCCCTGATCAACCGTCTGCGTTCCGCGGGCGAACCGACCGCGTCGCACGCACCCGCCGCGACACCCTTCAGCGACGTCCAATCGCTGCCCGACGCGGCCCAAGAACTGCTGCCGACCGGCGGCGGTCATGCGGCAATCGTTTCGCCATTCCAATCCAACCGCAGTGCGACCCCGGAATCGCAACCGGCCGTGATCCAAGCCTCCGCGGCACTGCCCCTCGGCAATCACCGATTCAACGGCCTGCATCGACCCAATAGCCTGCTCACCCCCTTTCGCCAGGCGTCCGAACACCCGGCTGATCACCAGATCGATCTGGCCTGGCAAATGCATCCGGTTCGCTTGATCGTCGAAGACGCGTTGGCGCGGCACCCGCGAAACACAACCGAGCAGGGCACATCCGAGCAGGCCGATGAAGCCCCGACCGAAGGCCCCGTGCCGGAACACGACTTCTCCGCCGACGTGCGTCGCATCGCCGATCACCAATCGCCCTGGTCCAGCTTGCTTCAGCCGTCTTCACGCCAAACCGCGATCGCCGCAAGAACCGTTGAACCTCCGCGGTTGGACGGCCGGCTCGACGAATTGTTCTGGAACGCCCCAGCGATCCGATCCGCGCAAACCCGAGGCCGGAGACCACTGACGCTTCGGTTCGCTTGGGATCAGCAGTATTTGTATGTCGCGGTACAGGGCCCCGCCGAACACTTCGTCTCGTCGGATGATTCCCAGCCGGTGGGACGCCGCGACGCAGACCTGACACAATCCGATCGCGTCACCTTGGGCTTTGACATCGACCGCGATCTGCTGACCGCGATGAACCTCAGCTTCACCCGCCGGGGGCAAACGCACGACGACTTGGACGGCTCGGACCGCTGGAACCCCACCTGGTACCTCGCAACCCATGCGTCCGACGACGGCGTCCTGACCGCCGAGATCGCGATCGAACAACGCAGTCTGGCGGTGTCGCTGCGAGAGGGAGACACCTGGTTCGTCGAAGCCCAGTCGCTCGCCGCCGGCCGACCGAGACGCTACCACCTGATGCCCGATCCGCTAACACGCGTGCGCGTCGATTTTCGCTAAGACGGCTCGCGACGTGCCGCTAATTGCTAATTGCTAACCCCAATAAACCTTGGCGTGGTTGGAATGCAAACCACCGTCCCCCGACTCCGCACGCGAATCCAGAATCAACTCGCCATCGAAATCAATGTCGATCGAATCATCCGGCTCAATCAGCGGTGAGAGCCGAACGGCGATCGTCAGTGTCTCGTTGCCGTCGGCATAGCGAAGCAGGTACAGACTCTTTTCCAGATCGGTTTCGACCGACAAGTTGGCATCGACCAGCAAGCCACTTGCACGACACCGTTTCCGCCATTCGATCAACCGGCGATACCACTGCAACGTCACCGCATCGCCGTCGGCGCGGGAACCGATCTTGGCGGCGCTGAACGACGCGGGATCGGTTGGCAGGACGCCAAAATCCCAGTCGTGTTGCGGATACTCACGGCGACGCCCCTTGACGACGGCGTCGCGCAGTTCTTGATCGGAAAAATCGACGAAGAACCGAAACGGATGATCGCACGCGAACTCTTCGCCCATGAACAACATCGGGATCGCAGGCGACAACATCATCAGCGCCGCGGCAGCTCGCTGGGCATCGGCGGACGTGAGCTGGTGCAGTCGGACACCAAGGGGATGGTTGCCGATGAAGTCGTGGTTCTGAATCGAATACACCAAGCCATGTGTGTCGACACGGCTGGAGGGCGTCGATCGTCGGCGTTCGTTTCGCAGCGTCCCTTCGTAAACATATCCATAACGCAACGTGTGGTCCAAATCGGTTTTGGCCACGTACGGACGATGGCAAAGCTGTTCGCCGGGGCGGAGGACAGAGAACGTGCTGTGCAAAAAGTCGTCGCACCACATCGCGTCAAAACCGATCCCGCCGCTCTCACGCGGGACCGTCATCTCGGGATCATAGACGTTGGATTCGGCGATCAGCATCACGTCGCGTTGATTT
This sequence comes from Phycisphaera sp. RhM, assembly GCA_033042175.1. GTDB lineage: Bacteria > Planctomycetota > Planctomycetia > Pirellulales > Pirellulaceae > Stieleria. Next base: position 176,618 of record WCIL01000007.1, read on the forward strand.
TGCCGCGACCAGAACGCCACTTCGTCACAGATCTCGGCGGCCACATGCGGCTCACGATCATCCACCATGCAGTGAATCGCGTCGACGCGCAACCCATCCAGATGAAATTCGTCCAACCAGTACACCGCGTTGGCGGCAAAGAAGCGTCGCACCGCGTCGCCGTGAACAGGATCATCGAAATTCGGAGCATCGCCCCAAACGGTCCGATGTTTCGACGAAAGGTAAGGACCAAACGCAGACAAATAGTTACCTTCCGGCCCCAGGTGGTTGTAAACGACATCCAAAAATACGGCCAAGCCCGCCGCGTGTGCGGCGTCGACGAAGCGGCGAAAGTCGCCTGGAGTCCCGAAGGCGTTCATCGGGGCAAACAACGCGACGCCGTCGTAGCCCCAATTCCAGCGACCGGCTGATGCCGCGACCGGCATCAACTCGATCGCCGTGATCCCTAATTCCACGAGTTCAGCAATCCGATCGATCGCCGCAGCAAACGTTCCCGCGTCGGTAAAGGTCCCGACATGTAACTCGTAAATGATCAGCTCGTCGCGACTCGGGGCGCGATAATCCTGGTCGGTCCAGTCAAAGCTCGGATCAACGACCTCGCTCGGTCCGTGGACCCCTTGGGGTTGAAATCGTGACGCCGGATCCGGTCGCCGCGGCCCGCCGTCGACGCGATAAAAATAACGCGATCCCGCCGTGACTCCGGCGACCGTCGCGTGATGATACCCGACCGAATCCTTGGTCATTTCGATCGCTTGCGGCCCATCGACCACATCGATGTGGACGCGATCGGCCAGCGGCGCCCAAACCGAAAAACTCGTTGACCCATCGGCCAATGGTCGAGCCCCCAGGTGTTGATGCACTTCGATCGCGGGGCAATTATGAATATCAATCATCAGTTCTGATTCAGCGTGATAAAATTGGAATCGCTCTCTTAGCGTCAAGCAGCGTCCGGGGTAGGCTACGGGTAGGTCCACCCGTCTGTATCCATGGGAAACGGTTTCGCGACCGGCACACGATTGAGGTCCGAGCGACAAACAATGTATCGAAAGACCACGTTGATTCGAATGACCCTCGCGCTCTCGATCGCGACCTTCCTGGTGCCTGAGGTGGCGGCCCAGACGTCGTCCACGGAGACTCCGATGACGGAAACGTTACGCATCGCGACCTTCAACGTCTCACTGTATGGCAAACGCCAAGGGGAAATCCGGGAGCGACTTTCCGCTCGCGACGACCGGCAAGCCAAACGGATCGCAAGCATCGTTCAAACCATACGACCGGACGTGCTGCTGATCAATGAACTCGATCACGAACCCGATGCGGCGCCGGCCAGGCTGCTTGCGGAAAACTATTTTGCCGTCGCCCAAAACTATGCCGATGGCGATGGGAAACTGTCCCCCGTCATTTTCCCGTACATCTACAGTGCGCCCAGCAACACCGGAATCGATTCGACATTGGATTTAAATAACGATGGACAATTGGGTTCCGGAAACGACGCTTGGGGTTACGGCATTTACCCCGGCCAGTACTCGATGACCGTCTACAGCCGCTTTCCGATCGACACCGCATCGATTCGCTCGTTTCAAAAACTGCGTTGGAAAGATCTGCCCGGCGCGATTCGCCCGGTGGATCCCACGACCGGGCAGCCCTATTACGACGACGCGACGTGGTCCAAGCTGCGGCTGAGCAGCAAGAATCACATCGATGTGCCGATTCAAATCGGTGATCGCGTGATCCACGTCCTCGCCAGCCACCCGACACCGCCGGTGTTCGACGGGCCCGAAGACCGAAACGGGGCTCGCAACCATGATGAAATCGAGTTCTGGAATCACTATCTGTCCGACGATGATGCCGCCGACACGTGGCTGATCGACGACGACGGCCGCGCCGGCCCGCTCGATGCCGACGCAAGTTTCGTCGTGATGGGCGATCTGAACGCGGACCCGATCGACGGCAGCGGCCGACGCGAAGCGATCCTCCGGCTGTTGAATCATCCCCGCACCCGAGACGTCCAGCAGAGCAAGACCGCCGATTTCGGACGCAACGGTTTGATGCGAGTCGACTTCGTCCTGCCCAGCAAGGATTTGAATGTCATCGACAGCGGGGTGTTCTGGCCGATCGGCGATGCCCCACAGAGCACGTGGATCAAAGCCAGCGATCACCGACTGGTCTGGATCGACGTGAAACGATAAACAGTGGGGTACGCTTCCAGCTTGCGATTCAGCCTGAATCGCAAGCTGGAAGCGTACCCCACGTTTTCAAACGAGACATGGAAACCGCATGCCGAATCAGCGCAAACGAGTCTTGTTGATGGTCAGCTCGATGCGTGGCGGCGGCAGCGAACGGCAGGTGTTGCTGCTTTCGCAATCGCTGGATCGATCGCGATTCGAACCGCATCTCTACTTGACCGAAGCGGCGGGTGAATTCCTGGATCAGGTTCCGTCGGATGTCCCGATCCATTCCTTTGACACGTGCCCGGATTCCGGTGGCGTCTATTTTCCCGGCCGACAACTTCGCCGACAGACCGCATTTTTGCGCGGTGTGATTCGCGACCACAAGATCGACGTGGTTTACGATCGGACGTTTCACATGACATTGATCGCCGGTAAAGCGGCGGTTGGCATTCGCAGGGTTTCGACGATTGTCAGCCCGCCGCATTTGGCGCTACCGCTGGTCGAAAAACGCTTCGTCGCACTCAAGCGTCGGCGGCTGGCGGAGGCCTATCGCCGTGCGGACGTGGTCGTCGCCGTCAGCCGACAAGCCGCGCTGTCGGCGGAACCCTATTACGGCCTGGCCACCGATAGCGTTGTCGTTGTCAAGAATCCGGTCGATCTAGCAAACCTTCGCAAGTCCGCCGGCACGCCACCGCCACGGTCTCATGATCAAACCGTGTTGGTCTGCGTCGGTCGGATGACCGAGGAGAAAGGGCATGCCGATTTGATCGATGCGTTGGCGATCGCGAAATCGCAGTGGCCCGCGACGCGTTCCCCCTGGACCGCGCGGATGATCGGCGACGGCCCGCTGCGTCGCGAATTGGAGTCACGCTCCCGATCACTCGGTTTAGCCGATCAGATTCAATTCGTCGGCAGCCTCGCCGGTGCGGCCGCGGAGATCAACGCCGCCGACGCGTTGGTGTTGCCGTCCCGATTCGAAGGCATGCCGAACGTGGTGTTGGAAGCGATGGCGCTCGGCACACCGGTGATCGCAACGCGCGCCGGAGGAACGATTGAATTGCAGCAAGATGCCCCGACTGCATTCTGGGCCGAACCCAACGATCCATCGTCACTCGCCCAAGCGATCCTGCAATTTACAGCCAACCCCCAGCAAGCCGAACGACAACGACTCGCAGCGCAGCGTCTGGTCGAGTCCGACCATCACGCAGACGCAATCACCAAACGCATCGAAGACCTGCTCTCCTGATGTCGATCGTTGGTCACATGGCAATGACGTAGAATGAACGATGTCGAAAGTTTTGTATAAGAAAGAAAGCTACAAGATCATGGGTTCGATGTTTGAGGTTTACAAGGAAATGGGGTGTGGGTTTCTGGAGCCGGTCTATCAAGAATGCGTTGAGCTTGAATTAGCCGACCGAAAGATCCCGTATGTCGCCCATGTTCAACTAAAACTCAAGAACAAGCACCATGAGCTGAGGTGCAAGTACATCCCCGATGCAGTTTGTTACGAGTGCATCGTTCTCGAACTCAAAGCGGCCAAGGAGATCACTGACCAACACCGTGCTCAAGTCCACAACTACTTAAAAGCCACTGGCTATCGCTTAGGCATCATCGTCAACTTCGGGCACTATCCAAAATTGCAGTACGAACGCATTGTTCGCTGACAACATTGTCAACAACCCAACACCCACGAAAGCTGGTCCATCACCCACCCGTTTCGTGTCCTTCGTGTCTTTCGTGGTCCACCTCCCTACCCACGACTGAACGCCGCTTCCAGTCCCAAATTCCCCTCAGAAACGGAAACCACGAAATACACCAATGACACGAAAAAGCGTCCATCCGCGATGAAGCCGCTGGCGATCACCTCGGCACCCTCGTCAGCTTTGGGCAGCAAAAATATCGCAGTACGAACGCATAGAACGCTGACAACACTGCCAGCAACCCAACACCCACCAAATCCGGTCCATCACCCACCCATTTCGTGTCCTTCGTGTCTTTCGTGGTCCGCGTCCACACCCACGACTGAACGCCGCTTCCAGTCCCATGTTGCCCTCGGACCAAAAGGGGAAGTTTTTTTGATCGTGCGTGACAGATCTCATCCGAGTGGGGGTCGGCCAGCGGCGGAATTTTCAAGCGTCATCTGCTTCCAGGGCTTTGGCCGGATGATGATGTGCTACAAAATGCGGACACAAGAATCCCATCGAGACATTCGAACAAGGATTGAGCGAATCGTGGACGCTGCAACATCCAGTCTGGAAAGCAAGACAGATGAGGAGCTGCTAGACGAACTGAGAAACGTCCCCATGGACGTTCTGCCAAAACCACTGCTGCGTGAACTCCAATCTCGCGGCGAATCCGTGGTCCCCGGATTGATCGAAATCCTTCGCGCCGAAACCGAAAATGCGTCGAAGGGGAACACCGTCGAAACGGATGGTGCATTCTTCGCATTTAGTTTGCTCAGTGCCATCGGCGACCCGCGCGCCCTGCCGGCAGTCATCGACGCGATTTCGTTGCCGCAAGAAGCCATCCATTCGTTGCTCGGTGATCTGATCCACGAAGATTTACAACGGCTTGTCGTCAAACTGATCGGTACTGATTTCGATCAAATCGGACAGCTGATCGAAAACCAGGACGTGGACGAGTACGTGCGGTGGTCGTTGGCCTGCACCTATTTCTTGCTGTTCCGGCGAGGACGACTGAGTCGCAGAGAAGGCGCCGAGAGGCTGGAGCGACATCTGGATCGATTGATTGAATTCCCCTGCTACGCGTTGAATGCCGGTCTCTGTATGGAACTGGCCAATTTCGGCGTCCCTGACTCCATGGAAACCATTCGGCGCGCCTATGCGTCGGGGAAGGTCGCTGAGGGGATCGTGTCGCAGAAAGAGCTTGAGGAAATGATCAACGGTTTTGACGAAAACTCTATTCGCGAGGCAGATGAAATGCCACCCTTAGAGTTCAATGTCGTGGAGGAACTGAGTAGGTGGGCCAGTTTCGCACCGATCGACAAACCGAAAAGGCCGACTCCACAACCATCGGTCACGAAGCCTCAAGCCGTCCCGGTTTCTACGACCACCAACGAGTTGCCGCCTCCGCCTGTCAGGACCATACGAAATACCGACAAAAAACCCGGACGCAACGATCCCTGTTTCTGCGGGAGCGGAAAGAAATACAAGAACTGTTGTCGGTTGAAGACGAGCAGCTAGCGTTGGCTGCGATCACCGAACGTCACGAATAGGAGTCGGCTGGTGCGAACCTTGCAGATCTTCAGCAATGCCGTTGAAGCGGAGATTTTCCGCACGCGACTGGATGCCGCCGGGATTCTCGCCGTCGTCAATGGCGGCGAGGTCGCGACGATGCTCAGCCACATCGGTTCCGCGGTCGTCCGGGTGCGGGTGGAGGTTGCGCCAGAGGACTTCGAACGCGCGAAGAAGATTCTGGAGGCGGATGAGATCGAACGCTGCGAGCGAACGGCATGGCAGTGCAGCCGTTGTGACGAACGCAACGAACCGCTGTTCGATCTTTGCTGGAGCTGCGGAAAGCCTCGGGACGAATCGGACCTGTCGCGTCCGTTACTAGAGCTTCAATCACCGGTCATCCAAGAGTCTGGCCCGATGGTCGTCGCCGATCAGCCGCCGCGAAAACCGACCAGTTCCAATCCCTAAGCGCCGGTCCTGATCCCCAACGATGATTGCGGTCCACCATCCGATTCAGATCAGACCGAGCAAGATTCTCGTGTCGCCGAACTGGTTGCACGCGTTTTTCGCGGCGCCGTCATCGGAATCTTTATCCTGCCACCTTTGCTGACCGTTTACGTGCTGTTCTTGCTGGTCTTCGAAGTCCCCAAGACCGCCTATCGAGACCCCAGACTCTATTGGCGTTTGCTGGCTTCGTGGTTCGTGTGCCTGATCGCGATCGGCTTCGCGGCGGTGGTCTGGTCGCGATTCTTTTGACCCACGTTGCGCTGAAACGGTATTCAGCATCCGTTGATGTTTAGCCGTTCGGCGATACCCGGTCGCTGCGACGCGGCGACCGTGGGCGGCTAAAGCCTGCACACCAACACTCATGAACGTACCATGGACCTCCTTCTACTCAAGAGTCCGCCGCCGATCTACCAGGGCGAGTTTGCGTTGTGAAAAAACTGCGAAACATGCATTCCCGATGGATCGGATCGGCCTCGGTCATCCTCATCGTTGCCTGTGCCGTGGTTTGGTTCACATCTTCCAACACGCAAACTCCGGTCGACTCGAGTGCGTTTCTTCCCCAAGGGGCCGCAGACCTTGGTTGGCCGACCATCCGGGGACCCCATCTGAATGGGCACAGTGACGAAATTCATCTGGCCGACGCGTGGCCGAACCACGGGCCGCCGGTGCTGTGGCGCCGCCATCTTGGCCAGGGCTACTCCTCCTTCGTGGCGTTCGACGGCCGCGTGTTTACACAATACCAAACACTCGCGGGTCAATTTGTCCTCTGTTTGGATGCCACCACCGGTTCGACCCTTTGGCAGCATCGATACGACGATCCCTACGAACTCGATGGAATGTATCCCGGACCACGAAGCACGCCGACGATTGACGAGAAACACATTTACTTCACCAGTCCCGACTTGACGGTCGGTTGTCTGAATTGGGAAGGCGAGGAACTCTGGACGGTCGATCTATCGCAACGCTTTGAGTCGCGCGGCACTGGATTCGGATACGCCTGCAGCCCAATCATTGCTGGCGAGAAAATCCTACTTCCGGTCGGAGGCAGGAACTCCGCCATGATCGCATTGAACAAACGGACCGGGGAGCTGATTTGGAAATCGGGTGATGATCCGGCCAGCTATTCGTCGGCGGTCCCTACAACTGTTCTCGACAAACAGATGGTCATCGGACTTTTGCAAAATAGTTTTTGTGGATTTGATCTACATTCGGGGTCGCAATTGTTTCGCGTCGCGCTGTCGCGAGGCTATGACGAACATTCTGCCTGGCCGATCACGCGGAACGATCTTGTCTGGATCTCATCACCCTTTCAAGGCGGCAGCCAGTTGTATCGGATCACACCCGATCAGTCGCCAGCGATCGAATTGATCGGCGAATACAAATCGATGTCCAATGATGTCGCATCCAGTGTTTTGGTTGGCGAGTATGTCTATGGTTTTGATTTAAAAGAATCCCAGTCGAATGCGCGACATCCTTCGCGGGGAAGTTTTCGTTGCGTGAATTTCTATACTGGCGAAATCGCTTGGTCCAATGGGAACACGAAGCCGCGCCGCAACGTGGAATTCGAGACGATGAAACAGTCGCAAACCATCGGCCATGCGTCGTTGATTGTTGCCGACAAAAAGCTGATCCTGCTTAATGACACCGGCGATCTCATCCTCGCTAAAGCGTCTCCTGAGCAACACACTGAACTGGCAAGGGCACGTGTCCTTGCTGGTAAAACCGCGTGGGCGACCCCAGCGTTACACCGCGGGCTCCTTTTTGTTCGCAATCATTCAGCAGCAGTCTGTGTCTATTTGGGCGACGACGACCGGGGCGATGCGATTGTCTTGCAACGGTCTGTCCGATTGAGGTCGAAGCCAGCCTCCGACTCCGAAAGGAATTGGATTGGGATTCGTTCAGAGGACACACTTCGAATGCCGACCGTTCGGACGATGTTTGACGGTTGGATCGCGACAACGGTATCAATGGCCTGTGCAGCGATCTTGACCGCAATTGCCGTTTTGATAGGTCCGCGAAGCCTGCGTTTGCATTGGCATTCCGTTTTCTTGACGCTCAGTATGATTTCCTGCATGGCAGCGGGACCGCTGCTTTCCCATGCGTTCAATGAATTCATCTTTACCTGGCCCGGATGTCTTTACCTGGTGTTTCAGCATGCGATTTCGGTAGCGCAGTTCCGGCGAAGCGACCAGCATGCTTCGCGATGGCATGGCCGAGCCACCGCCTTCGGGTTCATCGCGATGTGCTACGTTTACTTTGTGATCTGCCGTGAGCACAACCTTGTTTCGGCTTGGGTGTTTCTCTGTGCGTTTCCGGTCGCCATTCCGAGTGCACTTGCGACACGATGGTTTCACAACCGGGATGGGTTCGGAAATCTTGCTGCCGGGTCTACCGCGTTCGTGGTTTCTCTCTCCGTCTATTACGCTGGCGCCGCGGCAATACTTTGGTGGCGCTACGGACTGCCACTAAGCTAGCATTCCGCCGCACCTTGGTTTTCGGGTAGGCGGTAGTGGACGAGGCGACGAGTCCTCTGTCGTTGGCAGATTGGCAAGGACTCGTCGCCTCGTCCACTACCCGGAAATTGAGCTGCGATAGACGATGAGTGCTTCAACCACATCTAATTTGGGTTGTGGTTGTCGAGCAGAAAAGTGGCCAAGATTTGCGATCAACAGAATGACGAAGTTCGCGATCGCATCCATCACCCGATGACAACTGTGGAATGCTGATTTCCATCAGGCAAAGATGTCCTTCGCCACCACGCCTTCGACATCGGTCAAGCGAAAGTCTCGTCCCGCGTAGCGATAGGTCAGCCGTTCGTGGTCCAGCCCCATCAAGTGCAGGATGGTCGCGTGCAGATCGTGAACGTGCATCTTGTTTTCCACGGCGTAGTAACCGTAGTCGTCGGTCGCACCATACGCGTAGCCTCCCTTCACCCCGCCGCCGGCCATCCACATCGTGAACCCGTGCGGGTTGTGGTCGCGGCCGTTGCTGCCTTGAGCCGTCGGCGTGCGTCCGAATTCGCCGCCCCACAAGACGAGCGTGTCTTCGAGCAGCCCCCTTGCCTTTAAGTCTTGCAGGAACCCTGCGATCGGCCGATCGACTTCGGCCGCGTTCTTGGTGTGACCTTGATACAGCCCCGAGTGTTGGTCCCACTGCACGACGCTGTCACTGTGCGTCACCTGAACAAACCGAACACCTTGCTCGAGAAACCGTCGCGCCATCAAACACTGTCGGCCAAAATCTTCGGTGACCGGATCATCGATCCCATAGAGACGCTGCGTCGCCGCGGACTCCGACGCCAAATCCTGAATCTCCGGCATCGCGGTTTGCATGCGGTAGGCCAATTCGAACGAGTTCAACCGTCCTTCGAGAGCTTGGTCGCGACCGGCCACCGCGAGATGCTCTCGATTCATCGACGCGATCAAGTCGAGTTGTCGACGCTGGAGATCCGGAGCGATGCGATCGTTTCGAATGTGTTTGACCTTGGCCGCCGTCGCCGGCAAGCTGGCATTGCCGATCGGCGTGCCCTGGCAATGCGCCGGCAAGAACGCAGTGCCCCAATTGTTGACTCCGCCGTGGGCCAACGTCGGACAAATCGTCACGAAGGCCGGCAAATTTTCATTCTCGGTCCCCAACCCGTAAACCAACCAAGACCCCATGCTGGGCCGGACGAATTGATCGCTGCCGGTGTGCAGTTTCAACAGCGCCCCGCCGTGGGCGGGATTGGTTCCATGCACCGATCGCAACACGCACAGGTCATCCACGTGACGGGCGACGTTGGGAAACAGCTCGCTGACCGGCAATCCACTCTCGCCGTATCGCTTGAACTTCCATGGCGACTTCAACAAGTTGCCCTGTTTGGCGAACGTGACATCGGGCAAATCAAACGGCGGCGCCTTGCCATCATCCCGGTCCAATTGAGGCTTGGGGTCGAAGGTATCGACGTGTGACGGACCGCCTTTCATGAACAGAAACACGATCCGTTTGGCGCGAGCCGGAAAATGGGGGCCCTTGGGAGCCAATGGATTTTCCGCGGCCATGGCTTCCTGGCCCAACATCGCGGAAAAGGCCAAGTGACCGAATCCGATCGCCGAGTTTCGCAGAAGCTGTCGTCGGGATTGCATCAGAGAGAACCTAACGTAGATAGATGAATTCATTGCTGGCCATCAGACTTTGACAGAACAGCGACCAGGCTTGCTCGTGCTGTCGGTCTGCGTTCGCTTCGGCACCGTCGGTCAATTGCGAGATGAACCGAAGCACGCGTTCGGTCTCGCGCGGCGACGGCTCACGCCCGACCGCCCGACGATACGCATCGGCGACACGGTCGGTGTCCTCTTTCGACTGCGACAGGACGGACTTCGCCAGCCCATCGGCCGACTCCATCACCAAAGCGTCATTCATCAACAGCAGGTTCTGTGGCGCAATCACGGTGGCGTTGCGTGAACCGGTGGGCATCGTCGGATCCGGGTAATCGAACTGTGTGAAGAACGCGTACAAGTTGTTGCGGATCACGGGCAGGTACAGTGCACGCCGAACGCTATCGTATTTGGTGTGGTCTTCCGACGTGTGGTTGAACACGAATTGTCGATTTCGCAGCGGCAACGTTTTTCCGCCGATTTCAAGATTCAAACGTCCGCCGACCGCCAAGATCGAATCGCGGATCTGCTCGGCTTCCAGTCGCCTCAAGTTCGCTTTCCAAAGCAACCGGTTTTCCGGATCGATCGTCGCGTAACGCTGTTCCTCCGGATGCGACGACGCGAGCCGATAAACATTGGACCGAAGAATCAGACGATGCAGATCTTTGATCGACCAACCGCCGGCCATGAATCGCCTGGCCAGCCAATCGAGCAAGTCCGGATGCGACGGGCGATCCCCCAGACGTCCAAAGTTCTCGGTCGTCCGCACCAATGCCTCGCCGAAGTGCCATCCCCAGATGCGATTGACGATCACGCGGGCCGTCAAGGGATGCCTTGTGTCGGCCATCCAACGAGCCAGTTCCAGTCGACCGCTTTGCCCGCTGGGAAAGATCGGCCGGACCGTGGAGTGTCGCATCACTTCGGGAAACTCCCGCGCGACCGGGTCGCCCAGGTTCTTGTAACTGCCACGGATGTGGATCGGCAACTCTGCCACCACCGTTGCTTCGCTGACCCCCATCGCTGCCGTTTCGTCGGCGGCGACGCTTTCAAAGGCCCTCGCCTCATCCATCAAACGGTAGTATTCCGCGAGCGTCTGCTCGTCGAAGGCGAATGCTTCTTTGGAAGGAACGGCCAACAACCCCGAAGGGTCCAACAAGGCGGATCGGGCGGCCTGCAACGTCGAATCGTCCAGCGTTTTCGTTTTCGGATCCTGTTTCTTCGCCTCGGCAAACGCCTTTTCCGCGCGGTCAAACAACTCGCCATAGTGCCGACGGATCTCGTCGACGTCCCCTTCGGCGGCCAATTGATGCCACCGGACCAACAGCGGATCATCCCGATGGAAATCCAAATGCATGCGACAGTGGTGCAGGATTCGCGGATGCAGCCCGAGCGGTTGGGCGATTTCCGCGACGGTGGTCAGGGGCGCGGAGACCTCGAATTGTGCCGCGGCGGCCAGATAGTCGGCCACCTTGTCTCGAGCTTCACCTTGAATCTTGGCGATCGCTGCGTTCTTAAAACTCGTCGCCGCTTTTTTCTTCTTCGCAATCTGGGCGTCGATCTCCTTCAACCGCGCCGCTTCCTCGTCCGACGCAAAGGAGTGCTCGTACCAATGCTTGATCGCACCGGTGTTCGTCTCACCGAGCGTCTTGGTGCTCTTGAAGATCGCGGCCAACGCGTAATAGTCGGATTGCTTGATCGGATCAAATTTATGGTCGTGACATCGGACACAGCCGAAGGTCATCCCCAGGAACGCTTTGCCGAGTGTGTCGAGCTGTTCATCGATGATGTCCATCTCCAGCTTTTGCCGATCCGGTTCGGCCAGCACCTTTGCACCTAGCGACAGAAACCCGGTCGCCGTCTTGGTTTCACGATTCGCTTCGGGCAGCAAGTCACCGGCGACTTGCTCGATCAAAAAACGGTCAAAGGGTTTGTCGTTGTTGAAGGCATCGACGACGTAATCGCGATAACGCCACGCTTGCCCGAACCCCAAGTTTTCATCCAATCCGTTGGAATCGGCGTAGCGCGCGACGTCCAACCAATGCCGTCCCCAGCGAACACCGTAATGCGGTGAATTCAAAAGTCTTTCGACGACCTTGTCATACGCCGCGGGTGATTCGTCGGCGACAAAGGCGTCGATCTCTTCGGGCGTGGGCGGCAAACCGATCAGGTCTTGCGTGATGCGGCGAATCAACGTGATCTTGTCCGCCGGTGGTGCCGGCGACAGACCGTTGTCCTGAAGTCTCGCTAACACAAACGCGTCGATCGGGTTTTCGGTCCACTGCGTCTCGGCAAGCTTGGGAATCGCAGGATCACGCACCGGCCGAAACGCCCAGAATTGCCGGCCCTCCTCGATACTCATCCCCGACGGCCCGCGATCGGAGCCCGAGCTTGGCGGCGTCGACTCACGCGGATCGGGGGCACCGTCGGCGACCCATTTCGTCAGCGCCTTGACGGCCTGTTCGGGCAACCGATTTCGGGGCGGCATTTGCAGATCGTGATTCTGATACCCGATCGCTTCGATCAACAAACTTGCATCGGGGTCGCCGGGGACGATGGCCGCCCCGGAGTCGCCTCCTTCAAGCAGCCCGGCGCGGGTATCCAGCCGCAGCCCACCCTTGACGCTGCCTTCGGCGGAATGACAGTCATAACAGTGCGTGACCAAGACCGGCCGAATTTCTTTTTCGAAAAACGCGATCGCTTGCGGTGACGCATCTTGGCCAACTCCGATCGATGCCGCGATGGCGAAAACGAACGCGGCGAGGCGACCGGTCAAGCGTTTCAACGCGTCCAGCAGAGAACTGGGCAAATGCATGGTCAAGGTAGGCACGGGAGGGAGATCAGAGGCGGGCGGGAAATTCATTGTAGCCATTCGCCACCCGGCCGTCATCAAAATACCTTTTCGGCTAGCAAAGTTAACCTGTTCAACCCCGTTGGGGTTGGCGGCCTGATGGTGATCCGATCTTGGGGTGCGCTACCGCGACCCCAAGCTTTGATGTGGCACGCCGCTGGCGTGAAAGCGCGACGTCGTTCGCGCCAGCGCGAGCTGCCCCCTCATTGATGTTAACTTACCGGTATTGGGCTAAAGCCTGGACACCAACCTTTCCCCACCAGACGCAACCGATTTCCCCCATGCTGACCGAATCATCGCGACAACGCGACTTCCCCGGCCTGTCCGGCAAAGATTATTTCAACACGGCCGCCGAAGGCATTCCCCCCACCGCGGTGCTAGACGCGCTTCAAACCTATGGCCAAGACAAATTGCTGGGAATGGACGGACGCGACTGTCACGCCAAGGTTTGGGAGAGCGCCAAACGGCAGATCGGATTGGCCTACGGTTTAAGCGCCGACGAAGTCAGCCTGTGCTCCTGTTCGTCCGAAGCGTACAACCTGGCCGCGATGGCGCTGCAGTTGCGCGAAGGCGACGAAATCGTGATCAACGATCTGGATTTCCCCGCCGGCGCGACGCCTTGGTTGCACGCCAGCTGTCCCGCGACCGTCAAAGTCTGGCGGGCCCGCGACTGGTCACTTCGCATCGAAGACCTGATTCCGCTGCTCAGCCCCCGCACTCGGATGGTCACCACATCGCTGGTCAGCTTTTTCAATGGGCACAAAATCAATCTGCCCGAACTAACACGCGTCGTGCGACGTCATTGCCCTGCACTGATCTCGGTCGATGTCACGCAAGCTCTCGGACGGATCCCGCTCGATCTGAGCGATGTCGATTTGATCGTCAGTTCCACGCACAAATGGATCCTGGCCACGCATGGAGGTGGCTTGGTCGGGATCCCCTCCGCCAGTGCCAAACGATTGACCGCACCGGCGGGTGGATGGTTTCATTTGGAAAACGCATTCGATGCCGATCGATTTGAACGTGTCGTTCCCAAACACGGCGCCGCCAGCTTTTCCGTCGGGATGCCCAATTATCCCGCCGTCTACGCCATCGATGCCGGGTTAAAATACATCCAATCGGTGGGCGTCGAACAGATCGACGCGCATTGCCGCCCGCTGGTTCGACACTGCATGGACGAACTGAAACGATTGCCCGTGCAATGCATCACCCCCGACGAGCCAGACCACTTGGCCGGCATCATGGCGTTCATGCATCCCGATGCGGACCGGATCTACGCCGCGCTGCATCAGCAGAACATTCACGTGATGTGCCACGCCGGACGCCTGCGAATCGCGATCCACGGCTACAACGATCCGGCGTCGATTGAACGATTGATCGATGCGCTCCGCGGTGCCCTTTGATTGGACACCGCGACGTTGACGACAACTACGCAAAGAACACCTTCTCGGCCGTCTTTCGCAACATCCAACTGCGATCGCGATCGCTCAAAAAACTTAACTTGGATCGAATCAAATCCAAGGACTCATGATACGTATGACCGTCCTGTACCTGGTAGGGGCAATCGGTTGCCCACATCAACCGATCGCTTCCAAAGGCATGGGCCAGTCGGTGAATCATCGCGCCCAGATCCGTGTACGGTGCGGCCTTCTTTCCCAACGCGTAAAACGCCGATGTTTTGACGTAGGTGTGTTGGTGTTCTGCCAAACGACACAGGGCATCAAGATCCTGATCGTGAATCGTCCCGTCGATCCCGATGCGGGCAAAGTGATCGATCACAACGTTTGTCTCAGGATAGTGCCGACACATTTCGTCGACCGACGGCAGATACTCCGGATTGATCAACGGACAGATCGCCATGGATTCGTCCGCCGCACAGGCCCACATTTGCTTCATCCCTTCGCCGGCCAGCCAACGATCGGGATCCTTTTTTCCCGACACGATGCGGAACCCGCGCACCCCTTTGGACTTCAGCGATTTCATGGTTTCGACCGGATGGTCATCGGGATTGATCACCGCCACGCCCGAAAACCGGCCGGGATGGTTTGCGATCACATCCAACATGTACGAATTGTCAAACCCATAGAAGCTCATTTGAATCAAGACGATCCGACTGACCCCCAGCGGCTCGGCAAGTTGCATCAGCTGTTCGGGAGTAAAACTCGGCGGCTGCATCGCCGAAACGTCATAGCGATCGTCCAGCGGATACGTTTTTGTGTCCGGCGTCCACACGTGCACGTGCGCGTCGATGTACCCTTTATCATCCGACGATTCCGCCGCAACGGATTGGCGTTGCATTGCCGTCGTGCCGGCCGCCGCCGCGACACCCGCGATCCAATGACGCCGCCCTATCGATGAACTTGGTGTCGCGTGGTCCCGTTGGCCAGTGTCGGCTAAATCGAATTGACTCATGATGTTTCCTGCGAGGCTCCCTGGATGGACGACGATACACCGCTAGCGATCTTGAACCAGCTGATTCAAATTCCGAGTCAAAACCCGATGGGACATGACCATCGGGGACCGGAATGGCGCGAACAAGGCGTCAGCGATTGGCTTTGCCGATTTTTTGCAAGCCACAACATACCTCATCGCTACGACCAAATCGAACCGGGCCGTGGAAATGTGATCGCCAAATTGGCGGGCCATCCCGATCGGCCCACGATCTTGCTGGACGCACACCAAGACACCGTTCCGGTTGCCGGCATGACGATCGATCCCTACCAGGGTATCGAGCGGGACGGCCGCATCTGGGGCCGCGGAGCCTGCGATGTGAAAGGCCCGATGGCGGCGATCCTGTCGACCGTGGCACGTCTCAATCGCGACCAAGCTCGATCCCACGCCAGCCTGGTCGTTTCGATGACCTGCGATGAAGAACTCGGACAGAAAGGAGCGATCGATTTGGTGAAGCGATTTGACTCCGGTGACAGCTTACTAACGCCCACGCCCGATCTGGCGATCGTCGCGGAGCCGACGGAGTTGAACGTCGTGGTCGCGCACAAGGGTGTCTTGAGATGGAGAATCCAAACGACAGGCGTCGCGGCCCATAGCAGTCGGCCCTCGCTCGGTCAAAGTGCGATCTACTCGATGGCACGCCTCATCAGTGGATTGGAACAACTCGCCGACGAACTCCAAACCTCCGGCCCCGATCATCCCTTGTGTGGTCGCCCCACGCTCAGTGTGGGAACGATCCATGGCGGCGAAAGCGTCAACATTGTTCCCGATCGCTGCGTCATCGAAATCGACCGCCGAGTCGTCCCGGGAGAATCCTTCGAAACGATTTTGAATCAAACCCGACAAGCGTTGAAAAACCAATGTGGAATCGAGTTCGAGATGCTGCCGCCGGACACGAGCTGCGAACCGCTTCGGGACGAAAAAAACGGAGCCCTCGCCGAAACGTTGGTCCGACTGACCGGCCAGGTCGCCGGCGCGTCCCAAGCGATCGGTGTCGCATTCACGACCCAGGCACCCAAATTCGCCGCCGCGGGTCTGCCCACCGTCGTCTTCGGCCCCGGCTCGATCGACCAGGCCCACACCAAAGACGAATGGATCGAAATCGAACAGCTCAATCAGGGCGCCGAGATCCTGTATCAAGTCGCCAAACAACTGTGACGCCCTGGAACCCGAAACGTTGGTCCAAGCGCAGCCGTGCTAGAATGCACCGAGCGTCGGCCTAGAATAACGGCTGTCGCTTTTTCGATCTTGTGGAGCCCTGCATCATGTTCACCGTTTCCTGCCATTGCGGCCAACGTGTCCAGGTGCGGCCGTCAAAGGCGGGGGCGACGATCGAGTGTGAATCCTGCGGCAAATGCTTCAATGTCCCGTCACTGGGCGAGATGAAACGCTGTCAGCGGAGCGACGAACCGATTCAGGGACAACCGATCGACTCGGTCGAAACCGCGGCGGACAACCAACTGTCCGAGATCCCAACTTCTTTTTACGTTCATTTCTGCGGCGAAGTCGGATCGACCGGACGCGTCTCGACAACCGCCATCGAAAACTATTCCGGCGTCGTCGTCGAGGCGATCGATGCGGTCCTCAATGAATCGCAATCGGACGACGGTTTCGAGCTGATGGTGTCACTGGCAGTGCTCCCCGGCGCGACGCGACTGTTACAGATCGAAACCGCCTCCACCGACAGCGACAAGGACGACGACGGGGCGCGTCGGCGTGTCGTGGATCGGATGACTCGACGGATCGAATCGTTTGCCGTCCCGGATGTCCAAGACGGGCCGGTCGCCTTCCTCGTGTATCGCCGTCTCAATTCAGCCGCCTGCACCAAGATCGGCATCAAACCCTTCAGCCTCTATCAGAACGAAATCGAAAAATGCGGCATCGATGAAGCATTGATGCGTGCGGCCAAGCTGACCGACCCTTCCCAGGAAACGTCTCCCCAGACAACCTCTTGGTGGAACGCGTGGGTCGACCGCCTGCGACAACTGATCTCCCAACCGTCGGCACCCGAGGAACCGCCGCCGACGCCCGAACAGAAGTTTCAGGAGATCGGTGCATGGATCGAATACACCGAAGAACTCTATGCCAGCACCTCTGATGCGGAACTAAAACGGCTGTTACGAAAAAGCCCCTTTGAGCTGGCACTGCACGTCGCGGTTGCGGCACGCCATGCGGGGAACGAGGAATTCGAGAACGCGATCGAAGCCTACTCGGGCGCGATCGCCCTGGCCCCCGAGTGCGCTCCGCTGCTGGGACGCCGCGGCTGGTACCACCTGGTTGTCGGCAACCATCAAGCCGCCCTGATCGACCTGAACCGAGCGATCGAACTGGCGCCCTTCGCCCCCTGGTTCTACTTTCATCGCTCCAAAATCTTCTCGGGGCTGGAGGCTTGGGACCAGACGCTTTCGGATTTGGACACCGCCGTCCGATTGGCACCACGTGAACCGGCCTTCCGATTTCGTCGCGCCGAAATCCTGCTCTACCAAGACCAAGGCACGCGGGCGATCGAGGAACTCAACGCAATCCTTCAGCTCGATCCGCACAACGGCGCCAGCCACGCCATGCTGGGATGGTTGTACCAGCAAGACGAACATCGTGACGAACCGCGAGCACTGGAACACTTGACCCGTGCGATTGACGTGATGCCCGGTGCCGTCGCGCCTCGGCTGCACCGAAGCATGCTCTACACATCGCAAAATAAGTTCGCGCTCGCACTCGATGACTGCGACAAGGCGATCGAAATCGAAGCGGATGAGGGACAATCCCATGCACTCCGCGGGCGAATCCTACAAATGCAAAGCGAATTCGAGGAGGCCATTGAGGCGTGCAATCGCGCGATCGAACTGGGCGTCGACACGCCGGCGGTGTTCTTGACACGCGGATTCTCCTACGCGGCTACCGACCGACGTGACCTGGCCCTGGCCGACTGCCACGCGGTGCTGGAGTTGGATCCGGAGAACCCGATCGCGTTGCACTTGCTCGGATCGCTCAGTCTGCAACAAGGCGAACTGGAAACGGCGATGGAAGCCTTGACCGAAGCAAGCCGACTGGCGCCACAATGGACCGAACCCCGCGAACAGATCGCGCTGTTGCACCGCATGAATGAAAATCCGCAGGCGGCCATCGAAGAACAGTCGGCGTTGATCGAGCAAGAACCCGAACAACCGGCCCATTATGTCAACCGAGCGTTCGCGCACACCCAAGCGGGCAACCACGACGATGCCCTCGGTGACTACCAGCGGGCCTGTCAACTCGATCCGGAAAATGAACATATCTTTTTCCTCCGCGGCTGCTTCTTCATGGATCGCCAGGAAGACGAATTGGCGTTGGAGGATTTCAACCGTACCCTGGAACTCTCTGGCGTCTACGACGGCGCTCGGCTGCGACGGGCCACGGTGCTGATGCGTTTGAAACGCCACGACCAAGCACTCGAAGACTACGAGAAACTGATCGAAAAATTCCCCGACGATCCTTACGCCTACTCCGGACGCGCCTACGTCCATCAGATGCAAGGCGACGAATCGGCGGCCGAAGCCGACATCGATCGCCTGGCCGAGATCGCACCGGAAAGTGCCCAGGAAGCGGCGATCCAGTCGCTGCACGCCAAAGTCAATCGCCTGGAAAGCGAAGAACGTTATGACGACGCGATCGGTGTCGCCGAAGAAATCATCGAGATGGCGCCCGAACACACCGCCGGGTACCGACTGCGTGGATGGATTCGCTGGTACACCGAACAACACGTCGAAGCCTGCGATGACTACACGCAACTACTGGAAATGACGTCTGAACAGCCCGATGCAGATCTCTTGAGCTCACGCGGGCAAGTTTACGCCGAAATGGGCGAGTGGAAGCTTGCCTTGAACGACCTGGACTCCGCGATCGAGTTGAGCCGAACCGAAGGGTTGCACCAAGTGCTCGCCTTCGCACTCAATGGCCGAGCCTTTGCACTGGCCGGACTGGATCGAATGGAGGAATCTGAACGCGACTACCAGGAATCCGTCGGCTTGTGTCCGACCAATGCATGGGCTTACTACAACCGTGGTATCGTCTTGTACCAACGAGGCGATCACGATCAAGCCAAGCCATTGCTGCAACGGGCACTGGAACTAAACGGCCCACCGCTGACCCAACGCAAACGACAACGCGCCGAAACCGTGCTCGGCGGGCTGACAGACGGCTGATCGCTGGCGACACCCTGAATTGGTCAAAGCCAGTAGCCGGAGGTGAGCGCAGCGACACCTCCGGACATACCGCCACTGCCTGAGGCGACCCCGGAGGGCGTCGAAGCAAATCGCGTCAAGACCCTTGGAACCCGCGTGAACGAGCAACCCGGCCATCACTTTCCGCAACGCAGACTGCAGATCCGCCGGCGTAGCGATTCGCTGCGCCCCCGTCCGGGGTCGAGGGGAATTTGGAAGATGCTTCCCGGAGGTTGCGCTGCGCTGACCTCCGGCTACTCGCTGGCATCCCTCCGGGATACCGCAAGCGCGAAACGCGATAGATCAACGCACGCACCATTCCCCGATCGCAGATAATAATTCTTGTGGGGACGGATGCCAACGAACTCCCTTTGATGTCCCGCTCGCCCGCTGCACACGATCCACAATCGGCAATTCGGGCGAAACGATGTCAACGCGCCGGGAACACACAGCGATAACAATCCATCGACGTCCAGGTATTTGACCGCACCGGGGACGAACATCGGATCGTCTTGCCGCTGCAGCGACGCGAATCGAAACCCCTTCAAATCGATGAAGGTTCGCCCAACCGCGTCACCGGCTTGACTGCGTGCGGCCGCAGCGATCGCACCGGCGTGGTCGCCGATCCCGACCAGATGAACGTGGCGGTTGCCCGTCGATGTAGCGTGTTGGATAACCGACAGCACGTCGTGGACCCGCTGAACGAACAGGGGATGGTTGTAGCCATAGGTGTACCCGGCGAAACGATGCCAAGCCTGTTCGCCGCCCCGTTGGTACCACATTCGTTGAGTGTCGAGCGACTCGCCGCCGGGAACAAACTCGCCTTGCCCGATCAAATCGGCGGAGACGACGCGGTATCCGGCGTGGGCGATCTTCGCGACCAGCGGGTTGAGGCGATCGCCATCCCAAAGGTCTTGTTTTCCTTCATCGGTGATCCACACGATCGTTCCCTTTGCCCCTGAATCACCGACTTCAACGATCGGCAACTGCTCGCCGGCGTGATCGAGCAGCCCCACCGTGATCGACAATCCGTCCTGCTTGATAGCCTTCACTTGATGAAACGAAGTCGCCTGAACCTGATCCAACCGGCGTCCGAGAATCGTTTCCCAAGCACCTCCGACCACGCGTCGATACTCCTCAAGTTGGTCGTTCGACGTGGGAATCAACGCGTCCATCTGCCGCCGAGAATCTTCCGCAGCGAGTTGCAAGATCCGGACTTCGTGGGGATCGCCGATCGCGTCACCGCGGGGCGCCGGATGCTCGTCCGTCCACACCGTGGCTTCCGAACGGGAAAGCGGCACGTAGTCTTGTTCCAAAATCGGTTCCTTGAACCCGAGCTTGAAGTGCCGATTAAAAAACGCGTACATCACCGCACGATTGACGTGGTTGTAGTTGTGCTTAAAGTGCAAATGGAACGCCGCGGTTAATCGATCCTTGTGTCCGAGATCGGCATACAACTGACGCAAGTCCGGATAGCCCTTGGTTTCCAATTCGACGGTCCAATCGTCGGCGGCGGTCAGCCCCAACGGCCGCGGCGCGATCGCCGCGGCGATGTCGACGTTGCCCTGATCGATCCGCATGTACGGCGCGTTCTCGCACGTGCATCCGCCTTGCATCGACGTCGACACCATCACGCACGGCATCGCCGCCGCGATGCGATCGTCGATCGCCCCCAAAATCATCGATTGTGTTCCACCGCCGCTGGCCCCAGTCACACCGATGCGGGTCGGGTCGGTCTCGTCCAGTTCCAACATGAAGTCGATCGCGCGAATCGAGTTCCAGGTTTGCAGTCCCATCATGTTTTGCAAACGAAGCTCCGCCTGCGCGCTGAAGAACCCCCAGTCGGTCGCGCGATCCAGATGTGCCGCCTTGTCGGGGCGATGTCCGATCTGGATCGAATCGGCGTTTCCCGTCATGTCGTAGACGAACACCAGGCATCCCATGCGGGCCAACTGAACCGCGCGAGCCTGGATCGGAAATCGTCCGCCGACTGCAAAGCGTTCGGCGCCGCTGGCCAAGTCGGCGCGGATCTGAGCTTCACCGGCGTCGTAAAACCGACCGTCGCTCCAATGCCCGTGCGGCGACAGGATCGCCGGAAACGGACCCGACTTGCCTTTCGGGCGATACAGGCTGCCGGTCACAAAGTGTCCCGGAATCGACTCGAAATAAACGCGATCCACCACGTAGTCGTCTCGCTCGACCCGGCCGTGGATCACGGCGTTCAAGTCGGGTTTGCTGGGCATCGGCCACAACCCTTGAGACAACAAAATACGTCGCTGAATCTCCGCCCGCCGCTCCGGCCAGGCGTCCGGGTCCTCGACCGATTGGAACGGAAAGTAGCTGTTCAGGTTTCGCAGCTCGCCCAGTCGCCGGTCGGCCGGACGCGTCGCCTCGGGCAGCGCCCGGAGCCCATCGGCCGAGGCAGCGATCGTGCAGGCAATCCACAGCAAACATGTCAAACAATATCGCATGATGATGGCAGGGGAGTGTCGGAAACAAATGGACCAATTCCCCATCAGCATACTCGAATCAAGCTCCCAGCTTGCAAGTGGCGTACGCTTCCAGCTTGCGACCCACCCAAGCTCCCAGCTTGCAAGTGGCGTACGCTTCTAGCTTGCGCCCCCCCAAGCTCCCAGCTTGCAAGTGGCGTACGCTTCCAGCTTGCGCCCCGTGCTTAACGCAAGCTGGAAGCTTACGCCACCGTTTTCGGTAGAGTACAATGGTTTTCCCCGCCTTCCTCCCACCTCCCGCGACGCCCGCCATGTCTCGCATAGCGAAGCGACTGATTGTTCTGCTTGGACTCCTGGTCGTTCACGGAACGGTCAACGCCGACGACTACGAAACGTTTGAGCGCAAGGTCCGCCCGTTGTTGGTCGAGCACTGCTACAAGTGCCATTCGGCCGGAGCCAAGACACTCCACGGCGGCTTGCGACTGGACACCGCCGAAGGCGTCCGGCAGGGCGGTGACAGCGGTTCGGCCGTCGTTGCCGGAAAGCCCGACGAGAGCTTGTTGATCGAGACGCTGCGTTACGACGGCGACATTCAGATGCCGCCCGACGGAAAGCTCTCTGCGGACGATCTGGCCACGCTGACCGATTGGGTCAGGCAGGGCGCAGCCTTTCCACCGTCCGAGCAAACCGAACAAGCCCGTCACGGCGCGATCGATTTTGACGAGGGGCGGCGATTTTGGTCGTTTCAACCCGTCCAGCGTCAACCGCTGCCGGACGTCGGCGGATCCGATTGGCCGCAAACGCGTTTGGATTCGTTTGTCCTCGCTGCGATGCAGCGGCAAGGGTTGGCGCCGACCGAACGCGCCGACCGCGTGACACTCATACGACGGCTTTGCTTCGACCTGACCGGTCTGCCGCCGACTCCGTCCATGGTCGGTGACTTCGTCCAGGACGAATCACCCGACGCGTACCAACGGCTGGTCGAGCGACTTTTGGACTCGCCCCAATACGGCGAAAAATGGGGCCGCTGGTGGCTGGACATGGCGCGGTACACCGATCGCACCGCGAGCTGGCTGTACCAGACCGGGCAATCGCACTTCTATCGTGACTGGGTCGTCGACGCGCTCAATCAAGACATGCCCTATGACGACTTTGTTCGCCGCCAGTTGGCCACCGATCTGATGCCCGAGACGGGGCCGAGCGACCTGCCCGCCCTCGGTTTCATCAGCCTCAGCCCGACCTATTGGAAAGAACTGAAACTGCCCTGCGAGATCATCAAGGTGATCGTCGCCGATGAATGGGAAGAACGTGTCGACGCAGTATCGCGAACCTTCTTGGGGCTGACCGTCGCCTGTGCCCGTTGTCACGATCACAAATTCGATCCGATCAGTACCGAAGACTACTACGCGTTGGCCGGCATCTTTGCCAGTTGCCGCCAAGTCGAACGGCCGCTCGTTCCCGAAGAAGAATACGAACCGGTGCGACGGGCGCGTGAACGAGTTGCCGAGCTGGAAGCCGAGATCACCAAACGAAAACGCGAAAAACCGCTGCCCACCGAAACGATCGAGAAACTGACCGCGGACATTCAATCGATCAAAGCCTCGACGCCACAGTACGACATGGCGATGGCGAATGCGTTGTCCGAAGAATCGCTGTTCGTCGTCCGCGCCGGAAAGACGGCACAAGACGGAACGAAACTGGAGTACCGTGCACAACCACGCGATCTGCCGGCGTTCATCCGCGGCAATCCCAATCGCCCCGGAAACATCGTCCCGCGACGGTTCTTGACCGTACTCGCCGAACAACCCGAACCGTATCAAAACGGCAGCGGGCGACTGGAACTGGCCGAATCCATCGTGACCGAAGCGGCTCCATTGACCGCGCGTGTGATCGTCAATCGCATCTGGCTGGCCCATTTCGGAACCGGGCTGGTCGACACGCCGAGCAACTTCGGCACCCAGGGCGGCCGCCCGTCACACCCGGAATTGCTGGACGATCTGGCCGCCCACCTCATCGATTCGGACTGGTCGCTGAAACAGCTACATCGCCAGATCCTGCTCTCGGCCACCTGGCAACAATCGTCGTCGGCCGCGGCGGAATCCTTTCAGCACGATCCGGAAAACCGCTGGCTCTCGCGTATGAACTCACGCCGATTGACCTTTGAAGAGTGGCGGGATTCGATGCTGATGGCGAGCCGTGAATTGACCCAGACGATCGGCGGTCCGTCCATCGACCTGGACGCAAACGGAAATCGACGACGAACACTCTACGCAACCGTTCATCGCCGCGACATGTCGCCGACGCTGATGGTCCACGACTTCCCCGATCCGACCCAGCACAGCCCCAAACGGACACCGACGATCACGGCACTGCAAGGGCTTTACGCCCTCAACGGTCCGCTACTGCTGAATCAATCGCAGTCGCTGGTCACGCGACTGGAACGCGAAGTCCCCCACGATCCAGCCGCCCAAATCGATCGGCTGTATTGGCTGCTGTTCTCTCGACCACCCGACGATCGAGAGCTGCGGATCGGTATGCAGTTCTTGAATCCGGCAGACAACGATTCACCCACCACACGTTTGCAACAATACGCCCACGCGTTGCTGGTTTCCAACCAGGCCCTGTTTGTCGAGTGAGCCCATCTGCGTGACCAGACGAAGAGACCGACCGATGCCAAACGAAACGAATTCAACGATAGACCGCCGCCGGCTACTGGGACAACTCGGTGGCGGGATGGGGATGCTGGGTGCCGCCCACCTGTTGGCATCGGAATCGAGTCGCAACGCGGGGCCACATTTCCCGGCCAAAGCAAAACGCGTGATTCACCTGTTCATGAACGGCGGACCCTATCAAGGCGACTTGTTCGATTCAAAACCCTTACTCGAAAAGTACGCCGGAACGCGACCAGCCGGCGCGGACCTTCTGACCGAGCGGCCTACCGGAGGCTTGCTGCCGTCACCGTTTCAATTTCGCCAACGCGGTGAGAGCGGCATTCCCGTCAGCGAGTTGCTGCCCAAACTCAGTCAGCATATCGACGACATCTGTGTGCTTCGCTCCCTGCATGCCGACAATCCCAATCACGGGCCGGCGTTGCTGCAGATGAACAACGGCACGATCACGCCGACGCGTCCCAGCATGGGAGCCTGGTTTCTGTACGGTCTGGGCAGCGAGAACGCAAACCTGCCCGGCTATGTCGTCTTGTGTCCGGGACGCCCCGTTCGATTCTCGATTTTATGGAACAGTGCCTTTCTGCCGTCTGAATACCAGGGGACCTACATCAATCACTCCACCATCGATCCGGAGAAGATGTTGCCCCATCTGCGGAACGTTCGCTGGGACCGCCAGACCCAACGTGAACAACTCGATCTGTTGCGGCAACTCAACGCTGAACAAACCGCCGCGCAGGCCTCCACGCAATCGCCGCCCCACCGCGACCGCGCGATGCTGGACGCCCGCCTGGAGTCGATGGAAACGGCGTTCCGCATGCAATTCGAGGGCAGCGAAGCGTTCGACTTGAATCGTGAAACCAAGCAAACCCGGGCGGCGTACGGAGACGGACATTTTGCCAACGGCTGTCTGCTGGCGCGGCGTTTGGCAGAACGCGGCGTTCGTTTTGTCCAGGTGTATTACGGCAACGGGCAACCCTGGGACACGCACAGCGGACACGACGGCACGGTGCCCAAGCTTTGCAAAAACATCGACCAGCCGATCGCCGCGTTGATCGCTGACCTCAAGTCACGCGGCATGTTGGAAGACACGCTGATCGTCTGGGGCGGAGAATTCGGACGCACCCCGACCTCGGAAAACGGCAATGGACGCGACCACAACCATCATGGTTTTTCGATGTGGATGGCCGGGGGTGGCGTCAAGGGAGGCATGACGTACGGTGAGACCGATGACTTTGGGTTCCGAGCGATGGTCGACAAGATGCACGTGCACGACCTGCACGCAACGATTCTGCATCTGCTGGGACTCGATCACGAGCGGCTGACCTACCGCCACGCCGGCCGCGATTTCCGCCTGACCGATGTCCACGGTCGCGTCGTCGACGAGATCATCGCGTGATCTTTTCTACCGGAAGAATCTCGCTCTTGAAGGCATAGTATCCTTCCCAGTCCTCATTGTAAGTCATGGATTCTATCGATCTCTCAAATCGAAAACGATCACCAACTTGCAGCCCAAACGGATTGCCGACGAAACAATTGTCAATGACACCGCTATTGAGCTATGCAAACTTCAACGATCTCCCAATTACGAAGCGTGACGAAATAGCCGCGGAATTCCGGGTCGCCCTTGACGCTGTAGACGATTTCGATGGCGTTTGAATCATCGTACACGTTGACACCGATGTGATTCACCAGCCGCACGGAAAGCTCGTCGACCGTCTGGATTTCAGGATGGCATTTGACCAGCGCCGAAGAGAGATCAGGCCACAGCTTCGCGTGCCGAATGGGCAGTTCATGGATAAGAGCACGTTGGTGCTGGGACGGCCCCGAATCATCAGCTCGTAAATGGAGATGAGCCGTCTCGATTGGTGGAGAGTCAAATGGAATGTCGGCATCCCATGAATCAACGTAGTAGTTCAGTTGACCAAAGTCCGGATCGTCGATTGTCTTCCGCGGACTGCCCGACAAGCCCACAGGTTCGTCGTATTCGCCAGCGGGCAGAATTCGGATCGTGATTTCGTCACCCGTCGTGACGTCCGGCGAAGGCCACGCGACGTGATGTTGGCGATCCTGCGAACCATCGAACATGCCGAGTCCGCCGATTTGCAAATCGTGGGTCAGTTCTTGACCGGTATGCTTGACGTACGTGAGACCGACCGAAAGGACTCCATCTCCGTTGATTCCGGAAACGCAGACACGCTCGCCGTTCTTCAGTATCTCAAAACGCGTTGACATTCTAGGAAGGTGTCTCCGTTGGTGGCAGAAAGAATTCTAGCCGATCGTAGCGGTCGAGTGAGCCGTTGCCGGCGGCGAGTCGACGAGCCAAAACGGAAATGAACATGGTGGTCCCTCCGCTCCACGCCCCCGGACAGGCTCGTCGGGTCACGCCAACGGCGTGCCCCATCAAAGCTTGGGGTCGCGTTATCGCACCCCAAGATCCGTCCACCACCTCGCCACCAACCCCAGTTGGGGTTGAACAAGACAGCTATTTGTCATTGATGATTCGGGCACCGTCGTCAGCATCCTCTTGCTCTTGATTCAGCAGCTTTAGCATTTCAGCGACATTACTTGTAAAGTTGCCGCTGCTGACGTACGAACGTGTTGCAAAGGTTGCGATCGGATAAGGACGTTGTATGGATGCCCCCACTTTTTCAACTCTCATATTTCCCGCTTCATCGAACGTGTATCGATAGACGTGCCTATCATCAGGATCAAATGCTGTGCGAGGTTGCTTCGATTCTAATGGTTTCATGTTGGTCACTCGTAATTCCACTCGATCCTGACCTCGTCGTTTGTAGATTCCACTGACGGACTCTCGCCCCATCCGATACTTGACCTCCCAATTGAAACGGCCGTTCTCGTGAAACACAAGGTCTTCCCATCGCCCAGGACTATGATTGCGCCAATGGTCAATGAGTTGCGCCGTATTGACGTTCGTTGGCGTCCCTTCCGTTTCTTTCGGATCCGACTGAAGCTGTGACGCTGCAAGAAAAACCAAAATTGATAATACGCAATTCATCGATGCAAATCAGAAAATGCGGCCTATCTGGGCCTGTGGGCGAACGGGGAAAGATCAGGTGCCAGAGCTTTGTCGACCTCAGCCGGTCCGCTGATGAGACTTCATTAAAATGGATCGTATCAGAGAGTGCCAGCAATTTTAGTCTGTGGTGAACCCGGGCTGGTGGGCGGAATCCCGATTCGCGTCGTCCCCCGACACCCCGCGTTTTCTTACTCAAGCGAAGCGTCCGCCAGCCCAGGATGCAAAAGCCCAGCGGGCTGACAGAGTGCTTGCCGGGCCCGTCAGGGCCCGGAATTCAAATGCAACGCCGGCGCAGGCCTGGAAGGCCGACACAGTGTGTCTGCTGAACCGCGTGTGTTGCTAGAAGCTGGGAAATTGTGTCGGCCCGCTGGGCCTCAGCGACACCTTAAAATTATTTCCGGTGGCTCACGCCACCGGCATCCACTCTGCCGGCCCTCCGGGCCTAAAGGACCTCGCTTGTCCGTGATTTCAGAGATCTTGCGAGCACGTCGCGTGCGGCCTCGGACACATTCGTGATGTGCCGGCGGGAATCCGGTCGGGCATTGAAAATGACTGTTTGTCAAAACTACTCTTCATCGAGTGCCTCGCCGAAGTGTTTCATCACGAAGCCGCCGGCGAACTCGGCGAGCGATGACCAATTCGATCCCGTCAGACTGGTGTTCTACAGACTCGCGGTGGCCACGTCGACGACCGCGAATCCGATCAGCGCAACCCCCGTCCATGCAATCGTCTTTGCCAGCCACATCGGAATGACCATCGAAACTCTCGTCGGTACGTGTTGAAGGTGAAAAGCGGGGGCAGGGTCACGGTCCGATCAATCCAGTGATCGGTTGCGTTGCGACTGCGATTGAAACACTCTCTGACCGTCCAGCCAAGTGGACTGAACCACGGTGTCGCGGATTTCGTCGTCGCGGCAAGTCAGCAGGTCGCGGTCGATGACCACAAAGTCCGCTCGCTTGCCGATTTCCAATGATCCGATCTCCTCTTCAAGCCGCATCAACCAGGCGTTGTTGATCGTGTAAAAGCGTATCATCTGCTCGCGGGTGAGCGCTTGCTCGCGGTGGATCGGAGCGTCGTGCCAACGGGCGGTGCGGGTCACGGCGACCCACATCCCAAGAAACGGATTGTACGGATTCACGCTGCGAAGCGATCCGATCTTCTGCATGTGATCGCTGCCACCCCCGGCGACCACCCCCGCGTCGAACAGACTTCGCAACGGGATGAAATGCTCGAGCCGCTCTAGACCGAACTGGGCCACCAGCGTGCGGGCATCCAAGTACAACCACGCCGGCTGCAAATCGACTCCGACGCCAAGTTTCGCCGCACCCGCGATGGCTTTTTCACTCATGAAACTGCTGTGGGTGATCGAAGACCGTGTCGGGGCGATCGGGATGTCTTGATTGACTCGACCATAGGCGGCCACGAGTGCTTCGACGGCAGCGTCGCCCTGGCAGTGCGCGGTGAATGCCAGCGAACGACTGGCACACAACCGAATTAATTTCTCCAGCCGATCGTCGTCGATGAACTGCATGCCGCGATAACGCGGATCGACAATGCCATAGATGCTGCTGGTCCCCCAGGGGCGAGTGAAGTAGGCGCTGCCGGTCAGCATGCCGCCGTCTTCGAACACCTTCACGCCGATCACACCGAGCCTGGGGTCAGGCGACTTGAACAGCGGGTCGGATGCGATCTCGTCGAGCCGTTGTTCGATTTCCGCGAGATCGGCATTGGGGGTCAGCGAACGTGACAATCGCGTTCGTGTCGTCAAACGTCCCGATTCCAACAGGCGGGCGTATTGTGCCCGAGCGTTATCATTGCAATTGCGATCGATGATCCCCGTGATTCCCCAGCGGTTGTAGTCGCGGAGCAATTCCGCGAGTCGATCATCGAGTTCATCTTGCGACAGCTGCTTGCGGCTTTGATCACGACGCGTTTTCAAGACCGACGATGATTGACGAATCACTCCAGTCGGCTCGCCGCTGACGGGATCAACCGCGACGTGCTGCGGATGCTTGGCGGCAAAGGCTTTGTCGATCCCGTTTTCCGCCAGTGCGAGTGAATTGGCGCTGCCGTCGGGGCCGGTGCGAAACCAGACCGGGTGATCGGGAGCGACCGAATCGAGTTCGGCGCGTGTGGGAAAACGCTGTTCTCGCAACCGCGTGATAAAGACTTGCTGCAGCACGATCCATTCGCCCTTGGGGACGACGGCGACCCGCTGGCGAAGATAATCCAACACGTCCTCGATCGTTTCCATCGGCGGAATCTCGTGGTCCGCTTCGTATTGGCTGGCACCGGTCGGATGGACGTGTGAATCGATCAGCCCGGGCAGCACCATGCGGCCTTGCAAGTCGACAACGTGCGTCTGGGAATCAACATGGCTGGCGATCTCCGCGTCGCTGCCCAGCTGAATGATTCGCCCATCCCGGACCGCCATCGCCTCGACGACGCGAAACCCCGGATCGACCGTCACGATCTTGCCGCCCCGTAGAACCAGATCAGCGGCGGGGATAGCAGGCGAGGTGATGAATAACGCTAGAACGACAAAGGCAACTCGATGGGGCATCACGGTTTCTCGCGGCTTGGGACGTTGTGTTTTGCGTGTCACGGGGAGGGTCAAAAAATGGGAGGGTCAAAAAATAAAAACGACTGAACGACAATCAGGTCGGGAACAGGCCCCATCTTTTGACCAACTAATCTTTTGACCAACCTATTTCCCGGCCCCTATTCTATCGCCAGAGACGTGTGAGTCGGGTCGGTGACCCACGCATTCGGTGCGGCTGCGGTCTCTTCAGCTGGAGAGCGGGACGTTTTGCAAGGAACAAGAAACAAGGAACAAGGAACACAGACAATCGCCGCGCGTTGCTTAACCGACTGCGTCGATCCATGCCTGTGGACTCGCCGAAGTGTCAAAACTGACAATCGGCATTTGCAAATCAGCCAATCCTTGCCGAAGCTTGGACTCAATCGTCCCCGAAACGATTAGCAACCATTTCACCGTATCGCCCGCATGACCTCCGATGGGCGTGATTCCAGCGAATTCCTGCAATCGGCGACACTTTTCCTCCAGGTACTCCGGCGTCCAAAACCCGACGACTTCGACGTACACCAAGACGCCGCGCTGTTGATGATGCAACGTGAAATCGGGCGTCATCACGGTTTGCCCGCGGACAAGCAACAGGGACTCGCGTTTCCAAGTCCAGCCTTCCACCGGCGCCTTCTGCCAGGCGGCGTCGACGTCCGCCTCCAATGACGAATCGAACGCATCCGGAGCACTGAGTGCTGCTGACAGTCCATCGGCCGGGGAAAGTTCCATCCGAAAACGCTGCTTCCGCGGCCCCAGAATCTCGGCCGTCATGTGCCAACCACGACAGGCCAACAGCTTTGCCGCCAGCGCGGCGAACCGCACGCCGTAGCGAGTCGATTGACGCAAGCTACTCTGTGGGCCGTCGAAGACAAATCGGTAGCGGGGTTGTCCGGCCGACGAAATCAGATCGATGCGGTGCATCAGTCCGGCCAGCTTGGCGTGCCGGACGATCGTTTTCAAGTCGTCGGTGGCGTCGATGCGGACGCGTGTCGCGCGATACAACGCGGCTTGGGTCTGCGCGACGTTGTAAGCCGAAAGCAATTGTTGCGGCGTCCATTCTGAATGAAAGCCCTGCAATCGCTGTAGTTCCAGCACGTCGCTGAATAAATCCGCTTCGATCTCTGGCCACGTCCGACCGAGTTCTTTGGCCAGTTCACTGCGGACTTGGTGCACGTCATGGTCAAAAATCCCCTCGCGATGTTCCACGATCGGATGCCGGTCGGCGGCGAAATCAAAGACCTGACGTCGTAGCTGCAATGCCGCCTTGCGATTGGAGAGGTATTCGGATTGATCGTCCAGCAACTTACAAAACGCGGCGATGCGTCGTGGCGGACAACCGGACAATCGATTCAGGCAGGTCTCGATCCGTCCGTGCAGCACCTGTCGCGGATCACCGATTCCGTCACGATAGATCCGCAGCATCTGCTTCGCCGCGGCGACATAATCGGCATCGGTGCCGCGGCGGAGTCGGTCGGGCCGGACGATCATCCGTTGAAAGTCGTAGTGGACGATACGGTGCTCGCTACGGATCATCGATTTTGCCGGTAGGCTTCGTTCCGGCGACGATCGCGGCTACGCGTGACTTCGCGAGTGTCTTCGACGACAACTTCGTAGAGTTTGGCGCGGCGACCGCCGCGCCCTTTTCGCAAAACACGCCCCAGTCGCTGAATAGCCTGCCGCTGGCTGGACAATCCCCCCAACACGATCGCCGTTTTGACTTCGGGCAAATCCACGCCTTCGTCCAACACGCGATTGGCCACCAAAACACGGTAGCGTCCTTCGGCAAAGCCTTCCAACCATTGCCGGCGCTCTTTCTTTCCGCAGTGGGACAGCAAGCAGGGCACCAGGAATCGCGTCGAAATCTTGCGTGCCATCACATTGGATCCAGTGAACACGATGATCGATTCGTCGCAATGGAGTCGAAACAAGTCTTCCAGCATCCGCAACTTGGCATCGGCGTGCTCTTCGATCTGTCGTTTCAATCGAAAGGCTCGCATCGCAAGCACGGCGTCGCGGGCGCGGTCGGGTTCTTCGTCGGTGGCCGCGGAAAGCGCATAAGTGTCCTCCCACTTAAATTTCGGATCGATCGTTTTTTGCTCGAAAACAAATTTCTGGATCTGCTGCCCGTAGTCCCGATAGCGATGTTGTTCCTCGTCGGTCAGTCGGACGGCGATGCGGTGCACGCTGTAATCGGCCAACGACGTTCCGGAGGCTTCGGCGATGGATTGTTGATACAGCGTCGGCCCGACCAAGTCATGTAAACGCACCTTGCGTTCGTTGTCACCGGGAGGCGTCGCGGTCAAACCGAGGCGAAAGGCTGCGATCGACATCCGCGCCGCGTCACTCCGCCAGGGACCGGCCAGGTGGTGGACTTCGTCGAAGATGATCAGCTGAAAACGATCACCGATGCGTGGCATGTGGATCGCGGCGCTGTCGTAGGTCGTCACACTGATGGGGCTGACACGATGGACGCCGTCACCGATCAATCCGGCATCGATGCCGGTCGCTTCCAAGATTTTGGCATGCCATTGATACATCAGGTCGCGGACGGGAACGACGATCAGAGTGCTGCACCGATTGCGGATCATCAATTCGATTGCGACAACGGTCTTTCCGGTGCCCGTGGGCATCACAATCAAACCGCGCCGGCCGCCGGTTTCAAAGGCCTCGACCGCTTGTTGTTGATCGGCCCGCAGCGTCATTTGCCGTAGGTCCTTGATCGACAACGAGCGAAACTCCGCCGCCCCGGCATCGCGTCCGACCCGCCAATCGAATCCGCCGGCCAGCGATCGGTCCAAGGCCCTCCGAATGGCATCGGCGTGCATCGCATCACCGCGAAAGCAGTCTTCACGCTCGTCCCAGGCCAGCGGAATGTCAGCAAGCGTCTTATCAACAAATCGCGGCGACAAACCGAACAGCCGCACCGTCCCCTGATGGAAATCGACGGACGGCCTGGATTGGTCTGCGACTGTCATGACAGGATGCTGCGATGCGGATGACCAGCGGGCTATGCGGCTTGTTGATTTTAGCCCGCACGCGCTAGCAAGGGGCCACGCGGCACCCCTTGCTGACGCGTGGCACCTGACCTGATAACGTTGAATTCGGTAGATCGACTCCATCAACAAGCCGTAAGAGTCACCGCAGGCAGAATGATACCCTCCAGGCCGCTGCTGTCAGCAAGTTCAATATTTGGATGGAGGTGGCAGATCGGCTAGACCGGGATGACCATCCTGCACCGATTTGACGGATTTGCAGGTTCGAATCCCAATGTAAGCGAAACGAACGCAGAGTCTTCGAGCCCGGTGCCGATACTCAACAGCGGCGACGTCTTGGACTCGGATGAGTTTTTCAGGCGCTATGCTGCATCGCCTGGGAATGTAGCTGCCGAACGGATCAATGGGAGGGTCTATTTGATGTCGCCCCTGCGTGCGGCCAGTCATGGTGATCCGCATGCCTTGTTTGCGACTTGGCTGGGCACGCAATTCCGACGTGATTTGCGTTCCGCTGTCCGAGAGGCGATACTGAACCGTGTCTGGCTGGGGACGTGAAGACAATGACAGGCGACACGCGTTGATTTCACGTCCCACGCCGGGCGATTCCTGCCCCGCCGCTCTCCCGGCGATTCGTC
Organism: Phycisphaera sp. RhM; assembly: GCA_033042175.1. Classification (GTDB taxonomy): domain Bacteria; phylum Planctomycetota; class Planctomycetia; order Pirellulales; family Pirellulaceae; genus Stieleria. Next base: position 210,492 of record WCIL01000007.1, read on the forward strand.
CCAGGGTGTTTGATTCGGTCAAGATGCCGAAGCCAAGCCGAGGTTCAGCCGCCGAATAGACAATCCCGCCACATGACTGTATCGCAAAGCACGACTCGATGGATCTGGCTCGCCTGTTGGATCGGACTGACGACCGGGATGGCGTTGGCGGAAGAACGTCCATCGGAAGATTCAAAAGCCGAATTGGCGGCGGAGAATTTTCAAACGAACATTGCTCCGTTTTTGGAGAACCACTGCGTCGTCTGCCACAGCGGGGATGATTTTGAAGGCGAAGTCAGCTTTGATCGCTTCGAAGACTCGGCCGACATCCAAGAGAATTACGAGTTCTGGGAGAAGGTGTTGCGGTTGGTCGTCGAGCACCAGATGCCACCGGCCGACCAAACGCAGCCGACCGATGACGAAATCGCCTCACTCGGCCGAGCGATCGAATTCGAGTTCGATGCCTTCGATTGCACTTCGGTCAAGCATCCCGGCCGTGTCACGATTCGTCGCTTGAACAAATCCGAATACAACAACACGATCCGCGATCTGCTGGGTTTGGATTTACGTTTGGCCGATAACTTTCCGTCCGACGACGTCGCCCATGGATTCGACAACGTCGGCGACGTGTTGACGATCCCTCCGATCCTGTTTGAAAAGTATTTGGAAGCCGCTGCAACGATCGCCGAAAAAGCGTTGGCCGACGAACAAGCGAAAACACGAGTGCTGCCGCGGGAAGCGGCCAATGACGACGAACAGGTCGCGGTCGCACGCGAGAACGTTCGCCAATTCGCCACCCGGGCCTTTCGGCGACCGATCACCGACGACGAATCCGAACGCTTGTTCGCAATCATGCGGAACGCCTTCGAGCGTGGGGCGCCACGAGACGAAATTTTCCAGACCGTCGTCGCCGCGATCCTGATCAATCCAAACTTCTTGTTCCGCGTCGAACAGGACCCAGGCCCCGACGATGAAGACGGGATCCGCGCGCTCGACGGCTATGAACTGGCAACGCGGTTGTCGTACTTTCTGTGGAGCAGCATGCCGGATGAACGATTGTTCGATTTGGCCGCCTCCGGCGAATTGACGAACAAAGAAGTGTTGTCCGCGGAGGCGAAACGGATGCTCGCCGATCCCAAGTCGCGGGCCTTGGTCGACAACTTCGCCGGACAATGGCTGCAGCTTCGCGACGTGTCACTGTTGATGCCCGATCCGGTCAGGTTCCCCGATTTTGACGAACCACTGCGTCAGGCGATGCGCCGCGAAACCGAAACGTTTTTTGAGCAACTGATTCGTCAAGACCGCAGCGTGCTGGAGTTCTTGGATGCGGATTACACCTACGTGAACGAACGTCTGGCGCGGCACTACGGCATCGATTCGGTTCAAGGCGATTCCTTTCAACAGGTTTCCCTGCCGGCGGGTCGTCGCGGTGTGTTGACCCATTCGAGCATTTTGATGCTGACCTCCAACCCGACGCGAACGTCACCGGTCAAACGCGGCAAGTGGATTTTGGAAAACTTCCTGGCCGAACCGCCGCCGCCACCGCCGGCCGATGTGCCGGACCTGGAGGAGGGCGGAGAAGTCCTGGGGTCGCTGCGGGAACAAATGGAACAGCATCGCGCCAACGAGTCCTGTGCGGTCTGCCACCGCAAGATGGACGCCCTGGGCTTCGGGATGGAGAACTTCGACGCCGTGGGCGCGTATCGCCAGCGCGACGGTGCCTATGAAATTGACGCCTCGGGCGAGTTGCCCGGTGGAGTCGAGTTTGACGGTGCCGATGAGCTGATGCAGATCTTGGTGCAGGAAAAAAGACAGCAATTCTGCAAGTGCCTGGCCAGTAAATTGCTAACTTATGCGTTGGGGCGGGGTTTAACCTCCTACGACCGGTGCACCGTCAATTCCGCGCTGGCGGCAATGGAAAACGATGGCTATCGATTCAGTTCACTCGTCCAAGCCATTGTCACCAGTGATCCCTTTACGATGCGTGAGAGGAAGCGAGACCAATGAGTATCCAAACGAGCCGACTGTCACGACGAACCGTCCTGCGTGGGCTGGGCGTCTCACTGGCATTGCCGTGGATGGAATCGACGGCGCCGAAAGCCGCCGCCGCCGCGACCACTCCAAACCGCATGGCCTTCATTTTCGTGCCCAACGGCGTCCACCTTCCCGATTGGACGCCCCAGTTGGAAGGCTACGGGTACGACTTGCCCTACATTCTCTCCCCCCTGGCACCGGTCCAGGATGACGTGCTGGTGATCAGCGGGTTGACCCATGACAAGGGGCGTGCCAACGGCGACGGACCCGGTGACCATGCGCGAAGTGCTTCGGTCTTTTTGACCGGGGCGCAGCCGCGAAAAGAAGGCGATTTGCGTTCGGGGATTTCCGTCGACCAGGTCGCCGCCCAGGCGGCCGGTCAGGCGACCCGGTTTCCGTCGATCGAACTGGGAATCGAACCGGGACGCAGCGCCGGAAATTGCGACAGCGGCTACAGCTGTGCCTACTCGTCCAACATCGCCTGGTCGTCCGAGTCGACACCGGTCAGCAAAGAGATCAACCCGCGGTTGGTCTTCCAACGATTGTTCGGCGACGGAACGCCCGTCCATGCAGATCAAAACGCGCTTCGTCGCCAGGCGTTGCGTCAAAGTGTTCTCGACTACGTCGCCGAAGACGCCAAGCGGCTGCAGTCCAAACTCGGACGCAACGATCAGCGCAAGCTGGACGAATACCTTGATGGTGTTCGCGACGTCGAAAAACGCATGCAGCGTAAAGACGATGATTTCGATGTCTCCGAAGACGTCGACTATCCGGTCCCCGAGGGCACGCCCAACGATTACGGTGAGCACATTCGTTTGATGTGCGACATGATGGTGCTGGCCTTCCAGACCGATCGGACCCGCATCGCGACGTTCATGTTCGCCGACGCGGGCAGCAATCGAAGCTATCGTCACATCGGTGTCGGCGAAGGGCACCACAACCTGTCGCATCATGGTGGTGATGCCAACAAGCACGACAAACTTCGTAAGATCAATCAATTCCACGTGGCCCAATTGTCGTACTTGTTGCAAAAGCTGAAATCGACACCCGACGGTGAGCATGGCTCGCTACTGGATCACACGTCGGTTTGCTACGGCAGCGCGATCAGCGACGGCGATCGGCACAACAACGAAAACCTTCCGATCCTGCTGGCCGGCGGCAACCAGATCGATCTGGGACGACATGTGCGTGTCGCGCCCGAAACCCCGATGTGCAACCTGTTCATGTCGATGTTGGACCGATTCGGAACGCCCGTCGATTTCATCGGCGACAGCACCGGACGCATTTCGGAGCTGCAGATTTGAACGCGACCGCGCAACGATTGCTGTCAGGCGTGTTCGTGCTGGCCGTTTGCGTCGCGTCCGCCATGGCTGATTCACCGGCTGATTCACCGGCCGATGGCAATGAAACATCCGAAATCGATCAGCTGGCATCGGCGTTGTCGAGTGTCGAAATCGACGAGCGGCGGGACGCGGCCTATGCGCTCGCAAAACTCGGCCCCGACGCCCTGCCCGCGATCGATGCCTTGATCAAGGGATTGGCTGATCGTGACGATCAAGTTTGGATGCAATCGGCGATGGCGGTCGCTCGCATCGGCCCCCAGGCAGAACCCGCGATCGACGCCCTGGTGCGCAGTTTGGGCGATGATGACGAACAACGGCGCTACCGTTCCGCCTGGGCGCTCTCTCGGATCGGCTCGGCCGCCATTGAGGCACTGGTCGCCGCCGCAAAGGATGATTCGACGCGGCGGCAAATCGCGGCGCTCGACGCGATGGGTTGGATGGCGGCTGATGCCGATCGTCTGCTGGAGAGTTTGGATGACGCGGTGCGCGACCAGAATCCCGACGTGCGACACCAGGCAACCGCGTCACTGTCTCGGTTGGGGCCGGTAGCCGCCGATTCACTCGGAGCGGCGCTCGACAGTGATGACGAATCGGTTCGCGCCATCGCCGCTGAGGGACTGGCCAAAACGAAACAACGCGCCGCCCCCTACCGAGATCGCTTGATCGAATTGCTCGACGACCCCGCCTCGACGGTCCGCGCCGCAGCGATCGTCGCCGTTTCCGTCGCGGCGGAGCCGGATGATCAGATGATCCAATGGATCATCGATGCCGTGCTGGACCCGGACGTCCAAGTGCGCAGCGGCGGCGTCATCGCGCTACGCAATTTGGGTGACGCCTCGGATCGAGCGGTCGACCGATTGATCGAACTGCTGAAACAAGACGACAGCCAACAACGCGACTCCGCCGCGTTCGCGCTCGGCACCTTGGGACCTCGCAGCGAAAGGGCGGTCGGCCCGCTTGTCGCCGCACTCAAACGAGACTCAAACGCCGATCCAGAAACCGATTCCGACCAGCCGATGCCGATCGATGAAGCGCTGCGACGAATCGGAGCCGCATCGGTTCCGGCACTCTTGAACGCGGCGTCCGATGCCGACCATTCTCGCGTCCGATTAGCCAAGGCGCTCGCGCAAATCGGCCCGGTCGCGACCCCGCCCCTGATCAACGCGCTGCGAGGTCAAACGGGTGCGGCAAAAACGATCGCGGCACAGGCGATCGGCAAGATGCGTTCGGTTCCGGCGGCGGCGACCGAACCATTGGCGGCCTGCCTGGACGATCCCGATCCGAATCTGCGTGAAGTCGCAGCGGCGTCGCTGGGGCGGTATCCGCAACTCGATGACGCCGTGGTGTCGCGGCTTCGAACACTGTGCCAGGATCCCGACCAAGGGGTGCGAGCGGCGGCGCTGTTTGCCGTGGCCAACGTGGATCAGGACCAATCACGCGTCACGAAATTGTTGCTCGACGCGCTCGACGATGACGATCCCGAGGTGCGACGCAGCGCGATCGGCGGTTTGACCCGAATGGAATCGAAATCCACCGCAGCGATCGATGCGTTGATTGTCGGCCTGGACGACTCCGACGCGAGCGTGCGCCGTGATGCGGCGATCGCGATCGAAGCGGTCGGGGAGCCTGCGCGACGATGCTCCCCGCGGTTGATGCAATTGCTCGGCGATCAGGACGGCTCGGTGCGTGCCGCGGCGGCTGCGGCCTTGGCCACCACGGCGGAACCCTCGGCAGAACTGATCGCGGCGCTGGGCAATGGTCTCTCAGATGCCGATGATCCGGTCGTGCTCGCGTCGCTGCGTTCGATCACGACGTTGGGTGACCAGGCCGGTTCGTTGTCCGACAACGTGATCGCCCTGACCAACCACTCGCGGTCCGATCTGCGCGCCGCCGCGTTGGCTTGTCTGGCAAAGATCGAATCGGACCGGGAAAAGTCGGTGCCGCTGTTGATACAAGGGCTCGACGATGTGGATTGGGCGGTCCGTCGCGATGCCGCGGTGGCGTTGGGTGATTTGGGGGCCGATGCCAAGTCCGCCGTGCCGGCGCTCTTCAAGTTGTTACCGGTGCCCGACGACACGAATTTTGCCAAAGATGCCCTGCGTTCGATCAATACCGCCGGCCCCGAAGCCGTACCTGTTCTGCTGGAAGGCATCGGATCCAACGACCGACGGCAACAGTACTATTCGCTGTACATGCTCGGCAAAGTCCGTCCCCGGGCGACCGAGGCGCTCCCGATTTTGAAACGATTGCTAAGCGAAACCGACAGCCGTGGCATGAAGCGGGCGTATGAACGGGCGATCGACGAGATCAACGGTCGCGAGTGACTGACCGGTGGGGTAAGCATCCTGCTTGCCAGAAAAGGAGGTAAGCATCCTGCTTGCCACTCGGGTATAAACGCAAGCAGGATGCTTACGCCACTCGAGAAATCGTCCTATGAGTTCAGACCATCGCCTCACGATCACGGGATATTCCACCGCGTTGTTTTCGACGTGGTATTTCGTCGACGAACTGGGTTGTCTGTTTGATTGTGGCGACGGCGTGTCGGCGGGGCTGCTTCAAAAGTCCAGGAAAGTCAAACACGTCTTCATCTCGCACGCCGACCGCGACCACTTGGCCGGGTTGCTGCAATTCAATCAGCTCAATGCGCGACCGGAATTGTCGATCTATTACCCACGCCATTCGGGATCGTTCCCAGCACTGGCCGGGTTCCTGGGGAAATTTGATCCACAGATCTCGGGGGCGAAGTGGATCCCACTTGATTCGGGAGACGAAGTGCCGCTGCGAAGTGACTTGGTCGTGCGCGCGATCGCCAATCGTCACGTGCCAATCATCCCCGGCCGATCGAAAAGCCTCAGTTACTTCGTCGAAGCGATCAGTAACAAACTCAAGCCCGAGTACGTCGGGATGTCGGGCAAGGAAATCGTTGCGATCAAGATGGAGAAAGGGAAAGCGGCGATTGTTGAACCGGTCCGGCGGACAAAACTGGTCTATTCGGGCGACACGCCGATCGAAACGGACGGGCGGTACGACGATGCGGACGTGTTGATTCACGAAGCGACGTTTTTAACCGAAGAAGAAATGAACCCTGCCGATCCGAGCTTGAATCGGCACAGTTCACTCGATCAGGTGATGCAGATGGTATCCCAGAGTCGCGTCAAGACGCTCGTGCTGGGGCACTTCTCGACGCGTTATGATGAGCGACAGATTTTGCAGGCGGTCGCTCAAATTCGAGGTCGCTATCCGATGGAGATCCCCATCAAGGTGATCCTGCCGGGTAAGATCGGTCGCGACATCTTGGCCGATGCCTGATTGATTCAATTGCCGCCGAAAACTTCATGAAGGAGTTCCGCATGCCTGAAACAGCCGTCTTGCCGGGAATCAAACTGTTTGATCTGACCAACCAAGTGGCCATGGTGACGGGGGGATCAAAGGGATTGGGATATGCGATGGCGGCGGGACTGGCGTCGGCCGGTGCCGACATTGCCTTGTGCAGCCGAAACGCCGCCGAGGCAGAACAAGCTGCGACGCAGATCGGGGACCATTACGGAGTGCGAGCGATCGGCGTACAGGCCGATGTGACCGACCCACGCCAGATCGAAACCTTTGTCGCAATTGTGGAACAAGCCTTCGGCGCGGCCGACATCCTGGTCAACAACGCGGGCGTCAACATTCGTGGCGCGATCGGCGACTTGACCTACGAGGATTTTCGAAAGGTCCAGCAAATCAATGTCGACGGAGTCTGGTCGGTCTGCAAGGCCGTGATTCCAATCATGAAACGACGCGGTCGTGGACGGATCATCAACTTGGCCAGCACCTTGGGGCTGGTCGGTCTGGCCAACCGCACCCCTTATGCGACCAGCAAAGGCGCGATCGTGCAGATGACACGCGCCCTTGCGTTGGAACTGGCCGAAGACGGCATCACAGTCAACGCGATTTGCCCGGGACCCTTTTTGACGCCGATGAATGAACCGATCGCGGAGTCGGAAGAGGCAAAGAAATTTATCGTCGGGGCGGTCGCATTGAATCGCTGGGGAAGGATGGAAGAGATCCAAGGTGCCGCGATCTATCTGGCCAGCGCGGCATCGAGCTACACCACCGGCAGCATGCTGGTCGTCGACGGCGGATGGACGGCGCGCTGATCGATTCGTCGGCTCCCCGCCCGCCCACGCGGCCACGCGGCCACCATTCGCTTCGCTCGAGACGCCCGGACGCTGGCGCGAACCGGCTGATCGCAAACGATGATCAGCCGTTTGGCGCAAGCCGACGGGCCCAGACGAGAGGAAACAACGCTTTACTTAGCGGCAGGGCTCGATCCCAATACCGCTAAATCGAGAAGCGACTTACCCCAAAATGGCTCCCCTCTCCCCCGAACAAGCCTCTCAGTTGATTCGGATCGACAATGCGCGTCAAGTGATTTTAGAACGCGAAAACGTTGCGACGAGTAGAGGCTTGTTTGGGGGAGAGGGGCAGGGGGTGAGGGGGAATCTGCATGACGAAACGACGATGCAATCACAAGGCCACCGAGTTTGCTTGTGATCAGCGCGGCCGATCGAATTGATTTGAAAACTCGGGCTAGCCGATGGCGCGCAATCGTGGTTGCGCCGGAGAAAAATTTCGAAGTGCGTATCCGATAGTCGATACACCGTTGATTTCTGCTGAGTCGATTTGAAGTCGTTCGCGTTCCAGCGTACGACATATCGCCAGATCTTACCGAGGTTCGAGAGCGTATCGTTGCCGTCATTCAGCAACGGCGCACAGAATAAATCCCCCTCACCCCCAGCCCCTCTCCCCCGATTCCTGACTCGCTTAGGCTCGTCAGGAATCGGGGGAGAGGGGAGCCATGGTGTTTCATTTTCGCTTCTCGATTAAATCGGCAGGCCGCGAGCCCAAAGCCGCTCGATCGACATTGATGGGCGCCCGGACGCTGGCGCGAACCGGTTGCTATCAATCGATGATCAGCCGTTTGGCGCGAGCCTACGGGCACGGTCGAGAGGGCACGGTCGAGAGGGCACGGTCGAGAGGGCACGGTCAACGGCAAACCGCAAACGTCCGCGTCAACGGACGTCTGCGGTTCGCCGTTAGGCGAACGTTGCTTCGCCTAACGGTTTGCCTGATCATACCGCTTTGACTTCGATCCGCTTGGACGGTATCGATGCGTCTTTTGGCAATCGAATCAGTTGGCTTTGACTTCGATGCGACGCGGCTTCACGTGATCGGACTTCGGCAGGTGTAGCGTCAACACGCCATCATGCAATTCGGCCGAGATGGCTTCGCTGTTGATCGCTTCACCGATCGTGAACGTCCGCTGGAAGTCGCCCACACCGTATTCGCTGTAAAGGTATCCTTCGCCATCATGCCAGCGGTCCACCTTTGCGTGAATCGTCAATTGACGGTTCTCGAACTGAATGTCCAAGTCGTCGGTGCTGACACCGGGCAGATCGCCGTACAGGATCAACTCCTCGTCGCCTTCCCAAATATCGAATCGGGGCTGGTAGGTCGATCGAGCTTTCTGACCATTCTCGTTCAGGTATTCGCTGACAAGTCCGTTACCGTTTTGTTGCTGGGTTTTGTTTTGATTGGTGGTTGTCATGGTGGTACTCATCGCACACCTCCATTGAGAATCACAGTGTTCGTGAACAATGCATCACGCGTCGCAGACACCGGCGGCTCGCCTTGCCGACGAACCGCCTCTGGTTTGTCGTTTGACGCGTTCGATCAATTTGCCTTGACTTCGATGCGTCGCGGCTTGACGGCTTCACTTTTTGGCAGCGTGATAAGCAACACGCCGTTTTTGAACTCGGCCGATACATTTTCGGAATCAATGTCGCCGGGCAATTCGACCATCCGGCTGAACTTTCCATAGCCGCGTTCTTGACGATGCCAGGTTCCGCCTTCCTGTTCCGGAGGCTTACGTTCGCCCTTGAGAGTCAACTGGTTTCCGGTGACGTAAATTTCCAAATCATCCATGCTGAATCCGGGCAATTCGGCTTCGACAAACAGCTTGTCGTCGTCTTCCCAGACGTTCAACGCAGGGTAATTTCCGACACCCATCACGCTGCCGCTGGTGCCACGGCTGAACAGTCGGTCCATCTCGCGGCTGAGCCGATTCAGCTCGGTCCAAGGTTCCCATCGAGTCGCTAACATGTTTGTACCCTCCTTTCAAACGGGTTCAAAAGAATGGTGTATTCATCACGGGTGAACGGGTTTGATTCACCCGAGTGCCTTTTTGACAGCCTTGGCTGTCTGCCGAGATAAATCTGCAACGGCCGTACCAATTCGGAAAGGATTTCGGACTGTACTTTCCAATCGCAAAAATGTCTCGTGCGGACGCGTTAAACTGGCGTGATCACGCACCATCTGTCACGCCGGACGCCCGGTGACGTCGTATCGGATCGAACGGCTGACCTGCGAGTAGTGCTACAACCGCCTAGAAATATTGGGGTTGGGTCGGGCGAGCGGGGAAAAGGTTAGGCTGTAATTTACCGAACGATGAAACGACGACTGGGCCCACGGATGGCAGCGCGAACCCACGGATTTCTTGCACCCTGTCATCCGTTTGTTCGCGCTGCCATCGGTGGGTATTCTTACCGAAGGTTCGCCCAGCAAAACTGCTGGCACGTTTCGTCCCGATCGAACCGTAGGGTTCGGATCGCCTTCGGAGCCGAAACTCTCGGTGAGGTCCGCTACCGCAATAGCAAATGTGGCCCGAGCACTAGCCGTCTAACTTCCAGCGATCCATTTCACCCGACAGTCGGCATTCTCAACGAGTGAAAGTTTATCACGGACGTCTTTTGCGATCGAATCGACGACGGCCTTGGGCAGATCGCCTTCGATGGTGACCGACAAATGATCCATGTCGTCGGTGTAGCGGACTCGCACTCCGTCGATGGTGATCTTTTTGGTCCGCCAGTCAGCATCGTCTTCAGGATCCGGATCGATTGGCGTGTAGGGCACTTGCGGTTTGTAGAGCGAGTCGTAGGCCTCCATGTTCGGCTCCCCACCGATCTCGTCAGCCAGATCGTCCTCAGGGTCAAAACCGGCCCGCGGGTACTCCAACGCAAACTTTCGCATGTCGTAATTCCAAAGGTGCAAGCCGCTCCCGTCATGACGAGCCACCTGGAATCGAATCCACTGCCGTTTTGTCAATCGATCCCAACGGAGTTCGGCAACAGACAGCGACCAGTCATCAATGTTCTCCAGGAACCCATCGTCGGACAACACCTTGCCACCGCGGACAAGGATCGACGATCCATTATCGCTGAGCGTCGCTTGGTGATCGCTGATCCACCCCGGCTGTTCGCCGGTTGAATGAATTTCACTCATCGCAAGCGTTTGGGTATCGAGCCGATAGATCGGCGTGCGACCGACATCTCGCTGATCGGGGTAGCCGACGTTGCCGAGGATCAAGATGCTTTGATCGTCATCGACGGCCGTCGCCGAATGAAAATCGGTCGGTCGAAAGACGGAATCGGGGTACCCAAAGATTCGCACGTCGCCATCGACAGACTCGATGATGACATCGTTGTAGATAAAGAAATCGGGATCGTAAAAATCTTCGTGCTCGCCGGCGATCCAAAACACTCGCCCGTCGGCCAACTCGGTTCGTGATTGCCCCATGCGACACCCAGCCCAGCGTGGTTCGCTTGGAAAATCCACGCGACGGAGCATCTTTTGTAGGCGGCTGCGAAAACGCTCGTTCGCGTGATAGGGGTCGACACGACCGCGAAAAAGCCAGCGCCAGACAGGATTGGTCATGTCTTCAGCCGGTGAACGGCCACGAACAGCCTTCTGCCAACGACGAAAGAGCTTCGACGTCACCTCCGGTCCGGGCTCACGATCCGCGTCTGTCAATTCGTCTTCGTCGTATCCCAAGACCATTCCACCGTATCGGGGTTCTCCACTGAACATTCCTCGAACCGTAACGACACGTCATCCAGGGCGCAAGTTCGCACTCGAAGTCCGCTCGTTACCCAAGTGTTCGAGAGGTACGGAATAGCAGATTGAATGGAAGTGGCAGAATGATACCGGGCAGAATAATGCTTTGACCGATCAGATCGCGAAAACAGAACCGTTCTGCCATCCCATCATTCTGCCATCCTCGTCTCGCCACGGCCACCGTCTGGCGACGGCAGCTATGCAACAGGAGACGGTCATGACCGCTTATGCCTGGAAAAAAGGCTGGACGTCTTTCTATCGGATCGCCTTTTCATTCAGCGGAACGTGCCGATCAAACAGAGTTCCGTAGCGCTGGTAATCGTTGTAATCGACCGCCTGCTGTTTCCACTTCGCCAATTCTTGGTCGTACCGCTTTCGCATCTGTTCCAGCGTCGCGGCGTGCTCGGGGCGATTGGCCTGATTGACAAGTTCCAGCGGATCGTTTTCGGTATCGAACAGTTCCTCGACCGGTTCCATTTGATCGTTGCCGAACCACCAGTACGTGTATTTGTGCTGTCGAGTCAGGCAGGTCAGGCTGTGGGTGGCGAGAGGCCCGTAGACGTTGATGAACGCCATCTGTTCATGGCCGCCCTCGTTGGGATTCTGCAACAGCCCCAGCAAACTCTTGCCGTCCATGTTGTCGGGAATGGAAAGGCCGGCGAGTTCCATCATCGTGGGTGCAAAATCGATATTGCCGGTCAACCGGTCACATCGAATCTGCTTGCCGTTGAGCGGGCTGCGGGGGTCATAGATCATCAGTGGCACGCGCGAGGATTCTTCCATCGGCAGCACCTTGGAACCGTAACCGTGTGCGCCACAAATGTAGCCGTTGTCGCTGGTGTAGATGACCACCGTATTGTCCGCGACCCCTTGGGCCTTCAGTTCGTCGCGAATCATGCCGAGCGCGACGTCGATTCCGTAGATTTGCTGGTGATACTTCCGCATCTCGCCGTCGTAATCGGTGTCGTAATTCCACTGGGTAAAGCGAGGGTATTGTCGCCCGGCCTTGCTTTGTGGCGAGAGATGTTCGGAAAACTCGCGGCCGAAGTTCGCCGGCTTGGCGAACGTCTTGCCCTCATAGACGGAATTGAACCGAGGATCTGGCGTCGCCGGCTTGTGAGGGGCCTTGAAACTGATCGACAAACAGAACGGTTTGTCCTGTTGGGCGGCTGTGCGGATGAAGTCTTGGCCGAACGCCCCGTAGGAGAGCGTCGAGTGAGGGTACCGCTTGGCGTATTTCGCCATCGACTTGTTTTTGGCCGTTTCGTAATGAGTCTGGCCGGGACCGCCACCCCAGACATCGAAGTCGTCTTCGCACAACCCTTTGCCTTGGACCTCGATCCCGAACTTGCCGGCGAAAGCCGTCAGGTATCCGGCCTGGCGCAGCAGAACCGGATAAGACTTTGCCCAGACCTCCGGACGCATGTTTCCGTGACTGAAATTGCAGCCCGTCTTGTATTCGTACATGCCGGTGAACACGTTGGAGCGACTGGCCATGCAGATCGCCGTGGTGTTGTAGTGGTTGTCAAAGACCATGCCGTCGCGGGCCAATTGGTCCATCTGAGGCGTTTGAACGTCGCTGTTGCCATAGCACCCAACGGAGTACGTGTTCTGGTCGTCGGCGAACAGGAACACGATGTTCGGACGCGACGACAATTCCTCAGCCGCAGAAATCACCCTGCCCCAAGACGCGGGAAGGGCAAGGGTCGCGGCCAGCAGGAACAGGAGTCTCAGGTGGTGCATGATGGGGACTGGTGAAATGGCGTGGTGGATCGATGGTTTCAAACACGTTCGCTGTGGGCGAGTTCGAACCGCGAAAACGGGGTCAGGAGTCAATCGCCGGAACGGCCCCACGGGTGCTTCGCACGGTTGACTCCTGACCCCCTTTTCGCTCGCGGTAACTTAGTTTACACGAGACCGTAGCAGCCATCGCGGCGATCAAGCTTGGAGCGGCAGTTGCGCACTCTACTTTGGCACGAAAATTGCCCTGAGCTTCGCCGCTCCAGAAACATCACAGCGTGGCCGACTGACGGTCGTCGTGTGATGGGTCGGACCGATTTATTTTGCAGGAACCCTTGGATGGCACCCACCACTTTGTGCGGCGATTCGGCAGCGACAAAAGAGACAAATGAACAGACGCAAGCGGCCGGAATGGGCCCCATTGTCTTGGACTGCGGCGTCGCGTTTCGCGTCTGGGCACCACATGCCGATCGCGTCAGCGTCGTGGGTGACTTCAACGATTGGCAAAGTGATGCCAACGAAATGACCAATGAAGACAACGGGCATTGGTTCGCGTTTGTCGAAAACGCTAAACCGGGCGACGAGTACAAGTATCAAATCACTCGTGGCGAAGACGTGTTCACCCGAATCGACCCGCGAGTCCGCAAGGTGACCAATTCCGTCGGAAACGGTGTGATTCACGATCCTGCGTTTGATTGGCAGGGCGATGACTTTCAAATGCCGGCGTGGAACGAATTGGTCATCTACGAAACCCACATCGGAACGTTCCATCGGCCCGGGGACAGTGACGTGGGCACCTTCGCCGACTACCAACACAAATTTGACCACCTCAAACGTTTGGGCGTCAACGCGTTGCAGGTGATGCCAATCGCGGAGTTCGCCGGCGACCTCTCATGGGGGTACAACCCGGCCCATCCCTATGCGATTGAATCGGCATACGGCGGCCCCGAGGGGTTCAAAACGTTTGTCCGTGAAGCCCACAAGGCCGGCTTCGCCGTCATCCTGGATGTCGTCTACAACCACTTCGGCCCCAGCGACTTGGACCTCTGGCAATTCGACGGCTGGAGCGAAAACGGCAAGGGCGGCATCTACTTCTACAACGATTATCGCAGCGACACTCCGTGGGGGGACACGCGACCGGATTACGGACGTGGCGAAGTGCGCTCCTACATCCGAGACAACGCGATGATGTGGTTGAAAGACTACCACGTTGATGGATTGCGATACGACATGACGCTCTACATCCGCAGCGTCGACGCAAGCGGCCAGCAAGAAATCCCCGAAGGCTGGGGACTGACTCAATGGGTCAATCGCGAAATACACGGTTTCAAACCGAGTGCCATCACGATCGCCGAAGACCTGCAAAATAACGCCTACCTGACGAAGTCGGACATCGAAGGCGGAGCGGGCTTCTCGACGCAGTGGGACGCCAAGTTCGTGCACCCGATTCGAGACGTCATCACTCAACCCGACGATGCCGGTCGCGACATGAACAAGGTTCGCGAGGCATTGATGCACGGCTACAACGGTGACGCCTTCCAACGAGTCGTCTACACCGAATCACACGACGAGGTCGCCAACGGAAAATCACGAATTCCCAGCGAGGTCGACGAAGCCGATCCGGACAGCTATTTCGCCCAAAAACGGTCCACGCTGGGGATCGCCCTGGTGATGACGGCTCCCGGGATCCCGATGCTGTTTCAAGGACAAGAGCTGCTGCAAGACGGATGGTTCCAAGACACCGAAGAACTGGAATGGGACAATGCCGAATCGCTAGGCGGCATCAGCGAACTGATCAGCGACCTGATCACACTGCGGCTCAACCGCGACGGGCGCACCAAGGGATTGACGGGGCAGCACATCGATGTCTTTCACCTCAACCACCAAGACAAAGTTGTCGCCTTCGTTCGCCGATTTGATGGCGGTCCTGGCGATGATGTGGTGGTGATTGCAAACTTCGCCCACCAGCACTTCGAAAATTACGAGTTTGGTTTACCGTCACATGGAACGTGGAAGCGACGGTTCAGTAGCGATCGCGAAGCCTACAGCGACGAATTCGGCGGGGAAGCGAGCGGTGACATCGACGCAATACCGGAAGGCTACGACGGCCAACCGTGCAAGGGACGCATCCAATTGCCACCCTACACTGTGCTGATCTATTCACAGGACGCGTCAGCTTGATAGACCGCCGGGATGGGGCGTTTCATGGGGGCTCGTTGCCTTCGGTCGGAGACAACCTGATCGGCATGACGATCGCGTCGGCCGGCGTTCCCCACCGATCGCCGTGCCGCTGATGGGTTTTCCGGAACGCGAGCACGCCGCTTTGCGTCAAATCAAGTCGCCGTCACTGACCGTTGCAGCCACAACTGCGAACCACGCGCGGTGCAGAGGGGGTCGTCCGAGATTACGATTGTTTGGTTTGATGGACGATTTCACAATCCCGGTGCGGTCACAATGAACAGCGAAGCCGTTCTGTTGCAGGTGGTCTTGCAACTGATCGTCATCATTATTTGCGCGCGCGCCGGCGGAAAGGTATTTAAATGCCTCGGCCAACCTCAGGTCGTGGGCGAAATTGCGACGGGAATGCTGCTGGGGCCTTCGTTTTTTGGTCGGCTGAATCCCGAGTTGTCGGTGCACGTCTTCCCCGATCAAACCAGTCAAGTTTTTATGGTCCTGGGCCAACTGGGACTCATCTTTTTGATGTTCATCGTGGGCCTCGAGTTTGACTTTGGTCACTTGCGATCGATCGGTCGCACTGCGGCCGGCGTGGCGATTGCAGGGATCGCTTTGCCGTTCGTCTTGGGCGGTGGTCTGGCATACGGGATTCATTCCAGTGTGGCGGCCGAACATGACATGCTCGGCTTTGTGCTGTTCATGGCAACCGCGATTTCGATCACGGCGATTCCCGTGCTCGGTCGCATCATGATGGAGTTAGGAATCACTCAGACTCCGGTAGGCGTACTCACGATCTCGGCCGCAGCGGTCGACGATGCGATCGGCTGGGTTTTGCTGGCCGCTGTCAGTGCCGGGGTGCATGGATCATTTTCACTGTTCCCGGTGATGCAAATGCTGTTGTGGACGGTGCTGTTTATCGCGGTGGTCTTCTTCGTGGTTCGACCCGTCGTTTGTCGCTGGACGTCGGGTGTGCTGAGCAAACCTGATCGCCGACTGCCCGTGAGCGCATTTGCCATTGTTTTGTTACTCGTGCTCGCCTCGGCTTTGGTCACCAACTGGATTGGGATTTTTTCAATCTTCGGTCCATTCGTGTTGGGGGCATCGTTGTGTGATCAACATGCCTTACAGGCGGCGATTCGTACGCGGCTGGAAGAGTTTGTGACCGTCTTTTTCCTGCCCGTGTTTTTCACCTACACCGGATTGCGAACGAACATGGGTGCCCTCGACTCACCGTACTTGTGGGGCGTGTGTGGTTTGGTCGTGGCCGTTGCGATTGCCGGCAAGGTCGTGGGGTGCGGGGTCGCTGCACGGTTGGGCGGATTTTCTTGGCGTGATAGTGCAAGCGTCGCTGTGATGATGAACACAAGAGCGTTGATGGGTTTGATCGCGGTGAATATCGGACGCGATTTAGGCGTGATCCCCGACACCATATTCTGCATGATGGTGATGATGGCCATCGTGACCACCTTGATGACCGCGCCCCTTCTGCGGCGATTGCTTCGAGATGATGCGTCGCTGTTAGCAGTCAAGCAATCTTAATCCCGCCGTGTCATCGTCGAGAATCCAAGTGTCGCCGGACGAGGCAATGAAACCGAAAAATTGTTTCCGAGCTCGATGGTTTGGCTTAAAAAATGCACTGTCAGAGGAAGGGGTGGCTGGACGCTCCAGACGCTAATTCGATCTGCATTCCCACCTGCTCATGCGGATCATTTGATGACGACACAAGGATCGATTGATGATCGGCTCACTGATTGGCTGGATAGTACTTGGTTTGGTCGCAGGATTTCTCGCTCGAATGCTCCATCCGGGCAACGATTCCATGGGGATCATCGCCACGATCGCCCTTGGAATAGTGGGTTCGCTCCTGGGTGGCTTTGTCGCGTACCTGTTGAAACTGGGCACTTCGCCATTTGAACCGGGAGGCTGGATTCTGGCCACGCTGGGAGCAATCGTGCTTCTCGTTTTCGGCTGGTTTGGGACAAAACAAAGAGCCGTTTAAGTATGCATATGCTCGCAAGACGACGTGGTTTTAAGCCCTCCCAGGGATCTTGAGCATGCTCAGACACCCGCCTGCTTCGAAAAAGGCTGGCGGGTATCTGTTGCTTCCCGGCGGAGGATGGATGTGTCGCCCCGACTCCTCAACCGAAGGTGACGTCGCATGTCGAACCAATCGTTACTCTTGGCGCGACTGAATCCGATGCTTGACAGGGATGGTCGATTGCCGACCGGAACGCAAGAAATTGATCCAATCCATTCCACTTCCGTCTCAGGCACAGCTTGCGGCGAATCGACTCTCAAAATTCCTTCGTGAAGCAACGCGTGGCAAGATTGGTCTTCACATTCGAGATGTCTGTTCGGACTCCAACGGTATCCTTGCCTCGTTCCACCACAAGTTTGCTGCGCATGGTCTGCCACCAACAAGGTCGACTCAAGAGTGCTGCAATCACCGGTCGCAGAGACCGGACGATGGATTGGGCGATGGACTGGGCGATGGATTGATTGAAAAGGTCATCATGGCAAAATCCGTCGAACCTCGTTGATGATTCTATCCTTCGAGGATTCGCCCTTGGCAAGCACCCGCGCGACGTAACCGTTCAATCTTTCGCTATCCACCGTGGTCAACTGTTTCGAGGTCAAAACAACGACCGGAATCTCACTCCACCGTTCGTTGGCGCGAAACAAGTCCAGAAACTCCATGCCGTCCATTATAGGCATCACCAAATCGAGCAGAATTAAAGCGGGCAGCTCTTTGTCGATGGCCACCAGAGCTTCCGCACCATTTCCCGCTTGCCGGGTTTGCCAGCCTGCTCTCTTGAGTGATCGGGAAACGGATCGACGAATGGTGGGATCGTCATCGACGATCAGAATCGTTGCATCGTTGCGTTTGACGAAACGCGACAACAGCGAGATAAGACGCGTTCGGTCGACCGGTTTGACCAGATAGTCCGTCGCACCGAGCATGAAACCGAGCTCCCGGTTTTCGTTGACCGATTGCAGGATGATCGGGATCTCAGAGAGTTGTTCATCCTGTTTCAGTCGCATTAATACCGACCAGCCGTCGACCTTGGGCATGACGATATCCAGAATGATCAGCTTCGGCATCGTGGCTTTCGCTAGTTTGATTCCTTCGTCACCATCCGAAGCAACCAGCGTCTGAACACCTTCGTCGGCCAGGATTCGCGTGATCACATCCCGAACGGCGGGGTCATCGTCGATCACCAGAACGACGCCCCTTCGGTGGTCTGATCGAACGAGCGGTTCGAACGAGGGCTGGTCGGACGAGGGCTGGTCGGACGTGGACTCGTCGGCGGGAGCTTCTCCGTCGGGCGGCTTGTCCGAAGAGCCTGTCGCAGATGCCATGGAGATACCGAGCCGCATAGGCAAGGTGACCGTAAAGGTCGTCCCTACGCCGATTTCGCTTTCGACTTGGACATCGCCGTACATCAATTCCGTAAATCGCTTCGTGATGACGAGTCCCAGCCCGGTGCCGCCATACTTACGGCTGGTCGACGAGTCCGCCTGCGTGAACGGCTGAAACAGTTTCGCCACCTGCTCTTGAGTCATCCCGATCCCCTCGTCGCTGATTCGAAAGATGATGTTCGCGCGTGTGCGATCAGTTCAACGACAACATGAATCCGTCCGTCTTCTGTAAACTTGCTGGCGTTCGAAAGCAGATTGAACAAGATTTGTCGAATCTTTGTACGATCGCCGTGGATGGTTGAGAGATTCTCGGCGATCATGATCTCCAAACGGTTGCGACGTTTCTCGATCATCGGCGTCATCGTGTCGACAACCTCGTTGAACATCTCACGGACATCGATTTCTTCAGCGAAAACTTCCATTCGGCCGGCGTCGATCTTGGAGAGGTCTAGCACGCCGTTGACAAGTTCCAGCAAATGTTTGCCGGCCGCTCGGATACGTTCCAGATCGGGGATAAAACCGGGGACATTCAGATCTTCAGCTTCTTCGCTGAGCAATTCGCTGTACATGATGACGGCGTTTAGTGGCGTTCGAAGCTCATGGCTCATGTTTGCCAGGAATTGACTTTTTGCCTGGTTGCCAATTTCCGCGGCTTCCTTGGCCGCTTTCAGTTCGCGTTCATAGTCCTTGCGGTCCGTTACGTCGGAGAAGGCCACCACCGCACCGATCACTTTGCCGTCTTCCAGAACGGCCGCGGCAATGCACTCCACGGGGAACGACGTGCCGTCCTGCCTCCAGAAGACATCATCATCGATTCGACACACCTGCCCGGTCTGTAAAGTTCGGTAGATCGGACATTCTTTGACGGGGTACGCTGTCCCATCGGCTCGCGTGTGGTGCATCAACTCGTGCGCAGACAATCCTAAAACATCGCGATCGCCCAGCCGCAAGATCTGGGCTGCTGACGGATTGATAAACGTCAGGTTGCCTTGCAAGTCCATGCCGTAGATGCCTTCGGCAGTACATTCGAGCAACAATTTATTGTGTCGACCGAGTCGCTTGCGCAGTTTATCCGCTTCGCGTTGCTGCGTGATGTCATTTTGTAGGCCGATGAAGTGAGTCACCTTGCCGTTGGCATCACGCACCGGTGACAACCGAAGTTCATTCCAGAACGGGGTTCGATCTTTACGGTAGTTCAGTACGACCACGTGACACGGCTGCCCGGCTTGCACTGCCTCGCGCATCTCGCGAACGGTTTGCGGGTCGGTGTCTTGCCCCTGTAAGAAGCGACAGTTGCGACCGAGATAGTCTTGGGAGGAATAACCCGTAATTTGCTCGAAGGCGGAGTTGGCGTAAATCAGCGGATTGCTCGGTTTCTGCACATCGGCAACGACGATCCCTGTGGCGACTTGCTCAAGTGTAAACTGCAAAAGTCGTAATTCATCGACCGCTTTCTTACGTTCGGTAATATCGGTGAGCACACCATCGAAAGCCAGTTGGCCGTTGCCGATGGGACGCGATCGAGCCGTTCCGAAGAGCCATGTCGGCGGGTTGGATGCCAATACGCGGCCTTCCCACTCAAAGGGCTCGCCCGTCGCAACGGCCCGCTCGAACGTTTGCCGCAGGGTAAGTCGGTCCGAGGGATCGATGTAATCCAGCAGCGGAATCGAGCCATTGGCCAGATCTGCGGGCTGACAGCCCAGCAACTTGCAGGCGCCATCGCTCACATAGGTGAATCGCATAGTGCCTTGGTTATCGACCACACAGCGAAACACCACGCCAGGCGCGTTGGAGGCGATTAACTGATAGCGATCCTCGCTTTTCCGGAGTGCACTGTCGATTTCCGTTCGACGATGGACTTCTTGGTCGAGATGGTCGATATGCAGACGCAGTTCCAGTTGAGCAACGACTTGCCGAGATAGCCGTTTCAACGAATCCAGTTGTCGCTCGGAGAGCGTTCGTGGCTTGTAATCAATGATGCACAGCGTCCCCAGTGAAAAGTCGTCGGGAGTCCTCAATGGCGCACCGGCGTAGAAAACAATGTTGGGCGGCCCGGTAACCAGTGGATTGTCACAGAAACGAGGGTCCTGTCGCGCATCCTGGACGACAAACACTTCCTCCTGAAGCAATGCGTACGCACAAAACGCAACTTCACGGGACGTTTGAAAGGCTTCCAGCCCCTGCCGGGACTTAAACCATTGACGCCGCTCGTCAACCAAACTGATCAGAGCCGTTGGCGTATCACAGATATCGCAAGCCAGTTGAGTGATGTCGTCAAACGACTGTTCGGGCGCGGTGTCGAGAATCCGATATCGATGCAAGGCTTCAAGTCGCTGTTGCTCATCACGGGGGACCGGGAGGACGCAGGGTTGAATCCTCGGTCTGCTGGACTCTGAATCAGAACCTCGTTCACTGTGGCTCATTTGTTCTTCCCTTCGGCACCGGTTTACTGCCGAGGACATTCTCGACGTGGGTTAGCAGGATCAATAGGTTTCGGGTGATAATCGCAGCGTAGATGAATCGGCCGATATGGTCGGTTCGTCTGTTCTGATCATGCGATGATTCAATGAAAGCGGCCTGCGACATCAAGCCCGGGACATCAGAAATCAGTCAGTCGCCCGGTTTGCATCAAGCAACTGTTCAATCAATTCCAGCAGTTTGTCCATCTCGATAGGCTTTGTGTGGTAATCAGTGCAGCCCGCTTCGAGTGCTCGTTCGCGGTCGCCGTTCATCGCGTGGGCAGTCAAGGCGACGATCGGAACCGTACCCCCTTTCGCTCGAATCTGACTGGTGGCCTCCCATCCGTCGAGTTCAGGCATGTTCATGTCCATCAAGATCAGATCGGGAGTATTGCTGCTGTACTCTTCAACAGCCTCCTTGCCACCGTTGGCACACGTGACTTCGAATCCTTTCCGTTCCAAGCGGCGAGAGAGAGAATCACGGTTGTCTTCGTTGTCATCCACCACAAGTAATCTGGGCATGGTTTGCCTCCAATTGATTGGCCTCTTGAAAGTCGCGATCACCGGCCAAAGGCGTCCGACGATCGATTGATTGATTGAATGAGAGTATCCTGATGTCACAATGCGTCGAATCTTACTGATCGATTTTTCCCCTGACCATTGATCTCTGGCAAGCACCAAAACCTGCTTTCAGGATCAACCACAACACCATTCCGCCCCTCGTTCGGCCACGCTTTGGCGTTGGAGAGCAGAACCATTGCGACGACAACTTCGTTGAGTATCGCGTGCGGGAGGGCACCAAGCTTGCTCGGTGCGGACCCTTGCCCCGTAGAATGAACGTCATCAATGCTATTCATGGATGACCTCGTGGCCATTTCCACGCGAGATCCAACTCTCCTCGTGCAGTGTTTGGATTTGATTCTTCGTTTGTTCCAAAGACGTGGTAAGGTAGCTGGCGCCCGCTTTGCGCAGACAGACAAGGTGACCGTCATAATTATTCAATTTGCCGAAACACGCGACGATGATCGTTACCTCGTCATCATGGTTCCGAATCTCGTGACACATGAATTGCACTTGAGGCATCCCGCCGGGCGGTATCGTTGCCAAAACCACCACGTCTGGCTTCTCGGCGGCGATTGCATTGACGACCTTTGAAGGGAGTTGTTTGGTCGTCGCCAAGGTCACGTCGCACGTTCGCTCCAACATCTCTGTCAACATCAACAAGGCGATCTCCTCTGAATCGTGATGAACCGGATAGCCAAACACGGACAATTTCCGCAACACTTGATGCTCGCTCCTCTCACACCCTTCTCCGGTTCCTAATGCGTCCATTTTAATGTTGCCCCGGCTTCTCACCGTGGCCGCACTCATGCCGTAAATTCGCTTTTCTTCCGCAGCGGTGATGACAAGTTTCAGACGTTCTCGCCTCGTCCATCGCAAAGCCGGGATGATCACGTCGTCATAGGCTTTCTCACGTCCAAACTGCTTCACGTACGCGTCAAAAACTCGCTGGCCTTCACGAGCATCGCCAGAAAGGAGACGCTGGAAAAACTGTAGGCGTGCATCGAGCGCCGGTTGCTGGGCAAGCAAGACCTTGAGCGAACGCAAGTGCGGTAGATGCTGCCCCAGCACAACCAGACAGACCGTCAGGGGGGTCGACAGCAGCAATCCAATCGGTCCCCAGATCCACGCCCAGAACAAGGCAGCGAACAACAGAGCAATCGGCGTCAGTCCCGTCGTTTTGCCGAACACGATGGGTTCGATCACGTTTGCCGTGAACGGTTCAGAGATCAGAAAGAAAATCGCCACGGCGATTGGCTGTCCCCAGCCGCTTGACGTGGCGATGCTGATCAAAAGCGGGAAAAGGACCGAAGCGGGGCTTCCCACGAACGGAATAAAACGAAAGAACAGCGTCAGAAAGCCCCAAAGGGCAGGGTAGGGAACACCCAAGAAATAAAGTCCTAATCCGAACCACAGGCCGAAGCCCGCATTCACCAGCAGCAAGTTCAGCAAGTATCGGCTGACCCTCTCAGCGGTGTCTCTTATCAACCGGGTGGTGCCGGTGAGCGACGCGTCGCCCATCAGAGAGATGACTCGATACCGCATGTCCTCCCGCTGGATCAGCAAAAACAACACTAACACAACGATGAAGGCTGCCTGAGCGAGCGGCTCGACGACAGGCAACAGCATTTGGACTGCAATCGAAAGTTGAGATCTATTTCTGCTTTGCACCACGACGGGCACCGGCGTCATGACCGCACCGCCTGCCGAGCTATCCCCCACAGCAACACTCGGCTGCTTGTCCATACTTCGAGTCAGGTCGTCAAACATCGCAGTCAATCGACTAAGCGTCGAGTTTTCACCCGCACTCATTGCAGCGATCTTCGCCTTGATTTCCTTTCGATGGCTCGGAAGTTCAGCAGCAAGGCTTGATATCTGAGAAAACAATGCCCATCCACAACAAGCGATGAGCGAGAACGCCAGCAACGAGGCAATCAGCACCGCAGGAACACGCCCCAGTCTCCAACGCTCCAATGCAGTCACAAGTGGAGACAGGATGAATGCAAGCAGAACGCTCAATGTGATCGGAATCAGTACAGGGCTGGCAACCCACAGCAATCCCAAAACGAGAGCGGCCGCACCCAGCGTGTTGAACACGTTGCCCGCAACACGGCGTCGAGCTTTGGACTTAGGTGCCATGGGGGCATTACACTGTAGAGATCAAACTCCGACGCCGATGCCTCACAGGCCTCCCCCGCGCGGAGTGAGAGAGAGGATTTCAAATGACCAGAGCACATTTTGTACCGATACAGCAGGGTGCAACAAAAGCAGTGTCTAAATGGCGCTCGACAGAGATTGTGATTGAGTCGGCGGCGCGGGAGCTAAAGTGGATCCAACGGCACAGACTTTGCACGGTCGTCAACCTCTTTAGCGTCGCGCCGATCAAACGCGATGTGACCGGCTACGTTGTTTAGGCTGTTCCGTGGTTTTACGACTGAAATGGACGAACAGGAAGCAACGGCGGCTGAACCGACGGCGACGACCGTCCCGACTCTTACACCGACACCGACACGGAGAATCACACCATGCAACATGCAAAACCGCTCACCATTGACGAAGCTCCCGAAGCATCCAAACCCCTGCTCAAAGCGATCGAGGAAAAGTTCGGTCAATCGCTCAACATCTTCAGCACGCTCGCGCACCAGCCCGACGTGCTGGGCGGCGTCACGCAGATCAACGACGGACTGCAAAATGATTTGCCAGCAAAATATCGCGAGCTGGCATACTACAAGGCCTCGCTCGTGAATGCGTGTGACTACTGCTCGCACTACCATCGTCAAGCTGCCAAAAAAGCGGGATTGAGCGACAAGCAGCTCGACTCGATGAACGCCGACGCGGACGATTTGTTTGATGAAAAAGAGCAAAGCGTCCTGCGTTACGCCGAACAACTGACGCAGAAGGCCGACGTCGATGCGGCCCTCGTTGAGGAAATCAAAACGTTCCTCAACGATCAACAACTCGTCACGCTCGCCGCAGCCGTGGCACTGGCGAACTTCACCAACCGAGTCAACCATGGCCTCGGCATCGAATTGCCATGAGCCACGAGCTACCGGACTCTCGACCCGCCCCTGATCGCGCGGTCGGCCCACTCCTGACCCCGTTTTCCCGGTTCACTGGCGGTGAACGTCGTTTGGGGACAGAGCCTAGGCCTTTGCGTCGGGGTGGCTGCGTGCCTGGCGAGACGTCGAATCCGAACGGCATCTTGCCAGCCTTCACGGCACGTTCTACGGAGCTCCACTGATCACCAACGGTCCGCCGCCGCCCACGTGTTTCGCCTCGCGCGCCCCCGACCGGACCGGTCTCCGTCATCATCAGGCAAAGAGAGCGTCGACGGCCTTGCCCTTGCCGTCGGGGGTCACATAGAACGGGCGGCCTTCGATCTCAAAGCCCGTTCGGGGGCTGATGCCCATGGCTGTCATGATGGTTGCGTGCAGATCTTCGATACTCACCGGGTCTTCCATCGCGAGCAGCGGTCGTTCCGGTGCCGTCGCCCCGTGCACATGACCTCGCTTCATTCCGCCGCCGAACATCAGCACGCTGGAACCGCCCGTGAAGTGGCGGTGCAGACCATAATGCTTCATCTCGCTGATTTCATCCACCTTTTCCGTGGCCTGATCGCGAGCGTTGGAACCAGGCTTGCCCTCCATCAGCGCATCGCGGCTAAACTCGGATGCGACAATCACCAACGTCCGGTCGAGCAGCTTTCGGTCTTCCAGATCGCGAATCAGCTGAGCAATCGGACGATCGATTTCGGCATGCATTCGCGCCATGGTCGTGTGGCCGTTGGCGTGCGTGTCGAAGTGCAGAAAGGGGACATATTCCGTCGTCACTTCGACAAATCTTGCCCCCGATTCGACCAATCGCCGCGCCAGAAGGCATCCCTGTCCGAATCGCCCGGTGTTGTACGCGTCGTAGCTATCTTTCGGCTCCAACGCGATGTCGAACGCGTCGCGATCGTTGCTGCTGAGCAACCGATACGCTGCGTCCATCGAACGCAACAACGACTCCTGCTGATAATCGCTCATTCGTTCACGATCAGGACTGGCGTCGACGAGTTGACGAAACAGCCGATCACGATTTGCGAATCGTTGCGACTCCATTCCTTTGGGCGGACGCACCGAAACAGCTGCTTTGTCCGGGTAGGGCAAGTTCATCGGCCCGAATTCGCTACCGAAGAAACCGGCGGTGGTGAACGCTTTGAGTTCTTCACTTTCGCCAACCCCCTCGAGCCGCTGTCCGATGTTGATAAACGCGGGCATCACCTCATTGGGTGCCCCGAGCACGCGAGACATCCATGCGCCGATATGGGGAGCAGCGACCGTTTGTGGCGGGACGTAGCCGGTGTGCCAATGGTACTGGTGCCGCGAATGCAGGATACTGCCCAGATCGGGTTGGACGTGTGATCGGATGAGTGTCGCACGATCCATCACCGAAGCGATATTCTCGAGTCCCTTGCAGATCTGAACGCCGTCGACCGCGGTCTCGATGGCCGGAAACGTGCTGAGCATGTCTTTGACGGGCAATCCCTTTTCAAACGGCAGATACCGCTTCGGATCAAACGTGTCAGGCGCAGCCATCCCGCCCGCCATCCACAACAGGATGCAGGCGTCCGCTTTCGGTTCTGGGTGTTGGATCTCGTCAGTGGTGTCAGGCTGCGGGGTATTGCCGAGGACTCGGGGGACACCCGCCGCTAAAGCTGCCGCTCCGGCGGCAGAAAGCGCCCCCAGAAAACGACGGCGGAGGATCGATTCGGGTGCTCCCGCCTGAACGGCGGCTTCGAAATCGTCGTGGAAGTTCATCATCTGGCTCAACGAATGAGAATGAATTCAGGAAGCATGCAAACCGCCCACATCGCGTCCTGAACCGACGTTTCAGCGGGGTGGTTGCCGAGAGCACCCGTGAGTAGCACTCGCTCCCGCTCGGTCGGTTCGCGACACAACGCCGATCGGAACAAGGTCCGAACGATTCGTTCGGGGTTTCCATCATTTTGCTTGATCAGCCGCACGGCTCCTTCGGCGAAGGCATTGGCGAGGGTCGGCTCGTTTGCCAGATCGATGGCTTCGAGCGTGGTCATCCGATCGGGACGCATGGATACAATTTGTTCTCGCATCGGACGACCGAGCGACTTCATCAGAGCCGTGTTTTTCTTCAGCGAGGCTCGGATCATCGGAATCTCTCCGGATTGACCGGACTGTCGCTCGACCGGAACATCGGATTCCGTCGGAGCCGTACCGGTCAGCCGCCAGACATTGTCAAGAAACTGCTCGGCGGTCATGCGTTTGGCGCGTGGCCCTCGATAAAGGTACGTCTTGCCGGCGCCCGTTTCATCGGCAACTTCGGACCGGGATTGATACGCGGTGCTGGTGGCGATCAGCCGTAACATCGCCTTCAGATCGTAATGGCTTCTGACGAATTCAACCGCCAGATAGTCCAGCAAATCCTCATTCCACGGTTCATTCTGCATCGCATCAAGCGGATGGACGATTCCCCGCCCCATCAGCTGGTACCACAGTCGATTAACGATGGTTCTCGCGAACCGTCCGTTCTCGGGATGCGTCAGGAGCCCGGCGAGTTGCTCCAACCGTTCAGCCCGCGGCGCTTGGGGGTCAACCTGCCCGAGCTCGGGGAACAGCCAGGCGGCTTGTGCGGTTTCGCCAGTTGGCTTGTCGCAACGGTGTAGTTCTAATTTGCGGTCGGCGTAGATTGCCGCCAATCCATACGCGTCCGTCAGCTTCCAGCGATCCACAAAGCTGTCGTGACACGACGCGCATTTCATGTTGATGCCCAGAAACGACTGCGAGATGCTCTGAGAGAACTGGATGGGTAGGGTTTGCCCGGCGCTGACGTCGCCTCGCCACTTGATGCCGTCGATGAACCCTTGACTGTCTGGGGTTGGCGGAGCGACCAGCTCGCGAACCATGACATCGAAGGGCTTGTTGGTTCGAAGCGATTGATAGAGCCATACGCTGATTTGCTTCCTTCCGCCGGTGATAAATCCCGTCCCGCTGTAGTCATTGCGCAACAAGTCGTTGAAGAACGTCATCCAGTGATCGGCGTAACGGATCTCGTCATTGAGCAGCGATTCGATCAGCTCGGATCGCTTGTTCGGATTTTGATCCGACAGAAAGGCGTCACGCTGTTCTTCGCTGGGAAGCAGCCCCACCAAATCCAATGAAACTCGACGCAAAAAAGTCTCGTCGTCGATCGTCGGCGGATCTGGCAATTGTCGCTCGAGGAGATATCGGTCGAGAAGCCGATCCACCGGATGATGACGTCCGTCGCGAGCTGCAGGAAGTTCGACCTCGCGAGGACGCAATGGTGGTTCGTAGGTTTTGATTTCGAAGCTGAACGCGCTGTCCCATTTCACCCCTCCTTCGACCCAACGCCGAAGCACGCCGATCTCCTCTTCACTCATCCGAGGTCGATCCGGGGGCGGCATCTGCAACCCCGGATCACTCGACGTGATCAGTTCGAGCAGATAGGAATCCTCGGGCGAGTCCAGATCAACGTGCCCGGATTCGACGACTGTTTCACGTGTATTGAGCGAAAAGTCGCCTTCAGCCTTGAGCCCGCCATGGCAATGAACACAGTTTCGCTTCAAAACGGGCACCACGTCGTGGACGAAGTCTTCCGCCTGCAATTCACTCGTCAGACCGAACCATCCCACCACGCCCCCCCCCGCCATGAGAAGGAGGTGGACGGATAGTGAAATTGAGAACATCGAATAAAATCTTGAGGTGCCGGCTCGCATGATGCTACCAAGACAAAGGCTTTGTAAGTTTTGCTTTCGCGTCATTTTAGTGGGCGATGTGGCACCTGTCTTGCGGCTTTCAACGACATACGCCCTAAATCACACCCGTTGAACCAAGACACTCAGTGGCGAAACAACGGGCTTCGACGAGTCGTTTCGTTACTTGTCGTTCACGATCGCGGCGTAGGCGGGCTTGGGATGATTGTTCGCGTCGAAGAGCAGCGGGTGCTGCCCCCATCGCCAGGTGCGTCGATCGTTCAGGCCCCAAAAGGTAACGCGTTCGATGACATCTTCGTGTTTCTTGAAGATGGCAAACAGTTTGGCGTAGTCTTCGGCTTGTGCGTTCAAGTCTTCGACCGAAGGCGGCGAACTGCTTCGAAACCGACGCCTACCGAATTGACCGCCGGACTCACCACCAATGGTGACATCGAGTTCGGTGATACTGACCTTCAGTCCCAACGATGCATAATCTGTGATGGCTTTCTCGATGTCCTCAAATGGAACGCGTCCGCTCCTCCAATGACCTTGAATGCCAACCGCGTCGACAGGTGCACCCTGTCCGAGCAGTCGTTTGAGAAGCACCATCGAACTCGCATGCTTTGGTCCTGATTCGATGTTGTAGTCGTTGTAATACAGAACGGCATCGGGATCGGCTTGGCGGGCGAATTTGAATGCCATGGTGAGAAACTCAGGACCAAGGATTTGCAGCCAATCTGAGTTTCGTAGATTCTCGGTCTTCGCCGTTTCCGAGTCACCGCCGTCGTTAATCGCTTCATTGACAACGTCCCAGCTTTGCAACTTTCCTTTGTAGCGTCCGGCAAGCGTCTCAATGTGCTGCTTCATTCGCTGCTTGATCGTCTCAGGATCGCGGCCTTCGAAAAACCAATCAGGCGTCTGAGCATGCCAGACCAACGTGTGACCATGGGCCGTCATTCCGTTCTCTAAAGCCCAATCCACCAATGCGTCCGATCGCTCGAAAGACCAGCGATTTTCGGCCGGATGAACTCGCTCTGGCTTCATGCAATTCTCAGGGGTGACCGCGGCAAAATGTTCGGCGGCCAATTCCAACTCTTCATCGGAGTAGCGTGAAGGCAGATCGCCAGCCATGCCGACCAAGAAAGAATTTTTGAAGGCGTCTTTGACGATGCGATCGATTTGGACTTCAACGACAGGTGCAGATTCTTCCTTCGGCGGCGGCGCGGGAAGGTCGCGCGCCGCGAGCGATTGCGAACGCGTTGCGGTGGCTTGTTCGGTGGCGAAGTTGCCAACCTTTCGGGAAAACATAATCGTGTCGCCGCTAATCTGGCCTTCGTATTCAATGCGAATCTCGTTACCGCCAAAGTTCAGAATCTCAACGAATGAGACGGTATCGCCATCCGACGTTACCTTGTCAAAGCTGACATCTCGTGAGCGACCGTTGACTTGCGCCTGCGCCGTCGCGGAGAGCGTACTACCCTCTTTTTGAAACTTCATCTCGTAGTTCTGGACACCGATTTGGGTGTCAAAGTCGACTTTCCAAATGCCAGAAAGTTTGCCTTCAGGTTGAAACAATAGCGGGGCGAACCCCTTCAGACTGCGGCGCCAAGTTTGCCATTCATGAGCCGTTTCGGGTGACAGATAGTAGTGTGCGTTGATCCCCATTTTCTTGAGTTGCTCGACGGATTCAGCAGGGTTGCCACCGCGCCGCGTCCGCCCGCCCCCCACTTCTTTGCTTCCGTAGCTGACGAAGACGAGATTTACTTTTTCTTTGAAACCCTCGGTGTTCTCAACGTCTTCTTTTCCGATCGTTGATCCGCTGAACAATCCGATGTGCGAGAACTTATCGAGGTTGCGCAGGGTGATCGCCTTGGTTTCCATACTGCCCATCGACAGGCCCGCCATGGCACGATTCGGTTGATCGGTTAGCGTCCGGAAGTTGGCATCGATGTGAGGTATCAACTCGTCGACCAAAACCGTTTCAAAGTCGCTGATGTCGAAATTGCGGAGCCCCCCCATGCGAACCTCATTCGTCATCCCATAGGTCATCACAATGATGAACGGTTTCGTTTTCTCTTCCGCGATCAGATTGTCCATGATCAGACCCGCGTGACCTTGGACGCTCCAACCATACTCGTTTTCACCCCAGCCGTGCTGTAGGTAGAGGACCGGATAGCGTTCTTCGTTGTTGCTGTCGTAGCCGGGAGGCGTGTAGACAAAGGCGCGACGTTCAGACTTCGTGCTCTCGGAATGAAAGAAGATCTCGCGAATTTGACCGTGCGGAACGTTCTTAAGAGCGTAAAACTCGCGATCGTGTGCAGGTATTTCGATCCCACTGCCCCAACGCATCGCCCCGAAATAGTATTTGCTATTCGGATCCGGTACGTGGGCACCATCGATGATCAGTTCGTAGTAGTGAAATCCTTCATCCAGCGGACGTGAGTAGCCGATCCACGCTCCATCGTCACCTTTGACGAACACAGTGCTCTCACGAAATGTGGTCGCGACGCTCTTTGCTTCCGGCGCAACGATTCGAAATTTAATGCGGCCTTGGGAGTTGACTTGCGGATAGTCCTTGCCGGCTTGGTTGGTCGGTGCCGGCTGGAAGTCGTCCTTGATTCCTTCGGGGATGTTGGCGTTGTTGCCAGCGTTGGCATCATCCGACGGCCGTTCCTCTGCTTTTGTCGCCGGCCCTTCGCTCACTGTCGAACCTGCTGATTTGTCCTGAAACAGCATCTGAACGAAGTGATACAAATTGTTTCGCCAGTGAGTTGGATCGTGTCCATAAGCGTCGACGTTCCAGATGTGTGGAATCTCGTTCTGCTTTAAGTACCGCTGCAATCGCTGGCTGATTCGGATCAATCCATCTTTATTCCCGCAGGACAGGTAGAGCAATTCGAGTTGCTCTTCTGCTTTTTCGGCATCGGGAATGAGTTCATCCGGGGCGTTCGTGTTCGGAGCCGACGAAAAGCCGCCTACCCAAGCAAACGTGTCCAGATGCGTTAGGCCAAAGTTCAGTGATTGACCGCCACCCATCGACAACCCCGCCAGCGCACGATGCAAGCGGTCCGCTTTCACGGAGTACCGCGACTCGATTGCGGGGATCACGTCGTCGAGCAAGTCGTTTTCGAACACGGCAAATGCAGGCGCACTTGCCATGACATTGCCTTCGGCACGATCGTTCTTTTGAGCACGCCCGTTCGGCATGACCACAATCATGGGGACTGCTTTGCCATCGGCGATCAGATTGTCAAGCAGCACGTCAGGCGTCGCGAATCGCTGCCATTCGGTTTCGTCACCACCGATGCCGTGCAGAAGATACAGCACCGGATACTTCTTTTCGCCTGAGTAGCCGGGCGGAGTGTAGACATTCATTTTTCGAGTCGTGCCAACCGTTTTCGACTCGTACTCGATCATTTCCAATTTGCCGTGCGGTATGTCGTCACGTTTTTCGACAATGCCGGCCGGCGGATCCGCGTAGGTTTGCTTGTCGTCGGGACCGAGTTCAATCGGACCGCCAAAACCTCCACGAGGCCGCTGACGACGAGGCCGCTCGGAATTCGAATCGTCTTGCGCTGCGACCGGTGCAACTTGCAGCAGACACAACGTGAGCAGTGTCAAAAATTTCCTCATCGCTTGGACCTCGCTTAGAGAGAGAAGATTGTGAACAGTTGGAAAAAGAGGAGGGTTAGTGGACACCGCCGGCGAACTCGACGGTGACGGCGAAGACGAGGGGAATCGAAAAATCACCGCCTTTGAGGAACTCGATCTTGGTGAGTTCCTTGTCGGCATCGGCAGGGATTTTCAAATAGCGAACTTGCTTGCCGTTTGCCTCGATCGCCAGCTTCGATTCGGGCACGTCCTCGCCCGCCTGATAAGTCACGATGTGCTTGCCGTTGATCAACTCGAAGTCACTTGTCGTGTCATCGCTGTAATGGCGGCGAACAATCATGCTAGTCGTCTCGTCCTTGAATCGTGGAAAAGCTGCCCAGGCGACACCACCGAGCAGGTGAATCGCATCCACATTGCCAGAGCAGTCAATGCTGACCGATTCCGGCAGTGTGCTCGGTCGCCGTGACGAAGCTTGTTGCAAGCCAATGATGTTGGCGATGCGATCTCCCTGTGGGTCGATCAATTCGAAGGGGATATCTTCGACTTCAACTCGACCATAGGAATCAAGTTCGAATTTGTCTCCGGGACGACCGCGGAAACCGGGCAAGCCCTTGCTGCTGTTAACGGTCGCTACACTCGAGATACTCAGCGGTGCGTGCTTGCCTCGCTTTGCCAGGAACGCCAATAGATCAGCCATCTCGGCCTTACTCAACAGACTTTCAAACCCTTCGGGCATCAGCGATTTCGCTGACGATGTCAGTTGTTCGATGTCTTCACGAAGGACCAGCTTTTCTTTGCCCTGCGTGTCGATAATGCGCAAGGAATTGGCCGACTCACCTGCGAGCATTCCCGACAGAACGTTTCCGTCGACGGTCAGTATTTGATAGGTGCGGAAGTTGTTCTCAACGCTCCGTGATGGATCGAGAACATTGACCAGAATTTCTTCCTTGGGATGCACCGACATCCCGGTCAAATGAGGACCAATCTCATTCCCCATCTCGCCGTGGATGTGACAGGCGGCGCAGTGTTTCTTGAACATTGTGATTCCGTTTGCGATATCGCCTTCTTGCCTGGTAACCGGCATCCACTGATCAACCAATGCTTGTCGATTGGAGGTCACCATGGCTCCGCGTGACTCCATGAGTTTTTCCGCGCGAGCGGCGATGGCAGCAGTTGGATGATTCAACAGAGCCTGACGTTGATCCAATTGCAAATCGTTAAACTGCACCTGGCCCTTAGCGATCGCATCGAGCAGGTCTTCGGTGCTTTCCGCTCGCGAAAGGAGCAGAGTAAGAATCTGGCTTCCCAGCTTTGGACCCAGCGAGGCCCGCGATTCCAAAAGGGTTTCGGTCAAACCTTCGACCCGGGCGGCTTGAAGGGAACGAAGCGCCTCAACACCGGTCTCCGGTGAGAGCTGCGGGGTGAAAAATTCCTCCACGGCGTCCAGGATTTTTGGACTATTCGGAGCGAGCCGGATCGACTGGTCCCACGCACTCAGCCTCGCGTCTGCCTCTGCGTCGGCATCCATCGCGGTCGTCAGCAATTCATCTTGGATTTCGCCGACGATCGCGTTCAGGTTCTCGACAGACCATTTATCGGCGACAGCGAGGATAGCAGCCTTACTCTCAACGGAGGTGTCCTCCGCGAGGAACCGATCACGGACCAGCTGTTGCGACTTTTCCGAAAGGCTAATCGTCAGGTCTCTTGGCCACCCATTCGCGAGACCTTCCCAAACGGTCACCGCAAGCGACGAATCCGGATCGATCTGAAGTAGCTGACCGATTTGTTCCGCGGTCGGACGATTTCGAGCGAGGTGCTCCGCCAGCACCGAAACGCGTTTGCTGATGGCGTCTGCGGTGAGCTGCTCCATTTGCGTCATCGCGACGATGGCCGAAGCTGGATCGGTGGAAGCGGCCGAAGTCCACGCATCCAGCAAGACGTCATCCGTTTGAATCGAAGGCAGTAGTGCCGCCAGTCCGTTTCCATCGATCGCGCGTTTCGCATTCCCCTCGGCGACGCGCAGCAGCAAAGTCAGCCGGACTTTCGGGTCGACATCATTTTGCAAACCGGCTTCGATTGCTTGGGTGAGTTGCTCTTCGTGACAGAAGCCGACGGCCGCGTTGCGTACCGGGCTGGAAACGTGCGCGAAACCTGATTCGCAGGCTGCAGCGAGCGCTGCACCTGCGGCCGCGCTGCCGGATTCCGCTAAACCGGCGAGCGTCCAAATCGCGTGCATCGCGGCGGGATTTAAACCGATCCGGTCGACTGCTTCGCGATTGACCAAGGAAGTCAATCGCTGCAGCGTCGATGCATCTGCGGCCTCTCGCTCCACCAGTAGCCGCTGGGCAGCACGACGCCAGAAGAAGTTATCACTCCGCAATGCCTCCACGAGATCTTCGTTTCCGGCCTCGGCGAGCTGCATGGTGCGCGACGGCGATCGACTGGCGGATTCCTCCGCAAGTAATCGATAAACTCGCGCAAACCGTTTGTCCCTCAGGTCGCTTTCGTACGCAGCGCCTTTACCCGTCTGGAATCCGCTGGGTGTCGGGTTGTGCTGCACAATGTAGTTGTACCAATCGAGTACCCAAACGTTGCCGTCGGGACCGACCTCCGACATGATCGGAGCAGACCAATCGTCGATGCTCGCGACGGTGTTGAACACATTTCGACTGCGATAACCTGCGCCGTCTTTTTCCAGGACGAATGAACCCACAAGATGCCCCGTCGGACCACAGACCATTTGGACGCGGTTCCACCACGTCTGGGGATAGTTCCGTGCGGTGTAGATCGCCGATCCGCACCCGGCGGTGAAGCCGCCATGCCAGTCGACTTGGCGAATTCGGTCATCAACCGGATCAAAGCGGTGCGACTGAGCAATGTTCTGCAAGGTTTCCGGAGACCAGCCAGCGACTTGGTCGTAGTAGCGATTGGGAATCGGCATGTGAACACTGGGACAACCGTTCGCGGTTGAACCGAAGACGTAACCCTCTTCGCTGAAACCGAGCCCCCAAGTGTTGTTGTTGGTCCCACGAATGAACTCGAGCGCATCGACGCGGATCGTGTGTTCGTCAAATTGGTCGGTCGCAGTATCGGCGACCGCATGGGAAGTGGCATCGATCGCAAACGCAGGAGCGGTCGGATCGGACGCACCGGCTCGCACCTTGAATCGCCAAAATCCTTGACGGAATTGCATTTGAGGTACACCGTTGATGACCGGCTGCGAATTGTTGTAGCCCTGCATCGCCCAGATCCAGTTGTCGGGGCCGTACTGGAAATTGCTCACGCCTCCGTGCGTGTCTCCCATCGCCCAGCCGCTGATCAGCGACTGGCGAAAGTCCGCCTTGCCATCGCCGTCGGTATCCTTCAGATAGACAGTCGTTTGGCCGTCTTGAACGATCACGCCGCCTCGGTAGCAGACGAGTGTTGACGGAATACTCAGGTTCTCAGCGAAGACCATGAACTTGTCCGCCTGGCCGTCGTTGTCGGTGTCTTCGCAGATCTTGATTCGGTCGCGTCCGACGGCTGGTCTCTCTTGCAACTCATTCGGGTAATCCACCGTTTCGCAAATCCACAGGCGACCGTTCTCGTCCCAATTCATCGCAATCGGTTTCCCCTTCAGGCCGGCGATTTCCGGGTTCACGGTCTCTTGATCGGGCCAATTTTCACTCGACTCTTTTGCCCACAGCGATAGCTCCAATCCCTTTGGCGTCGCGTAAGCCTTAATCGACTCTTCCGCTTGCAACGGATCTTGCATCATCGAAAACGGCTCGGCTTGAGTGCCCCATTGAGCGCCCGGCGTGTAGTTGGGAATCTTCGCACCCACATCCGTTGCCGAAAACGTTTCGTCGTCCACCGACGGCGGATCCATCTCGGGCGTGGAGAAGGGGCGATTGGCCGCAATGACCGCTTGAGCCATCGGTTCGCTGGAATCGTCGACGTCAGAAAACGCCGTCATCGTTTGCCCGCACGCCCAGAGCGTGCCGCGGGCCAAAAGTCGCTGGAAGTCGACGTTGGACCAGGTGCGATGGTCGTGACCCCAAGCGGTGTAAAACACTCGGCCCTTTCCACTGGTGCGCACCCAGGTGTAGGGTTCGCCATCGGGATCGCTGACCGGACCCGATTCACGACTGCGGGTCTCCAGCACCGTCTTGTCGGGGTTCAGCTTGCTGTGTCGATAGCTCTCGTCCATCGACTCAACTGGCTTCAGACCTGCCATGATCGGGTGATCGGGTGCGACAATCGTCGTTTCAAACCGAGTGAATCCGTGGCTTTGAAATTGCCCTCCGACCAACTCGACGTACTTCTCGGAATTCAAGAAGCAGAATGACGCACAGTGAACGGGAATCAACCCTCCTCCCTCGTTGACGAAATCGAGCAAGGCGGACTCGGCCTCGGGCGTGATTCGTTCGATGTTCGCGAAGATCAAAAGACCGTCATACTTCGCGAGGCTCTCCGGGTTTACGTCTTTCAGCTGCTCGGTGTATTGCAGCTCGATCCCTTGTTCGCCAAGCGGCTCGACCAAGTGGCGGTAGAACTCGGACGGTTTATGAAATCCAGAATCCCCGAGCATCAATACCGAGACTTTTGTGCCTGCGGAAGAGGAGTCCTCCGCTGAGGTGAATCGGCAACTGATCAGAGCAGCGACGACCATGGTGGTCGCCGTGAGCGTTTTAAAGATGGCCTTCATTTCTAAATCCGATTTGGTTGATCCCAGTGGTCGAAGCATCGCTGGTAACCGCGGCAACCCGCTCACCAGAGAGAGAAATGCCTCAGCACGCGACGCATTTCAATTGCGGTAAGATGGAAATCTAGACCGAGCGACTTTTGATCCTTTATAGCTGGTTGGGCATGGTTTCCCATCAGGAATTACGCCTCGGCACGGAGAGAGCTTACTTGCCGGCGTGCGACGGGGGCGAAGAGGAACCGTGCGTACACGCATAAACCGAAATTGCGACCAAAGGTTCCGCAAATTTCTTCAATTTCGTCGCTTCTCATCACTCCAAGCGTCACCGCAGAGCTGCCCTCCGGCATCGGCTACCACAATGGCGAAGGCGTGAAGCGGCCCAGCAAGTCCGCGACCACCGGAAGACGGCTTCCTCAGTGCGGGCAAATGACAACTCTAGCGCAAAGCCCAGCCAAACAGCAACATCACCCGCCCGTCGGGCTCGGTATGGTTGGGATGTTCTGTCGCAATCCGGTTCGTTGTCACAATCGCGGGGTACGTTTCTCCTGCAGGTCGAGATAGACTATAGCCAGAGAGAACAATTTCACGTGACGAGTGACGATTCGGTTGTGTGTCGACATGATCGATCGGCTCCAGCGTGAAGGGGCTGGCCAACACTGAACGGCCTGGACAACACTGAACGGCCTGGACAACAGAGATTCCGAATAAGCAAGTCGCTGAGTACATGACGGATTCGATGGACCAAGAGCCTGGACTGCCGCTAGCGCTTCGTGCGGCATACATGTCTCTGCACCGCAGCACGGATGCAAAGTTTGCACCGCATGGAGTGACAGCGGATCAATTCGTGCTGCTGCTTGCCCTTAACGATAGCCGCACGCTCACCCAGCGAGAACTGGCGGACCGAATCTCGTCCGATCCGAGCACCGTGCGCGCGATGTTGGTGCTGCTGGAGAAGAATGGATTTGTCCGAAGAGTTGCCCACCCAAGCGATTCGAGGGCCAAGTTGGTGGAACTGACGCCGAACGGGAAACGAAAGCTTCGAAAGTTATGGAAAGTCGGTCAATCGATTCGCGATGAGATGTACCAATCGATGACTTCAAAAGAAGCCGAGATCCTGATTCGTTTACTGCGTCAGATACCCGACGCCCTGAGCCGAGAAAAGACGCCCGCCTAGGTCGCAACGAAGGCAACGAGGCTCTGCTATTGTGTCAAACTGATGAACGATTCGAAGACCTGGAAAATACGCCTCAAGCGCCCCATCCGAATCACCTTTCTATTTCCCACCATCTGCTCAAGAGGATAACCATGACCCAATCATCTCGCTTAAACCGACGTCATTTCTTGCGGGCGTCTACTGCAGTGACGGCCGCCGGTGTGTTTGCGGGCACCAGCGAATTTTCGCTCGCCCAGGATTCACCGAATGAGCGCCCCGTCTTTGCAACAATCGGACTACGCAATCAGGGGTGGACCATCACCAGTAAGTCGACGAAGTTCGCCGACTTTGCCGCCTTCGCTGACGTGGACTCGAACGTGCTCGGAGCCGTGAACGAGAAGCTGAAGGAGAAGACTGGCAAGGCCGCCGACGGATACAGCGACTATCGAAAGGTTCTGGAGCGGGACGATATCGACGCGGTGATGATCGCGACACCGGACCATTGGCATACGAAGATTTCTGTCGAAGCGATGCTTGCCGGAAAGGACGTCTACTGCGAGAAGCCGCTGACGCTGACGATCGCCGAAGGCAAGTTGATCGAAAAGATCGTGAAACAAACCGGTCGCGTCTTCCAAGTCGGAACGATGCAACGCACCGAGAATGACCAACGTTTCCTGAAAGCCATCGCGCTCATCCGGGCCGGCCGCATCGGGGACATCAAAAAGGTCACATGCGGCATCAATGGAGCCACCGGCTCTCCTTCGATCCCGGCCATCGATGTTCCCAAGGGACTGGATTGGAATATGTGGCTCGGCCCAGCTCCCAAGGTGCCCTACCGTGCCCTGCCAGAGATGCGTCAAGGGTACGGCGGGGGCGTTCCGCTATATACCAATTGCCACTATGCGTGGCGAAATTGGTACGAGTATTCGGGCGGGCAAATGAACGACTGGGGAGCCCACCATGTCGACATCGCCACCTGGGCTCTCGGTGCTGATGACACCGGGCCAAGTAAAATCACGCCCGTGAGCTATTCGCTGCCGGTCGAATATAAAGATGGCTACCCCACCGTCGACGATCGGTACAACTCGCCGACAAAGTTCGAAATTCACGCGAATATGCCAGGTGACATTCCGCTCGTCATCACCAGCGAAGGCGACAACGGCATCTTATTCGAAGGCACGAAGGGTCGGTTCTTCGTCAATCGCGGTCGGTTGTCCGGCAAACCCGTCGAAGATCTGGAGAACAATCCGCTGCCCGAAGGCGCGGTGGAAGAGGTCTATGGCGGACCTGTCAGTGAAAACCACACTGCCAACTTTATCGCTGCGATGCAGTCTCGGGAGCAACCAATTTCCGATGTATGGTCTCACAACCGAATGCTCGAAACCTGTCACCTGGCGAACATCGCCATCCGACTCGGTCGCGAACTGAACTGGGATCCGGCAAAACGAGAGATCGTTGGTGATGACGAAGCCAACGCATTTCTTTCTCGCGAAAGCCGCAAGGGCTTTGAGACCGAAGCGTAACGAAACGACTCAAGTCCGCCCTCTCCCCACGTGCATTCGCGGGGAGCGGGCTGATGTTGGACGTTGAACAGCTTGATCGAGATCCGTGGCTTCACGCATGGATGGAAGGGGCCCCTTTTGCTTTTGCGTTTTGCCCCTCAGACACTTCGGACACCGCCGACGTTCTTTTGTAAAAAACAGAGCCTCAACTGCCTAAGGACCGACGGGCGGGCACTGTAGGTGCATCCCAACAGAAAATTCTCTTGTGTTTTAATTTAATGACGCAATACATCCTTGGATTTCGCAACCACACAGGCGGCGTGCGATGGGTGCTCTCCGTCACCGGATGCCTTATTCTCGCATTGTTGTCGGGCGTAGCAGACGCGAACCCATCCGAATCGGTGGCATCGGCTGGCTCGGCTGCCGATCGTCTTCAAGAGACAGCCCGAACCAATATCGCCGTTATCTCGACCGACGATCACCGCTGGGACAGTTACGGCGCCGCCGGCAATGCACGAATTCGGACACCCAATCTCGACCGAATCGCCAACCGCGGCACTCAATTTTCCAATGCCTTCGTCACCCTGTCCATCTGTTCTCCCAGTCGAGCGGCTTGCTTGACCGGGCGATACGGCAGCGCTAACGGTGTAACAGCCTACGGCAATGTCCCGCTCAATGAGGGAGAAACGACGTTCGCGCAGGCACTTCGGAAAGCGGGCTATACGACCGGCGCCACCGGTAAATGGCATCTCAAGACAAGTCCCGAAACACGCGGCTTCGACTTTGCGTCGACGTGTTGGGGAAACGACAGCCGGTACGACCGCCAGTTCACGGTCGATGGTCAGCAGAAA
Source organism: Phycisphaera sp. RhM (assembly GCA_033042175.1). Classification (GTDB taxonomy): domain Bacteria; phylum Planctomycetota; class Planctomycetia; order Pirellulales; family Pirellulaceae; genus Stieleria. The sequence goes on from WCIL01000007.1 coordinate 250,667, forward strand.
GAGGTGCCGGGATTCGTCAATCTGGTCGCGGCCGGCCCTGCAGAACAAGAATCGGCGGACAACAGCAACCCAAGAACCCCCATCGTTCCGCCAAAGCACGCTCGAACAGACATTCACATCAGTGGCATCTATCCCCATCTGACGACGTATGGCGTCTACAGTCAGAACGGCGCTCACAACAAACAAGGCCACAATGAATGCGGTATCGGTGCCGTCGTACCGTGGGCCGGAAAATTGTGGATGGTGAATTACGCACCACACATGCCTCGCGGCAGCGAACACAAGTTGTTCTCGGTTGAACCAGATCTCTCCAAGCCAATGACGATTCATCCCGAAAGCGTGGGCGGGACGCCGGCAGGGCGGATGATCCATGCCGAATCGAATCAACTATTGATTGCCCACCACTTGATCGACGAACGCGGAAACGTGCGGACGATTCAGCCGAAGGACATGCCCATCCGTGTCACCGCAATCGCGCGTCACCTGGTTGATCCGGAGAACATGGTTTACTACGTCGATATGGAAGGCTCCATTTGGGAAGCCAACGTCCACACGCTCGCGGTGAAGCGATTGTTCAAAAAGCCTGTTCCCGGTTGGCACGGCAAAGGCGGCTATACATCGCAGGGACGACTTGTCATTTCCAACAATGGAGAGTTGCATGTCGGCGACTACAAGGACGTTTTGGTGGGCGGCGAGGCGAAAACGCCGGAAGAACGAGGCGTGTTGGCAGAATTCGACGGCACGAACTGGAAGATCGTTGAACGAAGACAGTACACCGAGGTGACCGGCCCCAACGGAATCACCGGCGGCAGTGACGGCAACGATCCGATTTGGACCATGGGCTGGGACCGCCGCAGCGTTCGATTGAAAGTCCTGGATAACGGGACATGGCACACCTACCTGCTGCCCAAGGCCGCCTACTGCAACGATGCCGAGCACGGATGGTATACCGAATGGCCGCGCATTCGAGAAATCACCGAGGGACGCTGGATGATGGACATGCATGGGATGTTCTTCGATTTCCCCAAGATATTCTGCAGCACAAACTCGGCGGGCATCCGACCGATCGGCAGCCATTTGCGTTATGTGCCGGACTTCTGTGAGTGGAACGGCAAGCTGGTGCTGGCGACCGACGAAACCAGCATCCAAGGTAATCCGCTCGCCGGACAACCGCAAAGCAATCTATGGTTTGGGACCTACGACGATCTCAAAACGTGGGGACCCGCCAGCGGATATGGCGGACCGTGGGTCGAAGATGAGGTGAAAGCCGACACGCCATCGGATCCGTTCCTCATTGCCGGTTTTGATCATCGCATCTTGCACCTTGCGATCGGACGAATCCAGCCAGTTGCCCAACAGACGTTGCGAACCACCGACCAACTGCCGATCACCGCGTTGCCCGAGTCGCTCGCGAGCGTTCCACGCGTCGGCATTCCTCGTGGCGATTGGCGAAAGCCCGCGGCCGGCTTTGAATTTGTCCTCACCAAGCCCGCGACGGTTTACCTGGCTGTCGATGGTCGAGGCGAATCGACATTGCCACCGGATTGGAATCGAACGGACCTGACATTGACCTGGGGAAAAGCGGTGCACGACCCTATTTATGTCCGTGACTTCCCGGCCGGAAAAGTCTCGATACCGGGCAACTCGTTTGAGCATTCCAAGGGTGCATTCGGAACACCACATCTGGCATTCATCAAAGTCGACGGCGGTTCGGCCGACTCTGTTTCGCCTGTCGGCAGAGCTTCGGTCCAGACGCCGAATCAACGCGAGTCTCCAAAGTCAACGACCGCAACTGCGGTTCGCGTGACGCTGCAGGTAGACAAAGATGGCAACGATTCTTGGACCGACTTGGAAACGATCAAGTTGGCTGTCGGTGACTCCGTTGCCAAAGCACTTCCCCAAGACTTGGATGCGGAATGGTTGCGATTGGTCACCGACCGCGACTGCGTAGCAACTGCCATCCTGCACCAGACAGCCGACCAATTCATCGATGGCAACGCCGCAGAGAACAGGACGCTGTTCGCTGGCCTTGCCGATGTCGGCGAGGACGCGTTGGCCGGCCTCGTCTACCCGGCGAAACGAAATCGAAATCTGCGAGTCATCACCGGTGACGGCCGCAATTTCGATTTCACCAAAGCGGATTTTGCATTCGAACCCCACAAGCCCGATCCACAACTCGCGCGGCTCCTGCACGTCGAACCGGAGTTCTCGGTCGATGACGCATCGGTCATCTTAAACCACCGCGGCAAACGACTGCGATTGCCCAAAGGCGACGCCGCCTTTGACAAGCCCTTCGCTTCCGGTTGGCCACGCGCATCGCGAGAAGTCGAATCCGAACGCCATCTCGCCAACATCCATGGCACGTTCTACGAAGTCCCGTTGGTCACTAACGGTGCGCCACCCGCGTGGAATCTGATGCGCCCCGTGTCGAGTCACTCAAAACAGATCACCGACTTCTGCTCGTGGAACGGTTTGCTGGTCCTGTGCGGTGTCCGACCGGACGCGGCCGCCGACGTTCATGTCTTCCGGGACGAGAAACAGAAAACCGGCCTCTGGTTCGGCGGAATCGATGACCTTTGGAAACTCGGCAAGCCTGTCGGACGTGGCGGCCCGTGGCTGCAAACGCAAGTCCAACCGGGAATCCCATCGGATCCCTACCTGATGAAGGGCTACGACCAAAAGTCCGTCACGATCGCTCACGGCAGCTCGAAACCCGTCCGCATCACCCTTCAGATTGATCTCGACGGAAACGACCGCTGGGTGAACCACCGTAGCTTCGAAGTGCCTGCCGGCGAGTCTCTGCGGCATGAGTTTCCGAAGGGGTTTTCAGCTTGCTGGATACGAGCTATCTGCAATACTGAAACCGCCGCCACCGTTCAGCTCGACTATCGCTAGCGGTCGCCAACGCTGATTGTCATCGAACATCTTGGCGACACCCCACCTGGAACCAAGTGTTCCGCCGTCTTCTTCGACACCGAAAGGATTCGCCGTGAAAGGGGATTCGACGCCAAGCTGTACAGCCAGAATGGCGTCCGAGATCCGGAAATTCTGCGGGCGATGGTCGCCGCAAATGTGCCCGACGATCCCTATTAGTTGGTCTCGCTGAAACCCGGCGATGACCACACGCAAGGACCGGCCTTCAATGGCAAGCGGACGTCACGCTCGCCGGTGCCAGCCACAACGTCAGCCAGGCCTACTGCTCCGCGCTGCCCGTTGCCTATGGCAGTCAGCCTAAATCGCGATGGACCGACTTCGCCCGATTGGTCTTGGATGCCGCGTACGAAGCGACATTTGCCGCGGCGGTGATCAACGCGGTCAATACAGGTGCCAACAAAATTTTCCTCACGTTGCTTGGTGGCGGCGCCTTCGGCAATGACGATGCCTGGACCATGGCCGCGATTGAAAGAGCTTTCAAGATCCACGCCGACCGAGGTCTGGACGTGCGAATCGTTTCCTACAGCCGCTCCAAAGCCGCTGTTGCGGTACTTTGTACCAAGATCATGAAGGCGGACTCGATTTGATCACCGCCGATGACGTCAAAGCCAACTTGGTGAAGCTGAGTGCTCAGACGATGGTGGTATCAAACGATCCGACCGGTCGGTCGCCCTCGCAATCGTCCGGTTGGTCGATCCGGCAAACAATGGCCGAGATATTGTCCTCGCCGCCGGCACGATTCGCCTCGTCGATCAAACGGCGAACGGCCTGTTCGCTGCTGTCAGCCGAAGAAATGATCAAACGAATCGTTTCGTCATCCAACATCCCTGTCAGACCGTCGCTGCACAACACCAGAACGTCGTCGTGTTGCAGGCTGCATCGAACCGCTTCCGGGCGGACTTGTTGATCGCCTCCGCCGACGCAGTTCCAAAGCACATGGCGCCAGTTCTTGACAGCATCATCGTCGGGTGACATGCCGCCGGAATCAATCAACTGCTGGGCGATCGTGTGGTCTGTGGTCAGCTGTCGAAACTGGCCGTCGCGGAGCAGATAGCACCGACTGTCTCCGGCATGAACGACGAACATCCGGGGCCACAACAAATAGGCCATCGTCACGGTGGTGCCCATGCGTCGCCCGCCGGGTCCGCCCGAGGACCAAAGCTTCTTTTGCACCGACTTCAAACAATCCGACAGTTCATCGAGAAACTCTTGCTCGTCGTCGGCAGAGAGTTTCAGGAACCACTGCATCATGTCGAGCACGTACTTCGCCGATGCTTCGACTGCCGTGTGACTGGCATGTTCGCCGCCTTGATGCCCACCCATGCCATCGGCGACGACCATCAGACTTCCTTGCTGACACCCGAACAGCTCCGCGTTTTGCTTTTCGGGAATGTCCGTTTGCCGAACGGTAAGCTGACGTCGCAAATCGGCGACCATGAAATGATCTTGATTTTCCTCGCGCTTTTTTCCGATGTCGCTGGCACCGAATATGTCAAACCCATTAGTTCTCATGGATTGTCCCTCGTTCACTGACATTTGCTTGAATCGCTTCGATCACTTCTCGAAGCCGCCCCCGTGCACGATTGAGGCGACTGCGAACGGTGCCCACCGATATGCCAAGGATGTCGCTGATCTCTCTGTAAGCCAAATCGTCCAACTCACGCAGTACCAGAATCGCTCGATGCTCCTCCGAGAGTGCGTCGAGAGCCTGATGAACCACTCGAATTTGCTCGTCCCGAAGCATCAATGCGTCTACCGGCCGAGCGTCCTCATCAATCGTTTCGCTGCCCGTATCGGCGAACTGTTGGTCCAGCGAAACTTTCGGCCGTTTCTTCCGCGCTTCGGAGATTGCAGTGTTGAAGGCGATGCGATAGAGCCAAGTTGAGAACTTGCTTTGGCGATTAAAGTCTTCGATTCGCAAGAACGCACGGGTAAACGCTTCCTGAACGGCTTCCTCCGCATCCTCGCGGCAGCCGAGCAATCGAATCATCGCGGCGAACAATTTATCTTGGTTGCACTCGACCAACCGTCGGAACGCAAGCTCGCTGCCTTGACGAGCTTCGTCAATCAATGCGTCATCGTCGCAATCTTTTGGCGTGTCCATTCAGACGTTTTTGAAGTGAGACAATGGTTGCCCTTTTGAACCCAAGCATGTGGCTACACCATCCGAGTTTCACCACGCAATCCTTTCACTCGCCACCCGGTGTGACGCAGCATTCGAACCTGCACTGTCCACCACAGCACACCTCGCCTGTCGGGGGGAATGCTGGTTTACCAGCCATCGCTCGAGCTGGAATGTTGTAGATTCAGTCGAGTCCCAAGTCAGACCAAGCAAATCACATGCCATCACAATCAATTCCGATCGGAATCCGGCTCCCAGACATCACAGCGGCAATCGCACAAATCGGTCGTTAACTCATCATCGAAGTGATTCAGGATTGCGGACCAACGGCAGGAACGGCGTCCCGCAAAATCGACTATCTGCCGCGAGGCGATTTGGCCATCTTCTGCGCGGAGTCGTGCGTCATCGGCGATGCGATCGATGAAGTCGTGACTGACCTCTCGTAGCAATAACCGCCATCGACCGCGTCCCGCCGGCGCCACAATTCCACGAGACGCGAGCTGCTGTAAACCATTCTTGAGCGTCTGATGGCGAAAGAGTTTTTAGCCGCGGTACTGACGGGGCAGATAGGACTGCCATGTCAAAGCCGGCGGTCGCGATCGGAAGTATGCGGCCGTGGCAAAAACGCCGAGAGCCATTCCGGTCACAAAAACCAGCCCCATCGTCGTGCCACGGTGCTCATCCACCTCATAGCGAACTCGTTCAAGGGCCGACTGAACCGGTGGAGCCACTCGTCCACTGAGCTGTTCCCCGAAGTGCCCTGCCCGTTGCAAAATGGAAGGTGCGGGAGCGTGTTCACGGACGACCGCTTGTACCTCGTCCTCTGGCGTTTCGGTGTACTCGACGAGGAACTTTTCAAGCGCCATCACATCTCGCGGTAAAGCCTCAACGTCGCGTGAGTCTAAATGCGGCCACCGCTGGATGATCGCCGACTTCACACGATTCCAAGGTTCATCGGACCACGCCGGTTCTGCTGACTGCTTTTCAACCAACGTGGCACTGTTTTCAAGTCTCATGGTAGCACTCCTGTGCTCATTTTCTCGATGAACCGCGTCCGCCAAACAAGACGGATAGATTCGCTCCATCGGCCCGAGCCTGTTACGCAAACGATGTGCCAATAAACTTTTGGTCGGCCATCGGCGAGACGACACCAAACACCACTAGCAACGCCCCCAGATTCAGCCCCACCCAAACCGCAAATCCCGCCCACGAATTAGCGGTGATAAAAAGAGCGACGTTGGGAAAGCCTGACTCGCTCATGATCGCGCTGCCGGAACGTGGCAGTCGGCAATGAAGGCTGCCAGGATTTCCAAACTGTCGACCAACCTCGGACCGGGACGGCTGAAGTAGGCCGAACCGTCAACGAACTTGACCTGATTGTGACGGACGCAACTCAGCGACGACCAACCGGGATAAGACTCGAGGATCGGCAAGTCTTGCCGGGCACGCTCGGGCGTAAAGCCGCAACAAGCGATGACCAACAATTCCGGATCAGCGTCAACGACACATTCCCAAGCCACCGTCGTTGAACGCGCGCCAGCGACGCCGATGACTTCCCGCCCGCCTGCCATTTCGACCAGTTCCGGACTCCAGTGTCCGGCACTGAACGGCGGATCGATCCAATCGAGCAACAGGACTCGCGGGCGATACGTCAACGCTTGAGCGCGCCGAACCACCGCATTCACGCGACCCTTCAAGCCGGCGATCACCTTGCGGGCCTCGTCGTCCACGCCGACCGCCGAGCCGACTGCGGTGATGCAATCGAACACTTCCTGCAAACAGGTCGGTTCCAGATTGATCACCCGCGGTGATCCCGGCAGCGAACAGACCGCCTCGTTCACTTCATGCTCGGCAACCGCACAGACATCGCACAACGTTTGCGTGACGATCAAGTCCGGCTGCAGTCGCTCGAGCGTTTCCATGTCCAGCGAGTACAACGCCTTTTCCGTCTCCAGCCGCTCTCGCACCAGAGTATCGATCTCACCGCTGCTGGCATCTTGCGGAATCAGCGTTCGGGTCACCGCCGGTAGCGACTGCACCCCGTCGGGATAGTCACATTCGTCAGTCACCCCGACTAACCGGTCACGCAGCCCCAACGAACAAACGATCTCGGTCGCACTGGGCAAAAGGGAAACGATTCGCATGGCGGAATGGCTAGACAGAGACATTGGCTTTTCATGGTTCATGGTTGCGATGCCTTAAATTCATGCACGATGCGATGGATGGCTGACTTGGCTTTCAGCTCGACGACGATCAATCCTTCGACAAGCAAATCAGCGCGAAACGCACACGGGTCGTGCAAATCGTCGTAATCGAGAGCGACAGGCTTCTCTTCCACAACTGAGAATCCGCGTTTACGAAGCTCATAGGCCAGACATCGACGATAAACCGATTCCAATAAACCTGGTCCGAGCCTGCGATGCACGACAATCGCCGCACCAATAATCGCATCGGTCAACTGATTTTCGGTCATTCCTCTATCTCCTCCCGAACTCCTACCAGTCACACCGCCCATTCTCCGCGATACTCCGCAACTCCGCCACTCCGCGTTTCAACCTCCCAGCCAACAGCTCGGCACAGCGTCGATATGTGCCACAGGGCGAGTCGGTTCAGTTGCGGGGCAACCCAGCAATTGGTGGAGGGGTAACGCTGAGAAACGCGGTGGTGAAGGGAACCACACGGTCAATGGTACGTGTGAATGGCTTTGATTTTTTACAGGTCGATGCATCCATTGACTCCGGTTCCAGTGGCGGCCCGATTTTGAATGAACTGGACCAGGTCGTTGGAGTCATCGCCATGAAAGCGACCGACGAAGGAGAAAAGTTGATTCACGAAGGCCTCGCTCGTCTTGATGACTCGTTTAAGAGCAAATCAAGGCAACAAACTCAGGACGGCATCGCGTTTGGAATCCCTGCACAGGATTTGGCCAAGGCACTCGACAACGTGCGTGCAATGACCGCGAAAGAGGCGGGACGACGTGCTCAGTTGCATGAAAACCGTGTGGTGTTCAAGCGACTTGCCACACTTGCGGGAATTCGATTGCTGGAGGCGAATGTGAACGCCCCGGAAGAAATGCGGCAGCAGGCGGCGCGAGTGACGGCGAATCGTGCGGCCGATGATTTTCTCGAACTGATTCCGGCCGAACCGGCGCGTCTTCTTCGGTCAGCATTGCAAAGCAAGGGCACCCAAGAAATCATCGCGTTGCTGCAACAGGACATGGACAAGCATTTAAACACGATTCGCAGCAGTCCCCACCTCTCTCAATCGAGCATTCGTGACTTCAATGCATTGTCACAGCGAATCGAGGCAATCGAGCGATTCGCGCAGCGGCCTGGCGATAACTACCTGAGATTCAGCACAACCATGATGCGATTTCAAAGGGACGTGACTCGGCTAATGACTCTGATCAGAAAAGAACTGTAGTCACGTCCCTCCCCGTGCAGGCCCCCGCAGCGTGAGATTTCCCCTAAAAAACAACCTAATCTCGATGGCGAGCTTCGTAACGTCTGTACCTCGCTATGACTCGTGATCGCCAAGTCCACAGACCAGGAATTGGCTCGGCCAGTGAGCGACTTGAAACCCGAAAACCAGATCGCAAGACACACCGGCTCCCCTCCTCCCCGAGTGTAACCCCCAGCGTGAGACCTTTCGAAGACTCTCTCTTTCCTAAACCCTGCCCCCAAAACAGCTTACAAAGTCAGAGGCCGTTCCGGCCAAAAACGGTACAGACGTCACGGCTGCGAACCCAATCGACAAGTGAAAAGGGCGATTCGTGGAATGACACTCGCTCGAAAGGGAACGGTGCCATGTCGAGGTATGTAGCACACCCACAGTCGCACTCAATCCCATGCATCTAAATCCGTTACCAAACTAACTACCGTTGTTTTCAAAAAACACTCGTATTTGCTGAAGCCATTCTTGGTCATTTCTTGACAATTGATCAAACGGTGGACTGGTCGTCTTGCCATTTGCTTTTAAAAGACGCACCCGCACTCCATCAAATTGAAGAAACCTTGCTTGAACACTGAACGCACCGGCATCTGATTTCCACTCGCGTTCCGCGTAAATTTCGATTGAATCAGGGCTTTCGCGGGGGAGGCCTTCAAGTCGAGTGATCCAGTCACTGGCTTCGACTTCCAATGCCTTTTCCAATTCTGAGTGGTCGCTTCGAAGGGCAATTGCAGATTTCGCATGGTCAGCCGCATCATCAAACAGCTTCCTTGCCTGACTGAGATCTAATGCATCGATCGCTTCCAGCCCGTCGTCGATCAGTACCCGCGCCTGATCTGCGAACGCCGATGCGTACGAAACCGAATGTGCAGACGCCAATGAACTATCGAGACCAACTGCTCTTCTAAAATCCAATATTGCCTGCTCGGTATGTCCAAGCTTTGCAAACGAAGCTCCGCGGACGTAGATAGCTCGCGCGTGATCAGCTTTCGCGACAAGTATCTCGTTGCACAGCGTGATTACCCGTTCATAGTCATCGAGCTCCCATGCGTTCTTGGCTGAAGCAAGCATGTCAACGATCTCATCGTCGTCCAAAGTCTTTTGGGCAGTATCTAGAGTCTTCGGCAAAGCCTCCGATCGCACCTTCGGATCATTCTTCGTGTGAAGCACGAGAATGGTGAGTGCTCCAATGAATACGGCAGACAGCAAAATTAAAAAGGGCAGACGCCGACGTTTCCGCCGTCGAACAGAGAAGCCGTTCGACTTGACTTCCTCGGGTGCGTTTCCAAGATCTTCAACTGCCTCGAATTCGCTATCCAGAGTCCCGAGATCTTCATGCACTTCAGGAACCCTTCATCACATGCTTCTCGATTTCTTGCCAGATCCCTTTCACCCTCTTTCCCCACAGTACGTTACCGACAAGAACCAGACCATTCAGGTCACCCTCCGCGACAACAGCGAACACACGGCTGTTGAATCCGAATGTGGATTTTTTACCAAACATGATATGGGTTCTTTGCGATGTGGAACTTATCCACTGGAACATCACCGTGCCTGCGAACAACTTTGGTTGCACGCGAGCCAGAAAGCCGGGCTCCGGAAAGGTGCTTCCTTTCTGCTTACCATCCAGGCACTCGCGCAATAGTTTGAATTCCCCCGAAGCGTTCATGAAGGACTTGTCAAATATGAGGCCGCAGAGCTTGCACCGCGCGGTTTGTTCGACCCGTAGGTACTTCCGCGTCCAGCGACAAACGGCAACTTCCTTCAACCCAACGACAGCTCCGTTCGGAAGCTTTTGTGTCTGATCTGGCAACAGCCATTTTCCAGATGCTTTGCTTTGAACCATCAATGACCGCATCGCTACCTTCCCGGATGCGCCGCAAGTCTCAAGCAGACGCTTGTCAACCAACTTTCCAGAGATTTGGCAACTGCCCGCTTCCTCGGGTAAGAGTTCGACGTGTGTCTGCTCACATACAAGCATCTGCTTTGCCAAAGCTACTTTTCCTGAAATGCCGCTGCGACCGAGCAGAGAGTTGCGAACTCGCTTCTTCGTAAGGCAACATTCCCCCAAACCTTCAGGCAGAACTTGATCGCCGGTTTCATCACACTTTGAGAAATGGACTCGTTCTGCCATCACGCCCGTTTCCGGACAGTGAGCCAACAGTTCGACGCAGCGGAATGTGTCAACGACAGTGAGACAACTTTTTGGTGTGCGTTAGTTGCTCGTGCAACACTGCTCGGGGGCCAGCCCCCGAACCCCCGGGATTTTTCCAGGCATGGCTCGGGTGTTCATAGATTCG
>WCIL01000008.1:0-247379 GCA_033042175.1 Phycisphaera sp. RhM
GGCGTGCCGACCGGCGCCACGAACCCGGCGATGCACCCCAGCACACTCATTGTTGCGATACACAAACTTCCACCCCGATTCGGTCATCACGCTCACGCCATCTCAATCGTAGAGGCCCGTGTGCGAGATGATCGCTGACGTTCCCCGACTGAAATGCTGCTGGCGATGGATAATCGGCTCCGTCCGCTAATCGACGACTACAAAGCGACGGTCGCACGCGCGGTCGCCGCACTTGAAGCCACTGGCATTCCCCGCCCCTCGTCGACAACCGAATGGGTTGGCTACGACGTTCCTGGACGTGGTGAACTTGCCGGCGGTGGCGACTACTTCATTCACGGGTTCGGATGCGCGGTGCGTCTACCTGACAAGTCGGTAGATTTTGACTTTGGCGATGATGGACAGATCGACGGCTTCGACTGGTCTCGCCTTTTGACGTTCGCCGGCTCTAAACTCACCAAACGTTACGGAATACGCGACGAGATCGAATTGCGGGCACTGATCGATGATGCGCACGCATCGGGTGATCTGGTACACTCGGGCTACATACTTTCCTACACCCGTGACTCACCTTCGCCCGATACTGGCAAAACAGACTGCGGGGAACCATGACATGCTCGGGAGGACGGCTTGCGCGGTTTTTGAAGTGGAAAGTCTTTCGTCCGTCCCCCGTGATGTCTACCGTTCACGCTGCTAACCGACGCCTGACGACAGGGTCCACTTCGTCTTTTGCGTCTTCTCGCGTTCTTTTGTGGCAATTGATTTGCTGTCGTTTGATCGTGACCCGAAGTTCGCCCACCGGATGTCATCGAACCTCTGTTTCCTAGAATTCGCATTTGATGTCACGGTTCGATAGGTGCGCGGTCGACTCGGCCGGCGAAGGCAAACCGACGCCTGTCGATCGAGTACGAGCACGAGTACCGCAATGCTGAGTACGAGTACGATTCAAGACAAACCGACGTCTGAAGTGCCGACCGCAGATTGGGACACTGGATTTCCCACGGCGATTCCGATCGAGTACATTGACAAAGAGCGGCAATGGCTCGGGCTGTCGTCGTGGCCGGACGCGTGAACTATGTGGTGCACCGCAGTCGGCGAGTTGAGTTTGTTTTTGAGTTTAGGTCCATCGCGCCGACGCGGTGACCACCGCCGTTCGTCCGCTCAGTCAGGGCGGCCTCATCGTACCAATACGCAACCTTGAACCACGGCAATGAAAGGAGAAACTCCCAACGCCACCGTTTATTCCATTCCGCGATCGCGTCTCAAACGTGAACACCATCGACTCGACTGGATTGACGAATATGAATCAACGACGGTCGACATTGGATTCTGCAACTGGCTGGCGGAACACTACAATGCGCCGAAACCGAAGACCAATGATATCGTTGCAAGGGATGATGACGCGTGCATCTGTCTGCATCGTTGGAATGTGGGGTTCGCTCGTACAATGACCAGTGGTGATTCCGATGTGTTCGACGGCATGATTGGCGGAGATTCTGCAACCGAACCTGTGGCCTGTTTTGAAACTTGGATGACGCAACGGCAAGCTTGGCAAATGTGGGAATTCTTTCGCTCTTCAATCCTCGAGGATCGTATCGTCGTTGATTGTGTAATGGAGCGGTGAATCGCGGACGAACAATGGGATCGACCGGAGCGGCGTGCCGACTCGGTCCCAATGGTAAATCAACTCCCGCCGCCTGGTCATCCCGGTCGTTACGTGCACGTGCAGTTCTTCACATTTCGCGCGCCCAGTCTTTCGCCGTTTCTTGCCTATGGATTGCGACATTTACCTCGTAGCAATCCGCAATGACAGTCGACGAATACAAAGCCGAAGTACGGCAACATGACATCGCAACCGTCGTCCGGATGGTCGCGTCACTCGCGATCATCTTTGCGGCTCTCGCCGTCGCTGGGGTCATTCGATATTACGATGATGCCCTGGCTGACGTCCTTGCACCGATCGTGATCTTCACGATAGGCACACCGTTGATGATCTACGGATTCACCCGCGTGGATCGGACGTACCGAAGATTTCCCGCGTTGATCTGCCCTCACTGCGATGGAACCATCGCTCGACCGAAGTCCACCGTTATCGCAACAGGCAACTGTCCGAATTGTGGGCGCAATGTCTTAGCTGATGCTACAATCGGCACGTAACCATGCGATGATACGGAGCGGCGGTGGTTACTTTGTACGAAGTGGTCGATCAACTCCCGCCGCCCGCATATCGCTACCGTTCGCCGACCGACAAGCATTTGACTGACACGCAATGGAACGTTTCTCTGGTTGTTCCGTAGGCATTGGGATCGCGATCATCCTCTGCGGCTGTTTCTACGCTGTTGCGTTGCACAATCCCGGCGGGCCACCACCAATGGCACTAGTCCGCCAGCGTGCTGACGCAATCGCACGTTGGTCCTGCGGTGTTGGCGCAGCAGTCGCGATTGGATATCCGACGCTTGCAATGTTGATGCGATTTCGGAAGCCCAAACCGAAACAAGACGCCAGCTCATCCAACAACTCAGACTGATACACTTCTTATTCACGATTACTTGCGTTCATACGGTCGTATATCAACGCGTACAGCTTGCACAACGCTGTGCTATAATCCACGCTGATCGGTAGGTTTAAGTTTGCGACAGCGGGGAACCATCCCGTGCACCGGAGCCGGGCTTGCGGGTCTTTTGGCAATGGTTGATCTTTCTCTCCCGGCCCGGTGACGGGTAACGTTCCCCGACTGAATGCCATCATGTTTGACGCAGGTAGCGACGCATATCGTTGGCTCGACCGACATGCAGAGTACATGCTGGAAACTCCCGACGAAGCGTTCGACTGGGTCTTCATGTTGACGGACTATGATTGGGATCTAATCGATGCGACCTGGGATCAGCGATCAACCCAGTCCAAGGAAGCATTTGCGTACGTCGTATGCGAAGGACCGTCCCGCAACTCTCGACGGATGTTACTGCGTGCGCTGCGAGATACAGACTCCGACGTTGCCGAACAGGCCGCTGAATCGCTCAACAGCCAGCGCGAACTGGATGGATCTGATTTTCCAGTGCTCGATGACGACTCTGAGCAACTCATCGCGAAGTTGACAGCCGGTGCCAGAACCAACGAAAATCGCGGGGAACCATGAAATGCACGCGAGGACGGGAGTCGTGGTTCTTGGTGTGCTTGCGAGTCTTTCGCCCGTCCCGCGTGATTTCTACCGTTCCCCGACTGAAATCCGATGCTCACCTATGACTTCGTTTGAAACCGCTCACGTTGTCGAAGCGTATCGGGAGATATGCGAAGATCGTATCGAAATCATATCCGATGGTGACCGCACCTTGATCGTGGTGGCAGACGGCGCTGGTGGCACGGGCGATGGACACCTTGCCGCCGAAACGGTGATCCGCGAAACGCGGGCCAACTACGCTGCGATTGGCAACGCTACTGACTGGTCTCAATTTCTTTCGCAACTTGACTTTCGCATATCTAGCGGCGAATCGACCGCAGTGATCGTTGACATTCGCTCCGATCGTATTCTGGGCGCAAGTGTCGGCGATAGTTGCGCCTGGGTGATCGATGGCCCGGACATCACTGACTTGACACGTACGCAGATTCGCAAGCCGTTACTCGGCTCCCACGAGGCCAAACCCGCTCCATTTTGGCACGGACAGCTCGATGGGATTCTTCTGGTTGGTTCAGACGGGTTTTTCGACTATGCCAAGCGTGACCGAATAACACCACTCATTGGCCGCACTGACTTTTTTGCAGTTCCGCGTGCATGTATCGACTTGGTTCGTCTTCCCTCCGGCGACCTTTGGGACGATACTGCAATCGTTGCGTGTCGGATGCGCCGGTCGGCTGCTTCCCGAAAACGATACACGATATGACAATCAAACCCAAATCGCGGGGAACCATATGTTCCTGAAAGAGTTTAGGCCTTTCGATTGATTTTCCATTCTTTTTCAACTTGATTGTGAGTGCGGATTCACGATAGGGGCGACAGCACCATCTTGGTGCCTTCGTTGTGGTTCGACTGACAGATGTGGTTGACGCTTTGAACGTCGATGGTTGGATCTGATTTCGGGCAGTTGCGGGTCGTTCTTTTCAGAGCCCTCAGCGTTGAAGACCCAGCGACCGCACCCCATACATTCCTTCGTGGGTCCCATCAATGCGTTTGCAATGATGCCTTGGCACGATCGGCCAAGCACAGATTTTTCGATGCGATCCGCCCACCGCAATCCAAGGCTCCTAATCAGTGCAACGTTCGACTATCAGGCTGTGAAGTGAATCACAACGAGGTCGGATCTACACATGGTTCCGGGCGAATTGGATAGGGTGAGCAACTCGGGTCCACAAGACTTGTCACGGTTGTGTCAAGCAGCAGAGGCCGAGCCGATGCCATCTCTGTTTCAAAGCTTCATGAGGCAAATTCGTAAGGCTGATGTATGAGTTGGGTTGTGAAGTAGATTTAAGCTGCACGCTTGTTTCTTGTCTTCAATTGACTTTTACGGCGAGCGATCATGGCGTCGCGGCATTCGGTGTAGGATTGTTTCTCAACGAGCATGTTCCGGATGATCACCGACATCCGTCGCATCACCGCGGTCCGTGCGATACGACTTCCACGACGTGCACGAATCGGCTTGTACCACTGCTTCATGACAGGGTCGCGACGCAACACGTGTTGCGTGACTTGAGCGAGCAACCAACGCGCCATCGTGCTCCCCGTCTTGGTGATATGTCCGCGTCGCCCTTTAGCGTCCCCGCTGTCGCGAACACCGGGAGTCAATCCCCAGTAGTTTGCAAGGCTCTTGCCACGAGGGAAGCGTTTTGCATCACCGATACGACTGGCCAATGCCAGCGCGGAGTAGTATCCACATCCTGGGATGGTGCGAAGCAATTCGACTTCTTCGATTCCCTGACCACGAGATACAATGGTTTCTTCGAGTGACTTCATTCGCGTCGTTAAGCGTTCGAATTCCCCGAGGTGATAGTCCATTTCAGTTCGATCCCACGAAGGTAGTTTGACCGTTTTTAGCCAGGCGATGGCCTTCAACGTCGGGAAGGTTTTGGTCGGCATAGACCACTGCAGGTTGTGACGTCTGAGGATGTGTTTGATTTGATTGGTCGCACGGGTTCGCTGCCTCCCGGCTTGTTGCCGCAGTAAAGTGATGCGTTGGTTCTCGGCATCAATTGGAGAGGCGGCAATGACCTGTCGAACACCTCGAATCGGAAGCCGATTGGCGATGCGCTCGCGATTGATCCACAGCAGTTCGCTGAGTGCGTGAGCGTCGCGGCGGTCTGTTTTTACTTTGGGCTTCTTCTCTGGTTGGATCAGAATGACTTCGGTGCATCCGAAGTTTGGCAGGGCCAGGAGCAGCCAATCGTTGAATCCACAGACTTCGACAATCGCAAAATATCCATCTGCTTCGGCCCTGGATTTCAGTCCGTTAAAGAACTCCTCGAATCGTTTGGGCTCCGTGCTGACTTGGCGATTGAGGATGACGTTTCCGTCGGATCCACGAAGTGAAAGAGTGAGTTGCTTTGCGTGTTGATCGATTCCGAGGTACAACATGGGTTCGGTTCTCCGAGAGGGACTTTGTATCAATTTGGGCTCGTGGGCTTAGCTCCCGATCACCCGACTCCCAGCATCTCGGAGAGCCGTTTTTTTGAACACCCAACTCTTTCATCGAAATCGGTGCACCGCAGTCGGTGCACCGCAGTCGGTGAGTCGAGTTTGTTTTTGAGTTCCGGTCCATCGCGCCGCGGAATGTGTCAACGACAGTGAGACAACTTTTTGGTGTGCGTTAGTTGCTCGTGCAACACTGCTCGGGGGCCAGCCCCCGAACCCCCGGGATTTTTCCAGGCATGGCTCGGGTGTTCATAGATTCGTTGGACTGTATGTTTGCGATGTCCGGTGAAACGGAAGGTGGCTCTGCGGGGACGCAACCATCTGATGGAAGCCGGCGTTCCGATTCCTGTCATCCAGCGTTTGATGGGCCACAAGTCGATCTCGACGACACTGAAATACCTGCATGTTTCGGCCGGTTATGTGGGAACACTTACCAGTCCGATGGAGTTGCTGCGGATGCCGGACATTGCCGGCGGCCAGGGAGCCGATCGAGGGCCGCACTGATGTGCAGGCCGACGGCGTCAAACAACCGCAACCGCAAAAAGAAGCTTCAAATCATCCGGGGTTTATTGGGCGTGCCGGTCCCTGTCCCGCTGGTCCCGGAAACGCTGGCGAGTTGGTTGGAGTCGATCCTGGGCCGAGATCCTGGTCGTTGTCCACGCTGTGGTGGGATGCTTCAGGAAGAGGAGTTCGAAGGGCGTCAGGCAATTGGGTTGGACCCATTGAGCGTCATGCAACCGTCTGCGGATTGGCAGCGTCATCGTTCACGTGGTCCACCAAGGGTAGCGTCCTAATGTCCTTCCCAACGAGACTTCCGTTGTCTCGAAACGCCGATTTGTCTGGGTCCCTCTCATCACTGCGGAGAAACTCATCGCCCGAACCCGAAATCGGCTCAATCGAGACATCTGTGTCCCAAACGGACCCTGCACATCGGCACCGCCAGGACTCTGGACCTGAGTAAAGTCTATCACGTGCCATGGGGATGAGATACAATCCCCCAGTGACCCCGCGGACCGCTCCGCGGCCAAGTTCAACAACGTTTTATCCCTCATCGCTGCGCGACGAGAGGATAAAACGCTATTCGTTATCTGCTTCGAGCACTAACCGCATCATAGGACATAGATGCCTCACTTACAGTCATCACGGATTCAGCGCTTCATGAGGATTGAGGACGCTGTTTTTGACCTTCAGCCACTGAACGTGCTCGTTGGAGCGAACAACTCCGGCAGGAGTTCAGTCATTCAAGCGCTGCATTTCACCGTTGGTGTGATCCAAACCCTGCGATTGACGGAAAGCCGTCGCGCTGCATCGACACTTAACCCCTCCCAGCTGATCTATTCGCCAACGGAGACGGTTTGTCCACTCGGAGCCGGCGGGCGTTTGCTGGAAGACCGTGATCAGGCGATATCAGTCAAACTCGATTTGGATACGGGACAATCGTGCACGGTTGCAATTCGCAAAGGTCGCAATCGGAACATCAACGTCACCGTCGATAATCCTGACGTCGCTGAAACTATCTCCGATCTCAGCAAGCCATTCACGATTTTCTCTCCTGGGTTGGCGGGCATCGCGAAGAATGAGCAGTATGTGTCCGATGGAGTTTTACTGAGAACGCTCGCCCGAGGTGATGCAAACCTTGTCTTGAGGAATATCTTGCTTCGATTGTGGGGAAAACCGGAATGGTCAGACTTCATTCACGATCTCCGAGAAGTGTTTACTGACTGCGATGTTCAAGTGACTTGGCAGGAGGACACGGACGAATTCATTGATGTTTTGTATGTCAACGAGGGCAAATCGGTCCCAATTGAATTGGCAGGAACTGGTGCGTTACAGGCGATGCAAATTCTGTCGTACATACACCGGTTTGGTCCCAGCCTAATTGTCCTGGATGAGCCCGACTCACATCTTCACCCGAACAATCAACGTCTCCTATGCGGTCTACTGCGAACTATTGCGGAGGAACGCAACACGCAGGTGCTCCTAACGACCCACTCACGCCACGTTGTCGATGCACTTTCTGGTGCAGTGCGTTTTCTATGAGTGCGCAATGGCACAGTTGAAGTCGCCAGTGAAGACGATGAGATCGGTGTTCTACTTGATATTGGCGCGCTGGATGTTCGCGAACGCATAAACAGTATTGACGCAAAGGCGATCGTTCTAACTGAGGACACCAATCACCGCCTCTTGGGTATTTTGTTGGAGGGAAATGGTTTTCGTTCTGACCAGACGTTGATTTTGCCGTATCACGGTGTCACAACAATTCGTAATCTACGTCCTTTGCTTCAAGTGATTCGGTCGTCGAACGCCGAGGCGACTATCGTTGTTCATCGTGATCGCGATTTTCTCTCCGACGATGAAGCTCAAGAATGGGAAGAGGCTATTCGGCGTCTCCATGTCGAGCCAATGCTTACGCACGGCACAGATGTCGAATCCCATTTTCTAAGCCCAGACCATCTCGCCGAGAATAATGCAGAACTCGCCCGCGATGAGTTCGCCGAACTCGTTGCCTCGCTCCTCCAAGATAATCGGAACGAACTGATTCAAACCTATGTCAATGGACGACTCGAAATTGCTCGAATAAATGGTACGTTCGGAGCGATCAACATTGGGCAACTGGCCGCAGACGCTGGCGACAGAATTGATCGCAATCCTGAAAGGCTTGCACACGGCAAGACACTACTACGAAGACTACGTGAATCGTTTCAAACCACTCATGGCAAGAACCTGGTCGTTGGAAATGCGAGCGACCATTTGCAAATAGACGAAATCCAAGTTATCGCTCGGAAGGCATTCCCAAGACGCAGATAACCAATAAGAATTTGACATCGCGTGAATGACGAGCGGTGTCTCTATCTTTTCTCTGTTTGAAGCTGAATGGCAGCGTCCACTCCAGCGGACGAGCCGATGCTCAAATTCTCTGTTCTAGAAGGCCGGAGTCGGCGGAAAACACGATCGGGTTTTGCTTTGATTGGCACGGCAGTTCACAGGCCATGACTGGGCTTCGGTGGCTCATGAAACGCCGAGAATGCGATGCGATGACTTTCGCAACCAACGCAGACGGCGAGATGATCGCAGTCGGGTGAGGTTTGGAATGGTCTCCGGGCGTGTTGTTGCGGGCTCCGCGCAGACCGGTTGCCCGATGACGGCTGGCGACATTTGTTGAGTTTCGGTTGGTTAAAGTCCGTCGGCTCAGCCACCGCGAGCATCTACTGCTCAGACTTCTTGCGACCGGCAAACAGTTTGTTGATGATCTTTCGCGAATCCGCTTCGGCGGTCTCGGTCAGGTGCAGATAGATCATCGTCGTTTGCAGACTTTTGTGGCCGAGGTACTTTTGAATGGCCTTCAAGCTCACGCCGGCTTCGAGCAAGTGCGTGGCGTAAGAATGCCTGAGCGTATGGGTTGAAACCTTCTTGCCGAAGTTCAACTGTTCGGTGATCTTTTTGATCGCGCTTTGGACGGTTGAAATGCTGACATGCGTCCGGGACTTTGACCCGTCCTGGTGGTTGCGTCCTTTGGCAGGGAAGACGAACTTCGGGTTGCGATGTTCAATCCACAGCGCGCGGAGTACCGCAAGAGTCGAATCGGCCAGTGGAATGTAACGATCTTTTGCCCCTTTGCCTCGATGGACGTGGACCATCATTCGTTCGCTGTCAATATCTCCGACCTTCAAGTTGGCCGCTTCGCTGATTCGCAGGCCGAGCGTGTAGGTGACCCAAATGACACTCTTCATGCGAAAGGTTCGACAGGCGTCGATCATTTGAAAGACCTGTCGTTGAGTGATCACCTCGGTCAACGCCTTGCCGTCGTTGATCTTGGTTTGGTCGAGGACCTTCCATTTTCGCGGACAGGTGGTGCGGTAGAAGAACTTGATCCCTGAGAGCGTGACGCTTTGGGACCCCGACGCGACTTCCTGGTCGATGATCTGATGCAGCAGATAAGATCGCACGTCATTCTCAGTGATCTTGGCCGGCGATTTTTGATGGAAATCGGCGAGTTTACGGACCTCGCGAACGTACCCGTAGACGGTTCGCTTGGCCTTCCCGGCCAACTGCAGGTCTTCGACCATTTTGTCGAACCATTTTCCTTTGAAATGCTGCGAGGTCTTGGGTAGATTGTCGTACGTCGGCATGGCATGCTCCTTTGAGTAGAGTTCAAAAGATCCAGCGTGCTTTGCCGACCCCATTTTTTCAAAACTTTCGAGGGATCTACGCCGCACAGCGGCTTTCTTGAACGCGCCATTGCACCGACGTGCGGCATGACGCGTTTGCAAATTGAAAACAGCTTGGCCGCACTCGGTGATTGCCGACGTTTTGGTTCCGAAAGATGCGAAAACTGATACTTATCGTCGGATGCATCTTTGCTGTCATTGTTTTTGAAGTCGTGATGGGGGCCGTGTCACGCCTGCTGCCTACGCAAGCTCAATCCATGATTGGCGGCTGGGGAATGATCGTTTCGTGGACCGTGATTCCCGCGATGTTTGTGTTCACGTCCGCAACGCGAAACACAAAGCGAAACTGGCTGTTCCGTCTATTTCTCGCGACTGCCATCTCCTGGTACGCAACGCTTGTATTCCGCTTGCAATTCGATTTGCCAGCGACGCGTGAACTCGCACGCGAACGTGGAGACCACGCGTACGACGGTGTTGGGATGAACGCCGCAATTCTGGTTGCCGGTTGGATCCCGCCGTTGATCGTCACTGCCGTCTTGATTGCTGTATACTCGATAGTCACGCTTCGTCACGGCGGTACGGTCGAGACTGCTGCTCATGCTGAAACGGCGGGCGAAGCAACAGAGCCATGACATGAACCGAAGCAGCGGAGTTGTCGTTATTGAAGTGGGAAAACAATTGCCGCCGCTCAGTTATATCTAACATTGAACTTAATCGAATTGCTCTCCGCTTCGGCGGTTGATCTGCGGTCACCGTGGAGCGACGTTGCGTGAGGCTCCAGCCCGAAAGGCTGACGCCAGCTTCTTGAATCCTCTGGCCGCAGGTCGTCAGCGTTTTGGTGCGGTCGCCGTCTTGATCTCTTATGGTCCATCGAGTGATCCGCAGGCGCCTGACTCCCCCGTGACTTGCGTGGTGTGGTCTGTATGAGTTTTTCTTGGACTCATCGACGAATCCGGCGAACGCTCGACGCGGCGATCCTGGGGAGTCGAGCGCCTTTGGATGTTTGAAGTTTACCAGTGAGACCAAAACGCGGCTTGCATTACGACGCCGATGAATTGTGTGCCAGAGACTATTGAAGTGGACCGTTTGGAGAAGAGGGGCGAACGTAGTGAGGGCGGGGGCTGGGACTCGCTGCGACCCCGTCCGGGGTCGTTGAGTGGAGTGGTGGCGTGGCCCGGAGGTGTCGCTGCGCTGACCTCCGGCTACTTGCTGTGATCCCTTCAGGATGTAGTACGGCCGTGCGCCGCAGGTTCCTTTGCGGCGGATTCAGCCAATTCACCGGCTCGTTGCCAAGAATTCGCTTATTATGACGCCGGACGGCAGCGTTGTCGGTGAATCGACCGCTGCCGGTAACGGAAGCGGGAATGAGACAACGGTCTCTGGCGAGTCGAGTTGATTCTGAATTCGGGTCGCCTTGGCGATGGCGATGGCGATTGTGGTTTTGCTGGGCAGGGGAATCGACACATTGAGGTCACTGATGCGACGAAGACGAATGATCCGCCGGGCGATGATCGCTGCGTCATGTTTGGTGATGACAGGCTTGATCGCGTCTTGGTTTGTCGCCGGCGCGCTCGTCGCGCCGAGCCCTCGTGTCATCGGCGATCCGCCGCGAGAATTGAACGCGACCGCCTTCGTTGTGAAAAGCGATTCGGGGGCGTCAGTCTCGGGTTGGCAGACAAGGCCGAATGCTGGAAAAGGAGTGATCGTCTTGCTGCACGGCATCCATGGTTCGCGTCTGTCGATGTTGGAACGTGCGCGAATGTTGCATGACGCCGGGTACGCGACGGTGATGATCGATTTCCAGGCACACGGCGAGAGTCCTGGAGACACCATCACGGTTGGATACCTCGAACAACACGACGTTCGTGCCGCCGTTGAATTCGCACGACGCGAACACCCGAATGAACCGATCGGCGTGATCGGTGTTTCGCTTGGTGGCGCCGCGGCGCTGTTGGCGTCGCCGCTCGAGATCGACGCGCTCGTGCTGGAGTCTGTTTATCCGAACATTCACGACGCCATCCACAATCGTGTCGCCGCCAAGCTTGGCCCGCTTTCGACGGTTCCCGCGACGATTCTACTGCTGCAATTTCAACCGCGCTTAGGGTTTTCGCCGCAGCAGCTGCGCCCCATCGACCATCTGCCGGACGTCGGATGCCCGGTTTGCGTCGCGTCGGGATCCGACGACCTGCACACCACCGCGTCAGAAACCCACGCGATGTTTTCCGTCGCCAGAGAACCCAAACGGCTGTGGTTGGTCGAGGGAGCTGAACACGTGGATTTGTTCGGTGAAGATCCCGAGGAATACCGAGAACGGATCGTCGGATTCTTCGACGAGTACCTGCGCGGTGATCGCGAGACTCCGACGCGCCCTCTGACGGAATTGGGGACAGCGCCTAATACCGAACAATCAACTCGGTCTGCAGCCGGCCTTCGATGACATCTTTGAATTCGGTCAACGGGAATTCGTACGCGATGCCCCATTCCGTTTTGGCGTTGGGTTTGAATTTCAAGCCGACGTTTTGCGTGACCAAATCGTTGCCGGTCACGTCGCTGGTGGACAAGTTGAACAGGTCTTGTCCGGCAACACCCAGTGCGGCACCGCCCTCGGCGCTGTCAATCCAGTGCCACCAAGCGACTTCGGTGACGAAGTAGGTTTTCTCGGTCAGCTTGATGTCGAAGTGGTTGGACCAGTGAATCGATTCCGATTGCAGGAACCCGTCGCTGGGAACGCGCCAGCCGAAGGCCGACATCAGGTGGGCCTTGCCGCACATCAGCCGTTGGCCACCGGTGGCGAACAGGTGGAATTCCCCGTCGGCAATGTCTTGCAAGGCATCACGACTGCCTGGCAAGTCATACGTGGCCCCGATCGAAGCGATCGTGCCGCTTTGCGTGTCTCGGAGAATGTTGTATTTCAATCCGGCCGTGACCGAAGCCCAACCGTCATCCAGCAGCGTGTCCAACGCTCCGTTGGTGTTGTCCCAAATGTAGCCGTCTTTGACTCCGATCAGGCTGAGCCGTTCGGTCAGCGCGATGCGGAATTGCATGGCCAGCAACTGAATCGATCCGCCGGCAGGAATGTTATTGCCGATTCGTTCGGGCACCCAGTGATTGACAAAGATCGGACGGAGTTCGGTGAGGGTACGTGGGTCTTCGAAGTGAACGAAGTTGATCATCGGGCTGACAAAGTCGTCGAAGCAACGATCGCTAGGTTTGATCAGACCGCCCAGCAAGCCGGCCTCACAGCAGTCGGAGACACAGCTGACGCATCCGTCGCAACCGAGGCCATTGCAGTCGGCCGCGTCGCAACACAGCGGGGCGCCGCAAGCACTGTCACCGCAGGCCGCGTCGCAGCAGGCCATGACACATCCGGCGTCACAGGCAGATCGGTTGAACAATCCAAGGCCGCCGGCATCAGCGACTGAGGCTGAGCCGGTGGCGGCGGCCGCCAGCGCCAGAACGAGTGCAACGAATTTGGGCCGAATCAATTTGGGGGTGAGTGAATGAATCATGGGTTCGCATCCGTGAGAAAAACTCCGTCGATTGTCTCTTCTCTTCGGGAAACGCACACCCGTTCAGGCGACAGCAAAAACTGCCGGGCTCATCAGGTACCCAAATGTTACAGTGTGATGTTGTCAGCCCGAAAATCGCTGCGATCCGCAATGGAATCCGAGGCCAGATCAAGGCACGCTGTGACGAAGCGGCACGTTTTGGGCCTCGATCACCGAGACTACAGCTCACGGATTCGGATGTTGCGCCAGGACACTTGGTAGGGGCCGCTGCCTTTCTTGATCGAGTGGACTTGCAGACCGATTAGGCCTTCCGCATCACGGTCGTCGGTGAAGTCGGCGACGGGAACCCCGTTGACGAAGCTCTGGATCCGATTGCCTTTGGCGACGATGCGAAATTGATTCCACTGACCGGGCTTGTAAACGGCCTGTTTTTCTTCCGCATTGACGGATTCGTCCAGCCATTTCGTCCGGCGACCTTCGTCCCAAAAATTCCCCGAGCATCCGTTGGCCCCGTTTGTTTTCCCGGTGATCTCGCACTGGTAGCCGTACATCTCGCCTTGTTCGCGGATTCGATCAGGTTTCGATTCCTGGGGTGTCGGTTTGGGATAAAGGTGGCTACGAATTTGCACCCCCGAGTTCAGTTCGCGATCGCACTTGACCTCGAACTCCAACTCGAAATCGGCATAGGGTCCCTTGGTCAAGAACGTGTTCTTGCCCGGCCCCGTTTTGCCGGTGATCACGCCATCGTCCAAGTGATAGCTTGCCTCTCCGCCGACCTTCGTCCAGCCGTCCAGGGAATCGGCGCCGATCAAGGACACCCAATCGCCGGCCGAGAGGGAGAGGGCGGAGAGCATCAAGAGAACGAACGTAGCGGATCGTAGAATCATGGTGGCGGCCTCACGGGCGTGGGGGGAAATCGGATGATGGACAGTGATCGATCCCACCATCATACCGAGTTCGATTCGGCGTCGCGTTTGATCCCCCGCAACATGACGGGAAAGACCAGTCCGTGCAGCGGTAGGACGCTGTACCAATAGGCCAACCCCAGCAAGCCGCTGGGGCGAAATCTGGCGGTCATGGTGACGATGGTGGATTCATTTTCCGCCGGAGCGAGCTGGAAATCGAGTTCAGCATCGCCGGGAAGTTTCATTTCGGCGGTCAATCGCAATCGTTCATTGGGTTGGTGGGCCGTGACCCTCCAGAAATCAACCGCTTCGCCGAAATGAAGGTCGTTCGGGTGGCGACGTCCGCGCCGCAGTCCCGGACCGCCGACCATCAAGTCCATCCAGCCACGCACGTGCCATAGCCAGCCGGCTCCCCAGTATCCGTGGCCGCCACCGATCTTTTCGATCACTTGATAGGTTTGTTGCGGAGAGGCGTGAACGGTGATCGACCGCTCGTCGATTTTGCTGGTTCCGCCTGCCCAATCGGGATCACCCGGCATCACGCCGGCGGTCGACCAGCGGGTTTCGATGTCGTGACTTTCGATCTTGCCCAGCGCCGCGTCGAGCGCTTGTTGCACGTTAAAGAGGGTGCCCGGCATCAGTTTCGTCGCCCAATCGTTGCGGCACACCGTGCGATTGCGAAGCCCTTCGGCAAGTGGTCGTCCGATCGCGCTGCTGACGGGAGTGACCAACGAAATCCACAGCGAACTCAGACGCGGCGTCAACACGGGTACCGGCACGATGATGCGTCTGGGTAAACCGATCGCCTTGGCCATCGCTTGCATCAGTTCGCGATACGTCATCACGTCCGATCCTCCGATGTCGATCGTTCGCCCGCGGGTTTCCGGCACGCTAATACACTCCACCGCGTACCGCAACACATCACGAATTGCGATCGGCTGAGTTTTTGTGTTCACCCATTTCGGCGTCACCATGATCGGCAGACGTTCCACCAGGTAACGCAGGATTTCGAATGACGCCGAACCGGACCCGATGATCATCGCGGCACGCAGTACGGTGACCGGAACGGTACTGGTTTGCAAAATCTCGGCCACTTCGCGACGGCTTCTCAGGTGGCGACTGAGATCGGGACCGAGTTCACCGAGGCCACCCAGGTAGACAATCTGACGACACGGGGATTGATCGATTGCCGCGACGAAATTTTCAGCCAACTCGCGATCGCGCTGCGCGTACTTGTCGCTGGCGGCGATCATGGAGTGCACCAGGTAGTACGCCACGTCGATATCGACGACCGCCGTGTCAACCGCTTCGCGGTCCTGCAAATCGCCCTCGAGTACCTGTAATCGCGGATGGTCACGCCAGCCGAATTTGCTCAGTTTCTGCTTGTTTCGGACCAGGCAGCGCACGGTGTGGCCTTGGTCCAACAGCAATCGAACCAAACGGCCGCCGACGTAGCCCGTCGCGCCACACACGAGGATCTTCAACGAGGGCGTATCCATCAAATCTCGGCGGCAGTTGGCGTGGTGGTTCGGCGTAGGGCAGGTACATCAGATTATCGTAGACGCAATGGAAGTGGGGGCGGCGTCGGCGACCTGGACTGATTTACAGATGAATTCTTGTCGAGCCGCTGTTGCGTTTCAACGTGCGAGTGTGCCCGTCCCGCATGGACGACCGATGGCCCGCCGCTTGTGTAATACGAAAGTTTTGCCAAACTCGGCAGAGTCGTGGGGAAGCGCTGATGGGCAAACTTGTAGGCAGTAGACTCGTTGGTTGTCGGGGCAATACACGCGTTCGTGTTGACCAGCGAGGCTGTCTGCAATGGGATCTCAATTACGACGCCGCAAATCAATCGCGGAGCGTCGGCGGCGACGCCGCGCCGGACGACTCGAAGTCTTGGAGACACGTTGTCTGTTGGACGCCGCCTTGGCGGTTGAGTCCCGTTCGCTGCCCCTCGACGCCGGCGCGTTTGACAGCGACAGTGTGCTGGTGCGGTTCCGTGCGGGTGCGGCGACCTCGTCGAGCAATCCGATCGCCGAGTTTTCCGCGTTGCCCGGGCTCAAGCAAGTCGAACTGCCGCAGGGCCTGGATGTCGACCAGACGCTTGATTTCTATCGGCATCATCCCGGCGTGCTCTACGCCGAAACCAACTACGAGATCCGTCTTTCGGTGGTCCCCGATGATCCAGGTTTTGACAGCCTTTGGGGGCTGCACAACACGGGACAAACCGGTGGCACCGTGGATGCCGACATCGATGCGAGCGGAGCGTGGGCGATCACGACGGGAGACTCGAACACGGTCGTCGCGGTGATTGATACCGGGGTCGACTATCTGCATCCAGATTTGGCCGCGAACATGTGGTCCAACCCGGGTGAGATTGCTGGTGACGGGATCGACAATGACGGCAATGGCTTTATCGACGACGTTCATGGGTTCGACTTTGTTTCCGGTGATGGCGACCCGATGGACGACCACAATCACGGGACGCACGTTGCCGGCACGATCGGTGCGGTGGCGAACAACGGGATCGGCGTGGCCGGCGTCAGTTGGAACGTTCAGATCATGGCCGTCAAGTTTTTGAATGCCTCCGGCGGCGGATCGACCGCCGCCGCTGTCAGCGCCATCCAATACGCGGTCGACAACGGCGCCACGATCTCCAACCACAGTTGGGGATTCAACGGCACCGCGTCTCAGGCACTCGCCGATGCCATCGAGTACGCGCGGGCGGCCGATCACATCGTGGTCGCGGCGGCGGGCAACGGTGGCGGAGACCAAATCGGCGACGACAACGAGACGCGGCCTTTCTACCCCGCCAATTTTCCCCATGACAATCTGATCGCGGTTGCGGCGACCGACCACAACGATGCATTGGCGACCTTCTCCAACTTCGGAGCCACCCAGGTCGACCTGGGGGCGCCCGGCGTTGGTATCTATAGCACGACACGAAACAACACGTACAGCACATTCAACGGGACGTCGATGGCGACGCCGCACGTTGCTGGAGCCGTTGCGTTGCTCAGGAGTCAGCATCCTGATTGGCCGTCTGGGAAGATCCGCGATCGTCTTCTGGACACGGTCGACGCGATCCCGGCCCTCCAGTCACGCACCACGACGGGCGGACGATTGAACGTCGCCGCGGCGGTGGCGCCCGATGAAAACGGCCCGATCGTTGTTGCAAACGCTCCTAACGGTGACGTGATGAAGGTTCAGGATCGACTGCGTGTTACCTTTGACGAACGCGTGGATGTCGATTCCTTCACAACCGATGACATTGTGGATTTTCAGGGGCCGTTGGGGGCGATTGCGGTCACCGCAGTTCAAGCTGTCGCCGGTTCCGCCGGACGAGCATTTGAAATCGTCTTCCAACCCCAAGCGACACTCGGCGACTACGTGATCACCATGGGGCCGGACATCGTCGATCCGTTCGGCAACGCCATGGACCAAAATGCCAACGGTATCAACGGCGAAGTGACGGCAGACCGATTCATCGGCGGGTTCACGATCGTGCCCGATACCGTCGGACCCTACGTCGTCACTGCCTCGCCCCAAGGCGCCGTGGATGTTCCGGTCGATCGGGTGCGGATCACGTTTGACGAACCGATTGCCGCTGATTCGTTCACCGTCAATAGCGTCAGCGATTTCGTCGGACCGGCCGGACCGATCAGCGTTTCGGCGATCGAGTCTGTTTCGCAGACCGAGTTCGACATTGTTTTCCCGACGCAGGATGTGTTGGGAACCTATCGGTTGACGATCGGCGGGGCGATCACCGATCCCGCCGGGAATGTGATCGATCAGGACCAAGACGGGGTCGGCGGCGAAGCGGAGGATGATCGGTATGACATTCAATTCACGCTACAGAGATGGTTGTATGCGGATGAGGTGATTGATTTTAGTTCTCAGTACACGACAACGGCCTGGTCAGCCGCGCAGGCACTCGGTGCACCGGATACGTTCAGCTACGGTGACTTGCAAACGGCTTGGGCGCCGCGATCGGAGAACGGGACCGAAGAGTTTTTGACGGTCGGCTTTGCGGAACCCTTGTTGGCCAGTGGCGTCGTGATTCGGGAAACGTTTGGAAATGGATTCGTGCGAACCATCGAAGCCCGCAACGCGACGACCGGAGAGTTCGCCACGGTGGCTCAGCCGCAAGACAACAGTCTGCCCAATGTCCCCTTTGATTTCCTCGTGACGTGGCCGCAAACCAGCTATCCGGTCGACGCGGTGCGGATCACGATCGATACCGATCACAATCTCAATGCGTACGAAGAGATTGATGCGGTCCAGTTGCGCGGGGTGACGGTTCCGGATACCGACGGTGCTCGGATAATCGAATCGACGCTGCAGGGCAGTGTCAACGGTCCGGTCAGCCGTGTCGAACTGACGTTTGACGAGCCGATTCAAGATGGTTCCTTCACGCTCGAGGACGTGTCGAGCTTTGAAGGTCCGGAGGGTGCGATTCAGGCGTCCGCGGTCAATCGACTGACCAGCACCCGCTACGAAATCACCTTCCCGCCGCAGACCGCATTCGGCGATTACTCGCTGTCGGTCGGCCCCGACGTGTTGGATCTGGAGGGAAGGTCGATGAACCAAGATGGGGATGGAGTCGATGGAGAGCCGTTGGCGGATGCTTACGCGGTTCAATTCACGGTCGAACTGTGGCAGTTTGCCGAATCGGTTGTCGATTTCAGTTCTCAGTACAGTCCGACATCGTGGTCGGCCGAGCAAGCACTCGGGGTGTCGGACACCTTTGCCTATGGGGACTCGCGGCAGGCTTGGGCGCCGCGCGCCATCAATGGAACCAGCGAAACGCTGACGGTCGGATTCGCGACGCCGGTTCAATCGACCGGTGTCATCATTCGTGAAACGTTCGGCAACGGTTTTGTCACGGCGGTGCATGTTCGTGACGCCGACACGGGCGTGTACTATTTGGCATCGACCGCCCAGGACGACAGCCAAGCGGGGACGGCGGTTGATTACAACGTGTCGTGGCCGCTGACCGACTACCGTGTCGACGCGGTTCGGATCACCGTCGATACGGATCATTCACTATCGTACGAAGAAATTGATTCGGTGCGATTGCGGGGCATTGTCCCACCGGACACGACCGGCCCGCGCGTGGTCGCTTGGTTACCCGACGCCGGGCATCCCGGCCCCGTGGACCATGTGGAATTGACGTTCAACGAACCGATCGACGTGGGAAGTCTCTCGCCGAACGATTTTTCCTCGTTCAACGGGCCCGGCGGCCCGCTCTCCATCGACTCGATCGAATCCGTTTCCGAAACGGTCTATCGGGTTTGGTTTGCACCGCAGACCGATTGGGGAACGTATTCGTTAGCCGTTGGTCCGGATGTCATCGATCTGGCGGGCAATGCGATGGATCAAAACGCCGACGGAGTTTCCGGCGATCCTTCCACCGATGTCTTTGAGCTCACGTTCGATCTGGAGCTTTGGCAAGACGCGAGTTCCGTCGTCGATTTTAGCTCACAGTACAGCGCGACGTCGTGGTCCGCGTCGCAAGCCCTTGGGCCGCCGGACACGTTTGTCTATGCCGATCAACGCACCGCCTGGGCGCCAGGGTCGGTCAACGGGACGACCGAGACGCTGACCGTTGCGTTCGAAACGCCCGTGTCGGCCACCGGCGCGATCATTCGCGAAACCTACGGCAACGGGTTTGTGCGGATGGTGGAAGCCCGCGACAGCGTAACCGGAACGTTCCACGTCGTGTCGACGGACACCGATGACAGCCAGCCGGGGACGCCGGTCGACTACTTTGTTTCCTGGCCGATGACGACTTACAACGTCGACGCGCTGCGGATCACGATCGATACCGACCACTCCTTCTCGTACGAAGAAATTGATTCGGTGCGTCTGCGTGGCATCGTCACACC
Organism: Phycisphaera sp. RhM; assembly: GCA_033042175.1. Taxonomy (GTDB): domain Bacteria; phylum Planctomycetota; class Planctomycetia; order Pirellulales; family Pirellulaceae; genus Stieleria. The sequence continues at coordinate 20,086 of WCIL01000008.1, forward strand.
TGATACGAGCGGCCCCGGGATCATCGCGACGGTTCCCGATGCAACACACTCCGGCCCGATCGACCAGATCACGGTGACGTTCAATGAGCCGATCGATCCCCTCAGCTTCACGACGGACGATGTGGTCAGCTTGTCCGGTCCCGATGGAGCGTTGGCGGTCGATGAAGTCGTCCAGCTCAGCGATGACACCTACCAAATTCGGTTCGCGACGCAAACGGCAATGGGTGTCTATGCCTACTCGATTGGGCCGGAGATTCGCGATGTCCGCGGAAACCTGATGGATCAGAACGCAAACGGTGTCGGCGGCGAAGCGGTGGACGACGTGTTTTCTTCATCGTTTGCAGTGGAATTGTGGCAATACGCTTCGACCGTCATCGATTTCAGTTCCCAGTACAGCCCGTTCGGATGGTCAGCCGCCGATGCGTTGGGCGAACCGAACACGTTCGCCTATGGCGATGCCCGAACCGCATGGGCGCCGCGTTACGCAAATAGCGGCGATCAAACCCTGACCGTCGGATTCGAAGTTCCGGTCCGTTCGTCCGGTGTGGTCATTCGCGAAACCTTTGGCAACGGGTTTGTGCGAGCGGTGGAAGTCCGGGATGCGGTCAGCGGGCAATTTCACGTGATGCCGATCGGTCCCGATACCAGCCAACCCGGTACGCCGGTGGACTACGACGTGTCGTGGCCGCTGACCAGTTTCACCGTCGATGCGATCCGTATCACGATCGATACGACGCATTCGTTGAGCTACGAAGAAATCGATGCGGTGCGATTGAAGGGGCAGTAGGGCATGCTATGCATACCGATTGTCACAGCATTTCGATTGTCACGCACAGCGTGACCTACGATTAGTTCTGGCTGACCTTGATCAGTGTCAGCTCGTTTCCGGTTTCGTTGTAGGTGACCTTGTCCATCAGCGTGCTCATCAGCGCGATGCCAACTCCGTCTCCCGTCCCGAAATAGTCTTCACGGGTGAACGTGCGGGCAGAGAGGCGTTGGTTTCCGACGCCGCCGTCACGAATGACGAATCGAGCCGTGCTGTTGGTGACATGGACTTCCAGCACCATCTGTCGATCACGATAGGGCGATTGCGAACGACGTTGCGAAATCAGCTCCTTGAGTGCTTCCCAACCGGCGGCGCGACTGCGATCGAGTTCGTCACTGGTCAATTCCAGGTTGCCGTGCCAGATCGAATGGAGCAGCGCCTCTTCCAATGCCACGCCGACACGGATGTGCTCGGTCTCGTCGCTCAGTTCCAGCCCGCCAATGATCTGCTGGACATAGTCGACCAACGCGGGGATCTTGTCGAGATCGTTCTCCAGGTAGAACGTCGCATTGATCTTGCCATAGAACTTGGTCGACCGGTTGCGATTGCGGTTCGCGCGGGCACGGGCCAGGACACGGTAGACGGTTTCGACCAGTCGCTCCACCCGCTTGGCTTTGGGGACGTAGCTGGCCGCACCCTCGTACAAGGCGTCAACCGCCAACGATTCGTTGCCGTAGGCGGTCATCAACACCACGGGGATCTCCGGAAACTCGCGTCGGGAAGCACGCACCAATTCCAAACCATCCATTTCTGGCATGACCAGATCGGTGATGACCAAGTCGGGAGCGGAGAGACGCATCTGCTGCAACGCGTTGAGACCGTGTTCGGCAAAGACAATCTGAAAGCCTGGCTGATCCGCAATGAGGTCGCGCGTGAAGTGCCTATCGACCGGGGAGTCGTCGACGATCAGTATCGTGGTCATGTAGTCTCACCTGCATCTCGAATGAAGGGGGGCCGTGACGTTCGCACGGAACCAACCTTCGCATCACCCTATGTTAATGGATGGCGGCGACGGACGCACGAAAAAAGGGGGCTTTCCGCGGGTGAGGGTCGCGGTTTCACAGAAGTGTCCATTCGCACACTGTTTTGTTTTCGACAAAATCGTCATGTCGATGCTGGCGTCGAACCGCCATGTCCGCGGGCCGATCGAAGCCGACTTCAAAAAAAACGCAATTCGGTGCGCAACACGTTTACTCCGGAAGGTTCTGGTGTAGGTGAAGGGGACGTGTGCCACGGGGATCACGAAAGCGTCCCCGGATCAGTCCGGCCACGTGACTTGGCATCTGAATTGCCGCCAGGATGGATGGGTTTGTGACCGCCGGTCTCCCGTTTTCCCAAATTCGCAGGAGCTTGACGATGAGCTTTTTTTCAAGAGTTTCGGACATTATCAATGCCAACGTCAGCGACATGCTGGATCGGGCAGAAGACCCCGAAAAGATGGTCAAGATGTTGATCTTCGAAATGGAGGAACAGATCGGCCTCGCACGCGACGGTGTGGCCAAGGCAATTGCCGGAGAAAAACAGCTGGAGGCGAATCTGCAGAAAAATCGCGGTCTGGCCGAACAGTGGCGGGCGAAGGCCGGAGCGGCCGTTGGACGTGACGACGACGATCTGGCGCGCAAGTGTTTGGCCCGCAAGAAGGAATACGATCAGATCGCCGCCAGCTTGCAGCCTCAATGGGAAGCCGCCCGCAAGACCAGCGACGCACTCAAGTCGGACTTGCGACGCATCGAAGAAAAACTGGAGGAAGCGGTTCGCCGGCGCGACAGTTTGATCGCACGCCAGATGGCCGCCGAAGCGTCACGCGAAGTCCAGGGCGTGGCGCCTTCGATGAACCGAGTGCAACGCAGCTTTGACAAATTCGACCGCATGGAACGCAAGATCGAAGGCATGGAAGCGGAAGCGGCGGCCTATGCAGAGCTGTCCGATTTGTCGACAGATTTGGATCGCGATGTCGAGCAGGCCCAGCGGGATGCCGAAGTCGAGTTGGAACTGGCTGCGTTGAAGCAGCAGGCGACTGTTGACGGGCAACCGTGACAGAGTGATTGAGCTGCAGGTGCTAGCGGAACGGCGCGAGCCGTCCGGTGTGGGCGTTGCAAACGCGGTGACGGACCGGAGGGCTTGCGCCCTACCGCTAACAAATCGCAGCAGGTGCATTCTTTTCCTAACATGAGCTTGCCGTTCCATGAATGCATCCGATTGTCGTTGCCCCGCGTGCGGCCATCCGACCTCCTTCTTTCGGCTCTGGTGTGACGGTTGCCACGCACCCTTGCCGCATCCGGCATTCGAACCGGCGCCCGCGGACGTCATCGCGAAAGAGTCCGACCGCAAGCAACTTTATGGACGAGTCTTAGCCGATTTGGAGCAGCTTGCTCGGTCATGCGAAGTGCCAGGCGATCAGGCCGCGACGATCCATGCGTTCTATCGAAAGCAACTGGGCGAACTCGAACATCGAAACACGGAGCGGTCAGAGACGATCGCGATTGACAATCTGGTTCGCGGCGCAAGGGACGCGGCGCAAGCTGGATGCTATGAGCAGGCGATCGAGTCGTTGCGGTCGGTGGACCGGCAGCATCCCGGCATCGTGCCAACCGAATCGATGTCGCGGGAGATCCATGCCAGGGAGGTGGAGGAGCGAATCGAACGCGAAGTCGACCGACTGGTCGCTTCCGCACGAGCGTGTCTGCGACGAGGGCAAGTCGACGAGGCGCAACAACAACTTTCTCGGGCAAGCAGGTTGCGCCCCAATAGCGAAGCCGTGCAACAGGCATTGGCCGCTGTCCAGACCCGGCGGGCGGCCGAGTCGGGGGCACCCAGCGTCGGCCCGACGGAGTCGCTCGATCAGGTCGCAGCGGATCGTGTCGAAGCGAATCAGGTCGCAGGGGAACAGGCGCACGAGCCGTCGGTTGACCAGCAGGTTGCCGTCCCCGACACCGTCCCAATGTCGGCATCGGCGGGCGGGGCACCGCCCGTTGTGCAGCCGACCGATCCGATGCCGTCCCAACGTCCGACGCCGGCCGCGCGGAGCTTTGCGGTGGAGGACGAGGAGTTCCCCAGCGCGACGCAGCGGTTGATCGATTCAGCATCGCAATGGTCCGCGGTACTCAAGCCGTTTCTGCTGGACAACGTCGGCTGGTTCGTCGGTGCGTTTCTAGTGATTGCCGGTTTTGTGGTCTTGATCGTTTCGTTCTGGGGCAACATCGAACAGAACCAAGTGCTGATGCACTCGCTGGTTTACCTGTCCTTGGCCACGACCACCGGCATGTTTTTCGCGATGGCGTACTTCATGCGATTGAAGTACCCGCAACTGGAAAGTTCCAGCAATGTGTTGCTGGTGATCGTTGCATTATTGATTCCCTTGGTGTTCGCGGCTGCGGTATTAACGACGTTGGTGCCCGGTGCGACCGGCGATGTCATCGTCCAAGCCGGCATGAGGTAAATGATGAATCCACTGGCCACTGTCATCGGGCTCGTGTTCGGTGTTGTTTCCGCGGCAGCCTTCTATGGCGTGTCAATGATCACGTCGGGTTTGTTTGCCCGTCCGTTTTATCGGACCTATTCGCGGGTCTTGATCGGCATCTGTTGTGTGATGTTACTGGCACCGGGCTTGCGTTTTCTCGCTGCGTCGAATCCGTTGGCCGGAGCGATCGGGTTGGCGATGACTCAGTACCTGGCGATGGCGATTCTGGGGTACGGGGTGTACCGATTCAATCGCGACTTCATCAAACGGGTCTTTCTGCGGCGAAGGACAACGACGTTCTTCATCTTTGGCACACTGGCCTACGCGACGGTGGTGACGCTGACGTTCTTGCACGTTGCGGTCGGCGGCACGCCGTCTTGGGCGGGACACGGGCACGGCCTGATCACGTCGGCTCACTATGGGCCGTTGCTTGTTCTGTTGGCGGTGATGGTGTTCGACACCGACAACCGGCTGAAATCGTTGCAAAACGAACCGCGTCGCTTTAGCCGATTCACGTTCGTCGGTTACGCGATTTCGTTTCTGGGTGTTTCGGTTTCCACCGTTCCGTTTGTTGCCGACGCGTTCCATCGGCTCAGTTCGATGGCGGTGGATTCACCGTGGATACAGAGCGTGAGTGCTGCGGAGGCGTTGTTGATCGCGATCGGTTTGTATGGATGGCTGGTTTGGCGTTACGAATCGATTCCGCCGTTGTTCTTGCTGCTGCTGGCGATCATTGCCGAATACCATGTGCTGGTCACCCAGTGGGTGCTGCAGGCATTCGGGCCGGAAAGCTGGGGGCTGGCATCGCTGCCGCTGTTTGCCGGCATCACGCTGCTGGATCACTACTTTAGCCATTGGGATCAGCGAAAGCGGGAGTCCGACGAACGACGGTCCCTTGCAAGTGAGCGATCACCCGACACGATGCTCGAATCGCTTCGATTTGCCACGCCGTTTCGGATCGTACAATGGGGTTTGGCTGCGGCGCTGTTCGGTGTCACCTTTTGGACGCATTTCTACACTCCAGCCGTCGCGCCGGTTTGGCTCGGTGTCACGTTTGCGGTGTACTGCGTCTTCTTTTTGCTGACTTCGTTTGTCCGGCGACAACCGACGCTGATCTATCTGGCCGGCGGTCTGGCGGGGCTTGCCGCGTTCTTCGGTGTCGCACCTGCCGGCGGCCCCATCGCGACGGTGTTGCTGGCGGGTATTGGTTTGCTTGCAGGACTGTTGGCCTGTGCGGGCGAGCGACGGGGACTGAAACTCGGTTGGCGGACACCGCTGACTGACGTTTCGATGCTGGCGTCGGTGTGCGTCATCGTTTTGGTGTTCTCACGCCACATCCTCGGCGCCGATCCGTACCACTTTCATGCCGTCGGAACGCTAGACGGGATCGCATTGGCGGGATCGATGTTGGGCTGCATCGCCTGCGCGTTGCAGTATCGATCGCAACTGCCGATGTACTTCCTGATGATCGCAGCGGTCACGTTGATCCCGGTGTGGAGTGCGGGTCTGGGGCTGTTGGCAGCGATTGCCGCCACGTGGCTTGATCACACGTTTGCAGCAGGTCGCCGCGTCTTGGTCGGCGACCGAGTCCGCTGGTTCGACCGTGTCGAGCTTCCCCTGGCCGATGAATTGCCGGGGCTGCTGTCGCGTCCCCTCTCGCTCGGTGGAATTCCGTTGGCATTGCTGGGGCTTGCGATTTCCATCGTGCATGTTGCGCAAGCCGATTTTTCCGGCAGTGTGTTGTGGGGGGCTGCGATCGCTGCCTTGGTGCTATTGTTGCTGACACGCAACTATCGCGAGCCATGGCTCTACGTCACGGGTATTCTGGCCACCTACTTCGCCGTGGGGGCGGTTGCCCAGGGATACTGGTTCACGGACTGGGCGGCCGATGAGGTCGTTGCCGGTCAGATGACGATTCTGTCGGCTGTCTCGTTGCTCGGATGGCTCGTCGCCGGTGGCTGTGCCCGGTGGTGCACGGCATGGCTGCGGCGTTGTGCGGAACAGAAAGAGCCGTCGGTCGTCGCCAATCGAGCGTACTACAGCGGTTGGTTGTTTCACGTCACGGCGATCGTTGCTGTCGTCCCACTGGCGGGCAACTGGGGTGTCTGGCTGAATACCGACCTGCCGTTGTGGACGATGGGTTCGGCTTCGCTGGTGGCGATTCTGTTTGCACTGGCGGCATCCGTTTACCGGACGCAATTGGCAGCGTATTGTTCGTTGACCGCCCTGACACTGGCCGTGTTCGGAGGGATGGAATCGGCTGCGTGGATGGCTGTGCAAACGTCGACGATCCTCGCCGGCCTCAGTCTTCTCGCCGCCCTGGTGTCCTGTTTTGGGTTCAAACGCTTGTCCGATTTGGGGCGATCCGAACAGCCGTCAGCGTCGTGGATGATCGCTCTACCGGCACTGCCGGCGGAAGGGGTGGGGCTGTGGATCCGCCCCTTGGCGACCTATGCGTTGCTGTGCAGTCCGATTGCCGTGCTCGCATCGATGCACAGCGATGCGACATGGTCGTTGAGTCATCTCTGGATCCGGCCAGCCCCGATGACGTTCGCCCTGGCGAGCGTCACGTTTCTGTTGAGCACCCGTGCGTATCGCGCTGGCGGCATCTACAGCGCCGGCGTTGTGCTGGCCTTTGCGGCAATCCATTCAGCAGCCCAAGGGGCGTTGAACGAAGGTTGGTTTGGCGACGATGGGAGCGGCGTTCACTTGTTGGTCGGATCCGTCACGGCGTTGTCGAGTTGCTTGATCGCAATCACGTTGGTCTGGGCAATCAATCGGCGGCTTTCACGCGTCGAGCCCTCTGGTGGACCCGATCTGCGTGCCAATCGCGAATTTTATGGCGGGATCCTCCAGCATCTGGCGTTGCTGCTGGCCGCATCGTGCTTGATCGGCTTGTCCGGCAGGTGCTTTTTCGATTCGGCATCATTTGCGGCCTCGGCGCCTCTACAACTTTTGACGGCGTTGGTTCTGACAGTTGCATTTGCGATTTCCGGAATCATCTACCAGTCGCGTTTGCAAACGTACGCGGCGTTGGGTTCGATATTGATCGCGGTTCTGGCCGGAGTCGCCCTGTGGCTCGGTCCGTCGGAACACGTGGCCGACCAGACGCTTGCGATGGCGTTGATGGCGTCAGTATTTGGTATCGCTTCGTGGTGCTGGCTGCCTCCGGAACGTACCGGGGCGGACGATGAAGACGAGGGGCGAGGCGTCGGCATGGCGTGGCGATTGATCCGATGCTGGGAGCATCCGCCGTTGCCGTTGGTTTCGCGAGACCGAACGTTGTGGACCAAGCCGCTGGCGCAAACGTCGACCGTCGTGGCCGCGGCCACGCTCGTCCCGCTGGCGATGCATTGGGGGCAAATACCGATCTGGATGGCCGTTCAACCGATTTTTCTAGCGTCGTTGGTGTGGTTGATCGCCACCTTCACTTACGGATTCGGCATGCTCGCGGTGCTGGATCATGCCGCGAATTCATCCGGCAGTGCCAGTATCGCGATGCGATGCGATGCGAAGGAAAGACGATTGCTTTATGTCGCTTCCGTTCTGGCGTTCGCTGTCGGAGTCCACTTGACCACGCAGGCCACCACGCTGGCGATGCTGTCCGATCGCCTCGCAACGGCGTGGCACCTCGTCCTCGCCGCGGGCTTGCTGTTGGCCGGTTGGTGCTTGGCGGCGGTGATTTCGATGCATCTGGCGGTTCCGACCGACGGAGACGCTGAGGACGCGTCGAGGCGGCAGTCTCGGGAACTTTACAGTGGTTTGCTGCTACACCTTGTTGCGACAATCGGTGGGTTAGTTTTGCTCGGTGCTGTGATGTTGGGTCTGGCCGGAAACGATCTGTCGTTGCCGCTGGCCATTTCATGCGGGGTCCTGGTGGTCGTTTTTGCCTTGGCGGGTGGCACGTATCGAACGCAGTTTGGCAGCTATCTGTCGTTGGTGTCACTCGGATTGATGGTGGCCCATCTGGTCCTGTTCGCCCCGGGACATTGGGACGCTGGCGGTTGGGGACCGGACGCTGCCATGGTCGCCGCGGCAAACTCGTTGCTCGGCGTGGTCCTGATCACGATCGCAGTGGCCAGCTATCGAGCGGTGAGCCATCGAATGGGCGGCGATGGATCAGAATCCCCTGGCGGGCAGCGACTGCCGCCCAGCGTCTGGACGACGTCGCGGCTGCCGCTTCACGGCGATTCGTGGTCGGCGTTGTGGTTCCAGCCGCTTTGCCACGCTGCCCTCCTGTTTGCGCAGATCGGTGTCACGATCGTTTTGGTGCAGATCGTGTGGCAGGGCACGTGGGCTGGATGGGCGATGCCGGGGTTTGTCACTTTGATCGTCGCTGGGATGGTCTGTGCGATCGCCGCGAAGCTCTATGACAACGCGTTGTTGACTTACCTGGCCGCCGCTCTCGCTGTGGTGAGTGCATTTCCGTGGTTCCCAGTTGGCGGAGCGACGGATCCGCGGGTGGGCGTCACCTGGTCGCTGATCGCGATCGTTTTCTGGGTGATCGGATATGGTTGCGAACGGCTGGGCGGAGCTGTGTCGGGACAGCCGTCGAACAACGCGTCTGATTCTCCGTTGGTTCGAATTTACGAACGCCCCCTGATCCGGTCGTCGGCGGTGCTGGCGATCATCGCAATCGCTCAAAGCCTTTACGCGTGGAAGGTTGATTCGCCGACGGCTTCGCTGGTGCCGATGTTGGTGGCCAGCGGCATCGGCACGTTGGCGTTATTGCTCGGTGCCCGCTCGATGAATGTCTTGCATCGGTTTTCGCTTGGGCGTCTGCTGGTCTACCTGGCGTGTCTGGCGGTCACGGTGTGTGTGTTGGTGGTTGCTTCTACAAACGCCGGCGTGCCGTCGATCGGTCCGGCGGCGGCACTGACCGCCTTGTTCCTGTCGGGGGTCGGTTTGTTGACGATGGAGTGGTGGCGAATCGAGAGCGTGACGAAACCGCATCGAGCAGCCGGTATCCTGACGTTTGCGAGACCGATGTCCAACTTTGCAGTGGGACTTGCGATGGCGGCATCGTTGGCGGCCATCCTGATCGCGATCGGAACGGCCGGGTACGACGCGGGGCCGGTGCTGATCACGAGCTTTGCCCCTTGGTTGCAGCGTCTGACACTGGGCCCGATCGCGTTGACGTTGACGTTGGCCGCGGTGGTGAGTTTGCTGACGGTTCGGGCATCACGCAACGTGATCTGGTTGGACGTGGCGGTGGTGCTGGGAAGCACCGGCCCGTTGTTGCTGGTCAACGACGCGATGGATTGGTCGGCAGCCTCGTTGATGTTTATCGCGTTGGTCGCGATGAATGGTCTGGTCGTCATGGCTCGCCTGGTCAAGTCCGGATCACAGCGTGTCCAGTCTTGGTTGGGGCTCTCGGATGCCTGCTGTGAACGCTCGTTCTATCGCTGGCCGTTGGTGGTCGCGTCGGGATGTTTGCTCGTGCAGTCGGTCAGTTTGCTGCTGATTCGTTCGGGCGTGGCGGAACCCGACCCCAACTGGAATTGGTTGTTGGGCGGCGGTCTGTGCGTTGCGTTATTCTTTCACGTCATCTACCTGCGACCTCATCCCGCGCTGGTGCACTTGTTGATTGCAAGTACGGTGATCAGCTTTTTCGGAGCCTGTCTGAAACGTGGCTGGGACGTCACCCCGGATGTCGCGTTGTCCGTGATGGGGTTGGTTTGGGGGATGATCGCGGTTCCGCTGAATCGCAGCGTCGGAAAACGCGTGTTCTCGATACTCCGATTGCCGATCACCGCGACCGAAGAGACGGCGATGGGGCGCGCGTTGGTCGGCTGGGCGATGGGCATGACCAGTTTGGCCGTCGCAATCACGTTTCCAATCTTCCGGATCGTTCGTCCAGACTTTCCGAACTTGACAGTCACGTTGCTGCTGGCGTCGATCAGTTGCCTGTTGACGGGCGTGAGTTGGCGAAACGTCCACGCAACCATCGCGTCGGCGATCCTGTTGCCGATTGGCCTGGTGGCGACCGTCGTCCTTTATGGGGATCCGGTGTTGTCGCGCGACTTTGCCGCATTGGCGACCGCCGGATTCGCATTGGGCTACGTCGCGATCGAGTTCGGATTCAGGTGTCACGCGCATTCCAACGCCGGGGAGTCCGATGCGTCTGTGGACGACTATCGGCGAGGTGTCAGCCGATCGTTGATCATGCTTTCCAATGTGATCGCGTCGATCGCAGTCGTGATCACCGCGGCTTCGATGACGATGTTGAACCCGTCGCCGGTGTTCGCCATCGCGATGGCTTTGGTTGCGGTCAGTTGGTTGTGGATGGCTTGGGAATCGGGACGTGAGTTGTTGGTCTACTTGTCGGTTGCGGCGATTTTCGCGTCGTTGATTTACCTGTGCACCTCGCTGTTGGGAATCGCGTTTGAACGCAGCACCCTCGGGGCGTTTTCCGTCGTCGGATACAGCTTTCTGCTGTATGGGGCCAATATTCTGATCGGTCGCTCGCGGAATCCGCGGGCGGGCGTGTTCTTGAATCCGACTTATCACATGGCACTACTTTCGCCGGTCGTCTTGATGCTGGTGACGCCACTGGATCAGAAGGCGGTGGTCGCATTCACGTCTCTGGCGGCCGGTTCGTTCTACCTGGTGGTTTCGCATCGCACGCACGCTCGATGGACGGTGTACGTTGCCGCTGCCCTGTTCAACTTGGCGATCTATCTTTGGATTCCGGAGGCCAAGCAATGGACCGGGCTGGCACAGGTTTATGTGATTCCGGCCGCCGTCACGGTGTTGATCTTTGCCCAGTTGCATCGCAATGACTTGAAACCGCGAGCGCTCAGTGGAATTCGTTCTGCCGCCGCGGGCGCCATCTTGGCCGTTTCAACCTTTGAAGTGTTCTTTCAGGACGATGCGGGACTGACGCAGTTCATCGTCGTCCTGATGCTCATCCTGATCGGGATCGCGACGGGAATTTCGTTACGGATTCGGCCGTTCGTTTCGATCGGGATCGCGTTTTTGGTGATCAACGTTCTGGGCCAACTCGGGTTGCAATTTCACCACGAAGGAGGCGTCATCCGGGCCGTGATTTTGATCGGTTTTGGCGTGCTCGTGCTGTCGGCCATGATCTTTTTCAACATCCACCGTGAACGGATCCTGCGTCGCTATCGCGGATTCGTCGCCGATGAGAATTGGAGCTGAGGTGATGCTGCGGCGGGACAGGTGTCAGTGTGACGTTTGGGGGAAATGAGGCTTTGGCGGAGGCGGATGGGTTGGTCAAAAGATTGGGTTGGTCAAAAGATGGGGGGGCAAAAGATGGGGGGGCAAAAATGGGGTTTGTGGAGTGATTGGGGCGACGACGGGGACGGTGGTTGCCTCCAGCATTCAGCCCCGAATCAATCAATCCGGACTTGCCACGTTGAACGTCTTGAGCAAGAAGTCGACTTGCATTTTGCGGATTTCGGGTTGGGCGAACTGGGGCCCGCCGTGTCCGGCACCCTCAATGACGTGCAGCGTGCTTTGGACCTTTGCCGCTTGCAATGCTTGGTACAGCAATTCGCTTTGGTTGGGCGGTACCGTGCGGTCGTCGCTGCCGTGGATGATCAGGAACGGCGGGTCGTCTTTGTCGACGTAGGTGATCGGGTTGAGTTGCTTGATTTCGTCGGGTTTTTTCAGCACTTCGCCGCCGCCGAGCAGTCTGGATTCCGGCGAACCGTCGCGGTTGTGCCCCTCGTATCCGGGTGTGGTGACAAAGGTATTGAAGTCGGTGGGGCCGTAAAGGTCCACGACCGCCTGCACGCGGCTGGATTGATCGGGCCAGCCGCCGCTGCCTTCGAGTGCTTTGACCCCGCCGGAGGTGCCGAGCAGGGCGACCAGATGGCCACCGGCTGAGCTGCCGCCGACCGCGATGCGATCAACGTCGAGGTTGTACTTTGTCGCGTGGGCACGCAGGAAACGGATCGCGCACTTGCAATCTTCGATCTGAGCCGGGAACGCGGCCTCGCCGGTCAATCGGTATTCGATCGTGGCTCCGACGAACCCGCTGCGGACCAGTGGCGTGACCTGGCCGACGCCACCGTCTTTCGTGCCACTCCTCCATCCTCCGCCGTGGATCCAGACATAGACCGGCATCGGGCGCTCGGACGGTTGTTTCGGCAGCACGAGATGCATCGTCAAGTCGCGTCCGCCGCCGGTACCGAAGACGACGTCCCGTTCGACGGTGACATCGTCCGGGGCATTCAGGCGGCCGGCATTCAGGCGGCCGGCATTCGGGCGGCCAGGGTTCAGACGACCAGCGTTGGGGCGGTTGGCATTCAGACGATCGGCGATCGGAAAATCCTCGCGTGTCAGCACGTCATCACGATTACGATCCAAACGCTGGAACAATCGCGGCGGGGCCTTAAATTCTTCCTTCGTCACTTTCCCGTCCGGTTCGCATCCTCGCGCCGCAACACCTCGGCGAAGGTGATCCGTGGCCGCCGCTGTTGGGGCGTTGGTTGTTGCGGTTGGGGTGCTTGAGCCCAGCCGGAGTCGCAGAAACAACATCCCAAAGACAAGACGGTAGCCAAAGTACAATGACGATTCATCGATTACTCGTCGAGAGGTGAGAGAGAAAGTGTCGTGGTCGGACCGTGAGATCGTTCGATCACCAATATACGGCGAGATTGCGAGGGCAGTGATCAACAGGCCGTCGTTCGCGTTAATTTCCAGACCTCGGGGACACTTGGCGAAACGATTTTTGCATTGTCGAATCTGTCGTGGCGTGACGATTCGTTACCATACGTGCCTTGACCACCCACTTTCCTCCCTCCAGTCGACGACTTCAATCGCTCCATGGCAATCGACACGAACACCCAATCAGCCAATTTCGAACAGGCGGGAAAAGCCCTGTTGGCTCACCGTCGAATCGCGATCCTCACCGACGGCTACTCCACACCGTTTGTGGCCAAGACCGCGATCAGTCTGCTTCGATATCGCACGCAAGATGTCGCGGCCGTCATCGATGCTGCCGCGGCGGGTTCGACGTCGCAGGACTTGCTGGGGGTCGGCGGACCGATCCCCGTGGTCAGCGGGTTGTCAGAGATTTCGGACGCGGATGCCTTGTACATCGGCATCGCGCCGCCCGGGGGAAAACTGCCCGAGGAGTGGCGTCCGATCATCCTCCAAGCACTCCGCCGAGGCATCGACGTCGTTTCGGGGCTGCACGATTTCCTGACCGAGGACGCGGAATACCTTGACGCGGTGGCGGGATCCGAGAGCCGCTTGATCGACGTCCGTCGCAATCGATTGAAGTCGACGGCGGATTGCCACCGGTTTCGACCCGGCTGCATCCGCATCCATACCGTCGGCCAGGATTGTAGCCTGGGCAAAATGGTCACGTCGTTGGAGATCCACCGAGGATTGGTCGATCGTAAACTGAATTCCAAATTCCTCGCCACCGGTCAAACCGGCATCATGATCTCCGGCGAGGGCGTGCCGATCGATTGCGTCGTCGCGGATTTCATCAGTGGTGCCGCCGAACAACTTGCCCGGCAAAACGAACAGCACGATTTTTTGCTGATCGAAGGCCAAGGCAGCATTTCCCACCCGGCCTTTTCCGCGGTGACGTTGGGTTTGTTGCACGGCAGCGCCCCCGACGGGTTGATTTATTGTTACGAAGCGGGACGCACGCACGTCAAGGGACTTGATGACATTCCCATTCCGCCGATGAAAGACCAGATGGACGCTTACTTGGTTGCAGCGAATCTGCGGCATCCGTGCAAGTTTGTGGGCATCGCGATCAACACACGCCAGCTGAACGACGAAGAGGCGATCGCGGAAATCGAGCGAGCGGAGTCGACGTTTGGGCTGCCCACGTGCGACGTCTATCGCACCGGTGCTGACAAATTGGTCGAAGCCTGCATCGGATTGCGAGCCGAGGTGCTGGGCCGATGAAGCTGACCGTCTATCGATTGAAGTTGCCACTGAAGCACGCGTTCACGATCGCACGCAGTTCGATCGAGACGCAATCGAGTTTGATTGTGGAACTGGAGCATGATGGGGTCCGCGGCTATGGCGAAGTGACCGAAGACTCGTTCTATCGTCACAGCTACGATTCGATGGTCGAGTCACTCAAACGGATTGCTCCTGATTCACTCGATCGGTACGCCTCAGAGTCTCCCGCGGATCTGTGGCCGATGATGCGAGACGAGACGGCGGGCGACATGTTTGCGTTGTCGGCGCTGGACATGGCGGCGCACGATTATCACGGCAAACGACTCGGGATCGCGGCCTGGCAGGATTGGGGGCTGGAATGGAACGATGTCGTGGATTCGAGTTTTACGATCGGGATCGACACCCCCGAAACGATGATCACAAAACTGGATGAAGAGCCCGGATGGAGGGTTTATAAGATCAAGCTTGGCACGAAGCGAGACATCGAAATCGTGACCGAGTTGCGGCGGCACTCTGACGCGGTGTTTCGCGTCGACGCAAATTGTGGTTGGACCGCTGACGAGGCGATCGCCAATTCCAGGCCGTTGGCGGATCTGGGAGTGGAGTTCATTGAGCAGCCGCTGCCGATCGACGCCTCGCGTGAGGACAAGCAGCGGGTTCACCGCGAATCGGTGTTGCCGATCATTGCCGATGAAGACTGTCAGGTGTTCGATGACGTCCAGCGATGCCGTGGTCTGTATCACGGCGTCAACGTCAAACTCTGCAAGTGCGGCGGTCTGTCGCCGGCGCTGCAAATGCTGAAGGATGCTCGCCGGCTGGGATTGAAAACGATGATCGGCTGCATGGTCGAAAGCTCGATCGGCATTAGCGGCGCGGCGCAATTGTTGCCGCTGTTGGATTTTGCCGATCTGGATGGGGCGGTGTTGTTGGCGGACGAGCCCTGTGTCGGCGTTTCAATCGACAAGGGAAACGTCACCGCGTCCCGGTTGGCCGGTTGTGGCGGCGAACTGGATCGCGATCGGTTGGCCGAATTCCTGGTTTCGTCGCCGGTGGTGATTCATTCGTCGTGACGGCATCGCCAGCCGAGCGACAATTTGGCCCCCACACGTCGCATCTGGGTCAAGTAAACTGCGGTGATTCGTGTTCGCACCGGCTGTCCCCTTTTCATCTTTTCGGCGAGCTGATCGTGAGTGCCCCCGCCCGTTTTATCTTGCATCCGACTGATTTTTCCGCCCAATCGCAGCTGGCATTTGCACACGCCTTGCGTCTGGCGCTCAGCAATGAATCGACGTTGTCGTTGTTGCACGTTGGCGACGACGCCTATGAAGACTGGGATCGCTTTCCGGCGGTTCGAAAGACGCTCCAGCGTTGGGGGCTGATCGAAACGGACGCCAAACGCAGTGACATTCAAGAAAAGCTTGGCATCGGTGTGGAAAAAGTGATCGCCGAGCAGAAGGATGTCGTCGAGGCGATTACGGGCTTTTTTCAAGAACGCCCGATCGACTTCATGGTGCTCGCCGCTTCCGGTCGCGACGGTCTGGCGTCGTGGTTGATGCCCTCCAAGGCCGAGAAGATCGCGCATCAAACACATGTGCCGACGTTGTTTGTGCCCGCCGGCGGGCACGGTTGTGTTTCTTTGGAAACCGGCGAGGTTAACATCGATCAGATCATCGTACCGGTCGATCAGACGCCGCATTCCAGCGAGGCCATCGAACGCGGACTGCGCGCGATCTCGGCGCTGGGTAGCGAGAACGCGACGTTGACGCTGTTCCACGTCGGCTCGACGTCCATGCCCGACGTCAAGATTCCCGAGGGCCCCTGGCGAGTCGAGCAGAAGGTGGTCCCGGCGGGCGATCCGGCGTCTGAAATCATTGCACTGGCCAGCGAAACCAAGGCCAACCTGATCGCCATGGTGACCGATGGAGCACACGGATTCTTGGATGTCTTTCGTGGCACGACGACCGACAAAGTCGTCCGTCACGCACCCTGTCCCGTGCTGGCCATCCCGACCGATAACTGATCCAGCCGTGGCGTAAGCTTCCAGCTTGCGATCCGCGTGTGAAACACGCCCGGGCTTGTGGTAGCGAACGTCGTCAAAACTTTCGGTGATGCACCGCGTGGAACACCGCCAAACCGCTGGGCTTTCGCATCTTCGCTTCGCGCGTTCCCTCGCGCCAGAGCCGACAGATGTGCATGCCCGTTGGGCAAGCACCAGCATGCCCGGCCGCTTACGCGTCGCGGCTCACGGATCGACAGGCTGGAAGCCTATCCCACTGTCGCCCCCTACTGGACGAACTGGACGAAGCCGAAGTAGTCGGGGTGGTGGAAACGTGGGAAGTTGCGGTCGCCTTGTGACCATTGGCTTTTGACCGTCATGTTGCCCTCCAGCCGATTCAGATTCAATCGCCAGCGGTCGCCGACCTCGGGGCGACCGGATGGCAAGACGTGTTGAAACAACCGGAATGGAATCGCGACTTCCAAGGTCCAGCCACGGTCGGTGTCGGTCGAATCGTTTAATGTTCCGTCGACGACGACCGCGCATCGAATACCATCCGGGTTCCATTCATCGTCGGGGTTTTTTCCTGCGGGACGATAATTGTCCAGCTGGGTTCCGAGCGCGTTCATTTCGAGATTGAAGTAGTTTTCAGGGTGAGCGATCTCGGGTGATGCGAACACCTCCACGCAATCATCGCGATACACGTCACTGTCACGCTCGGTCCGCGTTGCCAAGACATCGCGATCGGTGCAATGGAACGAAACGTAGAGGAACTGATCGTCCCACAACAGTTTGGCGTCGGTGGGTTGCCGCGGTCCATCGCCTTCGTTCCACCAGGTAAACACAAACTCGCCGACCGATGGCGCGGATGCCCAGGCGGCTTCGTCGCGTCGTCCATCGATCACGACCGGTTGGCGGGTGCGTCGAATGATCGCCGACTTGTGTTGCAACGGTCCGATCTTGCGCTGCGATCTCAAATAGGCCAACAGGTCGGCCGCTTGCTGGGGCGTCATGCCGGAGAGCAATTGGTCGGGCATCACCGACTTTGCCGACGGTTCCATCAACTCGATTTCATCGACCGCTAGCGTGCGTGATTTCCCGGTCGCATCGGTCATCGTCAAGTGTTCCGCTGTCTCCTCGGTGACGATCCCGACGAACACCTCGCCGTCGCCGGTCAATACCTTTCGAGCGCGGTACTTGGCATCGATCTTTTCCGAGGGACGCACCAAGCTGGCCAACATTTCGCCGGGCGTCATTTGGGTTCCGATGCCGCTCAAGTCGGGGCCGACGTTTTGCCCGATCGCTCCGATGCGATGACAAAGGCGGCAATTCACGTCCTTCGCTTGCTCGAACAAGTGTTTGCCACGCTCGGCGGAACCCTCGATCGCCAACAGCGTCTCTTCGTCAATTGTCGCGCCCAAACGGGTGACACGCTGGTCTTCGGGGAGATAGTGTTCAAACAAGTCTCGTACCAGGGGATCGTCACTCTGGGTTGCCCGCTGAATGATGGCACTTCGAAGTTCGTTGGCCGCAGACAGTTGGGCGCAGGCCAGCGACAATTCCAACGCTGCTCCGGGCGACTGCAGCCGTTGGTCCAATTTGCGGTCGAAGTCGTCATCCAGGGTCAAACCGGCGATCGCTTCGGAAACGTCATCGGTCCCGTCCCCGCCCTTCATCGAGGCGATCCAGTCGCGGAGCAGCGTCACCCCTTGGACATCGATCACGTTGGATCCGAATTGTGGCATGTGCCCTCGGCCGGTTTTCAGAGCACGATAAAGTAGCACGCTGCGGTGCGGATCGCCCGGTGCGACGACGCGAGCGTCTGGAATACCGAACGTGCCTTGGGCCGGCGGTTCGTCAAGATAATTATTGAACTCCAATGACTTCGTCACCTCGAAGTTGAAGTTGGCGGTCCCGCCGCCTTGCTTGCGATGACAAGTCGAACAGTTCAGTGCCAGGTAGGATCGTGCCCGGTCCTGGATGGGCTGGGATAGATCATGGGGTGATGCGATCGGTGGTTTGGCGGGAACCGGATCACGAAACAGTCCCAGCTTGGTCAAACGGGTCAGCTGGTTGTCCTGCAGGGAGCCGATGTTCAGTTGTTCCGGCCAGAAAGCGTGCACGGTTCCGGCGGCCCAGATGTGACAGAGCAGACATTCGCTGCGGCTGGCGTGTCGCCAAGTTTGGGTGCGTTTGCCGCCTGGGACCTTTTTGTCGTTGATGGTCAACGTTCGTTCGGATGCGACGTCGTCTTGCAGCACGGCGTCGGATTGATCGTCGTTCCAGACGTAGTTGTACGCTTGCCATTCGTCGCCGAGCAGATGCAGCACTTGGGTTTCCAAGCGTCGCTCGGTCGCCGGGTCGGAGGGATCGGTGCGGTACGTGACCGTTTTGGCGACGACGGTATCCGGTGGGAAACGGAATCGGCCTGCCGATTGGCCGGTCTGCCAATCGTCGCGATCGTACAGCGTCAGTTGCTCGTCGCCGGGGATCGCGATCCACTGTCGGGACTGGGTGCCATCGGCCCAACGGTGCGCACTGATTTCGTACTCGACGACACCCGCGGCCGGCGTGAGAGATTCAACGTCGGCGAACAGCCCGGTCTCGCTGAGTCGTTTCGGAAACGTTTGACTGGCCTCGGTGATCGGATTGGGCTGCAACCGCAGGATGGTGCCGTCATAGCCGACGATCAGCACTTCGCCGCTCGGATCAAGCATGAAGCAGATGACTTGCAGCGGCGTGTCGACCAATTCCTTTTGCCACAGCACCCGATCGCCTTGGGACTTCAACGCCCACACCTTGCCGGTCATCCAATCGCCATAGATGTAGGCTCCCTTGAGTTCCGGCAATCGATCGCTGTGCCAAAAATGGCCGCCGGAGATCGATCGCGAATCCAAGTGGGTGTGTTCGAACAAGGGCGGTGTGATCGGGATCGCGGGCTGCACGTCCGGCTTGACCGGCTGGCTGCCCTCCATCACGCTCCAGCCATGGTTTCGGCCACGGGCGACGCGGTGAATCATTTCGCGCATTTCCCAGCCGACGTCGGCCGCCAACAGGTCGCCGCTGTCTGGATCAAACGCGATCTTCCAAGGGTTTCGGAATCCGTAGGCCCAAATCTCGGGGCGTGTCGAGTCGCGGCCGACGAACGGGTTGTCTGTCGGAACGCGATAGCGTTGGTCGGCGGTCGGGTTGTCGACGTCGATTCGCAAGATCGCCGATTCCAGGTCGCTTAAGTCTTGTCCGGTGTTGTTCGCGTCGGGCGGATAGGGAGGCTGGCCGTCACCGATCGAAACATAAAACATGCCATCGGGGCCAAACTGCATCGAGCCGCCCGTGTGGCCTGAACCGCTCCATTGCGCCAAGACGACCCGGCTGGTCAAATCGATCGTCGGGATGGTCGGGTCGAGCACCTTGAATCGAACGAGCATGGTTCGGGAGTCCTCGCCACCTCGAAAGGAATAAGTGACGAAACACCAGGGTTGGTCGGCCAAGTCGTGATGAAACTGTATCGCTAACCCTTGTGAGATCGGGCGGTCGTGACAGTCATTCAGGTCCAGGCACAATTCGGCCGTTGCGTTTTCGGGATCGTTTTCGAAGGAGACGATCTGGCCCTTGAGCTGCGTGGCGATCCACCGCTCCGCCTCCGGCAGCCAGACGATGTCTGTCGGGTGGTCGAGCTGGACATCGGCGAAGACGCGTTGAGTGATGTAGGGCAACGGTGGGGCGGGGCTGCCCTGGATCTTGGAACTGGTCCATGGCACCTGTCGCGGCGGTGGCGTCTCCTCGCCGACCAGTGGCAGACCGACGAAACAGACAACGAGAAGGCATGCAAGAGTGCGCACGATCGAGAGTCTCTGGCGGAAGGGGAATCCGGCGACACGTTGGACCGACCATCATACCAGGAACGCTCGTCGCGGCGCGACAGGAGACCGAGCGGTTCAGAGTCGGCCCAAGATCGCCTTTCGCAAATTGGAAAGGAGGCGGATGTAACGAAGCAACATCAGAATCATGATGACTAAGACGACGACACCGGCCAACCCCGCGATCGAACCAATGAAAGCGACCGCGACCGCGACTGCGATCGCTAAAACAAACACGACGGCCCCCATCACGATCAGTGATTTCGCGTCGCCTTTTAAATCGGGACGTCGGATGTACGCCGAAACCCGCTTGAGAAAGAGGACAAACAGCACCGTCGCGATCAACGAGAGCAGGTTCCCCAGGCGTTGAGGCCAATAGGGTATGACGAGAATGTATGACAGCGCCCCACCCACGATGGCAGCCAGATCGAGTGCGACCGCGGCGTAAATCAATCCCCTGGCTCGGCTCTCCTCGGGGATCGTCAGACAGCAAATGCGACCGACCAATCCCAGGAATACGCCAAGCATCATGCTCAGGCCAAGCATCAGGCCGAGCACCCCGATCGTGGCCACCCCCGATCCTCGCATCATCAGCGGGACCATCACGCCGGTACCGATGATCGAGATCATGATCAAGGCGATGCCCCAGTAAACCAGACTTAGGCCGGTGGCCACCCGCGACATCGCTTCGGGCGACCCGAACGCCGGCAACGGATCAAACGAATCGTCGGAAGTCGCTTGCGTGGGAGCGTACGGATTAAGAGGCTCTTGGGGTGTCGTCATGGTTGAAGGTTAACGCTCCGCTGGTGACTCACTTGCCGTCGTATCGTGAGGGGCAAGAAAGAGTGGCAAGACGATGGGGGCAAGACGATGGGGAGGCATGCGGAGCTCGGCAGGTCTTATTCCGATCGATCGTCCCGCCCTTCTCTCCTTGTCTCCCACTCTCTATGCCATCACCTTCGCGGCGGCGGCGTGACCACGGCGGTGTCGAACAGGCTCGGCTCGTCTGAATCTTGCTGTTCCAAGTCATGCGCCAGCTGTTCGGCGATCCGTTTGAAGACCGACGCCGAAGCACTGGGCAGGTCTCCCAGCGCCTGATGCGTCTCCTGCATGTGTCGGCCGAGCTGTTGCTTGCTGACTTCGCCGGGTTCGATCCGCAGAAACGTGCCGGTGGACGTGGGGGCTTTGGAAAGCAGCGTCAGGTAGCGATCCAGGCTGGTTGCGGTCAGCAATCTGGTCCGAGCGGCCTCGTCGGCGGCGACATGAAATCGCTTCGCCGTGCCCAGCCGTTGAAGTTTCAGCAAGCAGCCCAGGAAGGTGCTGTCCAGGTATTCACACCCCAGCAAGTCGACGGTCACGGTCGCATGGGGATCTTCGACCAGGCATCCCTTGACGAACTCCGCAAACGCCGGACTGTGGGTCGCAGTCCCCTTTCCCTGGACACGGACCACAAAACCATTTCTGGTTCGCGAGACACACAGATCGCAGCGTAACGTCATCGGACCCACCTCCGCCAAGGAATTTCAATCGCTCCGGCAATTGGCAAGCCTAACAGAGTTTTTTGGTGGCGGCAAATTTTGTGAACGGTGTGAACGCCCGGTCCCACTCGGCGAGCACAGTGCTGAGCCGCTGTTCTTCGGCACCGATCCGCCACCACCGCCCATCGGAGTGGCTATGATACTGCCGGACGTTACCGCCGATTCACTGGAAGGCCGTTTGAATGTTGGTCATCTATCTGTTGTGTTTTTTCTTGATCTGTCTGACCGCGATCGGCACTCTGCCTGCGGAAGTGCGTTCGTTGATGAGCGATAACTGCCGGAATTCGCGTGGACGCTTGAAACCTCGCTACGTCGCGCGTGAGATGCTTTCGCTGGCCAGAGTTTACGCCCAAACGTTGTTTGCCGCGTCGCTAATCGCTTGCGTCGCCCTGATCGCCGCGGTGTTCATTGACGATTACATCAAGTTGGACATCATCGCCAAGGCGGTTGGGAAATTTGAGCCGGATGCCGCGGCGTGGGAGGCAAGTTTGAAGGCGGGCCCCAAGAGCGTCACCTCTCAGTTCACGCAACACCACATGATGCAAGGTGGAACCCGAGCCAGCGCCAAAGCGCTGATGCTGACGTTATGGAGACTGGTTCCGTTGGCGACCGTTCTGATCTTTGCCGCACTGTTGCTCTGCATGCGATTGATGTCACAAAGTTTCAATCGCGCGATTCGAGATTTGGTACGCGAAGAATCGGCGCGCGATTTGAGACGCATCCGACGTCGTTATTTACAAAACACCGCTCAGTCGCAACTGCCCAAATGACGCTGCGATCCTGCTGACGCTGCGATCCTGCTGACGCTGCGATCCAACTGACGCAGCGATCCAACTGACGCTGCGGCCCAGGTGACAGCCGGGCCGCAGCGATGACAACGACGTGCCGAGCAACGCACTTAGTTCTTGAAGAACTCGTGCTTCGGATCGCCGGCGCTGATCAGGTAGGCGACCAAATCCAGGATCTCGTCTTGGGTCATTCGGTTGAACAGCCCTTCGGGCATCGCCGACGTCTTGGAGACCATCAATTCTTCGATCGTCTTGCGGTCGATGTTGACGCGGTCATTGGGATCGGTCAGATCGGTGTTGATCGTCATCGAATCACCGTTCAGATTGACCACCACACCGACGTGGATTCGACCGTCGTCGGTCAGGACTTTGACCGCCGAGAACTGGTCATTGATCACCTTACTGGGATGGATCACCTGGTCCAACAAGTCGTGCGGCGAATAGCGACGTCCGGCCGAGGTCAGGTCGGGGCCGGTCATGCCGCCTTGGTCGCCGAAGCGGTGGCAGGCATAACACCCGGTCGCGGCGAACATTTTTCGACCGTTTTCAAAGTCGCGATGCTTCAATCCGGTGCGGGCGGCCGCCGACAACTCTTCCAGTGTCCACTTCTTCTCGGGGCGTCCTTCAAAGATTTGGCCCAAGTTTTCCAACGCGGACTTTTTGACCGGCTTTCTCGCCAACAATTCCGCCATCTCGGCTTTTTGCGTTTCACTCAGCGAGGCGACCGCATCGTCGCGAATGAACTGAATGAACTGATCGAAACTGGCACCGCCTTTGTAATTGGCTGCCTTCAGGAACCACTCGAAGTACGCGGTGTGCAACTCGGGCGTCCAGCCGGCTTTCAACATGCGAATCGAACGAGCGTATTGCATCTGTTCTTCTTGCGTGGGCGCGTCCTGGATCAACGCGATCGCTTTTTGGGCGACCGTCGGCGATTGCAGCCAGGCAAGCGTCTCGCACAACAGCCAATTCAATTCCGGCGTGGAGGCGGGAAACAGCGGATCAAACTTGGCGATCAGGCGATCGATCATGGCGTCGTCGGGGCGGCCGAATCGATTCAAAATGATTTGCGTTGTCCGGTGAAGCGTCAGTTGCTGCGTTTCGTTCAGGCTTGCCACGTCGATCGAGAGCACCGCATTGAGCAGTTTCTCTCGCATGTCCGTGTCAACCGCGGCAGTCGAGTCGTCGCGATGTTGGGGGCAGACGCCGCTGACGCGAGCCAGGGCAAGCAGGGCTTCGACTTGTTTCGCGGCGTCCGATTCGTTCAACGCTTTGTCGGCCCATTGATCGGTCGGTTGGTGCTCGATCGCGGTTCGGGCGGCGAATCGAATGAAGCGATCTTGATCGTCAAGGTACGGCCAAGCGACAGAGAGCGCCTGGGGGTTTTGTTGACCGTGGAAGGCTTCCAGCATGTGTCGCGTCTGGCGAGCTTTGCTTTTCGTCGCCTTTGCTTGGACGGGTTCGGTCGACTGATCGCCGACATAGCTCACGCGGTACAAGCCCGATTGCACGCGTCGCCCGCCGATCGTGAAATACATCGCACCGTCTTGGGGACGGATGATGGCATCGGTGATCGGCAGCGGCGCGCCGGTCACGAACTCTTCTTTGGTCGCGGTGTAGGACGAGCCGCTCGGTTCCAAGTGGATCGCGTAGAGCTTTCCCCAGCTCCAGTCGAGCGCGTAGAGTGCGTCTTGGTACTTGGCGGGGAACTTGGCGCCGTAGCCGAACGTCATGCCGGTCGGAGACCCGGGGCCGATATCGAGCACGCCGGGCAGGTTGTCGGCGTAGAACGGCATGCGTTTTCCCGCTCCGTTTCGCCAGCCAAACTCGGCGCCACTGGTCACCAGACAAATACGCGTGGGGCGATACCACGGCGTGTTGAAGTCGTACTCCATGTCGGCGTCATACGTGAACAACTCGCCGTCACGATTGACCGCAGCGTCGAACACGTTGCGAAATCCGGACGCGTAGGCTTCGAAGGTTTGTCCGTCGGGCGTGACACGGTAGATGATGCCGCCGGGGGCGAGCACGCCGCGGTTGTGTCCGCGTCCGTCCGGCATGCTGGGCAACAGATGGTCTTCGCCCCAGACCTGGCGCACCGGTGAGCTGTCTGCCAGCGGCGGCGGAGTCGTGTTGTTGCCGGTGACCAGATACAGCGCTTTTCCGTCGGGGGTCGGCATCACTGCATGAACGCCGTGATCGCCTCTGGATTTGACTTCGTGAAGCAGTTCCACCTTGTCCAGGGAATCATCGCCGTCACTATCACTGACCCGGTACAAACCGGAGGGGATTTTTTGTTCGTAATCGTTGACGCCGACGTACAGGGCTCCGAAGGCCCAGACCATTCCGTTGACCGCTCGGATGTCGGCCGGAACTGGTTCGACGTCCGCCGCTTGCAGGGTTTCGCCGGCCGGCGGCGGCGTGATGCGATACAGGCCGCCGAATTGATCGCTGACCAGAATTCGGCCTTTGTCGTCGGTGCAGAGATTCACCCACGAGCCCTGCTCTTCACCGGGGACCGAATACAGCAACTCTACTTCAAACCCTTCGGCGGCCTTGATCCGATCGATCGGAGTCGCGGTGTTGCCGCCGATGGCCGGACCGACGCTGGTGGGCCGTGTTCGCTTTGCCGGCGTTTTGCGCGCCTTGGCCTTTGCCTTGGCCGCACCGTTCTGGGCAGCGGCATCGGGGACGAACATGGCAACGCAGAGTATCGACAGGCAGATCGCAGCGATACGCCGGCCGGTCGTCAGCCGGCCTGTCGATTGAAGCCCGCACGCGTTAGCACGGGGCCACGCAACACCCCTCGCTGACGCGGCGGGCTGGCATGATGGCGTTGATTCCGGAATATCGATCAAATCGACAGGCCGCTGCGCGGCGGGGGAGAGGATCAATCGGAGGGAAGCTAGGTTCATTTCAGTTCTGGTTTCGCGGAAGATCATGGCGTGCGAGTGGGGTGGGGGGCGACGCTCGCTGCCGAGTGGGAGCATTGCGTCAGAGCGTTTTCCGCTCGGGGTCCCTTATGTTACACCGTCCGCCCGTGGATGACAGACTGGAAGCCTGTTGCAGTTTTAGATCCCGGTCCTCGCAACCCGCCGAATTCGTGGATCGTTTCGAATTCGACGCGCTGGTAGGAGCCGCCACGCGTGAGCGAGAGTGTCCGCCGAAGCGAGCGGCACGGCGTGGCCCCCTGCTAACGCATGCGGGCTTGAGCCGCCGGGCCGCTAGCGGACGCGGCGCATGTACGTGACGAGGAACTTGTCGATTTCGGCGACCGAGGCGTCAAAGGTCTCTTCGAACATTTCGATGCGCTCTCGGGCGGTCAATTCGGCCATCGGTTTCCCGCTGCTCAATTTCCTCAGGTACTCCACGTACTCTTCCCGCCGCGTCTTGAGCAAAAAGTAGGTCAACGCCCAGCTTTCGGCGTAGGCATCGGCGGCGGTATCTGAATTGCGAAAGCGATCGTCGTCGGACAGCAAGGTGACCAGCGAGTTGGGCGGACGCACCGGCAAGTAGTCTCGCCATCGTTTCAGATTCACTTGGTTGACGCGACCGATCCCGCGCCAACGCGAGGCACTTTTGAAATCGGGCGATTCAAAAAACATCGCCAACCCTTCGCTGATCCACATCGGGTTGTCGGCGAATCGTCGCTGCAGTCCGCAGTTGTAGGCCAGCTGGTGCGTGGCTTCGTGAATGATCGTTGCGACGTTGCGTTCCAGGTTGGGCATGTTGAACGTCGTCATCCGGTTGCTGGACAGATGGTAGTAACCGATGACCAATTGGGCCGTGTCCCCGACTTCCGCTCCGGCGTGTTTCAAAAAGTCATTGCGGTCGGCCAGCACCAGGGCGACGAGCGGGAACTTCGGCTCGGGGAGTCGCCAACGCTGATTTTTCCAGAACGTGTAGAAACCTTTGTAGAGTTGCTCAAACAGCAAGCCGACCTGTTTGACGTAGGCATCGGAGGTGTTGTGGGCGATCACATAGTGGGCAGTTTGATAGATAGAAAAGCCGCTCGGCAATTCCTGTCGCATTCGCTCGGCCATCTCGTCGGCGGTGAGCGGTTGCAGCGGTTCGTCGTCGGAATCGCGTTGGATGATTTGGTCGGGCTGGATCATCCAGATCCGACCGTCGTCACTTTGCAGCATCAAACCCCCGTCCTGGGCCTCGACCAGGATCTCGCCGACGACGGTGCGTGTCGGCATCGGCGCACCATTGACCAGATCCGTTTTATCCGATCGAAAGGTGACGGTTTCCACGCCGAGGGTCGGCGTCGCCGCAAGGGTCAGGCTGGTGAAGCAGAGAAGAAAGATTCGAATCGCAATCGCGTCGGCGTTGATCAACTTCAATCGAGCATCCTTGGAATGGGGATCCATCGGGGGGCACGTGGGAAGGGGCCATTTCAGTCTGTTCCAGTGTACGTTATCACGCAGAACGCTTCCAACGTCTCGAACAAACGATCGCCAGAACGATGATCG
This sequence comes from Phycisphaera sp. RhM, assembly GCA_033042175.1. Lineage (GTDB taxonomy): Bacteria > Planctomycetota > Planctomycetia > Pirellulales > Pirellulaceae > Stieleria. Next base: position 46,923 of record WCIL01000008.1, read on the forward strand.
AACAGACGTACCAGAACGCCAATGCGGCTTCCTGATTGCGTGCACCGCTGTGCAGTAATGCGAATAATCGCGTGCCCACAGTGACGACACCTGGTGGCAAGACGGGCAGCGTCGCCGGGACATCTCCGCTGGCCGTCACCGCCGCGGCGACCGCCGCGATCGCCAACGGTTTGGCCAAAAGAGGGCGTTCGATCCACCAAACGCGGCCGATCCAGGCCAGGTCGAGTTTCGCACTGTCCAGGATCGATCGATCGATCCCCGCATATCCCGCTCGCAGGATCCAGTACGCGACCGGCACGGCGCGGGCCGATAGGGCGACCACGGTCGGCAGCAACGTTTCGTGGTAGAGGGTTTGCAGACCCGGTAGGGACAGGGTGAAAAACCGCACCACCGTCAAGCCGACGACCGGACCAGGAATCAGAAACAACAGCAGTGAAACGAGGTCGACGGCTCGGCGGAGTCGGGGGCGTTGCCGCGTGACCGACGCGATCACCCACGCCAGCGGAACGCACACCGCAGCGGTCAGCGCCGCCAGAACCGCGGTCCAAAGGTATTCCCGGGAAAACTCTTGAGGCGCCGAGGCCAGCAACCCGATCGCCTGCCGCAGGGACCAGCCGACCGAGAACGTCGGCTCGGGATCCGCTGACACGGTGATCTGATGGCCGATCTTGACCAGCAAACCGCCCAGTGGGAACGCGAACATCATCGTCGCCAGCATCACTGCGGCCGACGCGGCGAGGAGGGTGATCATGCCCAGCGGTTCGGTCGCGTCGCCGGCGGGTCGATTTTGTTGCAACAGTTGCACGTCCAATCGGCGTCGGCGGGAAACGGCGACGGTGGCGATGATCCCGATCGCGAGCACACAGGGCAGCACCAGGACGATCATGATGGACGTGATCGACGGTTGCACGGCATGAAACAGATAGAACTCGTCGGCGAGGGTCCGCACGCCGTACAAGTCGACGACCGTCATTTCGGTGGCGGCCAGAATCGCCGTCGCCAGCAGCCCGGTCACGACCCAGGGGGCGGCGATCGGCAGCCGGATTCGCCACCAAGTCCAGATCGGTCCGCCATCGAGTCGACTTTGATCGATCACTTGGGCTGGGATCCGCGAGGTGCCGAACCAGGTCGCCAGCGACACCAGGGCGGCCCCCAACAGTCCGTGGATCCAAACGCAGGCGACCAGTCCGCCGTATCGGCCGGCCAGCCCGGTGTAGGTGCGCGAGGCGGTTTGGGAAAACGTCAGCCAGCCGAATTTACCCGCCGTCGCCTCCCACGCGGCCGCATGCAGAATCATCGGGGTGGCGATGCAGGCGACCAAGCTGATCAGACAATACCCGACGACCGCCCGGCCGACGCGACGATGGCGTGGGACCAACGAAATCAAGAACGCCAGCGTGATTCCGATCCCCGCGGCGACCAGAACACTGAGCACCATCAGCTGCAACGTCAAAAGAAGCGGACGGATCCAGTGCATGAATCAGTACACGCGGATTTCGATGGCCGTCGACTCGCTCGGGCGTTCCATGATGGTTTGCTCGTAGGTCGGCGGCCCGACCAGGCTGCGCGCGTTGTTGGAAAAACCGTAGGGTTCCACCGGGGCATTGAACAAGGCTCGGTTCAGTTGGCCGTTGTCGTCCAAGTCATGGTAGGCCGCGATTGCGAATTGTTCCGGCAAAATGCCGAGTTGGATTTCCCAGACCACAAATCCATCGATCGGAACCAGGGAGTCCTTGATGATCGCCCGATCGGGATTGCCGAAGTTCTCCGCCGAATCGTAAACCGCGATCCGAATCGGGCCTGGGGAATCGAGCTGGCTGGTCACGACGCGAATCAGGATCACGTTGGGCGGCAGCGATTGGGCCTGATCGGTGTTGGCCACGGTGCCCAGATCGACGTCAAACTCGGACGTGTCTGGCGGGCTGGCCCAAATCATCGCCAGCCCGATCAAGAAGATGACGCCGGCGAACGAGAGCAACAGGTTGCCGTGGCTTTCTTTCCAGGCGCGGCGGTAGCGGCCTTTCTCGTTCGGGGAGCGAAACGGGAATTTGTCGTTCTGAACTGGCATGCGATCAACGGCCGGGTGAGTCACCGAAGTTGAGTTCCAACTGAGTTTCGTCGACGGCTCCGCCGAACTCACGGTACATCAAACTGGGCTGAATGTCGCGGCTGTGCTGGTACTTGTCGCTGCAATACGCGGCACCGTCACCGCTGAGCTGCTGGTAGTAAATTTGGCAGATCTGCATTCCCGGGACGATCCGGACCGGTTGCACGCAGTACATTTCCAGGGTCCAGGTGCCACAATAACCGACGTCACCGATCGACCCGCCGGGATTGATGAACAACCCCAGCCGGCCCAGGGAACTGCGGCCCTGGATCAGCGGCACCAGACCTCGCGTTTCGGTGTATTCGACGGTTCGGCCGAGATACAAGACGTTCGGTTGCAGCGTCAGCCCTTCGGCGGGGATTTCCAACCGGCGATAGCGATTGGGCGTCGCGACGTCGAGCACGATTTCCTCGTACACCAACAACTCGTCGTGCAGCGCCAGGTTGTATCCGTTCGGGTTCAACCGAGCGGCATCAAACGGTTCGATTTTGATTTCGTCATTTTTCAGCCGCCGGTGAATCTCGTCGCTCGATAGAAGCATCGCCGTTCCGAATCGATCCAAATGGAAAAACCCGAGCCGGCAAACGATGCCGAGATCGGGCTATCCAGAGTGTAACAAATCTCAGTGACGTCGAGCGAGAGGCCACTATTTTCGTCGCTTGGCGGAGACTTTTCCGCTGACGAAGACTTTCAGCGAATGGCACGGCATTTCGACGGCCCGATTGCTGGGCGGCATCGGCCCATCCAACTCGGGATAAATGTCTCTGGGGGAATCCGCGGCGGTGTCCAGGAACAGGTTCCATTTCATGCCACGTCCGATCGCCGGCAATTGCTGGGTCCGCTCGTCCCCGGTGCTGTTGAACATCATCACCAGGTCGCGGCCGAGTCCGGCGGGATCTTCCGAGCGACTCGGGGCGGCGATGTAGGCCACCATGCTCAGATGGTGTTGTCCCCAGTCCAAGGGGCTGCCGTCATCGGCGTACCACGAGACGTCGCGGATCAGCCGGCCATCGACGGGTTGGCCGGTCAAGAAGTGGATTCGCCGGACGGTCGGTTGTTGGCGTCGGAAATGAATCAGCGTCTGGACGAATCGCAGCAGATCCTTGTTTTTCTCGACCAATCGCCAATCGAACCAACTCAGGTCGTTGTCCTGGCAATAGGCGTTGTTGTTGCCGCGGGCGGTGCGTCGGACTTCGTCACCACTGACGATCATCGGAACCCCTTGAGACAACAGCAGCGTGGCGAGCATGTTGCGGATTTGTCGCGCCCGAATCGTGTTGACGCCTTTTCGACGCGTCGGGCCTTCTACCCCGTAGTTGTCGCTGATGTTGTGGTTGTCGCCGTCGCGATTGTCTTCGCCGTTGGCCGCGTTGTGCTTTTCTTTGTAGCTGACCAGGTCGTTGAGCGTGAAACCGTCATGGCTGGTGATGAAGTTGATGCTGCAAAACGGCGGCCGTCCGGCATGCTCGTACAAATCGCTGCTGCCGGCCAAACGGGTCGCCAACGCGCCCAACGTTCCGCCATCGCCACGCCAAAAGCCGCGCACGTCGTCGCGGTAGCGGCCGTTCCATTCCGCCCAGCGGTGATTGCCGAACGAACCGACCTGATACGCACCGGCCGCATCCCAGGCTTCGGCGATGATCTTGGTGTCGGCCAACAACGGGTCTTCGGCGATCAATTCCACCATCGGCGGGTTGGGGACCAGGTTGCCGCTTCGGTCGCGTGACAAAATGCTGGCCAAGTCGAATCGAAAACCGTCGACGTGATAGTTGTGCACCCAATGCCGCAAGCAGTGGAAAATCATTTCGCGGACGACCGGATGGTTGCCGTTGAGTGTGTTTCCACAGCCGCTGTAGTTGGTGTAGTGCGTGCCTTCGCTGAGGATGTAATAGACCTGGTTTTCCAGTCCTTTGAACGACAACGTGGGGCCCTGCTCGTTGCCTTCGCAGGTGTGATTGAACACGACATCCAAAATCACTTCGATCCCGGCCGCGTGCAGCGCCTTGACCATCTGTTTGAATTCGTTGACCTGGGCGCCGGGCCGTTTGTCGTGGGCGTAGCCGCGGTGCGGAGAGAAAAACGCCATCGGGTCATAGCCCCAGTAATTGGGGCGTTGTGGCGGATTGCCGTAGATATCCAAGATCGGGAATTCGTTGACCGGCATCAATTCGACGGCGGTCACACCGAGCGACTTCAGATAAGGGATCTTTTCGATCACACCGAGGTAGGTCCCCGGGCATTTGATTTTTGCGGTACGGCTTTTGGTGAATCCACGAACGTGCATTTCGTAGATCACCGATTCGCTCAGCTCACGCCGCAGGTGTCGGTCGCCTTCCCAATCAAAGTCGTCCTTGACGACGACGCACTTGGGCGGGCGAACGACGCCGTCGGTGCTTTTTCCAAAGGTGCCCGCGAGCGCCTGGGCATAGGGATCGATCAACCGGGCGGCCGAATCGAATCGTTGCCCCTTGGCCGGATCCCACGGTCCGCTGGCTTGGTAATGATACAGCTGGCCCGCTTCGAGCCCCTTGACGTTTAGACTCCACACATCACCCCAGCGATCGGTCTCGCGATCAAACTCGATGATGTCGGCCGGCTCCTGGTCGGTGACCTTGTTGTACAGCAGCAAACGCATTGCGGTTGCCGAGCGGCTGAAAACCGAAAACTGGACGCCGTTCTCCTGCAACGTTGCACCGAACGGCGGTTGGTAGGTGAACTGAAGGTTTCCGGTCGGTTGTCGCATAAGCATGTTGTGAGTGTCTCCTGCAATCCTTTCTAAACGCGTCTGTGGGGTGACACACCATGTGTCATCTCCAATGCGCCTGCATCACGTGCCTGCACAATGCTTGCCAGAAACCCTACCACCTACCGACCGGAGATCAGAAACCCTCGGGTAGGAGATTGGAAAACAGGCAGGCAGTCGATCACGCGATGACGCCTAGCGATGGATTGCCGAAGAAACCTCAGGAAACAGTTGGTGAAACGGTGACGGTCGGGACTGTCAGCCGGGTTTGGGACCCGACATCTCTTAGTCAACCGGCACAGTTTACCGTCTTTCGGCGTATTTGGCGGCCTCAATGACGGTCGGCAGCCGCCCGCAGGGGTGGGCGGATCATCGCAGCGCACTACACCGGGGATAATGGCGTTCTGATTGCCAGACGGCTACCAGAGCCGGGGCGAGGATGTCAAACTGGCTTTTGCTGACCAGACTTCCACTTCAATCTTGACTGCTGACCCCCCTCCATGGCTGCGACTTATAAGGACGCCGGCGTCGACCTCGACGTGTACGCCGAATCAATGCGGCGTTTACCCAAACTGATGCACCGCACCTTTTCGCCGCGTGTGCTGGCCAGCGATGGAGGGTTTGCCGGGCTGTTTCAACTCGATTTCGCCGGCAAGCTGTTCGCCCGCAACTACGAACAACCCGTTCTGGTCAGCGGCACCGACGGGGTCGGGACCAAACTGAAGATCGCCCAGACCACCGGCATCCACCACACCGTCGGGATCGATCTGGTGGCGATGTGCGTCAATGACCTGCTCTGCACCGGCGCCGAACCGCTGTTCTTTCTCGATTATGTCGCGATGGGCAAAGACGACCCGGCGCGGTTGGAAAAGATCGTTCAAGGCATCAGCGACGGCTGTGTCGCCGGCGACATGGCCCTGCTGGGCGGCGAAACCGCGATCATGCCCGACATGTATGGCGATGATGACTACGACCTGGCCGGCTTTGCCGTCGGGGTCGTGGAGCGAAAACGTCTGATCGACGGCAAACACATCGCCGAAGGCGACGTCGTGCTGGGCATCGCGTCCAGCGGGCTGCACAGCAATGGCTTTTCGCTGGTCCGAAAAATCATCGCCGATGCCGGCCTGACCTGGGACTCCACCCCTGACGCCCTGGGCGGCAAGACGATCGCCCAAGAATGCCTGACGCCGACTCAGATCTACGTCGCCGCCGTCCGCGCGATCCAAAATCACTATCGCGTCAAACAAGTCATCCACGGCTTGGCCCACATCACCGGGGGCGGTATCGAAGAGAATCTGGACCGAATCCTGCCCCCCGGCGTCGACGCCGAGATCGATCCCATGTCTTGGGAACGCCCGGCGGTGTTCCGATTCCTGCAGGAAACCGGCAAGGTGGCCGATGCCGAGATGCGACGAGTGTTCAACATGGGCATCGGCATGGCCATGATCGTCAGCGATTTTTATGCCGCCAGCATCCAATCCCAGCTGAACGAGCTGGGGATTGCGGCCACGCCGATCGGACGGATCACCTTCGGTACCGGCAAGGTCCGTTACGTCTAGCGCTTTGTCAACGTTTGGATAGAGGGTGTCGCGGAAAAGGCAACCCTCAGATCTGGATCGAGCGCTACTCTACTCTTCCGTCTCAGTCCAATTATCCGGGTAGTGGGCGAGGCGACGAGTCCTTTTCTCCTCTTCCTGTGCAGTGGGCGTATTGGCAGAGGACTCGTCGCCTCGTCCACTACCGCCTACCCGAAACGCAAGGTGACACGGAGCACTAGCGGTACACAAACTCGATCGGCGCGTTGATGTCGGGATGAATGCTTTGGTGCACCGGGCATTTCCTCGCGGCCGTCTCCAGTCGAGTTCGCATCGCGGCGTCGTTGACCGAGCCGGCCGGCAGCGTCACGACCGTCCGTAGACCCCCGATGCGTCGCACCGGCTGCTGGATCATCTCTTTGGTCACCGTGACCTCTGCCCCGGTGAGGTCCAATTCGTGACGTTCGGCGACGAGTCCCAAGATGGTCAACACACAGCTTCCCAGGGCAGTGGCGACCAGATCGGTGGGAGAGAACGATTCGCCCTTGCCGCCGTTGTCCAACGGCGCATCGGTGGTCAGTGTTTTGCCGCTCGGACCGTGGGTGGCGGTGCATCCGAGCTGGCCGGTGTACACCCCGTGAATCTCGACAGCCATGTTTGCTACTCCTCGTCGCGCTACAGTGAATCGTGCTCGCCGTTATTGACGGCGCCCCATTGATAGCCGAAGCGATCGGCGGGGGGGATCCGGGGAGAGCGTTCAACCGGCCTGAAAGGTAGGAGATTTTGGAAAAATTTCAGAAAACAAAACGTTTTTTCGAGCGTCTGATTAGCGTTAAGAGACGATTGCGGTAGATGTCGCAACATTACGCGTTTTGACTGAATCCGAAAACTTGACTCCGATTCGGGTCGACGTAGGTGTTGCCGCCTGATATTTCTGCGTCCCAGCAAAATTTACATTTTTGTTTGTCACTTCTGCGGCCGAAGCTCGCTTGTTCCCTTAGCTGAAACCCCCTTCTGCCGCTTGGGAGATAGCCCGATGGCTACTACACAATTTTCTGATTCGCGAATCACCAACCTGATTCAGCGAATCGACTCGGTCCTGTGTGCCCACCACGAGCTCTGCAATCATCTGGCAGACCTCAAGATTTCGATGGAGGGGTCCCGCATCGTGCTTCGCGGTCACTTGCCCTCGGTGGCACTCAAGCAAGCACTGGTACCGGCGATCCGCCAAGCCGGTGTGCTCGGGCAGGTCTGTAATTGCGTCGAAATCGCCTGAGACTCCAGTCGATCTCCATCAATTCAACGCGATCATGTAGCCCGACGTGTGAGCGAGGGGCGACGCGTGGCCCCTCGCTAACGCGTGCGGGCTTGAGCGAACACAGATCGGCCGCCCAGCCAGCGTGTTCGAAACCGGTACGCCAGAAACGCGATCGGCACCAGCATGATGGTCCAGGGGGTCAAGGCGACCGCGGCGATCACCAATCCGGTTGCGATTTGGCCGATCGATCGGAGCGAACCGCCCCACGCGGCAGCGATCCGGTCGCTGAACGTCGGTGCTGCCGGCGGTTCGTAGGTCGCTTCTTCGACCACCCGCAGGGTCACCGTGGCCAGCGACGTTTGGTCCTTCAACACACGCATCCGGCCTTCCATGCGTTCGATCTCTTCGCGGACGCGAGAAAGTTCCCGTTCGATCTCCATCAAATCGGTGAGCTTGCCGGGCCGTTCTTCCAGCATCGCAAGGATGCGTTCTTCCAGTTTTTGTTTGTTGCTGATGCGTGCTTCCAAATCGACGTAGGCCTCGGTGACATCGTCGGACGTCTCGCTGCGGGATCGTGCAAAACCGAGCGAGTCCAAGCCGGAGAGGAAGGCGTCGTAGTTCGCCACGGGAACGCGAATCACCCAGGTACCGCCGCGATGGTCGCCGTGCTGGCGGTCGCTGCTCCGCTCGGCGGCGTAGCCGCCATGGCTGCCAATCATGCCGGAGATTTGTCGTTCGAAAACGGCGAAATCGTCAACAACCAATTCGACATCGGCGGTGTAAATGATCTTGCGGTTGGAGACCGATCGCTCGACCGCTTCGCCTCCCGTCGCCAACGCGACGGGCGTGGTTTCGGCAGCCGCAGACGATTCGGCATGCTCGAGCATCTGGTCAAAGTCCGCGCTGCCGTGGTCTTGAGCACACCCCAGCAGCGGCACGCAGAAAGTGACGGCGGCGAGCAAGGTTTTCCAGTTCGCTTGAAGGATCATGTTTTCGTCCTCGGAGGGGGCCGTACGGGCTTGCACTACCGATCAGACGAGCGAGGAACCGATCCGGATTTCGGTTTCTTGAGAGATTCGCAGGTTCCTTGAATCTTCGCGAACCGGGGCACGCGAGGGATTTTCATTCCGTTCGCAATATTTTTTCCATCTTTCGCCCCTTCGCCAACTCGTCGACCAGCTTGTCCATGTAGCGGACCCGCTGCGTCAACGGATTCTCGATCTCTTCCACCCGATGGCCGCAGATGACGCCCGTGATTAGAGGCGCGTTCTTGTTGAGCATCGCCTCCTGAAAAAATTGTTGAAACGTCGTTTCGCCGCTGATGTGTTTCTGCAACGTTTTTTCGGTGAAACCGGTCAGCCACCTGATCACCTGATGCAGCTCGTCCTTCGTCCGGCCTTTCTTCTCAACCTTGGCAAGATAGTGCGGATACACCGACGCAAACGTCATCTGTGCGATTCGCTCATCGGGGTTGTTGGTGCGGTTCATGATGGTTCAATCTTTTTCGGGTAGTGGTTCGTTGTGAACGAGCCCTTGGTTTCGGATCTCTAACGAGATCCACGACTCGCGAGGAACGCTGTCTCGTGCATTCAAGTGCATCGAAGTTGTGGTGCGCAGAGGTATTATCCTGTGCCTCGCAGCACATCGGTCAAGTTCAAGTAGGTCGCTGGGTTGACGCTGGAGACGAATGCAGTGATCGACTTCTGTGCCTCACTGTCATACCAAAAAAGTCGTGATGTGATCGATGTGCCGTCGTTACCCTCAATGAAAAAGCGACCGCCACGGATCCCGGTTCGACTCGCGTCGATATCGCTCCATGCCAGAAATCGAGGGGTTGAGATGAACATGAATCCGGGACCTTCGATCCCGCCTGACGTGAGAATCACTCGTAGATTGGTCATGTCCTTCAATGACCAGAGTGCATACTTCAACACGTAGAGCAGTGCGATCCAGCCGTAAGGGTACCCAAGCAGCAGCGTTCCGATGTAGATCGAGATGCCGGCGGTGGAAGCAAGCCAGCAGTTGTTGATGAAAAACCGCCATCTGACGACGTGGAACTCGCGGGGCATTATCTCAGATGCGGTGGGAAGACGTTCGAGGATGCTCACATCAACGACAGCGAATCGATGGTGATCGATCCGCTTTTGCGGAGGAATGGGGTTGGGGTGTCTGCCAGCGTCATCTCAGCACGCAGGAGCGTCAGCGACAGGAACAGATTAGAGCGGATCCCGTCGGTCGGTTCCAACGTTCAAGTCCCATGCGAACGATAAAAAAGTGGTCGGAGGCCGGTTCGCTTCGGCCTCCGGATCGAAGACGCCCGCACCGTTGGTGTCTAGGCTTTAGCCGATCCCCGGGCATCGCGGGGGCCTATCAGGCGACCGCGAAGTCGCCCTCGATCCGTTTGCGGATTTACCCCGAGAGGGCAACGCTGTGAAGCATTTATTCCCTGCGTTTTATGAGGTGTTAGCGGCCTGACCCCGACGGGGTCCAAGCCAGTAGCCGGAGGTGAGCGAAGCGACACCTCCGGACATCCGGTCCCCCGTCCGACGCGACCCCGAAGGGTGTCGAAGCAAATGACGTCGGCGCCCTCGGACCCGGCCAGCCCGCACGCTCGAGCTCACCGATCAACTTCTTTGCGCATGCAGACTGCCGCACCGCCGGCGGATGGATTCGCTGCGACCCCGTCCGGGGTCGAGGGGATTGTGGGACGTGCTTCCCGGAGGTAGCGCTGCGCTGACCTCCGGCTACTCGCTGGCATCCCTCCGGGATACTCGGTTCGCTGCCGCTCTCCTTTGACACCAAACGGAGTGATGCTTGTGAGCGGCAGGGCCCTGCGCTTGTCAAAACCTTGTCGATTGAGCGGTATTTACCGAGCGTCCAGACTCCCATTATTGCAACATCCGTCCGATGCCGGCCGAGCGGTCTTTGCGTTTGGAGTCGGGGTCGGTGTTCATGCCCTGGAACAGTCGTTCGATGGTTTGGCCGACGCCGTCGAGCGCCCGACGTTCGATGTTGGGGTCATCCAGCGGTCCGGTCACGTCCACCGTCCACAAGGTGTAACGCTGGTCCATCAGCGGACGCAAGATCCGGGTGAAGGTGTTGCGGGGTGAGACGCGGGTGTTGAAGGTCAAATCGAGTTCGCGGCGGCGATCGAGCATGCCGTTTCCGTGCAGCGCGATCAGGCTGCCCCAGAGTTTCAAGTCATCAAAAAAGATCTCGTTTTCGCTGAGCCGGTAGGTGATGTCGGCGTTGGTGAACGCGACGTCTTCGGTCGGGGTGATCGAGAGCACGTTCAACAATTGCATCAACACCGGGACCTGATAGAGGTTGGCATCGGTGATCACGGCATGGCCTTGGCCACGCAGCAGGTCGGTGGTCCCGAGTACGCCTTCCAGATTCATGCTGCCGACCAGCGAGCCGGTCAGATCGCTCATCCCGTGGCCCAGTTCGGCCAGCAACACCGGCAGTTTGGCTTGGATCAGCGCCAGCCGCACATCAAAATTGGCGTCCGAGAGCGTCACGTTGCCATCCATGCGAATCGTCCCGTCGAACAATCGGCCTTCGATCGGTTGTTGGAACTCGCCGTTGCGGCCCATGCCTCCCAGCCGAAGACGATCGTCACGCATTTGAAAGGGGCCGCGCAGGCGGGTGATTTGCAGATCATTGATGTGCAGCGAATCGATCCGGACTTCGCCCTCGGCGGCGATTTCGCGGGCGTCCTTGCGACCCTTGACCGACAGTTCCCCGCGCAGCCCGTGCACCGGCCCGACGTCGCCGATTCGGTTGCCTTCTAATTGCAACTGCAGATCCCAGCCAAAGATCGGATCGGGATGGCTGTCGTCGGAGAGCAGCGTTTCGGTCAGTCCGCTCAGGCCGACCGGTCCGCGGAGATTCAAGCCTCGCATGGCTCCACGCATCTGTTCGGGCAGCGCGTTGATCAATTCGGCGTCAGGAATCAATCGACTGCCGTTGTGCACGTCGACACTCAACAACCAGCGACCGTCCTTGAGTTGCCAACAGCCACCGTCGGCGGAGACTGCCGATCGACCGTGCTCGGCCCGAATCGCGTCGATCATCACACGTCCGCCCTCGTATCGAACCGCGGCTTCGACGATGTCCAATCGATACGGCAGGGCGATCGGTTGCAATCGTAAGGTGTCCGAGCCGATTCGCTTGGAATCAAATTGATTTGCGGCGACGTTCAGCTTCAACGGGCTCTCGGTGGTATCGCGAACCAGTTGAATGCTCAGCGAATCGAGCACTCCACTGGGAGCGAGGTTGTCCCAGGTCTGTTGCGATGCCAGCGGAAGCGAACTGCGAAGCGCTTCGTCGAGCGAAATGCGGGTGGCATCGAACTCCAAGACCAACGACGGCCGCGAAGTCAGCGCGATGGATTCTGCTTTTGCCAGTTCGTCGCGGCGGGCGGGAATTCGGTAGTCGCCCTCGCACCGAATCACCCCGCCGTTGGCATTGGAGCCTTGGAATCCCGTCAGTGTCACGTGATCATCGACGACCCGAATGTCGCCGGTGACGTTGTACAGCGGATACGGAAAGGCGTCGAATCGCAGCGTCGCATCGCTGACTTTTAATTCCATGTCCTGATGCTTGATTCCATCCGCGTCGGTCCGCAGCGTGCCACGGACCAGATGGATCGCTCCGAGCGGGTTCAGCGAGCGAATGAAACGCTCCAGCGCCGTGACCTCGCCCCCGCGCGGCGACAACGCGTTTAACAGTTCGCCATCAACCGCAATCGGTCCGGCCATCGCCACCGAGAACACGCGTGGCTGTTGCGAATCGGAACGCAGCGGCAGGTCGAACACGCACTGCATCAGCTGGCCACCGATCCGCCCGCTGGCCAGTTTTGTTTGGACACGCTGATCCTTGATCAACAGCTCTCCGGTGATCTGCCGGACCGGGTAGGGAAATTTTTCATAGTTCAGCTCGACGCCCTTGCAGGTGATTTCAGCGGTCGTTTCGATCTGCTCGCCGACGATGTCAAAGTGTGCGTTGGTGACGTCGATCAATCCGCGCGGTTCGAATTTCTTCCATCCGGCTTCCAACCGCTGGGGAATCACGGCGGCGAACCGCTGGTCCAGCAACAGGTTGTAGGCTGAAACATCGAGATGAGCTTCGATGGGGTGGGAATAACCGACGGTGTAGCCGTCCAGCTTGATCCGCGCGTCACCCCAAAACGCCTGACAGGATTCCAGCTGCACGCCGCTCGGACGACAACTCAGCACGCCACGAATCTCTTTGACCGGCATCGATGACTTGGGGTGACGAAACCGACCGTCGTGAATGCGGCTGCGGGTCGCGAAGTTGATCGGATGGCCGGGCTGAATCCGCGCGATCGCCGTCGTGTCGGCCAGCAATTCCAGACCTCGAAGCGGTATTAGTTTTTCCTGCAGTTGCGCCGGCAAGCGATCGATCAGTTCGCCGGTCAGTTTTCCGCCGCGGACTTCACCCCGCACATCGGTTTGCTTGCCGTCGTTGGTGATCTGCAACGCAAAATGTTCGGCAAAGGCGGCGGTGCCATTGGCGGTGATCGTCGAGGAGCACGAGCTGGCGGATCTGGCCGAAGACCCGATGTCGACTGATCCGGCGGGATCCGTTTCGCAAGCAAACTGCTTCAAGATCACCGCTTGGGCGACATCGATTTCGATCGGACGTGAATCCGCGGACTCGTTGGCCAGCACAAGTTTGGCGTTGCGAACCTCCATCCTGGGACACGCGACTTTGCCAAACGTCGGCATTGGCCACAGCGATTCGAGTGAGAGCTTGCCGTCTTCATCCAGCCAAGCGTGGGCTCGAACGCCGCTGATCACAATCCGACGGGTGACCAGTGGGTTTTCTTTTTCAAGCAGTTTTGAGATGTCGGCGCTCGCCACCACCACGATCTGACCAATCCGCACCAGCTCGCGTGAAGCGTCGGCGGTGATGCCCAGACGGTCACTCAAGGTGCGCACCCGCCGTGTCGCCGCCGACTCGGATTTGCTCGGCTGCAAGATCCGGATGTCATCCAGGATCAATCCGATGTTGGGTTCGACACGGCCCCGACCGATCGAGATTTCCAGATCGGGATAGTGGTCGCGAAGCGTCTGCTCGACATGACGTCGGACCTGTTCCCCCACGGTCTGCGGGGCGATGAAGCGAAAGATGAAAACGATCGCCGCAATCAACAGCGCAACGACCATCCATCGAGAGGACTTTCCCGATGTTGCGATGTCTTTCGATTCGGCTTCCTTGCCGCTCAACGAGTCTCTAGCCCCGGTGGAATGCGAGCCAGCGTGGGGACGGATGGCCAATCCGTCTTTCTGTTGGGTGCCAGACGGATTGGCGGTCCGTCCGACGACACGATAGTAGTGCCTGATTTACGGGGCGAGCCAGCCCAAATACTGCCAAAACCGGTAAAGCCAAGGAGACTGCCAGGGACCGTCGAGCGAGATCGACATCGAAGTCACACTGGCTGCTAGCAAAATATACGCCAGCCACCGCCCCCACGGACGACCACTGAGCCACTCTACAGGCCCGGCGATCGCGAACAACCACAGCGGTGCAAACCACAGCATCCAACGAAAACACACGCTGACCCCGCCGTAATTGCGGTCGATCTCTGGCCGAAGCACATAAAACACCGCGCAAAGAACCGTCGCCAACGCGATCGCGGCGAGCAACCGACGCAGTTCGGTGGAGCGTGATGATAGCAATCCAAGCAATCCGATCGGCATCAGTAACCAGATCGGGGTCAGCGAGAAAATCCCGTAGTGCCCCACCGTCATGTTGGCGGCGTAGACCAGACGCGACGGTTCGCCGACGTCGACGCCCCGGCGTTTCCCGTCGACCCAGTAGCTGGATGGATAGTCGTACCAATCGTCCCAATGCCGCAGCTGCGACGGTCCGTCGGCGCTGCGAATCAGGCCGAATTGTTGTTTCCCGTCGACGACCACCCGGGTCCGCTGGGGATCGCGTGACGGGCCGGTTTCGAGCTGAGATTGATCTGAGGCCAAATCGTGCGCCGCCAGCGCCGATCGCAACTGATCGTCAGTCGGTTCGGATTGGTCGAGTGTGGTGATCAGTTCGCCGTCGCCGCGGTGCGTGTACGGCGGCCGCAGACTTTGGTGGGCGATCCAATTGGTCGCAAAAAATGCCACCGCGACAACCAGCACGCCGGCGGAGTAGGCCGGCAGTGACCGCCGCTGGACCAGCAACAACAGTCCGGCCCAAAAAACGGTCATCGACAGCGCCGGCAATTCATTGGCGGCGGTGAATCCGCCCGCCAGTCCGGCCAGCAGCCACCATCCGTGGCCCGTCGGCTGCCGGAGCGATCGCACGAAAACGTACAGCACCACTGCAGCCGACGCGGCCGCCGGCAAGTGATTGTTCAGCGCGATCGAAAACGGCAGCAACATCGTGCCGAAGCAGACCGACGCGGCGAGAAAACACTTTGCCCAAACCGAGTGCGTGACGCGGTCGATGGCGAGAATGGTGCAGATCAAGAACACAAACAGCGTCGGGACGTTGACCAGCCAAAGGATCACTCGGCCGACATAAATCGGGTAATCGCTCAGCCACATCCCCATGGTCCGCGACACACACCAATACACCCCGGCGTAGATCGTCGGCAGCAGCGGCGGCTTGCTGCTGTAGTAATGCAGTTGCCCGTCGCGGTCGCGATGCCGAACCAGATCGATCGTCGCCCACGGACGGCGATTCTGCTTGATCCCGCGACGTTCTAAGAACGGATCGATTTGATAGGTTCCGTTTTCGACCAACGCGGCAATCGTGCACCAGCGGGATCGATCGTTCGCGCTCAAGAACGGCGTGTCGCCTTCCCGGCTGATGACCGTGACAATGCGGCCCGAGACGACCGACAGTGCGATCAGGATCAACAGCGTGTAGACACCTGCGATCGGAACCCTGGTTTCGCTCGCGTCCTTCATCGCTGACCTCCGCCGGCCGATGCCGCAGTCGCGTCGGTGTCTTGCAGAATGCTGTAGGGGTGCTTGGACTGTTCAGACAAGGAAACGATCAACTCGGCCAGCAGCCCGGCCAGGAACATCTGTGCCCCCAGCAGCAGCGCGGTGATGCAGTAGTAAAACAGCGCCGAGGCGTGCAGATCAACATCTTTCATCGATTCCAATTGCCGCGAGATCACCCACATCGCCGACAAGTAAACCAGCCCGAAGCCACCGGTCAAAAAGAACAGCAAGCCGATCGCCCCGACGAAATGGAAGGGCCGCTTGCCGAATGTCGTCAAGAAAAAGATGGACAGCAGATCCAGAAACCCTTTGGCCAGTCGCGAGACGCCGTACTTGGATCGGCCGAATTGGCGGGCATGATGAACGACGGGGATTTCGGCGACGCGCCAGCCCCGGGCGGCGGCCAAGACGGGAACGAAGCGGTGTCGCTCGCCGTACAACGTGACGTCCTTGGTCACCGGACCGCGGTACGCTTTGAACCCACAATTGTGGTCGTGCAGGTGCACGCCGGTCATCCGGCTGACCAGCCAGTTGAAGACCTTGCTGGGCAGAGTCTTGTCGAGCGCGTCTTTGCGTTTCTGTTTCCAGCCGCTGACGACATCAAAGCCCTCGTTCAGCTTGTCGATGAACGCGGGGATCTCCACCGGATCATCTTGCAAATCGGCGTCCATCGTGAACACGACCTCGCCGGTGGCCTGCGCAAACCCGGCCGAGAGCGCCGCCGCTTTGCCGAAGTTTCGTCGGAACCGGATGCCGCGAACGTGATCGTATTGGTCGGCCAGCGATTCAATCCGGGCCCATGTCTGATCGGTGGACCCGTCATCGATAAACAGCACGTCGTGGGGCAAGTCGATGCCGCGACAGGCCTCGCCGATCTTTTCGACCAACGTGCCCACGGTGTCTTGTTCGTCCATTGTGGGGATCACGAACGTCGCGGATCCCGGAAAACCATTCATCAAAGCTGTCTCACCAAGCGATTGACCAGTCATAAAGGGGGACGGAGCATCCTAGCAGAAATGCGCTCGTTTTGTCCCGGCGGTGCCGCGGACGGCCCTGTGGAAAGAGTTGATCGGGTGGCTCGTTCGGACACCGGGCCGATCGCGGACTGCCGATGGAAGCCCGCAAGCGTTAGCAAGGGGCCACGCGGTGCCTCTCGCTGCTGTGTCGGGCTAAGATCATCGCGCTGAATTCAGAACATCGACTAAATCGACATCCCGCTCGCGTCGTTCTGCTAAAACCTGCGGTACTTGATCAGGCCGGAAGGTAATGCCGGGCAACGGCCTCAAACGCAGCGATTTGTTCATCACGCCACGCCGAATCGGTTCCCAATTCGTTGGACAGGATCTCCGCGACCGCGGGGGCGGCATCCAAGGCAAGCCGGGCGTTGAGAAACAGTGTCCGCGTCCGGCGGGCCAGGACATCTTCGACCGTTCGTGCCATTTCGTTGCGGACCGCCCAAACCACTTGGGAACGACGCATGTCGAGCGACGGATGAACGGGTTGGGCCAACGCGGGATCGTCCTGTTCCAACTGGTCGATCGCAGCTTGTTCGGGAGCGTTTATCCGCAGCGATTCGGTCGCGCATTTCGCGGCGGACAGATTGCCCGTTTCAATCGCCTTGTCGACACAGTCCTCGGCCATCTTTCGCACCGTGGTCCACTTCCCTCCGGTGATCGTGATCAGTTTCGACGTCGAGAGTCGGATCACGTGATCTCGCGAAAGCGATGCCGTTCGCGAGGACTTGTCGCCTTTGACCAGCGGTCGGATGCCCGTGAAAATGCTCAGCACGTCGTGGATCGTCGGAGGTCGCGACAAGTACTCCGCCGCGGTCTCCAATAAGAACTGTATCTCTTGCGGTTGAGGCGACGGTTCGGCAACGGCGTCGGGGATCGCGGTGTCGGTGGTTCCGACAAGAATGTGATCGTGCCAGGGGACAAAAAAGATCACGCGTCCGTCGGAAGTTTTGGGAACGATCATGGCGGTTTCGCCGGGATAAAGTTCCTTGGGCAAAACCAGATGAATCCCTTGGCTGGCGGCAACCATCGGTTGGCACTCCGCATCATCGAGTAATCGAACCGCGTCGCAAAACGGGCCGGCCGCGTTGACGACCGACCTGGCCACGATCTCGAACCGTTGCCCCGATTCATCGTCGGTCGCAACCACGCCGCCGACCAACCCCTGGTCGTCTTTGATGAATCCGGTGCAGGCCATGTGATTGGCTAAGGTGGCTCCGTGCTGCGCAGCCGCACGGGCCATGTCGATCAATAATCTCGCGTCATCAAATTGGCCGTCATGGTAAAGCACCGCGCCACGCAAACACTCGTTCCGCAACGCCGGCGACAATTCGAGCGCCCGCCGCGCGGAGATGCGCTGGGAACGTCCGAAGCGGTTGCGTGTGGCGAGCAGGTCATAGACTTTCAGACCGACGCCATAAAACATCCATTGCCAAAGGTTGCGGCAGGGAATCAAAAACGTTTGGTCGTGAACCAGATGGGGCGCGTTTTCGAGCAACAGTGATCGTTCACGAAGTGCGTCACGAACGAGCGTCACGTTGCCTTGTTTCAGATACCGCACGCCGCCGTGCACCAGTTTGGTACTACGGCTGGACGTCCCGCTTCCGAAATCGAATCGCTCCAGCAACACCACGTCCAACCCACGGCTGGCGGCGTCGAGTGCGACGGCGACACCGGTCGCACCACCGCCGATCACCGCGATGTCCCACGGTGTTCGACGGTCACGGATTTTGGCGAGCGATTCGGGCCGATCAAGTCGCGTCATGGTGCTGCTCCGGTTGCCACGATTTGGAACGTTCAAGCGCCTCGGCCCATCGCTCTCGTCGCAGCGCCACGTCCGCGTCCGACATTGCCGGTTCAAACACACGTTCGGTTTTCCAGATCGAAGCGATCTGGTCCAGATCCTGCCAAAAGCCGACCGCCAGTCCGGCCAAATAGGCCGCCCCCATCGATGTCGTCTCGTCATCTGCGGACGGACCACGGGAGTCTTCATGATGTCGGCCTGGAATTGCATCAACAGATCGTTCGCCGAAGCGCCGCCGTCGACACGCAGCTCCTCGATCGAGATGCCGGCGTCCTGCTGCATCGCGTCCAATACGTCAGCGACTTGATAGGCGATCCCTTCCAACGTCGCCCGCGCGATGTGCCCGCGATTGGTCCCACGCGTCAACCCCACAATGGTTCCGCGGGCGTAGGAATCCCAGTGCGGAGCCCCCAGTCCCGCCAGCGCCGGAACGACATAGACGCCGTCACTATCGGGCACGCTGCGGGCCAAGGGTTCGATTTCAGAAGACGACTGGATGATCCCCAACCCGTCGCGCAGCCACTGGACGGCGGCACCGGCAACGAACACGCTGCCTTCGAGCGCATACTCACGTCTCGGAGACGTACTGGCGGCAACCGTCGTCAACAGTCGGTGCTTGGACACCAGCGGTTGTTCGCCAATATTCATCAACATGAAGCAACCGGTTCCATACGTGTTTTTGGCCATCCCATGTCGCGTGCAGTTCTGACCGAACAGCGCGGACTGCTGGTCACCGGCGGCACCGGCGATCTTGATCGGGCCGCCGAACCACTGCGTTTCGGTCTCGCCATACACATGGCTCGACGGAAGCACTTCGGGCAGGATCGCCGCGGGGATTTTTAACAATTCCAACAGTTCATCGTCCCACTGCCCGGTCGCGATGTCCAACAACATCGTGCGCGAAGCGTTCGTGATATCGGTGACATGAACACGACCGCCGGTTAGTTTCCAAATCAACCAGCTATCCATCGTGCCGAACGCGATCTCGCCGCGCTCCGCCCGCGCCCTGACGCCCGGCACCTGGTCCAGCAACCAACGAATTTTGGTCGCCGAAAAGTACGCATCGATCAGAAGCCCCGTCTTGGACTGAATCAGATCAGAATGACCTTGGTCGCGGAGTGCATCACAGAATTCCGACGTCCGCCGGTCTTGCCAGACGATCGCATGATGAATCGGCTCGCCCGTGGATCGATCCCACAACAAAACCGTTTCGCGCTGGTTGGTGATTCCGATCGCCGCCACGTCGTCTGCCGACAGACCGCAGGACGCCATCACCTCCTGGGCGACGGCGAGCTGTGATTCCCAGATTTCGTTGGCGTCATGTTCGACCCAACCGGGCCGGGGGTAATGCTGCGTGAATTCACGCTGGGCGACGCCCAACACCGCCCCCGATTGCTCAAACGCGATCGCTCGCGAACTTGTCGTCCCCTGGTCCAATGCAACAACAACGCCCATCGTGTCCGCCTGAAAAAGTGAAATGGATGACTGGAACGGTAGTTTAACAGTTCTGGTGACGAAGACGGATTGAATTGGTTTGCCTTCTCTCTTTCCGTGGCGTCTGGTCGGAGATTGCAGGTAGGAAAATTTTGGAGGTAGGAAGATTTCGTCCCTTTCCGTCAATGTCTTGGGCCGCAGACACGTTCGTGTCCAATGTCTCGGTCCGCGTCGGCGAATGGTTAAAACATTGAGTGGTCAAAAAATGGTGGCGACCGAAGACTCATTGCAACGCGGTTGCTCCATTTTTTGACCAACCAATTTTTTGACCCCCAGCCATCGGCCCATCCTCCGTCTGCATGCGGACGGGGACAAGTCAAAGACCTTACTTGTCGAGTGGGACCAATTCGCCCCAGCTAGATTTCACCGCATTCTTCTAGCGATTGCGCATGAAATAGGGATCAGGAGCAATTCAAATTCGGACAGGTAACTCAAAAACAACCCATTCTACCAAAAAGGCTCCTGACCCTTTTTCCACCTTGACCCTTTTTCCACCTACGAGAGTGTTCCGCCGACGATTTGAGCTCGCAGCGTTCTGAGCTGGGCGAGGCGTTCTTCCAGTTGTGCGATCTGTTGGTCGATCGATTCGACGTTCCGCGCTTCGACCGGCATCAGCAGATCGCCCCGGTTGGTGTCGGTCTTGCTGATCCGGTGCAGGATGGGGATCACGATCGAGATCGCGGCGACGACAATCGAGTGGGCTGCGAGAAATCGCCACAACAGTTCCGAGTTGATTTCAAAGACGATCACCGTCGCGATCAACAGGGCCAAACCGAAGATGATCTGGGTTCCGAGGAAGTAAACCCAGCGGAATCGGCTGGCCAGCTTGGCAATCGACAGCAGCGAAACGTGAATCGTCGCGACCCCGATCGAAATCAACACCGTCGTCATTTTCCAGTAGGCTTCCGAACCGACTTCGAACCAAATCCCAAACAACATCAACGCGGTCGTCACTGCCGTCAGCACCAACCCGGACTTGGGCATCAGGTTCAATCCCGACGGCGTCCGGGAAAGGTCACAGGCCAACCCGCAAACGCTGGCCACCGCGAAGATCACCGTGGTCAAGATCACCCGGACCTCCAGCCATCCCCAGTTGCCCCGCAGGACCAGCACGATCCCCAACAGCGCGCTCAACAGGACGGAACCGATCAACAAGTACAGAAGCGGCTTTTTGAGATTGCTACGGGGGCTCACGGGAGAGGCTCCTAGGCGATTGGTACGTTCCCGACGCGATTACAAATCATTGTCTACCCGTCAGGAGAGCCCGAAGCGAGCGGAGACGTGCACAAAAAACCGCAAAAGCCCTTTACGCCGAACCCTCGGTATCGAGCTCCCGCGTCAAGAATTCGGCGAATCGTTCCAGCGGCGGGGTTTTTAGGCCGGCGATTTTGGCTTCATCATCCCAACGTCTCAACCGGACGGCATCTTCGGCAAACGGTTGTCCAATAAACCGCTCCGCTTCTCCCGCCGTCATCGGTCCGCCTTGCAATGCCAGGCTGACCCGAGACGGTTCGCTCAGCGCCCCCATGTAGTCCGGATCCACCGCACAAAGATACCGTTTCGCTTCGACGTGCATTCGGACCGGCTCGGTCACCGCAGCGGAGAACAAAGGCCGCAAAAAGTGATCGCCTGCCCGCTCATGGTGATCGTCGATCCCCGCATCCGGTGCATCGTCGGGCAAGTCATGCAGCAGATGGCCGATGTCGTGCAACAGGGCTGCGACGATCAAGGATGGTTCTGCGTCGGCCTGGAGGGCGAGAAACGCCGCTTGCAGCGCGTGCTCGCGTTGGGTGACCGGTTCGCCCCCGTATTCCGAATCTCCCTTGCGATCAAACAACTCCATGATCTGTTCGATTGTTGTCATGGTGTTTCCGGCCTGGGTCGGACAGTCGCTGGTCGGACAGCGACGCGAATCGGGCGATGCTCAATGGAGTATTCGATCGCCGCATTGGTCTCCGTCAGATCAAACGTCCGTGCAACGAGTTCGGCGAACGGGTACTTGTGGTGGCATCGGCTGATGAAATCGATCGCGCTGCGCAAATCGACCGGCGCGTAGTTGTGGACGCCGACGATCGACATCCACTTGCGAACGATGCTGGTCGGATCCAACTGAACCGGCCGTGATTCCATCACCGAACCGACCAAGATCACGCGTGCACCGATGTCACCGACTCGACACGCGGTTTCGATCGCGTCGGGCGAACCGGAACATTCCAAGATGACGTCAAAGGGGACTTGGGTTGACCCGATCGAATCCACCGAAAAGACGTCCGTCGCGCCAAACTGCTTGGCAAGCTCCAATCGCTGCGGGTCGACGTCGCAGATGGTCACCTGCTTCGCGCCCGATTCTTTGCCCAGTGCGACAGCCGTCAATCCCAGCATGCCGGCGCCGAAAACTAAGATTCTTTGATCGGAAACGTTGCCGGCCATCCGATACGCCGCCGCCACGGTGGACGTGGCACAATTGATCGGGCTGGCCACTTCGTCCGGTAACTCGGCCGGCAACCTGGCGATCGTCGTACCGCGTCGCAGCAGGATGTACTCCGCCAGCCCGCCGCTGAGTGCCTCGCGACCGGCGGCGACCGAATGGCCATATTTCACCAACCGACGACACTTTTGCGGCATTCCCGAACGACAGCGGTCGCATTCAAAGCAACTGACGCAAACCGACCACGTGACGCGATCACCGATTCCAAGCGGTTGCTCCTCTACGTCCGTCGGACCGAGATCGGCGAGCTCGACGATTTCACCGACAACCTCGTGGGCTAAGATCGAGGGTGTCGGTTCGATTCGCAACCCTTTCAACGTATGCAGATCACTGCCGCAAATCGTGCAAAGCCGAATCCGAACCAATGCTTCACCGGCCAACAGACTCGGTCGCGGAAATGCTTCCATCGAAAGGGGTTGACCGGCTTGGTGAAAGACCGCCGCTCGACACGTTTGTGGTTGCATCGCTGGTGGCGTCGGTGATGGCATCGGTGATGGCGTGGTCAGGCGACGTTCAGACATTGCCGCGCCCCGCTTCGACGGTTTCCACCGGTTCCGAATTCGACGTCATCAGATTCCGCCCCACGTCTGCTGCCGCATCGTCGACCTCAATGACCGTGCGGAAATAACGAAGCGATAAACACAAGGCGGCGATCGAGACAAGGCTTGCAACCAACAAAAGCATCCGAAACGACGGCATGACAGAATCCGGCGAGGGAAGCGTCATTCGGATCGACAACACCAATGCGTAACCCAAGTAACCGACGGCGTCGGCAACGTACATCAAAAACACCACATTGGCAGGATGACGCGAGGCTGCGACCAGTCGTTCGAAGACGGTGGTGTGAAACGCGACGTAAGGGACGTACATGCCCACGCCGCACGCAACCATGAACACGAACGGAGAGATCAGGCCACCGGACTGCATCAGCGCCGACGCACCGACGACTGAAAACGCACCACACATCACGATCGTCACGATGCGCACCGCCGCCATGTTATGACGGATCCAGACGGCAAACGCGTTGAACATCGTGACCACCATGGCGACGACCATTTCCGATCGAGCAAAAATCGAAGGCGTATCGCCGACCCCCAGGTCGCGCCAGATTTCTACCGCGAAATCGTCTCGTACGGTTCGGATGACGGTCAACGCCACGTAGACAAAAATCAACAGCGACAACCCCGGCCAGTATTCCAACCAAAATCGACGACGATCTTGGCGGGTCATCGCGTTTCTGTCGTTGCGGTGTCGGCGATCCGTTGGATCGGGAGGCGGTGTGGACTGGAGCAACCAGACCGAGACCAACAGGGGCAGCAAGAAAATCAATCCGACCAGCATCGGCATCTGAAACTCGCTGACGCCCCAGTCTTGGATGATCCATCGTCCGACGGACTTCACCACACCGGACGCGATGATGAAACTCGCACACAACGCCGCCGACAACGCCTCGGTCTGTTTCCTGCCTTCCAAATAAGACAGCACCAGCCCGAACACCATCCCCAACGGAAAACCGTTCAAGAACAACAAGGGGGCCTTGAGGACGATCGGCGCGTAGGCAAAACCGACCAGCGCCAGTTCCGCCGTTACGATCAACCCCACAATGGCGACGGCACGTCGATGACGCCGCATCTCCGAGACGACTTTGATGCCGACAAACTTGGAAATCATGTAGCCGGCCAGTTGCGAAATGACCAGTACCGATTTCAGCCCCATCCCCAGCAGTTCCTGCCCTTCGTACGTTCCCGCGGTGAACGGCTTGCGAAACGCGTACATGCAAAAGTACGTGCTGAACGCCGCAACCGCGGCCAGCAACAGTCGCGAGCGGGGATTGCTGCCGTCGGAAGGAACGTCTGCCGAGGCGATGTCAGAATCGGTGGTGGGCACGGCAGGAAACTCGGTGGACCGGATTGATCACGTCGATGTCGCGACAACCGCTCGGCAAGGAAAAGGGCGACACGACCGGACCGCAGGATACCGGATTCGGATCAATGGTTACCAATCGAGCGTCCCCGGCAAGAACTCATTAATCAGTTCTTCATAGAAGGGTCGCAAGGCGTCAACGTTCGGCCGACGATCGCTTTTGGTGTACAGGTCATACGGGTTGAAGGCACGCACCCACTCGAACATCCGATGGTCGTGATCATTCATCAGATGATCATACGCCGACTCTCGATGACCGGGATAAAACGAATGGTATCGAATGATCGCCAGTGCTTCTGGTGGCAGCCGATCCTTGACGACATGGTACAAGTACTCGTCGTGTCCCCAAGAAAGGAACACGTTGTCGAGCCCGATGCCTGGCGAATAGACGCCGTACTCGGTGTTGTATCGCGGATCGGTCGAATCGGGGTTCTCGGCAAAGAATTCCGGGAACACGATCCGATCGGAAAACCGGCAACCGACAGGAAACGTGTCTCCGACCACCGCCCATTGGGGTTCTCCGAATAGGCACAACACTTTGCCGAGATCGTGGATCAATCCCGTCAGGATGAACCAGCGTGGATGACCGTCGGCGCGAATGGATTCAGCGGTCTGCAACAGATGTTCGATCTGAGAAAGGTCCGTGTCGGGATCACTCTCGTCGACCAATTGGTTCAAATACTCCATCGCCTCCCAAATCGTCATCTTGCGATGTCGCAGCGGCAGAAACTGTTTTCGTTTCTGTTGCACAAAGTCGTAGGTCTGATGCCGGTGATTGAACTGATAGAATTCACGAACGCCGGGCTTCGTGTCTTCGCCATAATTTCGAAACGCTTCGGCCGGCTTGTTCGGTTCGGGATAACGACGCACCAGGTCCGCCTCCCAGTCATCGAGGTCCTCAAGCGGTTCGGAGGGATCGGTGGGGTGATTGGCAGGGTTGGTTGGCAGGGACATCGTCGTTTGCGGGCGAGAGGATCAAGGGTCGAGCGGAAAAGGGGGCAGGTACCAAAAATGCGAAGCACCCTTTGGGCCATTTGGTTTTTGGTGCCTGACCCCCTTTCCGCGGCCGGTTTCATGGCGTCATCCAGTCTACACTTTAGCGAAGCGGAGAGAGTGTCGTGGTACTTGGGGGAGAAAAAACAATGCGTGATCAGGGCGACTACGAATCCTACCGTGGCATCCCGCCGCTGGCCGGACTTTGTTCGATGGCGCGTGCGGTCGATGGCACGTGGGATCTCGAACAAAGCTTGCGACGGCTCAAACGGCTTCACTATGTCCTGAAGCGTTTGCATGAAACGTTGACCGCCAAGATCACCGCAGAGCCGATCTACGAATTGAAGACGGCGTTCAGCTACCATGCTTACCTGTGCGCCGAACAGGTGTCGTTGATCCGTCGCCGCGTCGGTGAGATGCGGGAACCGCCGCTGGGACTGGACGTGATTCCCGATCCGGCGCTCGAGCGTTTGATGGACGAAGTGATCGCCGTGCCGTCGACGCCTGATTTGCTCGCCGGCATCTATGGCGTCGTCTTGCCCGCGGTGCGTGAAGCTTGCCGCCGACTGCAATCCGACGCTCATCCGCTGGCCGACGCGCCGACCGTTCGCGTCGCCAAACTGATCGCGTTTGAACTCCAAGACGCCGTCACCTTCGGCACCGAAGCACTCCGCTGCTTGGACAACGATTCCACGCAAGCCGATCGCGAGCCCTGGATCGGACACTTGAACCGGTGTCTGCAAGCCGCAGGTCAACTCGACGGCGTCGAAGCCAGCGACGAATCGGTCCCCGAGTCATGGCACAGCGCCCCACCCTACCAGTACGACAAGGAACCGCGCCGCGACGAACGGTTTCGCGACCCCTACAACGCCGGCGTCAACCCCGAAGTCTTCCTGTATGACGAACAGTTCTCGGCGCAAGACAAGACGCTGATGATGTTCTACAAACGGCTTCGTGAAATCGATGTGCCGGAAATGATGGCCAGCATCCTGGTGGAACTGCGCGACGACGAACCCTGGGAATTTCACATGGAGATGTCACGTCAACTGTGGGACGAAGCCCGACACGCGATGATGGGCGAAGTCGGCTTTGTCGCATTGGGAATCGATTGGCGAACCATTGCGATTAATTTCACCTGGTCGCGCAATCTGAATCTGCAACTCGACGCCCGCCAACGCCATGGGGTCCTGTTTTTCATCGAACAAAACCTGATGCCGCGCAACGGAAAACGCTACGAATGGGAGGTCGCCAACGAGAGCGGTGATCCGCTGTCCGCCCTGTTCCAAGACTTCGATTGGGCCGATGAAGTTCTGCACGCTCAAATCGGTCGCCGCTGGTACGTGCCGCGGTACACGACACTCAAGGAGGCCCTCGACTATGGCGATGATTGTTGGTCCAAGGTGCTCAGCCACTGGAAGTCGTACCGCGACCAAGGGCTGACGCAGCATCACAACTGGTGGCCGGAGCTCTACGCCAAGGCCTGCCAGATCTGGGGCAAAGAGCCCGATCCACGGGCGTTGGAGTTCCACGCGACCTATGAAGACACACGCGCCGATTTGGCAAAGCTGGAGTAGTGCTCGTTACGACTTTCCCAGGTCCCGCAACCACGCCACCAGGTCGGCGAGTTCTTGTTCGCTGAGCGTTGTTTCCAGACCTTGGGGCATGATCGAAACCGTGCTCGGTGAAAGTTCGTCGATGGTGTCGCGTCCGATCACGATCGGATCTCCGGTTTGCTGTTGCAGATAAATCGAATCGCGCGTCTCGCGAGTGATCACGCCGGAATAGACCTGTCCCGAATCGGTCAAAACCGTGTGCGATTCATATTGCCGCACGATGCTTGCCGACGGAAAAACGATGGACTCCATCAGATCATGCACCGACCGGTTGGCTCCGATCGTCGTCAGATCGGGACCAATCGTCCCGCCAACCGCTCCGACGCGATGGCACGTGGCACATTTCGATTTTTCCGAAGCGAACACCGCTCGACCACGCTCGGGATCGGCATCTCGCACCAGCGGGATCAATCGATCCAGTTTCTGTATCCGTTGATCGTCAAGCGATTCCAGCCGATCGAGCAATGCGTTTGCGCGAGGCAACAATTCAGCCGGAAATCGCTTGATCACGTCGGAGACTTCGGTGGCGGGCAGACGATCGAAGCTATGTGCCGTCTCGAGCGCATCCAAGAAGGCTTCGGCGACGTCGACTTGGAGCGCTCGGCCGTAGGGCCGGATCAGGTCACGCAGTGCGGCCGGGCCGGCGCTCGACAGGTAGGGGACCAGCCTCTGTAACTGATCCGGGCTGAGCCGAGACGTCGAGATCATCTGCGCCGCCTGGCTCGCTTCGGTGGGCGCACCGCCGCTGAGCAATTCCAAAAGCATCGCCAACCGGTCGCCGCTCAAGGATGCCGCGTTGTTTTCCACGGCCGCCAAGGCGTTGACCCGTTTGATCCCCGATTGTGTTTCGTCACGGCTGATCGCAACCAACGTCTCATCAAAGGCGTCGGTCTGGATGGCTGCCACCGCAGCGATGGCAAGGCGCGCGACCTCCGTCTGGTCGGATTGCAACGCCCGGGTCAACGGTTCTTTCCAGCTCGGATGAAGACTCGGATTGTCGCTACGGCCGATCGCAGTCAACAGCAACTCGCGAGAGTGGAGTGGTTCCGCATCGCCGAGTCCCCGCCCGATCGCTTCGGCCACCGGCTCGGTCACCGCGAAAGCGGACGCGAGTTCGATGATCAGTGACGAGCGGGACGCCGCCGCATCCGGTTTCGCCAACCAGTGACGCATGCGTTCAGCAACAAGCGTTGCGGTCCCGGCCAGTCCCGCGTTTGGATCCTCGTCGCGTCTTGTCGCCTGTGCCCGTTGGGACAGGATGGCGGCCGCCGTCCGTTGCAAATCCGTGTCGTCGGTATCGAGCATCTCGGCGACCGTGTCAGACGGGACCACCACGCCATCGGTTTGATTGAGCACCACCAAACAAACACGCCGCACGCGCGGTGAAGCATCACTCAATCCGCTCTGCAAGGCGTCGAGATCATTGATTTCGATCAGTGCGTAGGTGATGGCGTGTTCGAGTGATCGATCCAGTTGACGACCTTCAGCCAACGCGGCGATCAATGCGGCCGTAGCATCGGCATGCCCGATGCGGCCAAGCGCTGTGGCGGCTTCACGACGCACCGGCGGCACATCGCTGGTCAGTCGTTGGATCAATTCAGCAACCGCGTCGCCGTCGGGGTAGGTGGCGATCGATCGGCAAGCGATTTGACGGACGCTCGGATCGCGGTCGTCCAGCGCAACCCGAATCGCTGCCCGCGCGGCGCTCAGGGAGCCATCGTCACCGACGATTCGCGTCAACGCCCAGAGCGCGTTTTGGCGGACCCGGATGTCGCTGTTCATCGATCTCGCCAACGCCGGCACCATCCGCTCGCCGCGCCGCGCACATTCGCTGATCGCCCGCTCTCGCACCCGGTGCCGGGTGTCATTGAGATGCCGGATCAGAGCGGTGTCCGACAAGGATTCCCACTCGATCCGATTGCCCCAGGGATCGACTTGCGTCGTCATGCCATCGCGACGAACGCGATAAATGCCTCCCAGAACATCGGGTTTGGACATTTGCGACGTCGGGCAGCCGCGATAAAACCATCCGCCGGTGTCGACGACCAGCAAGCTGCCATCGGCGTCTTCGATCACATCGGTGGGATGGAAATCGTCACTCGTCCCCGCCAACAACTCTTGCTGAGTCGCTTCGAATGTCGATCCGCTGCGTTGCAGTTGGACGCGAACCACTTTGCCGGAATTGAAAAAGGTGGCGAGGAACTGATCACGCCATCGATGATCGATGACGCCGCTGCGGTATCGGGTGATCCCCGAGACGGCGACGTGACCGAAACGATGGATCGGACCGAGTAAGTCGCCGGTGACTTTCAATTCCTCCAACACACGTTCGCGGTGGGGATAGGCACCGCCATAGAGCCAATGCACCAGTGCGTCGACGCGTGGGCGGTTGTAAAGGATATTGACGCTCCCGATCATTTCGCCTTCCTCGGTAAAGTCGACTTCGACCGGGTTGTCCATGCCGCCGCCACAGTGAATGCGAACATCTGATCCATCGGTGCGACACGAGAACAAATACGAACCATCGCGTTTGCTGGTGATGTTGCCGTCTTCGTCTTTGAATTCGTGGCCGTGATAACCGTCGCACCAATACAACCGCCCGTCGGGTCCGAAGAAGCATCCATGGATGCTGGCGGCGTTCCCGGTGTAGCCGAATTTCGTCACGATCTTTTCGCGGAGATCGGCGACGCCATCATGGTCGGTGTCTTCTAGTCGCCAAATGTTGGGCGGCGAGGCGACGTACAACGCTCCATCGTGCCAGACGCCGCCCATCGGGTACGTCATCTTGTCGGCGAACACCGTCGACCGATCAAAGTGTCCGTCGCCATCGCTGTCTTCAAGCATGCGGATGGAATTGGGCAGCTGTTCCTCAAGCTCTTCCGCACTCAGGTTCACCCCGGCGTTGTTGCAAATGAACAGTCGCCCCCGGTCGTCGAGACATCCCATCGTGGGATGCGTGACCAACGGAGGCCCGGCGACGAGTTCCGCCGAAAAGCCTTCGGGCACTTGGATCTCTGCCGGTTGAAACGCTGTCGGTCGTGGCGGTGGCGGAACCGGTTCGGACTGCGCGAGTTCTTCATCGATTCCGACGAAGAGTCGCGTTTGCGAACCGCCGCCGTTCCACATGTCGTATCGTTCGACGGCGTGACGATCGTAGAACGCATCAAGCTCACGTTTTAACTCGGCGGCTGTTGCACGATGCGTCGTGTCGTCGACCAGATTATTGAACTCATCGCCATCCGATTCCAGGTCGTAGAGTTCGTGGGGGCCGTTGGGATGACGGTGAATGTATTTCCAACGTTCGGTGCGGATGCAACGCAGGCCTTCGAACTCGTAGAAGACCGGTTTTTCAGGCCCCGCCCCATCCGACGGGCCGGTCAGCTCGACGCTGAAATCGTTGCCGGGCGATGGCGGACTGGACGGCATTTTATCCGCCAAATTCAGATACCTCAGCAACGTCGGCATGAAGTCGTAGTTGGTGACCATCCGATCGGTTTTGGCATTGGATCGAATCCCGCCCGGATGACGCCAGATCATGGGGATTTGCATCATGCCGTCGCGGGCGGTGACGGGCCGCGTGTGGTCGCCCATTCCGAAAAAGCCGCCCTGCCCACCGACCCAACCTTGGTCGGCGACAAAGACCACGATGGTGTTGTCATCGATTCCGCAGCGTTTCAACGTTTCCATGACCGTACCGACGCCGTCATCGATGCCGCTGACTTCTGTCGCAACACGCCGGATGGAAACCGGGTTGTTGTGGTAGTCACGGTTGCTGAACTGCCAAGGATGCGTCGGCTCGCGAGGGAACGACAGCAAGTCCTTGTCGGCATAATATTCCGCGTGACGATTGCGGCCTTCGCGAAGCAGCAATCGGCTCAAGGAATACGGGCCGTTGTAGGAGAGAAACAGAAAGAACGGATCGTCCTGCTGCGACTGGGACTCGATGAAACCAACCGCGTGCTTGGTCCAGAAATCGGTCAGGTATTCGGGCTCCTTACGGATCTTTCCGTCTTCGATGATTTGCGCATCGTAAAACGTGCTCGTGCCGCCATGGGGCATGGTGATCCAGTAGTCGTCGAAACCTTCTTGGGGATGCAGGTTGTCACCGAGGTGCCACTTGCCGACCAATCCGCAGGCATACCCCGAATCGCGCAAGACCTCCGGCAGCGACGTCACTTGATCGAGCGTGCAACGCGCATCGGGACCGACTTGCAACCGCCCTCCGCCCAGGAAGCAATGCACGCCGTGTTGCGAGGGCAACAATCCGGTCAAGAACGTTGCACGCGTCGGCGAGCAAACAGGGTTGGACGCGAACGCGCGGGTGAACAATGTGCCTTCGGATGCCAGACGGTCAATGTTCGGCGTGCGGATGTCCCGATTGCCATAACAGCCAAGTGTCCATGCGCCGTGATTGTCGGTCATGATCAGCACGACGTTCGGGCGATCACCCGCGACCGACCGCAGCGGCGAGAATGCTAAAGCGAACAGCAGGATGACGGGCAGGTTTCGCAGTCGCGGGCGTGGCATCGTGAATGACCGTTCTCTGGCAGTGGTGTGGACCAAGCAACAAGCAGAGAGTTTAGCAGCTAGACCGGCGACGCGATGATCACTTCGCGTTTTCCGCCCACCGGCCCCGGAACACGCTGGACCTGCCATCCGGCCTGCTCCAAAGCGTCTCGAACGCGGCGGCTGCAACTGTAGGTGGTCAGTTTGCCGGTGTCACGGATCACGCGTCGTATCGATCGAAAACAGTCGCTCGTCCAAAGTTCCGGCGCGCTCTCGCAGCAAAACGGATCGTAGTAGATTGCATCAAACGGAGGCTTGGATTCATGACTCCATTGGCGAACATCCGCAACTTCGATTGTCACATTTCGGCGTGCATCGAGTCGCCATCGGTATGTTCCCGGCGGAACCGCGTCTGGAAGCGAGCGGCGAAAGTCCAAATAGTCATCCACAAGGCCGGGCCGGGAGGTCCAATCGCGAGGCTTCAGGTATTGCAGTGTCGCCGCGCTGATCCAGTCCGTTTCGATGGCGACATAATCCAGCACCGCGTCTTGGGCGACAGCGGCGTCGAGCGTCATCAACATTGCCATCGACGTTCCCAGGCCGATCTCCAGCACCCGCGTCGGCTTTCCAAGGCCCAGTCGCTCCGCCACACCGCTGTTGCGCAAGTAGACGTGCCGGGTTTCCGACGCCGCGCCGCACCCGCTGTGAAAGGCGTCGTCGCTGCCGGCACGCACCAGCGTCAAGCTGCCGTCATCGGTCACCTGGACGATCAAGTCCTCGCGGTCGGTGGGAAAGGTTTCGCGGACGGGAATCGGCATGCGCGGAGGAGGCTGAGGGTCAGGCTGTCACTTGTGGAACGATGAAACCATTATTGGGCCCACCGATGGCAGCGCGAACCCACGGATAGTTTGCTCCCTGTCATCCGTGGGTTCGCGCTGCCATCCGTGGGTCTTCTTTTCGATGGGCCGCGGAAAAGGGGTCAGGTACCAAAAATGCGAGGCACCCTTTGGGCCATTTGGTTTTTTGGGTACCTGACCCCTTTTCCGCTCGACCAACGCAACCCCCAACATTAAGAATGCCAGAGCCCTAGGCCAGACAGGCCACGCCGGCGTTGCAAACGCTGGTGGCGGGAACCGCGGGAACGGGTGTAGCCGGTTCGATCGTCTGCATCGGCATCGGCATGATGACTTCGGCGGCCGGGATCAGCCGCACATCTTCGCATCGCGACAAGTAGAACTGACGAGGTTCTTCGCGGCACAGACACAGTGCCAAGAAGCGATCGGTCCCGACAAAACGAATCGGGCTGACGATTCGTCGGGTGCGGTTTCCTTTGGAATCGGAATAGACCATTTCGACGACAAAGGTTTCCGAATCGAACATGGCGCGTCGTAATACGTTTTTCATGGCTTGTCCCCCTGAAGGTTGGTATGCAAACCGGACACGGCAATTTGGGTCGGCCGAAGCGTCCGTCACGGGCAATTGTTTGCGTGCGAAAGAAGTATCAGGGGGCGCCGGACACATTCGGTCACGGCGGGTTTGGGGCGAGATGCCGCTGGTCAATCATCGGCCCGTAGGCTCGCGTTAAACGGCCGATCATCGTTTGGAATCAGCCGGTTCGCGCCATGGCGCCCGGGCACGCTACGACAACAACGCGGCGATCGGATCGCCGTTGCCGCCGATCTTGAAGGGGCGTCCATTCGGGGCGAATTGCTCTTTTTCCAGCGGTAAACCGGCCGCCGCGGCGATCGTTTTGTTGAAATCGCTGACCGAGACGTGGTCCTTGTCGACCGAAAATCCTTTATTGTCACTCGCCCCGTAAACTTGGCCGCCCTTGATGCCGGCCCCCATCAACAGCGAACAAAACGCGCCGGGGTGGTGATCACGCCCGCCGTTGACGTTGATCGACGGTTTGCGTCCGAACTCGGTCGTCAGCACGACCAAGGTTTCGTCCAGCAATCCGGTGCGGTGCAAGTCTTTCAGCAGGATCCCCAGCGCGGTGTCCAAGTGTCCGGCTCGATCGTTCAGCCGCGAGTAGATGTCCTGGTGCATGTCCCAGCCCCCGTAGGAGACTTCGACGAACCGTGCACCGCCCTGGACCAATCGACGCGCCAGCAGACAGCCTTGCCCTAGAGTGTTGTTCCCATAGGCATCGCGAACGGCTTGGGGTTCCTGCTTGATATCGAATACTTTCAAGTGCTCGCTGCCCATCAGGTTACGGGCTTCATGGTACAGCTGGTTGTAGGCTTCGATTTTTGTGTTGCCGCGATGCGACGTTTGGAAATTCGTGTCGAACCGTTCGGCCAACATCAACCGTCTGGCGAACAATTCGTCCGGCAGGTACTTGGGCAGTTTGATGTTTTGAATGCCCGCGCTAGGGCTGGCGACGGGGACCGGTGAGAGCGACGGTTCCAAGAATCCCGCGCCGGGATGCCGGTTGGCCCCTCCGATCACGTAGTTGCCCGGCAGCTCGCGATTGAGTCGTCCCTGTTCGGCGACCATCCAACCGCCCATCGCCGGGTGCTGGATGCTGTTGATTTTTTTGTAGCTCGTCCGCATCAAATACTGGCCTTTCTCGTGAGCCCCCGTCTCGGTGCTCAGCGATCGAACGACGGCGATCGCGCCGGCCAGGTAGGCAAGTTTGGGAAAGCGATCACCGTAGGCGATACCGGGAACGCGGGTCTGAATCGGCTTGGTTTCGCCGGCTTCGGGGACACCCGTCTTGGGATCGAACGTGTCCAGGTGCGTCATCGCACCTTCCATGAACAGATAAATGATGTGCTTCGCTTTTCCCGTTGCGGTGTCGGCCGCCTTGGCTTCGCCGAGCGACGCCATCGCGCCGGATCCGACGGCGCCACCGAAGGAGACGCCGAGGCACTGGTTGGCCACCTTGCGCATGAAGTCCCGGCGGCACTCGTTGGTCGTTTCTGGAAGAGGCATATCGATCGCTTTTTTACAGACAGGTAACAGGTTATTGAACGAACAAGAATTCACGCGTGTTGAGTAACGCCCAAATGATGTTGCCGTAGCCGACGTTGTCGTTGGGCGTCCGCGACAGTTCCTTGGCGGCCGACAGTCGGTCTTTTGACGACGGCCGTCGCGCCAAAACGCTCATGAAAATCGCATCGATGCGGTCGCGCGTGCTATCGATCGCCAAGACGTCGTCGACGATCGCCGAGCCGCGTTCAAGCATCACGTGGGTGATCGGGCCGTTGAACATGGCCAGAATCTGGGGCACCGTCGCTTCTCTCTCCGCCCCGTCAATCGTTTCTCGATCACTTTGACCGAACTGACGCAAAAAATGGTCGGCACGTTGCGGCGCCGGCAACTCGCTGGCCCGACACAGAATGTTGCCCTGGTAAGCGTGCTTGTTCAATTCACGATTGTACGCCGACAGGAAATACGTCTTCGCAAACCGTTCCGATTGGGCTTTGGCTTGGTCAAACGTCAAACTCGTGAAATCGACGTCCAGGTACGGTTTCAGTTCTTCGGCACCGGGACGTTGAAACGGCATCGGATTGCGGACCGCCAAGGTCAACATCGAATCCCAGACCTGTTCGGCCGTCATGCGGCGAATCGTCGGACCGGGGAAGTAGTAAGCCTCGCCGCTGGTCAAGTCGTAGTCCGAGGCCGCGCTTTGGTAGGTGCGGGAATAAAGGATGATGCGAATCAGGTCCTTCAGGTCAAAGCCTGATCGCACCAGTTCTTTGCCCAAGTATTCCATCGCCGGTTCGTTGACGCAGGGATGTTCGTCGCGGAAATCGTCGATCGGTTCGACGAACCCGACGCCCATGAAGCGTTGCCACAGGCGGTTGACGATCATGTTTTGAAATCGTTGGTTGTCCGGGCTGGTCAACCAGGCGGCGAACTGGTGGCGTGGCGAAGCGTTTTTCGCTTTGGAAGGAATCTCGCCCCATAGAACAGCCGGCTCAATGACCGATTTCGGCTTGGCATCGGCGTAGGCATAGTCGTGGGGCAATCGCAGCGTCGCCTTGACTTCCGAAACGCTGTAAGTATTCGCACGGATCATGCGTTGGAACGCACCGGGCACACGCCCCTTGTCATAGTGCTTCCGAGCTTCATTGATCATCGCGTTGGCGGGGTTCGTTTTCTCGTAACCCGGATCACCCTTCTTGATGCGAGTTCGCGTTCCGGCCGTCAACGCCGCCAGTTCGTAAAATTGGTACTGCGTCCACTGGTCGAACGGATGATCATGACACTGGGCACAACCGATTTGGGTGCCCAAAAAGACCCGGACGGTGTTGTCGATGTACGGCAAGGGCATGCCGTCGTCACGCAGCTGGTAACCGGTCGCGGGATTTTCCCAGACCTTGCCGTCGGCGGTCAGCATCTCATAGACCCACTCGTCGTACGGCTTGTTCGTGCGGATCGCGTCTTTGACGTAGGCCAGGAACGGTTCGGCAACGATGTTGGGCTGCGGACGTTCGCGAAGCCGAAGCGTGTCGGCCCAAAAGTTATAGGTGTGGCTGACGTAGTCGGGGCTGCTGAGCAACGTGTCGATCAGCTCGATGCGTTTGTCGGGGTTGTTGGAATCCAGAAACGCTTGGGCTTCGGCGAGCGTCGGAATTCGACCCGCGACGTCCAAGTAAATTCGCCGCAAGAAAACATCGTCTTCGACATAGGGATTGGGAGACTGTCCCAACTCGGTCAGTTTTCCTTCGATTAGCGAGTCCAGCTGTGCGGCGGCCAGTTCCAGTTCCGTCCGTCGTTCACGGGACGCCGGCGCGACGTCCATCAGATGCGACGGTCGCTGGCGGACACTCTCGGGAAGCCGGATCTTTGGGGGGGCCGGTTTCGCCTTGGGTTTCGCTTTCTGTGCCGTTGCCATCACCGGCCAGAGGCTTGAAACCGCAAAGATCAGAACCAGCAACGAAATCGGCCGTCGAATCACTGAGGAAGACATCAAGAATCGCGAATGCATGAACGCCAGACCTAGCCGTGTTTTGAAGAGAAATCCGTCACCCTTGAACGGGTCAAAGGGACGATTTGTACCCCATTTTAGCTCAAGACATGACGAATCCCCAACGGATTCGCGCAAGCCGTCCGGCCAGGGGGGCCGGATGCTCGCGTGAGGAGGTCGTGCGGTTTTCGCGATTCAACCTCCTGGCAGGACGGTCGAGCGAAACGAGGGGCAGACGCACCAGGTTAAGCCGTCGGTTCGTCATTGAGGTGAAGTTACCCTCCCTTTGGGAGGTTCGCGGAGGAGTTTGCGACGACGCGGGGAGGGTGCTTTGGCACCGGTGGGTGCGGAGCCGCGGAAACCCTCCCAGGGGGCATTCGTATCTACACAAGTCGCTTTTTGCCCAAAGGGCATGCATATCCATAGCCTGGGGCAAGCAAACCGAGCATTTGCGAGGGTTGCGCCGCCCCAGGAACCGCATCGCAATGAGGTTAGATTTGGCCAACGGCCATGCACAACCTTCGCGTTTGTGCGAGGCATTTGTATATGGCCGTTGGCCAAACCCTCTCGTTCTCGTTTGAGGACCTTGGGCGATGCCCAAGGCTATGGATGTAAACGGCCGTTGGCCGAAGCCATCCACTCAGAACAGATCTGACATGCAAAAGATGTGTCGATACCAATGCCCAGGGGCAGAGTGACGAAAACCCCTTGTGATCCACGACTTAAAAACTGCACGACCTCCACACGGGAGGGTTACCTCTCAACTTGATGCGTATGGGGTCGAGCGAAGCGAGGGGGGCGAACGGTCAATCGCAGTGTTCACTTCGCCGATCTGGCAACGCTGTGAAGCATTTTTTAGCGGTAGGGCGCGAGCCCTCCGGTGTTTCGGGAACGATGAGGGACCGGAGGGCTTGCGCCCTGCCGCTAACACCTCGTCAAACGTAGGGAATAAATGCTTCACAGCGTTGCCGACCAGAGTCGCGTCCCTCGCAGCAAAGAAAACCCGTTCCCGGCTACACTGGACGGGAAACGCGTCTTTCGACCGCTCCCCCCGCTGTGCTACAACCGGTGACATGTTGGGTGAAATCAAAGTTGGCCGATGTAGCCGCCAGTGCTACCGCGAAAAGCGACCGCTGAAAGAAGGCGAGTGGTATTACAGCGTCGTGTTGCAGAACGACGAGGATGACTACGAGCGCCGCGACTACAGCGCCGAGGGCTGGGAAGGCCCCCCGGAAGGCAGCCTGGGGCATTGGAAGTGTCGGATGCCGATCGCCGGAGAGAAAAAACTGGTGCTCGCCCCGCGCGCGGTGCTGATCGGTTTATTGCGTCAAATGGAAGACATGCCCGAACAGGCGAAGACGCGGTACCTGTTGGCACTGATTCTGCTTCGTCGACGATTCGTCCGCGTCATCACCGGACCACCGCTCGCCGCAAACGATCCCGGCACGCCGGATTCAGAAACGCCCGCCCCCAAGATGATGCACTTGGAAGTCGTCGATGACGGTTCGACGATCGACGTGGCGGAGTGCCAGATTGCCAAGAGCGAAGCGGAATCGCTGAGTGAATCGCTAAGCGAGTTGTTGTATTGCGAAGCGAGCGAAATTCAACAGGAATGATCGATGAGATTGATTGACGCAAGGATGCGTGCCCTCACGTGGCTGCTTGTGCTCGGCGTCTGTTTCGTCTCCGGCGGGGCGACGTGTGCCCGACGCGATGCGACGCTGCAATTGCCACCCCCGCCACCGGTGCTGCCGCAAACGCCGACTTTGGAACTCGTCACCGCGGCCGTCAATCGCACCTCGGCGATCCGAGAACTGTCGACCAACACCGCGTCGGTCGATGTGCTCAGTATGCCCGCGCTGCCGAAACTGTCGGCGACGATCAATCTGCGCAAAGAACGCGACTTTCGGCTCAAGGCGAGTCTGCCGATCGTGATGGGGTCTGGATTGGACATGGGCAGCAACAACTCACTGTTCTGGTTCGAAGTCCCCGAGGGGATGGGGCGGTTATTGTACTTCGCCCGACATGATCAATACCGCCAGCAACTCGATCGCGCCGTGTTGCCGGTCGATCCGACCTGGGTCACCGACGCGCTCGGCTTGGTGCAAATCGATCCCAATCAAGTCGTCGCCGGCCCGGTCGTGCGTCCCGACGGAAAGCTGGAGATTCGGACCGTCTTGCCGATGCCCGCCGGAACGTTCCAACGCGTTTGCTACATCGACGCCGCCGCGGGGCATGTCACCGATCAATTCCTGTACGCACCCGCGGGAGGCCCACCGATCGCGGAAAGTCACGCCTCGAACCATCAGTTCTATGTCGACCACAATTGCTCGCTGCCGCACACCGTTGAGTTTTCACTGACGCCCCGAGCGGGAGAACCCTTGTCGATGC
Organism: Phycisphaera sp. RhM; assembly: GCA_033042175.1. Taxonomy (GTDB): domain Bacteria; phylum Planctomycetota; class Planctomycetia; order Pirellulales; family Pirellulaceae; genus Stieleria. The sequence goes on from WCIL01000008.1 coordinate 85,688, forward strand.
GGATTGACGTGGGCATCTATGCGGTCAATCAAATCTTGAGCGGCGACCCGAACTTGTTCGTGATGCCGCAAGGCGCCGCCAACGCGATCGACCTGACAACCCTGTCACCGGGCAACGCCGCCATGGTCGCACCAACCCACTATCAAATTCCCGCCACCTACCAATCCGAACCCGCCGGCCCGATGCCGTACCGGGGTCTGGCTCGATAGCGCCACCCGATAGCGCGTCCGACACCTCCTCAGGCCGGATTCAGCAACCGTTGGTGTTTAGCCTTTAGGCGATTCCCGGTCGCTGCTAGGCAGCGACAGTGGGCGGCTAAAGCCTGCACACCAACATGTATGCTCGTGCCATTCGAGTCGGACACCTTTATTAATCCTCTGGGGCTGGAGCCCGAAGTCGCGGCGGCAATCCGGTTACAATCGACGACAATCGCTGTCGGTTTCTCGCGCATTTCAGTGGTCCTCGGATGCTTCGTTCACTCTTGCCGTGCGTCGTGTTGTTCTGCGTCGTTGGGCGTGCCCCATCGGCAAACCCGGACGCGCCCAATATCCTCTACATCCTGGCGGACGATCTCGGTTACAGCGACCTGGGTTGTTACGGCGGCGAGATCAACACGCCGGTGCTGGATTCGCTGGCAGCCGGCGGCGTGCGACTGACGCAGTTCTACAACACCGGTCGGTGTTGTCCTTCGCGCGCCAGCTTGCTGACGGGCCAGTACCCTCATCGCGTCGGATTGGGCCACATGACGACCAACGATCTGGGACGCCCGGGGTACCGCGGCGTCGTTTCGGCGGAAGCGACGATCATACCGCAAGTCCTTTCATCGGCGGGCTATCGTTCGTTCCTGTCGGGGAAATGGCACCTCGGGACGGATGACCCGACGCGTCACGGGTTTGAGGAGTTTTATGGAACGCTGGTCAGCGCGAAACGTTTCTTCGACCCCGACCACCTGATCCGGCGTCCGGTGGGACGGTCGGCCAGACCCTACGCAAGCGGCAAATTTTACGCCACCGACGCCGTCACCGATCACGCGCTCGATTTTCTCTCACTGGCCCGAACGACCCCCGTGAAACCGTGGTTTGTGTACCTGGCCTACAACGCGCCGCACTTCCCCTTGCACGCGCCACGCGATGAAATCGCCAAGTACGCCGATCGCTACCAAGGCGGCTGGGATCAACTGCGTGAGGAACGTTTAACGCGGATGAAAGAACTGGGAATCGTGCCCGATCAGACACAGTTGAGTGCACGTTCTCATTGGCGCAATTACGGCGAAACCGAAACGGGGGTGAATCCGGCGTGGGACACGCTGCCCCGCGACCGCCAACTCGATCTCGCTCGACGGATGGCAATTTATGCCGCGATGATCGATCGGATGGACCAACAGATTGGCCGCGTCATCGAGAACCTGAAAGCCGCAGGCGAACTGGATCACACGCTGATCGTTTTTACATCCGACAACGGAGCCTGCTTCGAATGGGATCCCTTCGGGTTCGACATCGTGTCCGGCAACCAGAATATTTTGCACAGCGGTGCCATGCTGGATGACATGGGCGGGCCGGGAACCTTTCACAGTATCGGATCCGGTTGGGCGAATGCCGCCAACACGCCGTGGCGATTGTACAAACACTTCAATCATGAAGGCGGCATCGCATCGCCGGGGATCGTTCATTGGCCCGCCGCTCTCACGCCGGCTGCGGGATCGATCATTGACCGGCCGATGCACCTGATCGATCTGCTGCCGACCGCGATCGCGGTTTCCGGCGCTCACTACGACGGCAGCATGCCCCTACCGGGAATCGACCTGATCGCTCAGATCAACAACGCACCGGCCCATGCCTCGACGACCGAACGCACCCTGTTCTTTGAACACCAAGGCAATCGGGCTTTGCGACGAGGAAAATGGAAACTCGTCGCGCTCGATGACCAGCCGTGGGAACTCTACGATCTCACCGTGGACCGCACCGAAATGAATGATTTGGCCGGCGAGTATCCGAAGCGGGTCCAGGAACTCAGTGCCGCGTGGGATCGCTGGGGAGCTGAAAACCAAGTCACCCCGCTGCCGGATGATCTGCGCGTCAACTACCTGAAACCTGATTGACCCGAGGCATTCAGATTCGGTCAGAAAATGGGTGAGATGAGAACGACTAGGGAGCCGTAGGAAGATGGCAGAAAGAATGATGAGTCGGAAAACGCCGGCGCTGCGACTGTCGTTGCTGATGCTGATGCTTGGTAGCGTTTTAGGGATAGGGCAGCGGACGTGTCCCGCTCAGACAGTCACGCGCGTGCCCGACCTGCGGACGCCGCCGGTCAGCGATGGCACACCGGCGGCGGGAAAACGGGTCAAACAAGTTCATCCGGATTACTCGGGCTCGAACGTCTATCACCTGCTGTATCTGCCGACGGATTGGAAACCGGGCCAGTCCTATCCGGTGATCGTCGAATACGCCGGCAACAAGTACCGGACCAGCCCCGGAACGGTCGAAGGCAGCAACCTGGGATACGGAATCTGCGGCGGCAAGGGGGTCATCTGGGTTTGCATGCCGTACGTCAACAAGACAGAAGTGCGGAATCAGGAAACCTGGTGGGGCGATGTGGACGCGACCGTCGAATACTGCAAGGACATCGTCGCGAGCATCTGTGATGACTACGGGGGCGACGCGAACAACGTTTTCATCGCCGGTTTTTCACGCGGAGCAATCGCCTGCAATTTCATCGGTCTGCATGACGATCAAATCGCGTCGCTGTGGCGTGGCTTCCTCTGCCACAGCCACTACGATGGCGTCAAACAATGGCCGTATCCTGGCAGCGATCGAGCGTCGGCGGCGGAGCGGTTGAGTCGACTCGGTGATCGACCGCAATTCATTAGCCATGAAAACTCAGTCGATGCCACACGCAATTACTTGGCGGAGGTGATGCCCCACGGCAACTTTACCTTCCAGCCGTTACAGGGCTGGGATCATACGGACACTTGGGTGTTGTACGACGTCCCGGAAAGAAAGGCACTGAGGGAGTGGTTTCACGCACAGCTGCAGAGCGGTCAATCAATGGGACAGGCTTCCCCATAGAATGGACACTTCTCGCTGAACGCCACCACATTTGGTTCAATACGCCCGTTGGACGACGTGGAAAGGGTCAAGAAATTTGGTGGTCAAAAATGAAGAATTCCGCCGGAGGAATGCAGATGTACTCGTGTGCTGTTTCTCTTTTCTCATTTTTTGACCAATCAATTTTTTGACCAACCTTCTTGCCCATCTCAACGCGACGAACGACGCCGATCAGTTGCAGGGACGTCTCTGAACCTGCCGAGCGAAACTGAATTTCCGTAATCGGTGTCAGTGGTGATTAGCGAGAAGTGTCATGAAATACGACATCGATCTCCCGTTCCTTGCTAACGCCACTGTTCCGGGAACTCACCGATCTTGATGCCCCAGACCACCGGCAAGATCCAGTAGACGAAGGCCGTCAACAGCAGGATCGAAATCACGTTCATCCAAATCCCGGCGCGCACCATGTCGGGAATCCTCAGGTATCCCGATCCGAACACGACCGCGTTGGGCGGCGTTGCGACCGGCAGCATGAAGGCACATGACGCGGCCACCGTCGCACCGACCATCAATAGAAACGGGTGCACGTTCATCGAAACCGCCATCGACGCCAGGATCGGCAACAGCATCGACGTCGTCGCCAGGTTCGATGTGATTTCGGTCAGAAAGTTAACCGACGCGACCAGGATCAGAACCAGCAATAGCATCGACACCGACTGCAACAGCGTCGTTTGCGAACCGATCCAAACCGCCAAGCCGCTCGATGTGAATCCTTCGGCCAGCGCCATCCCACCGCCAAACAGCAAGACGATCCCCCAGGGCAACTGTTTGGTGTCTTCCCACACCAGCAACGGTTCTCGTTTTCCATCGGCGTCCACTTTGCCACTGGGAATCAAAAACAGACACAACCCGCCCGTCATGGCGATGATTGTGTCATCAAGCAGCAGGAAAAGTCCCAGTTGGTTTTGAATAAACGAACGGCTGATCCACGCAAACGCGGTGAGCGAAAATACGGTGAGCAAAAGTTTTTCTTCGAGCGAAAACGACTTCAACGCGTCGAGTTGCTTTTGAATTTCCTGACGCCCGCCGGGAATCGTTTTGTGGCGGAAGTGAAAGGCGAAACGCGTCAGATAGACCCAGCAGAGCGTGAGCAAGATCAGCGAGATCGGCAGTCCAAACTTGAACCACTGCAGAAAGCTGATTTCCACCCCATAGACTTCTTGCACCACACCGGCCAACACCAGATTGGGTGGCGTTCCGATCAGGGTCGCGATGCCACCGATCGAAGCGCTGTAAGCGATCGCCAACATCAACGCCTTGCCAAAGACCTGGTTCTCGCTGGCGTCGGTTTGTGGATTGTCACGCAACTGGGCGACGATTGCCATTCCGATCGGCAACATCATCACCGAGGTCGCGGTGTTGGATATCCACATCGACAACCCCGCCGTGGCGACCATGAACCCCAAAATGATGCTGGTGATGTTCGTCCCGATCAGATGGATGATATTGAGTGCGATCCGCCGATGCAGATCCCACTTTTCGATCGCGATCGCGATCAGGAATCCGCCGATGTAAAGAAAGATGTACCGGTGGCCGTACTGCGACGTGGTGGCCTGCAATTCCACCGCCCCGGTCAGCGAGAACAGCACGATCGGCAGCAGCGCCGTCGCGGCAATCGGGATCGCTTCGGTCACCCACCAGACCGCGATCCAGGTCGTCGCGGCGAGCACCGCGTTGGCTTCTGGACTCAAACCCTGCGGATGAAAGAACAACAAAATCAAAAAGAACAAAACGGGCCCGGCGATTCGTCCGACAAGCTTGGCTGAAAAGGTCATGGAGTGTGGTTGTCTCGCCGGTGATCGCTACGGCCGCGGATGGACGGGGGTACGGCTTTCGAGGGGCCGGACACTTTACCAGATCACGGCCGTCAAGACACACTCGTTGCCCCGGACCGGAAACACCATCACGCGACGCACCATCGGCGAGCCATTCCACTGAGCCAATCTTCCTCCCTCCAAAATCTTCCTACCCCCAAAATCTTCCTACCCCTCCTCGATCGACTCGCTGGGAATCAGCGGAGGGATGGCAGAATGATTCGGGGCAGAATGATGGGGTTTGTAGGCTGCCGCCCGGTGCGGCAACGCTGTGACGCATTTTTTAGCGGTAGGGCGCGAGCCCTCCGGTGTTTCGGGAACGATGAGGAACCGGAGGGCTTGCGCCCTGCCGCTAACACCTCGTCAAACGCAGGGGAGAAATGCTTCACAGCGTCGCCCGGCGCGGGTGGGAATGAAACGATTTTGCGCAGTCGTCCCTGGGGGCAGCCACCGGGGTCGTGCGTTCCCGGGCGGCACCGGGGAACGAGGGCGAAATCGAGCCCACCGCTCGCGACATCGGTTATCCTAGTGAGCCCGCCTTTCCTCTCCCTCCCACGATTCAGCCCCCGCCCGATCTTCCGATGAAACGTTCTTGCGAATTGCTCTCGTTCACGATACTGGTTTCCTTCGTCGCCGCCTTGGTGCCGCCCCCGCTTGCCGCCGAGACGCCAACGCCGCGGTTCCAGAAATTCGTCCTCAGCGAATCCTTTCACAGCGAGGGTGCCGACGCCGCAGACTTCAATCGTGACGGACATCATGACGTTGTTTCGGGGCCATACTGGTACGAAGGCCCCGATTTCCGCACGCGTCATGCTTATGCGGTGGTCAAGGACTATTCGATCAAAGGCTACTCCGATCACTTCTTTTCCTTCGCACGCGATTTCAACGGCGACGGACACATCGACATTTTCTCGGTCCCGATGCCTGGGACGGCCGGAGTCTGGTACGAAAACCCCGGTGACGCGGATGCTTCGGATGTTTGGGCCAGCCATGTCGGCTTGTCGAGTGTGGACAACGAATCGCCGACGTTTGCGGACATCGACGGCGACGGAATCGACGAACTGGTTTGCATTCACCAGGGTCGCTACGGTTACGCCCAACCGGACAACGCCGACCCGACGCAGCCGTGGCAATTCACCGCCGTCAGCGACAACCGAGGCTATGGGCGATTCACGCACGGCCTGGGTGTCGGCGATGTGGACGGCGACGGACGCCCCGATCTGTTAGAGAAAGACGGCTGGTGGCAGCAAACTGAAACGGCTGGAGCACCTTTTACGTTTCACCCGGTGAAATTTGCCGCGTCGGGCGGTTCGCAAATGTTCGCCTATGACTTCGATGGCGATGGTGACAACGACGTCCTGTCGGTCCAGAACGCACATGGTCACGGATTGAGTTGGTTCGAGCGCCGCGGCTCCGGTGACGACTTCCTGTTCGTCGAACGCCGAATCCTGGGAAGCCAACCGTCCGACAATCCGTATGGGCTGGCGATCTCGCAGATGCACGCGGTTGCCTTGACGGACATCGACGGCGACGGCGTCTTGGACATCGTGACGGGCAAACGATTCTGGGCACATGGCGGGAACGATCCGGGGGCCAGCGAATTGCCGGTGCTGTATTGGCTGCGAACCGTGCGGTCCGATTACGGTGTCGACTTTCATCCCCATTTAATTGACGTTCGCGTCGGCGTTGGGACTCAGCTAACGACCGCGGACATCGATCGCAACGGTCACGTCGATGTGATTGTCGGCAACAAACTGGGCACCTATGTGCTACTCAATCGCGGCACCGCCGAACCGACTCCGACGCCCTCGACAACCGCGCCGCATCGGGTCGGCAGCGACGAGTTTAAAAACGCTGTCCGGACGACGCAGCCGCTGACACCGGAACAGGAGCAACAAACCTTCGTCCTGCCGGCGGGGTTCAAAGTCCAACTCGTCGCAGCCGAACCTGAGATTGCCAAACCGATGAACATGGCGTTTGACACCAAAGGCCGACTGTGGGTCAGCAGCAGTGTCGAGTACCCGTTTCCCGCCGCCGAAGGCCAGGGACGCGACACGATCAAGATCCTGGAAGACACCGATGCCGATGGTCGCGCCGACAAAATCAGCACCTTCGCCGACGGGCTGAATATCCCGATCGGGTTGTATCCCTATCAAGACGGCGTGATTTGTTACAGCATCCCGAACATCTGGTGGTTGCGTGACACCGATGGTGATGACAAGTGCGACACACGCGAAATCTTGTACGGCCCGTTCGACTACTCGCGTGACACGCACGGCATGTGCAATGGGTTCACTCGTGGACTCGACGGCTGGCTCTACGCCTGTCACGGATTCAATAACCAGTCTTCGGTGACCGGGAAAGATGGCCACAACGTTACGATGCATTCGGGCAACACCTTTCGCATTCGAACCGATGGCTCGCGAATCGAGCACTTTACCGACGGCCAGGTCAATCCGTTCGGAATGGCGATCGATCCCAACGGCGATTTGTTCACCGCCGATTGCCACACCAAACCCATCACGTTGCTGATGCGGGGCGGCGTGTACGAGGGTTTCGGCAAGCCCCACGACGGACTCGGATTTGTCCCCAACGTGATGGACCATTTGCACGGCAGCACGGCCATCGGCGGGATCGCGTTGTATCACGACGATGCGTTTCCGCCCGTCTTCCACGGCAACGCTTTTGGCGGCAACGTGATGACCAGTCGGGTCAACCGCAATTCGATGCACCACGCCGGATCAACCGTTTCGGCTCGCGAAGAATCCGATTTCTTGATCTCTGGGGATCCCTGGTTTCGTCCGGTTGATTTGCAGACCGGTCCCGATGGAGCCCTGTATGTTGCCGATTTTTACAACCGTATCATCGGCCACTACGAAGTCGGACTCGATCACCCCGGACGTGATCGCCATCGAGGCCGCATCTGGCGAATCGTCTATGACGATGAAGCGGGGACGCGTCGAGATGTGCCTGCCGTCGCCTCATCGGATCCGCCCAGACGCGATGACGTTTCCCCGATCGCTCGCGCGATCGAGCAACTGGAATCGGCGAATCTGACGCAGCGATCGATCGCATCGGATCAACTGGTCGATCAGTTCGGGGCGGAAGCGATCGAACCTGTTCGTCAAGCGCTGACGCGTTGCAAGAACCCCGACGCCAAGATTCATTTGCTGTGGGTGTTGCACCGTTTGGCAGCGATCACCGATGGCGAAATTCAAGCCGCTGCGCAGGACGAAAACGCCCGGGTGCGTTCGCATGCGATGCAGATCATCGGTGCCAATGACAACGCTGGCGAATCGTTGCAGGAATGGTTGGCCGTCGGACTTCAGGACTCCGATGCATTGGTCCGCCGTCGTGCGACGCTGGCCGCGGCAATGTTCCCGTCGCTGCAGTTGACCGAGGAACTGATGGAAACGCTGCATCGAACGCCGGCGTCGGATCCACACTTGCGGCACGCGATTCGCATGACGTTGCGCGACCACTTACGTGACGCCGAACGCTTTCGCGTCTTCACGGCGTCGCTACCGCCCCGCGATACGAAGGCTGTGATCGATCTGTGCCTGGGCATCAAAACCGACTTTGCCGGAGAGTTCCTGGCGGCCCATGTGACCGAACTGCAAGGCTTGGACCCCGATCAGCTTTCGACCTACCTGTCATTCGCCGCACGTTATGCGTCGCCGGAACACCTGGGCACCATCTCGCAGATGGCGCAAGCGCGTTTCGCGGACAACCCTGACTTCCAGGAGGAACTGTTGCGGTCGATCCAGACTGGACTTCGCCAGCGTGGCATCGCGTCTCCACCGGTCGTGGTCGCTTGGGCGACCCGTTTGGCTCGGTCGTATCTGGGCATTCCAGGCGACGGCGATGCACTGCCCGAACGCCCCCGGCAAATCGGATGGACTTATTTCCCCTATCCCGGAACCCCCGACCATGGCAATCCCTGGGTGCTGTCGACCAAACGCAATTCGGCCGACGGCGAGCAAGCGTCGAAATTGCACAGCAGCTTTCCGACCGGGGAATCCAAAACCGGGATCTATCGAAGTGACTCGTTTCGGTTGCCTGAGGAATTCTCGTTCTATTTGGCCGGCCACGACGGGTTCCCCGACAAACCGATTCAACGATTGAACCTGGTGCGGGTGCGGGACGCCGCCACTCAAGCGGTACTGCAAAGCTGGAGTCCCCCGCGGAACGACACCGCGCAAAAGATCACTTGGAAATCCGAGGACGCAGCGGGACGCGAGGTGTTCGTCGAGCTGGTCGATGGTGATACGGCCGGGGCTTACGCATGGATGGCGGTCGGGCGCTTTTCGGTCGATGGTTTGAACCCGAGCAACGAAGCGACACGTTTCACCCAGGCGGCCCGACTGATCGGAGAGTTTCGCATCGGCGAACTCGCCGGCGTGGCGAAACAGATTCTTGCAGATCCGGATGCCAGCGGTGCGTTGGCCGCGGAATTCGCCGCCGCGTTGGTTGCCTTCGACCCCACGTCGCAACGATCCGCGATTGCCGAGTCGCTCTCGATCAACGGCATGGACCGCACCTTGCGTAGGGAACTTGCCAACGTTTTGTTGAACCCCCAAGACAACGCGGTGGCCGAGCCGCTTGGCAAGGTCACCAAACTGGCGACCGCGGCGGAACAACTGCGGATTGCCGGACAGCTCTCGTCGGACCAAGCCGGCGTGGAAACGCTGATGATGCTGGTCGAAGCCGGCCAGGCGTCACCACGTTTGCTGGTCGCTCCGGCGGTCCGCGGCAAACTGGATAGCCTGGCGACGCCGGAACAATCGCAGCGGATCTCCGAGTTGACAAACGATTTGCCGACCGAAGATCAGACCTTGATCGCTGCGATGAATACCCGCAAAGCCGCGTATCTGGTCGGCGGCGGTGACGCGACCGCTGGCAGCCAGTTGTTCGCCAAACAATGCGCCGTGTGTCATCAGGTCACGGGCAAGGGAGTCGCGGTCGGACCGAACCTGGACGGCGTCGGCAATCGCGGTTTGGATCGGTTGATCGAAGACGTGCTGACCCCCAATCGAAACATCGACGCCGCGTTCCGCGCCAGCGTGGTGTTGACTGAGGACGGGCAAGTTTACAGCGGGTTGATCAAACGGACCGACGGAACACAGCTGGTGATCGTCGATCAGACCGGCAAGGAAATCAACGTTCCCGTCGACGAGATCGTGAGGCAAAAAACGGTTGCGACCTCTCCGATGCCGGCCAACTTTCATGAAACGCTGGATGAGGGGCAAACCAGAGATCTGTTGGCGTACCTGTTGTCGTTGACGCATTAGTATCCGTGTCCCGCTCATTTCTCACGTAGTGGACGAGGCGACGAGTCCACTGCCGTCGGCATATTGCCAAGGACTCGTCGCCTCGTCCACTACCGTCGCTGTATTGCCAAGGACTCGTCGCCTCGTCCACTACCGGCGCTGTATTGCCAAGGACTCGTCGCCTCGTCCACTACCGGCGCTGTATTGCCAAGGACTCGTCGCCTCGTCCACTACCGTCGCCGTATTGCCAAGGACTCGTCGCCTCGTCCACTACCGGCTACTTGGAACGCAAGCAACAATTTTACCGGGCTACCTGTTCCACTTCTCATACCATTACAGCGGCGTGAACGAATCGGTTACGATGGTGAGTTGGCGGACTCTTTTTGAGGTTCTAGGCAATTGCGGAGCAAGACGATGAATCGAACAGTAGGCACCCCACGGCGAAGTTTCTTGGGCGTGTGTGGCGGGGCAACCGCCGCGTTGGCGTTGAGCGAGCTTGACATCATCAACCATTTGCCGCGTGTCAGCGCCGCCGAGGCGACACTTGGCCAACAAGCCGTTCGATTTAGTGACGACATTGAACCCCTGGTGCGATTGCTCGAAGAGACGCCGCGCAATCGGGTCGTGGAAGTGTTTGCCGACAAGGTCCGCAGCGGCACTTCCTATCGAGACGTCCTAACGGCGTTGCTGTTGGCCGGCGTCCGCAACGTCGAACCAAGGCCGAGTGTGGGTTTTAAATTCCATGCCGTGCTGGTCGTCAACTCGGCGCACCTGGCCAGCCTGGCTTCGCCCGATCAAGACCGTTGGTTGCCGATCTTCTGGGCACTCGATTACTTTAAATCGTCCCAAGCCCGTGATGTCCAGGAAGGTAATTGGACGATGGCAGCGGTGAACGAATCGTCCGTCCCGGCACCGCACCTGGCACGTCAAGCGTTTGTCGATGCGATGGAAAACTGGGATGTCGATGCGGCCGACGCGGCGGTCGCGGGACTGGTCCGTTCCGCCGGCGCGAATGAAGTGTTTGAATTGATGGCCCACTACGGATGCCGCGACTTTCGCAGCATCGGCCACAAAGCCATCTTCGTGGCCAATAGCTTTCGCACCTTGCAGTGCATCGGCTGGCGTTATGCCGAACCCGTGTTGCGTTCGCTGACCTACGCGCTGTTGAATCACCACGGAGAGCCCAATCCGGCGACCAGCGACTTGGCCCCCGACGCGGCATGGCGGGTGACCGATTCATTGGTCGACGGCTTCGATGATCAATGGAACAGCGGCAAACTGGATCCGTCGGTCACCGTGGCACACTTGCAAACCTTGCGTGATGCCACCCCCGAACAGGCAGTGCGCGAGACAGCCAAACTGATTCAGTCGGGCATCCATCCCCAATCGATCGCCGATGCGTTGTTCCTGTCGGCCGGTGAGATGCTGATGCAACAACCCGGCATCATTTCGCTGCATTCGTCGACGACCACCAACGCAATGCAGTATGCCTATCGGACGGCCCGCGATCCGAAGACGCGACTGCGGCTGCTGTTGCAGAACGCCGCGTTCATTCCCCACTTCCGATCGTCGATGCAGTCGCGCGGGAAGGTGGCAACAAAAAGCATCGATCAATTGCAAGACTTGGAAGCCCCCGAGCAGGCAACTTCGGTGACCAAGATTTTTGAGCTGATCAACGACAATCGTGAGGAAGCATCACGCGGAGCGATGGCGTTTCTGGCAACCGGCGGCCAGGCCGAACAAATGATTCACACCGCCCGCCAATTGGTGTTTCTCAAAGGCAACGATTCCCACGATTACAAATTCAGTTCAGCGGTGCTGGAAGATTTCTACGCGGTCTCGCCGAAGTTCCGCAACAGCTATCTGGCCGCGTCGACCTATCTGTTGCCCGGAAGCCGTGACCGAGACAATGGACTGGTCGATCGCATTCGATCCGCGGTTGGATGAGATTTCAGATTTGCTGACTCTAACGTTTTCTATGTTTGTTCGCGATGAAGCCCGGAGGGCTGGCACAATGCTTGCCGGTGGCGTCAGCCACCGGAACGGAAAGACCTCGATCACGGAGGCCTGGAAGGCCGGCACAATCGGTCTCATGAACCGCAGGTATTGCCAAAAGCTGGGGAATTGTGTCGGCCCGCTGGGCCTCAGGGACTCTTTGCAATCATCTCCGGTGGCTCACGCCACCGGCATCCACTCCGGCCCTCCGGGCCTGAAGGACGTCGCCTATCCGGTAAAATTTGGTACATCGAAAACGTTAGAGTCAGCAGATTTGAGATTTCATAGGCGGATGATGGAACGGACCGAGCGACCGTGCCGGTGGCTGCTGATCGGTGGGACCTTCAACCGCTCCGCGCATTCAGTCCCAACTCCTTGAATCCGGTCGAGCGATCGCAGCAGGATGATAGCCAGCTGCTGCTGCCGGGTATCTTATTCCCGATCGGGTAATGCTTCACCCTGCAGCAAGCGATTCAATTGCTCGGAGAATTCGTGTAGATCAAGTGGCTTGACGAGGACGCAGTCCGGGCAAACACCCGACGCCAGCTCACGGCTCTCCATGTCGATGCTTCCGGTGATCACGATGACGGGCGTTTCCGGTACGATCTTTTTGATTTCTTGAGTCAGCAGCAGACCGTTCATCCCGGGCATATTCATGTCCGTGATGACCAGGTCGTAGTCTCCGTTGCGGACCATTTCCAAACCGGTCGCTGCGCTTTCGGCACAATCAATTTGATAGCCTAGGGTTTGCATCAGCACCGTCAGCGACTTAAGCCCAAGGACGTCGTCGTCGATGCACAGTAACTTGATACCGCCATGTCGATTCATCAGCTCAGCTGAATTTACCACCCCGAACTCCTGTCTCGGATCGATGTGTTCCGAATAAGTGCGACCGCTTTGAAACGGCAACGGGGAAGCGGTTCCCGTCACCGAAACGTAATCGTGCCGAAGCAGTGATCATACCTTGTTTGTCACGCGACGGTGCCAGGTTTTTTGATAATCACAGTCGGCAATTGGGTGAATCATTCTGTTTGTTTGAGCGTTCAACGACAACCGATCACGCACCATCACAACTTGTCTTACTCATTCCGGGGGGAATTCATCGCGATGGCCTCACGAGGAAAACGATCGACGTGGTCACGTTGGCTGGGCCGCCGGAGGAAAGCTCGTTCGCCGAGCAATTTTGCTATAGTGCAGTGGATTTGAATACACCGACGTCATCTCTTCGACATCTCATCAGTGCCATCATGAGCTTCTCTTCGTTTCGGCATTCCGCGGCCAATGATCCGGCTTTCGATCACGTGGTCCCTGTGCGTTTTGGTATCACGTTTGCAGCTGCATGTGTGGTTTTGATGGCGACCGTTTTTACCCAGTCCGCGCGCGGTGCTGACGTGGGAACTCGGCCCAACGTCGTGGTGATCATGACGGACGATCAAGGGTATGGCGACATGTCGTGCCACGGTGACCCACATCTCAAGACGCCGCACTTGGATGCCCTTCACGCGCAATCGATTCGTTTCACCAATTTTCATGTCTCGCCGTATTGCACGCCCACACGTGCGGCCTTGATGACCGGTCGCTATCCGGCTCGCACCGGCGCTTATCGCACCTCATCCGGTCTGACGTCGCTGCACCCACGCGAAAAGACATTGGCGGATCTGTTCTCGCAAAACGGTTACGCCACGGGAATGTTCGGCAAATGGCATCTCGGAGACTGCGCCCCGTCGCGTCCCATGGATTGTGGGTTCGATCGATCGGTTTGGCATCGCTGCGGCGGATTGACTCAGATTTCGGACTATTGGACAAACGACTACTTCGACGACACCTATCTGGTCGGCGATCGCTGGAAGCAATTCGACGGTTATTGCACGGACGTCTGGTTTGACGAAGCGATGAGCTTCATGAGCGAAGCCGCTCGCGATGCCGGCGGCAATAAACCGTTCTTCGTCTATCTGGCAACCAACGCGCCGCACGGTCCTTACCTGGTTGCGGACAAATGGAAACAACCGTTTCTTGACGCGGGGCTGCCGTCAACCCAGGCGGCTTTCAAGGGGATGGTCGCGAATTTCGATTGGAACATGGGGCGGCTGCTTCGCTGGATGGACACCGAGCACCTCGCCGACAACACGGTGCTGATTTTCTTGACCGACAACGGCACCTCGGCCGGAACAATCTTTGGCAAGGGAGGACGCATCACCGGCTGGCCCGTCGACGCTCGCGAGAATGCCGGCCGGCGTGGCGGAAAAAGTTCCGCCTACGATGGCGGCCATCACGTACCGTTGTTGCTTCGCTGGCCGAAGGGAAATCTCGGCTCGCCACGCGGGATCGACACGCTGTCGGCACACCTGGATCTGACGCCCACCTTGATCGATCTGTGCGGTCTGAAACGCCCGGCCGATTGGCCCACACTCGATGGACGCTCGTTGGTGCCCCTGATCAGCCCTCTCAACCAAAATCGGGATCCCAACCCGGATTGGCCGGATCGGATTCTGCATAGCCAGATGCATGGCGGAAACGGCTACGTCAAACCGGGCGATCCGTGGGAGATCGGTGTCGCGATGACCCAGCGCTGGCATCTCGTCGAAGGCCGTGAACTGTATGACATGCAGAACGACCCCACACAGCGAAATGATGTTGCCGAAAACTATCCGGACGTCTTCGCGAAACTCAATCAGGCCCATCTCGACTGGTTCGATTCGGTCAAGACGGGCATGCAACCGACTCGCATTCTGATCGGATCCGAGTTGGAGAATCCAACCCCTTTGACCAGTCAGGAATGGGTGATGCCCGGTGGAAACCCGCCGTGGGCACACGCCCATGTCGTCAAACGGATGATCGCCAATGGTCCCTGGTGGCTCGAAGTGGCCGAGGCCGGCAACTATCGATTTTCACTTTCACGCTGGCCGGATTACCTGGAACAACCGATCGAATCCACCGCGGCTGGAATCGAGATTGCCGGCCGATCGATGGAGCGGACGATCGAGGCTCCCGGAAAGACGACGTCGGCCGAGTTCGAAGTGGAACTGCCGGCCGGCCCGTGCGAATTGTCGACTTGGCTGGAAACCCCAGACGGCAAACGACACGGCGCCTATTTCGTGACGGTGACGCGTTTGCCCAACACGGACGATCAGACGCCGGCGGTCCTTTGGACGCAGTACGGATTGAGCGACCGCACGGTCAAATTGACCGCCCACACTGACGCCGATCCGCTCAATCCCAGCGATGCGACCGTAAGATTGCAACTTTATCGTGAGAATCAGTGGTCGACCGAAGCGGAGGCGCGCGTTGATCCGCTCACTGCGATGGCAACGTTCCGGTTGGAAGATTGGGATGCAACACAGAGCGTGCTGTATCGCGTCGTCAGTGGACAGAGCCGTTGGCAGGGTGTGATTCGAAAGGAACCGACGGACCAGCCGGTGTTGAAATTGATGGTTGTGGCCTGCGTCAATGACAAGTTTTTTCCGTACACCGAAGCGGTCGCCCAAATGATCGGGCAAGACCCCGACCTGGTGTTCTTTGCCGGGGACCAAATCTATGAAAGCAATGCGGGCGGCGAGGTGATCACGCCTCAAGACGAATCCGAAGTCCCCGCCGGCATGGCCAACTACCTGGCCAAGTGGCGAAAGTTCGGACTGATCTTTCGTGACCTGCTGAAGGACCGACCGTCGATCGTGATCACCGATGACCACGACGTGTATGCCAATGATTTGTGGGGCGACGGCGGACGTCGGATGACGGGCGACCGCACCACGGGTGGCTACCCGGCCGATCCGATGTGGGTCAATGCGGCCGAGTTGACTCAAACCGCCCATCTACCCGACCCCGCATCGCCCGGACCCTGGGGCGATGGCATCAACGCGTACTTCACGTCTCTCGACTACGCCGGGGTTTCACTGGCGATACTCGAAGATCGAAAATTCAAATCTCCGCCCAGCGAGGTGCTTTCGGGGGCCATCAAAGATCCCGAATCCGACGCTCCCAATCGGACCCTGGAAGTCATCATGGATCCCGCCTTCGACGCGGCTAAGCTGGACCGGCCCGACCTGCAGTTACTCGGCAAAGCCCAAGAGGACTTTGTCCGCGCCTGGGCCCGCCGGGTCGAGCAACGCAAACAGTTGGCCGCCGTCCTGAATCAGTCGCCGTTGGTCAACATCGCAAACTACGACACACGCTTCGGCGACATGGATTCCAATGGCTGGCCGCAATCGGCTCGGGACCGCGCGTTGCGTGCGATCGCGCCGTCGCAGGCCGTGATGCTTTCCGGCGACATCCATTACGGAACTCTGGCGCAATTAGGAATCGATGACTGGGGGGACGGTCCGTGGTCGTTTTCGGTGCCCGCGTTTGCCTCCGAACAGAACCGTCGCTGGGGGCCGAGCGAGCCAGCCCAGGGCCGGCAGATCCCTGGGATCGAAGGCTCTGGGAACCACCACGACCGCTTCGGCAACAAGCTGACCGTTGCCGCCACTGCGCCGGATAAGCAAGGCTATGGAATGGTCCTGTTCGACAAACCCAACAGCCGGATCACGCTACAATTACACACGCTGGATTCGGACCGTAAACCGGATCAGGAGCAAATCCCGGGATGGCCGCTGTCCCTGGATGTCCGGCATTGACAGGTGGATTGATGTGCAGTGTTCGCAACCCGCAACATGGGCGAGAGGTGAGTTGAAACAGAATGACGAGTGAATCGGCAGCGACAAACGCATACTTCGTCTCGGATCTGCATCTGTTCTCCAATCGGTCGACCGGAGACCTGATCCTGCCGGAGCTGCGCGACAGGGTTCGTCAGACACACACGGTGGTTCTGGGAGGCGACATCTTTGATTTCAAATGGAGTACCCACGAGAGCGATGAGCGGTCGGTGGAAAAGGCCGTCGAGTGGATCGAAGACCTGTTGGAGCAAAATGCCAATTGCGAGTACCACTACATCTTGGGCAACCATGATTCACGCCCCGAATTCGTCGAGCAATTGGACGCGTTGGCATCGCGACATCCAAATTTCACGCGGCATCGCTACTTTGCCCGTCTAGACAACTGTCTGTTTTTGCATGGCGACGTCGCCGACGGACCGCTCGATCACGCGCGACTGGATTCGCGGCGGCAGAAATTCGAGCGGAAGAAGAAAAAGACCGGGTTGTGGCACGTCGCCTATGACATGGCGATTCATGCGCGGCTGCATCGATTGGTGGTCCTCTCGATTCGAGAGATGAAAGTGCTGCGGCGGATCAACGCGTACGTCGAACGAATCGGCCACGGACTTGACGATGGCGTGACAGATGTCTACTTCGGACACACGCATGTCGATCTGGATGGCATTCAGTACCAGGGGCTTTGCTTTCACAATGGCGGTGCGGCCATCCGCGGCATGAAGTTTCGAATCGTCGAAACAACGCTCAGTGCCCCTGCCACCGTCCGCGCCTAATCCCGAGCAAACGAACTCACGCGCCGTTGGTATGCCACGTGCACCACAACCAAGTCGCTGGCGTCAGACGAATTTGGATGCCTATCTCACGCATTAAGTCGAAGTTTTGCGCGTTGCTGCGCATCAAAGAGCGCTATAATCAAGGGTCGCCAACCACTAATCGCTGGTTCCGCTGGCAACAATCTACTGTCCCCTGAGCATCCGATGGCAGTTACCAACGCGTTGAATGGTTCTACGCAGATCCATCCCAGCCTGGACTTGGCGGCAAAAGTGCTCGATTCGCTGACGGTGTCGTTGGCGGTGATTGATTCAACCGGGGCGATTGCTGCGACGAACCAGGCGTGGGACGATTTTTCGCTGCAAAACGGCGGCCGTCCCGCGGCAACCGGTGTCGGGGCAAACTATCTGGATGTCTGCCGATCGACTCAAGGGCCTGACGTGTTTTACGCCGAACAGGCCTTCCAGGGAATTAGCGATGTACTCCACGGCAAGCGACAGGTGTTCACGCTCGAGTACCCATGCCATTCACCGACACAGCAACGTTGGTTCATGCTGCATGTTTCACCCTTGAGAAACGATCCCGACAAAGCGGTGACCGCCCACCTGACGATCACCGATCGCAAGCTGGTGGAAAACAAATTGGTCGAGACGACTCGGCTGGCGGCGATCGGCGAAGCGATGAAGGGATTGAGCCACAAGGGCCGAAACTCGCTCCATCGCGCCCAAGGTTTCATCGATTTGCTGCGATATTCCATCAAGCAAGACGCCGAGGCGACAAAGTTGCTTGACCGCATCGAACTCGCCCAACAACGCTTGGTCGGTTTGTACGAAGAGGTGCAACACTATGCCGAGCCGATTCAACTGTCGTTTTCCACCGGCCGCTTGGATCACGTGGTCGAAGAGGCTTGGGCATCCCTTTCCCCATTTGAAGATCGATTAAGGCTGCAGCACCTGGTGCGAGGAATGGAGTTAGATTGCGAAATGGACCGCGACGCGATCTGGCAAACCCTGAAAGTGATCTTCAGTAACGCGGCCGAATCCGGCCCTTCGACCACGCTGGTCGATGTCTCTTACCAACCGGCTCAATTGAGCGGCCGCGCGGCGATCACCATGGTCATCAGCGACAACGGCCCGGGGATCCCCGGGCCGGACCAGGAAAAAGTTTTCGAACCTTTTTACACAACCAAAACCATGGGTACCGGCCTGGGACTGGCCACTGCCCGTCGAATCGTCGAAGGGCACGCCGGACGACTGGTTGCCGGTGGTTCCGTCTTAGGCGGTGCGTCCTTCTACCTGACGCTGCCAGTTCGCCAGATCGTGCGCTAGCGGCCGACGTGCTGCATCAACGTTTGGGGTTAGGGTGCCGCGCCGCGAGCAGAGGCGGATTCGTCGCTGAGTCAAAGAAGAACTCACTCGGACCCCACGACGCGAGTGACGGGGGAGTCATGCGTCTGTGGATCAATCAACTGGTCATAAGAGGTCAAAACGACGACCGCACCAAAACGCTGACGACCTGCGGCCAGAGAATTCAAGCCCGTGACGCCGTGCGGAACGGACCGTTTGGCAGCTATTGCTTAAGACTGTAGACATCCCGAACGGTCATCTCGGCGGCAAGATCTTGAGTCAACTCTGCAAGTGTCGCCGCATCAACGTGAAACCTCGTCAACTCTGGGCCGTCCCCAGCGACTAACGTGATCCAAGCGGCAACGTCACCTTCCGGCGCCGGGGTGGTCGAATAGGTTCCGGCCTTCTCCCCTTCGAGTTCAATTTCCAAGCCCTCGGCGGTTAGCTCATAGTCCGCCACGGTGGACTCGATCAGGTAATAAACTTTGCTCCCATTCCTGCTTTCCTCAATCATGACGCCATCAGCTAGGTGGTAAACCATGGCATCGCCGATCACTTCAAGTTCGCCAGGGCGATAACCGTTCCTGAAATCCGCCCTTTCACAACCGAGTGCGAGGAGGGCGACAAACGCAAAAAGGGAGAATCGGTTCATGATGTTCCTGAGCTTTGGCTTGTGGTGTATCGCATGATTCGTTAAACGACTCAGATTGTTACCGATTCACCTTCACAGACTGCAAGTACCTCGCAGTCACGAGTGATGATGTAGTAGTCTCGTACGCCCTCATATTCTTGAGTCCGCAAATCGAAGAATAAAATCTCGCATTCACCGCCGTCTTCTGGGAGGTTGAGATGGTCTGTCGCATAAAAATCGTAGATCATCTGGAAGTGTTTGTGACCGGGAGAGATCACCTCGTCGGCGAGCATTCGCAAATCGACGTTTGTCGATAGATCGTCGCCGATCTCCAATTTTCGGATAAGTTCACGCTCGCGTGGGTCCTGCAATGGTTCAATGTATCCCGAAAGAGTCTTCGACCCATCTTGATGATTCTCGTCACCAGGCTGGACGCTAAGTATCCCCAAGACCCAACCGACAGCAAGCGAGATGACTGCGATCAAGGCTCCCACGCCGCGCTGGGACTCATCGTTTTGCAGTTGGCGTCTTTCGGCAAACATTCGGAAGATCGTGATACGAAAACCAAGGATGGTAGAAGACGAACAGCGGTGCACCGATTGGTTCGCGCGTCCGGTCACGACGACAATTTGAGCCGTCGCCGTTCGTTGCCAATGTACTCGTCCGGAAACGTCGTGGGTATCTCGCGCCCCAGGCGCTGACATTTTCGCTGGACATCCGCGACGAAGCCCGAGGGGCTGACACAATGCGTGCCGGTGCAAGCCACCGGTATCGAATGCATTGAACCACGAAGGCCTGAAAGGCCGACACAGTGCGCACCGGTTCGAGGCCACAGCACGGACTCTGTCGCCCTTCCAGGGCTGTTGCAGTGGAGCAAGCCCCCAATCCGGCGGCTGACACCGCCGGCAGACACTGTGCCTGCCCTCCGGGCATCATCTGAACTCCACGCTCGCTGCAGTCGTTCACTGCAACCGTCGCTCTCTTCTCCAATCCGCCCGCTTCACGAATCACCTTCACACCACTCTTCGGCGTCGCGGGGTGTAAACTGTGTTTCGCATCACGTGCATCCTGACAAACTTGCAACTCTTTCACACACTGGCATCCCTTTCATGAATATCGGATTTCGACTTTGTTGCCTGGCATTCCTTTCGATCGCGGTCTCTGTCTGCAACGGAGCACCGCCGGCGGGTTCGATGACCGAATCGTTGTGGCCCGATTTGCCGCCGGGCACCACGCTCCGCGGTGAAGGCGACGTTCCGCAGTTGATCGTGACGCGAGTCGAGTCGGAGATGCCGACCGCGGCGGTGGTGATTCTGCCCGGCGGCGGATACGGCGGGCACGCGATGGATCACGAGGGCTATCAGTTCGCAGAATGGTTCAAGTCGTTGGGAGTCAGCTCGGCGATTTGCACGTACCGGTTACGGGGCAAAGGCAATGCCGGCAAAGGCTACGGACACCCCGCGCCGATGATGGATGCACAGCGGGCCATTCAAACCTTGCGGGCCCGCGCCAAGGAGTGGAACATCGATCCGCAGCGGATCGGCGTGATCGGATTTTCCGCCGGCGGACACCTGTGTTCGACGGTCTCGACCCACTTTGCGGACGCCGATCCCGCAGCGGAAGACCCGATTGCACGCGTTTCGTCACGACCGGATTTCAGCATCCTGTGCTACCCGGTGATCGCGTTTGGCAAGCCGTACACCCACAAGGGCAGCCAACGAAACCTGATCGGTGCGGAGCCAGACGCGGCGTTATTGGAATCGCTGTCGAACGAAAAACAGGTGACCGAGAACACGCCGCCGGCGTTTCTGTTCCATACCGGTGAAGACACGGCGGTTCCGGTCCAGAACAGTCTGGATTATTACCTGGCGTGTGTCCAAAACGACGTTGCGGCTGAGTTGCACGTCTTTCCGGAAGGCCGTCATGGATTGGGACTGGCCCAGCAGTTGCCGGGGGCGAAGCAATGGCCCGATTTATGCGCCGATTGGTTGCGGCGGTTGGGCGTGGTGACGGTGAAGTGACCGATGCGCGATTGGAAGAAATGGGCTGGAGACTGGCGCGGTCCCGGTATCCCGGAGGGATGACAGCGAGTAGCCGGAGGTCAGCGCAGCGCTACCTCCGGGAAACTTACGCCGAGGCGGCGGCGGCGAAACCGAGTTCGACCAGGTGGTGCGAGGTGCGTGAGACCGCAAAGCGAATCTGCTCTTCGGAGTGTTCGCTGGTCAAGAAGAAACGCAGGCGGGCGGCGGATTCATCGACGGCCGGGTAGAGGATCGGTTGGACGTTAATCCCATCGGCTTTCAAGCGATTGGACAAACGCAGGGCGACCATCGAGTTGCCGGTGATCACGGGTACCACCGGTGTGCCTCCACTGGCCCCGGTATCGAGTCCGGCTTCTTTGCAGAGCGTCAAAAACAATTCGCTTCGTCGCCGCAATCGCTCGACGCGTTCGGGTTCCTTTTCCAGGGTTTCAATCGCCGCCAATGCCGCGGCGACTTGAGCCGGTGGCATCCCGACGCTGAAGACAAATCCGGGGGCGGTGTAACGCAGCAGTTCGACCAAGGCGTTGGAACCGGCGATGTAACCGCCACAGGACGCGGCCGATTTGGACAGCGTTCCCATCCAGATGTCGACGTCGCGGGCGTCGATGTCAAAGTGCTCGGCCATGCCGCGGCCATGCCGCCCCATCGTTCCGAAACTGTGCGCCTCGTCGACCATCAACATTGCATGGTGCCGTTTCTTGACCGCGATAAACTCGGGCACGTTGCTAAAGTCGCCGTCCATGCTGTAAACGCCTTCGACGATGATCAGCACGCGACGGTATTTCGAACGGACTTCGGCCAGCGTTCGATCCAGTGCTTCGTAATCGTTGTGCGGGAACGGACGGCGACGGGCGCCGGAGAGCAATGCGCCTTGGACGATGCTGTTGTGCGACAGCGCGTCGTGCAGAATCAAATCGCCTTCGCCGACCAAGTGACCGATGGTGGTCTCGTTCGTGGCGTGACCGCCGACCATCAGAATCGAATCGTCGACTCCGATGAATTCCGCGATCTTCCGTTCCAATTGGCCGTGGATCGGTTTTTCACCGGACACCAGTCGGCTGGCCGAGACGCTGGTGCCGTACCGTTTGACCGAATCGGCGGCGGCTTGGGAGACGTCCGGATGGCCGCTCAGCCCCAGGTAGTTGTAGCTCGCAAAGCTGATCAGTTTTTGCCCATTGATGACGGTCGTGTCGGCGACAATGCTGTCGTGGACGGTGAAATACGGGTTGGGCACGCCCGTCATTCGCATCTGCTCCATCGTCGCTTTCAGCCGGCGATACTCGGCGAATTGCTCCACACGATCCTCCGGCTCCACGACCACGTCTTGCTGGACGGGGCGTGATTCGGCGCCGGCAGAGAGGGTTTCGGGAGAAACGTCGGTGGTGCCGGAGAGCATGGCTTCGGCGCGTGCATCGGCACCCGGCGGCAGGTAACGCTGCACGGCCAGCGCGGTTTGGCCGATCGTCTCGATCTCATCGAGGACCTGTTCGGGGAATCGTCCGCCGAAGGTCCGTTCGAGGTTCCGTGCGATCTCCAGTCGCTCCAGACTATCGAGTCCCAGATCGAGCACGATGTTGGTGTCCAGTTTCAGCGACTTGGCGCGTTCACCGGCGACGCTGCGCACCTGATATTGAATGGCCGCGACCACCAGCGGATTGACGTCGGCATCGCTGATGCTCTCGCCTCGCCCTGCGGCGGCGGCGGCTTGCATCATCGGCATCGCTTCGTTGACCGCCACGCCGATCCCGGCGACTTCTTCCCAGCGGACCCATTTGGCGATCAATTTCAGTTCGTTGTCACGAACGGCGTGCAGACAGGCATGTCGCTGAATTTTTCCGCTGCTGGTCTTCGGCACGCTGCTGTTGCGGACCAGATAGACCGCATCGGGCGGCAGATCGTGTTCGTCGGTGACGGCACGTCGGATGGATTGGATCTGGGCGTCCCAGTCCACGTCGCGAACCCGTGCCGCTTCGGCAACGATCGCCAATTGTTCGCGACCGTCATGTTCCATCGCAAAGGCGCCGACCGCTCCGGCCTGGACGATGGAGCTGGCCCGCTCGACGGTTTCTTCGATGTCCTGGGGATACCGATTGACCCCACGGACGATGATCATGTCCTTGAGCCGACCGGAAACGTAGAGCTGGCCGTCGAACAAGAACCCCAAATCGCCGGTGCGCAAAAACGGGCCACGCCCGTCATCGGTCATCGCTTTGAACGTCCGCTCGGTCGCCTCTTTACGCTGATAATACCCGGCACCGACCGAGGGGCTGTCCACCCAAATCTCACCGATCTGGTCATCGGCGAGCACCTGACGGGTGTCGGGGTCAACGATCAGCACCGTTTCGTTGGGAAGCACGGCGCCGCAACCGACCAATTTGCGCGCCGCGGGATCGTCTTCGGCACGCGGGACGACGTGTTTTTTATCGAGTTCAAAGCGATCAAAGCAGCGCATCACCGGACGCGGATCGCTCGGGCCGCCGGTCACGATCAGCGTCGTTTCGGCCATCCCGTAACACGGCAAGCTCGCCGAGGATCGAAACCCGTACGGTTCAAACTTGCGCCGAAACGCTTCCAAGGTATTGGGGCGAATCGGTTCGGCACCGTTGAACGCGATCTCCAACGTGCTCAGGTCCAACCCGTCCATCTCCCGTTCGCCGATCTTGTCGACGCACAACTGATAAGAAAAATTGGGGCCGCCGGTGACCGTGACGCCGTATTCGGTGATCGCACGCAACCAGCGCACCGGCCGTTGCAGAAACGTCATCGGACTCATCAGCACGTTGGTGCAGCCGAGGAACAGCGGCATCAGAATGCCGCCGACCAAGCCCATGTCGTGATAGGTGGGAAGCCACGACAGTCCGATCGTTTGCGGCTTGGGTTCAAACGCGTGCCAGATCAGTTCGGCGTTGGCGACCAGGTTCCGCTGGGTCAACATCACGCCCTTAGGCGATCCGGTCGAACCGGAGGTGTATTGCAGCACACCCAGCGTGTTGCCATCGATCGCCGGTTCACGGTAGCGATCCAGGTCGCGGCAACTGGGACTGTCGGTGCCCAGGATTTGCACGCCGACCAGGTCTTCGTGCCAGGTTTGGCCGGTCAGACGTTCGGCAATGCCGCACGTCGTCAATGCCCACTTCGCATCGGCATCGACGACGATCGAACGGATCCGAGACGCTTTACGATTGGATCGTGGCGGAAACGCCGGGACGGCGATCGCGCCGGCGGCATGACAGGCGAAGAAACCGACGATGAAATCCAAACCGGGCGGGTACAACAACAAGACCCGATCGCCCGGTCGAATCCGACACTTGCCTTGAAGGTACCCCGCCAGCGCGCGGACTTCCTCCCACAGCTCATCGTAGGTGAGCGAGGTGTCGTGTGTCTCGACGTCTGTGAAACGGAACGCCACCGAATCGCTGCGATGCTCGGCCCAATGCCGGAGAATCGCAACGTAGTGATCCGTTGGGGGAACGACGCTGCCAAAAAATTGCTTAAAATCCACGAACCAAACCAACGCGTGAAAACGTTTTGTCGAACAGCCCTGGCGTCCTGCCAGTGTCCCTTCCCGATCCATGGGACGATCGACGAAATAAAGATCGGTCGACCGTCGGTCTCCATCGGACGTCCCCACCCCTGTCGCCCAGATTCAATGGACGACAGTGGCGTTCCCGGTGGGGGGGAGATCCAAATATGACGGTCAAACGGCTCCTGACGCGACGGTACAGGATAGTCTGTCGGCACCACCCTTTACGACGCCCCAATTCTACGAAAAATCACGAGCACTCGCCGCAGTCGCGCCAATCACGGCATTTTCGGGGGGGAGCCCCCACGCAGTCGTCGCATCGGACCCCTCCACCCCTCCACCCCTCCACCCCTCCGCTCGTCCCGCTTTCGGGATCCGCCTTGTTCTGTGAAATGAAAACACTTGTCCTGCTGACACTACTGTCCGTGACCGTTCCGACTGCCCTCGGTGCCGCGGAACCCACGGCGACCCTGGAAACCAAAATCGACCAAGCCTGGACGGTCGTTTGGGGCCGGTTCTTCCAGCCCGATTCGCAAACGTTCATGGATTACCTGAGCAGTTACGAACCGGGCAAGGAATTGTCGCATCTGCCGACGGCGGAAGAGGTCGCCCGACAATACCCCAATCCCTGCGGCTACAGCACGGGGATGGAAGACGGCATGATTCTCGGTGGTGCGATGCTGAGCACGCTGTGCGATCGGTTTGCCGTCACGGGGGAAGCGAACCTGCGCGAGCGGGCGGCCGAGGTGTTTGCGGGGATGCGTCGCTGCGCGACGGTGCACGGCGTGCCGGGATTCATCGCCCGAAATGTTTGCCCGGAAGACCGCAAAAGCGTCTACATCAATTCGTCTCGAGACCAATACACTCACTTCGTCCACGGGCTCTGGAAGTACTACCGCAGCCCGCTGGCCGACGAGGCGACCAAGGTCGAGATTCGCGATGTCTTGGCGGCGGTGGCCGAGCGGATGATCGAGTTCGTCACGCCGGAAAACAACTATGACTTCTGCCGGGCCGATGGCACGCGTTGCCCGCTGGGCATCTGTCGCATGTGGAACGTTCAGGCTCACGAGGCCGCTCGGTTGCCGATGATCTATGCCGCCGCCTGGGAGACGACGGGCGAGCCGCGTTACCGGCAACTGTGGCGTCAGTATGTCGCCGAGGCCGTGAAGCAATCCGCGGCGCCGTCCAAACACAACCCGGCCTACGCGCTGTTGCAAATGCAGTGTTCGTTGGAAGTGCTCTACGAACTGGAACCCGACAGCGAATTGAAAGCCGAGATCCATCACACGATGGAACACGTCAGCTCGCTCGCCGCCCCCCGACTCGACCATGTCATGCAATCGATCGCCGGCAAAAGCGATCAGCAGCTACGGATGCTCGGCCCCGATTGGCGACAGGTCAAGGATTGGATCAATCAAGCCGGCTACCCCAATCCGCAATGGGGACCGTATCGCGAGATTTGGCATCTGTTCCGCGAAGCCGGGGAGTCGGCACTGGTTCCGATGATGGTGCACGACGCCTCGATCGACGCGGCGCAACGGCAGCATTTGGAACGCCTGATTCTGCAAACCGACTACTTGCACAATTCCAGCTGCGGCATCGTCTATCACCTGGCCGCGTATTGGAAAGCGCGACGCGTTGCGATGCTGCCGTAGTGTGTGGTCCGGATTTGAAGTGCGGGTCTCCTTTTCGATGGCCAAACTGGTAATACAGCTGGCACCCCAGCGGGAAGCGTAAGCGAGCGGCGCGTGATTCGAATCCTGCCCGGTCACGTGCGCCGGCGGTGGCGACAACACGACGGGGGCCAATCAACCGTCCCTGCGGTGTGGTGGAAACAGGGTTCCGTTGGGTCGTCGAAACGCGAGGGGCCGGGTGGTGGTTTGATTGCGGGTTTTGGCGTGACGATAGGGCGGGTTCAAGGCGGCGGACCCCACCGCTACTCTGGAAACCGCGGCCGGCTGTGATGACAAAGATTTCAATGGCCGCCACATTTGAGTCTGATTCTGCCTGATCCCCGTCACTTTTGTCCGACACGGAAGGACTTATGGAACTCTGGACGATTCTTCGAGACATCGTGGTGCTGTTGGGGGCATCCCTGATGGTCGGCGGCGTGTTCTCGCGATTCGGGCAGAGTCCGATTGTCGGTTACCTGTTCGCGGGCATGATGCTGGGCGGGCCGGGAAGTCTTCACGCGGTCGGTTCGGAACATGAGATCGAGGCGATCGCGGAACTGGGTGTCGCGCTGCTGATGTTCAGTTTGGGGCTGGAGTTTTCGGTCCAGCGGCTGAAGAAGCTTGGTACAAAACCGCTGATCGGTGGAGCCTCTCAGGTCGTGCTAACGATCGTGTTGGCATTCGCCGGTGCTCGTGTGTTTGGTTTGGGTGGCAAAGAATCGGTCGCGTTTGGTGCGATGGTCGCGCTCAGCAGCACGGCGGTGGTGCTGAGGATTTTGTCCGAGCGTGGTGAAGTGGAGATGCCGCATGGCCGGAATTGTTTGGGCGTGTTGCTGACCCAAGATATTGCGGTAGTGCCGTTGGCCTTGTTGATGACGATCATGGGCGGGGAGGGCAGTGCCGGCGAGGTCCTTTGGAACATCGGCCGTCTGCTGTTGATGGCGGGCGGATTGATCGTCGGCTTGATGTTGTTGACCAAGATCGCAGTGTTGACGCTCGGCACGTTGACCTTGCACCGCAATCGCGAACTGACGGTGATTTTCGCCGTCGTGACCGGCTTGGGCGCGGCCTGGGCCTCCCACGCGGCCGGGATCTCGCCGGCCTTGGGGGCGTTTGTGGCGGGCATGCTATTGGGCAGTTCCGCATTCGCCACACAGATTCGCGCCGACATCTCTCCCTTGCAAGTCGTTTTGTTGACGTTGTTTTTCGGTGCGGCCGGGATGGTGGCCGACCCGATTTGGATCGTGACAAACGGTCACATCGTTGCGTTGGTCGTCGTCGCCTTGATCGTCGGAAAGCTGCTGGTGATCTGGGTGATCTTTGCCCTGTTGGGGCAAACGACTCGCGTGTCCGTTGCGTCGGGACTGTGTTTGGCCCAGGTCGGTGAGTTCGCCTTCGTGCTGGGAAGTATCGGTCGCACCAGCGGGGTGGTCAGCGAAGACACTTACGCGTTGGTCGTCTCCGCGTCGATCGTTTCGTTTTTCCTGAGCGCGTTCTTGGTGCCGGCGGCGCCGCGTTTAGGAAATTGGGTGGCCAACCTGACCGGTGCACAGCGGCAAACCTCCGACGACACCAGCGAACGCACACCGCCGCCCGATGTTGCGATCATCGGCTTCGGCCCGGCCGGCCAGATCGCGGCGCGGCCGCTGGTGGACAAAGGATTGCGGGTCACGGTCGTCGAATTGAATCAAGTCGGGGTCCGCAAGGCCCAGCAGTTGGGCTTTCACGCAGAGATCGGCGATGCCACACAGAGTGACGTGCTCGAACACGCGCGGTTGAATGAATGTAAAGCCATTGTCATCACCGTCCCCCACCACCAATCCGCGATGACGATTCTGAAGCATGTCCGCCGCAACGCACCGTTCGTTCACGTGATTGTTCGGTCCCGCTATGAAGTTCACACCGACGACTTTGTGTCCGCCGGTGCCCATGTGGTCACGGGCGACGAACAGCAAGTCGGTGAAAGCCTCGCCGGTCACCTCCATCAATGGCTGGTCACTCGGGAACCCGGATTCGAACCGCCGAGCAGCGACTCAGTTCTTTGATCGGAGCTGGCGATCGAACTGCACCTGGACGCGTCGGCTGCCCGCGGGAACAGCACCCGCTTGTTCGATTCGGTCGCGCAAGTGTGCTGCCAGTCGGCGCCTTTGCGTTTCGTACGACGGATCGTCGGCCACGTTGTTCATTTCGGCAGAGTCCTTTGACAGGTCGTACAGCTCGACACCCTCGCTGCCATCGTTTCCCCAACTGGTGTAGCGAAAATCCGGTGTTCGAATGCTATAGCCGATATCGTATTGGGTGAAAGCTGATTCACGTACGATCTCGCTGGGATCTTGGAGCGCCGGCACCAGGCTGACGCCGGAAACCGACGGGGGAACCGGCAGTCCGGCCAGCTCGGACAGCGTGGGGTAGAAGTCGACCATTTCCGCCATCGTCTCGGCAACGCCACCGGCATGGACGCCGGGTCCGGCGATCACCAAGGGGACGTGCGTGGCGTTTTCAAACAACGTCGTCTTTTGGTAGTGGCCATGTTCGCCCATGTGATAACCGTGGTCGGAGGTGAACAGGACGATGGTGTTGTCGTCAAGTCCGGTTTGCCGGAGCGTGTCGAGAATCGATCCCAATTGAGCGTCGGCAAATGAGATCGATGCGTAGTAGGCTTGAATCGCTTGTCTGGCAACGCTGGGGGCCAGGTTGAGTTGCTCCTTTTTCCGACTCAACGACTTTGCCGCAGGCTTGGGGATCGTTTCCAAATAACCCTTCGGCACGGTCGGCACATCGATCTGGTCGATCGGGTACAGGTCGAAGTACTTCTTGGGCGCGACGTAGGGCGTGTGGGGACGATACAATCCGACGGCCAAGAAGAAGTTTTCGCCGGTTTGGGCATACCGTTTCAATCGTTTGATCGTTTCGGCCGCCGCGATGCCATCGGTCTGTTCGGCATCGGTGCCTTCGGCCGCAAGCCAACTGAGCGTCCCGCCGTATTGCCCCGGTCGCAAGGTGATCACTTGGTCTTGTTCGATCACGTCGCGACCGCGTGGATTGATGGTTTCGTTCCACGAATAAGGATCGTCATGGCCACCGGTGCCGATGTGCAGCGGAACGTTGTAGTGATAAATCTTTCCGATCCGTGTGGCGAAGTAGTCGGCGTCGCGAAAATGCTGTGACAGCGTGTTCACGTTGGGAGCGCGCTGGCGAAGATGGATCGCGTTTCGATGGATCAGCGTTTGGTCCGGGTACCAGCCCGTCATGAACGAGGCTCGGCTGGGGCCACAAAGTGGATATTGGCAATGCGCATTGGCGAAGCGGACTCCGCGTGCGGCCAACGCATCGATGTGCGGCGTTTTCACCTGGTCGTGCCCGTAACAACCGATGTCGCAATTCAGGTCGTCGCAAATCAAAAACAAGACGTTTGGCCGTTCGGCGCCTGAGCAGATGGCAGGGCAGAGGGTTGGGCAGACGGCTGAGCCTGCCAAGCCCCACGCCAAACAAGCGGCCGCGACGAGCAACGCAGGCCTGATTCGAATGTGGATCATGGTGAGTCCGATGGGGAAGGTTTCGGTGGGGGATAGACTGGAAGAGGAATCGCCGACCAATTATTGCAGAAACCGTGTTATGATGCGGTCAGTGCACCGCTCGCGTTTCATTCGATCAGGAACACCCGTCATGTGGAAATTCTCGCTCGCCGTCTTCTGCCTGATTGCGTCGACAACGCTTGCCGAGTCGACCGCGTTTGCCGAGCCGATACCAGAGTTTTCCTGGAAGGCAGTAGAGGTCGACCAAATCCAAATCGGCTACGGCATCCAATTGGCCGACGTCAACGGCGACGAAAAAACCGACATCGTGCTGGCCGACAAGAACACGATCCAGTGGTACGAGAACCCCAGTTGGACGAAACATGTGATCGCAAGGGACCTGACCCAGCGCGACAACGTGTGCGTGACCGCACGCGACATCGACGGCGATGGCAAGTGTGAAATCGCAGTCGGCGGTCAATGGAACTATCGCGAAAGCGTCAAAGACGGCGCCGTGTTCTATCTCGTTCCGCCGCAGGACCGAACGGAAATGTGGCGGGCGGTCAAGCTGCACAACGAGCCGAGCACCCACCGCATGCACTGGGTCCGCGGGACGAACAACGCGTATCAATTGGTGGTCAAACCTTTGCGTGGCAAGGGTAGCGTTGACGGAGACGGGCCGGGGTTGAAGGTGTTGACCTATTCCAAGCCCGAGGATCCCGACGCTCCTTGGCGTTACGATGTTGTCTGCGATTTCCTGCACCTTTCACACAACTTTCATCCGGTCAATTGGGACGACGATGTCGAAGAGGAGCTGATCATCGCGGCCAAAGAAGGTGTTTGGCACTTCGACCGGCAGCGTGACGGTTGGAAGTCGACTCAGCTGACCGACCAGTTTGCCGGCGAGATTCGCGACGGACGACTTCCCGGCGGCCAACGGTTTATCGCCACGGTCGAGCCCAAGCATGGTCAACGCTGTGCCGCGTACCGCCAACCGGATCAAAAGGGAGACCTTTGGACACCGCTTCCGGTGCTGAGCGATGAACTCAAAGACGGACATGCACTGGCGGTCGCCGATTACCTGGGCGTCGGGTCCGATCAGATCGTCGTCGGCTGGAGAGCGATGAATGAGCCGGGCGTGCCGGGAATCATGATGTTTACGCCGACCAACGACGAGGGAACCGAATGGCGTCCAACTCGGATCTCCGGTGAGCGGATCGCCGTCGAAGATCTGAAGGCCGGCGACCTGAACGGCGACGGCAAGGTTGATCTGGTCGCCGCGGCACGGCAGACGAAGAATCTGGTGATCTTCTTCAACGAAACGAAATAAAAATCGTACCATTGGGCGAAACGTAGGACTTGGACCGAACGTTTCAACCATTGGGTTTGGAAACTTCCGTATAAACGTCTATGCTTGCCGATCATCCTTCCGCCGGGATGCTTGAAAATCGACCGGCAGAAGTCTCCTCGGAATGACACGCCGGGTGAGGACGGGGTATTTTCCCGTCCACGCCACGACGCTGGCCTTTGCAAACGGACACCGAAGCAGTGAAGTATCGTATCGGCATTGATGTTGGTGGCACGACAACGACGATCGCAATCGGAAATGATGCACGCGAGGTCGTCGTGGTATCGGAGCAATTTGAGTCGCTAACAGCGTCTGGCCCGCAGTCCACCTCCCAAGCCATCTTGAATCAGATCGAAACGAGTCTGACCGCGATCGGCGGAACGACCGCCGACATCATTGATGTGGGATTGGCGACTCCGGGACCGGCGACGTTGGACGGCGTGCTCCGCAATACGCCCAACTTGGACCCTGCGTTGTGGAACGGATTTCCCTTTCGAGCCACCCTGGAAGAACAGATTCGCCAGTGGTCTGCCCGCGCATCGGTTCATTACATCGGCGATGGCCAGGCGGCGGCGTACGGTGAGTATTCGATTCGCAGCGGTGCGGTGACCTGGGACCGCGTCGGACCGATGGCCGCCGGCCTCAAGCCGCTGTCCTCGCTGTTCATGTTGATCGTCGGCACGGGACTGGGCGGCGGACAAGTCCAAGACGGCCGCGTGGTGCGTGGAAAAGAAGGACGAGCCGGGCACGCGGGTCACCTGCTGCTTCCTCCGTACGCCTTTCGCTACGAACATGACCAACAACTGCGCGTCGGCAACGCCATGTGCACCGCCGAGTCGGCGATTTCGCTGACCGGATTGTCTCACCAGTTAGAGTATCGGTTGACGCTGCCGCAATGGGCTGACCATCCGCTGCAATCGGTTGCCGGATCAACGCGTGACAAAGCCAAATCCTTGCGGGGGCTGGCATCCCAAGGCGACCGCTTGGCGATGGAATTGTTTGATGACCAAGCCCGTGCCCTCGGGATCACGCTGCTGGACCTCAATTACGTCGGCGACTTTGATTTGCTGATCATCGGCGGAGGCGTTTGCGACCTGTCCGCCGACGTCAAAATGCGTTACAAGCGGATTGCCGAAGAAGCGTATCGAGAATACGCGCTCGATGGATTCAGAGACCTGGATTGTCTGGAATTTTCGAGCTGTGGTGACGAGTCCCCCGTGATCGGTGCGTTGGCGTTTGCGTATACCGCGGCGCTGTGACGCTCGATAGACCGGCGGCGTGCTGCTAACAACGTCATCCCGGAGGTTATGAAGACCCCGACGGGGGCAACGCCAGTAGCCGGAGGTGGCGTTTCGCTGACCTCCGGCTACTCGCTGCAATCCCTTCGGGATCCCCCACTCGCTGACGCGAATCAATTCAGCTTGTCTTCGGGCACGATCTTTTTGTTTTCCCAGTAGAAACCGTCGGGCCGTTTTTCCAGGATGCGTGCCGCGCTGCCAGGGGCCAAGGGGGCTTCCTGTTCGGGCAAATATGCACTCAGGCGATCGATCACTTTTCGGTAACGCTTCGACTGCTGTTCGCTGGTGTCGCTTTGGGCCAACAGGTTGGTGTACTCAAACGGATCGGCGACGGTGTCATAGAGTTCTTCGGCGCCGTCGGCGTAGACCACGTAGCGCCAGCGGGTGTCACAGACCGAATGGTTGCCGGCGTTGTGGGTGCAAATGGCGGGGCGTTCGCGGGGCTGGTCGGGATTGACGAGCTGCGGCACCAAGCTGAGTCCTTGCTGTCCTTCGGGGATCGGCAATCCGGTCAATTGAGAAAGCGTCGCGTACAGGTCCAACAACTCGGCCGGCTGATTGCACTTGGCCGCTTCGGGGACATCAAACGCGGTCAATCCGTCGGGCACCGAGATGATCAACGGAACGCGAGTGCTGTGACGCCACAGACTGTTCTTTCCGGAGATCGCTTTTTCGCCCATGTGGTAACCGTGATCACTCCACAAGACGACGATCGTGTTGTCGGCCAAACCGGAGGCGTCCAACTGATCCAAGATGCGTCCAACTTGGCTGTCGACGAAACTGACCGACGCCAGATACGAACGCGTCAGATTTTTCAGCTGGTTGTTTTCCCGCAACCAACTCGTTCTGGGTTCGGGCAGGTACCAGTGGATGTACCACGACGATGCCGACGTGTCGTCGCGGTCACCTTTCAGAATCGGCGGCAAGATCAACGATTCTTCCGGGTACATGTCGTACCACTTTTGCGTCACGTAACAGGGCACGTGTGGCAAGAAAAATCCGGCGGCCAGAAAAAACGGTTGGTCGGG
Organism: Phycisphaera sp. RhM; assembly: GCA_033042175.1. GTDB lineage: Bacteria > Planctomycetota > Planctomycetia > Pirellulales > Pirellulaceae > Stieleria. The sequence goes on from WCIL01000008.1 coordinate 119,698, forward strand.
TGTTTGGGACAACTCATCCAGCTGGTCGACCGCCCAACTGGCGATCGCCCAATCACCCTTGTCCTCGTCCTTGTGCGGAAACGTTCCCCAGTCCATCAGCGGGTTGTTGCCGCCGGGTGTGGGTCCGATCAGTTTCTGTTTGGGTCGGGCACCGACCGACGACGGCGGTCCCCACACGTCGGCCTCTTGTGCGGGCTTGTTGCGACGTCCGTTCGCCCCGTGATGAATCTTACCCCCGATCAAGCTCTTGTAGCCGTGGGCGCTGAAGTGTTGCGGCATGGTGACCAGCCCGGACAATTCATCAACGTCGCGAATCCAGGGTCTGAGCCCGTAGACGCCGGTCGTGGTGGGACGACGCGCGGTCATGATGGCGGTTCGACTGGGATTGCACAGCGGAGCCTGGCAATGGGCGTTGGTGAACGTGACGCCGCGGGATGCCAGACGAGCCATGGCGGGTGTTTTGACCTGCGGATGGCCGCCGAGTGGTTCGACCCAATCGTTCAGGTCGTCGATGGCGATCATCAACACGTTGGGCCGCGCCGATGACGTCGATTCGGCGTCCGGGTCTGCCGAGGACGCCACGCTATGGCCGACGAAAACAATGCAGGCGACCTGCATGACTCTTAAAAGGGACGATCGAAAAAGATTCACGGTGGATCGGGCGGATACGAGGTGGGAAGTGGGGGACAGGGGACGACGAAACGGTCCGCGTGGCTCATATTGTACAAGCTGGACGCGGGCACTGGTGGATTTGATTCCGTCTTGCGTTTTTCGTTTTTTCTGGAGCAGACACCCATCTTGGACACACCACTGATTGAAATCGAAAACGTGTCGGTCGTTCGGGAACAGACTCACATTCTGCGTGGGGTCTCGGTCCGCATCCCGCGCAAACGCCACACCGCGGTGTTGGGACCGAACGGGTCAGGCAAAAGCTCGTTGCTAAAACTGCTGACACGTGATTTTTATCCGTCCGTCGAAGCGCAGGGGCACCAGGGCACGGTCCTCATTTTGGGGGAATCCGATTGGGAGGTCAGCCGGCTGCGTCGTCGCATGGGAATTGTGACGCCGGCGCTGGATTACGAGTTCAGCTCCGGCCGGACCGGTCGGATGACGGTCACCGAGGCGGTCGCCAGCGGATTCACGGCGACCCGTTTGAAAGAATTTGGCCCCCGCGTGGATCAAGCGATGGCCGATGCCATCGCCGGCGCGATCGAGACGGTCAAGATGTCGGACCTGAGCCGGCGCACGCTGAGCACGCTGTCCACCGGTGAACGACGACGGGTGATGATCGCCCGAGCCATCGTGCACGATCCCGATATCTTCGTGCTCGACGAGCCGACCAACGGATTGGACATGACCGCCCGCGCCCTGTTTTTGGAGATCCTCGATTCGATCACCAAGCAAGGCGCGATGACGATGGTCTTGGTCACCCACCACATCGACGAAATTCCGCCGGCGATGAATCACGTCATCATGCTCGATCAAGGACGCGTGACGTTCGACGGTCCCAAGGCGGACGGGTTGACCGCTCCGCGGATCTCGTCGTTATTCCGTGCCGACGTGCACGTCGATTCGCGAGATGATGGATGGTATCGTTCGGAGATGGTGGGATTGTCGCAGGGGTGAGGTTCGCAGCGGCGGTTTGCGGATTCGTTAGCCGCGTGGGGCGGTTTCTCGCGGCCGAGTGGGGGCGGTTTCTCGCGGCCGAGTGGGGGCGGTTTCTCGCGGCCGATGGGTTTCATCTTTAGTGCGTCGCACGTTGCATGACCCCGGCGGGGTCAAAGCCGGTAGCCGGAGGTGAGCGCAGCGACACCTCCGGATATCCGTGCTCCCGCACGACGCGACCCCGGAGGGTGTCGAAGCAAATGGCCCCAGAGCCCATGGACTCGGCTGGACCGAGTGGAAAAGTGTCGCAATCAACTCGTTCGCAATGGCGGCCTGCGGCACCGCCGGCAGATGGATTCGCTGCGACCCCGTCCGGGGTCGAGGGGTTATTGCGCGTGCTCCCCGGAGGTGCCGCTGCGCTGACCTCCGGCTACTCGCTGAAATCCCTTCGGGATACCGGACGGCTCGCGCCCTGTCGTCTGACAATCAGCACCTCGTTGGCCAAGACGATTCCGTCGCGTTACAGCGTCTTGATCTTCAAGTTGCGCCAGCGGACTTCGTAGGTCTCTTTCTTTTTGCCGATCCCGTGGACCTGCAATCCGATCATGCCCTTGGGGTGGGTCTTGTAGATTTCATCGTCGGTCAAATCAGCGATCATTTCGCCGTTGATCCAGACTTTGATGTTCGGCCCTTGGGCGATGACCAAGTACTGATTCCATTGGCCGTTTTTGAAGTGGTCGTGTTGGTTAACCGATGGGTCTTTCGACTGGGGCTCGGGCGACAACCAACCCCGTCCGGTGGCTTCGCCATAAATGAAGCCGGCTTGTCCCGGACCGGATTCGATCTCGACTTGTGGTCCATACAGACGACCGCCGTAGGAGTCCTTGGCGTCGGCGTTTTTCAGCAGCGAACGGATTTGGACGCCGGAGTTGAGTCCGTCGTCGACCTTGACGTCGAACATCAATTCGAAATCGCCGTAGTGCTTGTCGCTGGTCAGGAACGAGTTGGGGCTTCCGTCGGCGGTTTTACCAACGATCACCCCGCCGTCTTCGACCTTGTACGTCGCGAAGCCGCTTTTGACGGACCAGCCGTCCAAGGTTTTTCCATCGAACAATTCCGTCCAACCGTCTTCGGCATGAGACACGGTGGTGGACAACAGGGAGAAGACGCAAACGGCCAGCAGGGACGTGAAGGATCGGTGCAGCATCAGGTGTCTCAATAAAGGTGGGTACGAAAGGAGAGGGCCAGATTATAGATCAACCGATCGCAGCCGGGTCAAAACTTTCTGGTCAACGAAATCCGCTTTCGGGGGATGTCCACCTCCAGCACTTTGACCCTGACCACGTCCCCGACGGAAACGACGGCGTTGGGGTCGGAAACAAATTGATCGGCCAACTGGGAAATGTGAATCAGCCCATCTTGGTGGACACCCAGGTCAACGAACGCGCCGAAGTGCGTCACGTTGGTGACGACGCCTTCCAGGACCATGTTGGGTTTGACGTCGCCGATTTCGCTGACCGAATCATCGAATTTGACCGCCCGAAATTCGCTGCGCGGATCGCGCCCGGGTTTGCCCAATTCCGCCAAGATGTCTTTGACCGTCGGGATGCCGAACGTTTGATCGGCAAAATCTTCGGCCCGGATTTTCTGACAAACCTGTGGATTTCCGATGATCGCCGACACGTCGGATTTCAGTTGCTTGGCGATTCGCTGGACCAAAGGGTAGCTTTCGGGGTGAACCGCGGACTGGTCCAACGGTTGGTCACCGCCGCGGATCCTCAAAAAACCGGCCGCTTGTTGGAACGCTTTCTTGCCCAGTTTGGGGACCGACGTCAGCTCCGATCGACTGGAAAACCGACCATGGGAATCGCGATAGTCCACGATCCGTTCGGCCAGCTTCGGTCCGATCCCGGCGACGTGCGACAGCAGCGAAACACTGGCCATGTTCAGATCGACACCGACTTGATTGACACAGGATTCGACCGTGCGGTCCAGGCACTTTCGCAGCTGGTTTTGATTGACGTCGTGCTGGTACTGTCCCACACCGATGGATTTCGGATCGGTTTTGACCAGTTCGGCCAACGGATCTTGCAGACGCCGGGCGATACTGATCGCGCCGCGGACAGTGATATCCAAGTCGGGAAACTCCTTCACCGCGATCTCGCTGGCCGAATAGATCGACGCCCCTGATTCGCTGACGGTCGCCTTGGTGATGTCCAGTTGATGGTTGCGAATCAAAGCGGTGACAAACGCATCGGTTTCGCGTGATGCCGTCCCATTGCCGATCGCGATCAGTTCCACGCGATGCTTCTTGATCAACGCCAACAATTTCTCGCCGGCGGCTTTGGTATCGCTCTTCGGTGGCGTGGGATAAATCGTGGCGTTTTCAAGAAACTTTCCCGTCCCGTCGACCACGGCGACTTTGCAACCGGTTCGGAACCCCGGATCAATCCCGATCGTCACGCGCGGGCCTGCCGGTGGAGCCATCAGCAGCTCACGCAAGTTCTTGCCGAACACCTCGATCGCTTCGGCATCGGCTCGTTCTTTCAATTGTCCCAAGACCGACGATTCGGTGGCCGGCATCAACAAGCGCTCGTAGCAATCTTCGACGCATTGGTTGAGTTCGGCGGAGAATTCCGAGTTCCGGTTGGGCACCAGCTTTCGCTTCAAATCCGTCAGCTCTCGATCGCCTTCCAGTTCCACACCAAGCCGTAGAATGCCTTCGGCGGAGCCCCGCAGCATGGCCAACAGACGGTGGCCGGGGATGCGATTGACGGATTCTTGTCTTTCAAAATACTGGTCGAACTTCTCTGCCCCTTCGGCAGATTTTTTTCCTCGTTTGACGACCGAAGTGACCTTGCCGAACTTGGTGGCCTGGTCGGCCAGCCACGTCCGCGTTTGTGGGTCGTCCGACCACTGCTCGGCGATGATGTCCATCGCGCCGGCGAGTGCGGACTGACCATCGGGGACTTCATTGTCCGGGGCGACGAAGTCATTGAGGACGTCCTGCTTGGAACGATTTAATTTTTTCTGGCTGAGGATCAGATCGGCCAGCGGTTGCAGGCCGCGTTCCCGCGCGATCGTGGCCCGCGTGCGTCGTTTCGGTTTAAACGGCAGATAAATGGCTTCGAGTGTGCGAAGATCCACGCATTGTTCGATCTGCTTTCGCAGCGCGTCGGTCAGCTGCCCCTGTTGATCGATGGTTTTCAGCACGGTTTCCTTGCGGGCCGCCAGCGCGTTGGCTCGCTCGAACGCGTCTTCGATCGCCCGCAACTGGATTTCGTCGAGCGTGCCGGTCGCCTCTTTTCGATAGCGTGCGATAAAGGGGATGGTGTTGCCGGCTTCGAGCAATTCGATTGCCGCACGGACCTTGTTGAGCGGCAGATCGAGTTCGTCGGCAATTCGTTTCAGAGTTTGTTCGTCCATCGCGTCGCGACCTATTCCTTGTGCGTCTGGGGCGGTTTTCGAAGCGTGATTCCTTGGATCGGCATTTATAGCGAAACTTTACCGGCCGGCCAGCACGCGGTGGTTTTCTGAATCGGAAACGAAATACACGTCTTCGTTGCCCTCCCGCGACAGCACGGCGGTTCCGTGGGGGCGTTTCATTTTGAAGGGAATCTTCATCGTTTCGATCACGTTGTTTTCCAAGTCGACGTATCGCATCGCTTGATTTTCGGTGTCCACCACCAACAGGTTGCCCGCCGAATCCACGGCGATGCCCTTGGGTCCCCGGAACGTTGCCGACAACGGATCGCCGCCGTCGCCGCCGTGTCCCTTTTTGCCCGTTCCCGCGACACGACGGATCCGGCCTGATTGACGATCAATGCTCCACACGCTGTTGCCTTCGCGCAGCACCAACCAAATCGCCTGCTCGTCGATGGCCAGCGATCGCGGACCGAAGACGGAAACATCGGATGCCAACTCGCCTTCTTCGGGAAGCTTGCGTTGACCGTCGCCGGAGATGGTCGTCACGATCCGGGTTTCCAAATCGATGCGCCGCAGACGATGATTGGTGGTGTCGGCCACCAACAAGCCTCCGTCGCCATCGAGCACGATGCTGTGGGGCTGGCTGAATCGGGCCTTGTCCCCGGTCTCCCCATCGCCACGAAACCCTTCGACTCCGTCCCCGGCGAGGGTCTCGATCACTCCGGTGGCCGCATCGATTCGCCGGATGCAATGATTGCGTGTATCGGCGACAAACAAGTTGCCCTCACGGTCGGCGCGGATTTCGTGCGGTGCATTAAACGTCGCTTCGGTTGCCGGGCCGCCGTCGCCGCTGAGTCCCTTTTCTCCGGTGCCGGCGATCCGCCGAATCGTCGTGCCGTTGTGATCCGATTTCCAAATCGAATGGTCATCGACGGTGCTGAAAAAGATTCCGTCGGCGGTGACTTCGATGCCATAAACATTTTGCAATGCAACCGTCGTGGGGTCCGAGGGTCGGACGGCGATCGGCGAATCCGGTTTCCCGGTTCCGGCGAATACGGACCAGGATCGGGAATGGGACGTTTGCGCGTGTACCGCCGATCCGGCTGCGGCGAGTTGAATGATGAAGACGGCTGTAAGGACAAGAGCGAAGGAACGGAACCGAAGGGTGAATCTCACGGTGCTTGAATCCTGAAAGCGATGTGATTGACAGGGCAAGATCGGCGAGAAACGAACGGAAAACGAGTGTCGTAGCCACGCTCGCCAGAGCGTGGAAAGCCCGCCGTTTGGCAACGGCAGCTACCCAAAACGAGAAACCATTTTCCGCTCGCGACCGAGCGATCACCGCCCATTCTAGTCGTCGGCGGCCGCGCCGTCTTTGATCACAAATTTCGCTTTCAACCGAGCAACCTCTTCGGCCAAGCCGGCCTGACGCACGCTCCGGAGCACCTCTTGAAAATCCTTGTACGCGTCGGGTGCTTCGTCGCGGGGATAGGCACTGCAATTGCTGATCACATCGTGCTCGGCAAGGCCTTGATCGATTTCGTGTTGCACTCACTGTTTCTTGGCCCTGGTGCGGCTGAGCCGACGTCCCGCGCCGTGATTGACGCTAAAGGCCGCTGCCGCCGCTCCGGCGTTTGCCACCATCACGCTGGACCCATCGCGTGGATTTCCCGGCAACAGGATCGGGTGCCCGGTCGATTCGAACCGCGTCCCGACCAATTGTGAATGCCCGGCCGGCAACGCTCGGGTGGCGCCCTTGCGATGGACCCATTGGACCTGTCCATCGATCGGTGTCCACGCGTTAATTCAGCGGTGCGGCGTGCAGGTAAGTCGACCAGAAAAACGGTTCCTCTCCGGTCAGTGTCTCCCGTTCTTGATCGGATCCGGACAGGGTCGGTTCGCCCAGCGGCGAAATTTCGCTGCGGCGGAGAACACTTTTGGCTCGCGCCAGGGCATCGGCGGCACCCAAAAACGGCAACTCTTGGACATATTCACGCAACAGGATCGCCGTCGATTCTCCGCCCACCGCCCAGCGACTAAGAATCACATCGCGGACACCGGCGTACTGAAACGCGGCGATCGTGTGCATGATCTCATGGCCCGAGACGCCTTGGGTGGTGTCCAGGTTGGAACGAAAACCGGGCAAGAAAACAGTGGCCGGCACTCCCGGCGGATAATCCAACCAGGATCCCAGTCGGCCTTGTCGCAATGACGCTTCGTGCGCGGCAAGCGGCGAATCGAGCACCGACGCGGGGTTGGGCGTCACCGGTTCACCGACCAGCAGATGCCCGGCAACCTCGCCGCTGCGGCTGGTCGGGATCGTCGCATCGGCGGGCAGACGGACGGCGGCACCGGCGTGAATGGAATCGACGATCGACTTCACCAACGATGCATTGGTTTCCGCGTCGCGCGGGGCGAAGAATTTTCCGGCCGTCATGGCGATGACCGGGTTGGTGGTTTTCGAAGCCGTCGGATAGATCGCCAGCGAAGGCGTTGCGGCGTAAGACACCTGGATCGAATCACCCAACAACGGCGAATCGCGATCGTCAGTCGGCAGCAGTTCAAAGGGCAAGTACCAAAGCAGCGAATCGGGGATCACGACCAGGTGTTTGATTCCCGCCAGTCGTCCGGTGATCAGCGGCCCGGTCCCGGTCGCGATCAAACGGTCTCGCAACGCGACCGCGTCGTCTCGCCAGCGGTCGTCTTCGGGCAGCCGCGCGCCACGCGTCGGCGCCGCCCCGATCCCGCGCGTCAGCTTGGCGATTTCGCCGGCGATACGGCTGGAACCCTTGATCGACCAATAGGTGGATTTCTGTTTGGTGCACAGGACGACGTGGAGCACACTTGCGTCCTCGCAAAACGCCAGGATACCGACGTCGTCGGCCAGCACCGCAGTGGGTTGCTTGTCATCGAGCGGATGCGGCATCACGACGGGCAGTTCGTTGCGATCGACGGCAATCGCCCACGCCTGGGCATCGAGTTGATCGATACGGTTTTGAACGAGCGCCGGATCGGCGCCGGCGGCGGGCTTGGCATCCAAAGCGGCTTTGGCGGCGTTGCGGAGGTCACGAATGGATTTATCGGCGGCGTTGCGGAATTCAACGGCCTTCTTTTCCAGCAATTCGTCCGGCATTCGCGAGACCGCCCGCACTTGCATCACGCGTCCGCCCAACGGCAACTGGCTGCGAATCCGTCCCGCTTGCAGGTCTTCGATGCGTGCGAGCACGTCTTGGCCGCTGTCGCGTGCTGCCGCGGTGCGCAATCTGGCCAGCCGCAGCATATCGCGATCGGCGATCACGCCGGCGATGGCATCGACGGGGTCGCGTCGCCAAACTTCGATCGGGGGATCATCGGCATAGCGAGACAGCAACACATCGGCGGACTGGCCATCCAGATTTCGCCCCAACGCCAACCGCACACGCTGCAATTGATACAGTCGCGGCATCGAGATCAGTGACCGTTTCCGCAGCCGACTGTTGGTCGCAAACTGAAAGATCTGTGACAAGCTTTCGTCCCAGGGGCGGGCCGCACCGGTATCAGCCGACGTGTTGGCCGCGCGGGTGGCCAAGCGGGCTGCGACATAGGCGCCGTAGGCATCCAGCCGGGGTTGAAAAACGTCGCGCCGCATCGCGATCGATTTCGCTTCGCCCAATCGCGCCTGGGCCGAGGCAAAGTCGCCCGCCGTGACGGCGGCATCTGCCGAAGCGATCAGGCAGTGGAGGGCGGCCAGTCGCGATTTCCGCAGCAGGTGGGTCGCGGCGACTTGTCCGGCCTGTTGGACCACCGCGGCGTCTTTGGACGTCGCGCAACCGGCGGCCAACTGCAACGCTTCGCCGACCCATTCGAAATAATCCATCGACGCGGCCTGATTCGTGATCGCCAAACACAACGGGATCGCCGTCGCGGGTTTGTCCGATCCGGCCAGCGCCGATGCGGCGCAAAGCCCGGTGATCGGCGTGATCGGATGAACGCCCCCGTTGTACATCGCCTTGGTCGCAGCATCGGTCACGGCGTCTTCATCTTGCATCGCGCCGAATCGCTCGGCCGCCCGCATCGCACCGATCAAACTGCGCGCGATCGGCAATTGCAACCCCGCGGGATACTTGGTGCTATCGAGCAACTGTGTCGCCAACGCGTCGCCTTCGGCAAGCGGCCCCAGAATGATGCGTCGACGGTAAGACGCGATGGCCAGCCCGCGCAAAATTTCGATCGCGTCGATGGGCTTGATGTTCAGCTCTTCGATGATGCCGCCCTGAGCCAATCGGGCCTCGGTCAGTTGCTCACCGGAATAAAATTTAATCGTTCGGGTGACGGGCAATCGATTGACGGCGTTGGCCTCGGGCCACAAGTACTGCTTGGGTGCATTTTGGAACTGCGACATCAGGACTTCCGACCACACCGGTCGCCCCAGCCAACCGCGATAGCGAATCGCGATCTTCAACGACATATCCAGACTCTGCATCGCGCCTTCCAAGTCGCCGAGTCGGTACTGGCATTCGCCCATCATGGCGAACACCGGAATCGCATCGATCCAATGCCCGTTGATGTCTTTGCGGGTGCGCGAGATCGCAACGTCAAAGGCATCCATCGCCCGTTCCAAATCACCGCTGCGGTAAACTTCCAGGGCGAAGTAATACTCCGGCGACGGATAACCGCTGCCCATCGGTTCGCGGCCCAAACTCGGTCCCAGTCCCGCGCCTTGGCCCAGCGCCGTCTCCGAGACACCTAGCGACACGACCAGCAACAACATCGCGGAAAACATGCGGCCCGAGCGGGTCGAAGAGAAGAATCGCGCCATCATGCTGGTGTGCCTTTTGGGATTTCGGCTGGGGAGAATTCGGTTCACCGGCTCAATGATCCAGGAACGAGATCGGTTCAGGCGCGTGCGAGGCAACACGGCGCGGGGGCTTTTAGTTTACGCCACGGTTAGGCTGCGGTCGAATCTGGATCGGGGAAGTCGCGGGCAGAGCGGCGGGAGAGAGGGTTTGCAAAAGCGGCGGCCCCCCCGAAGAAACGGGACACTAAAAAATTGGCCCACGGATGGCAGCGCGAACCCGCGGATACCGGTCAGAGGGTCTATCCGTGGGTTCGCGCTGCCATCCGTGGGTTTCTTTCTATCCTGACGGCCCATGAACGCCTGTTCGGGCTCTCTGCCATCATTCCCTGCGACTGACGTGTTCCAAGATGCCTGTCACAGCGTGGGGCCGACGGTCCAGGGAACGAATTCATGGTCGCCGAAGCCGTTTCGTTCGCTGGCCGTTTGTTGGCCACTTGCCACCCGTAAAGCGAACTCAAAGAATTCGTCACCGAGTTGCTCGATCGATTTGCCGGTGATCGCTTCGCCGGCGTTTAGATCCATGTCGTCGCGCATGCGGTGAAACAGTTCGCTGTTGGAGGCGACCTTGATCACCGGGGCCGGCTTGCAGCCGAAACAACTGCCGCGGCCGGTGGAAAACATCACCAGATTCGCTCCCCCGGCGACCTTTCCGGTCACGCTGGCGGGGTCAAACCCGGGCGTGTCCATCACCGTCAGCCCCTTGGCGGTCACACGTTCGGCATAGTCGTACACCGCTTCCAAAGCCGTCGAGCCGCTCTTGGAAACCGCACCGAGCGATTTTTCGGTGATCGTCGACAGCCCGCCGGCTTTGTTTCCGACCGACGGGTTGTTGTTCAGCTCGCCGCCGTAGTGGGCCACGTACCGCTGCCACCAGTGCAACAGGTCGACCAATCTCTGCGCGACCTCCGGTGACCGGCTGCGATCGCACAACAAGTGCTCGGCGCCATACAGTTCGGTCGTTTCCGAGATGATCGACGTGCCGCCGCACGCCACCACTCGATCGGAAACGATTCCGATGGCCGGATTGGCGGTGATTCCGGAATAGCCGTCGCTGCCACCACATTCGACGGCGATCGACAGCGCCGAGGCATCGGCGGTGGTGCGGGTGGCTTGGTTGGCCAAATCCAACACTTGCTCGAGCATCCGTTCGCCCCGGGCGATCGTGGCCTGCGATCCGCCTTCGGTTTGCATGGTCAACATCGGAACGCCGTCGTCGCGGGTCAGGGGCCGGCCGTCGGGAGCATGCAGCGGAACGATCCCGTGGTGCCCGGCGAGATAGGCGGGCGTGTTTTGTTCGCAACCCAGTCCGATGATCAGCCGTCCGCCGACGTTGGGATGGTCGGCGTAACCGGCCATCGTTCGAGCGATCATCTGGTGCTTGCGTCCGTCGAACTCGATCGCACAACCAGTGGTGTGCGAGGCCGCGAACACGCCGTCGACATTGGGCCAACGTCGCAGACGCTGTTCATCAATCGCGCCACGATCTTGTGACAAACCGTCGCGCTACAATTGACCGTTGACAAGACGGCCACGTAGTTGCGTGTGCCGATTCGCCCATCGGGTCGAACGTAACCCTGGAAAGAACGTCGCAGGGGCGAAGGTTTTGCGGGCGGGTTGGTCGACGTGATCGTCTCGGCCACGCGGTGCCGGTCTTGCAAATTATGGGTGTGGACGTGGCACCCTGGTTGGATGGATTCCCGAGCGATTCCGATCGGTTGGCCGTACTTGCGGACCGGCGTCTGGGCGGGGATGGGGCGAATCGCAAACTTGTGCCCGGTCGGAATCGGGGCGGCCAGCGTGATCGGGTTTCCGTCGATCCGCAGCACCTGGCCGGCGACGAGTGGTTTGGTCGCAATGACCACGTTGTCGTCGGCGTGCAATCGAAGGTAGTCGGGCATTTCTTTAACGTTGCTCATCACGTAATCACGCTGCCTATGGTTCCGGCGCTAGCGGCGCGAACGTATATTCGCGGACCCGTAGCCGCAGCACCAGGGTACAGCATTTGCTGGGATGTTTGCCGCAGGGACAGTCTTCCTTTGCGAAGGGAGTCTGTCACTGACGACCTGTCCTTGCAATCAAGCTTTGGGGCTCACACGCTTTCGGGGCGTCTCGGCAGCTGGAGCTGTTGGGAACTGGGGTTCGGGCTGACGAAGCCGTCCCACCGATACATCGTCTTCCACGCACGCGGATCGAAACCTCGATGAAAATCCACGAATACCAAGGCAAAGAACTTTTCCGACAGGCCGGAGTGCCGGTCTTGGACGGCATCGTCGCCACCACGCCCGACGAAGCTGCCGCGGCGTACGAAAAATTGGGTGGCCCGATCGCAGTGGTCAAGTCACAGATCCACGCCGGTGGACGGGGCAAGGGCACGATCATCGACAACCCGAAACAGCACGGTGTGGTGCTGACCAAAAGCGCCGACGAAGCTCGGGCGGCCGCGGCGGGATTGCTGGGAAAGAAACTGGTCACCATCCAGACCGGACCGGCTGGCCAAACCGTCAACAAGGTGTTCGTCGAAGCCGGCTGTGACATCGCCCGCGAATTGTACTTGGGAATCGTGCTCGATCGCGCTGTCGCCAAACCCGTGCTGATGGTCAGCACCGAAGGCGGCATGGAGATCGAAACGGTTGCCGAAAAGACACCCGAACTGATCCACAAAGAACACTTCGACCCGGCCGTCGGGCTGGAAGCCTACCAAGTGCGAAAACTCTGCAAGAAGCTGGGTATCAGCGGCGCAGCGGCCAAGGCGGCGGCGAAGTTCATGCCGGCGATGTGCCGATTCTACGTCGATTACGATTGCGAATTGGCCGAAGTCAACCCGCTGGTCATCACCGGCGATAACCAAATGATTGCCCTGGACGCCAAAATCACCTTTGACAACAACGCCCTGTTCCGCCATCCCGACTACACCGATCTGCGTGACTTGGCCGAAGAGGAAGAGAGCGAACTCCGCGCCGGCAATGCCGGGCTGAGCTATGTGAAACTGGAGGGCAACATCGGCTGCCTGGTCAATGGCGCCGGACTGGCGATGTCCACCATGGACATCATCAAGTACCACGGCGGCCAGCCGGCAAACTTCTTGGACGTTGGCGGCAGCGCCAACACCGAACAGGTCACCGAAGCGTTTCGGATCCTGTTGTCCGACCCCAACGTCAAAGGCGTGCTGGTCAACATCTTTGGCGGCATCGCCCGCTGCACCACCATCGCCGGTGCACTGATCGAGGCGAGCAAGACCGTCGGCTTTGACGTCCCACTGGTGGTTCGTTTGGAAGGCACCGAAGTCGAAGAGGGACGTAAAATGTTGGCCGAAAGCGACGTCGATGTCATCAACGCGACCGACATCACCGACGCGGCAAAGAAGATCGTCGCCGCGACCGGGGTTTGATCCCAATTTTGAAACCTGAGATCTCAAGTTTCATCTGGGAAGCCTGAGATCTGAAATCCGAAGTGTTGCACTTCGTTTCAACCCTTCAACCAATCGCACACCTGACTCGACTGAGACGAACCTTCCGATGAGTATTTTGATTGACGCGAGTACGAAAGTCATCTGCCAGGGCATCACTGGCAGTGCGGGCAAATTCCACACCCTGGGCTGCCGCGATTACGGCACCCAATTGGTCGGCGGCGTGACGCCGGGCAAAGGCGGCCAAGACGTCGAAGGGATTCCCGTTTTTGACACCGTCGAAGAGGCCGTCGTTGAGACCGGCGCCGACGCCACCATGATCTTTGTCCCCCCGCCGTTCACCGCCGATGCCATCCTGGAAGCACTCGATGCCGGCATCAAGGTGATTGCCGCGATCACCGAAGGCGTGCCGGTCATCGACATGGTGCGGGTCTACGAAAAGGTCCGGGCCAGCGACGCAGTGCTGATCGGACCCAATTGCCCCGGCTTGATCACCCCCGGCCAGTGCAAGATCGGAATCATGCCCGGCTACATTCACAACCCCGGCAAAGTCGGCGTGATGAGCCGCAGTGGGACGCTGACCTACGAAGCCGTTTGGCAAACCTCCGCGCTCGGACTCGGGCAGAGCACCTGTGTCGGCCTGGGCGGCGACCCGATCGTGGGGACCAGCTTTATCGATCTGCTGAAACGCTATCAGGCGGATGATCAAACCGAAGCGATCTTGATGATCGGCGAGATCGGCGGATCGGCCGAAGAAGAAGCCGCTGCGTTCGTCAAGGAGCACGTTACCAAGCCGGTCGCGGCATTCATCGCCGGCCGTACCGCACCTCCCGGAAAACGCATGGGCCACGCCGGTGCCATCATCAGCGGCGGAAAAGGCACGGCGACGGAAAAGGTTGCCGCACTCGAGGCTGCCGGCATCACCGTCGCCCCGACCCCGGCCGACATGGGCCAAGCCGTCGTCGACGCGATGAAAGGCTAGCCGCCTATCGCAGCTCAAACTTCGGGTAGTGGACGAGGCGACGAGTCCTCTGCTCAATTTTCGAGTAGTGGACGAGGCGACGAGTCCTTGCCAATCTGCCAACTACAGAGGACTCGTCGCCTCGTCCACTACCGCCTACCCGAAAACAAGCGGGGGAGGCCACAGCCGATGGCAACAACGCTTCGCTTCGCTGGGTCGAGATACAGCATCACCCGGGGTGCGTTTGGCGGCCCCGGCACCGGCCAGTCACTGCGAGGGACGACTGCGGCGTTCATCGCCGACGACGATGGCGGTGCCCTTATGAATCGACTGCGGGGCGACGAGATAGAACGGCTGGTCGGCAACGATTTCTCGGCCGTCACTGAGAAACAATCGCATCCGCACGCACCACCGCAGACGGATCAGCCGGCCGTGATAGCTCAACGGCGTTGCCGGCAGCAAACAGGAGAGCGAGTGCTTGTCGGCCAGCCCGAAGCGGCGAATCTGCTCTTCCTCATAGCGCTCAAAATGGTGCACATGCAGGTCGGTGTCGCCCTTGCCCTCGGAATACCAGAGCACGGAGATCTCGATCGCGCTGAGCGAATCCAGCGTGACGCGGGACACCCGCCAAGTTGCTGAGAGCTCTTTTCCGCCCTCGTAGATGCCGTCCTCGCGGCATAACGACACGCTCACCGCGGGCTGCGTTTCGGAGGCAAGCCTGGAGGATGAACGACGACGGGATAGCTTCGGCAGAACGATGGCCACGGACGGGCTTCTCCAGAGACGATCACTTTCCATCGCACCGCGTTATGCGATGCCACAAAGGAATGCATCACATTGGATGGAAGGTCGATAGTGAATTGTTGCTCCCAAGGTGCCTGCGGGTCAACTCGAACATCGCGTTCGGCACACAATTCTTGCGTGAAAACTTCATATCGTTCCACCCGGACATCTGTCCCTTGGCGATAAACCGTCTCTTCCTCGCATGCGACACGCACACGCAGTCGTCGCAGCCGCAGCCGTCCGGATTGTGAAACGAACAGGCGGTATTTGCAGCCTGGGTAGAGCGGATGGTCACTGATTTCGACAATCGTCGGCCCGATCCCCGCCGATCGACGCAACTGGGCCAAAAAATACCGAAACGACCAATAACCGACCCCGCCAAACGGTAGGAGCAGTCCGGTCAGAATATAGCGCGGACTCGAATGCCAGAATCCGAGCACGACCACGGCCAGCAAGACGAACCAAACCGCGTTCCAGAGCAATGCCAGCAGCGCCGGGCCGACCAACTCGTTGCCCGACGTCCCCTCGGCAGCCAAACGGTACGTCAAACGCTCGCCCGGGCTGTCCGTCAGCGCGTTGCCGCGTGGCACCGATGGCATCTTTTCGATCTCAGTCGCCGACGGAACGATGATCTCGATTGACGACGCCCGCTTGGCCATAGCCGACCGGCGCTCATTGCTGGCCCCCACGCGAACCAGGCGATAAATCAATCCGCCCGCGCCGGACCCGATCGCCGCGACTCCCAAGATGCCGAAAATCCAGCTCGCCAAGCCGCCCCCCTCAAGTTCTTCGGGGGTAACGGCTTCGGGCTGGATTTGCGTTAACTCTTTGAGTGTCTCCAGCTGGTCCCAGGAAGACAGCTGGCTGATCACCACCAGCGACACGACAAACACGCCGACCAAGAAAACGCCGCTGTAAAAGGCGGTTTCCCAAAGCAGGCTGCGGAGCTCCGTGCCGATGAACCGCTTTCCCCGTTTCTTGCTCCAGGGTCGAAGAAAGCGCGCCATATCAACGGGGTTGCTGGGGTCGTCGGCTGGGGCGATAGAACCCCAGCTCTTCCAACGCTGCGTAAACTTCACCAAGAGTCTTCTCGCCGAAGTTGCTGATCGACAGCAAACGCTTGGGCGTCGCGCCCAACAGATCACGCACCGTCAGGATACCAGTTTCTTCAAGACAGTTTGTCGTGCGAACCGACAACCCCATCTCGGCGATACTCAAATCCAAACGCTCGTTGCGCAGACGAGCTTCCTCGTCGGCGCGGCTCAGTGGAATTCGCGTGCTCATTCCAAACTCCTTTTGGTCGGGCAAATGAAGGGTGGCAAGATTTGTCGAGAGAGTAAGCGATGATCACGCAGTTGGCAAAGAGCCTGGATCGAAAATCCAACGTTTTGCGGGAATCACTCTTGGCGTGTGGGTGCTACGGTTTGCAAGCATTGAAAAAAGGACCGACACCGAACGCTCTGCCAACGTTGATTTTTCGGGATGCATCTGTCGAGCGAAAAAGCGGCAGGCTGTAACTTGCGGCGTGATGAAGTGACCAGTGAGCCCACCGATGGCAGCGCGAACCCGCGGATGACAGGGTGCCAAACATCCGTGGGTTCGCGCTGCCATCCGTGGGTATTCTTACGGACGGTTCGCCCGGCAATATTGCCGGGGCAGGTACCCTCAGTTCAAAAGTTGCCTGAGCACTAGGCCGCAACCAATTCGCGACTCAACGCCGCGTACTGAATCCACTCGGTGATCTCGTCCAGATCCGGCAACTGGCCTCCGCGGAGGATCCGCTTGCCTTCGTTGCTTCGGGCGATCGGGTCGATCAACGCGAACAGTTCACTCGGGTCAAACTCCGCGACTTCCTCCGCCGTCGTGACATCCGCAGCCACCAACAACTGCGCATCGTGCCCACGCAGCATCGGGACTCGGCAAACCAAGATCGCCTGGTTTTGCCACGCCGTGATCACGTCCGCGTCGATCCGTCGGTGGTCCAAGCGATCGGCCAAGTCGGCCGCGTCGGCATTAAGCAGGTCGTCCACGGTGACGATGTCGACCGCGTCGAGTTTTTCAGCCATGCGTGCTCCGATCGACGGCGCGTCCACGATGGGACTGTCGCGTTGGAGATAAAACCGCAGCTCCTTGTCGCCGCTTTCGGAGTCGAACGATGGGGTCTCATCGCGCATCCGCTCCCGTCGACGCGAACGATCCGACGACGAACGTCCCGAAGACGACCGCTCGGATCCGCGTCGTGACGAGCGGCTGCTCGAACGACGCGACCGCGACTCGCCGTCGCGACGGCTTCGCGTGCGGTCGCTTTGCTCGTTTTCAGAATCGCTGGTCCGGTAGCCCTGATCCGCGGTTTGCGTCGAATCCGCGTCGCGACGCGAACCCGACTCACTGACGCGACGACTGCGTCGTTCGGCACCGATGTCGTGGCTGCGGGCGGTGCCGTTGATAGATCGACTACCGTTTCGAGACCCATTGGAATGTCCATTGCTTCGACCGTTGGACCGACCGGGCAGTCCGCCACTGCGTTGTCGCGAGCCGGGCGAACGCCGGCCTGTTCGGGATCGATTGGACGAGGCGCGGACGACGTTTCCGTTGTCATCGACGAATTCGTATTCATAACGATCGTCGTCCAGCTTGGCATCGAGCGGCTTGCGATCGCGTGGCTGGCGGAGCACCCGACCGTCGACCGTTTGGGGATCTCGCACCATGCCCAGCGGGTTGTCGTCGGTATCGACGTTTGCCGCTGCGATCCAGCTGGTGATCCGCGAAAGCTCGTAGCTGGTGCCGCTAAGCAGGATCCGCTGCCCGCGTTCGGTCGCCAGAAACGCTTCCACGCGATCGAGCAGATCGGCCGGGTCGATCGATGCCAGGTGCCCCGCATCGGCGATTCCGCATCCGACCAGCACCCGGGCGTCAAATCCACGCAGCTGGGGAACATGACAAACCAAGCGGCTCTCGGCCTGCCAGCGTCGAATCGTCGCCGCGGTCACGCCGGCCAGCCCGAGCGAATCGGCCAGCCGGTTGGGATCTTGGTTCATCAGATGATTGATGTGCGTGACCTGCAATCTGCGCAGACGCGCCGCGGCGACCGCGTCGATCGAAGGTGCTTGATCGATGGGGCTGTCGACGGACAGGAAAAACGGGGACACCGGCCCGCGATGGCTGGCCGCCGGGTCGCCAGACGCCTTGGATTGCAGCTGCTCCGCCGCCGACCGCGACGCGGCCGCTGGAGCACTGTGACCGTGCATCGCTGGAGCACTGCGCACCGATTGCGTCGCCGGCGCGGTCGTGTAGGAATCGGCGAAATAATATCCGTCGTGCCAATGACCCGCATCGTGTTGCAATGGATCAACGAACGTCGGGTCCGGAGATCCCGCCGGCATCGACGCCCGGTAGGCTGTCGCCTGCGTGGCGGGACCAACCGGTGCAGCTGGTGATGCCGGCCCCATGTAAGCAGCCCCCAGATAGGGAGACTCTGTGTAGAGCGACTCTGCATAGGGAGAGCCCGGATCCGGCGCCGGTGAATGAGTCCAGACGTGAGCGCTGTGCCGACCGGACAGCGATTCAGCGTGGGGTGAAATCCCGTACGCTTCCTGCCAAACCGCGTCCAGGTTGCGATTGATATCGGCCAGCGAGGCACCGATCGGCAGGTGATCAAAGTACTCGTCGTGATAGCGGTCGACGAAGGCATCGCTGTGCGGCATCGGGTCGTTGGAAGCGACGCCATTGGAACCCAGGCCATGAGACGTTGGCGGCAAGTGCGGCGGCAAGTGCGACGCCGCGTGGGGACCGGCGTAAGCTTCGTCCGAGAAATGCGGGCTCCAAAGCGGTCGGTGCTCGTGTCGGACGCGTTGACCGTGGATCGTGAACACCTGGCCTCCGTGGCGAGCGACTTGGTCGGCAAACATCGAATCGCTGGCCAACAATACGACTTGTCGCCCATTTTTGGCAAAGTCGTCCAGTGCCGCGAGCACCGAAAGGTTGACGCCCGCGACGGGCGAACCGCCGGCATGAATGGGATCGTTCGCGTAGTCTGCGGGAATCGCACCCAACGTTTCGCCGACATCGTGATGGCGCAACAGTTCGCGCGGGACTTCGATCACCAGCGGGATGGCGCGTCCGGTTCGGGCCAGCAAGTCGGCTGCGGCCATGCGTAGTGCCAGTGCCGCCAGCGCGCGATCGGCCGCGGGGCAATTCGCTTCTTCACGCCCGTCGATCTTGGCAAACCCGACTCGCGTCGCAGTCTCGACTTGATCGGGGGCGGTGGTGAAATCGGCGTCGTTCCAATCCAGCCGCGACAACCGGCCGCCGGAGAGACGGACCAACCACTGGCTCGCTTCATCGGCCAACGGAGATGCCGAGCGGGACACCGCTTGGGGCACGCCGAGCATTTTGACCAATTCGGCCCGACGACGTTTCAGCCATTTCACCCGCGGCGTCTCGTCCAAGCTCGGCTCGGCAAGCGAGTCGAGGGCTCGCAATTCAGACTCGACCGCGTCGATCTCCCGTTGCA
This sequence comes from Phycisphaera sp. RhM, assembly GCA_033042175.1. Classification (GTDB taxonomy): domain Bacteria; phylum Planctomycetota; class Planctomycetia; order Pirellulales; family Pirellulaceae; genus Stieleria. Next base: position 139,229 of record WCIL01000008.1, read on the forward strand.
GCATCGCAGGATCCCACGCGGCGCCGCTTCGCCCCAGATAATCGCGGCCCAGGTCGGTGTAGCTAACGTCAACGCCAGCCCATGGGTAAGCATCCAGTCCCGGGTAGGCGGATTGCGGTGCGGCGATGGGGCTGATCGGCTGGGCCAGCATCTGACGACGCAGCCGCGCCGCCCGGGCGACACAGCGATCCAGTTGTGCAGTGACTTGATCGAGTTCTTTGCTCCGCGCGATCGCTTCACCATCGAGGTGATTGATGTACCAGGCCGACCAGGTTTGCCGATGATAGGCTTCATCCAACCAAGACGGATAGCGGAGCCGTTCTGCCAACTGGCGATTGCGAACCAAGCCTTCGCGATAGGCCAGCAGCCGCTCGATCGTCGCGACGACCCACTGTTCGCTGCGTCGCAAATCGTACAACTCGTGGTCTCGACGCACGGCCAGTGCCTGTTCGGCGGCGCGTGCTTGTCGCGACGGCTCGGTCGCGGGATAAGCAAACCGGAATCCGTGCCGGCGAACGTTTTGCAGGTCGTCTCGGATCGCGCGGAGCGAGTGCACCAGCGAGTGACTTCCCCGATAGGCCAGATCCGCAGGCAGATCGCGATACCAGACCGGAGCCGCCGAGTGGGGGTGATCGTAGCGTGCCGCAAGCCAATCGACTTGGCGCACGATCGCTTCGATCCGCAGATCGATTTCGTCCGGCCAACGCGACGGGCCGGCGCCGGCGGCAAACGCCGCCCACGACGCAGCCATCGAAGGGTCGTCGGCGTAGTGATCCAGCGAGGAAAGGAAGTGGTGCATGCGTTCGCGGCGCAGCATGTGTTCCGACATCGGCAATGCCCCGGCCTCACGCAACGGCCGGTCGAAGGCGTCGCGGTGAACGGCGGAGGAGATGATTTCGCGCAGACCGGACAACTCCGTCATCACGCGACGCCAGCGAGTGATTTGGGCATCGACGTCAATTAATTTGCGGCGCAATTCGGCGTCGACGTCCAATGCCGCGACGTGGCTGATCGCCCGCCCGCCGGCCAGTTCGGCACTCGCGTCGCGGGCATAGGGCGACGCGGTGATCGGTGCGGTGTAGCGAACGCGATTGCGATCGAATTGCAGATGGGCCAGCCAGCGAGACAGTTCACTGTGCCGGACACGAAGCTGCCAAATTTGATCGTGAAGCTCGGCCAGTTCGGCACCGATCGGCGCGTTGCCGTCGGGCCGCTGTGCGGAGTGTCGCGCTGATTGCTGAGCCGATTGCAGGGCCGCCAGACGGGACTGTAACTGTTGTCGCCGCGTCGCGATGGATTCGGCGTCCAAAACGGCGGAATGCGGGCCGGCGGAATGCGGGCCGGCGGAGGTCTGCCGAATCGATGCCAGTTCGGCTTCGATGCGGGCCAGTTCGTCGCGCATCGCCCGTCGCGGTGCGTGCTGGTCGGCCGATGCTGCCGGCGAGAGCCCGCTGACGGTCGAACGATTGACCGGTAATCCGGCGAACAAGGCGGGATCGCCCAGTCCGCTGCGGAGGCAGGCTGCGATGACTCGAGAAATGCTGATCACGGCGGTGTCGGTGACGATGCCGTCGACGATCGACTCGGGAATGCGAATCGATTCCAAGGCACGGGTCGCGTCGGTCGAATCGGCGATCCCGTTGATCCAGCTGCCGTGCAGCCAATCGAATCGATGCGAGGCCTCGCCGCGGGATTCAAATTCGATGGTCCGTCGTCCGCTTGGCGTGCCGTCATGTTCACGCCGGCAATGGATTTTTCCGTTGCGGTCGGCCCAGACCACGCGGCCGGCCGAGGAACTCATCATCCCCAGCGGGTAGTCGCGTCGGATCAGCGAGTCCCGGATGAAGCGGACGATCGCCGTTTTCCCAGAACCCTCCGGCGTGCAAATCACGTTCAAGCATTCTGAGAATGGCCCCAGCTCGACACGAGTCAGGGGGCCGTGAGTGTCGATATCGATCCGGTCCAACAACATGGTCGGGCTCCTCCTTGGCCACAGCAACAATACATTTTCAGCGGCCCGAACGACGGCCAAAATTCATTTCGACGTTGCGGGAAACGGGCAGCTGGGATGCGGGATCGGGGCACTTTAGTGAAAGTCGTGTTTCACGAAAAGAGGAATCTGCGGCGGCCTTGTCTTGACGCGCCGCCCGCAAAATTCGTAGTCCAGGGGCGTGAAACGACGCCTGATCGCGGTCGCCGACGTTCGCCATGACGCTGACGGGCCGATGCCGTTTTTGGCCCCCGACACATCCGATTCTTTTCCGATATGCTGCCCATGCCGCGATGCCACCTTCCGCCGCGATCGAATCGACCGCCCGGCAATCACCGCCGTCCTCGCCCCCTGGCGATGCCCCTGTGGCTTGCCGCGCCCCTTCTGGCTGCCCCGATTTTGCTGGCCGGCTGTGCCTCGTGGTCCAGTTGGCCCGGCCCTGACGATCCGCATCAAGAAACCCGCGCTGCCGCGTTACCGCTGAAAAAAATCCCACGCTCGATCGAGCTGGAAACGCGTTTTGTCCAGATCCGCTTCGACCCGACCGATCCCGACCAGCTGCAATCGATGTGGCAATGGGTGGACGAGACCGTGCTGCCGCCGGAAACCCGAAAGGTGCTCTATCACAACGGGTTACGGATCGGGAAAGCGGCTCAGCTGGACCGGTTGGTCGGCAAACTCGATTCGCTGCAATCGGCCCAACCGCCCGACGTCGTCGCCGAATTCCTGAGCTCGGTCTCGGTTTCCAGCCACCAATCCGAAGGCTCCAAGACGATCCCGATGCGGCTGGGAAAACGCTACGAATTGCCGGTCCGATTGCCGGTGCAAGGCGACCATGTGGTGATCATCCACGAGGAACCGCAACCGGTCGGGCAGACGCTGCGAGACCCCCAATTTCTGATGGCGGTCACGCCCCAGCCGGGCAGTTCCGCCGCCCAAATTCGCCTCCGCGTGCGCCCCGAAATCCAGCACGGCGACATGCAGCAAGACTGGGTCCAGGGGGATGCGGCCTTGCGGATCGACGTTCGCCGTCAGTCCTGGTCGCTCGATGCGATGGAATTTGAACTGATCGGCGGCGAGGGCGACCTGTTTGTGATCTCGGAAACGGCCGATCGAAAGGGGCTCGGCACGGAGATGTTTGGGGGCAAAAACGTCGACCAAATGGAGCAACAAACGGTTTTGCTGATTCGCATCGCCAACGTCCCGACGCCCGCGGAAAAGCTGTAACGCTCCGTCTACGAGAAATCGGATCCATCCGATATCATCGGCGGCACTGCACTTCTTTCAATCTCCGTGCGTTGACCCATGAAAACCGACGAACTCCGCGAAAAATATCTCGAATTCTTTGAATCCAAGGGCTGCGTCCGAAAGCCCAGCGATGTGTTGGTCCCCACCTGGGACCCCTCGGTCCTGTTCACCCCGGCCGGGATGAACCAGTTCAAGGATCACTTTCTGGGCAAAGTGAAACTCGATTTCACCCGCGCGACGACCTGTCAAAAATGCCTCCGCACCGGCGACATCGATAACGTCGGCCGGACCGCCTATCACCACACCTTTTTCGAAATGCTGGGGAATTTCTCCTTCGGCGACTATTTCAAAAAGGAAGCCATCGCGTGGGCCTGGGAGTTCTTGACGGCGAAAAAGTGGCTGGCCATCGACCCGGCTAAATTGTCCGTGACGGTCTACAAAGACGATGACCAGGCTTATGACATCTGGAAACAGTCGATCGGGCTGCCGGACGATCGGATCGTGCGGATGGACGAAGACGAAAACTTCTGGCCCGCCTCGGCACCCAGCGAAGGCCCCGACGGGGTCTGTGGTCCGTGCAGCGAAATCTATTATCACCTGGATGATGGCAGCGACGTCGAAATCTGGAACCTGGTCTTCACCCAGTTCAATCGCGTCGGCGACCCGCCGGACAATCTCAAACCCCTGCCGAGCCAAAACATTGACACCGGCATGGGGCTGGAACGAACCGCCAGCGTCCTGCAAGGCGTTTCCACCAATTTCCACATCGATTCACTGCGTCCGATCGTCGATGCCGCCGCGGATGTCGTCGGCGTGCACTATGACCCCGACAGCGATAACGGGCGACGCCTGCGGCGGATCACCGACCACGCGCGGGCTTGCGCCTTCGCGATCCACGAGAACGTCTACCCCGGACGTGACAAGGCCAAGTATGTCGTCCGTCGTCTGATCCGACGTGCGGTGTTGGACGGTTACCAAATGGACCTCCGCGAGCCCTTCCTGCACAAGCTCGTTGCCGCGGTCGCCGACGCCAGCCGAACCGCATACCCCGAACTGAGCGAAACGATCCCACGCGTCAGCGAAGTCATCGAGTCCGAAGAGAACGCGTTCTTCGGAACGATCGACGGCGGCATGAAACGTATCGGTCAACTGTTCGAAGAGATGAACGAAGAAGACGCGGTGATGGTCCCCGGTAAAGAAGCCGCGGAACTGAACACGACCTATGGCGTCCCGCCGGAGTTGTTGCAAACCCTCGCCGCCGAAAAGAATTTTACCTTCGATTGGCCGGGCTATCGCGACGCGATGCACGAACACGCGATCGCCAGCGGTGCCGGGCAAGTCGAATTGTTCCAGACCGGTCCCCTGGAAACACTCAAGGAAGCTCTGCGTGAAACGCCGTTCGTCGGCTATGACACGACCGAGACCACCGCGACGATCAAGGGCATCATCACCGGCGACGGCAAAGACAAAGACGATGAAGGCCAGTTGCTGAGCCGCATCAGCCGCCCGGGCGACGCTGAATGCCGTTTAGTGCTCAGCGAATCCCCGTTCTATGGCGAATCCGGTGGCCAGGTCGGCGACACCGGTGTCATCAGCTCGGATGGTTTCGAATTCATCGTCCACGATACCCAAAAACACGGCGGCCTGATCGTCCACCACGGCAAGCTGACCAAGGGTGAAATCAAAGAAGGCGCGAGCTGCAAAGCCGTCGTCGATACCGAGCGACGTGGCGCACTCGCCCGCGCCCACTCCGCCACCCACATCCTGCACCACGCACTGCACACCAACATCGGTGACCACGCCCAACAACAGGGCAGCAAGGTCGAAGAGGATCGTTTGCGTTTCGATTTCACCAACCAAAAACCGATTCCCGACGACGTCTTGGTCAAAATCGAAAGCGACGTGATGACGCGGATCGACGAAGACGCCGAGGTCTCGTGGCAGACCATTCCGTTGGCCGAAGCTCGCAAGGCCGGCGCGATGATGTTGTTCGGTGAAAAGTACCCCGACCCCGTCCGCATGGTCTCCATCGGCGACTACAGCAAAGAGCTTTGCGCGGGGACGCACGTCACCCGTTCCAGCAGCGTCCAAACGTTTGAATTGATGGCCGAAGAAAGCGTCTCGGCCGGCACACGTCGAATCGTTGCCCTGACCGGCGCCCGCGCCGAACAGCATCGTCAACAGACCCAAACGTTGCTCGCTGACATCGCCACACGACTCGGTACCGATCCGGCACATGCCGGCGGTGCGATCGAACAGTTGGCCGGCGAAGTCCGACAACTGAAGAAGGAACTCACCAGCGGCAAACCGTCCGAGCATGCCGACGCGTTTTCCGTCGCCGCGGATTGCCCCGTCGCGGACGTCAGCGATTACCCCAGCGTCCGCGCCAGTGTCCGTGAGATCACGCGACGGTTAAATGTCTCTCAAGACGAAGTGCTCGCACGTATCGATTCGATGCTCGCCGATCGCGCCGGCTTGGTCGCACAATTAAAAGAAGCCACCGCCGGCGGAAAGATCACCGCGGATGACTTGATCGGCAAAGGGGAAAAGGTCGGCGACGATTTGATCGTCGTCGCGGAAGTCCCCGGTGCCAACCCGAACGTGATGCGAGGCTGGATCGATCAGATCCGCAAGAAATCCTCCGGCGGATCGGCGGTGCTGCTCGGTACCGTCCAAGGCGACAAGGTGGTCCTGGTGGGAGGCCTCAGTCACACGCTGGTCGACAAAGGCTTGAAAGCCGGTCAATGGGTCGGCGCGGCCGCCAAGATGGTCGGCGGTGGCGGCGGCGGTCGTCCCGACATGGCCCAAGCCGGCGGCAAAGACCCCAGCAAACTGCCGGCCGCACTCGACGCCGCGAAGTCGTCGATGCGAGAACAGCTCGGCGCGTAAGCGGCGTGCCTGATGAGACTTTGGTCGTTCTTGTTCCGCGGTCGATCAAGAATCACTGGGCCCGGTTCGCCAAAGGCGATCAACAACATAGCCTGGGGTGAGACCGGATGAGCCCCAGCGAATCCGGGCGTAACCCCAGGTCCGCGATCCACCGAAAACCCTCCCCCTTTCGATCGGCCGGCGGCAGAGCCGCCGGCCGATCGAAAGGGGGAGAGAGCGGGTTTGGCTTTCTTTCCCTGGGGTGGCGGTCACTCCGCTGCGCTCGTTCCCTGACCCCAGGCTATGTTGTTCATGCCCTTTGGGCAAATGCTGCGGAACGGTTTCCGCCTAAGCTGGAAGCCTATCCTCCTCCGCTCCCCTACTCCCAGGCGTTCAATTCATCGATCTGCTCGTTCAGGGTCAGCAGGTCATAGACGAACCCGACACCCAGTAATCCTCCGGTCAGCAGGTACAGCACACCGGTAAAGATCTTGCCCATGTACAAGCGGTGCACGCCGAACAGACCCAGAAAAGTGTGCAGCACCCAGCAAAGCGTGTAATCGAATCGTCCCCGGCGGTACCGCCGTGACGCGTCTTCGGCCATCGAGGGGATCAAGAACAGGTCCACAATCCAGCCGATCAAGAACACGCCGCCGGTGAAAAACCAGAGCACCCCCGTGATCGGTCGGCCAAAATAAAACCGGTGGGCACCAAAGATGCCGAGGATCCAGTAGAGATATCCGACCAGCACCGGGTGGGTCGGCGACATTTCAGCGGCCACACTGTGGCCTGGGTGGGGGTAACTGTCGGTAGCAGCGTGCATGGCTCGGCGATGAGTTGGAAAGGACGGTTGTGTGACAGCGGGAGGTCTTTTTGGCACGACGCTCGCCGCCGTTGTTGTGATTCGCAAATCGTGTTCCAGTCTTGGCATCGGCCGCAACGGTTTCACTCAACTTCTTCCAACCGTAGGGAATCCTACACCCTGCCGCTAACACCTCGTAGAACGCAGAGAATAAATGCTTCGCAGCGTTGGCCAAAAGGGTTGGCGTGCTGCATGATTTGGTCGAAGGCACACCAGTCACCCTGGACGATCTTCGATCACTCGGGTTCAGCGATCGCGTGGTCCAAGGCGTCGATCCAATGACCCACCGCAGCGAGACGTCGTACCGGGATATGGTATCTTAGGTGTGCCAGAAGGTTGGGGTTTTCCCATCCATTGCATTCGAAGGGACAGGCGGCAAATGAAAGTTGGCATTACCAAGGAAATCGATCCCGGCGAGTGTCGTGTGGCGGCGACACCGGAAACGGCACGACGGTTGGTCCAAAGGCTCGGGTTCGAGGTTTTGGTGGAATCCGGTGCGGGGGATGCCGCAAGTTTTCATGATGAGAGCTATCGCGAAGCCGGTTGCACCCTTTGCGATGAGGCGGCCGAAATCTGGACGGAAGCCGACATTGTGCTGAAGGTTCGCAGTCCGCAGGATCGTGAGATCGAACAGCTGCGGGCGGGCCAAACGCTGATTTGTTTCCTGGCACCGGGCCAAAACGAAGCGTTGTTGCAGAAGATCGCTGCTCGAAACGCGACGGCATTGGCGATCGAAGCGGTACCGCGCATTAGTCGGGCGCAGAAGTTGGACGCATTGAGCTCGATGGCCAATATCGCGGGGTATCGGGCCGTCGTCGAAGCGGCTGGGCTGTTCGGGCGTTTCTTTACCGGCCAGATCACCGCGGCCGGAAAAGTCCCGCCGGCCAAGGTGTTGGTCATCGGCGCGGGCGTCGCGGGACTGGCCGCGATCGGGACCGCCAGGGGATTGGGGGCCATCGTGCGCGCCTTCGACGTGCGTCCCGAAGTCGCCGATCAGGTCAAAAGCATGGGCGCCGAATTCTTGATGTTGGAGTTCGAGGGCGACGAGCACGGTGGCACTTCGGGAGGCTATGCCAAGACGATGAGCAAGGAGTTCATCGATGCCGAGATGGCGCTCTTTGCTGCCCAGGCCAAAGAGGTCGACATCATCATCACCACGGCGCTCATTCCCGGCAAACCGGCGCCGAAATTGATCACTCACGAAATGGTCCGTTCGATGCGACCGGGCAGCGTGATCGTCGATTTGGCCGCCGAACAAGGCGGTAATTGCGAGGCGACGATTCCCGACCAGGTGACCAAGGTCGAAGGCGTGCACATCGTCGGCTACCGCGATCTGACCAGCCGATTGGCGCACACGTCCAGCCAACTGTACGGCACCAATCTTTATCATTTACTGGACGAGATGGGCGGCGCGGCCAAGTTCAGCGTCGACATGACCGACGACGTGATCCGCAGTGCGACGGTCGTCAAGGACGGTCAAGTCACGTGGCCTCCGCCGCCGGTATCTGTCTCCGCAGCCCCCAAAGAGAAAGTGGTGGAGTCGGTCGCGCCGTCCGCCGTGGTGGAAAAGAAAATCGAGACCTTTGACATCGCGTTGATGGCGGTCGCGGCGGTGTTGCTGGTTGGAGTCGCGTTGACGCGCGATCAGGGCTTCATCACCGATTTCACCGTTTTTCTGCTGGCATGCCTGATCGGGTGGCAAGTGATTTGGAACGTGACCGCCTCGCTGCATGCCCCGTTGATGAGTGTCACCAACGCGATCAGCGGCATCATCATTGTCGGCGGGATGGTGCAAATCGGGGCAACCAACCCGGTCGCAGCCTGGCTGGGCGGGTTGGCGATCTTTGTCGCAACGATCAACATCGCCGGCGGCTTTCTGATCACGCACCGCATGCTCGGCCTGTTTCGCAAGTGATGTGGCTGCACGTCTGGTGTTGAATGTTCTGTTGTTTGGATGATCGTTTGCCCCCGTACATGAAAGACATGCCGTTTCCCCTCCCACTCGTGATTGCTTCCGAGACGCTTCCCTTGAACCAGTCCCTGGCCACGGTCGCGTACATCGTGGCGGCGGTCCTGTTCATCTTCTCCTTGGCCGGGTTGTCTCACCAAACCAGTGCCAAACGCGGTAATCTGCTCGGGATCATCGGCATGGTGCTGGCGGTCGCGGCGACCGTCTTTGGTGTGATGAACGGCGGGTACCTCTGGATGGCGGTCGCGATCGTGCCGGCGATCTTGATCGGTGCCCGGTTGGCCGCACGCTTATCGATGGACCATCTGCCACAACTGGTGGCGATGCTTCACAGTTTTGTGGGATTGGCGGCCGTTTTCGTCGGCATCTCCAGCCACATCGAACCCGGGATCGCTGTCCCCGATGGCGAGCTGCTGATTCACAAAATCGAGATCTACGTCGGCGTCTTCATCGGCGCGTTGACCTTCACCGGATCGATCGTTGCCTTCTTGAAATTGGCCGAACTTGTCGGTGGTCGAGCGTTGACGCTGCCCGGTCGCCACGTCTTGAACGTCGTCCTGATGCTCGCCTGTGTCGGCCTGGGAATCTGGTACTGCCGTGTCGAGGGTGGTGATGCGCTGATGCCGCTGTTGATCATGACCGCGATCTCGTCGCTGATCGGCGTCCACTTGGTGATGGCGATCGGCGGTGCGGACATGCCGGTGGTGGTTTCCATGCTCAACTCCTATTCCGGCTGGGCTGCCGCGGCAGCCGGGTTCATGTTGAAGAACCACTTGCTGATCGTCACCGGTGCACTGGTCGGCAGTTCGGGAGCGATTCTGTCGTACATCATGTGCGCGGCGATGAACCGAAGTTTTTTCAGCGTGATCATGGGCGGGTTCGGTAGCGGCGCGGGCGGGCCGGCCGCCGTGGTCGAGGGGACGACGAAGGAATTCAGCGTCGACGAGACGGTCGCAATGCTCGAAGAAGCAGAAAGCATCGTGATCGTCCCGGGCTACGGCATGGCGGTCGCTCAAGCACAGCATTCCCTTGCCGAAGTCGTCAAGACGCTGGTCAAACGCAACAAGGAAGTCCGTTTTGCCATTCACCCGGTCGCCGGACGCTTGCCCGGACACATGAACGTGTTGCTGGCCGAAGCCAACGTGCCCTACGACATCGTCTTGGAGATGGACGAAATCAATGAAGACATGTCTGATACCGATGCGATCCTGGTGATCGGGGCCAACGACATCGTCAATCCGGCTGCACTGGATGATCCCAATAGCCCGATCGCGGGCATGCCGGTGATCGAAGTCTGGACGGCCAAAACCTGTGTGGTGATGAAACGCGGCATGTCCACCGGATACGCCGGTGTCGGAAATCCGTTATTCTTTAAAGACAACACGTACATGTTGTTCGGTGACGCCAAGGAAAACGTCGACGCGATCTTGCGAGGACTGCAACGTTAGGCCCTGGTCCGAAACATCTGTCGGGGCTGGGATGTTGAATAGGCTGCCAGCCTGTCGGCACGCATCGACAACCCGGACGCCTTTTCGTTCTTGATCACCTCACGGTGTACACAAATGATTCGAGAGATTAAGACCGCCGCGCTGGCGGCCATGGTCTGCATCGTCGGTTTCATCAGCCTCGTCGGTTTGACCAGCGTCGCTGCGGCCGAGGTTTCCACCACGTCGCTGCGTCAACAAACCCGGACACAACTGCGTCTGGAAGCGAACGCCACCGCGGGCCCAGCCCATGACGATGCCGTCGCCGCGCTTTGTGATTTGTATGTCGTTCTGCGAAGCGATCCTCGTTACGCGACCAGCGAAATGCTCCAGGGCGATACCGCGAAAGTACGTCGACGCCTACTGACCATCGCACGCCGAAAAGAAATTCAACTCGGTCGCAAAGAGATTCCTCGTCCCGCGGGGCTGTCTCCGCAAGTCGACGCGGCGATTGAGGCAGCGATCAACACGGCGTCTAACGATCCAAGCGAGTCGGCATCTCGCGCGACCGAGACGCGAGCTGCCGTTGGGGCATCCGGCGGCGGGGCCGCCGCGGGTGCGGGATGGCAGCTGGTGGAATTGATCGAGCGGATTGTGGCACCCGATTTCTGGGAATCACGCGGCGGCGTCGGATCCATTCATTACTTTGCCATGCGGCGTGTCCTGGTCGTTCGAGCAACCAGCGATGTGCACCAACAGGTCAAAGATCTGCTGACGGCGTTGCGGTAGCGGGGCAGTGTCCTAGTATCCCTTGACACCTTGCGTTTCGAATAGGCGGTAGTGGACGAGGCGACGAGTCCTCTGTTGTCGGTATATTGGCAGAGGACTCGTCGCCTCGTCCACTACCCGAAAATTGAGCTGACACGGAATACCAGTGCATACCAAATGAACCAACATCACCCCCCCTCACGCCGAAAAACAATTCTTGCGGTTGCCGTCACCGTCTGGGTCGCGATTGCGGTCGGGCTGGTGTTCTTTGCCAAGACCTCGGTGGAAGGCACACGAATCGAGTATCAGATCGAATCATCGGATGTTCGTGCAGACCAAATCGACTCGGCTGTCGAGCGACGACTGGACGGGTTCTTCGATGGGGCGAAGGAGATCCGAGTGGTTGAGGACGGCAGGAAACTGCAGATCGACCTGGAAACCACCGACAGCGCGCAGGTGGATGCGATCGCGACGATGCTGCACCGCGAGGGGCACCTGCGATTCCTGGCGCTGGCTCAATCAGGACGCCACGACGCTGTGATCGATGCGGCGAGGGCTCAAATCGACAGCGGCGATCTCGCGCGGGACGTTCGAGACGCATCGGACGCCCTGGTCGGCCGATGGGCGTCGATCGACCAAACCGTCGATCCCAGGACGGGTTGGCCGAAGCCGAAGATCGAACCGCAGGGATTGATTCTGCGAAATTCGAAAACCGGTGCACTGGTCGACTTGACATCGTCGCTTCAAACGTCCGAGGGGCAAGTCGAAGTGGGGCAATGGATGTTCGACAACAACGTCACCGGATTGGACGCACTGGCGATCATCGAACCGGACGTTCAGCTGGACGGTGATTCGCTCAGCTTCGCCGCGATGACCGAAGATGCCAACGGTCAACTGGCGGTCTCGCTGGAATTCACACCGCAGGGAAGCACCGCGTTGGAATCGTTGACCAAACGCTATCTTCCGGTCGGGCAACGGCAAACCAGACTCGGGATTGTCTTTGATGACCTCTTGATCACCGCGCCGAACATATTGCAACCGATCCGCAAGCAGGCAGTGATTACAGGCGACTTCGAAAAAGCCGAGGTCCAGACCATCATCGCCGTGCTCAAGGCCGGGCGTCTGCCGATCGGGTTGCCCGAGCAACCCGTCAGGCGAGAACCGGTCACGCTGACCAAGCCGCTATTGCAGTGGCCGCTGTGACACGCATGGTTCAATCGTCGCAAGTCAGTAACTTGTGCCACCCAAGCACCGGCATCGGCAACTTGCAACTTTTTCGCAATGTCCAAAAAAATAGTTGACAGCGGATCGACCGACCGTCAGACTGATTTTGAAGTGTTAAAAATTTCTTGTCGGCGTTTTGGTCGAGGTGGTGTCGATGGGGGTGGAACAACTCAGTCGTCGCGAACGGGAGATCGTCGACATCTTGTATGTCAAAGAGGAAGCGACCGCGGCCGAGGTGCGGCTCGCCATGACCGGGGATCCGTCTGATGCGACGGTCCGGACGCTGTTGCGGATCTTGGGCGAAAAGGGGTTCGTCAAGTTTAAACGCCAGGGCAGGCACTACCGGTATCGGCCGGTTCAACCTAAAAAACGCGCCGCGAAGCAGGCGTTTCAGCATGTCTTGGATGTCTTTTTCGGCGGCTCGGTCGAGCAAGCCCTGGCGTCGCATCTGTCGGATCCGAAGACGAGTCTTGATGAAGACGGATTGAACCGACTGCGTGAATTGATTGCCGAAGCAGAGCGGAGGGAGATGCCATGAGCGTGTGGATAGAGCAATTCATGGCGTGGGGCGATTCCCATCCATCGTTTGCACTGCTTTGTGTCTGGATCATGCGTGCCGCCGTGATTGTTGTGACGGCGTGGATCATCCAGCGTTTGGCCCGATCGCGGTCCTCGAGTGTTCGTCATTGCGTTTGGATCGGCGCGTTTGGTGCGTTGGTATTGTTGATCCCACAACTGCTGACCGCTATTCCGATTCGGATTCCGGTTCAGGTCCAATCATCAACATCAAACGAGACTCGAGTGCCGAGCGATTCGGCTGGCAACAGCAGCGAACGAAGTCTCGCAATGGCAGCCCCGGTTGATCGATCGTGGAATGCGACGGATGCGAACGCTTCTGGCTTCGAAAGAGCAACCCCGACGGCCGCTTCGCCGGCCCCAGCCATTCCCACATCGGACGTGGTTGCGTCGGCGTCGACTCGTCAGCGTTCGGACGTAATCGTGCCGAACGAGTCATCGATCGCTTTGATCGTGAGCGTCATTTATGGTGTTGGGTTTCTGTCCTGGCTGGCGAGAATCGTCGTCAGCGGGCTTCGATTGAGACGATTTGCGAGGCATTCAATTCCGTTCTCTCGGGAGCACCGGGCACTCGCCCAGTTCTGCGCAGCTCGTTTAGGTTTGCGGAGTCCGCCGCAATGTCGAGTCTCTACGGACGTTTCCATGCCGCTGACCTTCGGCGTGATTCGTCCAATCGTGCTGGTTCCGATTGATTTTCAATCCTTCACAGTCGATCAGCAGCGGCATTGCCTGTTGCACGAAATGGCACACGTCGCGCGACGTGACGCCTGTTGGAATTGGTTGGCAGAAATCACGACGGCCGTGTATTGGTTTCATCCTGCTGTGCATTGGGCGCGATGGCAACTGCGACGATCGCGGGAAGACGCCGCGGATGATGCGGTCGTACGATCCGGCGAACGGGCCTCCGCGTACTCGCGCAGCCTTTTGGAGATCACGCAGAACATCGTCGCCTCGGCTTCACAGCCAGTCGCCGCGGTCCATTCGGGTACGAATCTGCAAAATCGCATCGGACGTCTGCTGGACCCGAGGTTGAATGTTGACCCCCAATCGAGCTGGACCGTGGCGGTGGTTGGCGTCGTCTTCTCGTTGATCACGTTGACGGGGATTCATTTCCAGATCGTCACGGGGCAAACGCCGCCGACAGCAGAAACTCCGCGCCCACAACGGTCGAATCCGGAACAGTCCGCGAACGTTTCGGCGGACATTGCTGCTGACGGTGCTGCAACGACTGACGAACGATCCACCGATGTCGGCTTGTATGATCAATTCAAGGCGGTCGAACTTGCGACGTCGGATGATGATGATCAAGAAAGGATCGACATCGAGTTCCAAGGCCGTGTGACCGACCCGTCGGGGCCGATCGCCGACGCCGTTGTCTTGATTCGCGAATTCGTGGCGTTCCGCGGTCCGAGCGGCCGCTACCTGTCTCCGCCGATTGTTGCCCGCACGACGACCGATCAGCAGGGCCGCTACCACATCCGGGGCGTTCCGACCGTTCGGCTCAAGTCACTCGGTCTGGCTCGATGGGAGGTTCTGGTGGCCGATCCCAGCAATCGGCTGGGACTGGGGGCCTACGCCCTGTCTTCATTCGATCGCCGACAACCCACTCCGTGGAAAGCATCGATCGATATTCAACTGCCTGGCAGCGAAGAACTCGCAGCGCAGGTGGTGACGCCCGCGGGAAGTGGAATCGGCGATGTCCGTGTCGCCGTGAAAGAGATCAACGTCCCGGAAAGTGTCGACTCTGACGCCGGACCGTTTTTCCGCGGCAGCAAGCAAGGCTTTCCGAAGCAATCCCACGTCTATCGTTTTCCCACCGATGTACTCCAATTGCTGACGCGAACCGACAGCGACGGGCAATTTGCCTTTCAGATGCCGAAGAACGCTTCACTGGTGTTAGGCCTACGCCAAAGCGATTCTTTCCCACGACTTCTTCGGCTCTCTGCGCCGGGATACCAGACGGGACTGATGGCCACACGTGTTGCCGACGAGTATGCCTCACCCGCAACGATCGAGCTGCGACGACTGCTGTTCATCTCGGTCGCCGCTGAAGATGAAGCCGGTGAAGCGGTGAAGCAATTCTCGCTTTCGGTGTTGGCGCCGCGGGGCAAAACGCAGTCGCAACGATTTCAAGTTTCCGATGACGGAGAGCTGCGCACCACGAAGGAGTTCTTGCGTGAGGCGGCAGGGGACGACGGCCGGGTTCAATTCGTCGCGCGTTTCCCGTTTGAATCTGGATTGCTGCCATTGGCAACGTCGGCGGAGGCCGAATCCGTGATCGATCGGCGTAGCCTGCGGTTGCAGACGCGGCAGGGCACCCGGGCATCTGGGCGGGTCATCCGGGCCAGTGATGGCGAGGGAGTCGGGGATGTCCAAGTCTGTTGGCATCGTCAGGCGGACCATCTCGAGGACACACTGCTCCGCGCTACGACCGATGCACAAGGCGAGTGGCGGATGGTGGTTCCAAAGGGAAAAGGCTATCTAACGGTCGTTGGCAGTTCACCCGGACTGGATCTGTGGATGTCCGATCGGTTCAACGCCGAGGCATCGAGACCACCACAAATGACTCAAGCGATCGAAGCTGGCGACCTGGACGATTTAGAGGTGCCGGATTTCCAAATTCAAAGCATTCCCGTCCGCTGGGTGACGGTGGTCGACACCAGCGGATCGCCCGTGGAAGGTGTTTGGGTTCATTGCGGGTTTGTCGAGACGCTCAATCGCGACAACCGAACGTATCACTTGCCGCAGACGCTGGCAGAATCGGCAATGACGGGGCCCGACGGTCGGTGTGCCTTGCTGCTGCATCGGTCATCCTGGGAACATGGGACCGTGAGCGTGACGAAGATTGACGACGAAAGCTCCTCCACGCGTCCTCGATTCACGGCGGCCCAGGCAACGATCACTCCGGGCTCCGACGCCCCCATCAAGCTGGTGTTGCGTGATCCGTGGCTCGTCAGCGGGCGCGTGATGCTCGACGGTACGCCGGCGACCGGGCTTACGGTCGGCCTGACCACGCGTTTGATCGGATCGGGCGATTTCGGTCAATTCAAGACGGACACCGTACCGATCGGAGAGGATGGAAGCTTCCAAGTCCAAGCCGTCGCCGGACTGGAATACGCCGTCGCCGTGCGCCAGGATGCCGAGACGGAAAAGAAATACTTCTATTGGCAGACCCCTATTCCGGAAGCTCGGTCGGGGCGAGTCGACGTCGGAACGCTCTCGATTTCAAGCAACCAACTCAAGACGCACCAACAGCTGTATGATGAGCGTTACAAACCAAAATAGGCAGCACCGATTCACTCTCCACAGGAACCAACGATGACTGATCCGGAAACCACGCCCGAGCCCGAAGCCCCTTCCAAAGAAGAGCTTCGGTTGGCGATGAAGGCGTTTCGCAAACGGTTGAAGCTGATGAAACTGGATGAAGAATCCAGCCTTGGGCACGGACCGATGTCATCGGGCCGAAAGTCCAGCATCGCCGCGATCCGTCCGCCGGATCAGTTTCCCAAGGCGGTCTGGCAAGAACTCGCCCGCCAAGGAAAGCTCCGCCACGACGGCGGCGGGCTGTACGCGATCACGGAAACCTAGTGCTCCAACCACATTTAATGTTGGGGTTGCGTTGGTCGAGCGGAAAAGGGGGCAGTCGAGCGGAAAAGGGGTCAGGTACCAAAAACCAAATGGCCCGTAGGGTGCTTCGCATTTTTGGTACCTGACCCCTTTTCCGCGGCACCCTAAATCTGAAAGTTGACGGAGCACTAGTGGTCTATCGCAGCTCCATTTTCGGGTAGTGGACGAGGCGACGAGTCCCCTGTCGTCGGCATATCGGCAAGGACTCGTCGCCTCGTCCACTACCGCCTACCCGAAAACCAAGGTGCGGCGAAATACTAGTGCTGGACCAACCGGGCGCCTTCAAAGGTCTCTGCTTGGGGAAAACCGAGTAACCATTTTGCGTCGATCACGGCTTGCCCGGCAAAGTCGGACGAATCGAGCAGCTGCGACGGCGCCGTTTTGAGTTTGCCTTCGGTGTCCACGTACGCCTTGACCAGGTACTCGCCCGCGGCCAGCGGAAACGCATCCTCGGCGGCCTCTTGGTCCGGCTCGAGGTTCGACGCGATCAACAACAACGCTCCGTTGACCATGGCTCTGGGGGTCACGACCGATTGCGTGAATGCGACGGGATCTTCAGACCAGTTGCCTGACGGGTCTTTGTCGTGAACGAACAGTTGGACGACGGAGCCCGGTTTCCAATCCGCCGGCGTCCCTTTGACCCGCAAGATCCGCTGGGTCGGGATCCAATTGTCCGACGGTAATTCGTCAGCGGTCGCGTATTGGTCGCCGACCACCGCGGCGTAGTCTTCCAGCCAAGCGACGAACAGCTTGTAGGAGTGGTCATCGACGTGCATCTTGATGCCTCCCATGTGGGAAACCGGGTCGGCCGACGACGGCTTGCCCAGGGTGCCGTCGTCCTGCTTGGGCGGCAACTTGGCCGTCGGCTTGAGCACCAACAGGCTCTTGGCCGGATCTTTCAAGTTGATCAACGGGTACTGTTTACCGTCTTGTTTGCGGCTGCTGGCGACCAATGCCGCGAGCGTCGCTTCGGGGGTTGCGCGAAACAGATTCATCCGTGCGCCGTAGGTCTTGACGAGTTCGCCGTGACGCTCGGCCGGCTTTTGATGCTTCGGATTGTCGGCGTCAATTTCATCAGGCGTGTGACAGGGGAAACAACGCATCCGCTGCGACCAGACGTTTCGAGTGAAGGCTTCCAGCACACGACTCTTGCGGGCATGGCGAACGACTTCTAGCGGTTTGGCCGGTCCGACCGCCGCGAGTTGCTCAGATGCCGAGCGTGAAACCAGGTCGGGGTCACTGCAACAGGCTTTGATCCACGCCGAGAACGCTTCGTATTCGGCCTGCCGCGTCTTCGCGTGAATCCGCTTGGCCAACGGATCGGTATCTTTTTCGCCCATTTGAATCAGGGTCAAAATCTTTGACTGTTCGGGAGCCTTCACATCGACCAAGCCGTCCCCGCGCAGCGCGATGAACGTGTCGATGTGTGAGGGCAGGATGTAGTCCTTGATGTCGACCGACGACAGGTGGCACTGCACACAACTGGACGGATTGGGGGAGCGAAAGATCGGCATGATCCGTTCTTCGAACAACTGCAGCGCCGTCGTCGGCTCGGATGCCTGGACCAATGCTAATGGAGCCGTCGCGCTGGTGACGGCAGCAACCAGTGTCAAGAGAGTCAGCCGAAGCCGCGCGGGGAATGATCGTTTCGTCATGATCGTGCTCGAATGGTTGGTTCGATGGTGAGGTCGCAGAACTCGACCGCGTTGTTGCAGGATGTCGAGGTGATTCAAGTTGAATAGGATTGTATCGTGCTGCGGCCCGCTGTCCGCAATAGAACAGACAGATCCAGGGAACACTTTGCCTAATTGCTGCGGACGTGGGCGATGGCTCGTGGGATCACCCCCGACTGATCGGGGGTGCTTTCAAAATGTGGGCTAATGGCGAGGATTCGCCCCTGACCATACCGAGCGAAGACGATTGCCGGGGCGCCGATCATGGTGTTCTTCTGCGGCTCATAAATTCCGTTCTCGCTACGGAAGTAGGCCCACGGTTCATACTCCGGCAACGAATTGTTGTCGCCCGGTGAGAGGATCGGACCGTTCTGGTACCGAATCGACTGTGTACCGGCGACGCCCAGTACCTGCGATGCACGGTCGGTCAGTTCGACGTCGACATCGGTGGCGGGGCCGCGATACCACATCGATTTGCGGCCCTTGCCCGGGATCTCCACCGTTTGGTTGAACACCGCGGCATTCATCAGGTTCAATGACCAGGAATAGTGCGACGAGCAGAGGTAGGCGCCGGCGCAGATTCCCACGACACCGCCGCCATTGCGAATGAATTGGCGGACGTGATCGCGTCCGGCCGGGCCGATCGCCTTGCCTTGTTTGCTTCCCGATCCGCCGGGGAACACCAGAACGTCGAATTGATCCAACACGCCCGGTCGCATGTCGTACCGACCGACCTGTCGGACCAGCAGGTCCGGCCGACCCTCAAGAACCTTCATCACGTTCGCTTCGTTGGCTCCGGAATCGTCGAACAACGCCACGGTCGTGACCCCGCGTGCCGGTTGCGGGGCCAAACGATTGACACAGTCCTGTGAAATCATGCCGATCGACTGCAGTGCGGTCGAAACCATCCGCCGATGCTGTCGCGTCCGCAGCGAAAGGGGTTGATCTTTGAACGTCGTTTCAAAGATGAAACTCATGGCGCCGAGTTGTTCGTGACACGCCCGGGCCAGGCTGCCGACTGCCGGGCCGCTTTTTGACAACAGGTCGAAATGACGTTGCGGATCGACGTCCGCGTTGACGGCTTGCTGAATCCGTTTTGCGAAATCACGCTGGCTGGGAAAGGCGATCACACTCGAGCCGACCGAGTCGGCGTTGAGGCGATGGAAATCAAATCCCTCGTGAAGATCGAAAACCCAGTCCGGCTGGTGACGCGAGATGAATTCCCAGATCGCTCGGGTGTGCTCGGTCAACGCTTCGTCACGCTCGGACGTGGGAAAGCTGCGATTGAGATCGCGGCGTCGGCGATCGTTCCGATGGTCCGGTGACCAACGGATGTTGGCTGCCAGACCCAGCCGATTGATCTGCGGCATGACGACCAGCTTTCCACGTCGGATGGGCCAGTGTCGAATTTGCTCGGCTGCTCGGGACCCCGCCGGTTCATTCCCGTGCACGCCGCCGGTGATCAACACCGTCGGGCCGTCGTGACCGCTGTCGACGACATGCCAGGGTGTTTCCCAAGTCGTGCCCGTGCCCAGCGTTCCGGAGGTGGCGGTTTGCGACTGAGTCGATGCCGCAGGTTGGGCCTGCGCCCGTGTGTCGTTGCCCGAACCGAACGCGAGTGCGGAAACGAGAAACAAGACCACGGAAACGAAACCGGATGCGAATCGATGCGGTGATCTAGGTGTGGTCATGGTGGCGCGCCTCGATCACGCTGGTCAATGGGATTTTGGGACGTGCTTCCCGGAGGTGTCGCTACACTGACTTCCGGCTACTCGCTGTCGTCCCTCTCGGGATGCTGAAGGACTCGCGGCTTGTTGATTACATCGGTGTGGGCGACTGCCCACCGACGCGGCGAGACCAAGTATAAATGGCACGTTCGCTTTGTGTTCATTCAGCCAGCCCCTTCACGTGGTCATTATGCAATCCCTTTCGTTTCGTCCCTTCTTCCTCGTTTGCACTCTAATACTGGCGGGTCATTCGCCGGCTCAGGACCAGGTGGGGCAAGCGACCCGATGGCAGTACTCCGCGGATCAACTGCGACCGTTCTGGAGGGGCGACGTCGTCGAACAGGAATCCGTGTTGTTCGTGCGAGATTCCGAGTCGGACGAAGCTCGCGGTTCGTTGCTGTTTCCGATCCGCGAAATCGTCTCGGTGCGCAGTTCGTCGGGTGACATCACGTATCAACAAGGTGTGGACTATCGATTCGTCCCCGGGACTCGCGAGATCGTGATCCCGGTGGGGGCACGTGTGGTCACGACACCGCCGTCGGCGCTGCGTCGCCCGGCCAAGTCGCAACGACATCAACTGACGCACCGCGACGGGAACGGCGAGATCTTGTTCGGCGCGAAGTTGGAATATCACCAGATGCAAACCCAGGTGACGTACAGGAAAGCCGATACCGCGTGGCCGGTTTTGATGCCATCGTTCGACCCCGCTTCGCTTCCCAAGACGCTGCAGAAGTTGCGTGACCGCCGAGCGGTTTCCATCGTTTTACTTGGCGACAGTATTTCCACCGGTTGCAACGCATCCGGATGGGGCGGTGGGGCACCGTTTCAACCGGCCTACCAGGATTTGTTCGCGGAGCATCTTCGACGTCACTTTCAAACGGACATCGAACTGACAAACCTGTCCGTCGGCGGCCAATCGACCCCGTGGGGCATCACCATGATCGATCAAGTCACCGCGTGTCAGCCAGACCTGGTGATCTTGGCCTTCGGGATGAACGATTCGGCGGGGCGTTCGGCCGAGGCGTTCGGCGAGAATACCGCCACGATGATCAACAACACCCGAGCGCAATGTCCCAACGCGGAATTCATCTTGATCTCGCCGATGCTCGGCAATCGCGATTGGGTGCGATTGAATCACGACGTGTTTCCGCAGTATCGCGATCAGTTGGCATCCCTCTGTGAACCCGGTATCGCGCTGGCGGACCTGACCAGTGTTTGGGGCGAATTCATGAAGCGGAAAAAGGATTCGGACCTGACCGGCAACGGCGTCAACCATCCCAACGACTTCGGGCATCGGGTTTACGCCCAAGTGCTTTCGGCGTTGCTGATCGAGTAACGTTCGGCCGACCGTTCAGCCATCCACGACATCGCTGGTCGGATGGCCCCAACGGTCGCCGTGCAGACGCGAGACGTTGCTGCGGACTTCGGCGGGATCAAATCGTGCCGTTAATCCTTTCAGGTAATCATTGCGTTGGGATTCGGAGTCAAATTCCAGCGGGCGGTTCTCGAACAGATCATCGAGTGATTTCATGTGACGGCGTTCCATGAAATTTCGCAAACCATCGATCAGTGTGCGAACGACCGTCGGTCCTTCGCGGCAGACCGCCGAGGTGACCATCGCGACGTCGGCTCCGGCCAACAAGGCTTTCACGACATCGATACTGGTACCGATCCCGCCACAGGCGGCCAACGGCATGCCGGGACAGTAACTGTGGACTTGCATGACCGGTCCGATGATCTTGCTGACCGTTCCCGGTTCGGTGAGCGTCCATTCCGATTTCAGCTCGAACGTGTCCAGAGAAATGTCGGTGTCGGGCAATCGGCCGAACAGGATCAATCCCTGGGCACCGGACAACAACCGGCACGAAAGTTGGCTGAGCCGCGTGTAGCTACGATGCAGCTTGACAAACAGCGGAATTTTGATGGCGTGATCGATTTTCGTCACCACCTCGACGACTGCGTCTTCGACTTCGCGGGCCGTGCCGTACACGCTCGGTGGAGGCGGCTGTAAACACAACTCGATTGCCGCTGCACCGGCCTGTTCCACTTCCTTGGCAAAGTCCAACCAATTGCCGCCGCTCTCGCCGTTCAAACTGGCGATCACCGGAATCGATAGCTGTGAGCTGGCCCGCGTGACCATTTGCAAGTAAGTCTCGGCATCGAATCCGGCATTCTCCACCGGTACGCGTCGACTGCGATTGAGCAACGATTGATCCTGTTGCGAAAGCACAATCCCGTGACGATCATTCCACAACAACACCTGCTCTTGAAACAGCGAGGGCAGCACGATGGCCCCTGCACCGGCGGAAACGAATGCGACTTGACTCGGCTCCTCTGCCGTCATGGGACACGAGCCGACCACGACCGGCGATTGAAGACGCAAGCCGCCAAAGTTGCTGCTGAGATCGATACTCATCGAATTACCTGATCATCTGTTTTCGGCGTGATCGAATGGTAACGCCAGTGAAGAGAGTTCGCGGCCGTCGTGCGGCTATTGACTTTGACCTGCCTCCGCCGCGCGTCAAGTCATCATAGCCTGTTGCGCTAAATCGCTGCATCTCCTGTGCCGAGTCGATTCGGCTGCCTGATTTCCAATCGACTGGTTTTTGCTGTCAATCACAACGACCGGGGGGCACGCCGATCGAGCGGCGGCCCTGCCGAGAGGGAGTGGCAGAATGATGGGGTAACTGTATGAATCTGGCCCCGCCATCAGAGCGGTCAAAACATTATTCTGCCCCGTATCATTCTGCCACTTCAACTCATTCTTTCGTTCCGCCATCTGGAACATGAAACGCCGGTTGAGCAACGAACGGAAATGAAATTTCGGATCTTGTTTCCGCCCAACCCGAGGCGATTGTGACCGACCACAGACACTGCCGTTCCACGCGGCGGGCATCCGGGCAACCCGCGGCAAAGAATTTTGTGGGCATATCCGCACGCCGGATTCGTGCCCTCAGACGGTTATGTGCGAACTCGCACCTTCGACGCGACGTTTGACTTCACGAATAAAGCGACTGCCTCGCTGTGCCCCATCCAACGTGGTTTCGGGATCCAAGTTGCCGTTGAGTTCCAAGATGATGGGGCCTTCGAAGTGGACGCGATCGAGCTGCCTGATGAACGGCTCCCACTCAATCGTGCAGTCGCCTGGTGGAAGATCGTCGTCCTCCACGCCGCCGTTGTCACTGGCATGAACCATCCACAGGTGGCCGGAAAGCTTGTGGGCGACCGACAGCAGATCGCCGGAAAGGTAGGCATGCCCGGTGTCCAGGCAGATCCCGACATCGGTGCTTTCGATCGCGCCCAAGATCCAAAGAACGTCTCGTGGTTTGC
This sequence comes from Phycisphaera sp. RhM, assembly GCA_033042175.1. GTDB lineage: Bacteria > Planctomycetota > Planctomycetia > Pirellulales > Pirellulaceae > Stieleria. Next base: position 162,515 of record WCIL01000008.1, read on the forward strand.
CGAAAAACAGGTGTGGCATCATGTTTTCCAGCACCAGTCCCACGTTCAGTTCAACGCACTCACTGGTGATCAGATTCAGCGAGTGGGCCGCAAGTTCCATGCGGTGCATTCGCTCCTCTTCGGGAAGGTCGTGTTGTTCACTCCGTTTCGGGCCAGGCCGATTGGGTCTCTCGGCTCGGAGGCTCGACGCTGCAACGTCGTGCGTCGAATCAGCGTTTCAGGAAGCAAAACCTGCGCCGATCGGCGGTCATTGGTCAGCGGCATGTCAGTTGCTGTCTGACAAGGACTCCCTCAGCCGTCTCAGCTACCACGATCATTTGTGGATGGAAAAAGAAATCAAGAGCGTGGCAAATATCACGCACAACGACATCGCCGAGTTTCTGCCGATCGCGGCGGAGATCCCGATCCGACCGCAGGTGCAGAAGTACACGCTCGCGCAGGCCAACCGGGCACTCTTGGAACTGAAGCGGGGGCACGTCCGCGGTGCCAAGGTGATCGTGATGGACGCGCCGTGATGCGTCCAGGCTGAGTCACGTGGGGGGACGTTGAGTCGTAAATCCTTGGCCCGCTGTCGCAGTTTCTCCTCACGGTTTCTCGTCGGCATCACTATGATGCCAACCCCAGCCTGGCACTCCGTCAGGTGCCGCGGAAAAGGGGGCAGGTACCAAAAATGCGAAGCACCCGTTGGGCCATTTGGTTTTTGGTACCTGACCCCTTTTCCGCTTCAGGTAGAATACCGTCTGGTTTGCGTGTCCCGGTTCGATCAACGTGGAGAAGAAGTGACTTCGATTCGGCAATTTGTTCGGCGCTGTGTGTTACCCATCGGTTTCTTGGCCTGCCCATTGGTGGGGATTGCTCCGGCCGAGTCGCCGGCGGTGTCATCGACCGAGGAACAGTTGGAATTCTTTGAAAAAGAAGTCCGTCCGTTGCTGGCAGAGCATTGTTATTCGTGTCACAGCGCGAAATCGAAGAAACTGCAGGCGGGGCTGCGGGTCGACAGTTTGTCGGCGATGCTGCGGGGGGGCGATTCCGGCGAAGCGGTCGTTCCCGGCGATGTCGACGGCAGCTTGCTGATCGAAGCGGTTCGGTATGAATCGTATGAGATGCCGCCCAAGGGAAAACTGCCCGCGGAGGACATCGAGACGCTGGAGCGGTGGGTGGAGATCGGGGCACCGTGGCCGCACGAAGACGCACCGGAGGAGACGGCGACACGGCCCGACTTTGATCTCGAACAACGTTCCCGGGACCATTGGGTCTGGCAAGCGATTCGATCGCCCCGGCTCCCGAGGTAGAAAACGACACTTGGCCGCGGCAGCCGCTGGACCATTTCGTGCTTCGCCGGCTTGAACAGGCGGGGTTGGAACCATCCGCCGACGCGGACCGATCGGCGCTGCTGCGACGCGTGTCCTTCGATTTGATCGGCTTGCCGCCGACCCCCGAGCAAGCCGAACGATTTCTCGGTGACCAGTCTCCCCAGGCGTTGGAACGACTCGTCGACGAACTGCTCGACTCTCCGCACTTCGGCGAACGTTGGGGCCGACATTGGTTGGACCTGGTCCGCTACGCCGAATCGCGCGGCCACGAATTCGACAACGATGCGCCCAACGCGTTCCAGTACCGCGACTACATCATTCGCGCGCTCAACGCCGATGTGCCCTACGACCAATTGATTCGCGAACACATTGCCGGTGACTTGCTGGAACAGCCGCGGACGAACCCCGACGAGGGATTCAATGAATCGATTCTGGGAACCGGATTTTGGTTTCTCGGCGAGTGGGTCCATTCTCCGGTAGACATTCTGAAGGACGAGAGTGACCGTTTCGACAACATGATCGATGTCATGTCGAAAGCGTTTCTGGGTGTCACCGTGTCCTGTGCCCGCTGCCATGATCACAAGTTTGATGCCATTTCGACGGCCGATTACTACTCGTTGACCGGTTTTCTCCAGGGCAGCGATTACCGGCAGGTCCGTTTCGAATCGATCGAACACAATCGCAAGATCGCCGATGCCTTGTCGGCAGTCGATGCCAAGTATCAACGCTCGGTTGAACAATTACTGGTCGAACGTCAGTTATCGCCCGAGCCCGTCGCCCCGATGAAACCCGAGTTGGCCGCGGCGATCGTGTTCGACTACGAAACCCTCTCTGCGGACCAGTTCTATCAAGACGGGTTTCTGTTCGGGGACCAGCCGCGGCGGGCGGGCCAAAGCATCGTCGCCGAGAAGGACGACAAGCCGGTGATTGAATTCACCACCGTTTCCGCAGCGGTCAGCGATCCTTTTTGGAACGGTTTGCAGTCGGTTAGCGAAGCGGGGATGAACAACCGCAGCCGGCTGGCCAATCTGCCCCGCAGCGGACGCACCTTGCGGACGCCGACGTTCACCTTGACCGACGGCAACGTTGCCTGTCTGGTGCGTGGTGCCGGTCACGTCGTCGCCTGCGTGGACTCCCACCGTTTGATCGCCGGCCCGTTGCACGGCGAGACGATCAAGGCGATCAAACCGACCGATGATTGGGTGCAATTGAATTTGAATCGTTACATCGGCCATCGGCTGCACCTGGAATTCACCCCGGACGAAAATGCCCAGCTGGAAATTTCGTTGATCACGCAGGGGGCCTCCAAACCGATTCGAGATCGTTTGCAACAGCGGCAACAATCGATCGCCGCCGGCGTAGAGAAGATGGCAAGCCAGACGCGCGAAGTCCTGGCGGACGAGCTTTCCGAAATCGCCCGCCTGTGGTCTCAAGAGCGATCACAACTGCAGTCTCAGATCAGCCACCGATCTCGACTGGCGATGGCGATGCTCGATGGGACAGGCGAAGACGCATCGGTTTACATTCGTGGCAATTCATCGAAGCCGGGTGAGATCGAACCGCGACATTTTCTGACCGCGATTTCCGGTGACGACCCGATGGAAATCCGATCGGGCAGTGGGCGACGCGAACTGGCCGAACACATCAACGATCCCGGCAATCCGCTCACGTCCCGCGTCATCGTCAATCGAATCTGGCATCACTTGATCGGCCGAGGCATCGTGCCCACCACCGACGATTTCGGCGTGTTGGGCCAACGACCGACGCACCCGGATTTGTTGGACCACCTGGCCACCCAATTCCGTCAGGATGGACAAAGTCTTAAACGGATGATTCGCCAGATCGTGCTTTCACGCACCTATCAGATGTCCAGTCTGGCCGATCCAGCCGCGGTGGCCGCCGATCCCAAGAACCAGCTCTTTCACCATCGACCCCCGAAACGCCTCGAAGGCGAAGTCATTCGGGACGCGCTGTTGTCGATCTCCGGAGCCTTGGACCCGGTGCAATTCGGCGAGCCGATACCGATCCACCTGACGGCGTTCATGGATGGACGGGGTCGGCCGGGGCGGAGCGGCCCGCTCGATGGAGCACGTCGACGATCGATTTACACCGCGGTGCGGCGCAACTTTCTCTCGCCGTTCATGTTGACGTTCGATACCCCCGTTCCGTTCAGCACGATGGGGCGACGCAACGTGTCCAACGTCCCCGCCCAAGCATTGATTCTGATGAACGATCCGTTGGTGGTTCAATTGGCCGGCCAATGGGCCGACCGTGCTCTCTCGTTGCACTCGTCCAGTGAGCCGCGGATTCGCTGGATGTACACGTCGGCCTTTGCCAGACAACCGACCGATCAAGAACTGGCCGTCGCCCAGGCGTTCTTGGATTCCCAGCGCGACGCCCGCCAAGTGGATCCCGACGACGCCGAATTGTGGAGCGATTTCGCCCACGCGCTGATCAACACCAAGGAGTTTATCTTTCTGCGATGACCAAACACTCTCTCTTTCCCTGCCAACGCTATCAAGCCCAGCCGAGCTCGCGTCGCGACATGCTGCGACGCTGCGCCAGCGGTTTTGGGGCCGTCGCGTTGGCCGGATTGGCACAGGACGCCGCTTATTCTTTGGAGTCGACTCAATCGGAGGAACTCGGCAAAGCCGGTCACGGCCCGCATCATCAAGTACGTGCCAAGAATGTGATCTTCTTGTACATGGATGGTGGACCGTCGCAGGTCGATACCTTTGATCCGAAACCGCTGTTGACCAAGTTCAACGGCAAAGACCCCGGCACCCTGTTCGACGTCGAACCGACTCAGTTCAACAACAACGGTACGGTGTTGGCGAGCCCCTGGGAGTTTCAGCAGCACGGCGAATCGGGCATCCCCGTCAGCAGCCTGTTTCCCCACGTGGCGACCTGTGTCGATGAACTGGCGGTTGTGCGATCGATGGTGTCGGAGTTTCCCGAACACACCTTTGCCAACTACTTCCTGCACACCGGCAGCGGTCTGCAGGGGCGTCCTAGCATGGGGGCCTGGATCAATTATGGCCTGGGCAGCGTGTGCCAAAACCTGCCCGGTTTTGTCGTCATCAACGGTGGACTGATCCCGCCCGGCGGACTGGATTGTTTCGGTAGCGGATTTCTGCCCGCCAGCTACCAGGGATCGGTGTTCAAACCTTCCGGAAGTGGCGTCGCCAACATCGCGCCGACCGAGTCGTCTCCGCAACGCCAGCGTGAAAAACTCGACTTGATTGGCCAATTGGATGGCTTTGCACCCCAACAGTTCGGCCGGCACGATAGCCTGGATTCCGCGATCCGAAATTACGAACTGGCCTATGCGATGCAGATGGCGGTTCCCGAGGTGATGTCGATCAAAGACGAACCCGCCCACGTCCAAAAGATGTATGGGATGGAATCAACGTACGAACCGACACGGATTTACGCGGCGCAGTGTTTGATCGCCCGTCGAATGATCGAAAGTGGAGTCCGGTTTGTCGAACTGACGTGTCCCAAGGTCGGCGGTGACCGGTGGGACCAACACGGGAACCTGAAACAGGGCCATGAAAACAACGCCCGCGCCGTCGACCAGCCCATCGCCGCGCTGTTGAAAGACCTGCGCCAACGCGGAATGCTGGACGAGACGTTGGTCGTTTGGGCGGGCGAATTCGGACGCACGCCCTTTGCCCAAGGCAAGGACGGACGCGACCACAACCAATTCGGGTTTACCGTGTGGATGGCCGGCGGCGGTGTCAAACGTGGCACCACGTACGGCGCGACCGACGAGTTCGGTTACAAGGCGATCGAAAATCGCGTCGAAGTCCACGATCTGCACGCCACGATGTTGCACCTGATGGGCGTCGATCACACCCGCTCGACCTTCCGATTCGGCGGACGCGACATGCGGCTGACCGACGTCAAGGGCCACGTCGTACATGACATCATCGCGTGATGCCCCGAAGTGGGGCAAGCATCCTGCTTGCCACCCTCGCCGGCCAGACAGTGGGGTAAGCATCCTGCTTGCCATCCCCCGTCGGCTCCGCCGGCGACCACTAAGCAGTAGCCCAATGCCACTTGCTTTGGCACTAAAAGAGTTAGCGGAACGGCGCGAGCCGTCCGGTTTCACCATGAAAGACCGAAGGGCTCGCGCCCTGCCGCTCTTACCCCTTCCAACGCCCCGTTATTCCCCAGTGCGATATGAATCACCAACACCCGATCTCGTCCGTTGACCAACAGCCACGCGCTGTCATCCAAACCCTCGACGGAACAACGGAGATCGGCCCTGTCCGACGCTGCAGGAATTTCGTTCGATCGATCACCGCCGTGTTGTGCTGCGTTGTCACGTTCTCCACGTCCCCTGCCGCCGAGCCGACGACACACGGTTTTCTCGCCTGCGGCGCGGCGACGTACATCGTCGACGGAGACGGAGACAAGACATGGACCTATCCCCACGCGACGCGCGATGGATACGTTCTGGAAAACGGCAACATCGTCCTGACACTCAACAAGGGGAAACGCTACGCCGGCGGTGCGGTGATTGAGATCACTCCCGACGGAAAGGAAACGCTGATCTGGAAAGGCACTCAATCGGAAGTCAATAGCGCCCAGCCGACGGCCGATGGGACGTTCGTGATCACCGAAGCCGGTACGAACCCGCGGTTGATCGAGGTGGATCGTTCCGGAGCGGTGCGGGTTGAGTTCCCCTTGGCCTGTCAAAAAGAAAACCATCACATGCAGACGCGGATGGCCAGAAAGCTGGCTGACGGGACGTACCTGGCGCCGCATCTGTTTGATTTCGCGGTCTTTCATTACGACGCCAAGGGCCGCGTTCTCGATCAGCTTGACACAACCGTGCCCGGCGATACTGAGCATGCCATTCACACTTGGCCGTTCACCGCGATCCGCCATGGCGACGACCAGACCCTGGTGTGCTGTACGCATGGAAACCGAGTGGTCGACTTCAATGCGTCGGGAAAAATCGTTTGGCAGTTGACCAACGACGACCTGCCCGGACCCTGGTTGCAAGATCCTTGTGGCAGTCAAGTGTTGCCCAACGGCAACGTGGTGATCACCAGCTATGCCGGCGGACGAAAGGATCCCGCGGCACCAAAGATGTTTGAAGTCACACGCGACAAACAAGTCGTTTGGAAATACACCGACGGCAAGAAAGTCGGCATCCACCACTTTCAAATCCTCGACACCAACGGCGAAAAATTGACAGGGTTACCGCTGAAGTGATGGAGGAGAAGCTCGCCCTTGTTCCCGGGCGGGGGACGTGAAAAGTTTTGCTGATGCATTTCGCTCCCCACGGCGCCGTGGGAACACTCACGGACGCCATCCACATCGTGGTTTCACGCCAGCGGCGTGCCACATCAAAGCTTGGGGTCGCGTCAGCGCACCCCAAGATCCGGTCACCAGCAGACCGCCAACCCCAACGGGGTTGAACAGAACTCTACACCACCACCCGGGGTGCGCTTCGCGACCCCGGGCTTTGTTGTTGCACCGCTCTGCGGTGTGGCGCCGATCGGCGCGAAGTGTATCAGCAGTGTCTATCCTGGCGCGGGCAATCAATTGAATTCGACCGAATCGAGGCGAGTTCCTCGTTGCTTTTCAAGCAATAGCGACTTGCTTTACTAGCAAAGAAATTGCTCAGTAATAGATTTCACATCCCGAGCCTGGCAACGAGCGGGGCCGCGTGACCTACGCATCTTGTTTCAACTTGCGGTAAATCGTCTTTCGATCCAGTCCGAGGATTCGGGCGGCTTGCGTCTGGTTGCCTCCGACCGCATCCAGCACATGGTTGATGTAGCGGCGTTCGATTTCTTCCATCGGGACCAATTCACTCGGATCCAAGCCGCCGATGAACAGCGTGCCGGCGGAGAAATTGCTGATCTTTTCCGGCAGGTCTTCGATCGTGATCTTGTCGTAACGCGTCAGCGCGACGGCGCGTTCGATCACGTTGCGCAACTCGCGAATGTTGCCGGGCCAAGAATACGCGAGCAATTTTTCGGCCACGCCTTCGGCAAACCCGTCCACCGATTTGCGTTCGGATCTGGCAAACTGTTTCAAGAAATGCTCCGCCAGTCGTAGTGTGTCGGTTCCTCGGGCTCGCAGCGGCGGCAACTGGATGCCGATCACGTTGATTCGATAAAACAGGTCCTCGCGGAATCGCCCCTCAGCAACCGAAGTTTCCAAGTCGCGGTTGGTTGCCGTCAACACACGAACGTCAAAGGGGATGTCTTTGTCGCTGCCCACCGGACGGACCGAACGTTCTTCCAGGGTCCGCAGCAACTTGACCTGCATCGGCATCGGCATCTCGCCCATTTCGTCCAACAGCAGCGTTCCGCCGTCGGCCTCCAAAAACAGTCCCCGACGTTCGCTCCGCGCGTCGGTGAAGGCTCCCTTGACGTGGCCGAACAGTTCACTCTCGAGCAATGTTTCACTGAGCGCGCCACAGTTGACGGCGACAAACGGTTTTTCGCCGCGCCGGCTGTTGGCATGGATCGAGCGGGCGACAAGCTCCTTGCCGGTTCCGCTTTCGCCGCAGATTAGAACCGCGGCATCGGATTGTGCGACACGTTGTAGTTGTTCGTACAGTTTCACCATCGCGGAACTCTTGCCGATCATCTCTCCGAACGCGCCGATTTGGTCGCTCGACGCGTGCAGCAATCGGACTTGCTCGGACAATTGGCGATGTTCGATCGCCCGCCGCAACGTGATCGCCAGCAGATCCATCTCGATCGGTTTGGTGATGAAGTCGTACGCGCCGGCGCGCATCGCCGTGATCGCGGTTTCCAACGTTCCGAAGGCGGTCATCACGATCACCGGTACATCGGGCCTGGTTTCGGTGAACTGCCGGCACAGTTGCAAACCCGTCGTTCCCGGCATTTTGACATCGGTCAGCACCACATCAAAATTTTCCTGGTGCAAGGCCTCCACCGCGTCCGCTGCCGACAGACACCAGCGGCTGTTGATCCCGCGCAGTCGCAGATCGGTCTCGATCAACTCACACATGTTTCGTTCGTCGTCCACGATCAAGACATTCGGGTTGGACATGGTTCCGTTCATGATGGGGCGGTGGCTGATGGTTCTTCGGCGGCCGTTGTTGATTCGTCGTCGGCGGCGGGCAGGGAGACGCTGAAAGTGGTTTGCACGTTTTCTTGGCTTTGAACGTCGATGTCGCCGCCGTGTTCTTGCACGATCCCGTAGGCGATTGACAGTCCGAGTCCCGTTCCCTGGCCAATATCCTTGGTGGTGTAGAACGGTTCGAAGACGTGATCGAGTTGTTCCGGCGGGATGCCTCGGCCGTGATCGGTCACGTGGACCACCACTCGATCGCCCTGCGAGGACTGTCGTCGCTCGAGGGCCACGGTGACCGTGCCGCCGTCGGGCATGGCCTGGACCGCATTGGTCAGGAAATTGGTCAGCACTTGTTGGATCTGAGTGGCGTCACCGCGGATCGGGTAGGCTTGGTCATCGCAGCGGAGATCAATTTTCACGGACGATTTCTCCGCGATCGGTTCGATCAAATCACAGGTGGTCCGGGCGATCTGGCCGATGTCGATCCGCGTGTGTGTGGTCGGCGATTGGCGTGCAAAATCCAACAACTGACGAATCAACGTGGTCATGCGTTCGGCTTCGGACTTGATCGTTTGAGCGCTTTGTCGGACTTCCTCGGACGACAGTTTTCCGCTCGCGATCAGACTGGCCCGGCCCGCAACGACATTCAGCGGCGTGCCCATCTCGTGCGCCATGCCGGCGGCCAGCGTGCCGACGGTTCCCAGCCGATCGGTATGGCGAATCGTGTTCTGTTGCTGGTCCAGCTGTCGGCTCATCTGGCTGATCGCTTCGGCCAGCGAACCGAGTTCGTCACTGCGTTTCAGGGCGGGCGGTTGAGGCAACTTGCCTTCTCCGATCTGGTGGACTTGATCGATCAGCTTTTCGAGCGGTTTGCCGACCAGTTGGACGCCGCCAAAGTAAATCATCATGCCGGACAGGGCGGCAACGCCGAGCAGTGACAGAAGAGAAGCGATCATGGAATCGCGTATGAATTGTTCCTGGTGCTTCATCGATTGAGACACTTCTACGCCACCGGCTTGCGACCCGTCGATTTCTAACGGGACAAACGTGTGGGCGACGGTTTCGCCGTCTTTGTCGGAAACGGAGATTCGAGAGACCTTTCGCGACGTGATCTTGGTTTCCGAATCGCCGGCCGGCACGCCTTCGACCCAACGCAATTCTTGGCCGGGGATATGACGGGCGGTCACTTCGATGGCCTGTTGAATGGTCACCACACCGCCGTTGCGATAGGCGTCGTCGATCGCGGGCTTGAGCGCTCCGACGACGTCATCGACGTGATTGGCACGTAGCTCTTCGTCCCACTTGAGTTGTCGTCGAATGGTTTGCCAGGAGAACAGGGCGACGATGCCCAGCACGCCCAGCATGAACAGGAGGATTAATTTGGCGGCAAGTTTCATCGGTCATTCCTCGTCGATCGAAGCGAGTCACCAGGATACCCTTTGGCATCGACCGTCAAAACGTGGGCCTGCAAAAAGAGCGACCAACGCCGCGGGGACGTTGGTCGCATGTGGTTCGCGCCTCCTTGCTCGGGTGGGAAATCTTATCCTTCGATGACAACGAAGCGGGAGCCTCGCTCGCTGCGAACCAACAACAGGAGGGTTCCGTCCTCGTCCGATTTGACCGCGTTTTCAAACTCGGCCATCGTCGAGACGTCTTTGCGATTGACCTGGGCGATCACCATTCCGGGGCTCAGTCCGGCTTGCTCGGCACGACTGCCTTCCTGGACTCGCGTGACCACGACGCCCGCGGACTCCTCCAAGCCGAGTTGCTTGGCGACCTCGGCGGTCAACGGAGTGACCTCGATGCCCAGGGACTGCATCTTCACACCGCCGGAGTTCTGTTTCGGTCCGGCATCGGCAAAGTCATTCGGTGCCGCCTCGGGTTCGTAGCTCAACGCGACCGTTTTCCCGTCACGCACGATCTCCACCGAAACGGTCTGTCCGATGGCTGATCTCTCGACAGCCAGTTGCAGTTGTTGCGGGGTGGCGACCTTAGTCGATCCGAACTTCACGATCACATCGCCCGACTGGAAACCCATCTTGGCCGCCGGCGTGTCGGGGAACACGTTGGTGACTGCCACACCGCCTCGGGGAGAGACGCCGAGCTGGCCGGCCAATTCATGGGACACCGGCTGAATGGCGACGCCCAAGTAAGCCCGCTGCACCGTGCCGCTGGCAACCAATTGATCGCTGACCCAACGGGCCATGTTGGACGGCACGGCAAATCCGACGCCGTTGTTTCCGCCGCCGCGAGACGAGATCGCGGTGTTGATCCCGATCACTTCGCCGTACAGGTTGACCAACGGGCCGCCGCTGTTGCCGGGGTTGATCGCCGCGTCAGTTTGAATGAAGTTCTCACGAGCGGTGATGCCGATGCCGCGATTCTTCGCGCTGACGATCCCAGCCGTGACGGTGCTTTCAAGCCCGAACGGTTGTCCCAGTGCGACGACCCAGTCGCCCACCGAGGTCGTGTCGCTGTCGCCGAGTTTCGCGGCGGTCAACGAATCGTCGCCGTTGATCTTGACCACGGCGATGTCGGTTTTCGGGTCCGTGAACACTTCGACCGCCTCAAATTCGCGGCCGTCGTGTGTCTTCACGATCACGGTCCCGCCGCCTTCGACGACGTGATTGTTGGTCAACACAATTCCCGACGTGTCGATGATCACGCCCGATCCGATGCCGCCTTGCGAACGCGGAGCCTGACGCGGGGTCATGCCGGGTTGCATCGGGATTTGGCCGTCGCGGAACATATCCTCAAACGGTGTCCCCTTGAACGGATTAGGGGTATTCTTCGAATTGCCGTCCGGAGCGACTTTGGCGGCACGCCAGGACGTGTCCGGGCGGTTCTCGATGGCAACGACGGCCGGCAAGACGCGATCGGCGACATTGCGAAATGCTTGCGAGAGTGAATTGGCGATGTTCAGCTGTTCGGGCGTGATCGCCGGAGACGGCGCGGGGCGTGTCACCGCGGCCGGCGCCGGTGTGGTATCAAGTTTGGTCGACGGAGCGGCCGCCACCAACAGACCGGTTGCTGCCAAGGTCAACGGTGCCGCGACGAGTGCTGTCCTTAGACGGCTCTTGTGCTTCTTCATGGTTTGATGTCCTTCAATCAGACGGAGGAGGTTGCAGCGGCAACACGCCGCGTCATCGATCCGTCTGAAAAGCACGCCGCGTACCAGAGCGGCATGGTTGCACTCGGAATCTGCGTTCGTCCCGTTATTTACGGCACCAAACATTTTCCGTTGCTGGCCTCGGGCGATTGATTCGATCCAGTCGCTCCGTCCCAAAAAGTCGCGGCGGGGCAGAATGCCCCAGCGGGAGATGATCGGATTTGAGCCGAACGCGACGATGCGATCTGGTTTACAATGCCGACGCCGTGGCGGTCGCATCCACGACGTGCACTTACTGTCGGATGACATCTGCCTTGTGCTACGTTTCTCACCTTGATCAAAAAGCCCGACCATTATGTTGCGGATCCTCTTTAGCTCGCTCCTGCTGACAACTTGTTTCGTTGGCCAACGGTGCCACGCCGAAAGCCACGCCGAAAGCCCCGGCGAGCAAGCCATGCAACAACTGCTCGATCGCGATGCCGTCGTCATCCCGCTTTGGCCCGACGAGGAGGCACCTTCAAAACAGACTCAAGAGGTCCCCGCCGATACCGTGGGCGATTCGAAGAGCGGGAAGCCTGCGATTAGCAACGTCACGAAACCGAGCATGATTCTCTTTGCCCCGCCAGCGGGCGTCGAAGCGACCGGTACCACGATCTTGTTCGCACCCGGCGGAGGTTATGGACGGCTTTCCTTGCCCAACGCCGTCGATATTTGTCACTGGGCCGGAGCCATCGGCGCCCATTGTGCCGTGCTGAAGTATCGCGTTCCCAGAGCGGCGGATGATCCCGGTCATCGGGTGCCACTGAGCGATGCCCAACGCGCGGTGCGACTGTTGCGGACGGACGCGGCGGATCTCGGCATCGATGCGCACAAGATCATCATGATCGGATCTTCCGCGGGCGGTCACTTGGCGTTCAATCTGGCCAACAATCACGGCGAGTCGACGTACGCGGCACAAGACGCAGCCGACCAACACAGCGCACGCCCCGACGCGGTCGTCTTGATGTATCCGGCGTACCTGACGCAGCCGACGGAGTCGTTGACTGCCGATCCGCACCTGCACCTTGATCAGTTGAGCCCCGAGCGGACGCCGCCGACGTTGATGACGGTCACCCGAAGCGACAAATTCACCTGGGGAGCGGTCAACACGATGTTGCAACTGCGACAAGCCAAAGTCCCGTCGGAGCTTCACGTGTACCCCGAAGGCGGCCACGGCGGCTGTTTTGACAAGTATCCGTTGATGGAGTTTGTCCGTCCGGCCGCTCGCTTCTTGAAGGACCAAGGGCTGTTCACCGAGGCCATGCAACACGAGAGCAACGCCTTCTTGGATCGCCTGGAAGCCACGTTCTTGAAACGACGCGTGGGACAGCAGGAGCTGTCAAAAACGGAAACGGTGAAGTCAGCCGCAATCAAATTAGACGCGGCGGTGCACCCGTCGGATTGGACCGAGGGCGATCGGCAACTGGCGGCGCTTCGCAAACCGGCACCGGAAATCATCTCGATCTGGCCCGGCGACGGCAAACGCGATGACGATCCCGCAGCGGCGCTACGGGAGGAACTTCCACAGCGACCCGATGGACTGGTTCGCATCACCAACGTCTCTCGCCCGACGATTCATGTTTGGCGCCCTGCACATCCCGACGGTCGGGCCGTGGTCATCTTTCCCGGTGGGGCGTACAACGCCTTGGCGGCGGAACACGAAGGAACTCAAATCGCTCAGTGGCTGTGCGACCAAGGCATCACGGCGTTCGTCACCAAGTACCGCGTCCCGCGTCGCGACGGGTTGGACAAGCACGCGGTGGCACTGCAAGACGCCCAGCGTGCGATCCGACTGGTGCGCAGTCGGGCAGATGCGTTCGACATCGACCCGCAACAAATTGGCGTCCTCGGTTTTTCCGCTGGTGGCAACTTGGCGGCGTTGACCGTTCATCATTCGGACCGGCAAAGCTACCCGGCCATCGATTCGATCGATGCCGTCCGGGCTGATCCCGATTTCGCGATTTTGATTTATCCCGCCTATCTGACTGCCGAAGACACCGCGGACGGCTTGGATCCGTTGATTCAACCCTTGAAATCAAGCAATGATTATCCGCCGATCTATTTGGCGGTCGCGGCGGATGATCGGTTCGCCCCCGATTCGTTGCACTACCTGTTGCATCTGCAACGAGCCAAGGTGCCGGCAGAATTGCACGTGTACGCCAGCGGCGGTCACGGCAAGGGGTTGCGAGCGATCGGAGGCCCGTTCGCCCAATGGACGCGTTCATGTGCGCGTTGGCTGGCGGATTTGCAAAACGGAACCACCAACGTGATCGTCAAAGGAACTCGTTGATCCAGCACAGCGGGCTGACAGAGTGGTTGCCGGGCCCGGCAGTCCGATGCCACGGCGGCGCAGGCCTGGAAGGCCGACAGAGCGTACATCGGTTCGAGGCCGCTGCAGGAACTCGTTCGCCCTTCCAGGGCCGTTGCGTCGGAGCGGACTCTCCACCGGCGGCTCACGCCGCCGGCAAACACTGTGCCTGCCCTCCGGGCATTACCCAAGCCCGCCGCTGACTGAACGCGCTCGCGACGCTCGTCGCTCCTACGTCCCAACCGTTCGCTTCATGAATCTTTTGCACGCAGTTCATCAGCGTTGTGCTGGCAACAGCGACTTGACCTCATGGGTGCACTTCCAACATTCAAAGGCGCTCGACTCCCAAGGAATGGCGCGTCGTGCGTTCGGTCGGTTTTGTCTTTGAGTGAAAGAAAACACCTTCGACCTCACGACGCAAGTGACGGGGGAGTCATGCGGCTGCGGATCACGCGATAGGCCACAAGAGATCAAGACGGCGACCGAATTAAAACGCTGACGACCTACGGCCAGAGGATTCAAGAAGCTGGCGTCAGCCTGACGGACTGGGGGCCCACGCAACGTCGATCTACCATCACCCCTAATCAACCGGCGACGCGGAGAGCAGTTCGATTGAGTTCAGCGGTAGTCGTCACCGCGTCGGCGCGATGGACCTGAACTCAAATACAAACTCGACTCGCCGACTGCGGTGCAGTACTTGGTTCACACGGCCCGGCCACGACGCCAGCTTGAGCCACCATCGCTGGCTGCCAATGTACACGATGGAAATCGCCGAGGAAAATTCGAAGTGTCTGGCTCAGACTTGCTTTGGCTGGACAGTCACGATGAAGCCCGGTGGCTGGCACCACCGGCAGACACTCTATCGGCCCTCCGGGCCTAAGACACATCGCCCAACAAGCCAAATACGATCCATCGATTCCGTTGGATTCAGCAAACACTGAGCGGTCACCCTTTCAGCCATCGGGTCTATCCGTTCGGCAAGTCGACCGCACCAATCGAACCCTGACATCAGCAGCGAATCCCAGGAAACAGCGGTCGAATCAAATCCGATGGACGCAATTCGAGCGCACCAATCGGGGTCGGGATGTCAGGCGTTGGACGATGCTGCGGACATCGTAAGAGAGTGAACCACGAAACACGCTAAACACACGAAACAGAAAATGGGTGCTGTAGACTGGCGTCGGTTGGCAGCGTGAACGGTAGCCGTCACCGGGGACGGCGAGTTAATCTTCCATTTGTAAACGCGCGATGCCGTCTTCCGGTGGACGGCATGGTTATGTGCTCGCTGGGATAACCGGAGCGACCAAGTTAATCATCGCAACGATTCGCAACCAAAGAAACGATTGATTGTTCGTTGGTTTGTGAGCAGCAAAAAATGAGATCGGAATCGCGATCACTGCGTAGCCCCATGCAGCAATGAGAAACAGCATTGGCACGAACGAATCGCCAACCGAGAAGTTGACACCTATTGCGTCGAGCAGCAATGAAACCATGACGAGGAGCCACGCGACAATCGGCACGAAGCACGCTGGATACGCGATCACGTACGCAGCGAATCTCGCTCGGTCTCTCTCGTTTGGTGCGGAGGACCACGACTTGCGAAACAGGAAGAGTTGCAAGCCGCACATTGCTGTCCATCCTGCGAGCGCAAGTTGCACACGAAATCCAGTGCGCGGCCAGAGTTGAATCGCGAGCGCAACTGCAGTTGTCAAAAGCAGAAGATCAAGGATTCGTATTTGATACGGACGTCGCATTCATCTCATGCACATAACAACTAAGGATCAGTCGTTCGACCGAGGTAAAGAGCCGATATTCGTCGGTCGGACTGCCGGAAAATCCCCTACCACCCAATCTTACGGGTTCGTGCCGGACCGTGCAATCATTCACTCGCCAGAGTGCCGTTTCTTGGTCAGCGCGAAGGTGCGACGCGAGGTTTGTGACGCGAGGGTGCAGCGGTTCCAGAAAGGTTGGCAGGCCGGGAGTTGCCGGCGATGGAACGGGAGATGTCTCCCAGTGGGATGGACGCCTGCTTGGCTCTGCACCAACTCAATTCGCTGGTTGTTCGCCCCGCGAGTCTCAAAATTAGTGTGTCCGCCAATCGGTCGAGGTGTATCATGGGTGTATCGCGAGGAAGCCGCCCCTTCGTGATGCCTCGCCTGCACCCCTCCCGCTCTGTGACCGAGCGGGCCCTGCCCAACCGCTCCGGTTGCACTCCATCCCTGAGAGCCTTTTTTGAACGTGAAAGCATGTCAACTTCCAGTCGCGGTATTGTCCGTTCTGCTGGTGGGTCTTCGCGGATCCGTGCCGGCTGCGGAGCCGGAGACAGCCGCCAAGCTCGATTTTGCCGCCGACATCCGTCCGATCCTGTCCGATGCCTGTTACCACTGCCATGGACCCGATGCCAATGCGCGCGAGGGCGGGTTTCGCCTGGATGATCGCGAAGCGGCTTTGGCCGCCGATGTGTTGACGTCGGGCGACATGCTGGAGCGTCTGACCAGCGACGATCCGGATGTGCGAATGCCGCCACCGGATTCCAATCGACGCCTGCGGCGGCGGGATCGTGAAACGTTGAAACGATGGCTGGCCGAAGGGGCGGACTGGCCCAAGGACGACCGACACTGGGCGTTTATCCCGCCGGTTCGCCCCGATCTGCCAGCGGTGGACGACACCCGCTGGCCGCGAAATCCGATCGATCGATTTGTGCTGGCGCGAATGGAATCGGAGGGATTGAAACCATCGACGCCCGCGGACAAGGCAACCTTGCTGCGCCGCGTCAGTTTTGACCTGACCGGTTTGCCTCCGACCATCGAAGAGCTCGATACGTTTTTGAGCGATCGATCCGGCGGCGCCTACGAGCGGGCGGTGGACCGATTGCTCGATTCTCCGCGCTACGGCGAGCACATGGCCGTCGACTGGCTCGAAGCGTCTCGGTTCGCCGATACCGATGGCTACCAAAACGATCGTCTGCGTTACATGTGGGTCTGGCGCGACTGGCTGATCAACGCTTTGAACGACAACATGCCATTCGATCGCTTCGTCATCGAGCAGATGGCGGGTGACTTGCTGCCCGATCGAAATTTCTTGACTCAAGTCGCGACGGGGTTCAACCGCAATCATCGCATCAATTCCGAAGGCGGCTCGATCCCGGACGAATGGATCGTCGAATACGTCGCCGACCGCGTGGAAACCACCGGCACCGTATTCCTGGGGCTGACGATGACTTGTTCGCGTTGCCACGACCACAAGTACGACCCGATCTCTCAGAAAGATTTCTACAGTCTATTCGCGTTCTTCAACAACATCGATGAAGCCGGGCTCGGTCCCAATAACGGCAACAGCCCTCCGTTTATCAAGGTACCCCAGACATGGCCGAACCTTTCCGAAGATGACTTGCAATTCGTCGTTCCTGAACCCGTCAAGATCAAGGTTGTGCAGACGTCGGTGCCGCGGCCGCAACCGGGCGGCGAAGACACCGTGATGGTGTTGCACGAGCTGGATCAACCGCGCGATACGTATCGACTGGAACGGGGGCAGTATGACAACCCGGACACGTCGGAAAAACTGCAGCCCGCCACGCCGCCGGTCTTGGGTGCGTGGAGCGAGGACTGGCCGCGCAATCGGCTGGGGCTTGCTCGTTGGTTGGTCGATCCGGATCACCCGCTGACGGCGCGCGTGACGATCAACCGGCTGTGGCAGCACCACTTCGGCGTAGGCCTGGTCAAAACCAGCGAGAACTTTGGCGTGCAAGGCGAATTGCCCAGCCATCCGAAGTTGCTCGATTGGTTGGCAACCGAATTCATTCGTAGCCGGTGGGATGTCAAGGCGATGCACCGGTTGGTCGTGACCAGCGCAACCTATCGTCAGCAGTCATCTGCGTCCGATGTGTTGCGTGAACGCGATCCGGAAAATCGCTGGTTGGCGCGCGGCCCAAGAAAACGTCTCTCGCCGTTTGCGATCCGCGATTCGGTGCTCTTCGCCAGCGGTTTGTTGAGCGATACGATCGGCGGGCCTTCGGTCAAACCGTACATGCCGCCGGCGATCTGGAGCAGCATCTCGAACGCGAAATACAAACAGGACACGGGAGAAAAACTGTATCGACGCAGCATGTACACGTATTGGCGGCGCACGGTTCCGCCACCCACGATGATGGCCTTCAACGCCGCCGCACGTGAAACCTGTATCGTACGGAGCGACGAAACGACCACGCCGCTGCAAGCGTTGACGATGATGAACAACATCACCTTCGTCGAAGCGGCGCGGCATTTGGCCCAGCGGGTGATGAAACCCGACGGAATGACGCCCGCCCGGCGAATCGCATTGGCGTTCCGGTTGGTGACCAGCCGACAACCGAGGCCGAAAGAACTGGCCGTCCTGGTCGATGACTTCAACGTCTATCACGAAGATTTTCGACAGCACACCGAGGCGACGCGGCAATTGCTGTCCGTCGGAGAAACGCCCAACACGCCGGGGTTAGACTCGAGCCAATTGGCTGCGTTGACACTGGTCGCCAATACAATCTTGAACCTCGACGAGGCCATTGCGGAAAATTGACATGAACCCCTTGGAAGAATTCAAGAGACGGCACAACCGACGAGCGTTTCTGTCCGGTAGCACGTTGGGGCTGGGATCGATCGCGGCTGGCACCCTGCTCGGCGGGGGCAATCAACTCGGTGCGGCCGAAGCGAACACGCTACCCGCAGCAGACGCGTCCGCCTTTGCCACGATCGCTCCCAAAGCCAAACGTGTGATCTACTTGTTCCAGTCGGGCGGCCCGTCGCAGATGGACCTGTTCGACTACAAACCAGAGCTGGCCAAGCGTTTCGGCGAAGAGGTGCCGCTGTCGGTCTACCCGGCCGAGCGAAAGACGACGATGACATCGGGCCAGACGTCGTTTCCCGTCGCGCCCAGCACGTTCAAGTTCCAACAACACGGGCAGTCGGGCATCTGGCTTAGCGAGACCCTGCCGCACTTGGCCAAGGTGGTCGATGAGATCTGCGTGATCAAGAGCATGCACACCGAAGCGATCAATCACGATCCGGCGGCCACTTTGTTCCAAACCGGATCGGTGATCGCCGGTCGCCCCAGCATGGGGGCTTGGGTGAATTATGGGTTGGGCACCGAAAACGCGAACCTACCGGCCTTCGTCGCGATGACGTCCAACGGATCGGCCAAAGCGGGCCAGCCGCTGTATGACCGATTGTGGGGCGCGGGGTTTTTGCCGGGGCGTTTTCAGGGCGTGAAGTTCCGCGGCCAGGGGGATCCGATTTTGGACCTCTACAATCCCGCCGGCATGACCCGCACCCAGCGTCGGCGGATGTTGGATTCGGTCGAGAAATTGAACCAAGACCGCGCCGACAAGTTCAATGACCCGACGATCGCCACTCGGATCGCCCAGTATGAATTGGCGTACCGGATGCAAATGAGCGTGCCGGAATTGATCGACGTCAACGACGAACCGCAATCCGTACTGGACATGTACGGGCCGCAAGCAACGCAAGTCGGAAAGTACGCCTACAACTGTTTGTTGGCACGACGCTTGGCGGAACGCGGCGTGCGGTTTATTCAGCTCTACCACCGCGGTTGGGACGCCCACAACAACGCTCCCAAACAAGTCCCCGCGCAATGTCGTGACACCGATCAACCCACCGCGGCCTTGCTGAGCGACCTGAAGCAACGCGGCATGCTCGATGAGACGTTGGTGATTTGGGGCGGCGAATTCGGACGGACCGTTTACTGTCAGGGCAAACTGACCGACAAGGTGTACGGACGCGATCATCACCCGAATTGTTTCACGTACTGGATGGCCGGCGGTGGCATCCGCGGGGGGATGACGTATGGCGAGACCGACGAGTACAGCGTGAACGTCGTTGAAAAACCCGTCCACGTCCACGACCTGCAAGCCACGATTCTGGCTCAATTGGGCATCGACCACGAACAGCTGACGTACCGATACCAAGGCCGCTATTTCCGCCTGACCGATGTCCACGGCAACGTGATTGGCGACATTGTCCGGTCGTGAGGCGGGGAAGAAGATTGGTTGGTCAAAAAATTGTTGGGTAGGAAGATTTGTGGGTAGGAAGATTTGTGGGTAGGAAGATTTGTGGGTAGGAAGATTTGTGGGTAGGAAGATTTGTGGGTAGGAAGATTTGTGGGTAGGAAGATTTGTTGGGGAGGAAGAATTGTGGGTAGGAAGAATTGTTGGGGAGGAAGGTCGCCGCAGGAAGGTGGAGAGGGTTTTTTGAGGGGCCTAATGTTTTGACCACTCCATTTTTTGACCCTTTCGTCTCCAGCACCTGGATGAAACTTCCGTTTTTACGACAATGCGATAGCTAACGGCGATTCGGCATTCCTGAACGAACCGTGTCGTCTTCATGTGCCAACTTCAAGTTTGACTTCTAAAGAGATCCGTCATGCACACCTCTCGATTGACGCGCAACGCCTTCGCTTGCATCAGCCTGGTCACCTGCCTCGTCGCCGGGCGATCGATTGCGACGGGCAAGGAACCGGCCAAGCCGGTGTTCAAGGACGGTGAAGCCCAGGTGGTCAAAGCGTTTGAAGATTCTGACTATTGGATTCGGCACGATCTGTGGGTCGAGACGGAGTTTGATTCCGACGGAGACGAAAAGCTGGATCGGATGCATGTCAGCGTGACACGTCCACGGCAAACCGAGAGCGAAGGGTTGAAGTTGCCCGTCGTTTATAACTCCAGTCCCTACTTTGCCGGTACCGGCGCGAAGGGAGACGAGTATTTTTGGAACCCGCGACAGGAACTCGGCGAGGACCCGCCGGAACGAAAACACTTTGACGCCGTCGAGCGCACAGGGATGCGTCCGATCATCTCCAAGCGGCACGAAAAAGACTGGGTGCCACGCGGCTACATCGTGGTCCATTCGTCGTCACCCGGAACCGGACTGTCTCAAGGGTGTCCGACGGTGGGCGGCGACAACGAGTCGCTGGCACCCAAGGCCGTGATCGACTGGCTGTGCGGTCGTGCCGATGGGTTCACGACTCCCGATGGAACTGAAAAAGTCACCGCGGATTGGTGCACCGGCAAAGTCGGCATGACGGGGACGAGTTACAACGGCACGATCCCGCTGGCTGCGGCGACAACCGGCGTGGATGGATTGGAAGCGATCATCCCGGTCGCGCCCAACACGTCGTACTATCACTACTACCGATCCAACGGACTGGTGCGGCATCCCTACGGTTACCTGGGCGAAGACATCGACTACCTGTACGACTTCATTCACAGCGGCAATGAAGCGCGACGCGAGTACTGTGATTGCAACGTCCGCGATGAAGAGATGCTGAAGAACTTCGATCGGGTCAACGGTGACTACAACGATTTCTGGGCGAGGCGAGACTATTTGAATGATCTGGAACCGTTGAAGGCCGCCGTCTTGATGGCTCATGCCTTCAACGATTGGAATGTGGTCCCGGAGCACAGCGTTCGAATCTACGAGGCGCTCAAGAAGAAAGGTGTTCCGACACAGGCGTTTTTCCATCAGGGCGGACACGGAGGACCACCGCCGATGAAGATGATGAATCGCTGGTTCACACGTTACTTGCACGGCGTGGAAAACGGGGTTGAAGAGGACCCGCGTGCGTGGATCGTTCGCGAGGGCGACAAGCAGGACAAACCGACATCCTATCCCGACTACCCCAATCCAGACGCGTCACCGGTCACGTTTTATCTGTCCGGCGGTGCACCTGAACGGGGATCGCTGAGCACGCAAGCGGCTCAAGACGCCGGCACCGAGACGCTGGTCGACAATTTTTCGTTCGATGGTGCCTCGTTGGCTCAAGCCGAATGGACCGAGCACCGATTGATCTACACGACACCGGAATTCAAAGAGCCGGTTCATCTTTCCGGAACGCCTCGCATTACGATCAAACTGGCCAGCAGTAAACCCGCCGCCAATCTGTCGGTCTGGCTGGTGTCGTTGCCATGGAACAACGGCAAGAACGCCAAGATCACTGACAACATCATTACCCGCGGTTGGGCCGATCCGCAAAACCGCAACTCGATGACCGAAAGCGAACCGATGGAGCCGGGAACGTTTTACGAGGTGTCGTTTGATCTTCAGCCCGACGATCAAGTCATCCCCAAAGGCCAGCAGATCGGATTGATGATCTTGTCCAGCGACAAAGACTTCACACTGCACCCGACACCGGGAACGCAGTTGACGATCGACTTGGACGCGACGTCCATTTCGCTGCCGATCGTCGGGGGCAAAGACGCCTTCGAAAAGGCGCTTTGAACGCGATGCGGCGAACTTCGCTCGACCCTCCTGCCAGGGCATTGGTATCAACACAGATCGATTGGCCAACGGCCATTAACAAATGCCTCGTCAAACGCGAATGTTGTGCATGGCCGTTGGCCAATATTAGTCCCATTGCGATGCGGTTCCTGGGGTGGCGCAACCCTCGCAAATGCTCGGTTTGCTTGCCCCAGGCTATGGATATGCATGCCCTTTGGGCAAAAAGCGACTACGTCACTCGCAGTGATTCGTCACCGTCATGACGGGGCAGACTGCGTGACGGATTGTGTGTCCGGAAACGCTGCCCAGGATGGCGCTGGAGAGACTGGAGCGGGCGGAGTTTCCCATCACGATCAATTCGATGTCGTGTTCTTTGGCGTATGTTTCGATTTCGTGATAGGCCGTTCCGAAGCGAATGCTGGTCGTCGTCCGAAACCGTGCCCGATCCGCGGGGCTCATCACATTCAGGAACTGTTCTTCGATTTTGTCGGCCTGTCGGTCACGAAACTTTTGATCGGTCGATTGGTCAATCAACGTGGGATCATCGATCACGTTCAAAAGGTGGATGTGGGCATTGCTCGCCGCGGCGATCCGCATGGCATACTGCAACGCGCGCCGGGAACACTCGCTGAAGTCAACGGGAACCAAGATCTCCGAGATCGGCGTCAAATCACTCACGATGGCATCCTCTTAGTCGGTAATAGAAACAAAAAACGTTGTCAAACATCCGCGTGGCAATCCTCCTGAATCTAACGAAATCGACGTGCGCCGTCGCTATTCACTGCAGAACGCTGATGCATCCTGCCATGAGGGTGGCTTTCAAGACTGCGCGACGTCAGTCGCCGCTGGATTTCACAAACTGTCTGCGGTAGGCGGCCGGCGTGATGCCGGTGACTTCGCGGAACCGTTTGGTCAAATGACTTTGATCGGAGTAGCCGACGGCGACCGCGATCTCCGCAAGCGTTCTGGAGGAGGTCGTCAGCAGATCGCGTGCCGCCTGAACTCGGATGCTGCGCAAGTATTGCATCGGGGTCATCCGCAGCAGTTGCCGAAAGCGTCGATTGAAGTGCGTCGAAGAAAGCCCTGTCATGTCTGCCATCTCCGCCATCGAGATCGGTTGGTTGTAGTGCCGTTCAATGTGCCGTGCCGCGGGCAATAATTCCTGCAGGTGCCGCGTCAATTCCTGTTGATGCTCAATCCGGTACATCGCGCCGGCGATCCCGATGACTTCATCGTGAACATTGAACAACGGGGTTTTCGTCGACACGTACCAGCGCGGGGTCTGGCGACGATGCAGCACCAGCCAGACCTGTCCGGGCAGCGGCTGGCGACTCGACATCACACGTCGATCCTCTTCGATGTAGGCCTTGGCCAGCAGCGGCGGGTGCAGGTCGTGGTCGGTCTTGCCGATCGCCTCGGACTCATCGGCAAGCCCATGGTTGTCCAAAAACTGTTGGTTCACCTTGACAAAACGGCTGTCGACGTCCTTGGCGTAAAAATATGTCTGTGGGAGGGCGTCAAACAATGCAATGAACGACTCCGCGAGAGGTCGTTTCCGAAAAAACTGTTCTTGAAATTGGTGAGAAGGTGTTCCGGTCATGGTCAAAATCTACCAAACGCTTCGCGATCCGTGCAAGAAGTCATGGATGCGAGAAGGTAGACTTGGGCAACCACACGCAAGCTGGAAGCTGACGCCACTCCGGCTTGCGGCATGCCGAATTCGCAAGCTGGAAGCTTACGCCACGATGATGATTCCCCTGAGACGCGTGTTGTTGACGTTTTTGATCGCCCTGCCCGTTGTGGCGGCCGGCGATGAACGCGTCGATTTTAATCGCGACATCCGACCGATCCTGAGCGAGAACTGTTTGCTCTGTCATGGCCCCGACGAATCGAGTCGCCAAGCCGATCTGCGACTGGATTCATTCGACGATGCGATCGGCAGCGGCGCGATCGTCCCCGGCGAGTCTGATCAGTCTGAATTTGTGCGACGCATCCTGAGCGATGACCCGGACGAAATCATGCCGCCGCCGGATTCCGAAAAGCAACTTGTGGCCGCTGACGTTGACCTGCTCCGACGCTGGATCGATCAGGGGGCCGAGTACCAGCAACACTGGGCGTGGCGGTCTCTTGAACGCCCCGAAGTGCCCGTTTCTGCAGACGGCACGGGGGTGTCAAGTCAACGGCGGGTGGCCGCTGCGATCGACGCCCTGTTGGCATCCGCGTGGGCCGAACAAGATGTATCCCCCGTTCCCATCGCAACTCCGCGTGAACGATTGCGCCGGCTCAGTCTTGACTTGCGCGGATTGCCGCCGACGGCCGCGGACGTGGCGACGTTTGAGCAAGATCCCAGCGAGCAACACTTCGCTGAATTTCGCGATCGCTGGATGTCACAGCTTGCCTACGCCGAACACCAAGCCGTCCGTTGGCTGGATCTGGTGCGCTGGGCCGACACCAGCGGGTTTGTCAGCGACGAACCGATTGCGTCGGGTGCCTACCGAGCGTGGGTCATCAAAGCATTCGCTCAAAACATGCCATTTGATCAGTTTTCGATCGAACAGTTGGCCGGCGATCTACTTCCCGATCCCAGCGACGACCAACTGATCGCGTCGGGATACAACCGCATCGTCAACACCAATTGCGAAGCCGGTGCGATCGAGAAAGAACAGCTGTACAAGCTCAAGGGAGAGCATGTTCGAGCGCTGGGCACGGTCTGGATGGGGATGACGACCGGCTGCGCAGAATGCCACGACCATAAATTCGATCCGTTCTCTGCCAAAGACTATTACAGCTTGGCCGCATTTTTTGATGACCTAGTCGAAGCCGGCGTGTACACGCCCGGCGATCGCCGCGAGCCCCTGCACTATGTCCACGACGATGCCGAATCCGCGCGGCGAGATCGTCAGCTTTCGAAAAGGATCGATCAGCTCAAGCAGACCATCGCTGCCAGGCCGATCGACGAGCGTGCGGAACGGGAAAACGCCCTCCTGGCCAAACTGAATGAGTCCGAATCGCGATCCGATTTCGTCTGGGTTGCTGCCCAGATTCCGGCAGCTCGCGTAGTGGAAGGAAGTTTTTCTGTCGCGAACTTCGATGGCCGATTCGCCCGCCAGACCCACAGCGACCCCGGACGGCTTCACCGGCATCACGCCGCGGAATTGATGACCGGTTACTTGAATCCAGGTGGGCAAAAAACAGAAGAGGCAAAAGACGCCTGGTACGTCGACGTTTGGATTGATCAAGAGGATCGCCCGGACATGATCGGGTTTCAAATTTCCAATGGTGACTACGGCCGACTGGGCTGGAACACTGCCAACTACGAAACCTACTACTGGGGTGATGACACATCGGGCGAACTGGCTGAGCGACACACATGGAGTGTTCCCGAGCGAGTCGTGCGGCTCGGTGACCTTCCGCAGCAGTCGGGTTGGGTACGTTTGCGTGTCCCATTCAGCAAACAGATTCCACCTGTCAGCGGCAAGACCTTCGAACGCTGCGGCATGGCTTGGTTGCACAGCGGAGGCCGGGTCGGCTGGGGAGACAGCGGGTTGGAGCTGCGAACGGACAAGACGACCGCGCTCGCGCTGGGTGAAACCGCCGTCCGCCGCTGGTGGCAACAACCCATGAACCGCCAGGTCTACCAGAGTCGTGCGGAATTCGTCGCTTCGGCTCTCAAGACCGACGCGGGCAAGCGGACGGAACTGCAGCGAGAGATTGTCAATGATGCGATTCGTGAGCAAACTCTGCTCGAACAGATGGCCGAGTTGCGGCGTTTAGAATCAGAACTCTTTTTGATGCGTGCGACCGCGATGCCCGTGCTCGTTTCTCAGCAGGCACGCCAGCGCAAGACGACGCGGCTGCTCAACCGCGGTGATTATCAAGACGAATCGGGCCCGATCGTCTCACCGGCGTTTCCCGAATTTTTGAACGCAGTAGAGGTTGCCGAACGATCCGAACCGTTGACGCGTCAGGATCTGGCACGATGGCTTTTCTCAGACGCTCATCCGCTGGTCGCACGCGTGTCGGTCAACCGGCTCTGGCACCAATTCTTCGGGCGGGGCTTGAGCGAGACGCTCGAAGATTCTGGTACCCAAGGCGATTGGCCGTCCAATCTGGCTCTGCTCGACTGGCTGGCGTGTGAGTTTCGCGACAGTGGCTGGGACCGCGACCACATGGTGCGATTGTTGACATCGACCCGGGCTTACCAACTCAGTTCCACCCCATCGCAGGATCTGCGAGAGCGGGATCCGGGGAATCGTTGGCACGCCAGACAAAGCCGTTTCCGTCTGAACGCCGAAAGTATCCGCGATTCGGCGTTGCTCGCCGCGGGGCTATTGCGCGACACGGAGGAAATTCCCACCGAGAGTTTCTTTCCCTATCAACCGGATCCCTATTGGTCTCGTTCGGACAAGGTCATGTATGGAAGTCGTCACATGCTCTGGGAAACCAGTCCCGATGCGGCGCAGTACGATCGCAGCCTTTATACATTTTGGAAGCGTCAGAACATCCATCCGACGATGTTGGCATTCGATGCGCCGACTCGTCAAGAGTGTACGGCGAAGCGGAATATCACCAATACGCCGGGGCAGGCACTGTCGTTATTGAATGATCCGATTTTTGTCGAAGCGGCACGCGTGCTGGCGATGCGGATCTGCGACGCCTCGGATCGCAGTGACCGAGAACGGATCGAATCGGCGTTCTTGTTGTCGTTGCAACGTCGACCTTCGGCGGGCGAGATCGATGTGCTGGAAAAGCTGTTGGCCAGTCAACGAGCCCACTATCTAACCGCCGTCGATGATGCGCAGAGGCTGGTTTCGATCGGTCAAGCCTCCCCTCCTTCGCTCGCCGACGCACCCGAAATCGCAGCTTGGACTGCGGTCACGCGTGCCATCTTGAACCTCCACGAATTCCTAATCCGGTCCTGAACCATGATCCACTCTGACATCCTGGACGTGACACGCCGCCATTTCTTTGGGCGGTCCGCCAGTGGCATTGCCGCGGCGGCGCTCGGGTCGATGCTCGGCGAGCGATCGTCCGCCGCGTCCTCGTCCCGGCGGTCGTTTCCGAATCATCCGCCCAAAGCCAAGCGGGTGATTTACCTGTACATGTCCGGGGGGCCGAGCCAGTTCGAAACGTTTGACGACAAACCGATGCTCCGCGAACTCAACGGGAAAGCGATTCCAAAGTCGTTGACCGATGGCGTGAAGCTGGCCTTTCTTCAATATGAAGCTCTCAAATGTTTCGGGACGGACGTCGGATTCAAACCGTGTGGGAAATCCGGCCAAAAAATCTCCAATCTGTTGCCGCACCTCCAGACGGTCGCCGACGATCTTTGCGTGGTTCGCACCCTGCAAACCGATCAGGTCAATCATGACCCCGCGCACACCTTCATGAACACGGGATTCAGTATCGCGGGACGACCGAGCATGGGATCCTGGTTGTCGTATGGTTTGGGCGCCGAAACCGAAGACTTGCCGAGCTTTGTGGTCATGCGAAGTGGTCCCTTGGGCCAACCCATTCCGACCACGGCGTGGCACAACGGGTTCTTGCCGGGCAAACATCAAGGCGTGGAATTCTACGGCAGTGAGCAACCCCTGAACTATCTTAAATCTCCCACAGGCATCAATGCGACCAGTCAAGCCGAAACGATCCGGTCGATCGAATCGCTCAATCGACTCTACCATGATCAGGTCGATGATCCCGAGATCTTGACCCGGATCAATCAGTATGAACTGGCCTTTCAAATGCAAACCAGTGTACCGGAGTTGGCCGAGTTCGCTTCAGAGTCGGCGACCACGCGACAGCTCTACGGCGTCGGTGAAAAACCAGACGGCAGCTTTGGATCTAATTGTTTGATGGCACGCCGGATGGCCGAGCGGGGCGTTCGCTTTATCCAGCTTTATCATACCGGGTGGGATCATCACAGCGGTGTTGTCAAAGGCGTCACGGCGCGAACGAAGGAGGTCGATCAAGGATGTGCGGCCTTGTTGAAAGATCTGAAACAACGCGGCATGTTGGAAGACACGCTCGTGATCTGGGGAGGTGAATTCGGCCGCACGCCGATGTCCCAGGGAGGTAGCGGACGCGACCATCACACCAAGAGTGGTCCATTGTGGATGGCCGGCGGTGGCGTCAAACCGGGATGCAGCTACGGCGCGACCGATGATTTCGGATTCACCGCAACGGAAGATCCCTTCCATGTCCACGATTTTCACGCCACGGTGTTGCACCTGCTGGGGATCAACCATAAACGGCTGACGTTTCGCTACAAAGGGTTTCACTTTCGGCTGACCAACGTGCACGGCAACGTGATCGAAAAGGTGCTGGCGTGACACCACACGCGGTTTGCGGGCAGGAGGCAGGAGCCACCTAAACAGTATGTTCCCAGGCGGGAGCCTGGGAACAAGTTTGGGTGAATTGCGTGGCTTCGCTACGGGGCCACGATTTCGATGGCCGACGCCGGCAGCCAAGCCTCGCGGCTATCTGGCAATTGGACACGCACCCAATCGCCGCGGTCGTCCACCACAGTGACCTCCACGCCGCCGGGCAAGGGGTCGCGAAACGTTGCCGGCGAATGGATCGAATCTGCCGACCGCGCGGTGACTTCGGGAAGAATCACCACCGCGAATCGCTCGGTTGCATCACTTCGAGACACCCAGGATTTGACGAGCACGCCAATCCAGACGATCAAAAACACGACGGCCAGGTTGCGTGCGACGGTCTTGTCCGTTCGCAAATAAAACGCCGCCGATGCCATCGCCAGCAAAAATGTGATCGCGGCGATTCCGTTCCACTGGCCGGCCCGAATCGTTTGCATCCAGTCAAAGAAGGATCCAAATGAAATCGCATCCCCTTCCGGAACGGGAACCCAATCGGGCAGCAACGTCCGGGCGAATTCGAGGTTCTGACGTGCCCGCCGATGATTGGGAGCGATCGCCAAGGCACGCCGATAGGCCAGGATTGCGTCACCAAGATGTTCCGCTCCCAAGGCCGCGTTTCCCTGATTGAAATATAGGTCGGCACTCGGCGGCTGATTCGGCGTGCGAGACCGTTGGTCAGCAATCACCTGCGCGAACAGGGTTTCGGCGCGGGAAAAGGATTCCAAACGTCGATCGCGCTGCACCTGATCCAGGGCCGACCGGTACGCCTGGATCGCCCGCTGCAAGGTGTCCCCGGTCGCGGGCGCAGTGTCTCCAGCCGCGGGCGCCGACGTTGCCATCCCGCAAACGATTTGGATCAAGACGAACAGAAGAGCGATCGGCCGCATCATGCAGTGGAGTGGCTTGGTTTCAGGGTGTCGATGGTTGCCAAGGCGCGGCCCAACAGGTCCGGCGAAATCCTTGCATCGGCGTCGTCACCGGGTTTGTAGGCGATCGCTTCGCACTGGGCAATGATCGGCTCAATGGCTGAACGGTCCGTCTCGTGAACCTCAAGATGGGCCACGCGGAGTGCTTCGGCGATCTGTTTGGCGGCTTCCTTTTCCGGTAACCGTTCGGCCGCGGCAATGCGTCCTCGTTGGGCCCGCACGACAGCCGACGCTTGCCGAATCGCAGGGTCGACTTGACGCCGCTTTCGATCGACCAGGGCCACGATCAGGCACAGCGATCCCAAAGCGTATCCGGTAACTTGCAATGACGGACGGGCCAGCAGGCTGGTGGATCCCGTCAACAAACGCTGCGGATCGCGTTCGATCGCCAAGTCGGCACCGCTGAGCGAAAAACTGCGTGGACCGCTGCCGCGAGCTGATTGGGCGGTTGGATCGTTGGCGACGGTCTGGTTCGATGGGGAAGCGGATTGACTGCTGACGACAGCGTCCGCTCCAACGACCTGTGCCGGCATCACGCGCAAGGCGATCGGCTCGGACCGAGTGGTTTGGTAACGTTCGTTTTCGGCGTCAAACCATGAATAAGCGATCGACGGAATTTCGTTGATGCTCTCATCGAGCACGCGGACCGAGACGACAAACTGCTTGCCGTCTTGATCGTCCTGCAGAACGCCGGTCACGTCACCGGCGGGCAATCGGAAGTGCCCGGGATCCAATCCACCATCGGCGGACAGCGGTGGCAGCGTCGCACCTTCGATATTCCCATCACCGCGCAGGTGCAGCGTCAAACGAATCGGGTCGCCGACTCGAACAACAGTGCGATCGGCGGCGACATCGAGAGAAAATCCGTTCCCGACGGCACCCGAAAAACTTTCCGGACGGCCTTGGCTGGGGAACGGTTTGACTTCGAACGTCAACGGTTCGCCTTCGGCGCGAAACAATTCGACTTTCGCCGGACGACGGCGACCACCGAAGGCTTCTTCCAGTAGCGAACCGCCGATCCCAAAATCGCCCAGCGGAGATCGCCGGCGCTGGTCCCATTGTGTGACCCACTGGATCGTCGCAGTGATCGGCGCGATCTCGTACGTTCCCGGCCGGTTCGGGATCAACGTCCGCTGTGCCGAAACGACCGTGAACTCTTTGCCGTCGACCGTTTTGCGTTCCGCCGTGGCTGCCAATGCGATCGTGCCCTCCTCGGTCTCGATCGGCAATCGCGATCCGCCCCGCTCAGGCGTGCGGTCGGGGGCGAATCGGAATTCGTCCAACATCGTCCCATCGATTCGGAGCTGATTGACGTTGTCGGTGTCGCCGGCGAACCACCACTGGATCGTGACGGGAACGCGTTGATCGGGATAAGCGGATTCGGGCAGTTGCAATTGGATCCGCATGTCGTCCGTCGTCGGGACTTCGGCGAAAGACATCGTGATCGCGTCCACATGCTTTTCGGTATTGCCTTGGGTGATCACGAATGGGCCAATTTCGTAGTCTCCCGGTTGGTTGGCCGTGACGCGAAATTGGATGGTGTGGGTGACTTGTTGGATTCGTCGAATCTGGGTGCCCGACTGAAACATACGTTGAACGATTCGCGGACTGATCCCGGCTAATCGAACCCGCACGTCCGGCGAAGAGGACTCGGCGACGCATTGCGGTTGCGGATCTGCTTCCAGTCCATCGACGGTCAACTGAACGATCACGCTGACGCCGACATAGTGCGGTGGCTCTTCGGTTGCCACCTGGACGTTCACGTCTTGCGCGGCGGCGGATGTCGCCCACCACAGCAGGACCAGCGACGAGGTGAGCAAGCTGCGGAGCAGGACTGACTGCGTCCCTGCTAGCGTGGGGCGGCGGCCGCTCCACGCACTGGCGCACGTCGCTTCGGCGATGGCAGACCCCGCTCGAGTGAACATCGCGGCAGAAATTGTTTTCGGCTCGTTATTGACTTGTAAGATCATTGGCATCACCAATCCTTTTCCACCGGGATCTGGCCGGAGCGCTGACGCTGGTCCCGCTCACGCCGTCGTTGCGCTTCACGGTCTCGGACGGCTTGCAGAACGCGTGATGGATCCATTTGCGCGTCTTGTTCTTCGTTCTGCTCTTGTGGTTGGTTCTGGTCGGACTGTTGTTGCTGTCGGTCTTGTTGTTGCTGTCGGTCCTGTTGTTGCTGCTGTTGGTTCTGCTGTTGATTCGATGGGTCTTGCTGCGGCGGTTGCAGTTCTCGCAACGCTTCGACCAGCTTTTCAAGCGCCAGGTCCTGCGGCGGTCGCGCCTGGTCGATTTGCGGATCCTCACCGCTGAGTTGTTCCGAGGCCTCGGCCATCTGTTGGGTGGATTCCCTGACCAGCCCGGCTGCCTTTTGTGCCTTTTCGGCGTTCTGCTGGATCATTTCTTGTTGCTGGGGATCGACGGGAGCCGCTTGTCCGCTGGGGTCGGCCGGCGGATCTGCCGATGCATCGGCCTGCTGTTCTAACGCGGATGCGATCTGCTCGGCAATCTCGGACAGATCATTTTGTCGTGACGCCAACTCGGCTGCATCGACACGTGGGCGTTGGGCGTCCGTTTCTGATTCTGATTGCAGGGCAGCCATTTGCTCGGTTTCGTCGTTGATTCCGGCCTGACGCTGCGCGGTTTCTCGCAGGTGTTCGACGATCGAAAAGAACAGGCGACGGAGATCCTGCAGCGTCTCGATGGCGGCTTCGGCATGGCTTTGGGAAAGTGCGTAGGGTTGCGGCGGCTCGGGCGGATCGTCTGATGGTGCGTTTGTGACGACGGGGGCTCCATCGACGGTCGAGGGTTCCGAGGTGGTATCGTCGTTTGCTGGCGCATCGGACGGCGATGCCGGGCGGGGACCGGTGGGCTTGCGCCCTTCCGCTACCAGGGGAGGCTCTGCGGGCTTGCCGGCGTTCTCGTCTGGTAAATTCGCGACGACATCGTTCATCTGCTCGCTGGCACGTTCGACCAGTTGCATCGCAAGGGCGAGTCGTTGCAGCTGCTGAGACGGTTCATTGCTGGCTGGATCGGCCGATTCTTGTTCGGCGGATTCGTCTTGCGCGGCTTGAGCTTTGGCGGTCTCGGCGACAATCTCGTCTCGCAACCGTTGCATGCGTCGCAGGTTTTCCGCCTGACGCTCGCTGATGAAGTCGACGAGCTGTTTCGCGGCGTCGGCAGGCAGTGATTCGGCGGGCAGTGATTCGGCGGGCAGTGATTCGGCAGGCAGTGATTCGGCAGGCAGTGATTCGGCAGGCAGTGATTCGGCAGGCAGTGATTCGGCAGGCAGTGCCTCGGAAGCCAGTGATTCGGAAGCCGGTGATTCGGAAGCCGGTGATTCGGCCGTCTCCGGTTGACCCATCAGTTCTGCCAACGCAGCGCCGATTTCCTGTTCTCCTGTGTAGGCCAATTCGATCAGGGTTTTCAAATCCGCAAATTGTTCCCGTGCCCGTTGCAATTCCTTGATCGCATTGACCTGCTGTTCGCTTGCGGCGGCGTAATCGGGGAAGGCAATTTTCTCGTCCGCGGTCTTCAACGCATCGGTGGCCGCGTTCAGGTGCGGCATTGCCCGGCTGAGTTTCTCAAAAAACGCTTGTTGCTCGGGGTCGATGTCGGTTGCTGCATCGTCTTGGGATGTCGTGTCCAGGCCGGCCGCCAGCCGGTCAGTCAGCTCTTCGGTGCGGCCGGTCAAATCGGCTTGGGCGTCGGCTAAGAACTCCTGATCGATCCATCGGGGGATCGCAGGTGAATCGTCTTGTCCGCCGATCCCTTGGCTTTCGATCGCCTTGAGTGCGGTGTGCTGTGCCGTCTCGGCGACGTCTCTCGAAAGTCCGTCCAAGATTTCCAGCGGCTGGCGCAGTTGATCGCGGGCACGTTTCAATTGGTTCAATCCCGTCGCGGCGCGGCGAAACCCGCGTGATGCCTGACGGCGACGAAGTTGGCTGCGAGATTGGCCGATCCGCTGGCTGCCCTGGTTCAGGTAGCTCAACAGGCTGACCAGTTGTGCGATGCGAATATTTTCTTCCGGTGTTCGTTCGGATTCTGCTTTGGATTCCAACGTCTCCAATTCACCAGCGGCATGTTCGACCAAACCTTGCAGGTCCGACAGCGCGACGCGTTGATCGATGGCCAGTCGTTGGAATGAAGTTCGGTACTGATCGGCGATGTTTGGATCGTCGCTCTCGGCGATCTGTTGGACGAGCGCGCGGAGATTGCTGATGGTCTGGCGTTGTGCGGCGATCAAGGCGTCCAATTGGGTCGTCAGGTCTTGATCGTCCTGTTTCATCAGTTGATCGCGGAGTTGCGTGATTCGCAGTAAAACGACTTCCAGATTGTGACGTGCGTCGTCGGCGTCGCTGCGCAATCGGATCGCGTCGCGGAACCAGCCCGCGGCCCGTTGCAGATGTTGGAGCGCCTGTTCGGGTTCTTCTTCGATGATTGCATCGGCGCGGTTGATTTCGACCCAACCCAGGTTGTATGTCGCCCGAAACCGAACTTCACCGTCGCCGCCGGCGTCTCGACGGGCTTGGCTGAGCAAACGTTCCGCTTCATCCAAATCGCCACTCAGCCGATCGAGTCCTCGGTTGTAGGTTTCACGAGCGTCCATCGGCTCGTCGGCGTCCACGATCGCGTCCGCTCGGCATTGGTCGCCGCGTTGCCGGCCGCGTTGTCCGCCGGGACAGTCGCCGGTGCGGATTGATCGGTTTCGGTTTGGTCGGCGAGCGCGGTACCGGGCGACAGCATCGCTGTGATCAGCAGCACCAACGCGACCTTTGCAGCGGCATCGTTCCGCGTTGCTTGCCGCGGTGCTTTCCGTTTTCCGTCCGGCAGTCCGTCGGGCTGTGCGATCGCATCAGCGGCACGGCGGTGGCCCAGGACGACGGCGGCGACCAGCAGAACCAGCCCGGCCAGGATCATCCACTGGAACGCATCGCGCCGGATCGCGCGACCTTCGGTGGACAATTCTCCGCGGACCAGTGGCTTGATGTGGGCGTCGTAGATCGATTTCAGATCCAGGCTTCCCGTTCCCGCGGGGATATAAACGCCTTCGGTTGCCAAGGCGAGTTCGCGAAGTGTTTCTCCGTCCAAACGCGTGACGACGGGACGGTTGTCCGCATCGAGCACCTGCTGTTGCACGCCCGTTCGTGGATCGGTGATGCGAATCTCGCTGCCCGCTTCAGCGCCCAGACCCACGGCGACAATTTTGATTCCGCGTTCGATCGCGTCCTCGGCCACATCCAACGGGTGCGAATCGTGGTCTTCGCCATCGGTGATCAGAAACACGACTCGCGAGACATCGCTTTCCGAGCGGAATCCGTCCAAGGCTTTGCGAAGAGGTTCTTCCAATCGCGTGCCGCCGCGACCGACGCTGTTGGGACCGGCACCGTCGAGCACCAGTTTGAAAAAGCCGTAGTCCGGTGTCAGCGGGCACAGCACACTCGCCCGTCCGGCAAACCCGATCAATCCGACTTGATCCCCATCCAAGAACGTCAGCAAGTCGGTGATGTCGGCTTTGGCGCGTTCCAGTCGGTTCGGGGCGACGTCTTCGGCCAGCATCGACTTGCTGACGTCCAGGCAAAACATGATCTGCGCACCGAGGCGTGGCGTTTTGACGTAGGTCAATCCGTATTGCGGTCGCATCAGCGCCAGGACAAAACACACCGATGCGAGTCCCAA
Organism: Phycisphaera sp. RhM; assembly: GCA_033042175.1. GTDB lineage: Bacteria > Planctomycetota > Planctomycetia > Pirellulales > Pirellulaceae > Stieleria. Next base: position 197,595 of record WCIL01000008.1, read on the forward strand.
CAGCAACGTCGTCATCGAGCGACGCATCAACGACGAACGTGAGACCAGTCGCGGTTGCATGACAGGCGACAGGAATCGCGCAAGCGCATCACCACGTCGCTGCTCCAGATAGAGCAGCATGATGACGATTGCCAAGACGACCCACAGGGCCGCCGACCAACCTGGCGTTGCGAATCGAAAATCCGACATCTTACGGAAGCGTCCTGAACAAACTGGCCTTGGAAGTTGCCGCGACGCCGACCAACAACAGCCCGGCAAGCAAGAAGGATCGGTAGTGTTCGTTGTATTGCAAGTAGCGAAACTCGGTCACCTTGGTTCGCTCTAACGCGTCGATTTCCGCGTACACTTCGCCGAGCGATTCGCGGTCGGTGGCGCGGAAATAGCGACCGCCCGTGGTTTCGGCAATCATTTTTAACGTGTCTTCATCCAGATCGACATCGAAAAGCCGCAATTCGGTCCGTCCGGTGAAGGGATCCTGCACAGGAAACGGCGCCCGCCCCTGGGTTCCCGCACCGATGCAATAGACTTTCACGTCGCTCGCCGCAGCGACCTCCGCCGCCTGTTTGGGATCGACGACGCCGGCGTTGTGAGCCCCGTCGGTCAGCATGATCACCACCTTCGACTTGGCGTCGCTCCGCCGCAGCCGCTCGACCGCTAGCGCCAAGGCGTCTCCGATCGCCGTGCCGTCTTCTTCACGCGTCGAAACGATTTCCAGATCATTGACCATCGTCGTCAGATTGCCGTGGTCCAAGGTCAGCGGACAGAGGCTGTCGGCGTAGCCCGCAAACGCGATCAATCCGATCGTGTCATCGGGACGCCCTTTGCCGGCCGATTCGCCTTCGCCCAAGACAAAACCCCGAACGACATCCTTGACCACGCTCAACCGATCGACGCTGTAATCGTCTTGCACCAAGTCGCGGGCTTGCATCGATCCCGAGCGGTCCAGCACCATCATGATCGCGATGCCTTCGCGGCTGACCTTCGTTTCTGCATCAGGCGTCCGCGGTCCCGCCAACGCCACGGAAATCAGTAACACCGCCAGCGCCATCAGCAGCGCGGGCAGTCCCGCCAGTCTCGCACGCAGCGATCTTGGTGCGGCCTCGACGATCGCGACCGAGGAGTAACGGATCCGCGACGGGTTGTGCCGGGCCAGCCAAAACACGAACGGTGCCAGCAGAGCGAGCAGCAGGAACGCGGGGTCACGCAGTTCGATCTCACCCATGTGCGGCCTCCTGGATCTGGCGTTTCGGCCCTGCACCTTCCGGCGGCGTGTCGTCCTCGGAATCCGACTCGGCAGACTCGTCGCTGATCATCGGGGCGTTTTCACGCGTATCTTCCAAGAAACGCTGGACGTTGCCGATCGCTCGTTCGATCTCATCGCCCGACGGTTGGACGCGGGCAAACTTCACCAAGTCGGCTTGACGAAGAAACTCGCGCAACAGGCTTTGATGGTCGGCCGAAAAATCCGGTGACTGTCCGATCGACGCGAGGAATTCTTCGGTCGTCAACTCGGGCGCGCGCATTTCGAATCGGTCTTCGATGTACTTGCGAATGATGTAGGACAACCCGACATAAAATTCATCGATTTGCGGTCCCGTCGATCGTGGTTCCCGCAATAGCTTTTTCAGTCGCGCCGTCGCAACGTCGTAGGCCGATCGCCGGCGCTTGCGTCGTCGCGCCGCCGCGATGGCTCGCCAGACAAACGGCAGCGATACCAGCGCGAGTACCAGCATCGCAACGACGAGCGGCCATCGTGATGGCGCCGGTGGTTGGATCGGGGCCAACCGCTCCATCGGTGGCTTCAGATCGACCGCAGCGTCGTCGGGCAGCACCGATGCGACCTCGAATGGAATGCGATCAGTCAGGACTTCGTAGGCGTCCAAGCCCTCGGGGGCCTGTTGCTGGCCGGGGCGGCGGTCGACGTATTCGATCAAGATCGGCGGGATCACGTGCCGGCCCGAGGAGGGCGGATCGAGCCGGTAGGTTTGTTTGGCAACCGTTCGCCCCGCATCATCGATCGTTTCGCGAGGCGCAAAATCGACGATTGAAAAACGATCCAACGCGTCACCGAAATCAGGCATCAAGACTTCGACGTCCTTTTCAGCCGTCACTTGGATCGAGAGCGTGACGGTGTCCCCGATCACCGGCTCTTTCGGTTCCAGCGTCACCTCGATGGACACCGGTCCCGATTGCCGTTGCTGCTGAATCGATTCGGCAGCGGCGGATGGCGTCCTCGCCGCGAGGATGACCAGCAGCAGTGCAAATCGAAAGCATTTGTTGATGGCCGTTGGCCGAAACCCTTCGTTCAGATCAGCTCGGATGCGTGATAGAGGTGTAGACACCAATGCCTGGCAGGCACTCATGTCGACACGAGACGCCTTTTGCCCAACGGGCATGCACATCCATAGCCTGGGGCAAGCCAACCGAGCTTTTGCGAGGTTGCGCCGCCCCAGGGGAAAAATCCCAACAGGGTCGGATTTGGCCAACGGCCATGCACAATCTTCGCCCTTGACGTTCATCATCGCATCCTCCGTTGACGCATGCGGAAAAATTTCACCAGCGGATCGACGACGTCGCCTTGTGCATCGATGTGGATGAAATCGATTCCCGAACGACCGAAACTGTGGCGCAGGTCTTCGACTCGTTTTTCTGCGGCCGCGGCCACATGATCGCGAAACGTTTTCGATCCTGCGTCGCATTGAACCACACGCCCCGTTTCGGCGTCGTCCAGATTGACCAAGCCGACGCTGGGAAACTCCAGTTCTTTGGGGTCCGTGACCAACACCGCGATCACGTCGTGTTTGCGATTGGCACTTTGCATGGCTTCCAGGTACCCATCGCCCAGGAAGTCGCTGATGACGAAGCAGATCGATTTCCGCGAGGTGACGGACATCAGAAACTGCATCGCACCGGCGATGTTGGTCGCTTGGCGACCGGTTCGCCACCAGGCGCGGCGGCGTCCCATCGGCAGCCAACGGCGGCGTTTTCGCGGGGCCTGGGTTTCCACCTTTCCGTGCGCCAGGACTTCGCGGATGACCCGCAGCGAATGCCGCTGGCCTTTACGAGCCGGAATGTATTGTTCGATCGCGCCGTGGAACAGCGTCAGTCCGATCTTGTCATCGTTGAGTGTCGCCGAAAATGCCAGCAGCGCGCTCAGTTCCGCTGTCGCGTCACGTTTGCTCCGCTGGCCCGAACCGAAATCCTGGGACGCGGACACGTCGGCCATGACCATCAGCGTCAATTGTCGGTCTTCCACGTATCGCTTGACGAACGGTTCACCGATTCGGGCGGTTACGTTCCAGTCAATCGTGCGTACGTCGTCGCCGGGGATGTACGGTCGAACTTCGTCGAACTCGATGCCGCGGCCTTTGAACACCGAGACGTATTGGCCGGCGAGAACATCGGCCACTTGGCGACCGGTTCGAACTTGGATCTCTCGGACTCTTCGAATGACTTCGCGAGGCAACATGAACGGTGGCGTCAGCTTCCAGAGATGCGAGAATCAGAGATGATTTCGCGTAAATTAATTTCCTCCCACTGCCGTGACGAACGCGTGCCGGTCAGGGCACCGGGACGTTGTCCAGAATCTGTCGAATCACGTCGTCGACCGACTTGCCTTCGGCCTCCGCCTCGTATGTCAACACGACGCGGTGCCGCAGCACGTCCGGGGCCAACGATTTGATGTCGTGTGGCGTCACATAGCTGCGTCCTTCCAAGAACGCGTGCGCCTTGCCGGCTTTGAGCAGAAAGATCGACGCGCGTGGGCTGGCCCCCATTTCGATCATGTTTTCCAGCGCCGCAACTCCGGATCCGACGGCATCACGTGTCGCACGGACCACGTCGATGCCGTAATCACGGACTTTGTCGTCGCACCAAATCTTCTCGACCACCGCGCGGGCTTCCATGATTTCGTCGGGCGATGTGACGGCCGAGATTTCGGGGATCGCTTTGCCGCCGGCCATCCGGTCGACGATCTTTCGCTCGTCCTCACGGGACGGATAATCGATCTTGGTTTTGAGCATGAACCGGTCGACCTGAGCCTCGGGCAACGGGTACGTCCCCTCTTGCTCGATCGGGTTCTGTGTCGCCATCACCAAGAACGGATGGGGGAACTTGAAGGTCTCGGTGCCGATGGTGACCTGTCGCTCCTGCATCGCCTCCAGCAAGGCGCTCTGGACCTTAGCCGGGGCGCGGTTGATTTCGTCGGCCAGGATTAAATTGGCGAAAATCGGCCCGCGTTTGACGCTGTACGTCGCTTCTTTGGGGTTGAAGACTTCGGTGCCGATGACGTCCGCCGGCAGCATATCCGGGGTAAACTGGATGCGAGAAAAATCGGTCCGGATCGCCTGGGCCAGACTGCTGACGGTCAGCGTTTTTGCCAATCCGGGGACGCCTTCGAGCAGCACGTGCCCACCGGTCAATAATCCGATCAATAGACGTGAAACCATCGTTTCCTGCCCGACCAGCAGTCGCCCGACCTCGTCCGCCAGCCGGTTGCACATTTGCGAGTACTTGGCAATCTGTTCGTCTATTTGGGGTGCGTTCATGGTCTCCGCGATGAAAACGGTGCGTGTCAATTCGGCCGGCATCCCGACCGGGCGGCCTGAAACGGTATTACAGACGGAAATACGTAAAAGATCAATCTCCGGTTCGACGGGGACTCTCAGAGGATAGAGGAAATGGAACGAGTCACCCACCTGGATCACTGGAACAATTCGGCTAATCATGGAAATGGGCTATCGCCTCTGGTGGCATTTGCCTCCGCTGTTCAGCGACGACAACTTCTTCGGCGATCGGGAAAACATCTTCGGCAACATCGCTTCACTGAACGTCGTTTGCTTTCACCAAAGCGTCCCAGTCGTGCTCAACGGATTCCAAGAAATCGTCGACCCAGGGAAACATCCGCTCGCAAGAGACCGGGACGGCGGAGGCTGATGGTACAGAGAGTCGGGCAAGACGATCGGGCAAGACGATCGGGCAAGACGATCGGGCAAAACGATCGGGCAAAACGATGGGGGCAAAACGATGGGGGCAAAACGATGGGGGCAAAACGATGGGATGGCAGTAGGGCCCCCGTAGTTCCTGTTCCATTCTATCGCGCGGCCCTCCCTCCTTGTCTCCTTGTCTCCTCTCTCCTCACCTCCCTGCCTTCATCATTCTGCCCCGTATCATTCTGCCACCTCCAATCCCCGCCCAGCAAATTTCCAAAAACCTAAACCCTCGCTTCCTCCAAACCAAACGGTCCATTCGATCGACGCTACATTTGTTCCGCACGGAAGCATTCCCGTCCCCTTCCCGCCTTTGTGAACCCACGTCCTGCAACATGAATCATCCCACAACTATTCGCCTCACATCGTTCCACGTTTTCCTCTTGATCTTGCTTGCGTCGACCACGTTCCCGTTGTCCGGCGTCGCAGACGACTACCGCGAGACACCGGGTAGCGAAGGCAACGGCGATTACACCATCGGCCCCGACTACAAACTCGATCCCGACTTGACCGATCGCGGCAACCCCAAGGGCAAGCTGTTCGAGTTTTCGATGCGTTTGGCCGACAGCAAGATCTTCCGCGGTGACGACAAAACCCTGGACCCGAAGAAGCCGGTTCGAACCGAGCGGAAGATTTGGGTTTACGTTCCGGCTGCGTATCGAGACGGCACCAAAGCCCCGATCCTGGTGACGCATGACGGCCCCAGTCGATTGGATCTGGTCCGCAATGCTCTGGACAACCTGACGATTTCCAAAGATCCGAAGCGTCGGCTGCCCGCCTTCATCACGATCGCCGTGCAAAACGGTGGCAACGATAGTTACGGCAGCCAACGAGGGCTGGAATACGACACGATGTCGGACCGTCTGGCTCGATTCATCAACGACGAAGTCTTGCCGGCGGTGCTCAACCATCCTGAAATCAAAGTCGCCTATCCGAACATCGCCTTCACGGAGAACCCCTGGGGCAAGGCGGTGATGGGATGTAGCAGCGGTGGCGCCGCGGCGCTGACGATGGGCTGGTTCCGTCCCGATCTTTTCCGTCGGCTGATCACGTATTCGGGCACTTTTGTCGACCAGCAAGACGATGACGCGGCCGAAGAGGCCGAGTACCCGCTGGGCGCTTGGGAGTACCATTCGGGCCTGAAGTTGATCGAGAACAGCGAAAAGAAACCGCTGCGAATTTTCACACACGTGGCCGAAAACGATAATCGGGCCAACGATCCCGAAGAGACGTATCACAACTGGGTGATGGCCAATCGACGGACCGCCGCGGCGCTGAAAGCCAAAGGCTACGACTATCGGTTCGTGTTCAGCCGCGCGTCACGACACTGCGACCGCCGCGTCTTCGAACACACCCTCGCCGATACCTTGGTCTGGATGTGGCGCGGATACGAAGGGGAGTGAAGGTCGGGGCGGGGCGAAACGATAGGGGCAAAACGATAGGGGCAAAACGATAGGGGCAAAACGATAGGGGCAAAACGATAGGGGCAAAACGATAGGGGCAAAACGATGGGGGCAAGACGATGGGGGCAAGACGATGGGAAGGCAGTAGGGACTCCGCAGTTCTTATTCCAATCTATCACGCGGCTCAATCTCCTTGTCTCCCCCTCTACCTCCCCAACGCCTGCCAAAGCTTGTCGAACGCTTTGCGAAACGACCCCAGCAGCACCGTGTCGCCTGTGACGATGAAGTTCTCCTCGTTGTACTTCGCCGCGCTTCGGGTCCAGTTGTAACTTCCGGTCAGCAGCTGTCGTCTGTCGAAGATCGCGAACTTGTGGTGCATGTGGTAATCGGTACGGTCGACGCGGACCGGGACGCCCAGCCGTGCCAGTTGGTCGATGTCGGAACCCAGGTCCGTGGACTTGTCGTTGTCGGAGATGATTCGAATGGCGACGCGTCGGCGGTGTGCTGCCAGGATCGCGTCTTTGATCCGGTTGTCGGTGATCGTAAATACACAGACATCCACCGACTTGCGTGATGACCGGAATAAACGATCGATCCGAGCGACGCATTCGTCGTTGGGACTGAAAAACGCTTCGGATCGGATCGCACCCGAGTCCGGAGCGTCCTTCGGCACCAGCACCTTCAGGACGTTTTCCAACCAGTCGATCAGCTCGACATCGTTCGGACCACCGAGCTGTTCTCGCACCAGCTTGAATGCGAAGTTGCGGGCGAACGCCAATTGCCGTTCATCGCCGCCGACCTTTTCGACGACTTTGGCGAGCGCTTGTTTCTCGCCACGCGTCAAACGATAGTCTGCCAGCGTGATTCTCAATGCGTCTTCGATCGAGCCATCCGACATGAAACAGAGTCCTCCCGTTGTGCTCAGGCGTTCAATGAGACCGTAGCGAGACGCGATCGTCAGAGTATTCGATCGTCAATCGCGTTCCGTCGGCGCAAACGACTTCGTTGTCAGGATTGCTGAACGTTCCGTTGATTCGGTCCGCCGTGATGACCACATAGGAATGACCGGGGATCGGCTTGAACCTGTCTCCGGTCGCCACGACCAATTCGCCCCCCAATGACGCCGTTCCGGTGATTTGAACCGCCGGCTGCGCTTGGCCGATATCGGCGAGGCGTAGTGTGCCTTGTTCGGGTTGGTGATAGTCGCCCAGGATGTTCAATCGCGGCCGGTCGATTCCCGTTACCCTGACCGTCCCGTCGTTGTACACCGTACCCTCGATCGTGCCGGTGCCCTCGAGCGCGCCTTCCGCTTGAACTTCGATCCAGCGCAGCGTCGAGATCGTTCCACCGTTCAGCTTCACCCTCCCATTCGGCCCGATTCGAATCTCGTTGCGTCCGGTCAGGTTCACGTTTGGTCCGAGCGCCAACGACTGGGCAGCGTTTTTCGAAGCCCCACCGCGGATTGCCAGACCCAGGAATTCCACGTCGCGGTCGGCGAGGGCGGTGTTGGGATGATCGCCCTTGTTGTCGATGCGAGCGGTCCAGGACAATTGCGGGGCACCGTCGTCGGTCATGTACGTGATGCCCGCGTTGGCGTAGCGGTAGTCCGACCAGTTGGCTGCGTCGGAGGTCGACGCACCGTCTTTCCCCGACCAATGATGATAGGTATTGGCGAATCCACGTGGCTCATCGACCCGTTCGCCCAACAACAGTGTTTCAAGTTCTTTGACCAGTTCGGGATGCGCGGCGGCAATGTCGTTGGCTTCGGCGTGGTCGGATTGGAGGTCATAGAGCTCCAGACCTTTCTTGGTGCGGACCAATTTCTGTGTGCCACGGATGATCGAATGGCCGTTGCCGGCTTCGTGGATGATGAAGTCGCGTGTGCGTTGTTGGCCGCTGCCGGTCAGCGTCGGCGCCAGGGACACGCCATCGATGCTCAGCGGCGCCTCGACGCCGGCGAGTTCACAGAACGTCGGCAGCAAGTCGGTCACGTCGACGACGCGATCAACATCGGTGCCGGCTTTTAGAGTCGATTGGTCGTGGATCATGGCGGGCCAACGCATCAGCAGTGGCACGCGGATGCCGCCTTCTTGAATACTGCCCTTGGTCCCCCGCAGCCCGCCGTTGGCATCCAGCTCGATGAGGTTTTTGCCGCCCGGACCGCCGTTGTCGCTTTGAAAGATCACCAGCGTGTTGTCGGCAATGGAGTCGGATTTGTCGCCGTCGTTGTTCGGGTCTTCCAGCGCCGCCAGAATATTGCCGAAGTGGGCGTCGATGCGCGTGACCATTGCGGCCCATTGACGTGTCTGGTCGGCAAGTTTCGCATAGTGCGGGTCGTCGGCGTAGGCTTGGTCCCACTCGGGCAGACGCTCGATTTCACCGAACGGGGCGTGGGGAATTTGCACGGCAAGCAGGCCAAAGAACGGTTGACCAGATCGGTTGTAGTTTTGTCCCTGATCGCGGAAGAAGTCTAATGCGGCGAAGGCGTAGCAGTCATCGCAGTACGCCGTCTTGGGATAGCCGGCGTGATCCTGCAGCGCCGGGACGGCCGGATAGTCCGGGCGACCTTGGTAGCGGGCCATCGAGTTGGGGACCAGTTCGATGCCGCCGACGGCACCGGGTGACGCAGGCGCGCTCCACAAGGTGGGTTGAAAGAACGTGTGCGCCCGAACGTGATGCAGTTCGGCCAAGACGTGTCGGTATCCGTGCGAGGTCGGCAGCGTTTGCAGATTGTCGATGACGGGGGCGGCCTGATCCTTCGAGCCTCCGTATCCCCATTTTCCCCAGTATCCCGTCACGTAACCGGCCGACGACAACGCATCGCCCATCAAAGTGTCATCCGCCCGCATCGCCTTTTTGGCGTTATCGGGGTCATTGCGATCGGCGAACGTATGCCCTTGGTGAAACCCGGATTGCTGTGACGATCGGGCAGGCGAACACACGTGGCATCCATAGCCGCGTGTGAAGTTCAATCCTTGTGCGGCGAGTTGATCCAGGTTGGGGGTTCGCACCGAAGGCAGATCTTTCGCTCGGCGATCGGCTTGGCCGTTCGGTCCGATCGACCCCCAACCCATGTCATCGACATAGAAGTAAAGAATGTTGGGACGCGGGGCATCGGCGATCAAGCTCGAAACGCCAGGGCCACACCAGAGGCCGGAAATCACGGTGAACGCAAGGAATAAGGAGGAGTGATTCATTGGTGCATCTTGGTGGTCGGCGTTCGTAACGGTTTCGATCCGCGATTGGAGTCCGATCACGATTGTAAATCAATTTGCCCCGCCGTTCCGCCTGATGAACCACTCCGCCAGAAAAACGGTGCGGACGACGGCTATACTGAACCGATTCCGGTGACGTCGGCCAGACTCCAGGCCGCCAAGACGACGCCTTCGTGACCGTTTCGAGGTCGAAATGATGAACACACTTGATCGATGGATCCGATGCGCGGTCCTGCTCGTTGCGTTGGCGGGATCCACGCTGTCCGCCGTGGAGCCCAAAGAGAGCGCCACGGAGGTGACTCAACGAAGCGATATTTTTGAGGCCAACCGGCGGTTGGGTCGCGGAGTCAATCTTGGCAACTTTCTGGAAGTGCCACGGAATCAAAACTGGGGCGTCGAAATCGTGGAATCGCATCTGAAGCTGATCCGTCAGGCGGGATTCGATAGCATTCGGATCCCGGTCAAGTGGTCGGACTACGCCGCCACCGAAGCACCCTACACCATCGAACCGGCCTTTTTTGCTCGCGTCGATCGATGGCTCGATCGGGCCGAGCAGGAAACGCTGAACGTGGTCCTGAATATTCATCACTACGATGGACTGGACAGTCAGCCTCAATCGCATACGGAACGATTCAGCGCGATTTGGAAGCAGATTGCCGAGCGATATCGGTCGCGGAGAGATTGGCTGTACTTTGAATTGCACAACGAACCGCACGACCAATTGAATGACCATTGGAACGACATCTTGCGCCAAGGTTTGGCCGCCGTTCGGGCGAGCAATCCGACGCGGCCGGTGATCGTTGGCCCGATCCGGTGGAATAACATCGCCACGTTACCGCAGCTTGATCTTCCCGCCGATCCCAACTTGATCGTCACCGTTCACATGTACAACCCACACGAGTTCACCCATCAAGGAGCGTCCTGGGCCGGACCGAGGGTGCGGGCGATTCGCGGGCGGACATGGGGTGACGAGGAAGAGCGGGCTGCGTTAAAGAATGAAATGCAGCAAGCGGCCCAGTGGAGCAAAACGCATGCGCGGCCCCTTTTCCTGGGCGAGTTCGGGGCCTACAGCGCCGCGCCGCAAGAGAGCCGTGTGCGTTGGACGAAGGCGGTCGTCGAAGAGGCCGAGAGGCATCAAATGAGTTGGGCATACTGGGAATTTGCCGCCGGCTTCGGGATCTACGATCTGGACAAGAGACAATGGCGAAGCGACTTGTTGGGAGCCCTGATGCAATCGCGTTGATTCAAGATGAGATGGCACGAGCCTACGTGTTGGTGTCTAGGCTTTAGCCGATCCTCGTGGCTTGGGTGACGCTGAGGGACGTCGATTGTATAAGTGGAGGAGTTGATCGTAGCGGAAGTCGCTAAGTCTTTCGCAGCGCCGGCCCTCTCTGGCGTTTGCTTGCTGCGCAAACGCCGTCTCTCCCAGAGGGAGAGAATCTAAATTGGATGCCAGGTCCTGCAGCAAAAAAATCGACGCCCCACGGCGTCGTCGGGGAGCGTCGACAGTCTGGAAGCCTATCCCACTTCTTTTTCGTGCGTTGCTTACTTGTTTTTCCGCCTCGGTGGTGCCTCCGGCAGTTCCGCGTCGGGTCCATAAAGATTCGGGTATTTGTCAGCCAGCTGCGCTTTCAGTTCGGGACGATTGGCCAGCGCGCCCATGCGTCGGCGAGCGTTGTTGGCGTCATCCACTCCTGCCAGCGGGGCCGAAGCGGGCATGACGCGTGAGTCCCAACCGGCCAGGTCCGACGGTTTGACGCCTTCGTAGTAAAACGCGCCGTTGGAATAAGGGGTCGGTGCGTAGGGGCCGACGATACTGACGTCCAGGTTCGGTTTGATGGCGTCTTCCATCTCGCACGCCCACAGGCATGCGTTGACGAAAAATCGACGCCCGTCTTCGCTGAGCAGGTCTTCCGAAGCGCCGAAGGAGGCGTAGACGACACGGGCGTCCTGCTTCGTTCCCGAGGGAGCGGTATACCAATCGCGCGCCCAGCCGGCGTTGACCAACGGCTTTTCGGTGTTGATGTCATCGCTGGGGCCGAACGTATTGAGCACCTGAACCTCCAGCAGCGGGACGGCATCGGCGGGCGGGTGCGACTTGTAGGCACCCGAGTAGGCGTGAATCTGCTCGACGCCCCTCAAGATGGGATGGTCCGCCGCGCCGGCCGACGGCGTGATGCGGCTGCCCATTTGATGGTTCGTTCCATAATGGCTTTGCCCACGCTCCTTCTCCCAGGTGTTTCCAAAGACCTGTTCTCCCAGGCCGCCGTGATAGTCATCGCCGGAATAGTTGAAGTTCAGTTTCGCCCATTTCCCTTTCTGGCCGTTGAAGCAATGCGTCGAGGTCCGCACCCCGACGACCGGTCCGCCGCGTTCAAAGTAGTCGACCAGCAGATCCGCTTGTTGGTCGGGCAGGTTCATGAACCGCGTGAAAAAGAACAGCATGTCGGCGTCCTCGAGCGCTTCCATGCCGGGCACGGATTGGGCACCCGGCTTGATCGCCCCCTGGTCATCCACGCCGAACAGAACCGTGCAGCGGAATCCGTGGTGTTTGGCTAACGTCTTTGCCAGCGCCGGGCACGTCTGCTCCGAACGATACTCGTGGTCGTTGGCGATAAACACAAGGTGCTTGCCTTTGCCGATCCCCTCGGTGCCTTCATAGACGAGCGATTCGGCCATCGTCGGTGAGACGGCCAGCAAAGTGACGAGTGATAAGATCCAAGCTTTCATCTGTGATGTCGCTCCAATGAGTGGATTGTGAAGGAGAATGTATTGAACTTTGACAGGTTGCACTTCTCAAATCGTGAGGCTGACCAATCACGATCGCTTCTTGTTTGGGGCTGAGCGTTGACCGCCGCTGGACTTGCCGAAATCGGGATTCAGCTTGGTCGGGATGACCGCCTGGGTGTCTTTCTGCCATTGCCGAAGCGCTTGCAGCATCTGTGTCGCTTTTCCGGGATCGGATTTGGAAAGGTCGTTTTGCTCGCCGAGATCGGAACGGAGATTGTAAAGCTGGACCGAGTCGTCCTCGAAGAACTGGATCAATTTCCAGTCGCCGCGACGGATCACGCTGCATGGCGTCGCCCGCCAATACATCTGCTCCGTTCCGAAGACCGGAACGACCTGGTTGTATCCGGCACCGGACAGGTACAGCGGATAGTGCCAGAAAATGTTGCGTTCGGGAAGGGATCGACCCGACAGGAGTGGCACCCAGGATCTGCCATCGACGCTCTGAGTGGTGGGCAGCTTCGCACCGGCTAACTCCGCGAACGTCGGCATCAAATCGACACCCGTGATTGGCGTGTCGCACGTGCTGCCCGGTTTGACCACGCCGGGCCAACTGACGCAAGCCGGAACGCGTATCCCGCCTTCGTAAAATGCGCCCTTGGCTCCCTTGAGCGGTTCACACCAGGTGACCCCGGACGCACCGCCATTGTCGGACGTGAACATGAACACTGTGTTTTCGGTCAGCCCCTGTTGCTGGAGCTTCTCGCGGACACGGCCGACGCTGGTGTCGACCGCTTCGATCATCGCCGCATAGGTCGGATTCCACTTGCGGTCCCAATCGCGACTTTCCAGCTTCTTCTTGTACTTCGCGACAACTTCTTTGCGTGCCCGGATCGGCGAATGCACGTCCCAATGGCAAAGGTAAATGAAGAACGGATTCGAGTGATTCTGGTCGATGAACTCGCAGGCTGCATTGGTCAGGTTTTCGGCGACGTCGATGTTGCCGTAGAATTTTTGGCCAAGCCCGGCGCCCAACCCATTGGTGTCGTTGACGTCAAACCCTTGTCCATCGGGGCCCAGGTGCCATTTGCCGAAATGGGCGGTTCTGTAGCCGGCGCCTTTCAACACTTCCGCGATCGAAATCACGCTCGGCGGAAGGGCGCCCTTGGACGGGAAAACGCCATCACCCTTCTTGTCCTTGTTGCGCGGGACCAGAAACTTCATCTTCGAAGAGTCTCCCTTGGCCCTCATCCCCGGCGTCCACATCTGCGTGCGGGACACGTACATGCCCGACATGATGCAGGCGCGCGATGGCATGCAATTGGCCGCCCCGGGATAAGCCGACGTGAACTCCATGCCGGACGCACACAGCGCGTCGATGTTCGGCGTTTCGTAAAACTCCGCACCGTTGTAACCGACGTCCGACCAGCCCAGGTCATCCGCCATGATGTAGACGATGTTGGGCCGGTTCGTCGATTCGGCCGTCAGGATCGTAGGAACCAGACTTTGCATCAACAGACATGCCGCGGCTAGCAACGCGAAACGAGCGATTCGGTGAAGCAGATGACGTGGGAGCATGGGGCGGCAACCGAAAGATGTTGAAACAACGAACCGAATCATCATATTCGATCATCTTCGCGTCTGCCGCGTCGCCCCACACTTCTCAAAAAATCTCGGCAAGATCCACGACGGACCGCACGAACCGATCGAGTCGCCCGATCGAGCCAAACGACGTGAAACCCGCCAATTTGGGCGTGACGATCCGGCTCACTGCGTTTGGGTAGGCACGGATTGCCGACAACTCCCGTTGCCGCCATAGCGGATCTGACGCACCGCGTGAGTCGCACCGTCCGACGTCACATGGTTTCAGATTCCGTCTGGTTTCGCGTCGCAGACGCGATCGAACGTCGATCTTCGACGGCAATGATGGCAGTCGCGACTAAGGCATGAACCAGCGTCAACAGGCCGGCCCCCAAAACGATGGAGTTCTGGATCAAGAAGCCGAGTAATGCAACTGCGACTCCAATCGCCAATGCAACTTTTTGAAACATCCGATACGAACCCCGACTGGGAGTCTCATTCATGACGAAACCTCTTTACTCTTTTGAAGGTGCGTTGACCTTGGGTTGAATTTTGGTCTGCGAATCCACGTTCGTTTCTCATTTCCCGTCTCAGATCTGCTTCAGGAAACGCAGGCCGAATCGTCCGTAGTCTTGTCCATCGACATCACGCATCGAGCACGATGTGATCAACTTGTCATTGGATACGACGTGACCTCCAAATTGTTGATGACAACCAGCGCGTCGCGTGGGCTGACCATGGCATCGCCGGTAACGTCGTAATAGGGACTTTCACGAGTCCCACCGCTGGGTAATTCGCTGGACGGGTCACGAGCCAAACGGTTGATGACGACCAATGCGTCACTGGGAGTGACAACGCCATCGCCATTGACGTCGTAGCGGTTCCAAGGGTGTTGCCAACTGACAGCGAGTCGATCCACATCGAAGCTCGCCGCGTATTGCTGGCGGCTTGATCCTGACGCTGATTCCAATAGTACCAAGATCTGCTTCCGATCGCCGCTGAGTTCAAGGTCGACCAAGTTCAGCGGCCCGTTGGGGATATCCAATTGACCAACTTCTTGCAGAAAGTAATCGACGTCCGTCAGCGATTCATCTCTCGGGTTATAAATCTGGCTACCGTGTTCGGTTCGGACCGCGGCAAGTGAATCGATCACGTGAGTCACGACGGTGTCATCATCGGAATGGAATTCACGCAAGATGTCGCCATCCCGCGTCCACAACACCCCGACCGTTCGTCCGTCCTCGTTTCGCTGATACGATCCTCCGGAGATTCCGTAGTCGGAGATCGTGTTTGCCGATCCGAATGTCGCGCCGTCACGTTGTTCCAAGACGTTCAATGTCCAGGCCCCGTCGGTTCGATTCCAAGCGACCGCTTCGTCATCAGCAAATCCGACAACTCGGTCATCGTTCAGGTCCAGCGCCGCGCCGATGACATGGTGTTCATCCAGTGGCAGCGGGGAAGTGCGCCCCGACTCGTGAATAATCGGCATCAGATCATCGTCACCCACGGCACGACCATCTCGATGGATCGCGTTGAACACCCCGGCATTTCCGGCAATCGTCGAGTCGAGCCCGAGGGCGTTGGCAACCTCGTCGATCCAGAGGGTCGGTTCTCCGTTGCCACCCTGCAGCGACCGCTCGGTAATTGCTGAGCCGACCATTGCAAAATCGCCGTTCTCTCGAAAGACGGCGTCGGTCACGGCGAACGGAGCATGGAAATCAGCGTCGGGCTCGATCGGAGTCACCTCAACATACATCGTCGAAGACGGGACGAACTTGGCGACACCGACAGTGTCCGCGGTGGAGTACGCCAGACAAACACTGTCATTGCTTGACTGTTGCGCAATGGACACGAAACGCAATTCGCTCGGCAACTCGCTCAACCAGCTCGCTAGCAGACGCCGGGATTCAAGCGTTTCAAGTTTCATGAGTATCGTTCCCGAAGGGAATGCTGTGCACGCCACTTGTTTTCAAAACGCATGTTGATCGCGATGTCATGCCGAGCATGACCTCCGGTTTGGTCGTCGCCGTTGCGTCAGGCCTGCCCCGGCGAGGCAACCGAAGAGGAGCAGCGAAGTCGGTTCGGGGACCGCAGAATTGGATGTGACCGTGTAGGTCAATTCGTTGGTGTCGATGTCAAAGATCGGATTCAGGGGATCGTCAAAGGAGTTCGCGAAAGGGCTGAAGGGATCGAAGCCGATGCTGCCCGTTCCGGCTGCAACCGCGTTGAAATCGAACGAGAAGAACACACCATCGGCATTGATTTCCGGATCAGGCATGACGCTGAAGAGCGTTGAAAATTGGGCATCGACCGAGTCGTTGAAAAACCCTCCAGAAAAGAGGACGTCAAACGGGTCGGGGACGATGACACCAGCGACCGGGTTGACCGTCGGATCACTCAAATGACTCGCCGAGGACAACGTCACTGTCGCGCCCAGGTCCACCAATTTGCCGACGCCCATCCGATCAAGCAACACATCGATGGTGACGGAATCACCGACCTCCAGGCCGTTCAAATCCACCCCACGTGAGTCCAGTGTCAACGACATCACCCCCGCACTCGCCGGAGTCGAGGTCAACGCCACCGATAACAAACAAACCATCAAACGAAAGCAACTCATGATGCAAATCCAAACAGTGAAATACGAAACAAAAACATAACTCCTGCACCCCGCAAGGCATGCTCCGCACGCCGCTCACAAAAACACCCCCTTCCCCTTTTCTCGTTCGAACGGACGGGCATACGTGTTGGTGTGCAGGCTTTAGCCGCCCACTGTCGCTGCGTCGCAGCGACCGGGAATCGCCTCAAGGCTAGACACCAACGGTTGCTGAATCTCTTTCTGCATATGCCCGTTCCTTTTAAACCCGGCCCCCCTGTTACCCCCATCGCCATAAAAACCCCCGTCCCCTTTTTCTCGCTCGACCGCTCAATGAGGTTTGCCCCTGTGGATTTGCACCAAATAACTCACCCTCTCCTCAACAAAGAGGCCTGACCCCTTTGTTTCTTTCCCCTTTGTTTCTTTCGAGGATGTCATGCACAGCATGACCTACTTGGCTTTGATTCCTTTCACTCCTCATGCTCGTTTTCCGCTCACCCCAGTGTTGGACCTGAACTGCTTTATCGCCTCCTCCTTTTCCTGTTCACTCCCGAATAACTCAGAGAGCTTATCCGTAACGCTATTAATAAACTCTAAATGCTCCTCAGGTGGTAACCGGGAGAGAAGACCGGTGACTACGATTGGCACAGTGCCTGCTAACAATCCAAGCGTTGCAACAAATCCATTCAAAGCATTCTTAATCATATTGACTCTCGCAAGTTGTGCTGCTCGAGCCAAACCCATCGCTTCCAAGGATGCATTCGCTGCGGCCCAATCAACTGACGCAACGAACCTTGCTTCTTCCTGTATTTCTTTGATAATTTTTGCCGGCGAACGTCCCCAACGCGTTACCAGTTGGCCTCGATGGAGAAATATCACGCTTGCAGACTGCCCCTTTTGGATGTCAGCGCGCGTCGTCATGACAACCTTTATCTCGGGAAGAGATGTCAGTCCTGAAGCGTCAGTGAAGAATATTGGGTTCGATAAAGCGTAGACATAGTTGTGGAGTGTGATTGGAACGGTGTTATAGCCTTCAAAAGGGTCAGTACTCACAAATCTGCCACCGCCGATCTGTAAATATCTCATGCGTAGGTAATCCAATTCGACGTTTGAATCCCTCTGTTCCCCCGCAAACAGATACACATTCTCTGTCGCTCCCACCTCCCCGATCGTCCGCCCGTACGCGTCGTAGATGTATCGATCGGTGATGATGCCTGACGCGTCGCTGAGCGCTCGTGTACTCCCCAATCCATCGACGTGGTAGAACGACTTTCCGGTGTCGGCGTGGCGGTTTTGGGAAATCAGGTCGTGGCCGTGGACGTAGGAGACTTTGATGATTCCGCCGGGTGTGTATTCTTCCAGGACTTGGGCGTAGGGGCGGTTCTTGTCGAGTAGGAAGCGGGTCTCTTCGCCGCTTTCCGTCTTGCTGACTCGCATGCCGTCGTGATCGTACTGGTATGTCACATCATCGGTGCCGTCGCCGTTGGCGTCGGCGGCGATGAGACGGTTCTCGGGGTCCCAACTGTAGAAGACGGTGTCGGTCGGAGATGTCTTGGAGAGTGTGTTGCCGTTGTCGTCGTAGGTGTAACGGGTCTCGTCACCGGCGAGCGTTTCGGTCAACAACCGATCGTTGCCGTCGTAGGTGTATGTCGTTGCCCCTTCGGCGGAATCGTCTCGCTCCATTCGGTTCCCGACGATGTCGTAGACGTAGTCCACGTCACGGCTGGCCGTTGCGCTGCCGGCGTCAAAGATCGTCTCGCCGGTCAAACGATACAGTTCGTCGTATTCGTATTCGACCCGGCGCCCGTCATGTTCGATCATCGCCGTGCGGTTACCGACTTGGTCGAGCTCGTACGCGAAACTCGCCAACACTTCGTCGGTCGTCGCGTTGCGGGTGTCCACCAACGTCAATCGGTGCAGGTCATCGTACGTACGGTTTTCAACCGTGTTGTTGGGGAATTCCGTCAGGACCAAGCGGCTCGACGCGTCGTAGCCGTATCTGGTGAGCAACCCCTCTGGATCCGTCACCGACGCCATGCGATTCTGCGCGTCAAAGGTGTATGTGGTCAGGCGGTGCGGATTCGAGCCGACCTGCGTCGTGACTGTTGTTCGATTGCCCGCTAGATCGTAGGTGTAGCCGATCGCGGCGCCGTCCGGATCGGTTCGCGAGGTCAGGCGGTCTTGAGCGTCGTAGGAATACGTGGCTGTGCCGCGACCGTCTGTCACCGTCGCCAGTTGGCTGGTCATCGTGTAGCTGTACGCAACATCCGGGAACGAGCCCGGCAAATCTTTCAGAGTCAATCGGTCGCGGGCATCGTATTCGAAGCCGATCGTGTCGCCATTGAAGTCGGTCGTGCTGATCACATTGCCGACTGCGTTGTAGGTCATCGTCGATCGCTGGCCCAGTGGCAGCACCGTGGCGGTTCGTCGGCCCTGGCCGTCATACTCGAACAAGGTCTCTCGGCCTCGCGCGTCGCGCTGGACGACCAAGTTGCCCAGTTCGTCGTATTCGTATTCCGTTCGCGGACGAACGCGGGTGCCGCTGATCGGATCATCAACCTCCGGAAGAACCACGGCGGTCAATCGGCCTGCCGCATCGTATTCGTAGTCCGTTCCCAGTCCGGCTTGATCGATCCGACTCGCCAATCTGCCCGCATCGTCAAAAACACTCTTGGTGCTGCTGCCATCGACAAAAATGGTTTCCAGGGGACGACCGGCGTCGTCGTATTCGAATCGGGTGACGTTGCCCAGCGGGTCGGTCTGCGCGACGCTGCGGCCGGCGACGTCGTACTCCGTCAATGTTCGCGGATTGTCGGTTGCGTCGCCCGGTGTCTGATCGGGGAAGATGACTTCGACCTGCTGACCCGCCGCGTCGAGCACAAACTCGGTGCGATTGCCGCGTGCGTCAACCTGAGCGACCGTTCTGCCCGCCGCATCGTACACCGTCGTCATGCGCGGGTTGTCCGCCGGGTCGCTAGGCGTGTCGTCGGGTTCGATCATCGCGATCTGACGACCAACCTTGTCGTACACGAATTCGGTGCGGCGGCCGAGTTCATCGATCTCCGCGATCGTTTGTCCCGCCGCGTCGTACTCCGTCACCGTGCGCGGATTGTCACCGTCGTCGCCGGGGGTGTCGTCCGGATAAACCATCTCGACCAACAGTCCGCGATCGTCGTAAACCGATCGTGTGACTCGGCCGAGTGCGTCAATCTCAGCGACTCGATTTCCGGCGGCGTCGTACTGTGTTTCCGTCTGCCACTGCAACACACCGTCTTCGTACAGACGCTGGAATCGCACACGGCTTTCAGAATCGTAGTCGGATGCCGTGACAATCGTGCGTGTCCCCGTGGGCGTCGATTGTGTACGCGTTTCGGTCAGCTGATTGCCCAGCGCGTCGTAGGTGTACGTCGTGACGTGGCCGAGTGCATCGGTCTGTGTCAGTACATTGCCGCTGCCGTCGTAGGCGAAGCTCTGCGTGTTTCCGCCGGGCAGTGACATCGTCAGTGGGTTACCGGAAGCGTCATAGGTGAACCTTGAGACTTGGCCCACCGGATCGGTGATCGAAAGTAGGTTGCCGCTGGCGTCGTAGGCGTTGGTGGTCGTGTTGCCCAGCGGATCGGTGGTGGTGAGCACGTTACCGAAACTGTCGAAGGTGCTGAGCGTCTGACGTCCGAGCGGATCGGTTTCGACGATCAGATTTCCATCCGAGTCGTATTGCATCGTCGTGGTCAACTCGGTGCCATCGGCCAGCACTTTGGTCATCGACGATTCCAACGTCGGATCGTTGGGGTCGTCGTAGGTGTAACGGGTAATACCGCCTTCGCCATCGATCTCTGTTACCACGTTGCCGCGGATGTCGTACTCGTACGTCGTCGCGTGACCGAGTTGGTTTTTGACGGTGTCGATGAAGTTGGCCGGATCATGGATCAACTCGATGGCCTGATCTTCGGCATCAATCATCTTCACCAGACGTCCCAGGCTGTCGTACTCGCTGCGGATGCCGGTCCGTCCCAGCGGGTCGATGATTTCGGCCAGATAGTGCGGCCGCGTGGGCTGTTCGTACTTGAATGTCGTCGTGTTGTTTTCGCGGTCAGTGACCGCAACCAAGTCGCCCGCTGCGTCGTATTGATACTCGACACGTTCGCCTGCCGGATCGATGACGGCGCTGATTTGTCCGGCGGCGTTGCGTTCAAACGTGATTTCTTGTCCGGTTGAACTGATCACGCCATCGTCGCTGAACGTCAGCGTGTTACCGTTGCGATCCTTCACCGATGCAAGATCACCGCTGTCACCGGCGATTTCGTACTGGATACCTTCCTTGCTGGTCAGGGTGAATCCGCCATGAAATAGCGGTGATGCTGGGTTGAATGGCAATCCACTGGTGTAGTCGATCGCTTCGCCGAACGTGCCGGCACGCAGTTGATAGTTGCCGAAAGTCAACGAACTTTCGACGCCGGGATCGGGCACGAATGCGCCGCGGAAAATCCCTAGCAGTGCCGCGCCGATGCCAGGGGCCGGCGTCAAGCGGAATGTGAATCCTTCGCGTCGTCCGCCGGGAACGGTGACATAGACGCGGGCGCCGTCGTGATACGGGTTGTAAATGAGGTCTTCTTCGGCACCGGTCTTGGCGACGCTGGACCGGAGATCGGTATCGCGAAATTCCATTCGCCAGCCGAAACCAAAGTCATCGCTGGTTTGGGCGTTGAGTGAATCGTAGGTGCGTGCCAGTACGATCGGAATGCCGGAGACCGGGATCGAGAGATCGGTGAAAGAAAGGGTGAAGTTGCCGACTTTCAAATCGCCCGTGACCTCGACCAAAATTTGCTCGACGGATGATTTGCCACCGGCATCTTTAGCGACAAGCTGCAGCACGTAACTGTCGTTGCTCAACAGTGTCGGATCGAATTGGCCCAAGACGCCGCCCGCGACCGGCTGATCTCCGCTGGCGATCTCGAGGAACGATCCACCGACAAAGGGTGCGTACGACAACGTCCATCCGAGCAACGAGTCGTCTGCGACCGTCCCCACCACATCAATCGGGCCGGTGACGAGCTCGCCGTAGTCCGGTGAATCGATACTCACGACGGGTGCATCAACGTCGGCGGGATCGAGAACCAACAGCGTGTCTGTGGCTTGACCGATATTTCCGGCGGCGTCCGTTGCGGTCGCCACAAGTTCAAACGACCCGGCATCGCTTGTCGGTAGAGTCGCCTTACCGGTGCTGTCCAAGACGATCGGCAACCCGCCGGCCGTCACGCGGATTGAAGCGACGCCGACGTCATCCACAGCCGTCACGATCACATCGACTTGTCCGCCAAGGTTGACCGGATTGTCACTGAGCGTGATCAGCACGGTTGGTGCATTGGAGTCGGCTGTGACGTCGATCGTGTAAGTGCTGCGGTCGTCTCCCCCGCGACCGTCGGCGACGACGATTTCGATCGGGTGAGACCCGATCTGAGCGCTGGTTGGATTCCACTGAATTCGGCCCAGCGAATCGACCGTCATGCCCTCCGGAGCCGACACGAGGCGAAAGCTGACGGGATCCCCGTCCGGCTCGTCCACTTGAACGTCATAGCGATAGCGGGCCCCGGCAGACACCGTCGTCACGGCAGTCGACGTGATCTCCGGTGGCTCATTTCGCGCTGCCTCGATCATGAATCGCTGTTGGCCGACACCGCCTTTGGAGTCGCTGACTCCCACGGTGACCCAGTGAGAACCGACTAAATCCTCGGTAGGCGTCCACTTCAGTTGATCGCCACCGACGAGTTGCATGCCTGTCGGCCCGCCGATGAGTTCAAAGACGGTTGCATCGCCGTCTGCATCGAAAGCAGCCAATTCGTACGTGTAGGTTTGATCGATCGTGGCGAGCGGCGGCGGCGTCGACGTCATCACCGGCCACGCATTCGGGGCCGCGTTGAGGACTTCGACGATGAAAGGCTGGTGCGAAGACGACGTGCCATCGGAGACTTCGACGACGACGAAATTCTGCCTGCCGACTTGATCCGCCGTCGGTGTCCACTGCAGGACACCCCGGTTCGAAATTTTCATCCCATCCGGGCCGTTGACGTCGTACTCGAAGACACTCAAGACCCATCCATCCGGATCGTCCGCATCCACGTGGTACGTCAGCGGATGTCCCACGTACCCGATCGTCGGCGGCGCCGAGGTGATCATCGGCGGGATGTTGTTTGATTGAACCCGGATCGTGTAGGACTGCTTGCCCGTTCCGCCTTGCCCGTCATCGGCGACGACGGTGATCGGGTGATACCCCAGTTGGTCGTCGTCGGGTGTCCAGCGGATGGATCCTGAATCGGTATCGATCGACATGCCGCGCGGTGCGGTCGGAAGCGACCACAGAACGGAATCGCCGTCAGGATCGAAGCTGCGAGGATCGTAAACATAGTCGTCTCCGAGCGTCAGCAATTGTCTCGGATTGGAAATGATCTCTGGCGGGTCGTTGACGAGATCCATCTGGACGTTGACGACAAATTCTTGGCGGGCGACTCCGCCCCGACCGTCGTCGACACGCAAAACAACATCGTGAAGTCCGAACTGTGTTCGTGCAGACACCCACTCCAGCAAACCGTTCGCGCTGAGACTCATCCCTGCCGGAGCCGTTTCAAGCACATACTCAAGCGGATCCGCGTTCGCGTCGTCCGCCGCAACCCGATAGCGATAGTTCTGTCCGATCACGGCGATTTCGCGCGGCGTGGATCGGATTTCCGGTGGCACGTTGGGCGCATCCGCGACGACGTCTAAGGTGTAGCTTTGTGTCGCGATGCCTCCACGTCCGTCGGCTGCCGTCAGGGTGACCTCGTGTGTTCCCAGTGTCGGCGCGGGCCAATCTAGCACACCGGTGCCCAAGTTGATGGTCATCCCGAGGATCGTGGATTGGAGCTGATAAGCGATTGTGTCTTGGTCAGCGTCCTGTGCCGAGACGGAATACCGATAGGGAAGTCCCGCGACAGCTTGCAGCGGCGCCGAACTGGTAATCACCGGCGGCGTGTTGTCCGTGACGTTGAGCCGGAACTTCTGGAGATCAACGCCTCCGCGACCGTCAGACACCCGGACGATTACCTGATGCAACCCGATTTGCTGTGCGTCCGGCGTCCACCTGATCAAGCCGGTCGATTCTGAAATCACCATGCCCGCTGGGCGGACCGACAAACGATACGTCAGCGGGTCGTTGGTCGGGTCGGCGGCGGTGGCCTGATAGTGCCAATCGTCGCCCAGGCTGACCAAATCAACCGGCGTACTGGTGAACTGTGGTGGCAAGTTCGCGCCGATGGGGACATGAACGTTCCCGAAATCGACTCCCTCGACCGGTTCGGATGTAGCGATCTCGACGCGATGAACGCCTCCGTTTGGAGCAGTTTGTTGCCACCCTGTTCGTTGCTCTTCGCGGACGACGTATTGTCCTGGTGGAAGGCCGTAGAATTGATATTGCCCGGTGGCATCGGTCGTCGTGACTGGTTCTTGGTCGTCGCGGATGCCGTTGTCATTGTCGTCTAGATAAATCGTCCAACCGATCAGACCGGGTTCGTAATTGGAGGCCACGTCACGCAGACCGTCCCCGTCGAGATCATGGAATTTCAATCCCGAAATCGACCCGCCGTCGATCACCGACAAGGTAAAGGTCTGTTGGTCAAACGATCCGAATTCATCTCGAGCATGAACAACCACCGTGTGATCGCCCGGTGTCAGCGCCAAGGCATCCCACGTGATCAGGCCGCTAGATGGGTCAATCGTCATCTCCGTCGGTGCTTGATCCAGCAAGTAGACGATACCATCGCCCTCCGGATCGGTCGCGTCGACGTCGTAGATGTAGGACCGGCCAGCCGCGATCTCGTCGACCGGAGAGGACAGAATGATGGGCGCGAAGTTTTCGGGTTTCGGCCGCACGTTCAGTGTGAAGTCTTGGACTGTCACTCCTCCGTTTCCGTCGTCGGCGATCACCGAAACTCCCACCGGTCCGAACTGCTCGATCGGCGGAATCCACTCGATCAGCCCACTGTTGGGATCGATTTCCATACCTGTCGGAATCGACAAGCTTGTTGTTAGACGCACATTGTCAAAGATGCTCTGGCTGCCATCTGAGATGAGACGAATCTCAAGCGGAAGACCAAGATTGGCATCATCGGATTCGGCCAAGTAGTCCACGGCCAGCGTTTCGAACGTTGCATCAGCGGGCATGACGGAATCGTCTTCCACCAACAGATTCCCTCCGGCCCACAATTGGACGGCATAGCCGGGAATTCCAAAACCGCTGCGGTGACCGATGTCGACTTGCAACGTGTACCGTGTGTTTGCCTGCAGCGAAGCGGCCAGGACCTGAGAGAACGAACCGCCCGCATGGAAGGCAACATTGTTGCCTTCGGAAGCCAGGCCATCGATGAAATCACGACTCGTGGGGTTGTAGGGACCGCCGGCGCCGATCACTTGCCAATCGGTGAGCGTGCCGCTTCGGAACCCGCCGTTGCTAAGTACCTGTGCTTCGAATCCTGGATTCAGAATCGGGATGGAGCCCGGGAGGTCGCGAGCGTCGGGGCCCGGCAACGTCTGCACGGAAAAGGTCACCGAATCATTGTCCGGATCGGAGGCTTCGACCTGGTAGCGATAGGTTTGGCCCACACTGGAGTCAACGAGGGGAACGGATTCAATTTGCGGCGGCCGATTCGGTGGTGCGTTGTCGACGGACAGGAGAAACCGTTGCCGGGTGGATCCACCGCGTCCGTCTTCCACGCCGACGGTCAGGACGTGAGTCCCCAAATCAGCGCTGGTCGGCGTCCACGTGACGACACCCGTCGACGCGTCGATTGCTGCCGTCGACGGTCCGGAGAGCAGGCTGTACTGGAGGGTGTTACTTTCGGGATCCACCGCGTCCACGTCGTAACGGTAGGGTCGACCGATGGACGCCTTGACAATGGGAGTCGTCAGGATTTCCGGGGCTTCATTCGGCTTGCCCAGGACGACCAGATCATAGGTAAAGATCGACTGGTTTGGATCAAAAAACGAAATCGTTCGCCCGGCGGATGACTTGTTCGGTTCCAGCGTGCCATCGGAAACTCGCGAGGAGAGATCAAAAAACGGAACGCCGTCCCCCGTCCGTCCATCGAAGCCACGCACGCGGACCGAAGGATCACTCAGGTTGGTGATTCCGACGATTAATGGAACATCGACCGGGTAGTCGCCGTCGTTTTCAATCGCCAGATCAGCGTACAGCAATTTCGTTTGCGCGTTGTACGTCGTTCTGCCGTAGCGGCCGACGAGACTGCCTGAGACGTCGGACACGACGTCAAAGATCGGGTCCGGTTCTCCGGGAGACACACCGGTGACCAACAGAGTATCGGTATCCGACTGACCGAATGTATCGTAGGCCGTGAAGGTAAACGTGTTTTGTCCGGGTTCGATCGTCACGCCTGCGAAGAAGTTTCCGCTCGGGTCTAGGGTATCGACCGGTCCGTCATTGACGGTAACGTGCGTAATCGGTCCTCCGTCGGCGTGCGAAAAAGCCGTCCCCGTGACCAGGATCGAGTCGCCTGCGGTGATCGTTCCTCCCGATACAGGACTGTCGATCGAGACCGTCGGAGGTGCGAGAAAGGCCCACTGCAATTCGATCGAATCGTGGACTTGACCAACCGACGCCCGGACCTGATCCAGTCCGGGTAACGCGCCGATGTAGGTGAACGTCGCGATTCCATTTTCGTTCGTGTAGCCATGACCGATCGCTTCATTGCTTCCCTCGATGACGAGGTCGACGCGCACACCGGGGAGTGGGTTTTGAATCTCATCCAACACAACGGATCGCAACATGGCTTCGCGACCGACCGAGTTAAGAGTGGTGTCGGTGGAAAGTATCACCGAGTCCAACGAAGCAATCGGAGCTAGCCCGCCGCCTGACGAATAGAAGAATCCGCCGCCGACTGTATCTGAATCGAGTGTACCCACGAAGAAGGACGCCACCGAAAAGGGCACAGCGGCTGTCAGAAAATGGTCTCCCGACTCGACCTCCAATTGTGCCGAGACGTATTCACTATCTGCGATCGGTTCGAAGAGCCCTGCCGGCACCGGTTCACCGTCAATCGTCAGTGTTCCAACTGCGGCCGACGGGGCGACGATGCCCAGATTCCGAATGGGGATCCAGTTCCCTTCGTGATTCGGCATGACAACGCGGTGCGTGTCGACATACTGTTCTACCGGTGTTAAGACCAGCATCGAGGTCGTACCCTGGCTTGGCCCATCCAAATCATACGGGACGGTGTACTGTGCGACGAGCACCGGGTTGGTCGCCGTGATCTCGGCGGTATCGGCCAGTTGCTCCTGGTACAGCTCCCCGGCATTCAGCGTGGTAACGTACTGGCCGTTGACATGAACATCGGTATCAGCTTCTGCGGCCAGCACCCTCACCGTGTACTCGGCATCAAACGTCGGTAGCGGTTGAGTGATGTAGTGACTGCCCCAACTGTCGATCGGAGGCATCTGCTCCAACATCGTATACGCGTGTCCGGATGTGACGACGATCGGTTTATCCGAATGAATCGTTGTTCCTGTCAGATCATGCAGCGAGAGGGTCGTGGAGTTGATCTCGTAATTGACCTGCACTCCAAGCCAATCACTCTGGTCGAAAGTCATGGTCACGGGGACAGTTGCGGGCAGCGTTCCGTTGGGAATTTCGTGGCGGACTGTCCCGCTGAACGCACTATATCGACGCGTGTCTGCGATTGTTTCGCGTGTCGTGATGGTGACCGAAGTGTCGTCCTCAATGGCGCGGATACGAAACCGGCTCCCTCTTGGATCCTCTACTGCGTAATGCCAACCGAGCACCATGTAGTCCGTGCCGAGCGCCTCGGTGGGGATCACGGACGTCGCGTGATGGAAGATGCTGTCAAACATAACAACGGAGATGTCGGCAGAGGCCGTCATCCGAAAGAGACCGGATTCATTCCCAACGATCTTCGCCGGATTGCCTGGGGAAACTGAGAATGTTTCGGTGTAGCCCGGTGAGAGTTCGTTCCCGAATACGCCGAGAGCTGGTAGCTTCTCAAACGTTCCGGTCACCTCGTGATCACTCGAAATCAGAAATGTGCCCCAGTCCGAGGTCTCCGTCCCGAACCAAAAATCAGTTCCGGTATAGTCCGGGCGATTCGACGTTCCAGCTGACCCAACGACCTCCGTCACCAGCGAGCCACTTATCTCGACCGGTTGCGCCGAATCGTTACTCTCGATTCCACCGTTAGCCGCATCGCCAATAACGTCAAAGGAACCGGTGAACAATTGCGCGGGGCCAATCAACGTCGTGGGGGTGACGGACGCTGCCTGTCCTGCAACCGTAGCTGACGAAACAATGGCTGCAGTCGTCTCGAAAACAGTCGTGCCAACCGGTGTTCCCAGTGATCCACTGAAAATTCCGTCGGACGATACCTCAACCGACGTCGTAGTGTCGTTGTCATTGTTGACAAGCCTGGCGATCAGCGTCGCGTTCGTGCCTGCCGCGAGATGCGTCAAGTCGATCTTGACGGTTTGGCCTTCGTGCAAGGTGTTGACGCCGAGCAGCGGGGATTCGCTTTCGGTCCAATTGAAGGCCGCATCAGCCGATCCCGCGATCGCATGAACGACCGAGTTACCCTGGTCATCGACCAGAGCGATCTCGAACGCGTCGTTGATGAATTCGTCCGCTTGGTCAAAGTGCAAGTCGCGATAGGTCAGCTGGACATAGGAGGGTTGATCGGGAACGGTGATCGGAAACTCCTTGGAGACCGTGAAGTCCGTGCGTTCGACCAGTTCGGTGACTTCCACAGTTCGCACGAAATCTTCTGCTACCACGGCCGAATTCCCGACCGAATCCGTCAGTCGAACCTCCACTCGATTTCCGCCCAGTCCCAGCGGAACAGCGACAAACGAGAATCTTCCATTCGTATCAGCCTGGATCGTGCGGCCGTCGGCCAACAACTCCACCGTGACGCCCGGTTCCGTTTGGCCTTCGACGGTGACGACATCCAAGTGAGTCGAACCGTCACCGATCACGCCGGTGTCGGATGCCTCGGCCAATGACAAGGTGGCATCGGGAGCGGTGGTATCCAGCGTCATTGAAACACTGGCCAGATCCGACACATTCCCGGCCCGGTCGGTCACCTGAACTTCGACCGTGTGCGGACCGTCGCTGCTGCCATCGACCGGAAACGCCGTCGGAAAGCTGAAGTTGCCGGCACCATCAAACGCAACCGCAAAGAACTCTCCTTGACCGATCCTCGCCCGCGCCGTTTGGAGTCCCACGCCCACATCCGACGCCAGCCCCGTCACGGAAACGTTGCCGGCCGTGAGCAAGCCGTCGGCCGGTGCGGTGATGGCGACGGCGGGTGCAACGGTGTCGAGTGTGAAGTTGACGGATTGAAAGCCGGACACGTTTCCGGCCAAGTCCGTCGCACGCACGTCGTAGGTGTGTGGTCCGTCCTCGGTCGCGCCGCCGACGAGGGCGCTGTTGAAACTGAAGGCACCCGCCGGGTCAAATCCGATGGAAAACAGGTCACCATCGTCCAACTTGCCTTCCAGTGAGACGATCTCGGATCCGTCGTCGGTGGCCTGCCCGGAAACTGTCACGCTGGTGCTGGTGATCGTGCCGTCGATCGGGGAAGCGATGCTCAAATTGGGAGCGTTCGAATCGAGCATGATCGTGATCGATTGATGCCGTTCGTTGCCATACTCGTCGACCGCAACGACACGAACACTGAAGTCGCCGTCGTGCATCGGACCACCGTTTAATGTCCAAAGCAGTGTCGTATCGAACAAAATGCTGCCGTCGGCTTCCAGATGCGACGCTACATCCAGCAGCGAACCGGGTACCACGCGGTCAATAGCGGCTTGGATCGACACGAGGCGGCTTTCGTCGGAGATTTGCCCGGCGACCTGACCGTTGCGGGTGATGCGGTCGGTGCTGCTAACTCCCGTGTCGTCAATCAAGGAAAGAGCAATCAAGGGCGGCCTGTTATCGGCGGAGACGCGAGTGACTTCCAGATTGGTTTGGGTCGAGTTTCCGACCAGATCGACTGCAATCGCTGTGAAAAGATTGCTTCCGAGTAGAAGAGTCTGTCCGGCGAACCGGTATTTTCCATCGGGGTCCGCGGTCGTCGAGGCGACTGCGCTGGCCAAGTTGCCGTTTCGGCACAGCTGTACCGTCTGCCCCGGCTCCGTCATCCCCTCAACGGTGGCTGATTCGAAGGTCGTTTGCAGGTCACCGACCGGATCACTATCCGAGTCGGCCGCGAGCGAGAGCGACAATACCGGAGCGGTGGTGTCCAGAACGACATCGAGCACGAGCGAAGCGGATTGCCCGAAGCTGTCACTGGCGTAGACGCTGATCTGATTGGGGCCTTCAGCCAACGTGACCGGAGTCGCAAATCCACCGGCCGCATCGACGGACGGCTCAACGTCGATCACTCGATCGGAGTTGACGTCGACACCAAGGTAGGCTCGCGGGCTGGTCAGTCCCGCGACGCTGTGGGCGTCCACTGCGGTCACCGGCGTGCCATCGGGAAGCGTCAGTTGTGCACCGGGATCGAGATCTGCCGTCAGGGTCAGCGGCTCAATCGTCGTGCTGACGCCGTAGTTGCGCAGCAGATGAGCGGTGTCAAACGATGTCAACAATCCGTCCAGATTGACATCGGCTTCAACGCGATACGATCGAGATCGCAGCAGTCGAATCAGATCGTAGCGGTCACTGATTTGAACCGAACCGTCACCATTCAAATCTCCGGCTAAGAAAACTGAGACATCGAACGCTCCGGATGTTTCGTTTTGGGATCTGATCTCAAGCGTGTAGTCGCCGGGAGCGAGTTCGGCAACGACCAGGCTGGATGTGCCGGGTGAAAGATCATCGTCGGAAAAGTTCAGTGCGAGGTACGTGCCACTGGAATTGCGGATGCGTGCCGCCGCGGGATCAAAGCCTCCGCTCTCGCCCGAATCCACCTTAAATCCCAATACCTGTGTTCCCCGGGCACTGAGGAAGTCCTCGGAATCGATCTGGAACGGGATTTCAGAACTGCCGGAGGAAGAGGCGATCTCCCCATACAGGTGAGCAAATACATTGGCGGGATCCGCATCGAGAACAATCCGAGGTTCCAACGCCTGCATCAACGATCGACGTGTCTTTCGTTTTCGGTCGTCATGCCGAAAACGCTTTAGAAATCGACGTTTCGTTTTTCGTGGGAGTGTTTTGTGCGGCATCGATCCAAAACCTTGGGAATCGAGCATGCCGACGTGCCATGGAATCCCACAACGCACCGGATTGTTCGAATGAAATGACCCCAAGACTGATCCGGGAAAAGCGACCCGGAACGTCACATGAAAAAGGTCAGATTTTCTCAGTTCAGGCGAAAACCAGTGGGAGAGACGTCCAGAATCCGTGGGATAGGCTTCCAGCCTGTCGTCGTCGGAAATGACGGGCCTGAACGCCTCTCCCACATTTCGGAGCACGCTCTTACCGAGCGCTACTGCCGCGAACTCGCATCGAAGACGTGGACGTGACCGTCGGAGGTGAGGGCCAGCAGGACGCGGCCGCCGGCATCGAAGGCGAGTTTGTCGATTCCGAAATCAAGGTCGGCAAGCGTGTAGAATTCCTGGCCCGTCGCCAAATGCCACAATTTGATCACGCCGTCGGCGTCTCCGGACACGAGGGTTCCGCCGTCGGGCGAGAAGGTGACTCGACCGATCGATGCGGCGTGCCCCCGAAGTGCATTCAGCAATTCCCCCGTTTCCGGATTCCAGATCCGCAATTTGCGATCTTCACATGCCGTCACCAGCAGCCGGTCGTCGGGTGAAAAGGCCAACCCGTTCACCGTCAGGGAATGATCGCTGAGTCGTTGGACTTCGCGAAAAGGATTGACCGAGACCAACACCGCGTCTGTTCCGTCGCAGTACGCCAGCCATCGGCCGTCGGACGAAAACGCGAAGTCATCGCAATCCTCCGCCGGCACGGACCAGGTCGATTGCCACGTTGCCGTGTCAAAGAGTTTGACGACGTGTCCCCGCCGACTGCAGGCGGCCAGCCATCGTCCGTCCGGCGATTGGGTGATCGCTGTCACGCCGGAATCAATTTCCATCGCCTGGATAATGTGAATTGGCGGACCCGGCGAATGCCACCAAAAGCGGAGGGAACCGTCACGGTGCCCGGTCACAAGTCGACCGCCTGTGGGCGCCATCGCGACCGATTCAAAGCAAATCCCATGGCATTGGGCCCGGAGTTTCCCCACCATCGATAATGGTGCCGCAGCTTCCCACCGGGCCATTGATAGATCAGGCCGCGGCCGATCTCTGCGATTCCCAGCGTCTTCTGATCGTCTGACCAGGCGAAGTCATCCACGCGAAAGTCGATGTGACGGCGTCGCGAAAGCCATTTCCAGCGGTCGACCGGTTGGGACCAGCGGCGGAGCGCTGCGTCGCGGCTGGCGGTGAGCATCTGCTCTCCGTCACCCGTGACCGAGAGCGACCAAATCCGATCGCTGTGACCTTGCAGCAGTTCGTTTGTGTCGGAGGTGACATCGAGCCGGTCGAGATCCAGCACTTCGACTCTGACGCCGCGAACATTGCTGAGAAACAGACGATGTTTCCGGGAGACTTCCGTTTGCGCTGCGTCCTGATTTTCCGCAAGCGTTTCGATGAAGCCGTCCGGTCCCAACCGATAGAGGAAATCTTGCAGCCCCGGTGCGGTCAACGCGAGTGTGGTTCCCCGGTCGTACCAGCTGACGCTGCTGCAGTGACGCTCGCCAAGATCCAGTTCCCGCCACTGGCCGGTTTGCTCATCTCGAACGGCGACGGCACCGTCTGTTCCGCACGTCACGATCCGGCTTCCGTCGGGGGAGGGTTCCAGGTCAATGATTTGATCGTGGGGACGGTCGATCGTTTCGGCGACCTCCCCGCCCGGCCACTTCCAACGAACGATCGGCCCCTCGGTTGCCCAGCCGAACAATTGTTTGCCGTCATCGGAGAATCGCAGCCCCGTGATCGCTTTGATCGGAGAATCGAATTTGCGCAATCGTTTCCCCGTTTCTGCGTTATACGACTGGATCGATCCGTCCCCGCCCACGGCGATGGTCTTTCCCGCCGAAGCGAAACAACCGGGGGCGTTCACAGGTATCTTCAGCTTGATCGGCGGTTGCAAATCATCGTTCCAATTGGATGGCAGTGTCACGATTCGATCAACGCAAAACAGTCGCGATCCGTCAGGCGAAAACGCCAATTGTTCACGTTCGGCAATCGGGATCTGAACCGCGATGTCGTTCAGCAAGACGCGGGTTCGTTGGGACGCCAGATCATGCAAGATCAAATTGCCATCCTCGGTCAGCCCGGCCCAAGATTTTCCATCGGGCGACAGTTGGACCGACAAGAATCGCCAGAAGCCATCGTTCTGGAATCGATCAACGGGTTTCCTGCCGCGAATCCGCCAAATGCGTAGATTCCCGCCTCGGTCACCGGCAACGATTCCGCCATCGGCGAGGATCGCGAGCGTCTGAATGCCGTCGCGGTGCTGGCGGACGACGCAGACTTCCTCGCCGGTTGCGTGATTCCAAAACCGAATCGTGTGGTCGTTGCTTCCACTGATCAGGTAGCGGCCGTCAGCGGTGAACGCGGTGCAAAGCACCATCCCGGTGTGGCCTCGCAGCGTTCGAATCGATTTGCCGGTCGCGACACGCCAGATTCGAACGTCGCGGTCGTTGCTGCCCGACGCGATCGTCGCATCATCGGGAGCAAATTCGACCGTGCGGACATCGCGACGGTGCCCGACCAAGACCGCCTGCTGCTTCATGGCGGTGACTTCCCAAAGGCGAACGTTGCCATCGCCACCGCCGCTTGCCAACGACGTTCCGTCGTGCGAATAGCGGACGGCGAACACGGGTTTTCCTTCGTGCCCCGATTCGATCATGTCGATGGCTTGTCCATTTGCCACGTCCCAAGTGCGGATCGTGCCGTCTTCGCCGCAACTTGCCAACCGCTGGTCGTTGATGTCCAGATCCAGCGAGTGAACGGTGCCATGGTGCCCATCCAGTAACAGGGGCGTTCCGGATGCACGGATCAAGCGAATCGTCCCCTCGGCGTCACCGATCGCGATCAGATTGCCGTCGCGTGAAACGGCCGATGCGGTCAGTTCTTGATCGGACTGAAACACAACGTTGTCCGGCGGCAACAACAACGATTCCAGAAAGTGCCACTCGAACCCCCGCAATCCCGACTGCGATTGATAGGCCGGGTTGGAACGTATCAGGGCCGCCGCACCCGCGCCGTCACCGTCACGCCAGGCTTTGGCAGCCAGCCCGAGACCACGGACATACAGCAGCCGCTCGCGGCGGTCGATCGCTTTTTCCGCTTTGGCTCGATTCAACTCGGACTGCTTAAAATTTTCTGTGGCCCGAGACAAAGCGACCTGAGTCTTCGCCGACTGCCGAACCATTAACACGCTGCCGATCAGCCATGACAGTGCGATCACGAACAGCATTGCGAACGAGGATCTGACGATCGCCGGATGACGTCGCCCCCATTTACGGATGCGGGCGAGTCTGGAGGGGCGTCGCGCGGCGATCGGGCGATCTTCCAAATAGCAGCGCAAGTCGTCCGCCATCGCTTGCGCGTCTTGATATCGGGCATCGCGATCTTTCTCCATCGCCTTCATCACGATTGTCTCCAGGTCCCCCGGGATCCGAGGATTCCATTTGGACGGCGCGACGGGATCGACACTGATGATCTTGCGAAGGACCCCTTGCCGGTCGTCTCCGGCAAAGGCAGGTCGACGCATTAGCAATTCATAGAGCGTTGCGCCCAGCGAATACACGTCACAGCGATGGTCGACCGAGGAGCTCTTCGACGTCGCCTGCTCGGGACTCATGTATCGGAGTGTTCCGACCAGATCGCCCGTCATCGTCAACTCAGAATTTTGTTCAATGCGAGCCAGCCCGAAATCGGTGATCCACAACCTGCCCTCGCTGTCCAACAGCAGGTTTCCCGGCTTGATGTCTCGATGTATCACGCCACATTGATGGGCATGCTCGAGCGCCTCGGCGGCCTGGATCCCTAGATTCGCCATCGATCGAAAGTGTTGCTGCGTGTCACTTGCCGATTCTGAACTACTGACGTCTCCGCCTGGGACTCGATTCGATGGATCAGAGAGTGGATCAGAGAGTGGATCAGAGAGTGGATCGGCGGGCGAATGAGGCGACGATTCGGATGCATTGGCGGATCCCGAGTCACCGATTGAAACGGAATGCTTGGTCGACGCGAGCCAAAATTCCCTCAGTACCGCTGCCAGGCTGGTGCCATCGATGTACTGCATCGCGTAGTAGTGCACGCCCCGATCACACCCGACCGAATAGACGGGAACGATTCCCGAGTGATGCAATCCGGCGGCCGCTTGAGCTTCGACCTTAAATCGGGCCAGCTGACGTTCGCTTGAAATCGCCGCGAACGGAAGCACCTTGAGCGCAACCCGTCGATTCAAGGAGATTTCGTTGGCTTCGTAAACGATCCCCATCCCGCCGCGGCCGATTTCGCGAACGATCTGGAAGTCGCCCAATTGCTTGAACAGCAGCGCGTCGTCCGAGCCGCCAAGACTTGCACTGAGGTCGGCATCGTTCGTTAGGGAGTCAGCGGTTGCGATTTCTTTCACTTCACCGAGATATTGCAGCGTGGGGATCAATTGTTCGATCCGCTCGGCATGCTCGGGAAAGCGGCGAACGTACTCAGCGGTGTCAATGTCCTGCCCGGATCGCAGTTGATCGATGATTTCGTCGACAAGATCCGCGAGAACAGACTCGGAGTCCGAAACGTCGGCCGATGAACCCATGGGTGAATCTGACACTCCCTTAAACCCCTCGAAGGGATGCGGTCGATCCCGAATCGTCACGGCGAAGGAGGCTTCGCAAACGCTCCACGCCGCGAAGTTGCCGCATTTTCACCGCGCTCTCGCTCAGACCGCAGGCGACGGCGATTTCCGTCACTTTCATGTGTTCGAGGTAGCGCATGACCAAGATTTCACGTTGCTGATCCGGCAATTGGTCGAGTGCTTGATGCAGACGCTGCAGCATTTCCTTCTTGATCGCACCATCGATTAGACCGCCGGTTGCCCCGCCAAGCTGCATCGCCATGCGTGCCATCGAGTCCTGGGACAGCCCCCAAACCTGCTCCCGCAACACCGAGCGTTTCTTCGTACTGACATGCCGCTCGTAGAGTTCCGACAGGCGATCTCGGGCGATCTGTCGAAGCCAGACGTAAAACGGAACATGTGACGTTTCGAATTCTTTCAATCGCTGTGCGGCCCGCAAGAGCGTGTCTTGAACCACGTCCGATGCGTCGAGCCGTCCCGCCAATCGGCTATCCAAGTGCACCTTCACCATCAAATTCAGCCGATCTCGGTACTTCGAAAGAAGCCGTTCGACCGCATGACGTTCGCCCGCGCCGGCTCTGCGAAGAAGGCTGGTGACACTTGAATCAGACACGGTCGATGTTGCTCCGGCGTATTGCGGGCAGTGAGAACAGACAACTGGACGCTGTTCACTCTACCGAATATAGCCACAGCACCTCCGAAAGTAGACTTCCGAATTTGCGTGGAATTGCAAGATTGCTGCAATCCGCCATGTTGGGCAAGATGTGGGGGGAATCGAAATGGGTCGGGAGATTTCGGTGGTAGGAACAATGGAGGAGCCGCTCACGTCTGATGGCACGGGCTGACGTGTTGGTGTACAGCCTTCAGACGCATCCCCATGACGCCTTGAGCGTCCGGCGTGTCAAGGAGAATCGGCTAAAGCCTAGACATCAACACTCAGATGCGTGCCGTTGGTGGCGACAGGAGTGGAGCCATCGTCGAATGACAACGCGCTAACTCGCCCGCTACGGAAACAGGCCGCGGGCGAGTTTGGCTTGTTCAACGCGCTGGATGCCTTCGATCAGTGCGGCGGTTCTCAAGTCGATGCTCTGGCGTGCCGAGCGGTCGAGGGCGCGGCGAAACGCGTCGACCAGGATCGTGTGCAACCGGCTGTTGATCTCGTCCAGCGTCCACGTGTAGTTCTGCGTCCCCTGCACCCATTCAAAGTACGACACGGTGACGCCGCCGGCGTTGCCGACAATGTCCGGCAGCACAAAGATGTCTCGCTCGTGTAAGATTTCGTCGGCCTCCAACGTGGTCGGCCCGTTGGCGCCCTCGGCAAGGATCTTGCACTTGATGCGATCGGCGTTGGCCTGTGTGATCTGGTTCTGCATCGCCGCCGGAGCCAGAATGTCACAGGGCAACTCGAGCATCGCTTCGTTGCTGATCGCTTCACCATCCGGGTAGCCGGCCAACACACGGTTCTCGCGGGTGTAGGCGAGCAGCGACGACACGGACAGACCGTGTGGATTGTAGATGCCGCCGGTGACATCGCTGACCGCGATCACGCGAGCCCCCAATTCCTCCAAGAACCGCGCAGCGTTGCTGCCGACGTTGCCGAATCCCTGCACGACGACCGTGCTGCCATTGAGATTCAGCTCCAGGTGCTCGGCCGCGGCAGCGATCAAGTACACCAGTCCGCGCCCGGTTGCTTCGCTGCGACCTTGAGATCCACCGAGGACAACCGGTTTGCCGGTCACGACGGTGGGGACGGTGTAGCCGATCTGCTGGCTGTACGTGTCCATCATCCACGCCATCTCACGCTCGCTGGTGCCCATGTCGGGGGCCGGTATGTCTTTGTCCGGGCCGATCATGTCCAGGATTTCGGTGGTGAAGCGGCGGGTCAGCCGTTGCAGTTCGTGACCTGTCAAAATCGTCGGGTCGATGCGGACACCTCCCTTGGCCCCGCCGAACGGCAACCGCATCAGGGCGCACTTCCAGGTCATCCACATCGCCAATGCCGAGACCTCGCCCAAGTTGACGTCTTCGTGATATCGGATGCCTCCCTTGGTCGGGCCCATGGTCAGCAGGTGTTGCACGCGATAACCAAACACCGTTTCGACTTCCTGGTAATCATCGCGTCGGAAGGGAAACGTGACGGTCAGGGTTCGCTGCGGAAACAGCAGCCGCTCGCGCAGGTTGTCATCGAGTCCTATGATCTGTGCGGCCTTCAAGAACTGCTGTTTGGCCAAGTGATACATGGGAGATTGCCACTCCGCCTGCTCCGCCGCGGTGCGTTGAATGGCATATCGAAGCGAGCGCCCAAGTCGATTGGCATCAATTTTTCCTTTGACCAGATAAGCCTCCGCACCCTCTTCGACCGCTTTAGCGGCCAGGGTCAGGTCATCGCTGCTGGTCAACACAACGACGGGAACATCGCCGGCGGCGAGGGACACTCGGATGAACGTGTCCAGTCCCTGGCTATCCGGCAGCGTTAGATCCGAGAGGATTACATCAAACGAACCGCGTGAAATGGCGGCAAGGGCCTCGGCAAGCGTTTCGACCGTCTCGACATGAAACGGTACGCCGACGGCCTTGGACAACAGCCCCTTGATCACCATGCGGTCGACTTGGCTGTCTTCTATTAGCAAAACCTTGGCAGACGCCATCGGAGTACTCCTTGTCGAAAACAGTCACAAGAGCCGACCGCCTGCGTTTCGAATGACGACGCGCCGGGGTCATTCGTTGAGTATGTCCCCTCGGAGAGTCCGCTGCAACAAAACGACGGCGTTTAAGTGGAAGACGATCACGAATCGACTTTGTTTTGACGTTTTCTCAAGAACGCTCGTCGAGACCAACAGGACCGATGAGACAGCTGCGCGGTACCGGTTCCAAACGTGTCACGGACCGATCCTTCATGCACTGCGCATTCATGTACTGTGATCGGTCGCACCTGCCTGTGCGAGTTCGCGTTGAAGAGCCTGATGAGAATGGTGGGCTGGCGGCTTATCCCGCGTCAACGGGCAGGGTAGTTACTTTCTTGACCTCTGACAGTTCGCCGCGATGGGCGACGACCAGGACTGCTGTGCCCGGATCGATGTCGACCAATCCGCTGACCACGATCCTGCCATCATCCAGGCTGGTTGTTCCCCGGATCGGGCGTCCGTTCAGGTCCAGGATCTGAACTCCGGCACCGGGAATCGTTTTGATCTCAGGAAGCCGGCTGGCAGGAAGACGCCCCGTTTGCGACGCGGTTGTTTGCAGCGAACCTCCGCCGCGGGGCGTTCGCTGTGGCGGATCCACCAAGTTGCGGATCCGCAGGTCGATCGACGGATCTTCTTTTCCAGGATCGAACTCCATTTCCAGGAAGTTCCAATAGAACGGTTCACCGTCGGCGTGCGGCGACAGGTTCGGATCCGAAAACTCTTTGTGATACAGGCAATGAATCGTCAGATCGCGTCCATCGACGTCTTTCATCTGGGGGCCGAAACCCGGAATCACGCCGCGGCCCCCGCTACGACCGATCGGACCAAAACTGGATTCGATCACGCGATGGGTCTGGTTGGTCATGATCGAACCGTTGTGGACGT
Source organism: Phycisphaera sp. RhM (assembly GCA_033042175.1). GTDB lineage: Bacteria > Planctomycetota > Planctomycetia > Pirellulales > Pirellulaceae > Stieleria. The sequence goes on from WCIL01000008.1 coordinate 236,539, forward strand.
CGCCGTAAACGGTCACGACGCCGTCTCGCCCGCCCAGTAATTCCAGCACTCGATCGGCACCGGCTTTGACCCAGCCGGCATAATCGGCGGTCACACGATCGCGTTGGCTGAACTTCATCGGGTGTTTGCCGCTTTCGAAATCGCCCCGTCCGCCGGTCCAAATCGTGTGCAAGCCGTTGATCCCGGTCAAGCAAATCAAGCGGGAAGAATCGGTGGCGAGCAGTTCTTGCAACCAGGCGAATTGTTCTTCGCCCAGCAGGCTGCGAGTCGGGTCGGTGCGGTCATAAAGGCTCTTGAAGGCACCCCAGCCCTGCTCGCGCCAGACGTCGACGTTCTGGCTGCTTCGCCACAATCGTGAATCCGTGATCACGAACGTGAAGTCGCGATGGGGCATTTTCCAAGCCCGCCACTTCTTCGGATTGGCCAACGGATCAACCTCTTCGTCTCCGGTGATCAGGTGGTGGACGATTTGGAAGTTGCGTCGCATGTACGACGCGTCTTGCCCCAGTCCATCTTGTCGCCGAATGATGATCTGCTCAGGCCCTTTGACATCGTCCATGCCGTAGTCATGGTCACCGGGATTGATCACGTTCCAGTGGCGCATCAATTGCCAACGGCTGGTCGGACCACAAATCGATTGGGTGACGATCTTGTAGGCGTCATCGGTGCTGGGCGGATACAACACCAGTTCCATGTACCAAACGTCGTCTTCCCAGACCATCACTTGAAAATCGTAGTCTTCCAAATGGGAGTAGGCGCCTTCGGTCGGTTGGTCGCGAAATTGCCAAACGTTGTTGCCGCCGGCGATCGTGTACCCGTTGTCGGTCTTCTGTTGCAGACCGCTGGTGATGGCATGGCAGGACAGACCACACAGCCGATACGGTGCGACGAGTCGGGGCAGGCGTCCGACATAGTTTCCACTGTCCGGTACGTCGCCGACCAATCCCGTCCCCGGGCCGACGGCGGCCGTGCCGATGCGTGGATCCGCCGTCACGTCGACCCCATCCTTCCAAACGGTGTAGTAGAGGTCTGTCGCGCCGGGGTTCTCGGGCAAGACGGCTTCGATCACGGCCGTGTTGCGACGGAAGTCGTTGTTGATGATTTTTGCGCGACCCGCTACGGGCGCCGACTTCCATCCGCCGGCCGGTCGCTCGGACGTTGCGATTCGCAGTTCCGCTTGTTCCCCATCGCTTTCGAAGATCCCGACGAAGCGAACCGTCCACTCGCCGGCGTCATTTTTCTGTAGCGTGTCACCGAGTGCGTAGCAGGCCAGGCAAGGGCTGGTTTTCACGGCGAGCGGTGGAGCTTCCTCCGCTTCGATCGTCAGCGCGTTGACACTAAAGTCGATCAGCCCACGCGCCAGCACTCCGACATAGCCATCGGTTTGGCCGATCGGAACCTTTTGAGTCAATCGAACCGTGTCGCTGCCACGAGACAGAACGACAGACAACTGGGCGTGTTGGCCAGCGGGGACCACATCGACTCGCAGGTTGACGACATCGCCCGGCGACAAATCAAACGCATCGCGCTCGGCACCGGCTTGTTGGCGCCCGGCCCCCTTCTTCGCTTTTCCGCGAAAGATCACATGGAGTTTTTCGTCGTCCGACCAAGCGATTTGGGTCGCATTGGTGACTTTGTTGAAACTTTCCAGCAGATTCTTCGCTCCGATCGCGATGCCCATCAGTCCATTACCGCGCTGGTACATCTTCCACGCAGGGTCGTCCCCTGGGGCCGGATCGGCAGCGTCGGCGTGGTAGACGAATTGGGCGTCGATTGAATACCGGCCGCTCAGAAACTGATCGCGCCGATACAGAATCCCCGCTGGCAGTGATGGATCGTACTCCGTCTCCATCACACCGCCCTTGGATTCAGCGTGAAACGGAAATCCGGTGCGGCGGGCGCGATCACCGACGTTCGACAATCGGCGACGTAAACGACCGTTTTCGACTTTCCAATAACCCGGGTTCAACGATTCCCACTCGGGCGGATGAACCAGCGAGTCTTGTCGGGGGAAGGTGATCTCGGTCACGCCAGACTTGGATGCGGCGGTCGCCAAGCCGGCGTGCGCGATGGTCATTCCCGCCGAAGCCAGCGCGGCGGATCGTTTGACAAATTGACGCCGATCAATCGATGAGTCAGTCATTTATTTTCCTTCGGACGCCCATTGCTTCATCAGGGCGATGTTTTTCTGGACGGTTGCCAGCTGCTTGGGATCAAATTTTGGCAAGCTCAGGCGGTCGGTGTAGACCTTCATGTCGCTGTCGTACATCTGTTCCGATTCGGCCCGTCGCCCTTGATCGTCGGTTTCTTCCATCCAGACGTCCAGCCGTTGACGCAGCTCGGTTAGTCTGTCGGCAAACTGCGGATCGCCCGCCAGATTGTGAATTTCATGCGGATCGTTATTCAGGTCGTACAGCTCTTCGGCCGGCCGGGTCTGGCGAAACAGCAACTCCTGGGTGTCGTTCAGCTTGCCCGCCGCGTGCTCGTCTCGCAGTGCGATCAAGATCGCTTTGGCGTCCTTGTAGGCGCAGGGTTGCAAGTAAGGCCGCTCGGGCAGAAAGTTGCGGATGTACTTGAAATCCTTGGTGCGGACGCTGCGGATGTGATCGACGGTTTCATCACAACGATCTCGGGCAGCAAAAACGGCTTCGCGCGGGGCGTAGTCATCGGCCAAGATGTCGCGGGCCTGCATCGAGTCGGGGATCGCGATGCCTGCGGCGGCGAGCGACAACGCGGCAATGTCAATGTGTTCGACAACATCTTCTCGAACGGTGCCGGCTGGAATACCGGGGCCGGCGATCACCAGTGGAACATGCAGCCCTTCGTCGTACAGAAATTGTTTGCCACGCGCGTGACTGATCCCGTGGTCGGTCATGAACAACACGATCGTGTTTTCAAGCACGCCTTCTTTTTCCAACCGGGCCAGCACTTCGCCGACCATCACGTCGGTCATACGCACTGAATCCAGATAAGCCGCCCAGTCGCGGACGACGTCCGGATGTTCGGGGTAGTAGGGCGGCAACTTGACGGCGCTGTTCGGTGTGCGGCTGCCGAGTGTTTTCTCCGCCGCCGCGGAAACTTTTTCCCAGCCCTCGACGTCCTTGCCACGCAGCTTTCCGCCTTGTGTTTGAATCTGTGCGAAGAAGGGTTGGCCTTCGTTGCGTGTGGCCCAGTCGTTGGAGTCGTAGACGGATTCATCCCACTGGAAGTTGTAATCCGTTTTGCCGAGTTTCCCGTTGAGCGGCCAACCGGTGATTGATGTGTGGTAACCGGCCTGTTGAAATAACTTGGGCACCAATTCGATGCCGTCGGGAAGATTGATTTTGAGTTCCCCACGACCACTGCGGTGATGATGCGCACCGATGCTGGTTTGGTACATGCCCGTGATGAACGCCGATCGACAGGTCGAGCAGACCGGTGCGGTGACGAAGGCGCTATTGAATTTCACACCGCGCTGGGCCAGTCGGTCGACGTTGGGCGTCTGGATTGCGGTCTCACCGTAGCATGAGAAATTCGCCGACATATCATCGGGAATGATCCAAACAATGTTGGGCCGATCGTCGGCAAATAGCAGAGGCGAAGCGGTCAGCAGGCAAGCGAGCAAAAAGGTGCGGAACATCAGTGGGGGAGTCGTGGGTGGAAGGTTGAGTGGAGTGCAGCCATTGTAGAGACTCCATCGCGACGAAGCACTCCAGTAATTTTGCCAGGCTAACTATCGAAAAGAATACCCACCGATGGCAGCGCGAACCCACGGATGACAGGGTGCCAAAAATCCGTGGGTTCGCGCTGCCATCCGTGGGCAAAGTGCATCCGAGGACACGGTGCATCCGAGGACACGGTGCATCCGAGGACACGGTGCATCCGAGGACACGGTGGCAATTTCATCGCTGCCAGAATACAGCCTGACTTCAAATTACAGCCTGACTTTTTTCCGCTCGAAAAGCACAACCCTCAATTCAAATCTGAACAGAGCACTACGGTTTCATCAACTTCTGGTTCTCGTCCTCGATCCGTGCCTTTTGTTTGCTGCTTAAACCTTGTTCAAAAAATACGTCCGGTTTGTGATAATCGCCGGTGCGTTTCATCTCCGGATCATTGACATCGAGCGAGAGATCGCAATCAAATCTGGCAAGAATGGCGTGGTTCTTGTCCCAGGTGGAGACGTTGGTGAAGTGTGACAGCCCCCAGGTGATTCCGCGGCCGTTTTGTGTGTCGGTAAACGCGTCGGGGATGAAGGGTCCGCCCGCGTTGGGCATCAGCGAAACGATCGATGCGATTTTGAAATGGACGCCGTCGGGGGCGTATTGGATGGTGGAGTGCTCTAGACCGTCGCGGATGACAAAGGCGGCGATCCCCTTGCGAAACGGAAACAACGTCGTTTCGTGCCCAGAGTTGATCACGGGATTGAGTGGGTGTTTTTTAAGCGGGCCCAACGGATCATCGGCGATGGCAAGCCCCTGCATCCGAACCAGGTTTGGGTCGCCGTCGAAGTCGGACTTGTAATACAGGTAATACTTGTCACCGAAGCGATGGACCGTCGGGTTGTGGGTGCACCAGCCGTCCCAAAACTCACGTCCGCGACGGGGCAGCGCCACGTCTTTGAATTGGAAGGGCCCGAACGGGCTGTCGGAGACCGCATGGGCGACTTCAGAATCGGTGACCCTCGCCCAGCCGAGGTGTTTGGGCCAGCGGCTGTAGAACAGGTGGTACAAGCCGTCGTCACCCTTGACCAGCGAACCGCCCCAGATGCTATGGGATTCGCTCTTGAAGGTTGACTGCCGCAGCAGCTTGGCAAATTCGATCTTCAAGTCCTGCGCCGACGCAACAGAGACGAGCGAGACGACTAGCAGAATCGATGAACGTAGCAACGCGGACTGCACGAACGCGGATAGCGCGACCGCGGCGCCTGGAGGCCTTCTCGGGAACATCACCGGACTCACGGGAAAACAGGTTGGCGGCAACTTGGAGGGGCAAACATCGTCGTATGGACGAAGCAGATTCCCATAGCCCACATTGACATTTGCATGTCAATTCTAAACCCGTCGTCTGTTTCCCTGCAGCAATCTTAATTTCCTCCTCCTAAATCCTCCCGATGCGTCGCCCAGGGACGCCGTTGGACGACGCGTCCCGCCGGTCTCAGGCACTTCTCCTGCGTCGCCTCGTCATGCAAACGTACATTGCGGGGACGCAAAGCAGCAGCGCGGCGACACTCGGTTCGGGAATGGCCGTCACCGAAATGGCTCCTCCTCGAAAGGTGAACGGCTGATTCTGGCCGGCACCGTTGGCAAGGAACGTGTCTTGCGGATTCAGGCTGAGGTCCAATTTGAAATCCTTCGTCCCGTTGGCGGGGATCGAAAATTGCAGACTTGCGAGCCCTTCGCCGCCGAGGACGTTTCTGGTTCCGGACAGCAAAAAGTCACCGAGTTCGACGATTTTGAAATCATTCGAGATCAGACCGGCCGGCATGGAGGACGCACCGGAAAAGACGTAAGGGCGACTCGATGGAGCTCCAAAACCTGTCAGAACGGCGCCCGCGTCTCCGCCGACGACGGTGACCTTGAGCTGGAATGCCGCGACTTCAATCGGCAACGATCCATCATCTTCGATGAAGATATCGACGCTGCCCGACTGCGCAACGCCAGAAGGTGTCGTGCTGAAATCCCCGATGGTGACGATCGCCGCACGGGACTCCGTCCAACTGAACGCCAATAACACGCAAATCGCATAACGCGATGTTTTTGAACAGAATGTTGAGGACATGGACTCTATCGTTGCTTCATGAGTAAGGGGTTAGACGTTTAAATCGAATCGATAGACGACGCCCAGCGTGGACGCCGCCAGTAGCTGGCCGGCCAAATCGAAGACCAGACCGGTGAGCTCGTTGCCGAGTCCTTGCGCCGCCAGATCGACCGTGCGAACCAGCGATCCGGTCAGGGTGTACTCGCTGACCGTTGTGCTTTGGCTAGTACCGATCCACAGGTTCCCGCTGACCGGATCAAGTGCGAGCCCGCCGTGGAAGACGTCGATCGCCAATGCAAAGCTGTTTTGGACGGCGCCGGTCGATGGATCGATCTGCCAGAGCAGGTTCGCGTTGCGGTCAAGCAGAAACAGGCTGCCGCTGGTTGGGTCGTAGACACCGGCCACCGGATCGATGTTTTGTCCCAGATCGAGTGTCGCCAGGATCACACCCGTTGTGGGATCGACCGCGTACAGTTTGTCAAAGCTGACGCCGCCATTGGTGACCAGCAGGCTTCCGGCGGAAACTCCGACTCCGCCGAGGGTCATCGCGGTCGGCAAAACTTGCAGCCCCGTGTTGGTGCTGTTGCCGCCGGGCAGGTTGAACGCCGCTAACGTTTGGCCGCTGACCGCGTCGACACGCAGAATCTGCGAAGACGTCGCTACAAACAGGTCGCCGCTGACCGAATCCAACGCCACATCGTAAATCGTACCCACAGCCGGGAACGCAAAACCCATCGCGATCGGCACACTGCTGCCGCCAGCGGTCGTCACGATGAGTTCCCCAAAGCCGTGCGGCGGCAGGTTTAAGAACACACGTCCGTTTTGGAAGCTGAAGTCCGCGCTGTAGTACACGTCGGGACCGCCGCTGACGCTGCTGTCGGTCAGCTGCGTCGTTCCAAAGGTGTACACGCTATCGTTACCCTCGATCAATCCACTGCCAAAGATCGTGACGGCCCCGTTGCCTCCCGTTAGATCGAATGACGTTACCACCGGCACGATCTGCAGGTGTGCTTGGGTGTTGTTCTGGTCGCCGATGACGCCGACGATTCCGGTGAAGGCGTTCATCGGGACGACGACGGTCAGCTGTGACCCATCGGGTTCAACGGCCAGCGGGCGAACGACTTGTTGACTGACGTTGCCGTTGATGTCGATGACTTGGAACACGACGTCACTGGACGCATCGAAGCCGCTGCCGGCGAGCGTGATGGCCTGGCCGGGGTTGGCGGAGGCCGCCAACGCGTCGGCCGGCGTGCCGCTGTCGGCGGTCGCGTTGATGCCGCTGAAGGTCAACGGGAACGCGGTGCTGGTGCCGCCGAGCGTGCTGACGCTGATCGGACCGAAGGGCACGCCGCTTGGAACGGTCAAGTAGATGCTGCCGTTTTCGAAGCCGAAGTCGGCGCTGTAATAGACGTCCGGTCCGCTGAAGTTGCTGCCGTCGACGAGCGATTGGGCGCCGAAGTGGATCGTCACCCCGCCCTCGGCGAAACCGCTGCCGAACAACGCAAGCTGCCCGTTGTGATACACGCTCGAATCCTGCCGCACGTCGGCAAGCGTTGGTACGATCTGCAAGAACTGGCCGACGTTTTCGCGTTCCAAACGGACCATCCCGCTGGCCGCGTTGAAGGGGACCTGGACGTCCAGGCTCAGACCATCAGCAGCGATCGACGTCGGCGTCACGGCCGACGTGGTGAGATTGCCGCTGCTGTCGATGGTGGTGAACACGACCCGGTCTCCGTCCTGGAACCCGGCACCCTGAATCGTGATCGCCTGGTCGACATTGGCCGCGGCGATGGTCGAGCGTGCCGCCGAGCCGCTGTCTGCCGCAGCGACGATGCCCGTCAGCGAGGAACTGCCGCCGTCGACGCGCTGGACGGTCAGTAGATAGGGACCGGTGTAGAATGCGCTCGCGCCACTGTCGGCCACCGCGGGATCGTAGCCGGTGTTCACCCAGCTGCTGACACCGAGGAAGTAGTCGCCGGCGGCGGGTAAGCGGACATCGGCCAAACGCGAATTGCCGTCCGGTCCGCTGTTGACGTCGGCGGCCAGTTCGTTGCCCGCGGCATCGAACAGGCGAACGTAGGAGTTGACCAGACTGAAGGGAGACTGCCGGGTCACATCGACACGAATCACATCGCCGGCGTTGACCGTGATCCGATACAGGTCCACGTCTTGGGCGCCGAAGGCGTTGTCGCCGATGCTCTGCGAATGGACGTTCAGGACGCTGTTGATCGGCACGTTGAGTGCAACCGCGGTGGCCAGGGTTTCGCCGCTGTCCGGGCCGAGGAACAGGTCGGGCTCGGTCGCGATCGTCGCGGCCGGACGGAGCGTGAAACTGCCACCGGCCGTGCTGACCACGACCACTCCGGCCGAAACTCCGGCGGGCACGGTCAGGTCGACGACTTGTTGATCGAGTCCCTGATCGGAAATCACCAAGACATCAAGAGTGCTGACAACCTGGCCGTCGATCGTGACCGTCAAGCCGCCTTCGACCAGTCCGGTGCCTTCCAACAAAATCTGATTGCCCGCTGCCAGCGATCCGCCGACCGAACGCAGCGTCGGCACGATCTGCAGGGGGAATTCGGCAGTGCTGCCGATGACTTTCACCATCCCGCTGCGGGCCAGCGCGGGCACCGTGACGGTCAACCGTGTGCCGTCACTGTTGATCGTGCCGCTGCGGAGCAAGCGTCCGGCCACGCCGTTGGCATCGACCGCTTCAAACTGGACCAGCGTGTTGCTGGTAAAACCGCGGCCGATCAGCGTGATCGGCTGACCGGTGTTGGCCGACGCGACCGACGGATTGACCGCGACACCGCTCTGGGTATTGGCGCTGATGCCGTTAAGTTCGACGAACGGCGGCAAGGCGTCGACGGGACCGACGAAGCTGAACGAACCACCGGCGGTCGCCACCGTGATCGTTCCTTCGACGGCAAATCGCGCCAACAGATCGAACTGGCTGTTGCGACTGCCCAGGACGTCGCCGTCGACCGCGTTGGTGTACTGATCGGTCAGCGTGACGCCTCCGATCGTGACCGTGCTGGCACCTTCCATGAAGCCCGAACCGAACAGGCTGAAGAACGCGTCCACTCCGGCGCGACCGCTGATGCCGCTGAGTACCGGCACGACTTGCAACGTGACACCGCCGCTGCCACCGAGAAGCGACACCGATCCGGTCTGTGCGAGATCGGGAACGATCACCTGAATTCGAGTCCCGTCACCGCTGACCGCGGTGGGACGGACTTCCACGCTGCCGACGACACCGTGGTTGTCACGGGTCGAAAACACGACGCGTGTGGCGGCGGTGAAGTTGGTGCCGACCAGTTCGATCGATTGGGCCACGTTGGCCGATGCGGTCGAGCCGCTTGCCGGATTCCCGTCCTTGGCGGTCGCGTTGATCGACGCCAACACGGGCGTGGGAGCGGCGATCGGCGCGAGGTCCAGACGGTACACAACGCCGTTGATGGAACTGACGATCAGTCGACCGGCCGCATCGAAGGCCAGTCCGGAAAGTTCGTTGCCGAGTCCTTGTGCGGACAGGTTGACGGTGCGGACCAGCACGCCGGCGGTGGTGTATTCACTGACCGAGGTCGTTTGGCTGGATCCGATCCAGAGGTTGCCGGTGACCGGATCGATGGCCAGTCCGCCGTAGTTGACGTCGATCGGCAGTGCAAAACTGTTCAACACAGCGCCGCTGGTCGGATCGATCTGCAGCAACTGATCGGGGCTGCCGTCGAGCAGGAACAGGCTGCCGCTGGTCGGGTGATACACTCCGGCGACCGGATCATGGTTGAGTCCCAGGTCGCGTGTGGCCAGGATGACGCCGGTGTTGGGGTTGACCGCATAGACCTTGTCAGTGCTTGCGCTGCCGTTGGTGACCAGCAGGCTTCCGGCCGGTATCGCGACTCCGGAGAGCGTCATCGCGGTCGGCAGAACCTGCAGCCCGGTGTTGCCGCTGTTGCCGCCGGGCAGACTGAACGCCGCCAGGGTCTGGCCGTTGGCCGGATCGATTTGCAGGATTTGTGAGGTGGTGACGACGAACACCTTGCCGTTGGTCGGATCGACGGCCACGTCATAGAGAATGCCTGCGGCGGGATGCAGGAAGTGGGTCGAGATCGCGACGCTGCTGCCGCCTGCGGTCGTTGCGGTGAAGGATTCAAAGCCATGCCTGGGCAGACTCAACAGCACGCGCCCGTTCTGGAAGCTGAAGTCGCTGCTGTAGTAGACGTCCGGTCCGGCATTGACGTCGACGTCGCTCAGCGGTGAACTTCCGAAGACATACAGACTGTTGTTGCCTTCGACAAAACCGCTGCCCAATACTTCGACCGCGCCGTTGCCGTTGACGTTCAGGCCGGTGACGATCGGCACGATCTGCAGCAGATGCTCGGCAGCCGAACCGATGACATGCACGGAGAACGCTCCGTTGAAATACTTCGGCACCAGGAAGGTGGCTTCGGTTCCGGTAACGTTGACGAAGTGCGGATTGAGCAACTGCGTCTGCAGGGTTCCGCTGATGTCACGGTACTGGGCCAGCAGATCGGTCGTCATGCTCAGTCCGGTTCCGCTGACCGTGAAGGTCTGTCCGGGGTTGGCGGAGGCTTCGGCCGCGTTGGCGGGCGTTCCGCTGGCGGCCAGAGCAATCAGATCGTTGTAACCGACGGCAAAGGCCGCGCTGGTTCCCCCGGTGGTGGTGACGGTGACGGCGCCGTGGAAGTTGCCGTCGGTCGGCAGCGTCAGGTGCACACTGCCGTTGTGGAAGCCGAAGTCAGCGCTGTAGTACACGTCGGGACCCTCGCCGACACCCGTGTCGGTCAACTGCGTGCCACCGAAGGTGTAAACACTGTTGTTGCCTTCGACGAATCCGCGGCCGGACAGGATGACTTGTCCGCTGGATCGGTCGGCGGTGATCGAGGTGAAGTCGACCTTGTCGAGCACCGGCACGATCTGCAGGTGTGCTTGGGTGTTGTTCTGGTCGCCGACAACGCCGACGATTCCGGTGAAGGCGTTCATCGGGACGACGACGGTCAGCTGTGACCCATCGGGTTCAACGGCCAGCGGGCGAACGACTTGTTGACTGACGTTGCCGTTGATGTCGATGACTTGGAACA
>WCIL01000009.1:0-234747 GCA_033042175.1 Phycisphaera sp. RhM
ACGAATCTATGAACACCCGAGCCATGCCTGGAAAAATCCCGGGGGTTCGGGGGCTGGCCCCCGAGCAGTGTTGCACGAGCAACTAACGCACACCAAAAAGTTGTCTCACTGTCGTTGACACATTCCGGAGACTTGGCAGGTATTCACTAAAGCAACAGGTGGTGTTGTTCAGCTACAGGTCACGTTCAATGATCCAACCGACGGCGAAAGACGCATCGTCACCACGGCCGAGAGTGTCAGCTTCAATGCGTCGCCGATCGATCTACAGAACAAGCTTCAGGAGGCGATCGATGCAGCGGTATTCCAGGAGCCGTTTGATTCCGCACCAAAGGTACTCGTCACAGGCATGGGAACCGAGGCATTTCCTTGGCGGATTGTCTTTGCAAACATGGGATCGATCGAATCCATACGTGATATTCGGAGAGAGCTGAGTGTACCTGGCGCCATCAGCGGTCTAAATGACCCGACCTCCATTCCCGCAAACTGGGCGAGCGGAATTGGTGTGAACGTGGTTGGGATCACGGAGTTGACAGGAACAACAAGAAAGGACTTTGTTCATGGGATTTCACGCTCAATCCCCGCAGGGCCGGAATCTTTGCAAATCACCGACTTCGTCGGTACGACGGTCGATGTTGGCGAAAAATCGGTGATGTTCAATGCAAATCGAAATCTCACGACAGGCCAAGCGGTACTTTATAAGTCAAACGGTGAGTCGCTCGGCAATTTAGTATCTGGAACCGTCTATTTCGTCAGCGTAGATCAAGGGGCAGTTCGATTTCATTCTACAAAGAGCGTTTCCGGAGTATTGAGCGAAGCGATTTTGCTCGAGCAACCGGCGACACCTGCCGCTCACCGACTCTCCTCCGTGGCGGGTCTGAGCAGCAGCATCGACAGTAACGGATCAGAATACTATGCGCCGATTGACAGTCCGTCGAATTTTGTCGTCGGAGGGATTGGCAGGGACACAATTGTCGGGAGCAATGGAACAGACAATCTAAACGGAGGAGCTGGAAACGATCGCATTTTTGGAGATGGTGGTCACCACGCCATCGGCGACAATATCGCACAGAGGGACGTGATCCAGGGAGGACGGGGAAATGATCAGATTTTTGGCTACGCGGGACCCGATCACTTAATCGGCGGATCGACGGCAACTGGATTCGATTCAACAGGCGACCAGGATACGTTGATTGGAGGTGCAGGAAGCGATATTGTCGAAGGAGGCAAGGGAAATGACGAAATCGTCGTCATCGAGCGAGGAAACTTTGAATCTGACTACGACCAACTCATTGGCGGAGGAGGTAACGACACCTATCGATTCAACGGCGATTGGGGTGTCGCAAGCATTGCTGAAGACGACGTCGATGGAAGCGACACCATTGACATCTCCGGGTTGAAGCAAAACTTTGTTCATGTCCTTAGCGACGGCAATCTCTTTTCCACTAGAGGTTCTCTCTACAACGATCAAATTCGTTTCGCCAATGGAGAACGGATAATCAAGCTTGGCACGAAGCTGGAAGAGTTGAAGGGCGACACTCCGTCCCCAGGAAACATTGTTACGCAGTGGGGATTTGGCTTTCATCAAACCGCGCATGGTGTTCCAAAACCATATTTGAACACGGAACTCATTGGAAATGAATCAAAGGCGATCATCGATCCATTTCATTCGCTCAAGGCCGGCGCGTATGCTCCGGTGGATTTCCATTTATTCGTCGACCGTGGAAAAGGAGCGATCAACTATGAGATCAAACTGGGGGCAATCGCTGAAGCAGCAACCGATAGCTTCAGGCAAGAATATTTTCGACAAGCCTTGGAAACCGCAGTCCAAGCGAAGCATGGACACCGGGACCTCGCGAGCGTTGGCCTGAATCTGGACGGTTTGAAGATCACTGTTACTCCAGAACGCGCATCGGGTGACGAAACGCGACCAGTTGCCGCAATCGCGGAACTAACCGTCAAGGCGCCTAACACCATTGCAGCCGGTGGAGGTGCAAATAAGGCTTTTAAACATCTAGAGAAGATCAAAACGAGCGGGGGCGAAAACACGTTTGTATTCGGCAATGGTTACTGGGACGGCGGGATTCTGCCATCTTCACTGACTGAAATAGGTTCTGATGTACTCCAAGCCGCAGACCTGCTCCCAATTCCGTTTCTGGGGACGATAGGTCGATCGCTATTAGAACATCTGACGATTGACACAAGCGAAACGACAAAAGGCGATTCACCGCTCGTCCTTGATTTTCGGGCCGTGAACCGGGAGTTGTTTTTCTTATTTTCCGCCACTGAAAACCCTGAGAAAGTAAAGCTCACTGTCCAAACCGTACGAGACATACACGTTCCGCTGGTCGACCTCGGATCGGAGGTTCGGTCCAATACGGTTGTCTTCACCGAGGTTGACAAGAACACCAAGATCTATGGTGGTCGCTATAAGAATACGTTCGAAATTGGTCGCGGTGCAGACTACAAGGGCCACTTGGTCGGTGGCAGTGGCTACGGATACGGAGGTGCCTTTACATTTCCCGGTGATTGGGGCGATCGATTTGTTGCCGGCATGGACTTGGTCGAATCAGTTCTGTTGCCACTCGTCCCCGATATCGTTGAACTGGAGGACACGGGAACCGCGGCCGGCCTAGGAGTTGGATTGGCAGGCACGCTGACGGGAATCATCCAGAGTACTGTGTTCAACGTTTCCAACAGCATCAGCTACTCCGATGCACGCGCTTCTGGATTCGCCGCCGAGAATTTTACCGGCCATTCGCCGCTCGACTTCGTGACATTCGTCAATATGGAGGATTTGAAAACAGGCGGAAAGGCTAAGTCAAAGAATCTTCAGGGAGCGCAATTCCTATTGGGCAATCCTTTCCCAGCGACGTTCGACAAGATAAAGGGTCTACAGAAAGTCACTGGCTTTTCCGGATTGAAAGACAGCATCGAAGACGCGAACATTGGAGACGTCACTGTTCGATCGGGATTCAACTATGTTCGCGGCACGGACTATGCCCCGTTTACGGACTTCGGAAAGAACAATCCGTTTTCGATTCTCTCAAGCGGATCGGACACCATTAGCATCGGAGAGAATCATTCATCCCTGACACCCGGATTTCACATTTTGGCAGGAGGTTCAGGCGCGGACACATACGAATTCAACTCTCAATTTTGGTTGGGCGCGTTGGTCATCGATGACCTATTCGATTTGCCATTGTCATTCGACAATCCCGTGCTTGATGGAATCAGCAACGTGCTCTTGCCTCGCGACACGCTTGATTTCGGTGCCCTTTACCAGGACCTCTTCTTTACCATCGTACGTCCATCTTTGAACGACATTGAAGCCGTCGAGCAGTGGGCAAAGAGCGCTATCCCAGAGTTTTCTTTGCCGACAGATTTTGGCACCGGCACGATCGTTCTCGTCACTCCTGCCGATATCTACAGTTATGGATATAGCGGAACCGAAGGCGAAAATGGTTTTCAGCTTACAGAACTTATCCCATTGATGATTGCGGACAACGCAAATTTCGCTGTCGCAATCGGAGTTGAAAACATCATTGGAGGCCGAGGCTACAACCAATTTACGTTTGTCGAACAGGCCGAAATCAGCGGAAAAATCGAGCCCGGCTTTGGCGGCAGCCTAAACCTTGATTACAGCAGATACGGGGCGGGAAAGAGTGGGGTTGTCCGCGGAGTTGTTACCGACTTGGACCTTGGCGGTGATGTCGAGATTTTCCCCGAAGGCTTTTTCTCGGGTGATGCCGATGGTGCGGGCGTCATCAAGAATCTCGTGCCAAGCGTGGTCTACCAACTCGGAAGTGCGGAAGGGATTGAACGAGGTGCACGGCGAGTCGTTGAGGGCGGAGACGTTACAGGCACAGAGTTTTCCGACCAAATCTTTGGCAACGCGAACTCGCAAACGCTCATCGGCGATAGAGGGAATGATGAACTTCGGGGTGAAGGCGGTGATGATCTGCTCGAGGGTGGCTCGGATAACGACCGCATCGTTGGCGATGGGGGAAACGATACGCTGATCGGAGGGACTGACCACGACACAATCATTGGTGGCGATGGAAATGACGCACTGATCGCGGGGACTGGCAATGACCTGGTCTACGGTCATCTGGAGGGAAACGCCGACAGTTCTGGAGTCGACGTCTATGTACCGGATACCGGAATGAAGCTCGTCGCGGTTAGCCCGGGAGCCTTGACTGGTGGTGCGATCGCGACCGTTACCCCCACCAAGGGAACGAATACCGTTTATCAGCAATCGATCGAACTCGTTGATTTCGCCACCACGACGAGCTTTGACGTCGTCCTGGATGGGCAAACCTACCCGATCAACAAAGCGAACGTGGAGCAAGACTTTACGACTGCTCTGACATTAAAAACTCTAACGTTTAAAGGATTGACGGGCGCGGGCACTGCGGGCGATCCGTGGAACGTTCGATTCTCTGCTTCCACTGCGGAGACCGCGCTGGCGTTCACTTCGTCGGATGGATCTGTCGCAACCATCAATTCTCGGATCGTACAGGCTGCTGCAACTGACTCCACAGCCACGATCGAGATCGAAGCAGGGAAAGTTGGGGAGTACAGGCTGAATTTCGATTCCAGATCCGACTCGGGGAGGTTGCTTTTTGACTCTCCGAGCGATGGCATCCAATCTGCCATCGAGGCCCTCGCACCCGACTTCGTTGTCACGGTAACCGAGCAATCGACGTCACCGAAGAAGTGGGCGGTGACGTTTACGATCAAGTCTGGGAAAGTGGACCAAATTGACAATGAAGTCGAGTTGAAGTCCGGTGCGATGAATCGGTCCATTGCTGTTGCGAACATTCCGAATGAACTAGACATTGTTGACAACGCTGATGAATGGCGGATCAATCGCGTCTTTTCCTCCGCGTCAGTCGGTGCCGGAATTGACCTACCAACCGAATTGCCAAGTGAAGGATCCGTTTTCTTTGTACCCAATGATGTTGCGTTCACGATCAATCCACTCGACTTCAGCGATTCCCCTTATAAGGGCAGCAACTACGTTGTTAATATTGCTGATGGCAGCAATCTCTATTTCAACAAGTGGGAAAGTGAGAAAGTATGGCTCGGCACGCATACCGCCGGAGTACAGAAGGTCTACTTCTATTCGGAGGCGTTGACACAGGCGCAGCGAGATGCTCAATCGACCGAGCCGGTGGTAGCGGGTGGCGCTCTTTTGAAGCTTCAAGTTACAGGTTTAACGGCAGCGATCGACCGCAGTCAATTCGGTTGGACAAAAGAGAATCCCAATCAAATCCCAGCTGTCGGCGGCGAGGCATCAGGCGATAGTCTGGATGACCCTTCGGTACCTGCGGCCGCCCCGCCTGTTTCCGATCAAGTCACGTTGCTCGATGGGTTGTCGCAGTTTGCGACCTGGACCGAGAATCTTGGCACTGCGATCGGCGATGAGATCGAGGATGTGATCCCGCTGCCGTTTATTTCGACGGGCCTGCAAAGTCTGTGGGCGTCAACCGGGATCGGAACGACCGTCAGCAACACGATTCGTCAACACGTCGAGAACGTGTTTGCTTCCCCGAATGACATTTCCTACGTTGATTTCTTGTCGGTCGATTCCGCCTTGCAAGACGTCCTCCATGTCAGCCTCGCACCGTCGAATATGTTGACGGAGTTCGAAGCCAACGTCGAACTGACGAGCACTGGAATTTGCTTCGGCGGTTCGGACCCGAGTTGTACCGACATCAATCTGGACTTCCTGAAAGATCTCGGCCTTGATCTTACGAGCGTCGTGTCGCTGGACATGCCGACGCAGCTGGATCTGGAAGCCGCGATCGATCTGCGATTCGGATTCGGAATTGATCCGCTCAGTGATGAGTTTTATGTCGAAGACCCGACGCTGGTCGCCCGTCTGACCGTTGACCATGACGAACCGCTGAATGTGTCGATGATGGTCGGTCCGAAGGCTCCACCACCCAACGACGACCAAGTCGTCGGAGGAATTGGTGTCGGCATTGATGACGGCACGATCTTCTTTCAAGCCGGCATGGTCCTCCCGACCGAAGGCAGATTCGGCGTCGCCGATCTGGCCGGTGGCCTCTCGATCGGGTCGCCTCGCTTCGATCCCCAAAGCAGCTACAAGATCGACCTTCCCTTCAAATTACAAGGCGCCTTGGCCGGTCTGATCGATGAAGTTGGCAATATCAACGGATCGCTGAATTACGCCGAACCGGGGCAGCTTCGCAATCCGGCACTGGCCGTCGAAAATCTGTCCGCGGTTCAATTCTTTCAGATGATCCCGGATACCCTAAACTTTGAGGGACCGAATTTTGACGCGCTCGAAAATCTGACGAAAATTTCGCTCGACCAAGCGCTTGTGGGCATCGAAGACATTCTCCGCGGCGCCATAGCGAGTGACGGGATCGCATATCAACCGCTACCCTTCATCAATCAGAGCGCCGTTGATCTTCTCGGCGAAGGTGCGGTCAACGTGGTCGACGCCATTGCCAACGGCATTCAGACCGTTCGCGGCGAACTATCCGATATCAACCGCTTTGAAATTGACCTGAACCAGGCCATCAACAGCACACTCAAGCTGGGTTTGAACATCGGCGGCGAAGAAGTTGACGTGTCGTATGACAACATCGTCGCACTGTCGACGAGCTTGACCGCGCAGTCCACCGACGATGATTTGGCGATCGCCCTGGCGGTCAAGAATCACCGTACCGGCTTTGACAGTCTGCTACTCGATCGCGAGGTGGTCGCGGCCAGTGATCGACTTTCCACCGAAGGATTGACGGGGGATTCGACCGACGAACAGATCGCGACCGTGCTGGCCGATCCGACGTTGCTGCCGTCCACGATTACGCTTCGTGATCTCGTCGCCTCCGACCCCGTCTTTTCCTATGCCTGGAATGCGCTCGGCCAGTTCGGGTTTGACGGGTCGACGTCCGACGCCGAAATCGACAGCCTATTCGACGCCACGGAAATCATTGATCTCGCGATCGAAAACCGTGACGTCTTGCTGGACGTCGCGGCAACCGACGAAGAAAAACAATTCGCGCGGATCCTACTTGCTCGAATCGGTGTCGCTCCCGACGCGACCGATACGGAGATCAATGACACCTTCGCCCGCACCACCGAGGTCGCGCAGGTCAAAGCCGACCGTGACATCGTTTCAGGCTCTTCTCTGGTCCTCCAAGACGCGGCCGCCCAGTTGCGCAGCCTCGGGCTCAACGGTGATTCGACCGACCTGGGTGTCGCCACCGCATTGGTTGGTGTCGAAGTGGTGGAACTTTGGAAAGCCGATCGTGATTTCGTGGCGAGCTTCGTAAGTGACCACGCTGAGGCGAAGCCGGGCACGACGCTGACGACGGCGGAGACCATTGCGTTGTCGCGCATCCGTCTGCAGGCCAGGATGCCGTACCCGGCGACGACGATGCTATCGGGGGATTCTACCGATGCGGAAGTGGCTCGATCGCTGGTCGATCCGGCCATCTTTGATGCTCGCATCGCCGATCGCGATATCCTGGCCCGGTACGACGCCAACAAGAGCATCGATCTGGAATACGGCGAATCGGTGCTGGACTTTGATTTCAGCATGGCCAAGGCGTTTGGCGGGAACTATGACCTTGCATTCGATCTGGAAGATCTGCCGGGACTCGGAGATGTGCTGACCGGTGACGAAGGCATCGGTCTGGATCTGGATACCGACGGCCGCGTGTTCGTCGATGCCGATATCAACTTTGATTTGAACTTCACGTTCGATTTAAGTGAAATCGGCAATCCGAGCTTCGTGATCTACGACGATAGCCAGATCACCTTCAACAAGTTTGTCGTCGAGACCCTGGAACCGATCGATGTGACCGGATCGATCACGCTCAACGGCGATCCCGTGCTGAGCCTGGCGATCATCGATGCGACGGTCAACGCCGATCTGGTCGGGCAGATCTCGCTGACCGAAGACAGCGAAGATCATTTTCATAAAGTCAGTGACTTGGCGGGCGATTCGAGTCTTTGGAATGTCGATCTGGTCGGCAGCGTCAACGCCGACCTGCCGTTCTACTTCCCAACCGCATCCTTTCCGCTAGGCGGCAGCGCATCAGACCTCGATTCCGACGGGATCCCCGACAACGTGCTGCACGTCGACGGCACCTTCACCGGGCCCAACGATTACGATCTGAACTTCACCACGCCGCGGCTGAACTTTGCCAAACTGTTCGACATCTTCGCACTGCTGAACAATCCCCGCGCGATCATCGACGGGCTGGACGCGTTCTTTGATGCCACCGAAACGGGAATTCGCGAGTACTTGCAGCCGCTGGAATTGCCGCTGATCGGTGACGCGCTCCAGGACGCGCCAGCCTTCTTAACTGACCTGAAGACGGATCTGCTCGGCGACGCCAGCGCGGTCAGCTTTACAGTCGGCGGTGTCGACGTCGGTGAGGATACGATCACGGTCAGCGGCGGCACGCTCGCCGATGGCGACATCGTCGTTTACATGCACGAGGGTGATGCCGGCACGGAAATTCTGGGCCTGGTTCACAACACGCCCTACTTCGTCACCGTTATCTCTGCCGACACGATCAAGCTGTCACTGGACGATCCAACGCTGCCACGGCCGCCCGAATCGCCGCTGGAGTTCATCGACCTGACCAGCCAGGGAACAGGCACCCACACACTGGACCAACCCTCGGGGATCCTGGGGCGACTGTATGACGGCGTGGCGCGCAACCAATCAACCGTCGACCTGCTGCGTGAAGAAATCTTTAACGCGTTCTGTAGCGGGACCGGTGAATGTCTGCTCAAAACTCCCGTCTACGACGCCAGCGGGGATTTCATCGGCGTCACGCCGGTAACCGGTGCGGACGACATTCAATTGGTCTTCGATGACGAATTCATTCAGTTCAATCTGCTGCTCGGCGGCGACATTTTTGACAAAGCGGTCGACCTGGATTTCGAGGGCGCGATTCCCGGTCTCGGTTTGGGATTTGACTCGGACGCCAAGATCCGCGCCAAGCTGGATTATCTGCTGTCGTTCGGATTCGGATTCAGCAAGTCCGATGGGATGTACCTCGATACCAGCGGCGTGACGCCGACGGGCGAAGAGTTTTCACTGGGATTGGAAGTGACGTTGACCGATGATGTAACCAACCCGGCGTCGGTCGCCGCGACGCTGGGGTTCATCAAACTGCAACTGACCGACGTCGTGCCGAAAATCATGGTTGACGGCGTGCTGGTCGACAATCCCGACGACGACGGAAAAAAAACGGGGCTGTTCGGATCCTTCGACATCGACCTGATCGACAAGGGCAACGACGGTCGGATGACGCTGATCGGACCGGGAGGTTTCGAAGGGATGGACGTCGAAGTCCGATTGACGGCCGAAGCGGATTTGGATGTCTACGCGTCGCTGGAGCTGGGGGCCGGTGCCCAATTCCCGGACCTTTCGACCACGATTCACTACGACCAAACCTTTGCCCAGGCCAAGTTGAGTACCGCAAGTGGTGCGACAGCAACGTTCGGCGGGTCGCCGCGGTTTGTGTTGGAAAATGTGTCGCTGGACTTGGGCACGTTCATCAGTGACTTTGCCGGGCCGGTGTTGGACAAGGTCAAACAGGTCATCGCTCCGCTGGATCCGATCCTGGAAATCCTGCAATCGGAGATCCCGGTGATTTCGGATCTGGGAACACCGGTGACCTTGCTGGATCTGGCCGAACAGTTTGGCGGCAAGAAGTTTGATCGCGGGTTCATCGACGCGGTGATCGCGGTCAAGTCGGTGATCGATTCGATCCCCACCGGAAACGAATCGATCATGTTCAGTTTCGGCGATTTCGTGATCATGGACGGCAGCGGCAAGAACGACCTCCGCGACGAATCGAAATCACTGGCGGACACCGACACCACGGCGGATCCGAGTTTCAATGTCGATCAAGCATTGAACAACGCCTCGGGCGGTACCCCTCAAGGCAAATTGAAGTCCAAGGGGTTCATCAATCGGCTTAGGGGACTAAACGGTTTCTCGGTCCCGTTGATCTCCAACCCGTCGTCGATTTTCGGATTGATCACCGGCAAAACGGTCGATCTGCTGTACTACGACATGCCGCACCTGAATCTGCCGTTTCAGTACGCGCAGTCCTTCCCGCTGTTTCCGATTCCCGGCAGCATCCGGTTTGCCGGACGAGCGTCCGTGTCGGTCAACGTCGGCTTCGGTTTTGACAGTTCGGGCATCGAAGAATTTAAGATCAGCGACGATCCGCTGGACATCTTCAACGGATTCTTCGTCAAGGACAATCCCGGCAACGAACTCTCGTTCGAACTCGAAATCGGCGCCGGTCTTGCCGCGGGAGTGTCGGGGTTCGTCGAGACCGGTGTCGAAGGGGGACTGTTTGCCCAAGTCGGATTCGATTTGGCGGACGTCAACGAGGACGGGAAGCTGCGGGTGGAAGAAATCGGTGAGCGATTGGACATGGGGGCCCACTGTATTTTTGACACCAGTGGATCCATCGGCGCCTATCTGGATTGGTTCTTCCAGGTCTCGGTGCTGGGCTTCCTGGTCGTGGACGAACGCGGCGAACTGGCGCGTCAGGAACTCGCCGGGTTCGACGTCGTCTGCGTCCCAGAAACTCCACCGAGGCTGGCCGATCCCGCCGGCGGTGTACTGACATTGAATATGGGAGACCGCGCATCCGCCCGCGGTACCGGGGACCTGGCCGACGCGACGGTGATGCTCGATGGCGAGGGCCTACCGATCGTCGATGCGCGGGGCAATCTGGTCTTGCGCGGCGAACGGTTTGAGATCGATCAGCGGACGATCGACGGTGAGGAAAGGATTGTGATTTCGTTCAACGGAGTCGAAGAAAAGGAAGAAGTCCTCGTCGACGGGAACACCGAACGTGTGACCTACAGCTATCCCGTTTCATCGCTGACAAAAATTGTCGCTGCGGGCGGCGCCGGTAACGACACGATCATCGTACGAGCCGGTGTCACACTGCCGCTGGAAATCGACGGCGGCACCGGTGACGATGTGATCAACGTTTTGTCCAATGATCCGGCGACGGCACCAAACACGATCATCAACGGCGGCCCCGGAAACGACACGATCATCACCGGAGCGGGCATCGACATCATCAACGGTGGCGGCGGAAAGGATCTGATCCGCAGCGGCGCGGGTAACGATACCGTCGACGGAGGCAGCGGCAGCGACAGCATCCGGGGCGAGGACGGCGATGATGTGCTGCGCGGTGGTGACGAGAACCTGTTGATCTCACACTCTGGCGATGGCGGCGGATTCACTTTGACGTTTGACGGGGAAAAGACGAACGGCATCGCTTACAACGCGCAGCAGTGGATGGTGGAATACGCCATCGAAGGCGTGCCGGGGATCAATGACGTCACGGTGACCGGAGCAGGCACGTCGGGGAATCCCTGGAACGTCCAATTCGTGGATCCGCCCAACAACATCCTGCCCACCTTCGATGACTCGTCACTGACCGGCGGCGCCTTGAAAGTCGCGATCGCCGGGGACCGCATTTCCGGTGGACCGGGGAACGACCTGATCGTCGGCGGAAAAGGCGCCGACACGCTGCTGGGGGACGAGGACGACGATTGGATCGAAGGCGGACCCGACGCGGACCGAATCCTCGGCCATGGCGGCAATGACACGTTGCTGGGCGCGGCGGGCAACGACGATCTGACCGGGGGAGCGGGCGTTGATGTCGTCATCGGCGATGCCGGCAACGACGCGATCCGTTGGACGGGGCAGCGCGACGAAACGATCGTCGACATGCTTGGAGTGGAAAGTATCGTGCAAGTCGACGATGGCGTCGATGCGTTTATCAGCGCCGGTGATGGCGTCGACACGTATTTTTTCACCGCTTCTGCCGGTGCAGACGCGATCGCGATCCGAGCCGCCACCACGCCGGGCAGCTGGACGGGGACGCGACCAGGCGGCACCACGCCGCTGACAGTCAATCAACCGGTGACCGGCGTTTCCTTCGAAGTCGGCGGCCTGACGAATCTCGCGACCGAAGTGGAATCAGTCTCCATCGACGCGGGTGACGGCGGCGACACGCTCAACCTTCAAGACCTGCGCGGCACCGGCGTTGCCAACATCGAAGTGAATGCCGGACTCAAACCGGCTCCGGAAGAACTCCGCGAAGTCACTGATGACGACGGACAACCCGAGCTTTGGCTGATCGAGAACAATGCCGGTGCCATGGTACCCGCCGTTGATGAAGATGGAGTCGCGCTAACCGATGGCGACGGCAGCGCGAAGTTCTATCCGGTCGGCGAGCCGATCCTGGGCACCGAGGGCGAGCCCGAAACCTATGCCGGCGGCGAGCCCAAATTTTATCTCGGCAATGAATTCGTGCTCGGCGCCGACGGCTTGCCCGAGACGTACGACGGATCGGAACCCGTGTTGGCTTTCGGCGGCGAGCGGGTTTATGACGCCCGCGGTATTCCGCAATTCGATGGGGCCGGCGAAACCACGTCAACGCGAACTGTTTTCTACGTCGAGCAAACCGAAGCGGGGCCGGTTCGCCGATCGCGAATCGAAACGGTCTACTCCTACGGCACTCCGAAGGTGCACGCGGCGGGCGAGCACCGCCGCGACGTCGACGGAAACTTGATGTACCACCAGGCCGGGACGAACAAGTTGCATCGGGCGGGGGACCCGATCCCGGGAGAAACGTTCGCTGCCGGAGAAGCAAAACTGCGACGCGCCAATGAGCCGATCTTGGACTCGAACGGTCGGCAACGCTTCAATGGGACGGGATTCGCCAGAGTTGACGAGCACGGACGTCGACTGGTGAAGGCGAATGGAGAAGCGAACTCGGTCGTCGTCGCCGCCGGGCCATCCGTGGAAGACAGCGCCGCCGATACGATCACGATCCACGGCGGGCAGGCAACCGTGATCGGCGATCACCGTTTGGATGCGGATCACTTCGCGGCGGACACGCTCGGCATTGGGGTCAACGTGCGGCGAACGGTCGGAACCCAATCCATGACGTACTCAATCAACCATTCCGTCCGTGCGGCCGGCGACCGGTTGATAATCAATGCCCACGACGGCGACGACGTGTTGGACGCATCAGCGGTCGTTCGAGATTTCCTGGCCGTCGATCTGATCGGCGAAGCCGGCAACGACATCCTTTCGGGAACACTGTTCGACGACAGAATCTACGGCGGCACCGGCAGCGACACGCTGAGTGGGAATGCCGGTCAGGATCAGTTCTTTGACAGCAGCACGTCGGGCGACATCGACACCCTGATCGAACGGCAGAATGTCGACATGACATTGACCGGAAACCTGTTGTTTGCCGGAAAACTGCGGAAGAAAGACGGCGGACCACTGGTCTCCGAAAAGGAGAAATACGGCTTGGAAGGGGAACTCGATAAGCAATATGAGTCATTGAATGACCTTGCCGATCATTACGCCGCGAGCTATCTGGAGCCCGCACTCGATGCAGATCATCCGACACAGGTGGAAAGCTTGCTCGACGGAGGAACGCCGATCTTTGAACGGGCCGAACTGAACGGCACGGGGCAAACGCTTCAGGTCGCAAGACGCAAAGTTACGTCTGCCGACAACATCCTTGTCTTGAATGACCAGGACGGCTTCGTTCACGTTGGAGATTCGCCGATTGCCGTGACGCCCTGGGTCGGCAGCGTTGCCATGGACAATGGCGAAAACTTGTTCAATCAGAACCCCGAGTTCTACATCGTCAACTTGGCTGGAAACCGGGCGCGCGTCGACATCAACGACAGCGGGAGCTTCGGAATCGACGTGCTGATCGCATACGGTTCTCCCGAAAACGATACAGTCACCCTGGACGCAGAAAACGGTCCTGATGGTCGCCGTCGCGGGCTGATCGAAGTCGGGGCCGGAGTGAGCGATCCGGACGGCGACCAAATCACTTACTCCTCAATCAAACAGGTCACGATCGATACCCGCTCCGGAG
Organism: Phycisphaera sp. RhM; assembly: GCA_033042175.1. GTDB lineage: Bacteria > Planctomycetota > Planctomycetia > Pirellulales > Pirellulaceae > Stieleria. The sequence goes on from WCIL01000009.1 coordinate 13,938, forward strand.
ACGACACCGTTACGTCGCATGACAACATGGTGTTGACCGTGATCAATCTTGGTCCCGGCGACGACACGGCGACGGTGGGAGAGGTCACCCTGGTCCCCAATCCGGATGATCGCTCGATCGAGTTTCCCGATGGTTTTCCAGTTGCCGACCTGCCCAACTCGACCAAGGGCAACAGCGCCATCATGGTCATCAACGGTGACAGCGACGACGACTATTTCGAAGTCAATCGCAACGCGGCGCCGCTGTACTTGCATGGTGGCGACCACGACGACACCTTTGTGATCAATTCGTTTGCGATCCAGGCTGAGGGAAAAGAGATCGCGAACCTGACCAACGCGTTTGGCGGCAGCGGGAATAACCGCTACGAGTATGTCGAGAATGCTCCCGTGTTTATCAACGGCGGTTCGGGAACGGATACGGTCGTGATCAACGGCACTCCACGTGGCGATACTTTCGTCGTCACTGCCAATTCTGTCGCGGGCGCCGGACGTGTGACCTATTTCACCGAGATCGAACGACTGGAGATCAACGCGGCGGGCGGCAATGACGAGATTTACGTGCTCGGCTCCAGTCCCGATGTTGAGATGATTCTGCGTGGCGGATCCGGCGATGACAAGATTCATTTGGGCGGCGACCACCCCGTGCTAGTCTTTAAACCACCGGAATTCACATTCCAACCACCCGACGTCACCGTCTATCAATCGGTCGACCCTCTTCCCGAGTCAGTCGCCCCGCGAAGTGGTGCGCGGACCACCGATCTATTCTCAAACATCATCTTTGGTGCGGAAGTACGCTGGGGAATCGCACGCAACGAAGTCAATGCGTCCCTGGAGGCACTTCTTGAACAACATAAATCAAGAGAGCTCCCAGGAGCACCGCTGGTAGGGGGAGTTGCGGTCGATGATATCGTCCGCCGCGGCGTCAACAACTCCTACGTCGATTTGCTGATCGATTTGACGTTCGCATCGATGCAGTGGGGACCCACATGGGGCGGCTTGTTGTCGCTCATTCCTTACATTTCGTATTCTTTTGTCGTTCCCCGCATCGATTATCTCGCGCCGCAACCGCCAAATGAGTCAACAAGGCCGGGTACGCCCATTACCGTCATACCGCCGGCATTCGCCTACAAGGTGCCTCGCAAATTTGACGTGTCGGGAATTCAAGGCAAGGTCACCATCGACGGGGGAACGACGTTCGAAAAGGACGGCGATCAAGTCATCGTTCACAACCAGGAAGGCGAGCCGACGACGGTCGATAAACTGACGGGGACGACACTGGAAGGGCTAACCGCCAGCAGCGTCGAGTACGGAAACCTGGAACACATTGAACTCCGATTGGCTGCCGCGGACAAGGATGTGTTCACCATCGAGTCGACCCATGCCGGAACCACGCGTCTTGTGCTCGGCGGTGGCGACGACATTGTTAATGTGCAGAGCATTCAAGGCGATACCGAGATACTGGGTGGTGCCGGTAACGACACGGTCAACGTAAGCGAAGGTGACAATCCTTCGGTTGACGGCATCAACGCCCGGCTGGTTTTTGATGGCGGTGCAGACATCCAAGAAGTCGTTACGCCACGTCCGTACAGCATTCCCGCAGGGATCAAGGTGCCGGAGGTTCTGGTCAACACAGAACCTGCGACCGGCGAAGAAGGCGATGAGTGTTTCACCGATGCCAAAGGCGATGAACTCTGTTTCGGAGATTACGAGACCGCGCCGGCCGTCTTCAACGTTGAAGGTAATCTGTGGGCCAACGTCGTGCTGTTGAAGGATGGATACATTGTCGAACACTTGGTGCAGCGAACGCTCAACGACGTGCCGATCTCTCAGGGCGGTGTGCCACTCTGGATCGATTTCGATCCGACGAATCCCAATTCAGTCGAGACAATCATCGCCCGCGACAAGCCAAAGGAATACCATGACAGCGACGGTAACCTGCTTTATCGCACCACCCCCCTGTTGATTACTGCCAATGCGTCGACGCCCCTACAAATCTTTGACGTCACGGAAGAACGCAAGTTCTTTGCCGGCACGGACCGCCTGAATGTCGATAACTCGGGCGTGTCGGACAACGCCATTGGTGTCGTCGCAACGTACAACCGCGGTGTTGATACGTTTGATCCCACTAGTGGTCAGCCGATCTTTCACAATGCGAATGAATTGGCGTTCGGTCTTGACGGCCAACCCGTCCTGCACCAACCGGGTGACCCGGTCGTCTACTTGGGTCATGAACAAGTCATCGACGGCGATGGGAATGTCGTCACAAACGTTCTCGGCGATCCGATCTTACGCACTCCCGGCGAACGGAAATTCTATCTGGGCACCGAACCGGTTCTCGGCGGACAGATCAAGGTCACGAAGGTCGGTCAGCAATTCGAAATCGTCCGCGATGCCGACGGCCTGCCGGAAATCTATCCCGGCAGCGGCCCCGTCCTAAACCCCGACGGATCACCGATGTTGCACCAACTCGGGGAACCCAAGTTCTACCTGGGCGGAGAACCAAGGCGGCACACCAGCCTGGATCCGGTCCAAGAACTGAAAACGTTCCAACGTTTGACGGGACTCGACATGGTCGGCGGTCAAATTGACTTTAGAGACCTGGACGAAATCGAGATTTCACTCGGCAGCGGTGACGATACGCTGACCGTCCACAACATCCAATCGGTCGGCATGACGACGGTCAACACCGGAGCCGGAAACGATGTCGTTCGCATCGACCGCGACGGCATCAATTCGGACGGTTCCGCGGCGGTCACGATCAAGGGGCAAATCGGCGACGGGGATCAACTCGAAATCTTCACCGCGACTGGTGCGGCAGTTGGTACAACGACGTGGCACGTGTCGGGCAACAACAGCGGACGCGTGGAAACGGATGTGTTGTCGAGATTGCTGACCTTCGAGAGCATCGAAAGCTTTGTCGGCGGCGATGCGGCGGATGACACGTTCATCTTCGCCGACGGCGCCAGTGTTTCTACCTTGCTGGACGGACGCGACGGTGCGGACACCGTCGATTTCTCCGCCAGCACTTCGCCGGTCGTCATCGACCGAGGTCGAGAAACAATCGGCACGGCAAGCTTTGCCAATATTGAACACGCGATCGGAGGAAACGCATCCGACACGCTGATCGGAGAAGATTTGACGAACGATTGGCAGATCACGGGAACGAACCAAGGCAGCATCGAATCGATCGGCGGCGACCCGCTGCTGACGTTTGTCCGCTTTGAGAATTTGACCGGCGGCGACGCCGCGGATCGATTCGCCATCGCCGCGGGGGCATCTGTTTCCGGGGTTGTCGACGGTGGCGGACATGCCGACGACTTGCTGGACTACAGCGGGTGGACGATTCGCGTCGAAGCTGACTTGGCGGCCGGATCGGCGTCCGCCACCGGCGGTGTGATCCGCACTGAGCACGTCACCGGTGGGTCGGGACCGGACCAGTTATTGGGAGACGAGCAACCCAATCAACTCGTCGGTGGCCCCGGCGACGACTTGCTCGATGGCCGCCGCGGTGACGACTTGATGATCGGAAACTTCGGCGATGACCGACTGCTGGGCGGCGAAGGACGTGATTTGATGTTCGGCGGCGAAATGTTCGGCCTGGCCAGCAACTATGAATTTGGCACGACCGATTTTCGATTGCCACCTCAATTCTTTGAGACCGAACGCAAGTATTCCAGTGACCCGAGATACTACGGTCGGCTGCCTTCGACCGACGATCCGTTCGATCTCTTCCAGTTCTTCTTCTATTCGCCTTCACACATCAGCCGTGAACGCTACGTCCCCCCACAGATCTCGCCTGCGATCACGCGCGGGCAATCGGTCGAAGGCGACTTTGCCGACGGCGCCGATACCCTGCAGGGCGGCATCGGCATGGACGTTTTGTTCGGCGGAGGCGATGCCGACATACTTTATGGCGACAATGTAACGGAATCCGCGAATGATGGCGGCGATTACATCGACGCCGGCGGCGGCAATGATCTTACCGTGGTCGGCGGCGGTGGCGAAGACGTCATCCTGGGCGGAACGGGCAACGACTTCATCGATGGCGGCAGCGGCATCGACCAACTGTACGGTCACGACGGCGACGACGTGTTGATCGCCGGTCCCGGATCACCCGATCCGCTCAATCCCCTGTTGCTCCGACAAGCCGGGCAAAGACTGTTCGGCGGCGAAGGACGCGACAAACTAATCGGATACTCCGCGGCCGACCCGGGTGAATCAGTCGATGCCGGTGACCAGCTCTTCGGTGGCCCCGGCGGCGACCAGATCTTTGGCGGTTTAAGGATGGACGTGATCGTTGCCGGCGGCGGCAATGACGCCGTGTTCGGTGACGGCGACAGCAACCCGCCGGGAATCGACATCACCCTCGACGGCGGAGGCGATCGGATCTGGGGCGACGGCGGCAACGATGAATTGCGCGGCGGCGGAGGCCCCGACACGATCTTCGGCGGTTTGGGAACCGATCTGATCGACGGTCAGGGCGGGAATGACAAACAGTACGGCGGATCGGGAATCGATATTTTCTTGCAGTCGACCGACGCGTCCCCCGTTCAAAACGACACCATCGATGGACACTTCGGCAACACAACCGAAGGCGACCGGGCCGACGACAACGCGACGGACATCCTGCAAATCGACGGCACCAGCGGCGACGACACGATCTTGATCGGCAGTCGAAACGGTCAGGCGACTGTCCTTTATCGCGGCACCCCGATTCCCGTTCAAATGTTGGATGCCGCCGGCACACCGCTGGTCGAACAGTTCCGCATCTCGGGGCTGGCCGGCAACGACACGATCGGATTCTACACCGACGACATCGCGATCGCGGGCGTCCCACTGCCCACCCTGCCGGACGGCTTCACAACGATTGACCTGGATGCGCTGGGTGAACGTTCGCGCGATTTCGTCGGCGTCTTCGATGGTAACAGCGGCGACGATCTGTTACTCGGATCGGCGGGTCGCGATCGGATGGACGGCGGCATCGGCAGCGACACGTTGTTCGGGTTCGGCGGCGGCGATCGATTGTGGGGCGACGGCGGCGAAGGCCGGGCACGTGATCGCGACGCCCTGTATGCCGGGCAAGGCGACGATGATTTGATCGGCGGTCAAGGCGATAACCGGCTCTACGCCTGGTCCTTCGATCCCGCGCCCGGACTGTTCGGTGTGCTGGTCGACAACAAAACCGGCCAACTTGTCGACGATGATCTCCACCGCTTGCATCGCATCAACAATGTCCCGGTCGATGCGAAAGACGAACCGGTGTTGATCGGGTTCACGTTGACGGCAGCAGGCACGGCCGGTCAATCGATCGCGATCGAGAACCTGCCGGCCGACCGCGCGGTCCGCTACTCGCTGCGGCGAGACGGAGAAACAGTCGACGTCGCCACTGGCGTCTCCACCGGATCAAGCCTTTCGATCAACATCGCGGGCCTGGCCGAAGGGACTTACCAATTGCAGCTCGCCGATGCGACGGATAGCGGAAGTGAATCGTTCCAGCCATTCGCATTCGATCTCGTGTCGACACTTGACCCCGTGCAGACACGGGTCGTGGATCGCGACATGGTGCGGCTGGAAACGACGGGGCTGAATCGAATGCTGGGAAGCCTGCGCGACGACAGCTTGTTCGGCGGCACGACACTGGACTTCATGTACGGCAACGGCGGCAACGACGTGTTGTACCGCAGCAACGGCACGACGTTTGAGTCGATGGACGGCGGGCTGGCCGGTGGCGAGTGGAAAGAGTACGCCAAAAAGTCCGACCAGGTCTGGTACATCGGCGGCAGCAACGCCAACGATCAGATCGCGGTCAACTTCGTGACCGAACCGGGATTGCTGGCCGACCACCACTTGATCACGCGGTTGACGGACAACAACGGCAACTTCAGCTTCAGCGCACAGGTCCGCTTGGACTTCAGTGCGATCGACGGCGAGGGCAATGAAGTCTGGGACACGTCTGATGACGTCTTGGATCTCGACCAGTTGCTGGCCGACCCTGCGACCCGCCAGCAAACGCTCGAACAATTGGACTTGTCCGAAACCGAGTTGATCAACAACCTGTTGCCGCCCGAGGGCGACTTCTTGGTGATTCTGATCGATGCCTTGGACGGTAACGACACCATCACGGTCGGACCGACGGTTCAAAAAACGGTTTGGGTCGACGCGGGAGCCGGCGACGACGTGGTGAAAATCCAGAGCGGCAACGCGATCCTGGTCGACAAGACGGAAAGCTCGATCGGCGCGACGGGACTGAAGAGCCGCAACGACATTCCCGCCCAGGCGTTCAATTTGTTGACTCCGCGGCGGAATTCGTTGCTCGGTCCACCCGTCAACGCCGCGTTCGACGAAACCGAATTGGTCAGCGGTCAGATCCGATTCAGCGGACTTTCGATCGACAGCCCGACGGACGTGGATTGGTACACCTTCCGATTGACTGCGATGCCGAACCCGGGAGGAAAGATCGAACTGGCCAGCGGATCGCCGATCGATGATCTGGGTTTGAAGATCTACGAAGTTGATCGTCTCGCGACGGATGATCCGCTGAACAAGGACAACATGATCCTGGTCGCGACGGGCACGACGGCCGGGAATCGAGGGGAAGTATCGCTCGGAGGTCTGGCCGCGGGGACAACGTACTATCTGGAAGTGGCCAGCCCAAATATCGTGCCGACCGTGTATGACCTGGGTTTCAACGTCGATAATCAGGCGCTCGGCACCGACGAGTTTCTGCCGGAGGTCAGCCTTTCACTCCGTGAAGACATCGTCCGCCGCGACGTGATTCTGGGTGGCGACGGCAATGACATTCTGCAAGGCGGCGGCGGTGAAGACTGGATCTTCGGCAATGCCGGCAACGACGTGTTGACCGGTGGCAAGGACCGGCAGGCCAGCGACCTGTTGTTCGGCGGTGACGGGGACGACACCTTCCAGATCATCCCCGACGCGCTGCCGCTGCTGGGCAATCAACCCAACAGTCAGTTCGATCCCGCGACGGAAACCTACATTCCCACCTTCAGCGACCAATACATCGGCGGCGACGGCAACGACCGGGTGTTGTTCCTGGGCGGTGACTTGGATCGTCGTGGCAATCCGGTGCCGGACTACGTGGCGATGCGCTACAACACTGGACTCCATCGCTACGAACTGGCGAGTTTCGTTTGGGACATCGGACTTCAGGAATACCGATACGACGATACCAATACAAATGACACACAGGATGCCGGGGAGGCGTTCGAGCAACAGTTCCAATTCTTCCAAACCCGCGATGTGGAATCGTTCACGATCGACACGCGCGGCGGCAACGATGTCGTCCGCTTGGACTCGGAGTTTCAGTTCCTGCCGCTGATGGGCAGTCCGCTGATGCCCGACACATCCCAGGCGGGACTGTATGAAGAATGGGGCATGGATCTGGGAGATTTTGAGCAGGGTGCCGGTCTGCCGCTGACGATTCTCGGCGGTGCAGGCGATGACTTCCTGTTCGGATCGCCGACGGCGGATGTGATCGGCGGCGGACCTGGCAACGACTTGATTGTCGGAGGTCCCGGCAGCGACCAAATCGATGGCGGCGGCAACAACGACACGATCTTCGGAAATGAACTCGGCGCGACGACGACGGATCCCTATCCGTACTTCCCGCCACAGGCATCGATCGAATTACCCGAGCTGGCGGTCTATGACTTGGCGATTCCGCTGCAAACGGCGACAAGCGGCAACACAGTTCGCAACGGTGTCGATCTGAACGAAACCACGTTGGTGACCGCTCCGGTCAACGTTCCGGCCGGAGCGATCGCCTACTTCTCGTTCGACGACAGCGCGAACGTGGGCGACAACTCGGTCGCGAGTGGTCCGGATGCGACGCCATCCGGAGTCACGTATGACGCCAGCGGCATCTCTGGCGGGTCCGCGTCGTTTTCGGGGCAGTCGAGCGTGCTCACGATCGGAACCGGTGCGAGCGATCAACTGCAAGCGGGCACCGAATGGACCGCAGCTGCCTGGTTCAAGGGGCTGGTGGACTCGAGCAATTGGAACACGCTTTTTCGGGCGTTCGGGTCAACGGGAGCGGGCGATCACCAAATCATCGTTCAAAGTAGCGAAATCAATCTGGGCATTTATGACCAGGTGAATTCGACCCAATTCAACGACAGCGGGTACGACTTAGATCCTGCGACATCGGCTAGTGAGTGGCAACACGTCGCAGCCGTTGCGCGTGACGAGGCGACTTGGTTCTACGTCGACGGACTGTTGGTCGGTTCCGTCGGTCGACAAGCCGAAGGGAATTTTCATTGGATCGGCAACGCATCCGGCGGACAGCAGTTCGCCCAGTTTCTGGACGAAGTTTACATCTACGACCGAGCACTCGACGGCGGCGAAATCCGGGACCTTTATGACTCGGTCACGATCTCGCAGCGAGACGCTGCACAGGTCACCGGCGTCGAAGACAAAGCATTTGGATTGCAAGGTTCGGAGGGCGACCGAATCGAGACGCTGGAGTCGTTCGGCGATGTCAACGACGACGGCCAGGAAGATTTCATCGCCCGTGGTACATCGAAGAGCTACGTGTTGTTCGGACCCGTTTCGCTGACCGATCTGGAAGACATCGAAACCTACGCCGAGGTCGTGATTGACCATGAGACGCTGGGCCGCCCGGCCGAAGGCATGGGTGACATCAACGCCGATGGGATTCGCGACTACGCGTTTGTAAAATCGACGCTCGATGATCTTGTGGTCCGCGTGATTCTTGGCACTGCCGAGGTGACCGAGCGCAACTGGAACGGTGACTACTGGGACAATCAACTCGCCTCGAATCGGCGCACCATTGAACTGCAACATGTCTACCTGGGCACCGGTTCGGGCATCGACAACATCGGCTTGGACGTGCTGCCGTTCTTCGGCGACATGTCAGGATCCCGTGAATACTCGGACATCCTGGTTTATTCGGAAACGACGAGCGGTGTCTTTCAAAATCTGGACGGTTCCTACACGACCGGTCTTTTCTATTCGGGCGAGCTACTGACGCAGTCGACGTCAACGCCGATGGGAGTCTTTGACCGTAGTGGTGACATCATCCATGAATTTGCCGGTGACACGTCCATCGAGGTTGTCGAGGATGTAGTTGGAGACGGCTCCACACGGGTGATGGTGAATGCTTCGACGGTCAATAGCAGGGCTGTTGACCCCGCCGTGATCCACGGAACGGGCGATGCACAAGGCGCGTTGCAAATTCGAGCAGAAGACAACGTTCTTGCCGGGCTGGAAACGGAAATCAGCATTTCAATTCATTCAGCTTTTGCAAACGAGAGAAAGTTCGTTGTCACGCCGAATCCTACGCTGACCAACGACGTCGCTCGACTCGATGATGTTGTGAACCAACTTCGTGACCAGATTGCTCGCGATCCCTCACTTGCGAATCGAGTCCGTGTCAGCCGAGATTTGGGCTCTACCACGAGGTTGGTTTTCGAAACCGTGGATAGGGAGCGATTTGTTGTTGTCCGTGAGACTGTTCTCACCGCTCCGCTGGGACTTACTGATGATGCTCAGGTAAGGCCATCGGTCGGTAAGCGTTATGTCGTTGGAGTGAACCCGATCTATCCCGTTGTTGGCGGAACGCTTGATTCCAGATTCAGCCTTTGCATCGGTGGCGGTGGTGGTTTCTTCTGTGAGGGCGAGTTGTCTGAAACCTTTAGCTTCACGTTGGGCGACTCGCAACCCAATACGGTCGTCAATCAGCTTGAAACGCTGTTTGACAATCGTGGCGGCGATTACGATGATCCCCGTCTCCGTACCTATCTTACCGAAGGCAATCTGCTCGTAATTCAACATGATACTAATCACGTCGACATTAAGATCAACGAGCCAACAGTCGTCAATGCGCCTCTAATGGGCGCCAACTTTCTATCAGCCAATCCGACGGTGACTGGAAACGACACCAGCAACGCGTTTCTGACGCCCAAGCCACGACCGACTAGCGGGTCAGTTGTCTATCGTTTGACGACGCCAGCGTCGGGATCACCGAACCCATCACAGGTTATTCAGATCGATGACCTCAATCTTGACGGGCTCAACGAGCTTGGTTATCTCGATTCACTCGGTCACCTAAACATCAACTTCGGCAACTCATCATTGGCGACCGCTTTTCCGTCGACCGCGGATTTGATCGTCACGTCTCCGGGAATGGTTCTTGATGCTGCGTCGGGCGACTTCGATAGTGACTACAAAGTTGACTTGGCCGTCGGATTCGAATTGCCTTCAGGCGAAAATGAAATCGCCATCTTCTTTGATCTTGCCGGTCATATTGCGACGAGCGGATCGACACTGGATGTACTTTCAGCGGACACGACGATCACAACGACTCACGACGACGGCTTCGCGACCCGCGTGTCGGGCCTGGACCTTGACGGCGACCTCATCGATGACCTGATCATCGGATCGCACCCGGCGTTCAACACGCTGGCGGGCGATGTAGTGCCCGACGGCGGTCGACTCCACGTCGCTTACGGAAGTGAACCGAAGGAGATCCTGACGCTTCCCTCAAGCAATGACGTCACGATTCTGGAAAACTTCTCCGTCGCCGGCAGCGGTTCGTTCGTCGCCGACCGCGGGACCGGACGCAGCGAAGTGTTTGACAACGGCGGCGACCCGTTTGCACTTGCCGCGGGAGAAGAGAAATGGTTCCGTTTCTCGACCCTTGGCGATGGGAAAGCGGACGATGTCATACGTTTGAGAGGTGGTGTCATGGCCGACCTGGTCGACGCCGACGGTCTCGTCTTGAAAGCGTCGCAAACGATTTTCGATCTGCGAACTCAAGAAGCCGGAACGTACTTCTTACGCGTTTATCGCCAGAGCGTTTCCGACGCGACTGCCGGCAGTTTTGGTCCCGCGGACCTCATTGTCGATACGTTAATGGACGAAAACGATGGAAACACTTCCGATACAGCCAACCTGATTGCGACACCAGGCGGATCGGGTATCAGCCTTCGCGAAGCGATCGTAGCCTCCAACAATACTCCCGGAGCCCAGATCATTGGTTTCGCACCCGGCATGCGGGGGTCGATTGATCTTGCAGCGTCGCTGGGAGAGATCCGTATTTCGGAGGGTGTGACGATTGCCGGGCCAGGAGCGGACGCCATCACGATCGACGCTGGCCAAAATGATTATCGGATCTTCCATATTTTTGACGGCGATCAGTCGGTCGATCAGACGGTCGTCATTGATGGATTGACCTTGACGGGAGGAAACGTCGTCGCCGGCCAGGGCGGAGCGATCCGAAACTTTGAAGCGTTAACGATTTCCGACAGCCGGATTGTCGATAATTCTGCCAGCGGGAACGGAGGAGGAATCTTTAGCGCTGTCGGACCGCTGACAGTCCATGCGAGCACGATCAGTGAGAATGTATCGAACGCGACTGGTGGCGGGATCCGCAGTGTCGACGCGGAACTGACCGTCACCGATTCGACGTTCTTCAGTAACATCGCCCGTTTCGGCGGGGGGGGGATTTTCAATCTCCGAAACGCTCTTTCGATTGACAACAGCACGTTTTCGCAGAACGCGGCGGGCACCAATGGCGGTGGCGTCTTCACGGACCAAAACAACGGGAACCTGGTTGAAATACACAATTCGACCTTTACGCTGAACCGCAGTGATAACACCGGGAATGGAAACGGACTTGGCGGCGGCATCCGTGCTCACAATGCCAATACGATCGTTTTGCAGAATACGATTGTCGCGGGTAACACCAATGGACTGCAACAAACGGCCGACGATTATTCCGGTGCAGCGGATTCAGCAAGTTCCTTCAACTTGATCGGCATTGCTGGAAGCCTGACCGGAATCACCCACGGCAGTCAGGGCAATCAAATCGGAACAATTTCCCTTCCCATCGACGCGATGCTGGGTGGCTTGGCTGACAACGGCGGCGCGACCTTCACCCACGTACCTGATGTGTCGAGCCCCGCGATTGATTCCGGTAACACGACCGCGATCGTCGATCAACGGGGGCGTTCGCGACCGTTCGATGGCGATCTTAATGGCGTTGCAGCGGCCGACATCGGTGCCGTCGAAGTTGACAAAGCGTTCTCGATCGTATTCGACGCGCCGATTCGCGGGCAAACGCATGAATCAAGTGCGCATCCCGACCGCGACTTGATCCGTGGCGGCGATGGAGATGACATCATCGTCGGCAACACGGGGCTCGATCGCATCTTCGGCGACAGCGGCAACGACACCTTCAGGGCCGAACCGGTTGAGATTCGTGACCTGCAGTCGTTCGAAGCCCCCGCCAGCTCGCTGCCGCCGATCAGCCAACTTTCCTTTGCGAACCTAGAACCGACTTTAGATCCCATTGTGATCGACGCCGATGCGATGATCGCGCCCGGCGTCGTCGGCCTCTATGCGGCGATCGCACGGCAACTTGGGTATCCGGTGACCACCTCGCCGTCCGGTACCCCGCTTCTGCATCACGATATCCGGGCGAGCGAGCTTGCTCAATTGAGAGAACTTGACGCAAGTTCTAGTGAAATCGCCGACTTGAAGACCCTGCAGTTCACCACCAATTTGGAAGTGCTGAATCTGAGCGACAATCCTCTTGGTGATGCCTCTTTAGTCCCTATCACGGGGATAAACCATCTGCGTAGTTTGGATCTTTCGCAGACAAATGTCATTCCAACATCGCAAACGACCCTCGACACTATCCAATCTCTCGAAACACTATCCAGCCTTTATCTACCCATCGACACGGGGCGATTTCCCGGTGCTATCGTAGAAGACTTCGAGACCGCTCCGATCGGGATCGATCCGTTGCCTGGATGGACGTACGAAACGAGCTTTTTCGCCGGTAGAGTAGAAATCGAATCAACATTGGGAGCACGATCGCTGCACATCGAACCGAATAGTAGCACTCTTACGCGGGGCGAGGCGACATGGACGGTCGATCTTAGTTCGCTGACGAATCCAACAATCAGTTTTCAACACGTAAAGAGATCAGGAGAATCTGACAGTCCGTTTAGTGGGCCGTTCACGAATTCTACGAACGCTGACGGAGTCGCCGTGAGCGGCAATGGTGTCGATTGGATTCCGATCTATTCGCCTTCGTCGGCAGTGGGCGTGCTCGAAACCGTCGAGGTCAACTTGAAGAATATCAGCGGATTCACGCCGGGTGTCGACTCGCAGATTCGGTTTCAGCAATATGGACGAGATACAAGTACTTTCGGAATATTTCAAAAAAACCACGGACGCAACTACGATTCCATACAAATCTGGGATTCACGGGTCGAGCTTCTACCTAACCAAAACCTTTCAATCGTTGAGGGTGAGACCGCGAATGTTTCGGCACAGTCGAGTCAATCGTGGCAAGTGCTCGCTCCGAGCGGAGCGGTAGTCGAATCCGGCACCGGTCCAACGGTTTCCTATCCGGTCCGAGACGACGGGGTGCACCTGGTTCAAGCAAATATTGGAGGGACGTTTCATGATTGGTTTCCGGTCGTTGCACGCAATACCGCGCCCGTAGTTTCCCTCCCCGCCATCAGCGGTCTGCAGGAGGGCGACAGTCTATCTTTGGGCCCCAATACCGGTACGACCGATCATCGTCGAACGATCACGGGAGGTGGCGTCGCGCTGGGTGAGATCGTCGTCACCGATCCCGCTGCCGCGGACGTTCCTGACTTAGTCGTTGCCGCTTCCATCACTGACCCGGCCGGGCAAGTGACCAGTCTGGTTCGTAACGCACTTTCGTTTGCTGACGACGCACTCGAAGTGTCGCATCGGGCACTCGACGGTGCGGGTAGCTTCACGACCTCGTTCTGGGTCGATGTTGACGCGACTCCGGTCACGCAAACCATTCTCAGCGGTGCCAATGATGGCGAAGCCAATGCGTTTGAAATCACATTGACTGGCAACTCGTTGCTGACCACGCGAATCGACGGCCAGGAGATCAGTTTCCCTCCACCAGTTCTTTTAGCAGGATATCACTTCTTTGCACTCGTTCGTGATCTGGAACCGGGTAAGGAATCGCTGACACTTTACATTGACGACGTTCATATCTTCACCGAGACGCTACCGGTCGCCAGTAAGCAACCGCTTTCCATCGATCCCGGCGGGCTGATGCTGGGACAGGACCAAGGTTTCGTGGGCGGTGCGTTTGACTCAAGCACCGCATTGCACGGCTCGCTCGATGAGTTCGCAGTTTGGAACCGCGCGCTGACGAAAGATGAAATCGACAAAGTCTTCGTCGGTGACATCGCCACCAATGATTCGTCGCTCCGACTCTATCTGCCCTTCGATGAAGGTGCGGGAGAAACGGTGCGGGACTTCGGACCGTTGGGGCTGGATGCAAACCTCCAGGGTGACTTTGGCTACTCGGCAGCAGTTCAGCGCGATCAACCTCGACTGTACTACCGCTTCGATGAAAGCGCAGGCTCCAGCATCTTGCAAAACGCCGGCTCGCTCGGCGCACCATTCTCTCTCGACGTAGCTGCGAAGGTGAATACCGGGGTCACAGGCAGTGTGAACCAGGCGATCCAGTTCGGCGCCGGAGCGAGCGGAATTCGTGTGGATCCGACGCTGACAACAGGACTGGCATCCGCCGATAGCTCATTCTCCGTCGAGTTCTGGTTCAACGCCGACTCTCTTCCCGCTGGGACGAATGCGTCGCTGTTCCACGCGATGGATGAAACGGAAACCAAGTCCGCGTTCTTGTTGGAAATCCAACCGGACGGCAAACTGCGAGTAGTGTATCGGAGCCCACCCGATATGACGGGCGGCGCCGACTACTCATCGACCACAATCATCACACCGGGGACGTGGTATCACCTGGCAGCCGTCAACGACGCTGGCACGCTGAAGCTAATCCTTGACGGTGCGAAGGAGACGCTGACGACAAATCCGGCTCATGTCTCGGCAACTCTCGCGCCGATCGGTTTTCCAGTCAACTTGGGGCTCGGTTCGTTAACGCCTGGCGGAACGGATCGTTTATTCCAGGGAGCGATGGATGAATTCGCGTTGTACGATCGGGCACTCTCGGCCGCCGATATCCAGCGACGTCTTCACACCCAGGCCCAAGCGAGCTTCCCGGGTCAGCCGACTTTCTCTGCGACGGTTCCGAGTAGCTTGCCGACCGACTACGCCCTGTCCGACAACGGTAGCTATACCTTGACGGTGATTGCGTCCGACGGTGACGGCGGGTTTGATCGTAGCGTGACGCGGTTCGATGTGCTCAACACACCGCCTTACCGCCCGACGTCTTCGGCGCCGGTCCCCGGACCACACTACACCGGTGTGCCGATTGAGCTCAGCGCCAGGGATGTCACCGACGATGGGGCCGGCGATTCACTCGAGTACCTTTGGGAAGTGACGACCAACAACGGTCAGGCGGTCGAATCATCCGACAAGATCGATTTCAGTTTCACGCCCCAATACTCCGGTCGCTACAGCGTCCAATTGACGGTCACGGATTCCGATGGCGGCGTGTCGAGTTTCGATCCCGCTGATTACGACGTCATCCCGACCGCCCGGATCAGCGATGGGGGCAACGGCTGGTTGACGTTTGACGGCAGCCAAAGCATCGCACTGCCCGAAGCGACGCTCTCCGGTGCCAGCGACTTCACCGTCGAACTGTCGATCCGAACCAATCAAGAGGATCTAGGTCTTCTGGAAGTGGTTGGTAGTGACGGCATTGGTCTGTTGGTTGGTTTGGTCAATAACGCAACGACGATCCGAGTTATCACGCAGGCCCAACTGCCCGATCAGCCAGCCAGCCTGGTCCAACATACTTTCGACTTGGCCGCTCCGCTGAGTGACAACCAATGGCATCGGATCACGGTCGTGCGCAACGCGGTTACCGGACAGACGGAGCTGTTCATTGACGGACTTTCGGTCGGTGTTCGGGACTTGCCGCTGGCGACCGACACGCTTCCAAAGACGTCGTACGCCGTATTGAACGTCACGTCGGTTCGCGTCGGAGACGGACTGCGAGGCTCGCTGGATAACGTCCAAATCTGGCAAACGGCGCGATCAGAGGATCAAATTGCGCTCAATGACGCCGTCGAAATCCGTCGCTCGGAAGGTTTGGTCGGCTGGTGGGCTCTAAATGAGCTGGCCGGTGACACGGCGGTGATCGACCAGAGCGGCCGGGGCAATCATGGACAGTTTGTGACCGGAGCTGAACCGACACGCAATCGTACGGGTGGCGAAATGCGTCTCGGCGATACCATCACACTCAGCGGTGCATTCTCGACGCCGGTCGCGCCGGCAGGCGATCTGCGCGGCAAGACTGAAACGGTCCGTCGCGAGTACCACTGGTTCGTCGATGATGTGCGGCAAGCCGTGACGACAACGGCGACGTACGACTACGCACCTGCCGCCGCGGGTGCCAAGGCGATCCAGCTGATCGTCGTCGACATCTTTGAAACCGTCGGTGACACTCCTGTCACGCAACCGACGACGGCGGAACTGTGTGCACTGGACAACGAGCGGTACACCGTGCTGTGCAGTGACGAGGTCTCGTCAACGCTGCAAGTCGGCGAGCAGGCGATCGGGATCACGCCCACAGTGGCAACCGCCGACGAGGGCGATTCACTGGACTTCAGCTTCAGCAGCGTCCTGCCGCTCAATGAAGCCCAAGACGTCATCAAGTGGACGGCGACGCTCGAGAAAGACGGTGTCGCAATTTGGCAGACAGACGGCAACGGCATGGATTTCAACGTCACTCCGCCGGACGACGGGACGCTGACGATCAACTTGTCCGTGACTACCAGCACGGATTCCGTCTGCCGGGTTTACAACGCGCCGCCGTTGACGATTGCGATTGGAAACGTGGCTCCCACCGCCAACGAAGACAGAATCACGACGGCCGCCGATTCGGCTGTCACGATCACCACCGCGTCCCTGTTGGCCAACGACACCGACCCGGGTGTCTTTGATACGTTGACTATCAGCAGTCACGACGTTGCAACAGCACTGCTAGTCAGCTTGGTGGACAATCCCGACGGAAGCATTGTCTTTGACCCGACCACCATCGCCGACCTCCAAACCTTGGCCCACGGTGAGTCACGCGGCGATACCTTCCATTACACGATCGAAGACAGCTCGGGGGCGTCGCACAGTGCGATCGTGTCCTTGACGATCGAGGGCGTCAACGATACCCCCGTCCCAACAGCTGACGGGATCACGGTCCAGATCAAACCTGATTCGGTGTCCGGCAACGGGAATGTCCTAGGCAATGACTCGGACATCGACACGACCGACACGCTGTCGGTCGCCCGCTTCGGCGATCGGGTGCATGACTCGCAGGACTTCGTCGGCACCTACGGCACGCTGACTTGGAATCGCAACGGATCGTTCACCTACCAAGCCGACATGACGAATCCGCTGGTCCGCGGTTTGTTGGCCACGGATACGCTTTCGGAGGAAATCCCGTACGTCGTTACCGATGGCATCGCCGAGGTGGAATCGTCGCTGACCGTGGCGTTGGAGGGCACCAACCGCCGGCCAACGGACATCGCGATCAGCGCCACCAGCTTTGATGAGAATGCATCGGGTGTGGTCATCGGAGACTTGACGGTGACGGACCAAGACGTCAATGACGTCTTTCGCGTTACCGTCAGCGACGATCGCTTCGTCGTCGTCGGTGGGCAGTTGAAATTGGCCGACGGACTTGCGCTCAATCACGAAATCGAGCCCACGGTCTCGGTCGATGTCGATGTGTTCGACTTCGGAAACCAAACGTTCCGCAAGACACTCAATTTGATTGTCACCGACGTCAACGAGCAACCGTCGGTCGTGGATCAAGCCTTTGCAGTGGATGAAAACAGCCCCCTCGAGACGCCCGTCGGCACGGTCGCGGCAACGGATGTCGATCAGGGGGACACGTTGACGTTTTCCATTATCGGCGGCAGCGGTCGCGATGCCTTCCGAATCGATTCGGCATCGGGAGCGATTACGGTTGCCAACAGTGGACTACTGGACTTCGAATCCGGTCCGACGATGACGTTGGAGATCGAAGTTGTCGATGCGGGGACGTTGAAAGATACGGCAACGATCACGATCAGCATCAATGATGTCGACGAAACGCCGGCACCTCAACTGGAGCGGGTGGCGATCGACGACGGCAGCGGCCAACGCAGTGCGGTTCGGTACATCGATCTGCAATTCGACTCGCTCGTCACGATCGACGACGGAGCCTTCCAACTCGCAACGAGCGACGGAACCCCCGTCGGCGTCGCTCCGGTGATCGATCACATCAACGGCAAAACCAAGGTCCGGCTGACGTTCCTTGACCCGGCCTCTGGAGCGGACTTGGTCGATGACTCCGGATCACTGCAAGACGGAAACTACACCTTGACGATCCTGGACACGCACGTCCGTTCGGCGACCGGCAAACGGCTGGACGGAGATCGTGACGGCGAGGCCGGGGCACCGCGAGTCGACGAGTTCTTCCGCTTCTTCGGTGATACCGATGGTGACCGAGACGTCGACGGCCAGGACTATGGTCGGTTCGGGTTGTCGTTCCTGAAGAGCGACGGCAATGCCGCGTACAACCCCGCCCTGGATAGCGACGGAGACGGCGACGTCGACGGCCAGGATTACGGCCGCTTCGGACTACGGTTCCTAAAACGGCTGGGCTTGTAGCCAACTAAAGAGGCGCCAACGAAAAAGGTGTCCGACAGCTTCTTGGCGAAATGGGCGGTTTGGCGAGAGTGGATTAGATGCTTCGCGACAGCGGTGGGTTCCACTGGATCTTCCAGCCCGCATCCATCATGGAGGCACCGCCGTTTGTAGGTGCGGGCAAGTCGCTCTCCCCCTCGATTTCGGGACGATTCAGCTCGATCGCATCCCGCTCTCCGCGGCGGGCTCAAGTTCGCCGGTCTCGATGCTCTTCAGCCCCGTCTTCGGTGCGGCGTCGAAGGTTTCGGCCGGCTTCAGACTCATCTGGCTGTCGGCGGATGGCTGACTGATCGTCGAGGAGGAACTGCTCGTTTCGGAGAACGACGAGTAGCCGTGGGTGATGGCGCTGCCGAAGGGATCGTAGTAGGACATCGGCACCCGCATCACGGTTTGGCGTGGCACGACGACGGTCTCGGTGTAGGGTTCGTAAACTTGACGGGTCACCGGACGACGGACCGTTTGAATGACCTCTTCATACTCGGTGTACTGGACGGTCTGCGGCACCTTTTTCGTCTCGTAGCGAATCTTGCTCGTTTGCACCGGAACCTTTCGCACCTGTTCTTCGGTGATCCAGCGTTGCTGCGTCACGGGCACCTTGCGGGTCATGGTTTTGGTGACCGGCCGCTGAACGACGTAGGGAACCTTGCGAACCATCGTCGTCGGCACCATCCGCGTCGACTGGACGGGAACGTTTTGGGTGACCACTTCGGTCTGCATCCGCGTGGTCTGGACGGGGACTTTCTGGGTGACGATTTCGCTTTGCATCCGCTGGACCTGGACCGGCACTTGGACTTGCTCGGTGACGGGCATGTAGGACGTTTGCGCGACCTGTTGTTGGATGTAGTTGGGCCGGTAGACGTACTGTGTTTGCGCCGTCGGCGGGGTGACGACCGGCTTGGCGACATAGCCGCCGTGGACGCGAGCGAACAGTCCGAGCGGGCCTGGGGTGGCGTACAATCCCCGTTGGTACTGCAATCCGTAACCCACCGAACCAGGGGTGACCGTGGTTTGGGGGATGTAACCGCCAGCGTCGACGGTTTGGTTGACCATCGTCGTTTGGGGACGCAACGTCGTGTACTGCTGCGTCTGCATTTGCGTTTCAACGACCGGCCGCTGAACGGTGTATTGCTGCTCGTAAAAGCTGGTTTCGGTCACGGGACGCTGGACCGTGTACTGCTGTTGGTACATCTTGGTTTCGGTCACGGGGCGATACGTCGTGTATTGCTCTTCGCGCTCCGAGGTCTCGGTGACGTATTCGGTCTCGGTATACGTTTCGTCTCGGTAGCTGGTCTCGGTGACCGGCTTCCAAACGGTGAAACGCTCTTCCTTGTAGGACGTTTCGACGGTATTGACGGGGACGGTCACTTCACGCATTTCGGTACGGGTGCGGACGACCGGCCGGAACGATTTGACTTGTTCTTCGACCATCTCGGTGCGGTACACCGGGCGCATCCGCTGGACCGTCTGCTGCTCGTAGGTGGTGGTCGGCTGGAGTCGGTAGGCCTGGGGATAGCAAAAGTCCTGAGCGCTTGCCTCACCGCCTAGAAGACAGACTCCACCGCCCAGAAAACAGGCAGCGGAACCGGTGAGAACCAGACTGCGGGGGAATCGTTTGCAGGAGAACTGGCGAAACATCGCGAGGGGACCTTCTGTAGCAAAAATCTGTAGCAAATAAACGTGTAGACGCGAACGAGCGAGTACTCGAGCCCCGTCTGTAGGGCCACTGTGTAAGGTTACGCAGTTCATTAGCCAATTGCCAAAAAAAGAGTACAAAAACCCCCGTTTTGACTCAAGAACGCCGCGCCAAGTTCACCAGATTGCCTGACTGTTTGCCCACTTCGCCAGACGGAAACTGGGCGCCAGAGGGACAGTTTGCCGGTTGTCCCGATGGTACGGATTGGGGCGGGTAAAAAGAGAACGGGCCGCACGATCATTCGATTTAGACGCTTTTCTTACCTTCAAAATCTTCCTACCTCTCCTCCGGCCAAGGGGTCCTGTCACCTCGGTGGGAGTCAGGGAGGGGATGGCAGAATGATGGGGTGTCCGTCGGTTGGCATGGACTCGTCGCCTCGTCCGATACGGGATGTTGGCATGGACTCGTCGCCTCGTCCACGACGGGATGCTAACCCGTGTTGGTCATCCACTCCGACTTGGGCAACCGGGCCAACCACGCCAGCCACGCGTAGTTGGATGCCGAGATCATCGCTTCGCTGTGGGTCAGGCTGAGCGCGGCCAATCCGTAGGCGGCTTTTTTGCGGCCGCCATGCATGATCTTTTCCTTGCCGTTGGCAGGCCCGACCAGGTGCGCCATTTCATGGACCATCGCATCGGTCATGAAGATGACATCTTTGCCCTTCATGTTTTTGACACACACCTTGACCCGTTTGTAGTCTTCGACCTCCATGTGAAACCCACCCGGAATGGCTTCGGCAAAGATGGCATGCCCTTCATCATTGGTGCAACTGCCACCGCTTCGCACAAAGGGTCGGACGGCCCGTCGGGCACGGGGGTACCGATTGAAGATCTTGATGATCTTGTTGATCGCATGGATCTGCTGTTTTTCAGTCGATAAACTCTTGATTTTGAAGCAGCGGTCGACCAGATCGTAGCTGGGTTTTTCCGCCTTTTTGCCTTCGAGATACTGCAGCGCGTTAAGCAGTTCGACGACGGCGTTCAGGGCCCAGCGTTCGGCGCGATTGACCGCGGCGTTGACCCGCGTCATGACATCCTTTTCCGAATCTGTCATCGGCACAAACGAACTCGCTCCCGGTCCCGGCGATCCGCCGCTGCCGCCCGATCCGCCGCCAGACGCGCCCGCCGCGGGTTGCAATTCATTCAGCTTGGCCAGCGTGCGATGCCCCGGATCGACGCGGGCATCGGCGCGGGCAGCCCCGAAGTGATGCTTTTGGAAGATGTAAATCGCCCGCTCGGTCTTGGGCCCGTTCAGCCCATCGACGACCAGAATCGGATTGGGACGGCCGGCATTTACCGGCACGCGGTTGAGGGCTTGCTGAATCGATTTGACATCGGCGCGAAGATTCTTTCCCTGACGCCCGACCGAGCCCGAGATCGTGACTTCCGTGGCCGTCCCGCCGGGTTCGTCCGAACCGCTCGTCGGCGAACAGCGGCCGAACAACCCATAGCCCATGCACTCTTGGCGGTGTGCCGACATGATTCGTCCCTTGCGTTAGCGGTGGTCACGAACCCTGGTTATCGTGGCGGAGCGGGTTTTGTTTCGTCCTTTTTCGATAATCTTTCACATCAATCGCCCGGCCGACCGGGACGTTTGCCGGTCAGCCCGATCGAAAACCCCATCCACCAGAACACGCCGATCAGGTAGGGTTCCCAAGCGTCTTGCGCCTCGTTGGCGTCGCGGACCAATAACAAGACCAACAGCGTCGCCAAAGCGATGAAGAATCCGACGCCGCCGGCCCACAGGATCCAGTTCAATCGCTGCGGAAACCTCATCGAGACCACCCGATAGATGACCAACCCGACCAGATAGGGGCCGAACAGGAATGCCACCTGAGTGAGAAGACTGGTCATCGCCGTGATCCCTATCCATTTGGCGGTGTCTGACGATCAGGTCGTCTCGTCACCCGATGCGGCATCAAACGTCGATTCGATCTCTCGGTAGTTGGCCTGCATCGCGTCGAGCTGCTGTTTCAACCGCTCCAAATCCCTTCCGTTGTCGATCGATTCGCTCAAGATCGGTCGCAGCCATTCCTGCATCAAGTGGAATTGCCCTTTGATCAGATCCGCCAGCACGCGTGGGACCTTGTGCTGGACGTAGACCTTCTGGTCCGGCGGCTGGGCGGTGGCTTGATGCTCGCTGATGCGTTGCAGTTGCTCGCCGGTCGATTTCAAGCTTGCCGCGACCTGGTCGGCCGACGCGGTCATGCTGTGTCGCAACGCATCGATGCGGGCGTCCATCCGCTCTTCGGTGCCGTCGCCGCCGACCGCAATCGCTCTTGAAATCACCTGCCGAATCGATTCTAAACCGTCGCGCATCGATGCCAACTGCCGCATCAGTTGCCCCGCCTGGTCTTCGCTGTCGAGCCCCTGCATGCGGACACTTTCGACGAAGGCATACTTGATGCTGTCCCAACGCTCCTTTTCTTCCGGGGTCAGGATACCCATCAGCTCTTTGAACTTCAGCACGTTGGCTTCGTTGTCGGTCGTCAGCGTCTGGGCGTCCTGTTCGTAGCTGCTGACGATCAGCGATTGCAATTCTTTGGCGTTCATCACGCTGGCGACTTTCTCCGCCATGCGATTCATATTTCGATAACTGCCCTGAAGCTTGAACGGCGGTTCGGTGCGGTAGGCGTCGGCCTGGGCGGCGCTGCGGATGTACGCCCGGTTGACGCGCAGCACGACGTCGCGGACCTGCAACAGCTTTCGCATCACCTCGTACATGTCGCGGACTTGGTCCGGTGAAAAATTGCCCTGCAGTTCGATGCCTTCCATCGTATCGCGTTCGGCGGCCCGGATGATGGCGCGGGCATCGTCGGGCGAAGCCGATGACAACGGCGCGAGCGTCGGGTTGCTGGTCAAGCAGTTTTCCAGGTAGCTCATTTCAAACGCATCCGCCGACTCCCCGATGATCTCGCCGAGGTTGTAGACGTCGGCGCGGTTGGACAGCATGTCGGGAATCTGGAATCGGTCGCCGCTTTCGGTGTACGGGTTGCCGGCCATCACGACTGAAACGCGTCGCCCACGCAGATCGTAGGTTCTCGTTTTCCCGTTGCTGACGCCTTCGATCTTTCGCGTCGCATCGCACAGCGAGATAAATTTCTGCAAGAACTCGGGATGGGTGTGCTGGATGTCGTCCAGGTACAACATCACGTTGTCGCCCATTTCCAGCGCCAGATTCAACCGTTCGACTTCTTCTTTCGCGGCGGCGTTGGGCGCTTCGGCGGGGTCGAGCGAGGTGACTTGGTGCCCGATCGCCGGTCCGTTGATCTTCATAAAGACCAGGCCGAGTCGATTGGCGATGTATTCCATCAACGTGGTCTTTCCGTAACCCGGCGGAGAGATCAGCAACAACAGCCCCATGCGATCGGTCCGCTTGTTCTCGCCGGCGGCCCCCATCTGTTTGGCCAGGTTGTCGCCGATCAGCGGCAAATAAACTTCGTCCAACAATCGGTTTCGCACGAAGCTGGTCAGCACACGAGGTTTGAACTCATCGAGCCGCATGTCCTCGCGGGCCACGTCGACGAGTTTGGATTTGGTTTCGTTCAGTTTTCGGTAACGCGGCACCACATCCAACATGTAGCGTCCGACGCGTCGCAGCAATTCATGATAGTGAACCACCATCGAACCGCCTCGGATCCGATCATGGTTCCCGACTAAACCGGTCAACGATTTTGCAACCGCCACCTCGGCGACCCTTAGACTCGACACGCCACCGGAGAGGATGATCCACGCTAATTCGTCCAAGTAGTAGTGCGCCGGATCCACTTCATCGCCGCCGGAGTGATTGGCCAAGAACGCTTTGGCCCAGTTGCGTGCCAGGACGAACGCGCGCACCGGATCACTTTCGTTGCTCTTCATCGCGGTTTCGAGCAATTTTTGCCGATCGACTTCGGGGACCGAATCGGTGAATGCTTGAAAGAGCCCCGCGGCGCGAGCACTGCAGACGTTTTTCCGTGAGCTGTCGACGAGTTGATCGAAGAGGTAATTTGCGATCGCCTCGGCAGTGACGTTGTGATCGAACAGCGGGCTCCAGAACTGGGCGTCTTCCTCTGCCAACTCGGCCAATCGTTGGCGGAATTCAACCGCCGGTTCGGCATTCGGATAGGCTTTGGCCAGTTTGGCAAACCCTCCGATCCAGTCGGTCATCTCCTTCCGCGTCTTCCCGACCAACAGTTTGCCAAACCAGAGCAGGCTGGCGGCCCGAACGCTGGGCGGATGCGCGAGCAGTTCGATGTTCGCATCGATCTCCAGCAGGGCTTTCAGAATGCTCGCGGCATCATGATCGTGAACGCCTTTGGCGTAACCCTGATCGAAGCGTCCGCCGATTCGTGATTGAACCCAGGCGGCATCGACTTTCTCTGCAGTCAACGTGCCATCGAGCGCATGACGGTTTTGGAACAAGTCCACGGCCAGAAACTCGGCTCGGTAAACGTGGCGATTCTCGCTGATCAGTTCCTGATTCCACAGATCCCTGGCATCCGACAGAGCCGGGTCTTCCAGCGGAGAGAAATACTGGGTTCCGGTCAAATGCAAACACATCGCATCGTTGCGAAGGACCGTGGTCAGATCCAGCGGCTGCGTGTTGACGGCGAACTTTTGTTTCCCCAGGCGAATGATGTCGCCGCCGTCTTCGTACAGATCCTGTCGATCCTTCAATTGGCGAACCGAATCTTCGCGGATCGTCTTCATCCGGCTTTGCAGATCGCCGACCCGCACGGCATCGTCCAGGGCCTGCAACTGGTCGATGATGTCGCGAACCTTTTCGACCATCAGATCGCCGGCGAAGTAGGCCGCGATGTCGTCGGCCGATTCCATCGATCGCACGCGATTGTCGATGCCTTTGAGAATCCGATCGGCCGCCGATGAAAGTGATTCGGCGCGGCGGTTGCGTTTCTCGACCAACTGGACCTTTCGCGACTCGAACGCCGCATAAACTTCTTCGCGGCGGACGGCCAGCTGCTCGATAAAATCATCGAACTCGGCGAACTTGCCTTCCAGTTCTTCCAGTTGCACCATGACCTTGGTCAGGTATTCGTCGCAGCGTTCGGGGCTGTCACAAACGTCCAAGTAGCCGGACGTGGTTTGCTCGAGCAATTTCAACTGCGACGCAAACTCCGCTCGACCTTCGACGCCGACCAACTCGGTGGTGCGTGCCTTGAGCGCACTGCGAACGCGGTTGACCGAGGCGAACACGTCGCCGATCGCGTCGATGATCTCGGTGCGTTTGGTCGCATCCTCGATCCGCAGGTTGCTGACGGTCTCGGTCAACAATTCCAATTGCGATGCGGCGGCGTCGATTTCTTCGCCCAGCGATTTGGATTCTGCGACGGTGGCGACTTCGGCGACGCGTTCGCTCGCCGCGGCAATGCGTTTGATGTAGGGATCGAGCGCACCCGGGGTGAGCAAGAAATCGACACATCGACGGCTGAGGCGTTCGCTGCGTTCGGCCGTGGTGGACTCGAGTTCCTCGACGACCTCCAAGTCGACGTACCGCAGTTCTTTCAGTCCCAGGGCGTGCCCACGCTGGGTTCGCAGTTCGGCCAACGATTTGACGAAATCATCGATCGACTCGAAACGACTGCGTTCGATCTTCTTGATCAAGTCCTCGATCGCCGAAGAGACTTCTTGGGTGCGCGCGTTCGTTTCCCGGCGGGCACGGACGACTTTGTCGAATTCTTCGACGGCTGCGTTGGAAGCCTCGCGGATTTTTTGCAACGGCTCGGCGAGTTTTTCCGTTTCCGCCTTGTCGATCCAGAAGTAGCTGTCCAGGATGTCGGACGATTTCTTATTCAGGTCCAGATACAGGCCTTCGTAGCTATCGTCCTTGTCGATCAATTGCAGCAATTCGCTGCATTCGGCCATCCCTCGGACAATCTCCTTGTTGCCGATTTTGAACAGCAACGAGTCGGTTTGGTTTTCGGGGACGAAGTTGGGGCCGGTAAACGGTGTCTGCCAGATTTGGACGGCATGGTGTTTTTGGGCTTCTTCTTGGCCGCGAAAACAAACCATCTCGCCGCGTTCGAAGAACGTTTGCCCGTGACAGATCAGCGGCGTATCAACCGTCTGCTTGATCAGGTTGTAACGCAGTTGAACATAGGTGCCCGAGATCGGCGCGTAGAACAGGTACAAGTAATCTTCGCCGTTGGATGCGGCGACGGTGCGTTGGTAACGCATGTCGCTGAGCCCGGTTTCGAAGCGTTTGAATTCTCCGGTTTGCAGATAATAGCCGCCGGGAAAAATCAAACCTTGATCCCCCGGCAACATGACGCACGCCGCGGCGATTTCGTCCAGACGGATGACTTGCTGGATCTTGCTGTTGTAAACCAGGTACCGGAATTGGTCTTCCTGGTAGGGCTTCATTTTCAGCAGCACCAGATTGCCCAGGATCGCGTAATAGATTTCCGCGTCATCGAGGGTTTGGTCCGAGTTGTCGACCGGTTCGCAATAGATCCCTTCACCGCTGCTGGTGTTGTTTTCGATCTTGATCGTCAGGTCGCCGCCGACGGTTTCCACAAACACGAGGTCTTCGATCGAAATGTGTGGATGGTCGCCATAGTGGTGCTGGTCACGGGTGGTGCGAGTCCAGCGGAATTCATGCTGCGCGGGTTCTTTGACCTCGTGATCGCTGCGGTTGTCGATGTATTGGATGGCATCGGGCGAGACCCGCCATTTAAACGACTTGATATCTCGGGTCGTTTTGCCGACCTGAAACACCATGTGCAGCATCGGGCCGGAACGATAAAAACGCGAAAAACGCGTGTCTTTGTAGAACCGGTACAGTTCGCTGAAATCGTTGTGGAAACGTGAGTCGCCGATCAGATCCAGCGACGCTTCGTGGAATTGGTTGTCCTCGAATCGATAGGCCGAAAAGACGTCCGAAAGTTCGATCTCCGTCTTCAGACCGAACTGCACGTTGTAACCGAACAAGAACTCGTCGCCGATGGAGACCAGATCGCGGGGTACGCAATTGTGCTCGGTCGTGACGCGTTCGGTCGAGATCAGCTTGGTCTCGATGTTGCCGAACACCTCGGCACGCGACTCGTTCAGCTTGGCAAGACGCTCGCGCAGGTTGTCTGCGGCATCACGCAAGCGGTTGCGCAGAACTTCATAGGTGCCGGCGGCGAGTTGGGAGTCGGGCATGGATTGGCTCCCGAAGGGTGGGTTTGGAAAGCAGGCGACGGAATCAAAATGCCCGGGGACGAACCCCGGGACGATTGGCGAGGTAATCGGAGGTTTCAATCCCGCCCGTAGCCGAACTGGACGAAATCAAAGATCGGCGGCAGGCCGGTGGGCATGCCGCCGAGTCCTGGCCGAGTTACGCTAAACCGCCTTTCAGATTTTTGCCGTTGCCGGAGGGGGTGGCCAGCAGACGGCTCGCTTTCTGGTCCGCGATGTTGGCGGTTCCGGCCATGCCGAGCAGGCTGGTCAGTTGTGACCGCATGTCGTCGGTATCGGCCAATCCCATCATTTTGGCGATCAGGGCGGCGATCGACAGGTCCTTCACGCCGTCGGTGTCCAAGTTGAATTGGCCGATCATCTTGGTCAACTGATCGCGAAAGTATTCCGCGTTGCCGTCGAAGAACGTGTCCTTGATGTCCGTCGCGACGCGGCTGTTGTAGACGAATCGGTCGATCGCCTTGCCGCCCTTGACGGCCGAGGTGATCTGATCGAAGAACTCGCCGTCGCCACCGACGATGTCAATGCGAGCGGCCTTGAGCGCTTCGCTGACGACGCCGGCTTGGCTTTCGGCGATGCCACGCTGGGCATCGATCGCGGCGATTTCGACATCCTTTTCTTTGCTGAGCTTGAGTTTGAATTCCTCGTGCTCCTTTCCGACGCTGTCGAAGATCTTCATCGCTTCGGCTTTCTCGGTGATGCCGACCGCCTCGCTGCGGTACTTTTCCAGTTCCACGCTGGCTTCGGCCATGCCCTGCTTTTCGACCGCAGCGGCTTTGGCTTCGATGCCCTTGGCTTCGGCGACGGCTTTCTTTTCCAAGACCGTCGCTTCGGCGAAGCCTTCTTTTTCCAAACTCGCGGCCTTGGCTTCTCGCACGCGTGCTTCGGCAAGTCCCGTCGCGGCGGCTTGAGCGGATTCGGCTTCGGCAAGCATTTTCGTTGCCGCGGTTTCTTTTTCCGCCGCGTCGCGTTTGGCTTCCGCTTCGATGCGAATCTTCTCCGCCAACAGCTCGCTGGATTCCTTTTCCGCTTGGGCCAGTTTGGTTTGGCGAATCAGCTCTTCCTCGGCCTTCATTTCCGCAGCCGTGATTTGAACCTTTTTGGCCCGTTCGGCTTTGGCGATTTCTTCGGTGTCCTTGATGCGTTCCTGTTCTTCGACGACGGCGCGTTCGACGGCGACGCGTTCGCGGATGACTTCTTGGATGTTCCGCTTTTCGGTTTCGATCGCTTTTTCCTTTTCGACCTCGGCGACCCCGACGACTCGCAGTCGCTCGGTGGCTTCCAAGTCACGGTCACGATTGACACGTTCCAGTTCGACGGCGTCGGTTTTCTCTTTGTTGCGCTGGGCGACCAGGATTTGGCGGTCCTTGTTTTCCGTTGCGACGCCCAATTCTTCTTCGGTCGCGATGCGCGCCCGCTCGGATTCCAGCCGCTGTTCTTCTTCGACCTTGCGGGCCGAAGCCTGTTCGCGGGCGGTGATTTCGGCGATTTCGCGCTTCTGTTTTTCGACCGCTTCGACACGCTGTCGCTCGAGCGCGAGGATGGTTTCCTCGGCTTCGACGTCCTGCTTTTTGAGCGTCTTTTCCTTGTCGCGGGTGAATTGGTTTTCCTTGACCTTTTCCGCGGCGGTCAATTCGGTGATCTTTTTGATCCCTTCGGCGTCCAGAATGTTGTTGGGCGAAAGGAGTTCCAGCGGCGTTTGTTCCAGATAGTCGATCGCCGCGTCGTCGAGCCGGTAACCGTTCAGGTCGGTGCCGATGACTTTCAGTATTTCGTCTTTGAACTTGTCGCGTTCGTCGTACAGCTCGACAAAATCAAACTGCTTGCCGACGGTCTTGAGCGCTTCGGAGAACTTGGCGTCAAACAGTTCACGCAGTGTTTCGAGTTCTGAACAGCGACGTGCCCCGATCGACGCGGCGACTTCCTTCATCTCTTCTTCGCTGCTGTCGACGCGGATGAAGAAGGCGACTTTGATGTCCGCGCGAATGTTGTCTTTACAGATCAGCCCCTCGCTGCCCTGCCGACTGATTTCAAAGCTCTTCAGCGACAGGTCCATCAGCTCGTAGCGATGGATCACGGGGACGATCAGCATGCCGTTGCCGGTGACGACGTCCATCTTCCCCATCCCGGTCTTGACGATGGCTTGGTCCGGGCCGACCACCATGTAACATTTTTTGATCGTCGCGACGATGCCGAGCAGCACCGCAAAGAGAATCCCGACACCGATCAGGACACTCGTCAGCAGGCCTTCGGCCAGCAGCGGCGTCGCAAGAATACTCCAAGTCATCACGATTCGTTCTCCGGTTCAAGTTCAGTAACGGTGTAAATCCGTTTGGTTGGGTCAAACTCTAGAATCCGCACTTCCGTCCCTTTCGGAATCTCAGCCCCCGTTGTGCGGACATTTAGCAACAGCGGAGCGGCATTCGTCCGAAACTTAGCTTGCCCGAACGTGGGGGATGCCTGGATTGACGAAATTTCGCACGTCGCCCCGATCAGCCGGTCCTTGTCGTAACCCGGTTCGGGCGTGAATTTGCCGACGACCGGTTGGGTGACGAATTTGGTCGCCACAACAGCGATGACAAAATTTCGCACGCCCAACAAAATCGACGGCAGCCAGACCGGTTGGTATCGCGAGGCGTCGAAACCGTGCCACAAGCCATAAGACACCATCCAGAACAGCACGGTGAATGCCCCAAACCAAATCACCAAGGGCACGCGTCCGAAGTTGGACCAGCGGACCGTCGTGGCCGCAAACCCGCCCAGGAAGTCGAAACCACCCGCGTGTCCGATGTCCGCATCCCCGCCGGCGACATCGAAATCGACCGCCTCCAGGTCCGGCGTCCCCACGTCCACATCCATGTCCATCGACATGTCGGCGTCCAGGTCAATGTCGGGCGCATCCAAATCCAGTTCGATCAGCCCGATCAAGGCCACCAACGTGTACATCACCATCAGGCAAACCAGAATCGACGCCGGCCATACCGGACCGACGAACATTCGATTGGCGAGATCTGTCAGTACTTCTTCCACAGCGGTCATGCCCAGCAAGAGTCATGCGATTCCTAAACCGACTCGTTAGCGTAGGGCATTTTCAGACCGCCGGAGGGGCGCGGGGTTGCCGAGAAAGAGGAAAACTTACGAAGTACTTCCCGGAAGTGGCGCTGCACTGACCTCCGGCCACTGGCTGAAATCCAACCGGGATACCCGCTTCGCATTGGCGTCAGCCCTGCGCCGCCAGCCCCGCTCGGATGCGGAGGGTGTCCAGATCCAGCAGACCAATCAATCGACCGCTGGCGTCGGCAACGGCGAACTGGCGACAGCCTTCCAAGGGTCGCGTGACGACGGATTCCAACGATTCATCCGGACACAGCACCGCCGCGTCATACCGAGCCAGTTGGCCGACGGTGGTGCGGGGATCGGCACCGCGCTCGACGGCTTCGGTGACGTCATCGAGCGACAGGATGCCGACGACAAACTTGTCCTGGCCGACCACCGGAACCGCAGTCGTCGGGCACGACCGCAGCGACCGAAGCAACTCATCGAGTTCCATGTCCATCAGCAACCAGGGTGGCTGATGGATCATCGCGTCGTTGACCGTCAGATCACGAAGCGGCTCAATCACCTCGACTTGTCGCGCTTCGCTCAAGCCCGCGTAACAGATAAACATCGCGATCAGCCCCGCGGTCACGGCACCGTGGTGCAGCGCCAACCCGCCCATCACGACGGCGCACAGGACGCCGATGTAAGACGCAATCCGTGTCGCACGCCGATATTCAATCCCCATTGCCAAGACGCTTCGCAGCACCCGCCCGCCGTCCATCGGAAACGCCGGAATCATGTTGAACAAAACCAGCGCCGTATTGACCAACATCATCGACAACAGGTAACCCAACGGTGTCGGCGAATTGAGCACTTCGATGATCCGATCGCCCGCTTCGACCTCCGTCAAGATTTCGCCCAGCGAGGGCAGGCCCAATCCGGGCACGAGCAACAAAACGGTTCCCAAGAACAACAGAATCACGATGTTGACCGCCGGACCGGCAACCGCGACCAGAAATTCTTGCCAGGGAATCCGTGGGATCTTCATCAATCGGGCGACGCCGCCGATGGGAAACAGCGTGATGTCCAACGTTTCGATCCCGAAACGACGGGCCATCAAAGCGTGGCCGTATTCATGCAATGTCACGCACAAGAACATTCCCAACAACAACGTGACTCCGAAAACCGTGCCGATCACACCGTCCTGGTATCCTGCGTAGGCGACGTAGGCGACCAAAAGGGCGAACGACCAGTGGACGTAGACGCCGATTCGAAAGTAAGTTCCCAGTTTGAGTCGTCGTCGCCACACGTCGGGTCGGCCCGTTCAATAAGTCCGTAAAATTCCGTCTGTTCCTTAACCGCATCACACTATGTTACGCCACAAACTGATTCACCCCCAGATCTCCTCCATCCTGGCTGCCTCGGGACACCACAGCACGATCCTGATTGCCGACGGAAACTACCCCGCAGCGAGTAAGCGGGGCCCCCGCGCCGAACTGGTCAGTTTGAACCTCATGCCCGGCGTCCCGACCTGCAATCAGGTTCTCGAAGCCGTCTTGTCGGCGATTCCGGTCGAAGCCATCCAGACCATGAAGACGGAAACCGAAGGCCCCTACGCCTTGGACGGCGATCCACCGGTCTGGGACGACTACCGGGCGACGATCAAATCCGAAGGCCTGGATCTGGAGTTGGAACCGATCGAGAAATGGGATTTTTATAAAGCGGTCAGCACCGAAGACCACGTGCTGACGATCCAAACGGCCGATCAGCAACGCTACGCCAACATCCTGCTGAGCGTCGGCGTGCGGATGTAGCGTGGCTAACGCCACAGCCATTCGCGGAATCCTTCGACCACTTGTTGGCGTTCCGCGATGGCTCGCCAAACGACAAACAATCCCAGCGTCAGCGCGACGACGATCATCGTGCCGCCACGCCGCGGGGCCGGAGGCGACGTCGCTTCCGCTTTGTCTCTCAAGTGCCCCAACAGTTTTTCCCAGAAAACACTCGTGGCGATCGGTTCGAACGATTCAATCGACGTCGAATCGATCGCTTGATGCCCCGCCGCTCGCAGGTGGACGCGCAACTGGGGCAAAAACACCTGCAGCGTCTCTCGGTCACACGTCGCCTCGGAATCGAGTTCCAACGCGGCTTCGAGTAACGGCGACAACATCTGCTCCGGCGTCCGCCCGTACACGACCAATCGCGGGCGTGCGGTCAGCGCAAACAGAGAGATGATCAGGCCGTAAAACGTCGCCAGGGCAAGCCATACCCAGCCGCCAAACACCCCGGCCGCCGCCTTGGGGAAAAAAAGTTCCCCCGGACCGATGGCCACCAAACCGACGACCGAAAACCCGAGCGCCGCGATATCGCGTCCTCCCGTCGTGATCAACACCCGACCGCTGAGACGGATCATCCCCAGCAACAACAGATACGCAACCAGCGGAAGCAAGGCGATCAGCAAGTAGATCGGTTCGATGGACATGCGTGGGTGAAAATGCCGGGAGTCGGAGGGGAGGCGATGGGGTCCGTAAAGCGTACCAATTTACACCGCTCAACGCGACGGAGGAGGCAAGGCAGCGTCACTGCGTCTAATCAGCCGGATGATCCGACCAAACCGACCAAACGGCAGATTGCTGGTAAGTGATCGTCGTGGTTGGTCAAGCAAAACAGGCCAGTGGGAAGATCGCGCCGCACGCTTGTTGCAACCAAGCACTCTTTTGAACACGCAACGCACTCCATGAGTCAATCGTCGAATCCCACGTTCTCGCAATCGGTCGCCACGGGTGTCGATCCGCGAAATACGCTGCCCTCCCAACCGCAAGGTCCCCCCGACGTGATCGGTCGAGTCGAACAGACGCTGACGGAGGTTGAACATGCGTGCCGGGCAATCGGAGACGAACGCAACAGCGCGTTCGGTCTGAGCGTGATCATTCCCGTGTTCAACGAACGACAAACTCTGCCAAAGATCCTGGACCGCATCGACGAGGTGATGCCCGAGGGGACGCAAACCGTCGTGGTCGACGATGCCAGCACCGACGGGACGACTCAGTGGCTGGCAGCGCTGCCACCACGGGCCAATCGAACGATCCTGTTACGCGGCCGCAATCACGGCAAGGGCTCCGCCGTCCGGATGGGCATGCGACACAGTCGTGGCGAAATCGTCGCGATTCAGGACGCCGATACCGAGTACGATCCGATCGACCTGTTGGACGTCATCCGACCGATTCAACAAGGTGAGGCCGAAGTCGTGTATGGCTCACGCTATCTCGGACCGAGCGATGATCCGTCGCTTTTTCATCGGCTAGGCAATTGGGCTTTGACCGCGATCAGCAATTGCATGACCGGCCAGCGATTGACGGACATGGAAACCTGTCACAAGGCGTTTCGAGGCGAGTTGGTGCGATCGATTCGAATCAAAGAGTGTCGATTCGGATTCGAACCCGAAATCACCGGCAAGATTGCCGAACGCGGGATCGCGATCGTCGAAGTGCCCACCGGGTACCAGTACCGCAGCTATGACGAGGGCAAGAAAATCACCTGGAAGGACGGCGTCGCCGCGCTGGCGTGCATGTGGCGCTACCGCAACGCCGGGTGGCAGTGGCGTGCGGTCGCCGGGGCGGGCAGAGTGCTCATCCGCCTACCGAGTCTCGCTCGCAACAAAGTGGCGTAAGCTTCCAGCTTGCGAGAAAGTGGCGTAAGCTTGCGGCTCATCCTGCACGCAAGCTGGAAGCGTACGCCACTGGTGCAGGCCGTCTAATTGCCCGGCAACTGCCGACGGTGTTGGGGCGTTTCCGAGGGCGGAAGTTCGCAGTCAAACTCTTCCTGGTAGCGGCGTCGTTCGACGGGCGTGGCGTAGAACCGCAGCCAAGTCTCGGTATCCTCGACGCACATCCACTCCAAGGCCTTGCCCGGGACATCGACTTTCTTTTCGCAACAGGGCAGGATATCGCGATAGATGATCGTGTACAGCTCTCGGTCGCAAAGGTGATCGGTGCAGCGCAACACGATGTTCTTGCTGTACAACTTTTGGATCGTCTTTTTCAGTCGATGCGAAAGTTGCGAGTCCCCCAAGGCGTCGGGCGGCAGCAGGTGAAGCGGCGGAGAAAACCAGTCGGAGATCGGCAGCGCCGGTGCACGTTCCCAGGCCAACATCGATGCCAAGTATTCGTTCTCGGCTTGCAGCGACATTCGGTTGATCGACGATTCGATCGACTCGTCACGGTAGGGCTCCAGCTCATCCCGAAGCCGCGCGTTGGCCAACATTAATTCGACTTCGTCGATCGTTTGTCGGCGGGTTTCTCGCATGTCCATCTAAACCGGTTGGCAGGGGGGGAGGCAGCTAGGCTGGTGCAAAGGATCGGTCGACCGGTCCGCGGGCGCCCCCGGAGGGCAACCGTTTGGCTGACCGAGTCGTCCAACGATGCCCTGATGGTATCTGTCCTTTGCCGCCACTCAACTTGCAACTGAAGCAAAACCACGGTTTCAAATCAATTTCGTCGCTCCGGCCTTGGCTTGACCGTTACGAACGGAATGGCTTATCAGAATTTGCCGTCAATTCGCCAAGCAACGCGTGTCTTTCGGAAAAAAATGCCTCCCGTCACCGTCATCGCGAGACCAGATCTCGGTACAGTTGGGCGTGACGCTGGACCATGATCTCGACCGAAAACGCGTCCTTGATCCGCTCACTGGCGGCGGTCCCCAGCCGAACGGCGACTTCAGGGTGCTCGAGTAAATCCAGTGATTCGCGGGCCAGCGCGGCGCGATCGCCCAGCGGAACCAATCGTCCGGTTTGGTCGTCGAGGATCAAATCACGATTGCCGGGGATGTCCGAAGCGATCACCGGAATCCCGGCCTGCATGGCTTCGATCACCGCATTGCTCTGGCCTTCATACTCGCTGCCGATCCAAAACAAATCCGCATGAGGCAGCAGTTCGGCCACATCATCCCGCGCGCCGGCGAAACGAACATGTTCGGGGATTGTGACGGAGTCGCGAAAACGCAGCAGTTCCGCTTTTTGGGGGCCGTCGCCGATCACAACCAACGTGGTGTCATCACGCGTGCAGGCGAGCAGTTCTGCGGCCCAGATCAAATCACGATAACGCTTTTGTGGCCACAGGCGGCCGACCGCCAGCACCAACTTTCGATCCACCGAGACGCCGAGTCGCTCGAAAGCCTGCGATCGCGAGATCGGCGTCTCCGCCCGCAGGGGAATGCCATTGGGGATCACATGAAACAGATCGGGGGCGATGCCGTGACGTGCATAGAATTCCTGGACCCCGGAACTGTTGGTCGTGATCGCGGCCGAACGTCGCGCCAGAAACCGATCGATCCCAAACTGCCACCAGGATTTCCAAGGGTCGACGCAACGTTCACTGGCAACAATCACCGGAATCTTGGCCAATAGCGCCGCGGCGCGGCCGAAGCTGTTGGCGGCGAACAACCAGGTGTGCACCAGATCGGGCGACCAATCCGCCAACGCCCTTTGTAATCGAAACAACGCCGTCGGATCCGCCTTGAAACGCTTGCCGATCACGGTGACCGGGATTCCAACTTGCCTCAGCGATTCGCTTCTCGGACCGTCGCGCGTCAGCAAGAAGACTCGCACGTCGAATTCGTCGCGGGGCAGATTTTCAGCCAACAACGCAAGCTGTTTTTCGGCACCGCCTCGGTCCATCGTCGGAATGATCAGCGCGATTCGAAGTTTCATTGCGCGTTTTCCATCGACGTCGATTGCGAAGGGTTCTGGAGCGATCCGGCGGCGAGTTGGCGAAAGAGTGTGACATAACGCTCGATGGAGTCGCTACGTGATCGGGTTCGTTGCATGATCCGGCGAGTCTGCTGGGCGCGTCGGCGAGCCTGTTCCAGGTTGCTGACGATCTGTTCGATCGCAAATCGCAGGGTTTTGGGGCGAGCCGGATCGAACCACCAGACCAGGCCCCCGGCTTGCTCGGACGCCCCATCGACGGCTTCTGAGTCGGCTTGGAGTGCATCGGCTCGGCGCTCGATGATCCGCCGCCGGACATCGGACTCGCTGACGCCAAAAAACTCGCGTGCCGTTTCGGTATTGGCCAGCACCAGCGGCAACCCGGCCGCGATCGCGGTCGGGACTTGATGCTCAAAGCCCTGGTCACCGACGTGGACCATCAAGTCGGCTGCGGAATAGACATCGTCGGGTGATCCGAAAGAGCCCGGCATCGCCATCGATTGTCGCAACCCGTCGCTTTTCAGTCGCGAATAAATCGTTTCACGCAGCGGACCATCGCCGATCAACCAAAACTGTAGTCCCGGGATGTGATTGGAAAGCAGGTACGCCGATTTCACCAGTGTCATGATGCCGGAACTTCGATCCAGTCGTTCGACCGACAGCACGACCGAGCAGGAGTCGGGGACGAACAGATCGCCGTTGATCCGCGACATTGCCCGGCGAAGATTTTTTGGACTCGATAACCCGCGCTCCTTCGTCGGACCGACCCCATGGGCGATGCGATGAGTCCGCGTCTTGTCGCCGCCGTCGGCCAGCCAGCGGCGATGGGCCGAGGCACTGTCTAGAACGACGGCAGCGGCATCCATCACGGCCGATCGACAGCGTTTTCCGATGCGACTGTGTTTGAAGAATTCGAAATCGCTGCAGTCGCCGTGTCCGGAAAGGCGAACCACCGAGGGAACACCGATCGCTTGGGCGGCATCGACCGCCGCGATCGCTTCTTCACGACCGGCGTCACAGTAGACGATGTCACACGAGGTCGGATCGGATTCGATCCAGTCGCGGAGGTAACGAATGTAGCGTGATGCTGTGCGGTCACCCCGTGCAGTCCAACCGGTTCGAAACATCCGTATCGGGCGATACACCTGACACTCGCGAAACGAAAACATCTCGGCCCAGGAGCCGGCATATTTCGGCGTCACGACCGACACCTGAATCCCCGCCAGCCGCAAGCCGGTGGCAAGTTCCATCAGATGGCCGGCCGAATCGATCGACCCGTGCGGCCAAAAGTGTCGACCGATCAACAGAACACGGACGGGGCGTTCCAAACCACTCACTGTTTCGATTTGTGCTCCGTCGCTTCGATCTCGTGCGTCTCCAAGACCGCCAGGTAGGGCAGGTTGCGGTACATGTCCAAGTAATCCAAACCGTAGCCGACCACAAATTCATCGGGGATTTCAAACGCCACAAAGTCGGGACGCAGCGACACGGCATGCTCGCGATGCTTGTGCAACAACACCGCCGTCTTGGTCGATTTTGCGCCGAGGTCCTTGATCATCCCCGACAACCGATCCAACGTTCGTCCGGTGTCAAAAATGTCATCGACCAACAGCACCTCGCGATCTTTGACGTCGATCAGCATGTTCGCGTTGACCTCCAGTTTTCCCGACTCGGTCCCCCCACGATAACTCGACGCCTGGATCACGCCAACTCGTTGCGGCATCGACAGGCGACGAATCAGATCGGCAAACAGGACCAGACTGCCCGTCATCACCGCAATCACCGTCAGCGGCCGCTGCGCCCCGTAATACCGATCGATTTCCGTGGCCAGTCGTTCGACTCCGGCCTGTAACTGGTTCTCATCTAGCAGAATACGCATCCGTTTCGCGTCCGGTCGACGCGCTCCCCACGGCAATTTCTCAAATGGTTGGCAAAATGGGCGATTTAGGGTTTCAGTGCGATTCGGTCCAGCAAATTGCGGATCGGACACAACGAAACGCCGATGAACGATACACCGGCGGCCGATAATTTCCCACGGGACTTCCCCCCCGGAATGCCTCGTCCGTCTCAGGGATCCCTGCCCCACTGACGCGTTTTTTCGACAGACCCGACGAATGACCAATTCCCAACGTTTGGCGACCGTGCGAGCCCATCTACAACACTGGCTGGCCGCCAATGTGATGCCGCGCCCCTGCCAAACGGCGACCGACGCGACTGAATCGGCGGAAGCGTCGCAGGAGCAAATGACGCAGGAAATCCAATCGCAGCCGGATCACGAGGACGAGACCGACGCGAAAATCGTGTCCGAGTCGATTTTGATTCGGGACGGCTTCTACGCCGGACGGACCTTCCACGCGACCGCCCAAGGCGAAACGTTTCGCGCGACCTGGTTCATGGAACCCGACGAACTGAAAATTCACGGTGCCGGCGGCGCCTTGGTGGCGTCGTTCCAAGGCGAGCAAATCGTTGCCAACGCACCTGTCATGGAAGACGCTGTCTCGGAAGAACCTGCGTTGGAAGACCAAGACGAATCCTCCGCGACCGATGCGGGGCCGATCAGCATCCCGATGCCAGCGGCCGAAAGCGATTCAAGCGACCAGGATTCCGACCAGCAAGGCCAGATTCCCAAAGCGGCATAGCGATCGGTCGACGATCCATCCCCGACGGCAGGACGGAATGCCCTTGCGTCCCACGCCGGAGAATTCACGCACTGCAAGTTGCTGAAGCCACAACCCAGGGTGCGTTCCGCGACCCCCATACGCATCAAGTTAAGCCGTCGGTTCGCCATTTAGGTGAAGTCACCCTTCCTTGGGGCATTGGTATCTACACATCTTTTTCATCACAGATCTGTTCTGAGTGAATGGTTTCGGCCAACGGCCGTTTACATCCATAGCCTTGGGCATCGCCCAAGGTCCGCAAACGAGAACGAGAGCGATTGGCCAACGGCCATACACAAATGCCTCGTCAAACGCGAAGGTTGTGCATGGCCGTTGGCCAAAGTTTACCTCATTGCGATGCGGTTCCTGGGGCGGCGCAACCCTCGCAAGTGCTCGGTTTGCTTGCCCCAGGCTATGGATATGCATGCCCTTTGGGCAAAAAGCGACTTGTGTAGATACCAATGCCCTTGGGGAGGGGCGCGGAGGAGTTTGCGACGACGCGGGGAGGGTGCTTTGGCGTCGTTGTTGGCATCGGTGGGTGCGGGGCCGCAGAATCCCTCCCCTCGCTGCGCTCGACCCTCCCGCACACGGGAGGGTTACTTCTTAACGGGGGTGCGCTCCGCGACCCCGGGCTTCGTTGTGGCACCGCTTTGCGGTGTGACGCGGTGCTAGAAACGGAATCGCCTCATCGGTCAGTGGGGCTATTCATCGGCGCCCGTCTCGTCAGCACTCTCCCGTGACAGAATCCGCTCGAGCGTCTCGAGAACCTTGTCGTGCCGGTCGGCTTGTTCTTCCCAGCGGTCGAGAAGCGCGCTGTAGCGATCAGCCTGTTCTTTTGAACGCTCCAGTTGACGCGCCGTTTCGTCTTGCTGTTTTTGAGTTTGATCGAGTTGTTTTTGGGATTGCTCCAACTGCTGCTGCGTCTGTTCCGTTTGCCGATCGTAGTCGGCAAGTTGCTGCTGGTAGGTCGCGTCGTAGTCGCCACCGGATTGCGGCGTGCAAGCGCAAAGCAGAAGAAGTGTCATTGCAATCGGTAGGTGCTTCATCGGACGCTGTTTCTCTGAGGAGTTTCGGGGCTCGATCCGCAACCGGAACAGTGCCGGCCTCACAACCGCCACCGGAAAGCTGGATTAGAACGGATCCTGTCTGCTCGTGCCTACGGATCAGTTTGCCATCTGACGCGGACGAATGCCGCCTGCTTCGTTTTTTTAACCGGAGAGCTCGCGGCCGGCCGCCAAAAATGCTTTCCTGCGTTGTCTTTTGGGGGCGTTTCGAACCGTTTCTCACGGTTCCAGCGGTGCGCGCTTTGCCGGACCGCCGGCGACTTGCTGCCATTTTTCCGGAAAGGTTGGCTGGACTTCACGTCTGGCGTGTGACGATGTAGACTGCTCCCGATCGCCGCCGATGCCTTCATCGGGTGGGTGGCGAGTGTTCTCGGCCCCGCAAGGTGGCCGAGGCTCATCAACGCAAGCCGGATGGGTGGCCGAGTGGTCGAAGGCTCTAGTCTTGAAATTTAAAAATCGGCTTTTCAAAATCACGTAAATCGCCGTCTCTCTTATAAGAGAAACCGCACTTCTCTAAAAACGTGAAACCCCATTTAATACCCTTTAGCACCACAAAAAAGGGTATACCCTTTTCGGAAAACTAGTACCTTCGTTGGCAAAAAAGAGCCTTCGCTGTGAAACTAGAGCATTCAGAAATTGAACTAGAGCCTTCAAAAAAAGCCGGCGTCGGATCACTCCAATCGCCGGCTTCGTCGTTTTCGTGGTGCTGGGCGGGTCAAACCCGGCAATCTGCCAACCGGTAGCAGAACCCCTGCCGCTGTTCCTCACGCAGCACGCGCCGCAGCTCGGGGTCATCGCTGGGGATCGCCTCCCGTGCCCCTGCATCGCTCACCGATGCGGCTCCCTGGTCGCACCATGCGTCTCGTTCCGCCTCGGTCGCGAAACGGTGGTACAGTCCAATTCGGTCGCCGGCGTTGTCGCAGCATCGGCCATAGGTCCACGCGATCGCATAGAATCGGTGGTCAGGTCTTCGTTCTCGGAACATCAGTGCGTGCCCCCAACCATCCCCGCCATCGATCCCGACCAGACCCGCGCCGGGATCTCGCACCAATTCCGCCACGTAGGGCCGTCTGCTAGCTCGCTGTGCCGCTCCCGTTCGTCGGTGGTGATCTCGGGCGACGATTGGAGCAACGCGACCATAGCGGCGACGATGGGGTTCTCCTTGGACGTGGACGCCTGGATCCGGTAGCCGTTTCGCGTTTCGGTGATCTTCATTCGTTCGTTCACTGGTTGAATAGATGGGTTGCGGTCGATTCAAACCCTTTGGCGATAAGTCCGCCGGCATGGTCGAAAAAGTCAACTTCGGCGACGATGACGCCAGCGACAGTTGCCGCGTAGACGCTTCGGCGGAAGTCTTCACGGGGATAGCTAGGCCGCTCCCAGACCGGCAGCCTTGCGGACAGTGCGTGTATTCGATCAACCCACAATCCAAGCTCTCCGGTGGCCAGATCGCCGATCGTAGTGGGCGTGTGGACGATGCGATTCCTGATCCGTCGCAATGCGTCGGCATACCCGCAGAAGTCTGACGCGATCAGCCCGTTATTTCTCGCTGCCTTAATGCACGTTTGCAGACGGGCCGGCCTTGGCAGCTCCGGCAAGTACGTTTCGTGCATCGCGATCATCGCCGATTCGGTTCTCGCAGTCGCCAGTACGACCATCATCCTTGGGTCGCCTAATTCGACCTCTGCGAAACTTTGCAGCACGTCCAGCACGGCATCGGCACGGAAGTCTAGTTCGTCACGGTCCCGGCTTGAAAACTCAATTGATTCAATGGAGGTAATCATCGGTCGGCCTTTTGCTGTTTCAGGAAGTCGCGGAACTGGTTCAGTAGTTTGGCGTCGTCGCCTTCGGTGGAAGCTTGCTCAACGCTCGATTCCCCGATTCCGGGCACGATGTCAGCCGGTTGGACTGACTTGATGAACCTGGGATCAAGGTAGGCTTCGGTGGTTCGCCGGTCAGTGTGATCGAGCAGCGCCGTAGCATTACCGCCGGCCGCTTCGAAGTTAGACGCAGTGGTCCGCCTGATCTTGTGGAACTTGTCTCGGCGGGTGTTCGGCAAGCCGGCCGCCTTCAGGATCTCGCTAAATAGCTGGTAGATGTAGCCTTGGCTGTACGGCAGCGGAAACACTAGCCCTTCACTCTTGTGAAGATGCTGGACCCGCTCGACAGTCACCGGTCGCAGCTTATAGCGTTTGTCGCGTGTCTTGCCTTTGCGGTATTCGCCCCGCACTGTCAGCCAGCCTTGTGTGTCGATGTCGCTGTGCGTGATCGACAGCACGGCAGAGATACGTTCGCCGCAGTCATAAATGACCGACACAAGGGCCGGCCAAAAATGCTTTGCCTTGTTCTTGCCAATGTCGCCGGCTGCACTCTCGCACGCTCCCATCAGTTGAACCATCTGGGCATCGGTCCAGGCATCGGGAATGCGTTTTGGGCAGCTAATGGCGGGGATCTCGGGGAACGTTGGCAGCCAACCACGCTTAGCCGCAAACGTCCAGAACGATCGAAACTCCGCAGCTTCCTTTTCAACGGTGTGGGGGCTTAGTTCTAAGCGTTCTAGCGCATGCCGGAGGTACTTCCCGATCGTCTCGGTATTCAAATCCGCCACGATTGGTTCACGGCCGAGCCACTTCGTGTAGTTGCGGATGCAGATCCGATAAAGCCTGATCGTGTTCTGACTCTTGCCGACAAGCCGGGCCGGGACGTAATGATCTTCGAGCATGGTTGCTAAAGCCATCTGCTGTTGAGGGTTCTTCGCCTTGTCAACCAACGGGGTTGGCTGAATCTCCGGCATTTCTACGTTTTGCCGAGTCTCTGACCAGCTACGCATCCGCTCCGGCTTGATGTGGCGGAAGTCGCCAACGTCAGACCAGCCAAGTTTTGCGGCAACAGTGTTAGCGGTGATGAACCACTGATAGCGAAACTTCAGGCCGGACGCCTTCATTCCTCGCCGCTTCCATCGAAGAATTAGCAGCTCGCAAAAGTCGGGGTTGATGTCGTCAACTTCCGGCGGTCGTCTCAGGATCGACTCTAGCTCAGATCGGATCTCGCCGGCGACTCGTGACCGTTGGCCCTGCCCGGATCGTCTTGGTGTGATCTCCCCGGTTTTGTCTAGCGTGAATCTCTGCAAGTTGTCCCAAGATGGTTCAAGACCATCCCAAGGGGGCTTTGGTGTTGTGCCCATAAGAGTTCCCTCCGCGGACCTCTCGGACCGCGCACGATTAAGCCGCAAGACCTGGTAGAAACCGGGGTATCACGCCCGGTCGGGTCCGTCGCTCGCCAGCCTACGCTGGTTCAAAGCTTGGGATGACTCCCCCAAATCTTGCGGCTTAATCATTTCTCAACTTGTTCAGAATGGTGATACTTTGCTTCGTCGCCAGCGACATTTACAAGCCGCGGCCAAGTCGATCCGGTTTCTAGTCCGAAACAACAGCACCATCAATCTACGCCAGATCCGCCGCGGGTGTCAACAGAATTCCGCCGTCGCGTTTCCTGGTCCCGCTTCCCGGCTTGGTCGCGGGCGTCGCCTTTTTCACCCTCCGGTAAATTTACCGGAGGGTTGGTTTTCTTCCCTGACAGCATCCGCTCCTTTGCCTGTTGCTCGTAAATCTCTCTCGCTCTTGCAGCACACATAGACGCTTGCGGGCTTGGTCGCGGGCCTTGCCTTTTTGGTCATTAAGGTGTGGAAAATTTGCCACCCCTTTTTTGCCGCTGACGCCGAACGCCTTCCCAGCTTGGTCGCGGGCTTGGCCTACCGCTTCAGGTAAAATTTCCTGAAGCGCTTTCCTCCCTGCGTTGCAGTGGGCGTTGGGGTCGGTGGTTGGTGTGACTCTTGCTTATCAAGTTGATAAGTGTAGTGCCCCTTCCCGTTCCGCTCGGCCTTCACGTCGCCGGGTGATCTCCTCTGCAATCGCTGCTCGATGTAGGCGCGGGAGTTCGCTGTAGCTCGGCTTGGTAAATTAGTAGCATTGCTACTATTTTCCTGCTCCTTCGTTGGCCTTCCCCGCCGGCCGCCGGTCTTGCTTGGCCGGTGCTTCACTAGGAGGGCGGACCATCAGACCCCAGCCGCATACAACCACTCCGGCAGCGTCACGTCGTCTTCATCGATCCGCCCTGCCAGATCAAAAGCTTCGGCGTCATCGTCTCTGACGCTCGTCAGTGCGTTGAGCATCGATCGCCGCCGGGTTGCCTTTCCGGTGTCCAGTTCGCCTGCTTTGATTCGCTCGGTTGCACGCTCGATCTCGTCAGGTGTCGGTAGATACTTGATCGGCGTTTCGGTGTGCCCCCAGAACAGCACGCGCGGCAGACCGACAATCGAACACGCAGCGTCTTCATCGATGCCGCGGCAGACCAGCGCCCCGACCTCGCACCGCATCTCGTATTCGGTCGATGCCGGTAGACGATGCTGCCGGCGAACACGAGCTATTTGTATCACGTCCATGCGGTCCACTTTACCGAGTGAATTTGATAGCGGAAGTTGTTCAACCTTCCCGCCCCCTCTGGATGCTGCCGTAGTCGATCGGCTCGGGTGTTCCTTGGGATGTGTTGTCTGCGGTCGCCTGTGCGGCTTCAAGTTGCTGTTCCATCAGTTCGTTATTGCGCTCCAGTGCTTTCAGCATTCCCTCAGCGAACCGATCGGCGATGTCGCTGGATGGTGCTTGAAACAGACCGCCAACCTTGCCCGATAGCAGAGCACTCGATCGCCGGACGGTCGTCGGTGCCTCTTTCGCTTCGGCAAGAATCGCTTGCGTCAATACTTGCTGTTGAATCGATGTGACGCTCTCGGGTGCGACTTCACTTCCCGTTGTGTCACTCAGAAAACCGGCGGTTGCACCCGGCGACACCAATAGATCCTTGCCATCGCGACGTTGCCGCCTCAGTTCGTTCACCGCT
Source organism: Phycisphaera sp. RhM (assembly GCA_033042175.1). Taxonomy (GTDB): domain Bacteria; phylum Planctomycetota; class Planctomycetia; order Pirellulales; family Pirellulaceae; genus Stieleria. The sequence continues at coordinate 58,813 of WCIL01000009.1, forward strand.
TGAGCCGCAGACTTTCGCGAATCGCCACCGAATAGCGAGGTACGCAATCCGGCCGACAAGTTGGTCAACTGTTCGCCGGCTACAAGATCGACCACACCGGCCGAATCTTCGACGCCAACAAGGGTCGCCAGATCCGCCGCAATTTCACCGCCGGCAATCTTGCGTTTATCGATGCCCGTGGATTCCGCAACCCGCAACGCCTTGTTGAGTTCTGATTGTCGGCCGCCTTCATCGATGGCCCGGCGTTGCTCGCGTTCGATCTCCAAACCGATCTCGGCTTTCCTTGCCTCCAACGTCGTTTTGAACTCGGGATCATTCAAGCCCGCCGCGATGCGTTTAGCCACGGGGGATTCATCGGTTCCGGTGGCGGATTGTGCGGACTCGATAATCCTCCGCTGTTCGTCGATCTTGTCGACGGTTTCTTGCAGGATGCCATACGCACCGTTTAGCTCGGATGACTGGCCTAAAAATTCCTTGCGGCGTTCTTCGGTGAAGTTCATCAGCGCCCGCGTAGCACCGATGATGCCCTTCCCGGCCAACTCAGGATCTAACGCGACTTTCGCCCCGAATCCTTTCAGGCGATCGGCCGCGGTAAACTGCGAACCAAAACGCTCCGATGTCACCGCCAACGCGGCAAGCGTTTCAGGCAAGTTTGAGCCAGCCAACGCGGTCCCTTCCGCTGCCACCGGTGCGACTTCGGACAACTGCTCAAAGCTCAACGTGGACGCCTGGGACCCGGCCAACGTCGCGTTGATGGCTTGCTCTGGCGACAGTCCGTCTTTTTGAAACAGCTTCGGCAGCTTCGCGGCAACCTTCGATTGTGCCTCTGCATCGATAAGCACCTGGGCATTGCGAGCGATGAACGGGAGTGAATCTTCAAAACCGCCACTACGCGCATCGAACACCAAACCGCGTGATTGCGTTCGGTCCAGCCCAAAGTTGCTCGCCAGGTCATCGGATCGCGACTTGAGCGCCTTGAAGTCTTCGGCGTCGGTGGCGACTTGCAGCAAACGCCGGTTGCCTTCTTCAACGGTTTTCAGCGACGAAAAAGAATCCTTATCGGTTTCCTTGGCTTTGCGTTGCAGTTCAATAACGGTCCTGATCGCAGATTGGACACTGACATACGCTCCGGCGATCGCGAGCACATTCCCAACGGCAGACTTGGCAAAATCAGAAAACGACTTTTCCGAATCCTTGGCCGATCGGTCGATGTCGCTGTGAATCTTCCGCGCGGCTTTCGCGGCCTCGGGGTTAATGTCGCGGATTTTGTCAATGATGCCTTCGATTGAATCCTCGGATTTATCGCCGGCGGCTCGCATCTCGCGTTCCATCTCGTCAGCGACTCGGCGACCAGCGGGGCCGGCCTCTCGCAGCTTGTCGACCATCTGGTCAAACTCGCGTTGCGATGCCTCCGCCGCTTCACGCATTTTCTGTTCGATCGCATCGGCCGACAGATTCGCCTCTGGTCGCAGCTCTTGAAGCTTCGCCAAAACTTGATCCATTCCGGCCGCGGCTTGCTGCTCGGCGTCCAATAGCTCCGCTTCGATCACTGACGCAGCTTGCCGGCCTTCGTCGCCGAGTGCTTCCAGTGATCGCAACGTCTGACGAAACTCTGCATCCCGGTCGGCCTCTTGCATTTCCTTGACGACCGCCTGGGCAGCGTCGGCCGCCTCGGGGTCGATCTTGCGGATGTCGCCGATGATCTTATCCAACCCGACGTTGCCAAACTTGCCGTCATTCTGGAAACTGCTTTTCAGGGCCTCCGATGCCGCTTTGCCCTCGGGACCGATCCGGCCAAGATCCTTCAAAAGCTTGCCCATGTCGCGGTCGTTCGCGCGTGCAACACGGGCCAACGCATCTTCGATGCCAGCACCCGCCGCGGCTCCGGCGTCTCCCATCGCGCCGAGTGCTTTTTCTGCTGCTACCTCTTTCGCGATCATGCGGTCGAGTGCTTGAAGTAGCTTTCTTTCGTCGCCGGAAACTTCAACGATTTGGGTTGCCATTGGTGCGTCCTTGTCGGATTGGGTTGGTGGGGGTGTTTTTGGTGTCGGGGTCGGGGTCGGGGTCGGGGTCAGATGTAGACTTTTTCGCTTGTCGGCGTCGGTGTCGTCGGGTTGGGGTCGACGTTGCGGAAGTGCTCCGCGATCCGTTCGACGTCGCCGTCGGCGTAGTGCCGGATGCCGTTGATCGTCAACGCGGGTTCAATACCCAACGCATGGGCGACGCGCGTGATCTCGCTGGGCGAGCGTTGCAGTTGGCCGGCGACTTGGCCGATCGATGTGATTGACTTGGCGTTCATGGGGTTGCCTCTCAGGGTTGAATGGACGCCTGCAATCCTACGGGCATCGTTTCGCGTTTTGCCATCAGGTGGCACGATCGCGTGATTTTTCCGTTATTCGTAGACCAGCACGGTTACGGCATCGCAGTCCCGACATCGGGTCCGCCGCGTCCGGGTGCCTTCGACGTCTGCCACCGATCGGAGTGATTTCAAGTTTGCCGAACCGCATTTGCGGCAACGGGGGATCGGGAGGAACACATAGAGCGTTTCTCGTGGCTCGCTTGCCATCGTCTGGCATTGTCGCCTAAGCTGTTCGGTTGTCGTGTCTTGCCATTGCATGGCGGGTGCTCCCCGTTGCTACGTGGTGGTGGTGGCGGTCATGAAAAATGCGAATGTCGATAAAAGTGCAGCGAGGACACACCCGCGAGGGTCCCCACCGGGGTCCGGGAAGGACCCGCGACCTCGTTTCTTTGGCGTGATGCCCTCTCTCGTTGCCTGTGCGGCCCGCTGTGACGTTCGCCGGTGTCGTGGTCAATCGATCGCCGGCGGTTGCGTTCGTGCGTGACGTGGGCGTGTGGTTCATGTGATCGGAAGTCCTCGCTTCTTGATCTCATCCACAAGTGCCTTGTCGGTCATTTCCTCGACCTCCCGGCGGCGACGGTCGATCTCCGATTGGGTCAACTTGGCCACTTGCTGTTGAAACATCAGCATCTCGGTGCGAGCGTTGATGTAGTGCTCATCGAAACGCATCTTGATGTGGTCGACCGTGCTGATCGTCACGTCCAGCCGTTGCCGGAGCTCGTCCCAGTTCGGTGTCGTTGCTGTGCTCATTGCCTTCACTCCATTGCGACAGGTTGCTGATCCCCGCCCGCTGCCGCCGGCGGTCGGGGTGGTTGGATTAGGATTTGACTTGAAGGCCCTCGATTGCTGCACCGATAGCCTCCTTGGCTTCGGTGAGTGCCTTCACCGCGGCGTCGGCTTCGGCTCCAAACAGCGTCTCATTGAGGATCGATTCAGCAGCATCGCCGCCCATCACGATGGATCGGATTAGATCGCTGATCCGCTTGGCACCTTCCGCACCTTCGCCGTTGGGGTTATTCAGATCCAAGCAAAGCAATCTCGTCTCGTCCGCTTCGGAAGCTTCGCGGTCGATTTGCATTTCAACCAGATTTCGTCGCGCCCACTCGGTCTTCGCGGCCTTGTTGAGCGTGTGTTCGAATGTCGAGAACATCGACTCAGGGGATTCATTCCACCATTGGTGCTCGCGCTCGAATGAACGCTCGGCACCAATCTCGATTACAAACTCGGTCTCAGCTTTGACAACAACAGTGCGACGGATTGCTCTGCATCCGGTCCCGTGCTGTTGTCCGATCTTGCGGTTGCAGTCGCCGCACGCATCCTTGGGGCCAAACTTGGAGACGTGCTCTGGTGTCACTTCGTTCTTAATCATCTCTTAGGTTCCTGTGGTTCACTGTGAAGGGGTTCGGTAGGTTCAATAACTCAAAAGGCCATCGACGATTCAACCAGACCGTTGAACGTCTCGGGGTCCGCGTTGACGTTCGATGTCAGCAACGCAAGGTGCGTCCCCAGTTCGGTCCACGGCAGCGGCAGCCCGTCGATACCGTGCTGGGCATCGATCGCGTTGTGACACGCCAACTTGTGGGCATGGAATAAATCCAGGTCATCGGTGAACACTGCAACCGCCATCCCTGCATCGGTGATGGGTTCGCCGCAGTGGTCGCAGACGATGATGGGGGCGACGCGTCCGGCGTCAGTTCGTTTCAGCTTCAGCGACATAGAAAACACTCCTTTCGAAAGTCTCGGGGTTGTGGTTGGCCGTTATGCGTGTGACGCAAATTCGGGGTGAAAGTTTGGGTGCTCACAGATCGACGGCTCCCGAAACTCGCACTTGTCGGTATCGAAAACCATCGCGATCGTGCCGCGCGGTCCCTGCCTGTTTTTTTCGATGATGAATTGCGTCTCGGTCGAATCGCGGGCGCGGTGGAGAAACCAGACCGAATCGGCGTCTTGCTCGATCGCTCCCGATTCCCGCAGGTGGTTCAACTTGGGGGCGTCGCCTTCGCCTTGGCGGTTCAGTTGCGCGAGTGCCAAGACGGGAATGTTTAGCTCGGTCGCCAGGGTCTTGATCTCGCTACTGATCTCGGTCACTTGCTCATAGCGGGGCGTCTTGCGGTCCCTTGGTGCGATCAACTGCAAATAGTCGATGACAACCAAGTCGAGCCCGGTGGTCGCCTTAGTGGCTCTGGCATAGCCGGCGATTTGGGCGACAGTCGCACGCCGAGCCGGACGAATCATCAGGTTCACGTCGCGTTGCTCATACGCGAATTGTCGGATCCGGTCGGTATCGGTCTGGGTGTGGTTGGCGGTTCGCTGATCGGTCAGTGACACGCCAACTTGCCCCGCTGCGATCCGCTGGGCCAGTTGCAATTCCGGCATTTCCAGCGACAGCATCAGGACGTTGCGGCCATCACGCGCCGCGGTCAGTGCCAGTTGCAACCCCATCGCGGTCTTGCCGATCGACGTACGCGCCGCCAAGACGATCATTTCGCCTGGGAACATGCCGCCGGCGGTGTTGTCGATCGATTCAAACCCGGTCGATACGCCGGGGAGGATGCCGGCCTCTCGGTCAGCGTCCAACTGGTCGGCCAGGTTGAACATCATTTGTTGAAGCGAAACCGTCGCGTCCTTGCCGCGGTTAATCACGTCGATCGACTTGGCCTCGATCTTGGCAATCAGTTGGTCAGGATCCGCGGCGGGGTCGTCGGCCTCTGATTCGATGTCGCTCAGCATCGCCCGCAGTTGTCGCAGTCGCCAAAGCCGGTTCACTTCGGTGGCATGGTAGATCACGCTTCCGGCGTTGGGGACGTGGTTCACCAACTTGCCGAGCCCGGCAGCGCCGCCCAAGTCCGCGATGATGCCGGCCTTCCGCAGTTCCGGTATCAAAACCGTCAGGTCGGCCACTGGCAGCTTCGCGGCGTATCGGTCGGCAATCAGATCGAATGCCCTGCCGAGTGCCTTAGATTCGAATTGCGAGCCTGTGGCGATCTCGCAAACTTCGTCCAGGGTGGTCGGGTCGATCATCACGCCGGCGAACAATGACCGCTCGACGTCCAATGAAACTTCTGCGTTGCTCACGATGCGTTCCTCCTTTGTTCCGCTGCTCGTTTGGCCTCACGCTCGGCCTTGCGTTGTCTGGCCATAGCGGCCAAGTCGGTCGGGGGTGGTCCGGTGGTCGTCGATGCCGCGCCACCAAATTCCTTTTGACGGCTCACCCATCCACGAAACGCGGCTTGCCAGTCCTTGATCGGTCGCCCGGTCCCCTTGCCCTGCCGCCAGCCGTTGGCCTCGTAGTGATCCCAGAACGGATCGACGTGCCGCGCGGCGTTGGGATACTTCGCCGCGTCCAGGGTGCCGGCGTAGGTGCTGATTTGGTCGAGATTTGAAGGGCGCGCGCCTGTACCCTTCTTTCCCTTCTTATCCCTTCTTCTATCCGTGTCAGTCAGCGTGTCAGTCAGCGTGTCAGTCAGCGTGTCAAACTTTGACACACTTTCACCCTCTATCGTGTCAATTTCTGACACGCTGCTTTGATACTTTGACCAGTTCAAAACGGTCAGGATTGTGAATTTCGACGTCGGCTCAACTTCGACCGCTCCGACCTCAACCAGCTCGTTGATACGCTTTCGCAGCGTCCCGATACTGACAGGCGTTGGCATCCCGCCTTGAAGTCGCTCGGGAAGATTCCGCCACGCGAAAACCATTTGTCCCGGTTCGATCGTCAGCCCCTTGAATCGCGCCCGCTTCCAGTTGCAGGACATTAGGATCATCACAAACGTGTGGAACGTCCCCTCATCCGCGATGACGTCGCTGAATCGGATCTTGCGGTAAAGCTTGACGTAGCCGCTCACTGGTCCGCCCTCCTTGACCGATTGGCATACACTCGGCACTTGGCACAACAGAACCGTGCATCACGTCGCTTTGGCATGAAGCGCTCCCCGCAGTGATCGCAATGCCGCTCGGCTTGTTTCGCTTGCTTGCGTTGCAAGTGCCGCTGGTACGCACACTCGGGACAGCGGGCCTTTTTGTCCGATCCGACCTGCCGCGGTATCCAGACGCGACGATGCCGCTTCCCGCAGTCGGGGCATTCCACCGGGATCGATCGATTGAATCGCCGCTCCTGTTCCGCAATCGCAGCCAGTCGCCCGCGTTCCCGTGCTGCAATCAGCCATTGCGGAAGATGTGGTGCTGAGTGTTCTGTACCGTTATCCGTAACACTCATTGGTCCGCCCCTCCTTCCCGGTAGAAATCCTCCTGCCAATCCTGCCATTGATCGAACAGCCCCCACGCCTCGGCGTGCAGTTGTGCGTCATCCTTTGGCGTCATGCGGCAGAGCCCGACAGTGCGGATGTAGGCACGCCACGCATGAAGTAGCACCACTCCATGAACCTCTGCTTGTCCGCTCCGTCTCCGACTAGCTCTGCAACGCAGGTAAAGCTTGGGTCGTCACTCATCGCCCCACCCCCATCGTTTCACGCCGTGCTCGATCCCACTGGTCGGCCGCGGGGGTACCTTCTCGATCGCCGTAGTAGATGCTCAGTGCGATCGCGATGAATTGCTCCCCAAGCGTCCCTGGTTCGCCCTGTGCGGGCGTTGGATCACGCTGGTCATCGTTTGTGCGTTGTCGGTCCATCATTGCCCCGCGACCTCCGCAGCGATGATGACAGCGGCCTGTGATCCGAATTGGGTTTGCCGGCGTTCGCCGTTCTCGACAGCCAACCCATCGCGAAGAATCGCCAAGGCGGGACCGCAGACGGAAGACAGCGGCCAGTTCATCGCGTCGGCGATTTCGTGGCGTGTCGCACCGGTCGGTCCACGGGATCGGAGAAACGTCAAAACCTGTTCTTGACGACTCGGGGCCTTGGGCATCGCTGCCGCGGATGCCGCGGCTCGGGTGGCCTTGGCGTGTTGACCGTGGTCGAGTAGATCCGGCTGGGTCGCCGGCGGTAGGCCGGGGATTTGGCTTGATTGTTGCCCGTGATTCCGTAACATGTAGAAGACTCCTTTGTGTCGCTGGTCGCCGCTGCGAAACTTTGACCAGTTGAGCCCCCGCCGATTTTCCGTGATCGGTGCGGGGCTTTTTTCTTTTCCGTCCTTCCATCACCGCCGGCGATCCGTCGCCCGCGTTTCAATTGCGGGGATCGATTCCCCGCGGTCCGTCGTTATTTCCGCCTTCGTTTTTGGAGGATCGGCGGGTCTGGATTCCGCCACGATCGGTTGGGCGGCGGGGCTATCGCTTCGCAGCGGGTTCGCCCCCCAAAGGGTCGCGTCCTATTCGTCGGTTGCGAAACACGACGTCAATTGCTCATCGGTGGGACCACCCGCGCCGAATGCGGTCATCAGCTCATCTTGAAGCGAGCGGTATTGCTCGCTCGGTTGATCGACCGGATACCGGCCAACCACGTCATTGGGAAACTCGATCGCCAGTTCTCCGGATTCGTAGCCGGCCTGGGATGCGAGCAACGACAGGTCGGTCATTTGCGGACGAGTCAGCCCCGCGGCATTGGCGAATTGCTCGACAATGATCGAGTGCTGTTGATCGGTCAGCCCGGCGACCAGTTCAGAGCGAGTGAAGTAAACGCCCATCGCTGCGATGTCTGCCTGTTGCTGCGTGATCTCTGCCGCGTCGATGTGTGCGGGATGAATTGTTTTTGACATTGGTTCTGTCCTTGGGAAAGTTTCGATTGAGAGAGTGAAAGGAGCGTGATGCCGGTGACGTACACCACGCACCGCGTTGATTGGTGCCGACTCAGCGGGCCAAGCGTTGGCCTTCGCCGATGGTCGCCTGTAGCCGGTCGATCTCGACATTGAGCCGTCGGAGCCCCGCTTTGATCCCGTGCCGTAAGACTGCCACCGGGTCGTCGTCGGGTTGGTCGGGTGTCGGGCGTTGCATCGACGCCGCCGCGTTATCGTCGATTCGGTGCTGGTGTTTCATTGGTCCGTTTGTGAATGTGAAGTGTGTCCGGTCGATCGAGTGACCCGCCGGCGTGTCGACCATCACGCGCGGCGGATGAGTGAATGAGTGCCGCTCAGGCGTCAGACGTCATCGCGGGCATGGGGAATGCCTGGTGCGGCGGCAGGGTGCTATTCGGGTCGGGTGCCCAGCTCGGTGCGGCGTCGGCCTTGGCCTGCCGTAGCTGGGATTTCAGACGATCGATCCGGCTATCAAGGTGGCGGCGTCGATCCTGGGCATCCTCATACGCTCGCTGTGCGGTCCGGTATGCGACCACCAATTCCCAGTCCGCCCATCGGGCAGCGTCAACGGCCATGCGGGCGTGATCCGCAGCCGATGCCAGGGGCGAATCCTCGCGACTTTTCGCGGCGACTTCGCGACGTTCAGCGATCGCTAGCGTGATGTCCGCTTCCAACTCGGCAGCCAGCTCGACATAGCCGGCCAACGCGATAGATTCGCGAGCGTATCGCTCCACTCGATCGACGTCGGTCGATGTGCCGGCCACTGCCGCAATCAGTTGTTCGTTGCATCGTTCGCCGGCCGCTGCCTTGATGGCTTCGACGCGGGCCACGTCGCACGCTGCCGACCATTCGCGTTGACGAGACTCGATCTCGCTGCGTTGGTCGGCTTCTTGTTTCTGTAATCGTTCTTTCAGTCCTAACATTTTCAATTTCCGTGATGGTGGTGAGTGATCGCCAGCACCGCGCCGGCGATCGGGGACAAATCCTGCCGGGCTACGTGCCGGCGGGCTGTGGTTTTGTTGTGGCCTCTTGCTTGCTGATCTCTCGATCAATCAAACGCTCAGCCAGGTCGTCGCCGAAATACTCGCGAAAATCTTCGTCGCAGAAGAACCACGCTTGCGCAGTCCGGTGAATGGTGGGGCCATCGATCGGGCAAGTGATCCGGCGTGCCGTGTGATGGTGCAGATCAAATCGTTCAAATCGCCGGGATCGAATCGCGACGGGGTAGGCGTCGTCGACTTCCAGCGGTCGCCCGGATTGTTTTGGGACCGCCCAAACAAATCTCATCGACTCCAGCCGGCTCTCTCGCACGTCTGCACTCACGTCGCAGCACGACAGCAGCGGCAAACGCAACGTGTCTGGATAGCATTTGTGCAAGAGCCAGTTGTGCGGCCTCATCTTCCAGCCAAACGCCGCAAGGTAAAACTTCCGGTACTCACTGTTGCCGTCGTAGACGGTCAGCAGTCGACCGGATTCGACGCAATCCCAGTGTGGGAAGTCCGACATTGGTTCTCGCGAAAACCGATCGCATGACCAGCAAACGATGAATGCGTTATGGTCCTTGGCCATCGCTACAGCTTCATCTCGCAGCGGCATGGTTCGGCTACTCATTCCGCTGCCCGTCTCTTCGATGTCCGCGATCACCGACAATCGGTTCTCGTTGCAGAAACGAAGATTCGGTGCAGACTGTGATCCGGCGTTCTGGGCTCGGCTGCTCACCCGACGGTAAATGACTGCTGCGCGTTGCATGGATGGTGCCCTCCCGACCTACGAGAAAATCGGGTCAGCAACACGCGACCGACGCTTACGCTTCGGCCTTGCTTCCCGCTCGATCGCCGCGGGGTTCCGCCGGCGAAGAAGAAACCGCCCCAGTTCGTCGTCGGCGATTCGCCAGCGGGGGCGTTCGCCGTTGGGGTCGGTCGCGCAATTGTGTGCGACCAGTTCGCCAGAGTGAATCCAGCCGAGCACCTTGTCGGCTTTCACGCCGAGCAACTCGGCGGCTTCAGGCGGGGTAAAGAATTGCTCAGGCATTCGTCAGACTCCGTTGCGTAAAGTGGCGGAGTCTGTTGCCGTGCTGCCGTAGACTCCGTTTGCTCGATGACGGAAATCTACGGGTGATTTTTCGGGTCTCAAGTGTTAGTGGACGTGACTATCACTCACTATCACTTCCCGTGTATGGGGTTTCTGTTTGGAAGTTCCGGGTCGGCAATTCGTGGTGTTCCGAGTATTTCAGTGCAGCATCACGAAAAGACTTCACGTTCTCTATCAGATTCCACCCATGGGATTTTTCCCGCTTTTTTAGATCCACTATCAGTTCCCTACGCTTCTTCTTCAGGATGTTTTCCCAGATCCACTTATCACGGGCATAATTGTCCGGGTCCGGGTAGACCTTGGTAGGCCTAGCCGGCTCACTCAACAGCACGTCGACTGCTTGGCAAGACGCGGCCCACGCATCAGGCAAACCCCATGCCCAAAATGCACTTCTATACTCTGCCCAGTGCGGTTGGTCATTCAGCCGGCACATGCCAGCGGCCCATTGAGGCGACCAGTCCATCTGGACCCAATGATCTGTTTTTTTAGACATGTGGGTTTCGGCAGAGTCCCACGTCATCCGCTCATCCCTGCAAAGAGCATGGCATGTTGCCAGCCAGTAGATCGCACTCGGCGTCATGTGCAGAGATTCGTCGACAGATAGCCCCGTGCCGCTCATCTTTCTCGCCAGTGACCCGGCGACCTTCGCGAACGAAAGAAACCTCTCGGAGGCATCGCAGCTACCGCCAGCAAACACCTTATACGTTTTTCCACTGGCCAGCCCGGGGTGAGATTTAAGTGGCCTTAGATCACAACGCCCGGCGGCGATCAGTGATAGCCCCTCCTGCCTGCTTTCCCACTCGCCGAAGTGTTCCTCGGACGCATAGACCACAAGATGCAGGGTCAACGGTAGCCCCCCCAGCGTCAAGCAATCCTGGAATCTCCTACCGATCGACGTCAGTTGCTCCTTGATGCTTTCGTTATCGTTCATGACTGCACCCCCTCGCCGTACAGCCAAGTCCGCACGGTGTCGACAGTGCGTCTCAGTCGCTCATCGCTGATCCGCTGCCGGTATCGTGACGACATGTCGCTTTCGGCGGCTGCGTGCCCCATGATGTGCTGCACTGCGACCAGATCGCCGCATTCTTCGGCCTGGGTTTGAAACGTCCGGCGGAGGCAGTAGAAACCGCGTCCAGTCTCGGGGAACCCGGCGGCCTTCAGCACGGGTTTAAACGCTCCGGTGATGCGGTTCCCGCCGGTGCGGTTGTCGGTGCAGAAGTCCCGCCCGCGATCACCGACAAACAATCGATCGGTGCCGCCGGGGTGCTGATCGATAACGTCGCGGATCGCCTGGACCGTTTCGGGCCAAAGCGGGATGCGTCGCGCGACTCCGGTTTTCTCTCGGGGATAATCCAGCCATCCCGATTCCAAATCTAAGACGCTGATCTTCAGTTCGGCGACGTCGCGGTTCCCAAAGCCGGCTTGCACGCCGAGTAGGATCATTGCCTTCCAATTCACGTTGGCAGAGTCCAGCAATAGATTGACTTCGAATGCGTCGAAATCCTGCTTGCCACGCTTCGCCCGCTGCTTCCGTAAGACCTTGGCCTTCGGCTTGACGAAATCGGGACCGAACCGAACAGGGATCGACAACACGCCAGACTCGTAAGCGAACCCAAACATTGAGCGTACTTGGCCGATGTGCTTTCCCAACGCGACCGGGCCATACCGCTTGGCCATGCTGCTACGAAGCTTGCGGAAGTCCGCCGGCCCCAGTGTCGTCGCGTCAGCCTGTTTGCCGAGTGACTTAAAAACGAGCTCGCAGGTGCGGAAATACTCGTCGTAGCTGTCCTGTACGATCTCGCCCGCGTCCAGCTTGGACCGCTTGCTCTGCATCCATTCTTCGGCGACGTCCTTGACGCTGGCAACAACGTCTTTCTTCGGCTCGTTGCCGGCGAGCACCTGGACCCATTGCTCGAGCGATGCCTTGCCGTCGGGATCGTCGTCCACCCGCTCGAAATAATACCGCTTGCCTCGGTGCGTTTTGCACCAAAGTCCCGACGCCTTGTGGACCGATAGACGTACTTTCCGATTCGCGAGCGACGTTGTAGACTTCGCCATTGCATCACCTGTGCTGTAACTGGTTGGGTGGTGTAACGGTTTTGCCCGTCGCAAGCGGGCAAAACCACCTTTTTGACCCTGAAAAGGGTATGAAAAGGGTATAGCGATTTTCGCCGCTGGTCAAGCAGATGGCCGAAACACTGTTTCGCTTATAAGGAAAAGTCGCTTCGGATGGGTGGCCGAGTGGTCGAAGGCTCTAGTCTTGAAAACTAGCGTAGGGGAAACTCTACCGTGGGTTCGAATCCCACCCCATCCGCTTCTCTTGCGGTGACCGACGTCTGGATCGGTCGGTCCCCCTGGTGGCTCTGTGGTCAGAATCCAGGGACAGGCTGGCAGTGGATCGCAGGCAGTGGATCGCAGGCAGTGGATCGCAGGCAGTGGATCGCAGGCAGTGGATCGCAGGCAGTGGATCGCAGGCAGTGGCCCCGGCCATCGTGCCTGTCGCCCAACCCGGGGACGAACCGCGGTCGTTTCGCTTCGGATCTGCCCCTCCGGTAGGTTTTTCGAGCTAGGCTCCCCCTGTGCCCCCTGCCACTCGATCGACCTTTCCGCTTGGTTCCGCTGCCGGTGAACGCTTCCGATGAGCTACAACCCGTACAACTCCTCCACCCCGCCTCGTCCGCTTCGCATCATCTTCGGCGCCTTGCTCGCCAGCGCCGGTTTGGTCACCGGGATGACCGGGGCGGTTCATGAATTCCACAAGGCATCGGTGATGCAGGACGAGCCGGTCGAGATGGACTGGCACACTCTGGTGACCGAGGGCTACGGCGACAATCCACACCTCCGCCTGGTCAACGTCGCCGTGATCGATCCCTACATCGAGCGGGACGATCTGCTGGACGAAGACGACCTGGAAGCGATGATGGAGGATCCCTTCCTGGCGAACAGCGTCGACACGATGGATCTGGGGCCGGCGAAAGTTATCCCGCTCGGCGCCCACGAGATGGACGTCGAGCCGCGGGTGTTCATTGCCCAGGGCGCGCACTACTTGGACGAGGCTTTCCGCCAGGTCGAGGAGACGGGAACGTTGACCGGAATGGTCAGCACCTATGGCGTGAACCAAATGATTGCCGATTTCATCGCGTTCTGCAGCGGCAATGAAATTCAGGGCCCTGTCGAAGACGGCGAGGTCACCTACACCATCCTGCCGATCGAAGGGAACCCGGATCTGGGACTGGCCCGTAACCTGTTTCTAACGGCCGGTTTTGCATTGGCGTTGGGACTGATTCTGTGCGGCAGCGGCGGCCCGGGCATCTGGTGTTGTTGGTACGCACCGCTGCCGTCGCTGTTGAGCTTGATCGGATACCCGATGCGGTACGGCCGCGGCAGTTGGACGACTCGCCTGACGTACATCGCCCTCGGTGCGTTTCTGATGGGCTACGGCGTCTACCTGCTGGTTCCGATGGGACACTTCGGCGCCACCGACGGGAACCCCATCTTTCACGCCTTCGGATTCGCGACGCTGTTCATCGGACTGGGAGGAATCCTGGCGGTGCCGCTGCAAATCACCACGCGAGCGCTCAGCGCAAGCGTCGAAGTGCAGCCCCAAAAGAAGCCCGTGCGGATGTCATGGAACCAAGCCTGTTCGATGGAACCGGTGATCCAAGAAATCGAGTACCAAGATCCACCGCTGGTTCCCTCTGGCACGTTGCCGCTCAGTGGCGAGCTGAAACAAAAAGCCGAAGCATTGGCCGACGCCGGCTTCAATCGCGCCGATCCGCTGCAATGGCAGCGTGAGATCGGGATCGCGGCGGCAGCCATTCAACTCGGTTGCCAGAACATGGTCGTGACGGACCTGGAATACAACAACGACGCCGACATCGTCGAATGCGGATTGATCAGCGTGCTCGGGTCGGGGCTTCCCGTCATCACGGTTTCGGCCAATTCCGGCGTCAAACAGAACCGGCCTTCGGCAAAGTGTCTGTTCCAGCGTTCGTCATCGAGTGACCCGACAGAGATGCTGGCCGAACACTTGGAGGTGGTCGTGCAAGAAGCAGAGCAGCGTGACACGATCATTGTGGAATTCGACGAAAGCGAGACACACGATGTCGTCCGCTTGGCGCGACGGGTTCTGGCCGAGATCCAAGGGACGATGGACGGCCAGATCGTCAACGTCGGGCCCAAACGATATGGCCGGTTCCACTATCCGCCGGCTGCCGTTGCCGAGTCCGTCTCCACGACGGTCTGACCGAGTGGGACAGGCTTCCAGCCTGTTACGGCGAAAACGACAGGCTGCAAGCCTATCCCACAATCAATTCCCGTCACTTGTTGTTCCGTTCGTTGCTCAACGCTTGATGGCGGTGATGAATCCTCGGTCGGCGATCGTGTCTTGATAGGGGCCGACGTCGAATCCGAAATCCGCCAGGATCGCCCCGTATTCGGCCGGGCAATAACACCGGCCGCGTGTGATGTTGACCAACAGCACAGAATACTCCGCAACCGGCAGCGGACCGGCTTTGTCATCGTCGAGAAACGCTTCATGGATGATCATGCGGCCTCCCGAAGGCAACGCAGCCGAGGCCTTCTGAATCAGCGTTCGGATCTCGGGAAAGTCCCAGTCATGCAACACATTGGACAGCAAGATGCAATCGGCGCCGCTGGGCCAAGGATCGGTGAACATATTGCCCTGGACCAGGTCGATTCGATCTTGCAGCCCGTGACGGAGAATCTCGTCGCGAGTCAGCCGATCGACGGGAGCTTGTTCCAGCACGGTCGCTCGCAAGTGGTCGTGCTTGGCGACCAGGGTCGAGGAGTAAATCCCTGATCCGCCGCCAACATCCAACACCTGTTTGCAACCGGCGAGAAACGGTCCCGTCTTGTCCGCGAGCACTTGCCCCATCGCCGTGCCGCGACAATTCATCAGGTCCGTGAACCCCTTGGCAAAGTCCTCGTCCATCATCGAGGCGTGCCAGTCGTTGCCGTCTTCCTTGGCCTGCCAATTGGCCGGGCGATCATGCTTCAAAACTTGCAAGCACCCTTGGGCGATCGGCGAATCCACGATCGGCGCGTAGTACGGCCCCAAGAACCATGGCGAATGATCGACAAGATGCTCGCGTCCCAGCGCCGTCAATTCGTGTCGGCCGGATTCAGTGCGAATCAACCCGCCGGCACGACAGAGGGTCAGCAGCACATCCAAGGGCCGCGCCGCGAGCGAGAAATGCTGCTCGATGGATTCGGTCGTGGCCGATCCCCGCGCATTGATCCAGGAGAACAAATTCAGCTTGCCGATGGCGACGGCCAGCATTTCGGGCGCGTATTGGCGATCCCGATACCGCAGCAGCAAGGCGGGATCGGCCGAGGGGTTTTGTTGAAGGTCGTGCGACATGTCGGTGGGCAGAATGATGAGGTGGCAGAATGATTCTGGATCCGTGATCTGAGCGGTCAGAACATTATTCTGCCCTGTATGATTCTGCCACCGCAAATCATTCGGCGCTCGATGCATCGTCCGCGGATTGCACCAGTCGCCCAACTGTCGTCTCCAACTGCATTCCGGTAAAGTCCAACGCCGCGACCTTACCGTCTTGATTGAAGATCGCAACGAAGGGCAACGAGACCAAGCCGAACTTGGTGGCGATCGGATTTCCCTGGTCGCCGTTGGATGAAGAAACGCTTCGAAAGCTGGGGAAACCGAGATCGTTCTGCGCCAAAAACTCACCCAGCGGCGCCTGTTCTGAATCGAGGTTCATTCCCACGATGGCGATTTGATCGGGATGTCGCGATTGGATTTCTTTGAGCATCGGGACGATCTGCAGCGATTGCGGAATCGTCACGGCCCAGAACGGCATCAACACGACCTTGCCCTTGACGCTGTTTGACGAGATGCCGTTGCCGTCGAGTGTTGGCAGGTTGGCCAACGCGTCGAACGAGGTCCCGATGACGTCCCGGCGTGCTTCCATCGCCATCCGCGCCGTTTCGATTTCATTGGCCGTGGCGGAGTCGGTATCGGCGAACCCTTCGGCCAGAATACGGAAGGTTTCTTCGACAAACGTTTCGCGCTGGGCCGCTTCGAGCTGCAGCGCCGACGTTCCCAAGAATTCCACCGTGTTCATCTCGGGGGCTTCGCGAACCAATTCCGTCACGGCTTCGGTCCATCGCGCCAACGCCACGTTGTCGTTCTCGAGAATCTCCCCGAGCAGACGTCTGGCGGAGTCATACTTGGCGGTCCCGGCGGCATCGGCGGCGACTTGTGCGATCATCTTGTCGGGCGAGTTGCCGTACAACGCCAGGATCTTTTCGCGGACCCGGGCCGATTCGTCGATCAAGCCATAATTGGCCAGCACCTGCCTGGCTTCGGCCATCATCAAGACCGCCGGGATGTCGGCGGTGCGGCTGGCCGTCATCCCTTCAATCAGCGAGACGATTTTTTGGGCCGCGGATTCGCGTCCAGCCCTCAGCCCGTCGATCGCGAATCCGATCAGCACGATCCGGCTGTCGCCGGCGATCGTGGGTTCCGGCGACGACAGATTCTCTCGCGCGAGTGCTTCGAGCGCCTTGGCCGAACTCAGGTCGCCCATCGCCGAAAGGTGGGAGAGGGCTTGGAGCTGGCCTCGCAAGCCCGCGGTGCGTTGCTTGTCGGTGGCATCGGCGTGTGCTTGGAGCCGGACGGAGGCTTGCAGCTTGCTTCGGACCAACTGTTGCATCAGCTCGTTGGCCTGGTTCGGGTCTTGCAGCTGGTCGCGGCCGCGGGCGAGCATCTCCATATCGCGGTCGGACTCTTCCAGGTAGGCCATCAATTCGTCGGCGGTCAGGTCGTCGCGAAGTTCACGTTGGGCGGCGACGGCTCCGGCGGCATCGATCATCTCGGGAATCCCCGCGGGGATCGCGGTCGTCTCGGCCAATTCGAATCCACGCGGTGATTCCGATGGCGAATCGGGCGGACTGGGAGCGGTCGAACCGCTGGGCGTCATCCGCCGGCCGGTCAAGTCGCCGCGCTCTGCTACCGTCTCCGGCAGCGGCGTGGTCTGTTGAGAAAACGCGTCGGATCCGACATCGGGTTCTTCGCCATCGGCCGCCATGTCGGCGGCACTGCGAATCAATTCGTCATCGCCCTGGCCCGTCGCGGCGGCTGGCGCATCGGGTGAGTTGGATTCGACGTCGTCTCGGGAGCACCCGGGCAGCACGAAGACAACGGACAGCAAAACGGCAAAAACAGTGTTGGCTGATTCGCCCGAAAGCAGACGGATGCGCATGGAAAGGTTCACGGAAAAACGGGACAGGACTCTGATCGCCCAACTATATCGCATTGGCCGACTTTCCACTGCGCCGGAATCCCCCCCTTGCCCGCGGCGTTTACTTCGCCGGTCAGCGTCGCGTCCCCAGCGGTGACGAAAACCCTTAGATATCAACGACTTAAAAAAACGACACGATCTCCAAAGCCGGAAGAGAAGCTGCTAAACTGCACCGCTGTCAACTCCACCTTGATTCCCCACCTCGCCCCAGTATTTCCGCCATGCGACCATTCCTCGCTTGTAGCTTGCTGTGCTTGCTGACGCTCTCTTCCTTCGCGCAAGAACGCCCCAACGTCGTCGTCGTGCTGTGCGATGACATTCGCTGGAACGCGCTGTCCTGTGCCGGCCATCCCCACCTGAAAACGCCGAACATCGATCGCTTGGCCGCCGAGGGCATTTATTTCGAGAACATGTTCTGCACAACCAGCTTGTGCTCTCCCAGTCGCGCCACCATCCTGAGCGGACTTTACGCCCACGCCCACGGGGTCACCAACAACTTCACCGACTACCCCGCCGAACTGGACAGCTTCCCGCGTCGGCTGCAGGAGGCCGGCTACCAGACCGCGTACATCGGCAAGTGGCACATGGGTGAAAAAAACGACGAGCCCCGCCCCGGATTCAATTACTTCGTCACCCACAAAGGCCAGGGCAGCTACTTCGATACGGAATTTAACATCAACGGAACCGGAAGCCGCGTCGTACCGGGTTACTACACCACGGTGGTGACCGACATGTCGATCGATTGGATCGACAAACATCGCGCCGACGACGCCTCCAAGCCGTTCATGTTGATGATCGGCCAGAAAGCACCGCACAGTTTCTATTTCCCCGAACCGAAATACGAGCACGTCTTTGACGACGTCGAAGTCAACTACCCGCACTCATCGTTCAAGCTGGACGACAAACCGAAGTGGATCACCCAGCGACTCTCGACCTGGCACGGCATCTATGGACCGATCTTCGACTGGCGTAAAGAATTCCCCAACGACAAAGCCAGCGGCGTCGTTGATTTCGCCCGCATGGTCCGGGCGTACTGGGGAACGATTCTGTCGGTCGACGACAGCGTCGGCCGGTTGGTCGATCATTTGAAGGCGGCCGGGCAATTCGACAACACGATGTTCATCTTCATGGGCGACAACGGATTGCTCGAAGGGGAACACGGCATGGTCGATAAACGGACGGCTCACGAGGCCAGCGCCCGTGTGCCGATGATCATCCGCTACCCCCGCTGGACCAAAGCGTCCGGGCCGGTACGGATCAAACAACAGGTCCTGACGACCGACGTCGCGCCGACGATCTTGGACGCCGCCGGTGCCACCCAGCTGACCAACATTCACGGCAGTTCGATCAAACCGCTGATCTCCGGAGACGACAGTGGCTGGCGGACCGAATGGCTGTATCACTACAACTACGAAAAACAATTCCCCTACACGCCCAACGTTCGCTCGGTGCGGGGAGACCGCTACAAGTACATCCGCTATCCACACGGCGACGGGTCTCCGGATCGCCACATGGCCGAGTTGTATGACATGCAGAACGACCCGGCTGAATCGACCAATCTGGTCAACGATCCCGCACACCAATCGACGATCGCCGAAATGGAGCAGCGGTTGTTGCGGGCGATGAAAGCCGTCGGACTCGATCCGAGTAACGACACCATGCCGCTGGATGCCGGCATCGGAACCGCGCTGCCGGACAAGGCGATTCGCTAGTCGGCCGGCGACGTTTTGATTTTGGCGTCGCGGAATACGTCGACGGCAGGGTCGATTGAGTGAGCCGATCGAAACGGTTTTGCCTGTCAGCGACAGGCCGCGAGCCCAATACCGCTCAATCGAGAAGCGACTTACTCAAAATGGCTCCCCTCTCCCCCGAACAAGCCTCCTGGTCGATTCGGATTGATCGTGCGCGCCAACTGATTTTAGTAAGCGAGAACGTTGCGACGAGTAGAGGCTTGTTTGGGGGAGAAGGGCAGGGGGTGAGGAGGATTCCGCATGACCAATCAACGATGCATTCACAAGGCCAACGGGTGTGCTCGTGATCAGCGCGGCCGATCGAATGAATTGGAAAACTCGGTTTAGCTGAGGGCGCGCACTCGTGGTTGCGCCGGAGGAAAGTTTCGTCGTGAGCATCCGATGGGCGATACACCATTGATTTCTGCTGAGTCGATTTGATGCAGTTCGCATTCCAGCGTACGACATACTGCCAGATCCAACATACTGCCAGATCCAACCGGGTTTCGAGAACGCATCGTTGCCGTAATCCAGTAACGGCGCGCAGAACAAATCCCCCTCACCCATCGCCCCTCTCCCCCGGTTCCTGACTCGCTTAGGCTCGTCAGGAACCGGGGGAGAGGGGAGCCATGGTTTTTCCTTTTCGCTTGTCGATTTAGCAGCACGGCTGCTAGCGCTGCGGTCTTTCCAGGCGGCTTCACGCCGACACCAGACGCCGGCGGTGAGGGTGCGGTTGCCTGGGACTGGCTCCATCGCCTATTCTCTTGGGTTGACGCAGATGGAGCGTTCTCGCAGCGACGAGCTTTCTGATTCACAGAAAAGATCCAACGGACAAGAACCAACAGACAGGGAACGCAACGCATGGGTGGTTGGTACGTCTTGGGAATCATCATCGTTTCCCTGTTATTGCTCTCCGCGATGGCAGTTTTCCTGCCTCGCTTGTTCGTCCGCGCCATCTTCCGCCCGATGCTGGCGCTGTTTTACCGCAAACGCGTGATCGGTCGGGAGAACCTGCCCGCTTCGGGCGGCTACCTGATCGTCAGCAATCATGTCTCTTGGATCGATGGCATCGTGATCTTGTGGATGATGCCCCGCAACGTTCGCTTTGTCGTCGACGGCTCCAATTTCGGTTCGGCGTTCGCCAAGTGGATCGCCGCCGCCTTTGACACGATCTTGATGGTCGCCAACCCGAAATCGATCATGCGGGCGCTCAAGGCGGCTCGCGAGGCGCTCAAAGCCGGCGATGTCGTCGGCATCTTTCCCGAAGGCACAATCACCCGGACCGGGCAACTGCAAGCGTTCAAGCCGGGCATGGGCAAGATTTTGCAGGGCCATGACGCCCCCGTGGTTCCGGTTTACCTGGACGGCATGTGGGGCAGCATTTTTAGCTACAGCGGCGGAAAATTCTTCTTCAAATGGCCGGACAAGTTTCGTCGTCGATTGACACTCTACATCGGCAAACCGCTCCCCAACGATACACCGATCGAACTGGTCCGCTCTCAAGTCAATCAGCTCAACGCCAAGGCCCAAACCGACCATCGACATGAGTTCCCCGTACTGGCCGGCGAAGTGATCCGGGCTTGGCGACATCGTGGAAAACGGCTCCAAATCGCCGATTCGATGGGGACCGAATTGGGCGGCCGCGAAGCCCTCACGCGCGCCTTCGCGCTGCGGCGTGTGCTGGCGAGAGAGGTCTTTGCAAAGGACGAGTCCAACATCGGAGTGTTCTTGCCGCCCAGTGCCGGTGCGGTGGTTGTCAACGTCGCGTTGGCGCTCGATCGCCGCGTTTCGGCCAACCTGAACTACACCGTTTCCAGCGAAGTCATCAATCACTGCATCAAGGAAATCGACATTCGCCATGTGCTCACGAGCGAACGCTTCCTGAGCAAGGTGGACATCAAGATCGACTCCGACATCGTGACCCTGGAATCGATCCGCGACAAAATCACGACGGCGGACAAAGTCATCGCGTTCATTCAGGCCAACCTGATCCCAAGAGGACTGCTGCGACGCATGCTGGGACTGCACCGTGTCAAAAGCGATGACTTGATGACGGTGATCTTCACCAGCGGTTCGACTGGCATGCCCAAGGGCGTGATGCTCAGCCAAGCCAATATCAGCCACAACGTCGATGCGATCAAAAAAGCCATTCGCCTCAATGACGAAGACGTCGTATTGGGCATCCTGCCGTTTTTCCATTCGTTCGGATACAGCGTCACGCTCTGGGCGACCCAGGTCCTGGGGCCCTGCGGCGTGTATCACTTCAACCCGCTCGACTCACGACAGATCGGCAAACTGGCCGAAAAGTACGGCGGGACGGTCCTGCTTGCCACGCCGACGTTCTTGCGAAGCTACATCCGGCGCGTTAAACCGGAGCAATTCAAGACCCTGGACACCTGCATTGTCGGCGCCGAGAAGATGCCGGCGGACCTGTTTGACTCCTTTGAACAGACCTTCGGACTCCGACCGGTCGAAGGCTACGGGACGACGGAATTGAGCCCACTGGTCTCGGTCAACATCCCCCCGAGTCGTTCACCGGCTGCTTACCAACTCGATCGCATCGAAGGTTCCGTCGGCCGCCCCCTGCCGGGTGTCTGCGCGAAAGTGGTCTCCCAGGATTCGGGCGACGAACAAGCGGCGGGGATCGACGGCATGCTAATGATCGCCGGCCCCAACGTCATGACGGGTTACGCCGGCCAAAAAGAGCTGACCGAAAAAGTGATTCAATCGGGCTGGTACAACACCGGCGACATTGCCCACATCGACGACCAAGGTTTCATCCACATCACCGGTCGACTGAGCCGGTTCTCCAAGATCGGCGGCGAAATGGTCCCGCACCTCAAGGTCGAAGAGGAAATCGCCAAGTCGATTCACCAGTCGCCGTCAAGCGAATCGTCCGCCGACTCAGCCGACGATGGCAAAGGAACGGACGACGAAAATGCAGTGACGCTCTGTGTCACCGCCGTCCCCGACAGCAAGAAAGGCGAACGCCTGATCGTGCTGCACCGCCCGCTGCACAAAAATGTCGACGAGATTTTGGCCGACCTGAAAACCGCCGGCCTGCCGAATCTCTTCATCCCGTCGCGCGACTCGTTCTACGAAGTCGAGCAAATCCCGTTGCTCGGCACCGGCAAACTGGACCTCAAAGGCGCCAAAGACCTGGCGCTGCAACTGGCCGCCAAAGCGTGACGCCGCCGAGCTATTTCAATTGCCACTCGGTCGTATCCGCTGCGGCGCCGTTTTGGTTGACTTCCTTGACCGATCGGACAAGCTGAATCGGCAACTGGACCAGTCCGGCAACGATCAACGCGGCGTAGGTGAACAGCAGGAACTGCCCCGGGGTGACGATGGATGGCGGCAGCAAAAACAACGCCGCCGTGGCAATCCCGATCAAGCTCAACAGCGTCTTGAACTCTGTCGGCCCGAATCGGGACAGCGTAAATTCGCCCACCAACTTTGCCTTGATGTTCGTCAACACGGCGATCGCAAACAGACAAACGACCGCCACGATGGCCAAATCCAATCGTCCGCAGGCGACTCCGATTCCGATCAGATAGTAGGCAAAGGAAAGCGGATCGGTGAAGTGATCGAGCAACTCACCGCCGTTGCGACACTGGCCGGTCCGTCGAGCATGCGTGCCATCGACACAGTCGGCCAAATGGTTGCCGACGATTCCCGCCGCACCGACGATGCCGGCCCACCAATAGGTCGTTGAAAACGCGAGCCCGACGGCGCCGACGATCGCCGACAAATGCCCCATCAAGACGATCCCCTCCGGCGGAAACCCACTGGGGATCCGCAGGTGAGGGTACAGCGACTGTAACTTTGGTGAAATGATCGGGTCGATCAGGCTATGGGAAACGCGTGCCGACATCGTCTGGGCCTTCACTTGAAGAGTCAAAATACGCCGCCAACGTCGGCGGGCCAAGTCAACAGAGCCCCCGACCGGCCCGATGACTGCGCACGTTTTCACGATCCGGCCGATTCAATCCCCAAACCGCCAAGACTTTTCGGCGCAATAACACTGGCCCGGCTGCGGCCCCCCTGAGGTTGTTCCCCCACCGGACTTGCTCGGGGGCTACGGGGCACCGAAAGTCGGGTAGGCAATCAACACGCAAACCGGAGCATCGCGGATCGATGGTGAGAAACACAATGCGATGAGCGGATCGACCTCCATTCACAAAATGAGAGTTGGTCTGACCGTGCTGGTCGCCACCTGCTTGATCGCGATCATCGGGTACGTCCTGGCGGGATGGTCGTACATCGATTCGCTTTACATGGTGGTCATCACGATCTTTGGAGTGGGCTACGGAGAGGTGAATCCGGTCGAGGATCCTCGGCTGAAATTGTTTACGTTGGCGGTCATCATTTCGGGGTGCAGCTCCGCCATTTATGTCCTCGGCGGGTTCGTGCAAATGATCGCCGAAGGGGAAATCCAACGGGCCCTAGGAGCCAGACGCATGTGCCAGGAAATCAAGTCGTTGTCAGGGCACGCGATCGTTTGC
This sequence comes from Phycisphaera sp. RhM, assembly GCA_033042175.1. Taxonomy (GTDB): domain Bacteria; phylum Planctomycetota; class Planctomycetia; order Pirellulales; family Pirellulaceae; genus Stieleria. The sequence continues at coordinate 82,472 of WCIL01000009.1, forward strand.
GGCTATGGTCGAGTCGGCCGCAACCTGATCCACGAACTCGCCCATTTGGGCGTGAAGTTTGTCGTGATCGATCGCGATAGCGAGCGGCTGAGCGAAGCCGAACGGCACGGGAGCTTGGTGATCGCCGGTGACGCGTCTCAAGAAGACGTCCTGGTACAGGCCGGAATCGAGCGTGCCTCGGTGCTGGCAACCGTTTTGCCGGACGATGCCGACAACGTGTTCGTGACGCTGACTGCCCGCGAACTGTGCGAGAACATCCAGATCATCGCCCGCTGCGAGTGCCCATCGACCGAACGAAAATTGATTCGCAGCGGGGCCGATGGCGTGGTGTCGCCGACGATGATCGGGGCGACCCGAATCGCCCACCAAATCGCCTGCCCGACGGTCGAATCGATCGTGGAGAACAAGCAAGCGTTCAATCGACTCAACCAAGACCTCGACGTGTTCGGAGTGCGGATGGTCGAAGTCGATATCCACGAAGAATCCATCTTTGTCGGGGCGACGATCCATGACCTGGAAACCAGCGGCGATGGGGCGACGGTCGTGGTTGCCGTCAAACGCGCCGGCGGCGAAGTCATCAAGAATCCGAAGATGTGCGACGAAATCCGCGGCAATGACAAGCTCGTCATGCTCTCGCACAAAGAAGACTGGTCGCAGGTCAGCGACGACGTCATCTGCCCTGCGACCGACCTCGCCATGCCGATGGTCCCGCTGGCGGTCTGAAAAAGTGGCGTAAGCTTCCAGCTTGCGATCTCCGCAGCATGAGCTGCGAACGCACGTCGTTGACTCTCCCTGAACATCAGGATTGGTCGACCCGAAATCGCCCGAAGCAACGCACGAAAACTAAGTGGGATAGGCTTCCAGAGATCCGACACTTATCTTCCGTTCAATGCTTAGACAATTGACATCCCGAGGAGACGGACGCTCGTCTTTTCCCGAGTGGACTTCGGGGTCTGCGCGGCACGTTTTTACAATCCGTTGTAAAATCTTCTGCGCCCAACCAGGCGGCGTCGCGAGTTTCACAACATGCCTTTGGCCCCGGATCGAGCGCCGCGGCAAGAAAAAACCAGGCCCTTCATCAATTGCGCGATCCAGCCAGCCGCCATGTTTCACGGCACTGGCCGAGCGACGCCGCTTCGGCACCGATCTTGCATCGCCTGCCCACTTGCAACTACCAACAGTTCAGTTTTCCGGGTTATGAACAGCCCTTCTCATCGATGGTCCCATGTCGCGCCCCCTCATCAAAATCGTCTTCGCAGCCACTTGCTTCGCTTTCCTCGATCACGGGGTCAGCCAAGCCCAATCCGGTTCGGCCATGACTCGCTTGCGGCCGATCGGGTCGGCGAGCGCCGTGGACCGATTCCAGAATCAACAATCGGCCTCCGCCGCACCCAACGTTGCGATGCGAGCCACCGAGCCCCGGCCCACGATCGTTCGCAACGAGACCGCTTATTGGCAGCAGACTCAGGCAGTCCCGAGAGTCCCGGCGTCGGTGCGGCAGGTGTCTGCCAACCAGGCACCCGTCCGGCAAACGGTCTGGATGCAATCCGGTTTCGATGCGCCGCCGCTGGCGGACTCGGGGATGTCACTGCCCGGCGAAGCGCCCAACGCGGGGTTGCCCCAGCCGGGCGCGAGCACCGCGATCCCGAACTCGACTCCGTTTCCCGAAGCCGCCGCTCCGCCGCGTGCCCTACCGTCGCCGAACAACTCCTACGCTCCATCGCCCTCCGACCTGGATCAAATCCCACAGCCTTCCTTGGAGACCAATGCGTTTGCCAGGGCGGACAACTGCCGCCTAATCACGCCGCCGAGCACTTACATGGCGGCCAGCGCCTTTGCCGGCGGCTGCGGGCAAGTCATCCCGACGTCGTACTCGTCGTCGGTCTGCGGCCCGATCACCCAAGCCCCCGGCATGCTACCGGCGGAGATCCCTTCGGCGGCGACGATTCCGCCCACGACGATTTATCCACCCACCACCACCCAACCGCTGGCGGTGCCCACATCGGCCGCTCCGGCGCGTTCGCTGATCACGTTAGGGCAAGAAAACTACATGGTTCAAGTCGGCCAAGGGCTCTGGGGCCAGCCGGTCGCGTACGTCCCCGGCCAGGGTCTGCGCAACTGGATCCGCTACATTTTCCCGTGATCGGAAAACAGTCGCGGAGAGCCCCACACACGGCTTGCACACTCCGGCGTCACTCGATAATCTACCGGCCCTGGAAAAGTGAACCTCGGCCGACCGAGACCACTCTTCACAGTCAACCAAGCGGATGTGGCGGAACTGGCAGACGCGCTAGATTCAGGTTCTAGTCCTCGATAAGGGGGTGGAGGTTCAAATCCTCTCATCCGCACTTGGTTATTATGGGACTTACGCGGGCACCGACGTGAGTCCCTTTTTTTTTGCGCGTCACCATCGTTTCAAGGTTTGGGCAAAGATGGGACACCGTTGGAATCAAAGATTCCAACGCGAGAAAAAATCGCGAGCACTTCACCACGCCGTTTTCTGCGAAAATCTTATCGCAACTCGAATTCCGGACCTCGCTCCTGGGTCTGGTCAACGACGACGCGAGGACGGTATCCAGGGACGGCAAGCTGTGGATCCGAAGCGTTGCCCACTAGCATGCTGGGTCATCATGTCCCTGCCCACAACGTTGAAAGACTCTGATCACGTTGGCAAGTAGAAAGGAACGGGAGTAAATCCCAACGGCACAAACAACAAGCCGGCCCAACCCAGAAGGCTCCTCTGAGTCCCCAACGATACACTATCGTCTGCGGTTGGAGGATGCACGGGCCCCATCCACACCAACAAGATCAGCATCAGCGTCCAACCCCAGTAGCCCCAGAGGACGACCGCCACCGCCGCAGCCAACAGCAGACCTTTGGCCAACATGTGGGCCCGCCGACGCAACAGGGCATATAGAACATGTCCACCGTCCAGCTGTCCGATCGGAAAAAGATTCAATGCCGTGATCAAGATGCCAACCCAGCCAGCGAAGGCGACCGGGTGCAGGATCACGTCCTGTCCCTCTGCCAATGGACCAAACGTGAGGTAGACCAGCAGCTTGAACAAGAGTGGCTCGCCCAACATCAGTCCCACCTGGTTGTCGGTAATCACCACCACTTCTGACCATTGCAGCCCGAGAACGCAGAACAGCAAGGCGGGCACCAGCCCGGCAAGCGGTCCGGTAATCGCAATGTCAAACAGTGTTCGTCGGTTGCCCATGCCGGGAGCCATCAGGATGACGGCCCCCATCGTGCCGATGGGACTGATCGGCATGGGAATGAACAGGGGCAGGCTGGCCGGTACACCATACCGTCGAGCCTGAAGATAATGCCCCAACTCGTGGGCCAATAAGATAGACATCAGGGCCAGGGAAAAAGCCAGACCGCCTGCCAGGTACGTACTGAGGAAGGTGGCGACGAAAAGAATGATCGGCAACAGCCTGCGCGGACGAGATCGTTGCACAGCAACCTGCTGATCGACAAGTTCGGCATCGAGCCCTGTTTCGCTTGTCCGAGGAAATGGTACTGGCTGTTCCGCTTGCATGCGGACAACTATACCGCGCCGGCGTGCGCACAACATGTCTCCCTGCCTAGCTGGAGACGGCGCGCTCGCCGGCGATACACAAGATGCATCTCCGGCCGCAATCCGCGATTCTCTTCGATCTGTCGAATTCGCGAGCCACAAAAAACGACAGGAGGCTGGTCCGACCGGCGCGGCGAACGAACGCTCGAACCTGCCTTCGGTGTCTCATGGAGTACGAAATCGCGGTCTCCAATCCGTGGCCTGCCTACGTTGTACTGGCTGGGGATCAGACGGGCGAAGGCGGTCAATGTGATCAGCGCCGCGACCCGTCGTGGGCCTAGCAAGCGTACCAAGTCGTGCCGGTCGCGTCTTTTTGGATGGTGATCCGCCCCGGTGTTGGAGCGATTGCGACCAGGGCGATCTCTGAGCGACCAGTCGTCAGAACCTCCCGACGCGGCTGGCCCGCTGGCACGATGATTGCTCCCTTGCGATTCAATCAACCGATTCCCGCAAGCGAATGAGCAACGATGGACTTTCTAAAGAAAACCTTCGCCGATTTCTCCAAAGACCGCTGCACCACGTTAGCTGCGGCACTGGCCTACTACACCGCCTTTGCGCTGCCGCCCTTGCTGTACTTGCTGCTGACGATCCTGACGTTCGGACTGTCTGTGATGTACGACAGCGAAGCAGCCGAGCAGAAGGCTCAAGCCATCCTTCAGAGCCAGGCTTCCGAAATGATCGGCAACCCGGCTGCGACCGAAGAGATCGGAACGATCCTCGAGAACAACGAAAACGCAAGCGGAAAATGGTGGAAAACACTGCTCAGCTTCGCCGGAATCATCGTCGGTGCCACGGGAGTCGTCGCCGCACTGCAAGCGTCGCTCAACCAGGTGTGGGAAGTCAAACCGGACCCCGAGCAAGCGGGTTGGAAAGACATGATCAGCAAACGTATCCTATCGTTGGGCATGATCATCGGACTGGGCTTTCTACTGCTCGTCTCGCTGGTGATTTCATCGGTCCTGCAAGGTTTTAGCGAGATGATCGGCGTCTCGGGAACGATGGGAGAAGTTGTCAACTTCGTCGTTCAGGCACTGGTCGTGTTCGTGATGTTCGCCGCGATTTTCAAATACATGCCCGATGCGATCGTGCGTTGGAAAGACGTCTTCGTCGGAGCGGCGATCACGACCGCGTTGTTTCTGGTGGGGCGATTCGCCATGCAGATCTATTTCGATTACAGCGAACCGGGCGCTCAACTGGGATCCGCTGCAGCCTCCATTGCCGTGCTGTTGGTGTGGGTCTACTACACCGCAATCATCGTCCTGTTGGGAGCCGAAGCGACACAGGTGTACGCGGTCACCTACGGTAGCGGAATCCGCCCCGAAGCCGACGCCGTGCGGGTCGTTGAAAAGCTGCAACGCCCGAACGAAGCATCGTCTTCCTAATCGCACTGCGGCATCTAAAAGGCTCGCAAGCAGCTTGCCACCGATTCTACGGTGCAAACTGTCGGCAAGAATACCCGCGGATAGCAGCGCGAACCCACGGATGATTGGCACCCTGTCATCCGTGGGTTCGCGCTGCCATCGGTGGGATTCGCGCTCATCTGATCGCTCCAAAAGTGACTGCCCGACTCCATTGTCGTTCGACAACGACAACCCTACATTCGAATCTGGATGGGACGCAGGAGGTGAAAGGGGTAGGGCAAGCCATCAACGATTTGCTGATCTGATCCAATCCCACAGGGTATGACCTTCGAGATTCCGGGCCTCAACCGGGAAGCAAACGCACTGACGCCCGTAGGCGTGCGCCACACGGTTGGTCATTGTTTGACATCAGCCGGTTCGCGGCAGCGTCCGGGCGACCATAAATCTCGATCTAGCGGTATTGAGCTGGCGCCAAACGGCTGCTGATCGTTTGATATCGGCCGATTCACGTCAGCGGGAGCGACCTCCTGATTGCTGTCGACCTAGCGATGTTAGCCGCCTGCCCGCCGCTCGTTCGACAGACCGCTGCCGTGGTTCCGCCGATTCTTGCAGTGCCCACGTCGTTGCTGCCGGCGATCACCGCGGAGGATCGGAGACAAAAAAACCTCGCCGGGGTTTCCGGCGAGGTTGACGAGATCATTCAACTACGGCGTACTAATTGCTCGCGGTGTCAAACAGTCGAGTGGGTTCCTCACTGGTGACTTTGCTTTTCAGCGATTTGCTTTGCAGTGTCGCTTCGAACCGCGCGTTCCCCGTTCCGGTCGGTTTCGCCGTCACGGTGTACTCGACTCGGTCCCCCGGTTCCATCGTCTTGATGGGCTCGAACGTGATCGTGTCGGCGTCGTTTTTGGCGTCGGTGGGTCCATCGGCCGAATCGAACTTCAAGTTGTTCGGCAGTCTGGCAATCAACTGCACATCCTGATCGGGCGCCTCGCCTTCGTTCCAAACCGTGATCAGGTATTGAACTTTCGATCCATCCTTGACCGGGTCTTCGTCATCGATGACGGCAATTTGCAGTGCGGGCAGACGCACAACGGTTGTCGTCGCCATCGCCGTTGCGGTCGTCTTTGCTTCCGCTTTGGCTCGGTCTTCGACTGAATCGACGCTGCAGATATAGCAGGCTTGCACTTCCGTGGGCAGCTCTTCCAGATTGTCGGTCCGCACGGCGTAGGTGAACTCGGCGGTCTGTCCGGCGTCCAGACGATCGATCACAAACGACTCACTTTGCATCTGCAGCTTCTCGCTGTCGGACTTGTTCTGATCGTTGCCCTTTTTCTGCGATTTCGAGTTTTGTTTCTTGGCCAGAGTAGGCTGCCCTTGGTATCGACTGGACGCTTTGTTGTCCGACGAAGTTTTCTTCAATCGATAATCGCCGAGGTCGGCCAAGTTCGCTGCGGCTGGCCAATTGACGGTCACGTCGACCGATTCGGCGGCGACGTTGCCGGTATTGGTAATCGTCGCGGTGAAGGTGGCCAAGCCGTCCCCATAGATACGTGACGGTCCGGTCACGCGAGCGTCGAGGTCCGCGGCAATGACTTTGGTCGTCGTTTTCTTGCTGCGGCTTTGCAGATCACTTTCTTCCGCTTTGGCAACGGCGCGGCTGCTAAATTCACCCGATTTTTGGGCGTAAACGCGAGCGACAAACTGGCGGCTGTCGCCGGCGGCCAACCCATCAACAGGGAATGAGAGTTCGTTGTTCCCATCGATCGTTGCCAACCCTTCACCGAGCGAATCGGTCACGGTCAGCTTGCCGAGGTCGCCGCTTCCGCCATTCTTCACTTCGTAGGTCAGCTCGATCACCTCACAGCGGCCGACTTCTTTGGGAGCCGTCTTGGTCAGCTCGAGTTCCGGCTTCACCACCTGGGACGTCAAGCACAGGGCCGGCGTGTAGCTGGCGATTTCGAGGCAGCTGCGAAGCTCACCTTCTTCGTCGGCAGTAGCCGTGACGATGAAAACACGGCTGTCCCCGGGTTTTAGCGTCGCGATCGCCAGTTGATCTTGTGAGGCCTTGGACTGTTTACCGGAGTGATCGTTCGCTGCTGACGAATGATTGTCGCCGGACGATTTCTTCTTACTGCCTTCCTCGCTTTTGTTGCGGTCTTGCGAGTCGTGGCGTTGCTGCTGTTTCGATTCGCCTTTCATCGAAACCGATTCAATCGTCAGGCCTTTCGCCTTGCGTTGCTTCAACTTGATATCGTGCAGAACGACGTTATCGGAACTGTTGATGACTGCGACTTCATAAGTGAATTCTTCTCCGAGACGAGACTGATCAGGCATGGCGGCCTTGATCGTCAGCAGGCCATCGCCGGTCTGAACAGACTGCTGAGCGAAAGCTGTCCCCAAGGCGGATGGAATGGTCACGGCAATTGTGCAGGCGATCGCTGAGGCGATGCCACGGACGTTTACGGGCATGGTAGTGTCCTACGTTAACGAGGGAGTAAATATAGAATGAGCGACCCGATCGCTCATCCGAGTAGCGCGACACCCACGCAATCATCATGCCGCTTGAGCTTTTTTGGTGAGTTTCTGTTTAGTTGCGACGCATCACGGCTAGGACATCCGCAGCGATCGACCTTGATCGACATGCTTGAAACCGCGATTGTTTCGGTCGACGCCGATTCGCTAGACCGCTTCAGCAATCGGCTCGTCTTCCTTCAGCGGCTCGCACGGTTGCCCGGGCAAACAGGGATCCTCACCTAGCACGACAGCGAGCGGATAAGTCACCGAAAAACTGGCGAAGACTTGGCGCATCACGATCAGCAATGGAACTGACAAAAAAATCCCTGGTATGCCCCACATGAATCCCCAAAACGCCACGGCGACCAGGACCACCAACGAGCCAACCTTGAGTGACTTGCCTAAGATCGCTGGAGTCACGAACTGACCTTCGACCGCCGTCGTGATCCAAAAACCTGCGGCCATCAACGCGGCGCGTGAAAAGGTGTCAAAAGCCGTCCCGGCTGCAACAAAAACGACCAGGGTGCCCGCTATCGGACCGAGGTACGGGACAAAGTTGAACAATGTCGCCATCGCGCCCCAAAGATACGGCGTGGGCATTCCAACGATCCACATCACCAGGGTAACGGCGAGCCCTAACCCAAGGTTGATCAGCGTGATCTGACCGAGGTAACGCCCGACGCTTTCTTGAATCTCGCCAACCGTTTCTAACACCCGATCACGTTTTTCTTGGTCCCGCAACACCATCAATACACGGTTAAGAACGTCATCGCCGTTGCACAACATAAAGAACGTCAGCACACCGATTGCGGCAACGAATGCCAGCACGTGGCCGGTTTTGTTGATCAGGTATTCCGGGTCCACAATGCTGGGCTTCTCCACCGAAACGGTGACTTCGGTAGACTCTCCCCGCAAACCCGACGTCGCCGTGTCGAGTTGCTCTTCGGCTCGATCAACCGTCGTCAGGGGCTCGGCAACCTGGTCAAATTTTTCACGCAGCCTGGTGACGCTCTCGGGCGCGTCGGCGAGCCAAGTTTGAAGTGGCGTGTACAGCAGAATTGCCGCCAAGGCGACGACTGAAAAGAACACCAGAATCACCATCACAGACGCAACCGTCTGGCTCAATCCGATTCGACACAAACGCACCACCCCCGGGCGTAGCGTCAGATAGGCGACCAATGAAATCGTCAGCGGTACCAACAGGCTGCTCGCAACATAGATCGCGCCCAAGACCAGAATGACTGCGATGCAGACGATCCACGGTGAATGACGCGTGGGGTCTGACGACCGCCCCAACCGATAGCGATTGGAACTGACCTCATAACGGGGCAACCGTGACTCCGCCGCCCGATCTTGGGGTTGGCTGTCTTTCATTGGAACAACTCCTTCGGATCCCATTTCGCTCCATGGACAGCCAGTCTGAGGAGACGCAACGATGGTTTCGACGATCGGTGCTTTTTCGATATCAGACTCATCGTGTTCCCTCATCATCATGGATCGGCTTGATCGTCGGGCTTCGGATGCCGACGGGAGTCTCGCTGCGTCTACCCCAAGAATGCAAACGATGTGCCGCGGGTTTCTCGAAACTTTGTCGCGATGCAGTCGCTCAGAGTTGACGCGATTTCAGTAGATGGTCGAGAGCTTGGTCAATTGCTCTGATCGTCGTCACCCGCTCGCGAAAATCTCGCAGACCGATCGATGAAGCACGGGGTCTGCGGAACGGCTGTGTTCAAATCCGACGCAACGTCGGTGCGACTTCCGTCATCGTGACCGCTAACGAACCAATCGACCGATGGCCTTGACATGGTATCGCCGTTTGGCACACCGCTTGCGACGCCTCTTACCGACTCGAACCGAACGCTGGCACTCGGGACGTACCGAGGTGGCGGCGACTTTGAAACTCGATTTCCAACAGGAACGACGATGAAAACCTTGATGACGATGCTGACCGTTGCGATCGGATTGACGTTTGTCGGCTGCGACGACTCCGTCTATGACGAGCGCGCCGAACAGGTGCGGGACACCACTCAAGAAGTTGCTGCTGAGGTGCGTGATACTTATGACGCTGCAGCTGAAAACGTCGAAGCCCGCTACGAATCGGCACGCCCGGCACTCGAAGAAGCCGCTGACGAACGGGCCGAAGCAATCGAAGACCGCGGGGAAACCATTGCCGACCGCGTGGAAGCTGCCGGTGAACGTCGTGCGGATAACCTCGAAGAACTAGATGACGACGAGGTCGTCACCGAAATTGAGTGATTCCCATCGACGTTTGAGTTGGTAAACAAATGCCTGGTCGCGGATCTTCGGCGAGGTTTGACAACAATGATTCAACAGCCGGCGATTTCGCCGGCTGTTTTCTTTCCACGGCAGCACAACCGTCAATGCGGTGAGTCAGGATGATGCGTCGCAGTCTTTTCATTTGCCCTGCGCAATCGACACCGTTGCGAACGTTAGTCGTGCACGTGTCCCCCCCGCAGCAGTTCGATCACGTTGAACGATCGCCCATCACCAACTGCGGTGTATCCGTCCAGATGACGACGCAGCGCCGCTCTCAGCAGCGTTGGCACACCACTTGCAACTTCTCCACGCATCTACCCACTACTCGCACGAAGGAGTTTGAGAATGATTCAAACCACCAAAGGCGTGACCAGCGGAAATTCGGATGCGACGGTCGTACCTGATAACGCGTCACCCCATCAGCAACATCAGGGCACGGACTACGCCAAACAAAAGGCATCGGAAACTGCCGCGAAAGCGCGGCAGACCGCATCGGCCAAACAAGAGGAACTCAAGCGGCAAGCTGCTGAGGTCGCCGAGGCGGCCAAACAGAAGGCGAGCGAGGCGGCTGAGCAAGCGAAACAATCTGGTGCTCAGTACGCTCGCGAAAAGAAGACGCGGCTTGCTGAAGAAATCGGAGTCTTCAGCGGAGCGATCCGCAAGGCGTCCGGAAAGTTGCATGAAGAGCAACACGACTCGATCGCAAGTTACGTCGACGCCGCGGCCGAGCAACTGGAGCGATGTCGTCAATCACTCGAGTCGAAAGACATCGGGGAAATCGTCGACGACGTTCAAGACTTCGCGCGACGGCGACCCGAGATCGTTTACGGCGGTCTGTTCGTTGCCGGCTTGGCGGCAATGCGTTTTCTAAAGGCGTCTAAACCCGCCCGCCCGCGGCGAGTCGATCCCCACGATCTGTCACATCACGACAATCGACCCCCTGCCGCGTTCGGTCATGCCCCCGCGACCACTCCCCAACCAATCCGGCCCCAGTCGCCGGTCGGTCCTAGCGGGCACAACACGTTCGACCAAATGGGAGGGCCTACGTCATGAGTACCGGATACCAAACCAACGGAAAGAGCCGTGTGGCTGATTCCGACAACAACGACCCTCGTTCGCTGAGCGACCTGATCAAAGAACTGCGTGACGAGTCGGTCGCGTTGGTTCGCGAAGAAGTCGCGCTCGCGAAAACCGAGATGAGCGAGAAGGCAAGCGTGGTCGGACGAAACTCGGCCCTGCTGATCGTGGGCGGCGCCGTTGCCCACCTCGGACTCATTTTTCTGTTGCTCGCCGTGTCGTACGGCTTGTACGTCGCGATCGGGTTGGCGGGATTACCGATTCATGCCTTGTGGATCGCCCCGTTGATCGTCGGACTCGTTGTCGGCGGTATCGGCTTGGCCATGTTTGCCAAAGCAAAACAGACACTGGCCAACTTCTCGCCGGTGCCCGAACGAACGAAACAATCTTTGAAGGAGGACAAGCAATGGCTACAAGCCAAAACCAAGTGAACAAGAATGGTCACTACGACAACAGGAATCACGTCAACCGCGTGCCCCCGACCGACGACCTTGAACATCGCGATAGCGGTGAAATCAAACGACGGATCGATCAAACACGTGGTGCGATGGATGAAACGCTCGACGAACTCGGCGAACGACTGAATCCGCGACATCTTCTCGATGACGTGATCTCCATCTTTCGCAGCCCTCAGACGCGTGATACTGCCAAACGCGCAAGTGACGCCGCCAGCGACTTTGCCAGTAATCTCACTCGACAAGTCAGTGAAAATCCGATCGGTGCGACCCTGGTGGGTGCCGGATTGGCGTGGCTAGCATTCGGTAGCCGGCGGGATACAACGGACCAGGACCACATCCCATCGGCACGTCGACGCGACCTGTACGTCGAGGAGGATGTCGAATTGATCGATCCTGACGAGCAGCCGTACTACACCGAGGACGACCTGTTGCTAGACACTCGCTACGATGTCGGTCAACACCAGTCGGAGATCATTGTTCCGGAAAGCTTCGACGACGAGCAGGATTCTCAGGGCATGCTAGGAAAGGCAGGCAATCAGGTTTCCTCAGCCACTTCGAAAGCCGGTGACACGCTCTCCTCCACGTGGGAATCCACCAAATCGGGTGTCTCGTCCGCTGCCGAGTCTGCCTCCGACGCGGCCAAGAGCACCGGCAACGCGGTCAGCTCCGCTGCCTCGTCGGTTGTCGACGGCGCTAAATCAGCCGCCTCGTCAGTAGGCGAAGCAGTTTCATCGGCGACGTCGTCGACCAGTGAAGCATCTCGCCGTGCCTACCTGCGTAGCCGAGCCGCTGCACGCGATGCGGCTCGCGCCACGCGACGCGTCGGCCGACGGTCCGGTCGTCAACTCTCCAACGCGACCTCCCAAACCGGAGACCAGCTCGCGCAGGTGTACGACAAAACCGCCCGCCGGGTGCAACGTGCCCATGATGAGACGCCCTTGGCACTGGGACTGGGAGTCCTTGCGCTCGGCGCGATCGCCGGCGCCCTGATCCCACGAACCCGTCGCGAAGATGAATGGATGGGCGAGCAGTCTGATGCGGTGATGAAGGAGGCTCAACAACAAGCCGAACAGGCAATCAACCGTGGTCAGGAAGCCGTCGAAAACACGGTGGAAGCCGCCAAGCAATCTGCCCAGTCGCAAGGATTGACCGGGGATAGCCTCGCCGAACGTGCAACGCGCGTCGTTGAGAAGGCATCCGAGTCGATCCGAGAGGCCGCCAAGGAAGAAGGGTTGCACCCTGAGCAACTGAAAGCCGATGCCGAGATGGTGGCGGAAGACGCCAAACAACAGGCGAAGACGGAAGGGAAGGATGCCAAGCAGGCTGCCAAGGCCGAAGTCGCAGAGGTGGACAAGGATGCAAAGAAGGCGATCGAAAGTTAGACCGCCGGCGGCATCAACGACAACGATCCCAGCGAATGCAAACAGCCAGCGCGCGACCCACGTCGTTCGCTGGCTGTTTTTTTATCGGCGTCAGCGATCGGCCGTTGGGTGATCGATCACCCTGTAACGATCATCACTCGATAGAGATGGCCGATTAGGTTTTGCGACAACCTGCAAATGAATTACGACACGGAAAGCACGCTGATTGCTGGACACTTTTGTTGAACGCTTTGACGGTCCTCCATGCGCAAAATGAAAAGTCGATAATTTTCTTGTCACCGGGTTGTGATTCCGAGCCGGTAACAATCTGTAGCGGTAACAGATTCGCCTTATTGGCATTTCGCTGCATTGGGGGTGGCAGCTTACTGCTTGCTTGATGAATCACCCTCTGATTAGTCTTCCCCCGGCTAGCTCATATGTGATCGAGAGACCCCGCAACTGCTCGGGTAGGCGGTTCCCACGGGCAGAGTTTTTCGATCCCATTTCACGGTAGCTCGCCGGTTGCATCTTGTTTTTTATCTATTTCCCAAAGAGCTTTCACTCCAAAACGGAGTGAGAGAGGAGAGGACCCGCATGAAGGTCAGAACACTGAAACGTGGTTTCACACTTGTCGAGTTATTGGTGGTAATCGCCATCATTGGCATCCTTGTCGGTTTGTTGCTTCCCGCTGTTCAAGCCGCTCGAGAGGCGGCGCGGCGAATGAGTTGCAGCAACAACTTCCGACAAATCGGACTGGCCATTCATAACTACCACTCGGCATACAAGCAGCTGCCTCCGCATGGAGGAGGAACCAAGGGTTCTCACGCCGGGCGTGCGGCGAGCGATGTTCGCGGCAACAACCGAATTGAGTTGTCCGCACTGGTCGGATTAACCGCCTTCTTCGAACAACAGGGACTTTGGGATCAGATCAGGAACCCATTTCAAACCGTTGACTCCTCTGGAAACACAAAGACGTATAACCCGATGGGTCCGTGGCCAGGCATGCCGCTGTCGGCCCATTTGTCGCAGGGCAACTACGATCCATGGTTGACTGAAATCCCGACGCTGCGATGCCCGAGTGATCCGGGCGTGGGACTTCCCGCATCCGGACGCACGAACTACGCAATGTGCACGGCTGACTCTTGCGATACCGGATTCGGTGGCGCGTTGAACCGATTGACCGGAATCCGACAGTCTGGTGGAACGCCGCCGATGTATCAGCGCGTTCAGGCGTCACAGCGGGGCGCGTTCGCCGTTCAACTCGATTCCAAATTCCGAGACATCCTGGACGGACTTTCCAACACGATCTTCATGGGCGAGATCGCGACGGACCTCGGCGATCGGGATTCCAGAACCCATCTGCTCGATTCCTCCATCAACATTCTGAACATGGGCGGCAACATCCACTGTCGACAAAGTCTTGACCCGGACCGCCCACGATTCTGGTCGAGCACGCCTGCCCCCAACCGGTTGTCCGGAAGCGCGGAAGAAAAACGCGGGTTCAAGTGGTCGTCGCTGCTGCCGCTGTACACGCAAGTGCTGACGATTTTGCCGCCCAACTCCGAATTGTGTGGCAATTCCAATGCCGTGTCGATCGTCGTCGCCCCACCGAGCAGCCGCCACCAAGGCGGGTGCCACGTGTTGATGGGCGACGGTGCGGTCACCTTCGTGACCGATTCCATCGAAGCGGGAGATGTCAGCCGAGGCCAAGTGGGGATCCATGCACAACACACCGATCCCGATTCGGTGCCCGGCATCGAGAGCCCATACGGTCTTTGGGGAGCACTCGGAACACGAGCCTCAGGTGAAGTCCTCAAAGACTTCCCGTGATCCACCCTGTTCCATTGCAAACCACTTACCACTTCCCAATGAGAATGATTTCAACCATGTCATCAACCATCAAACTCCTCTCGGTGCTGTTGTGTGCCTGCTGCATTTCCGGATGCAGCGAAAAGACTCCGACGGTCTCAACCAACTCGAATGAGATCGAAGCCTTCCTTGCCGAAAATCCAGAATTGGACATCAGCATGGAAGAGTTGGATGCGCAACCGGAACCGGGAGCGGGCGCAGAGGACGAGTAATCGCGCGCCGGTACAGCGGTCGCGGTCTCCGCGTCCGACGTACCATTGAGACGTTTTGATCGGTGGTTCACCGCGCCCCTGGAACGAGTTGCTCGATCTGGGGTGGTTGGTGCACCGCCGGTCGGAACTGCAGCGGACCGGAAACCAATCGAATTGATGGATCACCCGGTAATTGATACGGCGTCTGCATTCACATCGTTGGTCGCCAGCAGTCCGGCCTGACCTAAGACGCTGTAGCTGCAGGGAATCAAGATCAGGATCATCGTCGTGCTGAACAGCTCGCCGAAGACGATCGCGACGACCAGTCCTTTGAACACGGTCGCTTGCATACTTGTTTCCAACAGCATCGGCATTAGCCCCATGCAGGTTGTTGCGGTCGTGAGCACGACGGCACGAAACCGATCTCGTCCCGCAACGGCACTCCGGTCGCGGCGGGAAACAGGTCAGTCATTACGACTTGGTCGCCGTCGCGCAAACCCGCATCAACGATCGATCGATTTCGTTCGACGTTTCGGACATCGACCGCAACAATCTCCAACCGACCGTCGCGGACCACGTATATCGTCCCGTCACGAATCGTATCGCTGGGGACGACGAAGACGCCGTCCAGCGGGTCACCGTACAATGACAACTTCCAAAAACTAACCGGGGACCAGAGCCGGCTTTTTGCCCAGCTTGATCGCGCTGAACGCATCCTCGACTTCGATGATCAGCGGGATCGCCCACGTCGCTTGATTCACGGTAGCCGAAACGCGTGCCAGCGATCCTCGCCAGCTGGATTCGCCTTCGCCGGCGCGCCAGGTTAGATCCACGGGACCCCCCATCGATCCAATCCGCTTTCGCAGTTCGGCGACCAACGATGTCGACTGATTGCGGAGGTCAATCGTGCCGATCGCGTCGGAGAGCTTCGGCAATAGGTTCAACATCCGCCGGGCTTCGACCATCGCCACAACCTGAGCCCGATCGACGGAAATGATTTGCCCCAATGGCTGCCCGATCGCAACGTGTTCGTGCGGTTCAACCGATCGATTGATACACAGGCCGGTGAAGGGCATCACGATCGTGCAACGCTGGAGATCGCGTTCGGCTTGTCAACATTGGTCGTCAATTCCGGCCGTGTGGCAACCAGGACCGCAGCGATGGCGATGCCGACCGACAGGACGATGAGCGGCAGAAGAAACCTTCGCAATCTCTTTCTCATCACAGCTTCCTGATGTTTGTCGCGATGCCCCGCTACAGAGCTTAGCGAACGGCGGATCGTGATGCTCGAAAAAGGCCGTCGGCAGACGACGAGCCTGCCAACGGCGGCACACAACACTCGCTTGCCTCAAGGACGCAAGATGATGAGGACGGGATCACGCAGATCGATTGGTGTCAGACAGCGCTCGGTGGAACACCGGGCCTGTACGTTTTGCTCGCCAGCGACGTCTTGATCCGAACCACGGCCAGCTCAGTTCCAGCCATTGAGTTTTAAGCAGCCGGCACCAACACATCACCGGGGGGTCTTCCTCCGCCGAATCAGTGGGCAGCTCGAACGAGTGAGTAGATGGCACCAGAGATTCGAACTTCGATTTGGGAATTGCGCGGATATACTCACAGTGAAACGCATTCGCTCATTGAGGACAATAATGACTTACCGGTTCGTGGCATCCCTTCTTTCGGTTGCCTTCATTGCATGCACGAGTTTTGCCGATCGCGGCAGGGAAACATATCAGGTCACTGACGACCGCCCCACGACGGCGATGACGATCGAAGACGGTCCCGTCGGCATCCACATCGCGGGACGCGATCGGATGGTTGCTTGCGAATTCGATTCTGAGACTCGGCCAAGCGTCTTGACCGCAAAAGCCAAATCGGTCGTCTTGATTGATCTGAAATCGGGTCAAGAAATCAGTCGACTTCCGTTCACCGATCCGTTTGTCGTCGGGGCAACCGCCTGTTCACCGGATGGCCGGTATTTTGTCGTTTGTGATCAGCAATCCGCACGACAATTTGACCTCGAGCAAGGAGTACTCGTGCGGTCGTGGCCGATGAAGAGTATTCGAAGTTTCCCGGTCATTTCTCCGACCCGTCCGGTCCTGGCGCTCTGTGACGATCGCGACATTTCGCTGTGGGATCTGTCCAATGGAAATCGGATTGCAAACTTGCCGCCGCATCCCACATCGATCGTCGGTTGTGACTTTGACCGACGCGGTGCGTCGATTCTGTCGAGCTGTCAAAAGTTGACCCGTCAATGGGATTTGTCCTCCCAGACATCAAAAACGATTTCCTTGGAGCATTGGCTGAAAAACTTGGCAATCGCCCCAGACGGGACACAGATCATTGGGCAATTTCAAAAGTCGATGATGGAGAGCGGGGTGGCGAGCTTCGATTCGCGGTCCGGCCGCCGGCTACTTTACCTGCAGTCTCATGCGTCGCCGGTTGTTGATTTCCAAGCCGATCGGCTGTACAGCAGCAATGGAACCGGCGACGAGGCGAGGATTGATGCGATTCAAATTCGCTCACTCGATTCTCCCGACCAGGTGCGATATCTCCCGTTCGCCCCGGAAGTCAACGACAGAATCCGTCGCAATCCGCATTTCTTTGTCAACCACCTTTCGCTCTCACCGGACCGACGGTACCTGCTCGTTCGGCTGGAGCAAGGCCGCCTGTCACAGGTCTGGAAATTGGGAGAGTCGATCGATTCGTTGCTCGTTGACTTTGATTCCTCACTGGAACATCGTCACGAACCCGTTGAACCGAAAGTCGCCTCCAAGCCGAAGACACGTGAGGAGTTGTTTCTGGAAGAGATCCGAGGCATCGAATCCAAAGCTCGTGAACTGAAAGACCAGGGCAAAGTCAAGGAGGCAGAGAAGGCGATCGAAGACCTGTTGGCGGCTGGCGACCGGCGACTGCAACGTGCTCCAATCCGACATCAAAACCTGATCCGAAACTGCGGCCTGGCGTATCGAGACGTACTGGGAAACAACGAGCGGGCATTGGCACTTTTGCAGCGGGCGATCCAGATGGCCGAATCGGACAATCGATTCGGTGACGGTTGGACGTACCTGTTGCGACAAATTGCCGAAACGCAAAACGCGGTCGGGCAATACGACGACGCGGTGACAACGTATCGACGCTACCTCGACCACCAACTGTCCAAAGAAAAGGTGATTGACCCCTACGAATACCGCCAGCTGGCGCGGCTCGTTGCGGATGCTCAGAATCCCCAAGCCGCCCTCCAGTGGCAATTCCAGGCATGGAAACAATCGAACCAGCAACACGGTGCTTTGAGCCGTACGACACAGGACCTCCTAAAGGAACTGGCCGCCGATGTCCGCGAGACCGATCAGTGGGACACTCTCGAACCGGCCCTGGTGGAACAATACAAACAGTCCAAACGATTACTGGGGCCGCAGCATCCCGACACCGCCCAGGCGGCGGCGCAGCTCGCTCTTCTATTCGAGCGATTAGGGAAGTTTGAGCTGGCTCTCGCCGGAATGGATGAAAGCCAGCGAGCCTTTCGGGATTACGTCGCGCGAACGTTGCCGTTGTTGTCGGAGACCGAGCAGGCAGAGTTCTTGCGGCAACGATTCCAACCCGCGTTTCACGACGCCTTGGAGATGGCGGTGCGATTGAAGTCCGTCCCCCGCGCCGTCGAGTTATCGGCCGGTTGGGTTTTGAACGCCAAGGGTGCCTCGACGCGCGCCCTCGCCGAGCGACATCGCATGGTGGCGTCGACGCAAGATCCCCAGGTCCGTGTAATCGCCGAACAACTCTCCGAAGTCCGAGAACAGATCTCATCGCTCACGTTGTCCGCCCTCCAGAATCCGACCCTCGGGCTCACGTCATCGTCCACGGCGATGGATCTTCAAGACCGACTCGAAACGCTCCGGAATCGCGAATCGGAGTTGTCCTGGAAACTGGGTTCGACGGGCTGGACGGAACGTCGCCAAAACCCGTGGAGCGACTTGACGAACGTACGTGAACGGATCCCTGACGACACGGTCTTGTTGGAATGCGCGGTCGCCGGCGTGCGCACCAAACTGGACAGTTCAATCGACCGCGGGTTGAACTCGGTTGGTCCGAAGCAACGGGGGATGCAGGTCCTGGTTTGGGTCATCCCGCCGGCCGGTCGCGGCGACATCCGATTGGAAGTGGTCTGTAAGGACTGGGACAAATTGGCGCGAACGCTGATCGAATTCCATGCCTGCCTGAACGGGCAAATGATCCCCCAAAACTTTATTGTTGCGATCAACCAATACCTCCGCGCGTTGTCGACTCAGGTTTTGCATTCGCTGCCCGACGACGTCATGACCACGCCCAAGTGGCTCGTCTCGCCCGATCATCAATTGTGGAGAATCCCTTTCGTTGCACTGACGAAACCCGATGGCAAGCGGGTGATCGATGACCACGAGATTCAGTACCTGCTCAGCGGACGCGATCTGTTGTCAACCGAACCGGTCAATTCGATTTCTGCACCGTTGATGGTTGCCAACCCCGACTATGGCAAGAATGCCAACGGCGACTCGGCTGGCACCGCCTTTTCGCCGCTGCCGGGAACCGCCAAGGAAGCGCAAGCGGTGTTGCCCTATCTGCGAACCCTGTCAGGAGCCGCCCCCCAAGTCTTCGTCGAGGCCAATGCGGAAGAGTCGGTCGTGAAAACCGCCAACCGCCCCCAGATCGCCGTGTTCAGCACCCACGGATTCTCGGAATATCGACACGAACGACATCCCATGGCGACGTGCGGGCTGGCGTTTGCAAATGCCAATACCGCATTCGGTGGACAGGGCGATGGCATTTTGACGGGGCTGGAAATCTTGGATTGTGATTTTCGCGGGACCGAACTCGTCGTCTTGAGCGCTTGTCAGACCGCCGTCGGCAACACCAGCAGCGGAGAGGGCGTTGCAGGATTGAGTCATGCGTTTCGTCTTGCAGGAGCAAAGACGGTCGTGGCGACGTTGTGGTCCATCCCCGACCAGATCACTGCCGGCTTGATGAGGGACTTCTTTGACCAGCTATCCGATGGCAAGAGCCCCGCATCGTCACTGCGATTTGCCCAACTGGCTACGATCCGGCGGCTCGAAGAACGAGGGCTGCCGTCAATGCCCCATTTGTGGGCGGCATTCACGGCTAACGGGATTCCCCAGTCAATCGAAGACGCGCCGACGGAGTATCGGACGTGGCGAAGTGCCGACGGAAAACACACCACCGTTGCCAAATGGATCGCGACCCGACACGACCGAGTTATCTTGCTAAAACCCAACGGGGATCAATTCGAAGTGAGCCTGAACAAGCTGCACGCCGAAGACCGCCAATGGGCAGAACAGGCCAAATGAATTGCGTTCGTTCAGAGCAGCTCGCACCAGACGTGGTGATTCGTGTTTACGGTCTTGGACGCGAGTCGACGAGCGTTTTAACGATTGCCTGCGACGGCTTGGCCGATCGATTCATACGGCGCCGGTGGTTGGTCGATTCGATAGCTGTCTGGTGAAAGCAGCGGCAGAAGAATTTGAAGCTCTTCGGCGTCGATCAAACGATCGTCGACTTGGTGCGAGAGCAGTTGCAAGGCGTCTGCCCTGGCGAGATAGTAGGCCGACAACGTTTGCGTGTAGCGATAACTCGCCAACAGCACCGTCGTCAGATAGAGCAGCAGCACGACCACGCCACCCCGGACGGCCAGCAGGGTCACCCAAGGTTGATTTGCCCAGTCAGACTGTGTTTGATTGACTTCCAGAAGCGCGTCGGAGATCCGTTTCTCGGCTTCCAATAACTGCTCCGTCGTGGCCAAGCGGTTTTTGGCTTCGTCGTCCAACTGCACGAACATTCGGTCCATTTCGCGTTTGGCATCCTCGTACAGCGGCCTCAACGCCAACAATTCTCGCTGCAACGTTCGAACAGCCTGTTCCTCATCCTCGCCGCCGATCGCCGAACTCAGCTGCTCCAGCGAGATGGTCAAAAAGGGGAGATCGATTCCGCTTGTCCGCATCTGTTGAGCGGCCAGGTGAAACACTTCGGCGGCAACCTTGGTCGCCGTCGTTCCCTCGATGTGGTGATACTGGAACGAATCGAAAGGATACCGCTTGTCAGTCGGCTGGTCGGGATAGCACGTCGTGCATGCTATCCCCACTTTGGTCGTCGCATATGGAATGGATGGGGAAAGCAACCGGAACGGCACGCCGAGCCGCAGGTGATGGGTTGAACCGGACGAGGATCGTTTCCCGTCGTGGACGTCGCCCCAACGAAGCGAGGCCGCCTTGATCATTTTTGCGTTTTGGCGAACATAACACGTGAAGGCATCGGGGCATCTGTGGATGGTTTTTTGGTACGCGGAGCAGCGAGGCGGGCGAGTCCGGCCGCCGCTTTTCCAGAGAATGATCCGAACGACGTCACTCCCATTTCCACTGAAGCATCACGCCGCGTGAGTCGGATGAATCGAAACGTTCACTTCGGACGATTGGCAGGGGCCGGTTTGATCGCCGTCAGTGTCGCGATCGGGGTTGCCCTGTGCCTCAAACGCGACGAACCGATCGAGCAATTAGACGTCCAGGTTGTCGCATCGAACTATCGGCTTTACTTTCACTACCCCGGTGCCGATTCCGTCTTGGGAACAGACGATGACCGACTGGGAACGCGGAATCTCTATTCACCGGCGAACACACAAGTTCGGCTGAACCTGACAAGTCGGGATTTCGTTTATCTGGTCGAAATCCCGGAGGTGGGACTGTACGAGGTCGCCGCCCCGGAACTCGATTTCGAGGCTCGTTTTGAGACGGGAGAGTCGGGCGTGCACTCTTTGTTGGGAAGTCAGATGTGTGGCTACGACCATTCGGAACTAATTGGCGAATTTGTGGTTCAACGTACGGCTGAATTTAAACGCCTCGTCCGAAAACTTTCTCCTGCACCATCGCCAACCAACCCGACTCAATGATATTTCCCCGCCAGTCGCGCCGAAATCCCTTGGTTTTCCTGGTGATTTCGAGCGTGGTCGCTCTCGCCGGATGCGGTCCCCGGGCAACGACAGAAATTTCCACCGAAACCGATGTGAGCCGCACGCGGCGAACCGCTACCGCTCAGGGGCTGCGCGTTTTTGGTGAAATTCCCGCCTTCACCCTGACCAACCAGCATGGTGAATCGTTTGACCGCAGCCATCTGGACGGCAAGGTTTGGGTCGCCACGTTTATTTTCACGCGTTGTGGGGCGACGTGTCCGTACCAGACGGCCGCGTTCAGCGAATTACAGCAAACGCTGCATCGGGCTGATGAACTGGGCCAGGTCGAACTGGTTTCGTTCACCGTCGACCCGGAGTTTGATTCGCCCGAGGTGCTGGCCGAATACGGCACGAGAGCCGACGCCGATTTCGAACATTGGCACTTTCTGACCGGCGACCGTCCGACCCTTTGGGATCTGAGCAAAGACGGGTTCAAACTGGACGTCCAATCCGGCCGGGATGCGACCAACCTGATCACCCATAGTTCGCTGTTTGTCCTGGTCGACCAAGATTCAAAAATCCGCGGTTATTACGAAGGTCTGTCACCGGAAGCGAACCAGAAACTTCGCGACGACATCAGCGCGTTGCTGGACCAACAAGACCCCAGTCGACTGGAACGCATGCCCGAAATCTCCGTCCCACGCGATATCCGCGATCCGGCATGGCTGCAACCGCGGGCCGAAGCCCAGCGGGCGCTGGCATCCGGCTACGAAGTGACCTGCGATTTCCAATTCACCGACGACCTGTCATCCAGCGGCATCACGTTCACCGACAAGGTCGTCGAGGACGTCAAACGCGACTTTAAATCGGCCCATTATGATCACGGCACCGCGGTGGCGGTCGCCGACGTCGACCAGGACGGGCTGCTGGACGTCTATTTTGTCTGCCAACTGGGAAGCAACGAACTGTATCGCAACCTGGGTGGCGGGAAATTCGAGAACATCACCGAGTCGGCCGGTGTTGCCGTTGCCGACGAGGTGTCGAGCGGGGCGTCGTTCGCCGATGTGGACAACGACGGAGACGCGGACCTTTATGTCACCCGCATACGTGCCGCCAATCGATTGTTCCTCAACGATGGAACCGGAAAATTCGAAGACGTTTCCGAGCGTTCGGGGCTCGACCACGTTGCACACTCCTCCGCTGCGGTGTTCTTCGACTATGACCGTGACGGCTTGCTGGACCTTCTGCTGACCAACGTCGGAAAGTTCACAACCGAAGAGCGCGGTCCAGGCGGTTACTACCTGTCACACAAAGCCGCCTTTACCAGCCACCTGTTCCCGGCCCGTGCCGAACCCAACATCCTGTTCCGCAACTTGGGCGGCGCACGGTTTGAAAACGTGAACGATCAAGTCGGATTCAAAGATGTCTCTTGGTCCGGGGACGCGACACCGATCGACGGCAATGACGACGGTTGGCCCGACATCTACCTGCTCAGCATGCAGGGGCACGACCAGTATTTCGAAAACCAGCAAGGAAAAGGCTTTGTCAACAAGAGCCGGGAATTGTTTCCCGCCACCGCCTGGGGCTCGATGGGTGTCAAGGTGTTTGATTTCAATCGAGACCAAAAGCTGGACCTTTACGTCACAGACATGCACACCGACATGGTCCATAATGTGGCCCCCGGAGACGAAAAGAAGAAGATGACTCGGAACCTGCCTGTTTCGATGCTGGGCACCGATGGCAATCACATCCTCGGAAATGCGCTCTATTTGAAGAGCGAATCAGACGCTTACACCGAAGTGTCCGACGAAATCGGCGCGGAAAACTACTGGCCTTGGGGCATCAGCGTGGCCGACCTGAATGCCGACGGGTTCGAAGACGTCTTTGTGACGGCAAGCATGAGTTACGATTTCCGCTACGGCATCAATTCCGTGCTCTTGAACGATCACGGAAAACGATTCTTGGACAGTGAATTCATCTTGGGTATCGAACCACGAGCCAAGGGGACGGCCCATCTGTGGATGACATTGGATTGCGACGGAGCCGACGCGGGGCACCGACTTTGTGATGGCCGCAGCGGCAAACTGCAAATCTGGGCGGCCATCGGGTCGCGCAGCTCCGTCGTGTTTGACCTCGAAAACGATGGCGATTTGGACATCGTGACCAACGATTTCGGCGGCTCCCCGATGGTCCTGACCAACAATCTGACCGACAAACACGACATCAACTACCTGCAGGTAGAATTAATCGGAAAACAGTCCAACCGCGATGGGCTCGGTTGCTTGGTGGATGTCCAAGTGTCGGATAAAAACCTGATCGCGGTCCATGACGGAAAATCGGGCTACCTGGCGCAAAGCCGAATGCCGATGTATGTCGGCTTGGGGGACGCGACGCAGGCCGATCAAATCACCGTCACCTGGCCTTCGGGAATCGTGCAGACGGTCGAAGGCCCCATTCCATCGAATCAAAAGCTGACCATTGTCGAAGACGGCGAACCCACGAAGTGACGACCTCGCAGCCCCGGCATCGATTTCGATGACCGTCGCAAAACTCGTGTTCGCGCCCGTTGTCCTGGCCATCTCTGTCCTGGCCATCACCATCGCCTCCACCGGCTGCTCTCCGTCCTCACCGCCCCCACCGGGCAAACCGATGGAAACGCGGGTTCCCGCGGTGGAAAAGAACAGCGATTCGAAGACGCAGTACCCGACGCAATGGCTGGGGGGCCAAACCCTGACCGTCGCCCCGGGCGTCCACGTGCTCGGGGAAATCAGCCCTAGCGCCGTGCACGCCATCGAAACCGACGACGGCATCATCCTGATTGACTCGGGCGGCGACGAGCAGGCGCGCGGAGTGCGTGAATCATTGCTGTCGGTCGGTTTGCGGCTGGACGATGTGCGCTATGTGTTGATCACCCACGCACATTACGACCACGTGTTCGGCGTCAACAAGATCCGCGAGATGTCGGGCGCGACCGTCGCTGCGGGCAAGGACGATTGCGACGTCCTGCGCAGCGCGGACCTGCCGGCGTTGTATTCGGTGTTCCCCAAAATTCCCTACTCGGGCGATCCGATCCCTGTCGACGTCGAACTGCAGGACGGGGACACGATCGAATTAGGCGGCGTCACGATCGAAGCCATCGCCACCCCCGGCCATACACCGGGCAGTACGTGCTATCTGCTCAACAAGGACGGTCAAGAAATCCTGTTCTGCGGCGACGTCATCTCGTCGATTGATTTGGGCCCCGCGACCTACGCCGCCAAGCTTTCACCCAAGTATCGCGGCGACGCCGAGGCGTTCGTTGCCACCGTCGATCGCCTGCTGCAACGCCCGCCCCCCGACTTGCTGTTGACCGGTCACCCCCGGCAACAAAAACGATTGCAATCGATTCGGCTGGATCCAGCCACCTGGAAAGGGCTGTTGGAGCCCGCGCGTGCCGAACTGCAAGCGATCGCCGATCGGCATCGGCGCGATGGCGCCGATTTTCTCGATGGCAGCCCCAAACAGATTGAATCCGGTCTGTATTACCTGGGAGACCTGGATGGCACCGCTGTGTACGGCCTGCTTCGCGAAGAGCAATTGTTCGTGGTCAACGCTCCCGGCGGAGAAGGATTGGTCGAATTCCTGAGGACGCAACTTGAATCGCTGGGCGCGACCAGCACGACGCCCGCGGCGATCTTGCTGACGTCTGATTTGCCGGAGGCCCGTTCCGGACTGGCCTCCGTCGCAAAAAACACGGTTGTTTTTGCGACGCGATCGGTGGCTGATTCACTGAGAGCCGAGGGGTATGTCGTCAACACGCCGGCGGATGCGGACGCAGCGATGCCACTACCCGTCGAGGTGACGGAGTTACCCATTGGGCTATGCTATTCTTATTCGACAGACGGCAAGACGGTCTTGCTGACTCCCGCGGCACCGCGAAACCTGTCCCTGGTCTGGAAGAACCGGCTCAACGGACGCAAGACGATGGGCGACCTGCAGCCGCAAATGAGTGACTTGCTTACCGAACTCAATGCAGCGGCCGACCGAGTGGTGGACTACCGAAAAACGTTGGAAACATTGAGTCGCTTTGAACCCGATGTCTGGCTGCCTTCGCTTCCGCTAACCGATCAAAATGCCAATCTGTACGACGACGATTGGCACGACACCCTTGAAAACAACCTGCGTCCGGTCGAGACACTCCAGCGCCGCTTTTGAAGTGGCGACCATGGCCGATCGAACGTCAGAACGCCGCTGCCCGGCGGATCACGGGTCGAACGATCGTTCGATGAGTGCCGTAACGATGAACATGAATCGATCGATGACCCGCACGCATTCTATGTCCCTGGCCTGGCTGTTCGGCCTGTCCGTCGTGTTGGCTTGCGCCGGTTGCGGCACGGGGGAACGTGCAACGTCACCGCAGGAAACGGCCCCAACGCAGTCGGGCGACGATGATACGTCTCGATTGGAATCGGCGTTTGCGTTGATGCAGCAGGGACAAACCGATCAAGCCCTCGAACGCATCCAGCAGGTCCTGATTCGGTCTCCCAAGAATGTCGATGCGTTGAGTCTGGCGATCGAACTGTACAACCAGCGCGGCGAGTTTTGCCAGGCCGCCGATCTGGCCGCCACCGTTGCCGAAATTGATACGGCGCGGGGCTCCCAGATCCTGATCCGCGCCTTTGATTGGAATCTGCGCTGCGGCGACTTTGCGGCGGCGGAAAAGAATTTGCGGCGTGCGGAAGCATTGGACCCGAACAACGTCGATGTCCATCGCATGCTCGCTCAATTGCTCAATGCACAAGGCCGGCGTTTCGAAGCCAGTCGACACGTCCGCCAATTGATCCGGCTTCGGTCGGTGCAGCCCAACGAGACGCTCAGTTTGATCGACCTTCAGGGGCCCTTTTACCTGGTCTCGTTTGCCGACTTTGTCAAAGACAAGGCCGTCACCCTGTTCGCGCTGGGCGAGGCCCGTGAGCTGTACACGCGGATCAACGCCGAGGCGAGCGAAGTGTTAACGCTGATGCAGCGGATTCGGCAGGCGTTTCCCGACAGTGCCGCCGCCGCAGCACTGCACGGGCGAATCCTTGCCGAAACCGGTCGACAAGAGGCGTTGGCCGAATGGGCCAAAAACGTTCCCGCAGGGACGCAGGAACAACCCGAATACTGGAGTGCGATCGGCAGCTGGATGGCTTTGCAAGATCGTCACGAGGAAGCGATTCGGGCGTTCGGCGAGGCCCTTCGACGCGACCCCACCGATCGTGAATCGTTGCGTTCGATGATTCAATCCTTGGTCTCAGTCGGCCAGGAATCAAGCATCCCCGAATTACGTCAACGGCTTGCGGTGCTCGATCGGATCTTTCGCATCGCCAAGGAGGCGGACGCCGAACAATCGCTGTGGATTTCCCAGCGGCTTGGGGAACTCGCTCGCCCCTGGGAATCCTGTGCCTGGCTGATGCGCGAGGCTCAACTGTCCGGGGCCATGTCCCAGCGTGTGCCGGAACTGAATCAACGGCATCAAGCCATTCTCGCCTGGGAACGTGGCGCCAACGAAACGCAGATCGGAACGGCACAGCTGACACGTCTGCTCGGATTCGACATCCAACAATGGCCGTTACCGGAGCTGGACAGTCGCAAACCCACCACGCCCGCCGATCCGACACCACCGGCCGATCAGGGACTACGTTTCGTCGACGTCGCACCCGAATTGAAACTCGAAGCACGGTATGTGGGTGGGTTCGCCACCGATGGAAGTGAGTTTTATCCGTACGAGGTCAACGGAGGCGGACTGGCAGTGCTCGATTACGACTTGGACGGTCGCTGCGATCTCTACATGGCGCAGTCCGGTGGCACTCCGGTCGAACCGGGTTCGTCCAACCCCAACCAGCTGTTTCGTTTTGTGGCCGAAGGTGGCTTCAGCGAAGTCACCGAGCAAGCCGCGGTGGGCGACCGCCACTTCGGCCAAGGTGTCTGTGTCGGCGATGTAAACCAAGACGGATTTCCCGATCTGTTGGTTGCCAACATCGGCCCCAACGTGGTCTACATCAATCAGGGCGACGGCACGTTTCGCGACGCGAGCGGCACGCTGTTGGACAGCGCCGCCAACTGGACCTCATGCATCGGACTGGCCGATCTGAGCGGCGACGCGCTCCCCGACATCATCGAGATCAATTACATCGACGATCCGCTGGCGTACACGGTCCGTTGCACGGACGACCACTTGCCATGCCAACCGCAACGCTTCAATGCCGCCTCGGACCGCATT
This sequence comes from Phycisphaera sp. RhM, assembly GCA_033042175.1. GTDB lineage: Bacteria > Planctomycetota > Planctomycetia > Pirellulales > Pirellulaceae > Stieleria. The sequence goes on from WCIL01000009.1 coordinate 110,338, forward strand.
CTGAAACTGCGTCCGAACGGGCAATTTGCCCCGTGGTCCCAGGCCGCCGAGATGCGATCCAACCCGAAACTCGGCTTCGGGTTGGTCATCGCAAATTTTGACGGAAAGCTGGGCAACGATTTTTTCGTCGCCAACGATGGCGATCTCAATCATTTCTGGGTCAGTTCCACACCGGCCGCAGCCAGCGACGACCGATTCTCGATCGTCGAATCGGCCGCTGTGCGGGGCTGCAGTATCGGCAAGGGCGGTGATAGCCAGGCATGCATGGGTGTGGCGTCGGGCGATTTCGATCGCGACGGACAACTCGATTTGCATGTCACCAATTTCCATAACGAGTCCGTGAATCTGTTCACACAAAATGAGCCAGGATTCTTCTTTGACGAATCGCTGCGGTACGGACTGCACGATCCGTCCTTTTCCGTGCTCGGGTTTGGAACGCAGGCGGCTGATTTCGACAACGACGGTTGGCTTGACCTGGCCGTCTTGAACGGCCACGTGTTCGACGCCCGGGACGAAGGCATTCCGTTTCAGATGATTCCCCAACTGTTCCACGGCAGCCAACAAGGTTTTCAGCTGCAGGACCGATCCACCGCGGGCCAATACTGGCAACAGCAACAGCTCGGACGCACGTTGGCGACGCTGGATTGGAATCGCGACGGACAGATGGATCTGGTCGCCAATCATTTGGACCTGCCCGTCGCGCTGTTGCAAAACGCCTCCGAGTCACAGCACTGGATTCAATTCGAATTGATCGGGGTGGATTGCGAGCGCGATGCGATTGGTGCCGAGGTGCGGATCCGAGCCGGCCAAGACCGCTGGAGTGGCTGGCAAACCGGCGGCGACGGTTACATGTGCAGCAACGAAGCGGTGGTGCACTTCGGGGTCGGTGCGGTAGAGTCCATCGATCAGGTAGAAATCCGCTGGCCCGACGGTCGCACCGAGACGTTCGAGAACGTCGACACCGACACCCGTTATCTGGCTATCCAGGGCACCGAGGGGCTGGAGAAGCGTTGATCTGGGGTCCGTTCAACGGCGATACAGCCCCGATTCTCCTTCAATGACTAAGTAGCGATGGTTCGCTTCGACGTCGCTGAATCGTTGGCTGCGGCCCGAGGGCCAATCAATCACGACCTGCTCGATGGTTTCGTGTGGTCCGATTCCGAAATCGATCATCGGCTCGTTGCTGCACAACAACCCATCCCCACCGACCATCCAGCCCACCCAGCTTTGATCACCGATCGTGAGGGTGACCTTGGCACCGATCGCGTCTCGCTCGCAGGACGTCCCGATCAACTCCAATTGCAGGGCATTTTCGGTCGCGGTCTGATTTTCCAACAATGCCGCAGGCGCGTCCAAGTGGTTCGTCACCAAGTCGGGCTTCAAGTCTCGGTTGAAATCCAAGACGGCCATGGTGCGGCCGAGGGCGGGGGTGGACCAATAGCGGTCGGCCGGGTTCTTCAATTCAAACCCGTCAGAGTCGCCGCGAAAGAACTGGGGCTGCATCTGATAGGCACGCCCACGGTGACGATGGTCGGTCAGGTTTCCATTGAGCACTGCCAAATCGAGCCAACCGTTGCGGTCAAAGTCGATCGCTTGCGTACCCCATCCGACCGTCATGCGCGTGTCCTCGTACAGGCCACGTTTTGCGTTGACGTTGGTGAACACGCCCGGGACTTCCTGACTGTACAGGTCCGCCGCTTGGTTCCAAAAATTGGTAATGTGCAGATCCAGCAAGCCGTTGCGGTCGAAATCACCCGCGGCGATTCCCATGCAACCTTGCCGTTGGCCGAGCAACCCGAAGGCGCATCCGGTGATCTGTGCACTTTCCCGCAGCGTGACCGGGGCCGATTCGGTATCTCGATGCGACAGCCAAAAATGGTTGAACTCGGTGTCGTTGGCGATAAATAGATCGTTTCCGTGGCGGTCGTCAAAATTCGCGATCACCCCGGCGAATCCATAGTTGGGTTTTTCGTCCATTGCGACAAAGCCATCCCACCGCAGGATCTGACCATCGGGACGAATTTGCCAGGCACGATCGATTGCGGGACGAAACACGCTGGGGTTACAGGCGTCTTTCTCGGGCGTGCAACCGATCGTCAGCGCGGTCGGGTCATGGATGTAATTGATCTCAACGATTTCCGGCAAATGATCGCCGCTCAAGTCGCCACACGCGATCGATGACGTCCAATCCCCGCGGGCGTCCGGTGCCGCCATCGGCTGACGCCGAAAAGTTCCGTCACCGTTGTTTTGGTAAACCACGTTCGGGCCGATGTTGGCCAAAATCATATCCGGAAACCCGTCTTGGTTGATGTCGGCCACGGCGACTCCCTGACCGTAACCCAAGTCTGCCGTTCCGGCGGCCGGCGACACGGAAACCCACGCCCCGGTCGACAGGTTGCGAAACAATTGATTCGGCTCGGAACCACCTGCGTCGAACGCATCGCCACCACCTTGGGTGAAATAGATGTCGGGCGAGCCATCCAAATCAAAGTCGATGACACCGATTCCTCCGCCGGTCAGCTGATGCAAGAGCTGGGTGTTGTCGGCAGGATCATCGCCGCTGTCGTATTGAAAAACCAAGCCGACTTCGGCCGCGACGTTGTTCAATTTGATTTCGGTGACACGTGATTCGTCGATCGCGTCCCCGCTCCGATCCCCCGAATCGTCCGCAGCGATCGCCGAGGCGGGCGGTAGCGGCCAGTCTTCCGGCGCGATGCCACAACTGGCGAAATGGTCTTGATCCGCAGTCGGATCACTTGCCGCTTGCTCACTGTTCTCCAAAGCGTTCCGTTGCTCGCTGACACGCCGGCTCCACTCGTCGCTTCCGCCATGCGTTTTCAAGGACACCTGTCGCCAGGCGATCGCTTCCCAAGGCCGATTCAACGCATCCAGAATTTCTGATAGCCGGCTCAGTTCCGCAACCGTGCCGGGCTCGCCACCGATCTTGCTGGTGATTATTGCGGCCTCATGCAACAGCGAAAAACGCCGACTGGCACATTCCGCCTCGGTTGCTTTGCCGAGCGTTTGGAGAGAACGGGCCATCGCAAGGAACGAAAACCGGTCCGTTTCATCCAGCCGGACGGCCTCAACAAAACATCGAACCGCTTCCGGATGACGATTCAGACTTTGCATCCGCGTCCCGAGCGCGTACCAATACTCCGGTTCGCGCTGGATGCCCGGCGGAAGCGATTGCAGGTAAGCATCCAGCATGGTGTCGAGTTTCAGGTCGGCATAAATCCGACAGCGAAAGGCGGCGATCGGCGTCGACTTCGGGAACCGTTGACTGAGTTGTTCGATCAGAACCCTGGCCTGTTCCAATTCCCCTTCTCCCCTAAGCCGTTTGGCTTCGGCCAAAGCCGCCGGGGGCAACGCTCCGTTGAAGCTCGGTTTGGGCATGGAGACGTCGATGAAGGCTTCTCCATAGGTGTTCATGGCGAACAGTTCCTTCTCGGTGATATCGCCGGAACGCGCCAGCCGACGCAAGTACTTGGCCGCATCGATGCGTCGGCCTTGGTTGTTCAACAGCGCCGCAAGTCGGTGATAGACGGCATTGATGCGGGGCGCGTCCATAGTCGCGTTCAATTCAATGACCTGCTCCAGGCTCGCCTCCGCCTCGGCGTATTGGCCCAGGTCCAGGTACAAGTCGGCTGCCAGCAAGGCCGCATCGACAAAGGCGGTCAGGTCTGACGGCGGAATGGACCGCAGCAGCTCACAGGCGGCGACCGGATCACCGGCTTCGGCTTCACATTTGGCGTACAGCAGCAACGCCTCCGAAGGAACCTGGTCCGACATCAACAGCGGGCGAAGCTCGTCGCGGGCCCCGGCGTAATTGCGTTGCTCGTAGAACTGCTCCGCCGCCTCGATGCGTTGGCGATCGGTTTTTGGAGCCGCGTCAATCGCCCGCTCGCGGTTCCGCTGGCTTTGCAGCAGTTCCGCGGCCCGTTGTTCGTCGGAACCGCCGCCACAGCCGATCACCGAAAAGCCGACGGCGACGAAACCGACGGCAACGACCTTCACCAGGTAGCGTGTGCGATAGATATTCAACGATGACCCTGCAATTGAAATGCGTCTTCAGCCCCTTCGACCAGGACGTAATCGTAGCCTCCCTTCAGTACCCCGAAGGATTGTGTCGTTCCCGAGGGCCACTGTATTGTGACGTTGTCGGCGCTGGCCTGCTCGCCCAACGCGACCGAAATCCTGCGTTGATTGGTACACATGTAGCCATCACCGGCGGTCAGCTGCTGGGTCAGCGATCGCGCACCCGCGGTCGCTGTGACCACGGCGCCGATGGCATCGCGTTGCGTTCGCGTGGCTTTCAAGATCAGCCCGATCGACTGCCCCGCGTTTTCGGTCCGATTGACCAACAGGGAGACGGGCTCGTACAGATGCGTGATCGCCACGTCCGTTCGCCCGTCGCGGTCGACATCGATGGTTGCCAGGGCGCGGCCCAAATGTGGCTCGGAAAAATAGTCCCCCATCCCGTCCAGGCTCAATTCTTCCCAACGCCCCGACGGCTGACGTCGAAAGGTCTGCGGCGGCATTTTGTACTGCACGTCGGTGCGATGGACGTCATCGACATGCCCGTTGGTGACCATCAACTCGAGTGATCCGTTGTTGTCAAAGTCCGCCCACTCGGTTCCGAATCCCAGCAGTTTCATCGACGGCTGAGCGAGCCCGACCTGGAACGAGCGGTCGGCCCAGAACCCCGGTGAGACCTGTTCGTAGTACGTGTTGTGGTCGTCGGCAAAGTGGGTGAGAAAGAAATCGATGTCACCGTCGCCGTCCGGATCGGCCGCAGCGATTCCCATCGACGCCTGCGACGTCGCATCCCCGCTGAACCCGACGCCCCGGGTAGCGGCCAGATCGGCCATTTGAAATCGCCCGTCGGTCACCTCGGGCGACCAGAGGTGATTGGCCGTCATGTCATTGGCGACATAAACGTCCAACCCGCGGCGCTCGTCAAACTGCCCCACGACCAGACCGAGTCCGCGTCCTGGCGTCTGCGTCTGGATCCATTGATCCGAAACGTCAACAAACGAGCCGTCCCCGCGGCCTTTCCAAACACGGTCCCGCTCGGCTTCGAACAACAACGGGGGACACGTCGAAAATCCGTCGGCATTGCGGCACGGTCGTTCCAGCGGTCCCCGGCCGGCACAGTAATTCGTCGCGAACACATCGGCGATGCCGTCGGCGTCCAGATCGCAGATCACGGCCGACGTCGTCCAGGATTGATCGGTCAGCCCGACGGCGATCGCAGTTTCGTCAAACGTCCCGTCACCGTTGTTTCGAAACAGCCGGTTCTGGCCGTAATTGGAATCAAAGATGTCCGGGAAACCATCATCGTTGAAATCGCCAACGGTGATCCCTTGGGAAAACCCGGTGTCGAGGTAGGCAGCTTGACGCTCCACCGAAACAAATCTGGACGCTTGATTCCGGAACAATCGATTGGACGAGGAATTCGATGCGAGGGGTTTGCCGTCTAACATCGCCGCGGCCACGTCGGGCCAACCGTCCAGATCAAAGTCGATCACCCCGACGCCGCCGCCGACACTTTGATAGATCCAATGCCCTTCTCGGATCGCTTCCGGTGCAATCTCGCAGGTATGAATCAAGCCCCGTTGCTCGGCCTGATCCTCGAACACCAAGGGGCGCTGAAAACTCACTTCCGCAGCACTCGACCGGGGCTGAGTCAGTTTCCAGGCGATCGTCGGCAAATCGCTCAGATCGATCTGTCGATCCAGCTCCGTCTCCGGCAACACCCACGGCGTCGTGGCCGTCAACTCGGAGCGAATCGCCAGATAGCGATCGCGAAGATCCGGCAGACGTTCTTCCGGCAACGTCGTCGCGAGCCGTGCCCAGCCTTCGGCTTCCCAAACCCGTCCGAGCGCCAGCATCCCCTCGGCCACCTGCATGGCCGCTCGTTGCGAACGTCCGCTCCGCTCCAGATGCGTCTTCAACGCATCTCGCAGGGCGCCCAGTTTGGTGATCCGAGCGGCGACCACGTTGGCATCATCGGATCGACCGATCAGGGTCAGGTTCTGGAACAGACCGTTCAGAGCCGAGGGCAACGCGTGGGAGCTCAGCCGGATGGCCTGCCAGTAGGAACGCGCTGCTTGCTCGTGCTGCCCCTCGCGCTGCGCCCAGTCACCGGCGACCAACCAGTACTCGGGCAACGTTTCGATATCGGCGTGAAGCTGCTGCTGCCAATCCAGGATGGAATCGTATTGATTCAATTCCATCAGCGCTCGCCCATAGAGCGCCTGCGCCGGTGCAAAATCAGCGTGGCGTTCCAGCACCGGTCGCAGACGGTCGGCTACCGACTGCCAATTCGACTTCATCGCGTCCAGGCGGGCGAGGCAATACTGCGGACGCAGATCATCACCCGATCGCTGCAGCATCGACTGACACATCTCGCCGTCGGGTTCCACCCGCGCGGGGTCGGCAAGCACCTGCAACGATTCCGGATCGCCTTGACCGTGTTGGGCGAGCCACTGCAGCGACGGCAGCGCCGCGGGGGTCTGCCCGACCATCGTCGCCAGACCGACCAGGTCAAATCGCGGCTGGGGACGATTGGGGAATCGATCGACGAACGTACTCAAGGCGTCGATCGCATCGAAAGGCCGACCGGCGGAAACCAAGGCATGTGTCAACTTGTCCAGCAGCGTCTCGTTGGGCGACTCGTCCAAACTCAACGACGCCTGATACCGCTCGATCGCGACTTCCCGATCTCCCTGGCGCGACGCGACGTCACCGGCAAACTCGATCGCGCGGGCATCGTCCGGGTGAAGCAGCAGGTGCTTTCGAATCGAAGCCTCGGCCTCGGCGATGTCTCCCCGCGCGAGTGCGCCGGCCGCGTTTGCGAAGAAGTCTTGTTGGGGTTCATCCTGACCATCCGCTTCGTCGGCCTGCACTGTTTGGCTAGATCGCCGCGCGTTCGCATCGATAGACGATGCCTCGGGATTGCCGCAGCCGGGCATCCAGGGCAGCATCCCTAACAGAACGAGCAGCCGGACAACCGGCTTGGGCGTCAAACGCACGTCGCCGCTGCGACGGTGGAGCCTTGGACAACCAACGGAACATCGCCAACCGATTCGGAATAAGAAGCGGTTGATGGGTTGTCGGATCATCATACGATTGAGAGAGCTGCTGTTTGATGAGGGTGTCGCACTCGCTGCGACGCGAGGCAGCGACGCGGTGCAACGATCACCGATCTATTGAACGCCCGCCACTGTGGCGAGCCACTTGATTTTAAGCAACTTAAGGATAGCATCTCCGCTCTAGAAACCTGTCAGTTTTGAAATTCTTACCCACGAGATTCACATGGCTCGCCAACTTCTGTCCCTGATGGCTCTGGCGTTTTTACTCTGTGCACTACCTGGATGTGGTTCCGGCGGTGGTGAAGCGACGTTTGAAGAAACCACCGCCCAGACCCCTGAAGAAGTCCAAGAAGCCCAAGATTATGAAGAAATGCTGCGGAAACAAGAACAAGAGAACTTCAAAAAGAAATAGTGAACCTTTCTCGTTGCGATCCTAGCGCCAGCGTATCGCACCGATCGAGCGACGTCGGCCGAATTTGAGATTTGGAATGAAAGGCGTGCGAGGCTGCACGCCGGATGCATCCCTCGATGCTTTGATCAACTTCCCGCTGTACGACATGCAGGTCGATTTGATCGTCCGAAATCAATACGCTGGGTTGAAGCGTAGACGGGGGCGCCGCTCGGCTCGTCGCTTACGCACGCAGGTTTCAATCTGCGTCAGCCGTGCTTAAAAAAGCGGGCAATTTCAGTTTGGTGAGACGACGAGGGAGTCCTCTGAGCCCCACAGGTGTCTTTACCGGTGTCGGTCGATCGCCGCGGGTCAAAAACGAGATTGCCCCAGAGAGCGGAATGGGTGCCTCAAGTGCGGCGTGCCAGTGGGCTGTCCGGTTGGGGCGTGGTTTGATCGGCTCTGTGCTCTGATCGGCTCTGTGCTCTGATCGGCTCTGTGCTCTGTACCCTGTGCGTTTTGCTCCGGTCCGTTTTGCTCTGGACCGTGGTGCTCTGGACCGATGTGCTCTGGACTGCTGGTCTGTTGGACGACGACGGATGCCAAGTTCGCCGGGGAGGCAAAGTCCGCCAGCGAAACACGATGGGGCACCAGGGCCTGCCCAATGTTCAACGACGAACGCTTTTAATCCTGACTGCTGCGGCGAATTGCCATAGCCCCTATGCGATCAACGCCCCCTACTCGGGGACGTTCATCACGCAGCCAGCAGGCCGAAAAAGCACTGCGATTCAAGAAAAGCGATTTGTAAAACTCGCTTTAAAATAAAATTCATGATTCCAGCGATTCTTTCGAGTGTTTCTGGCGTTTACTTACATGAGAAGGACTGCCGAGAATCGGTGTCCGAAACTACACTCGGGTTTAATCGCTGGATTGACCGAAACCGCGAGAGCGTCAAGTGGATGCTTTCTGCGTGAAATGAACTTTTCCTTAGTTGAAGCGAACTGTCTTCGGAGATGCAAATGAAGAATCGATCCCCTCAACGCAGTGGATTTACACTGGTTGAGCTTTTGGTAGTTATCGCCATCATTGGTATTTTGGTGGGTCTACTTTTGCCCGCCGTCCAAGCTGCACGTGAAGCAGCGCGGCGGATGAGTTGCAGCAACAATTTCAAGCAGATCGGCTTGGCGTTGCACAACTACCACTCGGCTTACAAGAACCTGCCGATGAACTCTGGCGGTACCTACGAAAACCCACGTGGTGGCGACTTTCACAACCGCTTTAACTTGAGTTGGTTGGTTGGCATTTTGCCATTTATCGAACAACAGGGGTTGTGGGACCAGATCTCCAACCCGTTCAACAAAAACCGCGACGGCAGTATTCGGACCCCGCCCTATCCGTCGATGGGTCCTGTGCCGTGGAACGAGAACTATCAGCCTTGGTTGACTCAAGTTCCCGGTTATCGCTGCCCGAGCGACCCCACGCAAAGTACGCCGGCACGGGTTGCCTTCACGAACTACTCGGCATGCCAAGGTGACGCCTATTTCGAAGGCCACCACGGTGGGATTAACAACAACGGAGTCCCGGGCACCGACGGTACTTGGGGTGATGAAGCTCAAGCCCGCTGGGCGCGTGGCGTTTTTCGAAATCGTCACTTCACCAAGTTCCGTGACATTCTCGATGGACTGTCCAATACCATCGCAGCAGGCGAAAACATGGTTGACGCCCGCGAGCGACTGGTTGCTACGGTCCCCTATCAGGACAATACCAGCAACATGGCATTACCGCCCAACCACTGGGAACAGTTCGTCGACCCCGATCGCCCACAATACTGGGACGATAGCGTGATCAACGGCCGCCCAGGATTGGACGAGTCCGCCAATCACGGTCGCGGTCGTCGCTGGCCCGATGCCCGACCCCAGTTCTCGATGTTCAACACGATTCGTCCCCCGAATAGCTACAGCATCTACCGGGGCCACGGCGACTTCGGCTATGGATCGGCATCCAGTCTGCACCAAGGCGGTGCCCACATCCTGATGGCCGACGGAGCGGTCGTGTTCATCACCGATTCGATTGAATCCGGCGATCAAAACCAGGTCCCCTACAGCAACAACGATCCGAATTTCGGTGTCCGAGGCGCTGGCAAGCAAAGCCCGTACGGGTTGTGGGGAGCGTTGGGAACCAAGGCTTCAAAAGAAACGATCCAAGAATCGCTCAATCAATAATTGAGCCCAATCGTTTTGATCCTTACCGGAAGGGATGCAGCGTTCGCGCTGCATCCCTTCTTTTTTTGCGCGCTGGGCTGCCTTCCCGGTGCGCTGTCAACGATCAGCCGCTTGGCCGTGAGCCCAATGCCAACTCCATTGACACCAAACGGGGTGCTGATTGTTAGCGGTAGGGCGCGAGCCCAATACCGCTCCATCGAGAAGCGACTTACCCAAAAATGGCCCCCCTCTCCCCCAGCCCCTCTCCCGCCAATTCCTGACTCGCTTAGGCTCGTCAGGAATCGGGGGAGAGGGCAGCCATGGTGTTCAACTTTTGCTTCTCGATTTAGCGGTAGAGTGTCAGAACTCCGACCCCGCCACATCGAGATCGACCGAGCGGCCCAGCACACGCTGCGATTCGGGTGGATGACACACGATGATTCCGCCCGCTACAGGCCGGGATCGCGAAGCACGCTGGCGGTCTGGCTGTGCCAGATGCGGCTCGCTGTCCGGCGACGCAGCCTGCCAAAAACTGTCCGTCTGACGTCGCAGCTGCACTAAAACCCAAGTGTCTAACCAACTTGAGTGAATTCCGCCGGTCGTCAATGATGTCGCGTCTGTTTCGTCAGGGGCTCTCTGGGGGGCGTCGACGTGGGACCGGATAACCGTTCATAATCTCAAAAACGCACCCCTGACGCTCGTTTCTGCCTGAGAACCAGACCGTGGCGGGGTCGTTGTCCCGACTCGAAATTAGCATCGAGTCTGTCTTCGCCCATCGGTCACTCCCCAGTTCACGTCCCCCAGTTCAAATCGTTGTACGAATTTTATGAACTCCTTCTTCATGTGGCGGGCTTCGCTTAGACGTCACTGGTTTGCCGCTGCGTTTTCTTTCGTCACTGTCATTACCATCGCGGTGGCGGTGGTGTTGTACGCCCCACGGCAGTACCGTTCCGTTTCCAAGCTGCTGCTGCGTGTCGGCTATGAAAGCGCGACGTTGGACCCCACCATGTCGGTCGTCGGGAACCCCGACGCCCCCGTTAAGACTCGCGAAGACGAGGTCGAAACGACGTTGGACGTGATGCACAGCCGAACGATCATGAAGGATGTGGTCGATCGCCTGGGCCCCGACTTGATCCTTGACGACAAGCTTCCCAGCCGCGAGGCTGCGTCCGAAGCACCATCTGAAAGTCGCATCGCTTCATGGCTCGGCTCGTTAAAGACTTGGGTCGGCAACATTGATCCGATCAGTACCGAAGAGCGAGCGATTCGGGCGTTGGAGAAGTCGATCGATATTTCGGCGTCGGAGAAATCGAGCCTGGTCAAGGTCGAGTTCAAATCAAAGAACCCTCAGGTCGCTCAAACAATCGTGTCCACTTGGGTCGATGCCTATCTGGCCCACCACGCGCAAGTCAATCGCACACGCGGCACCTACGCTTTCTTTCTGGAACAGGACACGGAATTGAAGCAGCAACTTGATGACGTCCACAGCAAAATCCGCGACGCCAAAAACGCAGCCGGTTTTGCCACCCTGGATGGTCGCCAAACACAATTGGAAACGCAGCTCGAAAAAGTTTCTAGCGAACTGTTCAAAGTCGAAGCGGATTTGGTCGAATTCGGGATGCGTGCAGAAACCTATGCCGACCTGTTGGCAAACTCGGTCGATCGCACCGTGACCGAACAAACCAGCGGACTTGAACGGAAGTCGCACAACGACATGAGGACCACTCTGTTCCAGTTGGAAGTCCTTGAAAACGAGTATGCTGCGAAATTCAAAACGGGCCATCCCAAGCTGACTTCGATTCGCGAACAACTCGAAAAAGCTCGTGAGATTGTTGACGCTCAGGATTCGGAACTGACCGAGTCCCGGGAGGTGATCAACCCGACGCACCAACAACTGTTCGCCAGCCAGATCGTTGACCTGGCTTCGGAAAAGTCGCTTCTGGAGCGCAGGAAGAAACTGCAAGAACAACAGGCCTACCTGCTCACCGAAATCAACTCGTTGAACGAACATGAACAACAACTTTCCAAGCTGCAGCGCAACGCCTTGGTTTTGGAGGAACGTTACAAGCTGCATTCGGTGATGCTTGAACAGGCACGGTTGAACGAGGAATTGGAATCACACCGAATCACCAGCATCAATGTCTCCCAGCCCGCGACGCTGGAGGAACGGCCTGTTTCGCCAAACAAGCCGCTGTGTGCGATGGCCGGCCTGATCGCCGCGTTCGGCTTGGCGATGGGTGTTCCCGTCTTGCTGGATTTTCGGTCGTACCTGCCGATCGAACCAACACCCCAATCGCTCGGTCCTGAATCCGCGGCGTTGTGGGAGGACTCATCGTCTGACTTGGCCGAGCCGCCGGATCACGTCAGTCCGTCGGTACCGATCCGGATCGACAAAGCGGAAGTCGTCAGACGCGAAACCGAGGCTGAATCTCCCGTGGCTACGCGTCCACGTTGATCATCGTCCCCTTGGAAAGTCATGTTTCGATCCGACGCTTACTTGCAACGCATCACGACGTTCGGGGTTTGGGCATTACCGATCCTGACGTTCACGATCCCCAGTCGTCTGGAACCGTCCACGTTCGCATCGCTTGATCCGCTTGTGATGGTCAAGCTGCTGATCTTGCTGATCGTCTTCTTTGGCGGCTCGGCTGCCGTCCTCGCCCGGCTTCGCGACGAAAAGGCGCGATGGGCGTTGCGCCCCCTGCATCCGTTCTACCTGTATTTCGCCTGGGCGATTTTGAGTGTTCTGTGGACGCCGCGGCCGGCGATTTCGCTCTGGCAAGCCGGTGGGTTGGCGAGTCTGCTGGTGCTGGCGTCGTTGATCGCGTTGGTGGCAACCCGGCAAGACCGCACCGAATCACTGTTGCGCATGCTCGGACAAATGTTGCTTGCGTTCAGCATCTTTGTGATCGCCATCCAACTTTTCGTTCCCGATCTTTCTGGATTGGATCGAGGCCTGATGATGGGCGGCAACTCCGGAATTGTTCACCCGACGGCGGCAGGTGCCAACGCATCAATCGGCTTGTTGATCTGCGTGCTCTGCCTGTTCGTCGGAAAATACAGTTGGGCGCTGCGGGGGGCACTGATCGGCGGCGTGGTTCACGGGACGGTCTTGTTTTATGCCAGTAGCCGGATGGCGCTGTTGATGGCGGCGTTGACGGTCGGCATGGTGCTGTTTTTCTACGCCAGCAACCTGGTTCGTGCCGCGACGATCAGCCTATTCGCCGTGCTGTTGCTGGTGATCGTGCTGGTCGATCCGTCGTTTGGATCGGTACTGGATTCCAGGAGTCCGACCGTTCAGTACATCACGCGAGGGCAATCCGCCCGGCAATTGACGAAGGTGTCGGGCCGTGAAGAGATGTGGACGAAGGTTTGGCGGGAATACACCAAATCCAAATGGATCGGCCACGGTTACTTTATCACCAGCGAAGAGGGAAGACTTGAAGTCTGGTCGCTGAAAACCAATCACACGGCGCACAACATCTACCTTCAAATCCTGGTGTCGACCGGTGTCATCGGTCTGCTGTTTTTCCTCGTGGCGATCGGTAATCTGGTCGTCAAATTCAGCGGCCTGGTCCGAGGCGATCGTTCGATGCAAAACTTGGCCACCACACTTGCCGTGTTCGCCATTTGGTACTTCGGCTGGTCGCTCTTGTGTGTTTCGTTCATGGGTCCGGTGCGATCCGAATCCGTGGTCTTCTTTGCCTTGATCGGGATCGCAATGGGCCGGTTGCCGAGTCTTGCCGGGAAAACGAGAACAACAGGCCGACAGGCTAGAACGCCCCTTTTGACCTGAGCGTTCTCTCGGCCACGCTGGCGGTGTCCAGCACCTCCGCCTTCGTGCCATGAGCGTACTTCAGCAAAAACGGACGGACGAAACGCGTGTCACCGATCACCAATTCTTCTTCCTGGTGCACTTGGATCTCTTCACCCGCCCGATGGTCATACACCATCAAGTAGTCCAGTAGGTTCAGAACACGGATCCCCTGCCCATCGCGGTCATAGATACACAGGTACGCGTATCCGTTTTCGCGAAGATGAGCGGTCTTGATGTCTCGGCCCAACGTGTAGGGAACGATTTGAAGGATCCCGCGTTTGACCGCCTGGACGAACTGCTGTCCCGGAATGCCGTCTCGCATCAGGTTGATCGCGCCGGTGGTCGTGAACAAGGCGCGCGGATAATTCAAGTCCTGGTGCTCGGTCACTGCGCCGTAGAGCACCTCGTACATCTCCAGATCACAAAACTCCGGAGCGACCCGCAGCTTGTCGATATAGAACAGCAACCGGTACACCGCCCCCGATTGATCCCGGATGGCATTGACCCAGCCCTCTTTTCCGTCCTTGTTTTCCCCGTCAACGTACAGAGATGACAGAAGGGGATCGGGGCGAATCATCCGACGGACCGCATCGTGACGACTCTCCGCCTTGACGAAACTGCGTGAAGGCGACTGGTAGGCGGGCTTTTCTGTCATGGGAACGCGTCTAAGGCGAGGGCACGAAAGGTCCTTCTCGATCAATCGTATCGGCCCTTGCTCCGATCATCAATGTTTGCTTTGGGGGAAAACGCCACGCAGACGTCAGGGCATGGCATCGCAGGTCGCGGCCGGCATCGGAAGCGAAACGGGTGCCCGATTCGAAAAACGTTAGCGAATCGGCGCAATCGTTTGACACACTTTCCGCCGCTGTCCGCTTGGAATCCTATCAACGGAACCCTCACCAGCTCACTTCAGTCACGGAAACTCGAACCATGTTAAGAAAACTGACCTTTTGCCTCGCTCTGGCAGGATTTTGTGGCGTTGCCAATGCAGGCGTGTTCGCCTTTGACGACGGACCGACTCGCGTCGTCATGATCGACGGGACTTCGGCCAATGACGAGTGCGAAATCAAGTTCCGGGACGACGAAGACGACGATGCCATCGAATCTGGTCGAGTCGAAGTGGAACTCAATGGCCAAGAGTATGAATTCGAGGCCGTGGCCGGCCCATACACCCGACTGTACGTCGTGTTTCGAGGCTGGAACGGGGACGACTCGCTGATCGCGAAGGACCTCGCGCTCGATTTTCCCGAGTTTTTCTACATCTACTTTGAAGGCGGAAACCACGACGACAGCTTCGACAACCAAACCGACATCGACAGCACCGCACGTGGCGGCTACGGCGAAGATATTTTGCTCGGCGGAGGCGGAAACGATGACCTGGCTGGCGGGCGAGATTTCGACATCCTGATGGGCGGCGACGGTAATGACGACATGAGTGACTACGGCGACGGAATCCGTGACGAAATGTACGGCGGCGACGGAGCCGACTACTTCGGACGAATCGTCTACCAACGCATCCCTGGCTCACGGCGATACACGCTGATCAGCGGAAACCGATTCATG
This sequence comes from Phycisphaera sp. RhM, assembly GCA_033042175.1. GTDB lineage: Bacteria > Planctomycetota > Planctomycetia > Pirellulales > Pirellulaceae > Stieleria. Next base: position 125,404 of record WCIL01000009.1, read on the forward strand.
GACTACAACGGCAACGAGGGTGACAGCTACGACTTCCAGCTTCAATGATCCGTTCTTACCGGTGAACGCCAACGGCAGACGCACAAAGTGCGTCTGCCGTTTTTTTTTTCCGATCGCCCATCACGACAAATCCGCACCCCATTGGTCATTACGGTTTTCCTGCAAGAACTGCTCGACGCGAGGCAGTTTGTCGGGACCACGAAAGTGCAGGAAGTGCGCCAGTTCGGCGCGGAAGAGAGGCACTTGATCATGCTGATTCCAACGCCACGACAAGGGCGTTGGGGTCACACCGGTTCGCTTGACCATCATGCAAAAGTAAACCTGGTCGGCAAAACGCGATTCTTCGACGCGGGTCCCGAGCGATTGAATCGAATCGGTGATCGTCCTCACGTAATCGCGTGTGATCAGAATCACGCCGCTGTTGTACATGTCCTGAACCGTGAAATCGTCAGCGATTTGATCGTGAATGCGTTGCAAGAAACGTGGCGCCACCCAACCAGACGGCTTCATCGCGATCTTGGAAAACGGGACCTCAAATAGACTCGGTGCCCCCCGTCGCACGAGGATATCGCTGTCCAAGATCGCGATCCGATCATAATCGGATTCGCATAATTCGATCAACGCTTCCCAATAGGCGAAAACGGGACGACGATACGTCCGGCTTTGGGTCATCACGCGAAACGCCGTCTGATGCATCTCGGCATAGCGACGCATCCGAGGAATCGTGTGCTGCGCGACGTCGTCTTCGCCGATGCTGACGGTCAGAAGCAAATCACGTGTCACAGGTGTTCGATTGGTTCGGAGGGCGGGACGGTTCGACAACCAAGCAATCACACCGAGTGATTTGAAGTATATTCTCTGCTTCGAGCGTACCTTTCAACAAGTACGGTGTGGAGACGCAGATGAATTCCAAAAGAAGCAAACCTTCCGGCCCACTCTACTCGTGGGCCGAAGTGCGTCGCCAATTCCGACTCGCGCCCAATCTCGTTCACCTCGCCCCGATGCTGTTTGCCTCGCATCCGCGCCCGGTGCGCCGCGCCTTGTCCAGATATCGAAGAATCCTGGATCGCAACCCAAAACGTGCACACGACGATTTGGAAATCAATGATGTTCGCGTGCTTTGTCGAGCGGCTTCGTATTTCGGCTGCTCGCCGAATCAGATCGCGCTGACCGATAGCACGACGATGGGGCTGGGACTGGTGCTGACCAGTTTAGATCTCGACGAAAATGACGAGATCCTTCAAAGCGAGCATGGGCATTATTCGTCGGACGCATCAATCCGCTACGCGTCGGATCGCTCTCGAGCCAAGCGGGTAGAAAAAGCACTTTATGATCACCATGCGCCCATGGATGCCAGTGCGGACGTGATGGTCAACCAATTGCTGTCCGGTGTCAGCGATGCCACCCGCGTGGTCGTAATCACTTGGGTGCATTCCTCAACGGGTGTCAAGCTGCCGCTGTCCACGATCGCTGAACGCATCGCCAATCTGAACCAGGACCGCCCCGCCGAGCAAAAGATTCTGTTGATCGTCGACGGCGTCCACGCCTTGGGCGTTGAAGATTTTAACCTCCAGGAAGGAAGTTGCGATTTTTTCATCGCCGGCTGCCACAAAACACTATGCGGTCCACGTGGCACCGGCATCATCTGGGGCAGCGAAGCGGGTTGGAAACGCGTCCGCCCCACGATCCCACCGTTCGGTGCCGAACGTATCGAATGTTGGCGAAAGGGGCTTGTCGATTCCGCCGCGATCGGGCGACGGATGACACCGGGCGGCTACCATAGCTATGAACACCGCTGGGCGCTCGCCGATGCATTTGATTTCCAACTCGCCATTGGCAAGCAACGCATCCAACGTCGGCTCCACCGTTTGGCACAGTTTTGTAAACAGAAACTCGCGGAGATGCCGCATGTTCAATTGTTGACTCCGATGTCGCAAGACCTGTCATCTGGAATCGTTTGTTTCAACGTCGACGGTTGGGATCCCAACGAGCTCGAAATCGAACTGTGTCGCAACGGTGTGATCGCAAGTGCCAGCCCCTACAAGGCCCCCTGCATGCGATTCTCGTTCGGCTTGTACAACACACGCCGCGACGTTCGGGCAGGGCTTTCCGTCATCGAAGTGCTCGGTTGAAGACCTGTTGGAGAAGCCAGTTTGACGATTCATCGCATTGACGTCGCCTACCACGAGAATCTGGACCAAATCCTGCACGGCTTTGAACTGCATCAGCCGAGTCCCGGTACGGCGATCGACTCCAATAGCATACGTCTGGACGGTTGGGCGCTGGCCCGACGTGGCAAGGTTCGCCGTCTTCAGTTGATGCATGGCGGCGTCCCTTGGAAATCAATTCCCGTCACACTTCACAACGAGACCGCCGCGAGTCGACACGCGAACGTTCGAGGCACGTCGACGTGCGGTTTCCGTTGCAGTTTCGGGACGTTGGGGCTGCCGCCACAGTTTCAAATTGACGTGTTCGCGGTCTTGCAAAACGGTCGACGCGTGCCTTGCGCGACGATTCGCGGCGAGCGAGATCCCCTACGCCCCGCTTACACCCCCAAGCTTTCACCGCTCACGATCACGTCGCTCGCCAGGACGGGAACCACTCGGGCGATGCAGACGCTTGCCCAGCACCCTTCGATCGTGCTCGACGCCCAATACCCGTTTGAAGCACGACCGGCCGGGTACTGGTTTCACATGTTGAAAATCCTTGCCGAACCCTCACTGGGCAAGAACACGTTCGAATCCGATCTTAGCGTTCTACCGCCGTGCCCGTTCAACAGCGAAGTCATCTCCAATCGGCCGACCCTCGGCGACTGGTTCGGAAACGCCTACATCAACCGCACCGCTGCGTTTGCCCTGGAGAATATCGACGAACTCTACGGTGAAATCGCCGTGATCAACAACAAATCGTCTGACGTCACGTACTTTGCCGAAAAGTCACTTCCGTGCCACCTTCAATGGATCGCCCGCGAACTGTACCCAAACGCCAAGGAGATCATCTTGATTCGCGATTTTCGCGACATGGTCTGTTCGATGATCGCGTTCAATCACAAACGTGGCTTCGCAACGTTTGGTCGAGAGAATGTGGAAAGTGACGCGGAATTCATCCGCATGAAACGGCACGACGTTGCCCGACTGTTGGGTGTCGCCGAAGCTCGCAAAGAAAATTGTTTGTGCGTGCGATACGAAGACCTGGTGCTGGAACCGGAATCCACGTTGACGCGGATCTTTGACTATCTGCAGATCAGCAGCGACGCGGCCACCGTCGCGGGCGTCATCGAAGCACACCGGTCGATCTGCCAAGACTTGGATTTTCACCGGACGACCGCCGACGAACGCGTCTCGGTGGGACGATGGAAAACCGATCTGCCCCCGAAACTACGCGCGCTTTGCAACGCAGTCTTTGGCGAACTGTTGCAAGAAGCCGGATACGACGTATAAACCGAATGGGGTAGGCTTCCAGCCTGTCGACACCGAAACGATTCGTTGCCAACCCATCCAACTGGCAAGATCCGACACGTGTTTTCGGTTCGATCGTTAATCCGTCAAAAGCTTTTGAATCTCGCCCAGAAGCGTTGAGGCGCGATGTTGATAGAGATGCCCCTGGAGCACAACCTCCTGGGCTTGCCGGACTTTCTGCTGTCTCTCCGCATCCGACTCGATCGCCTCTTCGAAGACTTCCCCAAAGCTTTCGATGTCATCAAACAGGTAGATCGCGTCGCCGAAGACTTGCTCCACCTCGTCGCGGCGGTTGCTGATCAAGGCAGGCCGCCCCAACCCGGCGACCTCGTAGACCCTCGGGCTGGCCGACTGTGGACGCTTTTCGCCCGCATCGCGAAAAATGTTCAGCACCAGTTTGCTTTGGCTGTAAAGACTCCACTTCTGTTCGGCAGACACGGTGCCGGGGATGACACGCACGTAATCCAGATCCTGGAGCCCATCCCGCATCGTCGGGAAATGCCCGAAAATATCAAAGCGATGTTCGTTCAGTTCGCAGTACATCGCGATTTGCCGGATCCATTCCCAGCGATCTTCGAAAACGGTGCCCACGAAGACGAGATCCCGCACCCACGGGTCGTCGTCCAACGACGGCGGAAACAACGTCGCCGTCGGTAGATAGGCCGCCTGGCCGTTGGCACAAGACATTTCGTTGGTGAACCGCGTCGAATAACAATCTCGCATACCGATGTCTTCATAAGGATCGTCCGTGGCGATCAAGACCGTCGGCATGCCACGTCGGGTCAGCGATTCGACGACCCAACTGCGCGTCTCGCGGAAGTACATCCCGCTGATGAAGACGACGGCGTTGACGCCATTTCGGATGTCCATCGCTTTGCCGATCAGATCACTGCCGAGCAAATTGGGGCTGAGCAATTCCAAGATGGAAAACGTCGGATAGGGCAACACGTTCGCCCCCGCCTCGGTCAATCCCTCCAGATAGCCTTCCCACACATCGCGCGTCGAAAACGGGGCTGCATCGGCAACCAACATGATCGTTCCGTCTTGGAAACTCATTCCGCCGTCTTCAGTCATTGCCACCAAGATATCCCGTGTAGAGTGAAAAGTCTTCGTTGTGCTTGGCAATTTCCAGGTAGCTGAATTCGGCTCCGAGCAGAATCCCCACTTCGCGTTGTCGCGCCTGACGGATCCGACCGATGCGTCGCCGGTTCTCGCGCAAACGATCCGCCAAACGGTTGATGCGTGCAGTGAATTCGGCGGTGCTTAGAACGGACGGTTCGTCAGGGACCGTCCGGACGCGTTCGCGTTTAAGCTGAAGCTCGGCTCGCCGAACGCGAAGCCGTGCCGATTGAAGCCGAGTGGTGGCCAATCGATCCGACAACTCCACCAACGGTTGCATGGTCTGTCGTAACGCCCGGCTCTGTTTTTTCTTGCTCATGCTAGAAACTCTCGGAGGAAGAAATCACGTCGACCAATAGATTAACGGAAAGTCGCTGCCGCGTTGCGATGCGAAATCCCAAAAAAAATGGACAGGGTCTCCTGCCTTTGGGATGTGCAGGACCTCAGATGCGTCCCGCCGAAGATCGCTGAAGCAATCGTTCGGCGTTTTCAAGTGCATTCTGCAATTCCCGAGTCGGTTCGTCGCTGTTTCGCATCAATTCAGTCAACTCGGTCGCTTGTTGAATTAACTCCTCGGCGGCACGCTCGTCCCCGCTTTGACGTCGGAGTTCAGCCAGATCAAGGGAAACGCGGATCTTTGCCAAGATCACCGAAGGTTCCCCGGGGACAATCCGGCTGAGCTGGTGATAGAACTCGAGCGCGGCAATGAAATGGAGGATGGCGGATTCGTTGTTGTTGATGGCCTTGGCCAGTGAACCGGCGGCAGTGTGCTGGGAGGCAAAGTTTTTGAGCCGGCTCTGGTTCAGCGTGACCGGTTCCGCTTCATTCCAACTTTGCAATCCGATGTCAAAGTGTTCGAGGGCCTCTTCGCGTTTTCCCAATCGCATCAGGATCTGGGCGTACCGCGTATGAATTCCCCCCTTGGCGTCCCGGTGGCCGCGACGATGGGGGTAATCGCGAACGACTGCATCGATGAACCCTGCCGCCGCGCGGAAATGTGCCGCGGCAGCGACATCGTCGTTCTCCGCTTCGCAGATTTGCCCCAACGAGCGGTGGTAGCCGCCAAATCACGACGCAACGAAAACGTCTGATTGGGGGATGGAAACTGAACGACCGTCGAAGGATGAAAGCGATAGGCGTCGGAAGCCACACGTTGCAGTGCCAGACGTTGCTCCAACAGATCCTCGTGAATCTGTCGTGACCTTTCGAAGTCACCGTTTCGTAAAAGCATGTCGGCCAATTGATGTCGGTTCCAAATCAGCGACAACGTCACCACCACCGAATCAGGGCGATTTTTGCTCACCGCGCCGAGCAGTTCGATCGCCCGCAGGTATTCTTGTTCGGCACGTTCGGGGTCGGCCCTGGCGACGCACATTCGCGCCCGCAGGTTGTGCGATTTTGCCAACGAAAAATGCCGCCCCTGCTCCGCTGGGATCGCCGCGCTGTCAATTTCGATGGCTCGTTCAATGGCGTCTTCACACACATCCCACTGGGGGTCTCCGTCGACGGACATCTGCAGAATCGTCCTGGCGACACTCCGGTAGCTCTCGGCCAGCTCTTCACTGGTTCGCGCATCGCTCGAACCCGCCATTGCGGTCTGAAACTGTTCGATCGCCGACTGAAAAGCCGCTAGCGCAGCGGCCGGATTCTCCAACGACTCGTGCAAGTATCCCATGCGAGTCCGGATACGAGCGTTTTCGATCAAGCTGTCGGCATCATCACCGTTGGTTTCGACGAGCTGTTCGTACAGCTTCAATGCCTCGTGAAGCAGCTCTTGTTGGATGGGGATGAACTCCGGCTCCTCCCGCTCGATCACGCGGCTCAGCATCACCTCCACCGCTTCGATGGTCTTGTCAAAGTTTGCGGTTCGGCGTTCCAGATGACGCAGTGCCGTTTTTTGGTTGTGATTGGCGCGGATCCACAAGCTGGTGATCGCGACCAGACTGACCACGATCAACACGGTGATCGCTGTCGCCAGCGAGGAAACCACGGGGTAGCGTGCGCACAGCCGCATCGCCCGCTCCAGCCGCGTGACCGGCCGCGCGTGGATCGGCTTTTTCTGCATCCAGAGTTCGAGATCTGTCGCCAAGTCTTTGGCACTCTGGTAACGCCGTGCGGATGATTTTTGCAGACACTTCAGACAGATCGTTTCCAGATCTCGCGGGATCGCCGGCCGCAACGAACGTGGACTGGGAGGGTCGACATAGATCACCTTCTGAATCACGGCCTGGCGGTCGCCGCGAAATGGCAACTCTGACGTCAACATCTGAAACAGAATCACTCCCAGAGAATAAATATCGCTGCGAGCGTCAGCGGTATGGGAATCACCGCGTGCCTGTTCCGGCGGCATGTAGGTCGGCGTGCCCAACACGCTGCCGTGCGTTGAAAGTGTTGCATGGGCCAGTTCACGTTTGGCCAAGCCGAAATCGGTGACGTGTGGTTCGCCGTCCTGATCGATCAAGATGTTGGACGGTTTTAAATCGCGGTGGATGACGCCTCGGCAATGCGCGTAGTGGATGGCATCAGCCAACTTGGCACACATTTCAGCAATCTGCTTGACCGTCAGGGAGGACGAGAGGATCAATTTGGACAGCGTCACACCTTCGATCAATTCACTCGCAATCAGCGCTCGGTCACCATAAAAATGCACTTCATGAATGGTGACGATGTTGGGATGCTGGAACTGCGCCGCGGCTCGCGCTTCGCGTTCGACCATCTTTCGATTGAATCGATAACTGACGTCATCACGCGGGATCTTGAGTGCGACGAAACGATCCAGAACCGTGTCGTAGGCTTTCCAAACCTGTCCGTAACCTCCGATACCGAGCAACTGCAACATCCGAAACTTGCCGATGGTACTCGGCTCGGCCGCCGATTCCACCGATTCGGCCGTCCCCGTCGACGGAGTTTCCAGATGGTCGTTGAGGGTTACGCCCGCCAACGTGCGATCAAAAAAAGACAACGCATGAAGCTCCGATCCACGCTCCTGGTCACCCATCAGAACTTTTGTTTCGCCCGACTCCAGCCTCCGCTCGGCTTCCAGAAGCACTTCGATTTCCCGGCGGATGTCCTCTGGCAGACTGGACGATTCAAGCAATTCGATCTGGCTTCGTCGATCAAGACGGACCGCTTCCGTGAACAGCTCTTCGATCGTTTCGTCGCGTTGCTCTGGCGTCATCGTCTCAAACCAAAGTTGACGTTGGAGTTCAGCATAGGCGTCTGACCGGCCGCGTGTCGCGAGTTTGCGATTGTAACAAATCCTGCTTCCATCATCGATGGCCACCGCCCTGGCCGTCAATCGCCGGACGGACGATTGACGATCAATTGGTCCAGACGCGGACCGATCGCATCGAGAGGAAGAACCGAATCGACCGCACCGGCTTCGATGGCGGCACGCGGCATCCCGAACACCACGCACGATGCTTCGTCCTGGGCGATCGTCACACCGCCGGCCAGGTGAATTTTCATCAGACCCTCGACACCATCGTTGCCCATCCCGGTCAAGATCACGCCCACCGCATCATAGCCGAACGCCTCGGCGACGGTCTCGAATAGATGCGTGCCGGCGGGACGGAAGCCGCCGATCGGAGCCGCGTCGGAGAGTCGAATGCGTGATTGACTGACGCCGAGATGTCGATCCTGGGGCGCAAAGTAGACCGTCGCAGGCAACAATGGCTCATGGTCCTTGGCAATCTTCACGTCCAGCGGAATGACCTCGTCCAACCAGTTCGCAAAACCATCCATGAATCCGTCAGCGATATGCTGGACGATCAATATCGGCACCGGGAGATCGGTCGGTAGCGCGCCGAGAATCTTGACGAGCGCGGGCGGGCCGCCGGTCGAAGCGGCGATCGCGATCACGCGGATCCGGTGTGGTTTGGACAGATAGTCCGGTGGCGACACCGCGTGAACCTGATCGGCCTGTTTGGGCATCAGATGACGTCGCCGCCGAATGACAAAGACACCTGCCATGGCTTTGACGACTCGGACCACTTCTTTTGCACGGGCGTCGTATTCGGGGGATGCCGGTCCGACCGGTTTGAGCAACAGGTGCACCGCTCCCGCTCGCAGCGTCTCCATCGCCGTCTCGACCTCTGCGGCTCGACCGGCCCCGGAAATAATCACGATCGGCGTGGGTTCCTCGATCATGATTTCACGGGTTGCGGCAAACCCGTCCATGACCGGCATGTTCAAATCCATCGTGACCACATCGGGTTTCAACTTCTTGACCTGCGCCACTCCTTCGCGTCCGTTCCTGGCAAAACCGACCACCTCCAGGTCCGGATCGGAGCCCAAGATGGTTGCCAGCACCTCGCGCGCCGTCGGCGAGTCATCGACGATCAAGACCCTCGGCATGCTCTGCGGCTTCCTAAATTAGTTGGGCGACGGTTTCGAGCAGATGCTGTTGCTCGAAATTTCCTTTCACGATGTAGGCGTTCGCGCCGGCCTGAACGCCCCGCTGTTTGTCGGCATCGGAGCCGCGTGCGGTGACCAGCACGACCGGCAAATCCGCCGTCGATTCCAGACCGCGCAGCGCCGCGGTCAATTCAAATCCGTCCATCCTCGGCATATCCACATCGGTGACGAGAATATCAAACGGCTTTTCCTGGATCAGCTCCCAAGCTTGTTGCCCATCGGCGGCCGTCGTAACCTCATAGCCGGCCGATTCCAGGATATTTCGCAACAGCACCCGCGTCGTGACCGAGTCTTCGGCCAACAGCAGCGTTCTGCCATGGGTATCCGGCCCGGTGACACTTTGTTTGCCCGAACTCATCGACGTCCGCGATGCCGCCAACTGATCCAGCTTCAACCCCAGCGCCGTTCGAACCACGTTGGCCGCGTTGATGACCAACGCAATCTTACCCGTCGGCAACAACGTACAGCCAGAAAAATGCCGCAGCCGACGCACCCGCGATCCAAGATTCTTGACCAACACCTCTTGCTCAGACAAAACCTCGTCCACGACCACGGCGACGGATTGGTCGGCGACCTGCAACACGATGGCGAGCCCCTTGGTCGCGTTCCCCGCCAACAATCCCATCGAGGGTAATCGCAAGGTCTGGGCCAGCGACGCGACCACCATCGGAGCCTCACCAAGAAGCAGGGAATCACGGCCGGCCGAGGAGCGGAGGTCGTTGGGGCCGAAACGCACCAAACGCTGAATCGCCGAGGTGGGAATGGCGTACGTCTGGTCGGCGACCTTGACCATCATCGAACGAATCGTGGTCAACGTCAGCGGAACGTTCAACGTAAACCGCGTTCCCCGACCGGGCTTGAACGACACATCGACCGATCCGTGCAACGATTCCACTTGGCTTTGCACGACATCCAAACCGACGCCGCGACCAGAAATGTCGGTGATCAGTTTCGCGGTCGAGAACCCGGGGGCAAAGATCAAGCGAGCTTGTTCGCGCGGATCGTCGGGAACCTCGATGTCTCGTTTTCGCGCGATCTCGCAAATGCGTCGCAGATCCAGTCCGCCGCCGTCGTCTTCGACCCGCACCTGAACCTGGCCACCACGTAGTTCCGCCGAAACCGAAATGGTTGCCCGCTCCGGTTTGCCAGCTTCCTGACGCTGCGCCGGAGACTCGACTCCGTGATCAGCAGAATTTCGCACCAGGTGCAAAAGCGGATCCTTCAGCCCCTCCAACACCGACCGATCGACTTCCACCTCGGCACCGACAATTTTCAATTCGATCTTTTTGTTGCCGCCGGTCGCGATGTCGCGCACGGCCCGTTGCAGCCCTCCGCAGGCATCCGAAAACGGCAACATTCGCACGTTGTAGACTTCATCATCCAACAGCCCACAGGTTTGTTGAAGCAGACGGTTATCCGATTCGATCGCGCTGGCCAGTGCGTCCAGGCGCGACGAAAGTGCGGTCAATCGACTGGCCGTGTGCTCGATCACCGCAGCAATCCGCCGCGGATTGGCGACGTTCCGATCGTCGAACGTCCGTTCGCCCAAATCACGCATCGCCTGTTCGTTCTCACGCCAGGTTCCCCGCAATTCCGCGGCCAAGTCACGCACCGCGGCGGCGTCCTTGGCGCGAAAGGCCAACCGTCCACGCGCCACAAGCAATTCACCGCTGTGCGAAAGCAACGCGTCGAGCTTTTCCGCGGGAACCCGAATCGATGCGCCCGGGTCGGATTTCACTCGCTTTGTCGGCGGCATCTTTCCGTCGGTCTTTGCCACCGAAGCGGCCTCAGCTGGCGGCTGGATCGCGGCCGGCGCCGGCGTCGCCTCCGCCACCGGCTTGGCCGCAGCCGGCCTGCGCGAATCCGGCTCGGTATCGGCGTCATCGGCTTCCGGCGTCGAATGCTTAGCCGCCACCGGTTCCGCCGATCCGGACAACAAGTCGTCGATTCTCGATACCCTTGCTTCGATTTCGCCGAGATCCAACTCGCGGCCTGATTTGAGCTGGTTTCCCGAGTCCCGAATCACATCGACCGCTTCGAGCATCGCGGTTGCCGTGCGTGTGGAATATTCCGTTGTCCCTGCGCGGATCGATTCCAATTCATCTTCCAAGCGATGACACAGCGTTTGAACCGGCGCGAGTTTGACCACGCCCGCGGCCCCTTTCAAACTATGCGCCGAACGAAACAGATTCGTCAACAGTTCGACCCGTTCATCAGCATCCGTCACGTTTTCCATCGCAATCGCATCCCGGCTGAGACTCGCACAGCGGTCTTCCAGTTCTTCCAGGAAGATGGGAAGCAATGCCGCGTTGATGGGGGGCAATGGGGGTGCGGAATCGCGTTCGGTTTTCTGCGGCTCCACTTCGCAACTCGGCGGACTTTCGTCAAACTCAAAATCATCGTCATCGTCGAACGCTTCGTCGTCTTCGTCAATCGATTCTGCAGCCCCCGCATCACCCACGGCTTCGTTCGCCGGGGCGATGTCGGCCGTTGCCACGTCGTTGCCGGTGACTTGGTCGGCCAGTCGCTCCAACTGAGGCAACATGTCGGTCAACGGCGCGCCTTCGATCCCTTGCTCGGCACGAATCCGCATGCCGATCTCTTCAATCGCGTCGACGACCTTCAACAAGATCGATGTCGTTTCTTGGGACAGCGTCTGACCGGAATCGCGATAGTGTTCGAAAATGTCTTCCAGCCGATGGCAGGCGACATGGATCGGATCGACGTGGACTACCGCCGAAGCCCCCTTAAGACTGTGGGCGGCGCGAAAGATCGACGTCCAGGCCTCAGCCCTTTCGTCGGCGGAAAGGTTGTTCTCCAACGCCAACAGATCTCGGCCCAGGCTACTGACATGCACGTGCAGTTCATCCAGGAATGTGGCCATCAGTTGCTGCACGAGTTGATCACGGTTCATCGGGTCGATTTCCCATGGGGTTTAGCGGTCGGTCAGTGACGCCAATTCGTCACTCAGCGCGGCCAGATTTCGGGCGGCATCTTCGATATGTCCGATCGCTTCGACACTTTGTTTGGTGACCGTGTCGATGTTGCGGATACCGTGATTCAACTGTCCCACGGCGGCGGCCTGTTGATTGGCGGTCGCGGAAATTTGTGACGCCGTTTGCGCGGACTCGGCCAACGTCGTCGCCAGCGAATGAATGGTGCCGCCGGCTTGGCCGATGACTTCATTGGCATCGTGGACCGTGCGCGTACCCTGTTCGGTGGACAGCACGGCGGCATTGGTAGCTTGTTGGATCTCGCTCAGGATCACACGGACTTGGGCGGTGGCCCGCTTGGATTCTTGCGCCAACGACTTGACTTCGGCGGCGACGACCGCGAATCCCTTTCCGTGCTCTCCGGCGCGAGACGCTTCGACCGAGGCGTTGAGTGCCAGAACGTTGGTTTGTTCGGCGATCTCACTGACCGTCGCGGTGATTTCACCGATCGCGGTGGCGCGTTCGGCCAACGACAACATGCTGTCGGCGATCGACTCGACCTGCAGCTTGACCTTGTCCATGGCCTGGACCGAATCTTCGATCGCGCGAAGCCCGACGTTGCCGATTTCATCGGTGTGTCGAGCGGATTTGGCGACGTCATCGGCGCGCAACGCCGCTTGTGCAGCGGACTGCGCGATTTCATCAGCGGTCGCCACGACCTCCGCGACCGTCGCCGCTTGCTCCTGTGTGCCGGCGGACTGCTGGCTGGTGGTCGCCAAGATCTGCTGGGTGGCCACGGCCAACCGATGCACGGCGTTCTGAATGGCTTGGAACAGTTTCACCCGATCGGCTTCGGCCTGCTTGCGTGCGGTGATGTCTTGGATCAACCCGATGAAGACTGTTTCGTCGTGGCGTTTCAATTCCGAGACACGCAGCGAGATCGCGAATGTCGATCCGTCTTTGCGGACCGCATCGAGTTCACGGTCATGTCCGATGATCCGGGCCTCGCCGGTGGCAAAGTAGCGACGCAGATAGCCGTCATGTTGTTCCCGGTGCGGTGAAGGCGTCAACATTGAAACATTGTTTCCGATCACCTCATCGGCTCGATAGCCGAACAAGGATTCGGCGGCCAAGTTGAACGACGTGACGATTCCTGAGGAATCGATCGTCACCAAGCCGTCGGCCGTCGCATTGAAGAGCGCTTTGGTTCGGGCCTGTTGATCGGAAGCCTCGCGAATCATCGCGTTCAGTTTTTCCGTCATCGAGCGGAACGACGATTCCAACTTTCCCGCCTCCCCCAACCCGTGCGAGACGGCGATTTCAGTCTCCAAATTGCCGGCGGCGATTTGGTCAGCCGATGCCAACAGTGCCGACAGGGACGCGGTCAGTTTTCTGGCGACAATGAAAACCAGCAGCAAGGCGGCGAGGGTGACGATCGATCCGATCACCACATAGGTCGTTGCCAAATCATTGACACTCGCCAGCGACGTCTCGGTGTACTCACTCAAGGCCACAAACCAGAATCGACTCCTGTCTTCCGGTGCGTTGTAGAACATCCGTCGATAGGTCGCCACCATCCCACGGCCATCGGGTCGCTCAGCGGTGCCGACGAATTCGGCGTAGGTGTCAAAGTCCCGATCATAGGCTCCCGCGGTATCGCGACGCGTCAAGTGTTCGGCGCGGACGGGGCGGACCTCCGTGAAGGCCGATGGGCTGAACAGCGGAAACGCGTCGACACCACTCGAGTACAGAAACTGCATCGACTCGTCCGCGATTTCAATTTTCAGACTATCGAATTCACGGTCGGTGTCCATTCGGGACGGGTTAAACGCGACGGCTTTTCCCAGCAACCGCCGCCCATCGACGGTGATGATGAAAACGCCCTTAAGCGTCTGCCCGTCGCGGCCCGCTCCGGCGGAAAAGAAAGGGGTGCAGAAGTGAACCGCCACATTTCCCGACCGATCTTGCATCATCGGCGAAACATGGACCTGACCCTGCTTCAACCCGGCCGCCGACAAGAAATAACCTTCCGACGTGATCGCAGCGATCCCTTCGGTGATCAGCACCGATGACATCCCCTGCTTTTCCACCGCCATCACGCCTTCACCGTCGGCGTCGTACACCGCACAGCGAATCCGCTCGGGATAAAACGCCATCTGCGCCGAAACGATTTGTCCCAGCCGGGTGATCCAAAGTTCGGTGGTCGACCCCACTTGGACCGGGTCTTCCCCGGGGTTGATCTCGTTTTCCCAGCACCTGACGATTCCTGGGATCGGTGGAAACGTGGGGATGGTCAGCGTGTCCGCACGAGTCTGCTCGACAACGCTCATGATCTGATTGGCGACCGCGTCGGTTTCCGCCCGCATCTTGTCCAACGTCATCTTCGTCACGACGTCGCGGCTGCGGTTGAATGCAATCCGTCCCATCGCCGCCATCGAGATGACAATCGCAATCGCCGTCAACGCGCTAAACTGCCAACGCAGGGAGATCGATTCAAATCGTTCGGACCAACTCATGCCGGGATGCTCGATCGAAGAGGGATGGTCAATCAAGGTTGATCATTCTGATCAATGTAAATTCGGTCGCATCGAAGCAACGCGTCGCCGTCTAAAATCATGACCGCATCGGCGGTGCAGCCGACCAACAGATCGACGACACTTCCCAATCCGCCGCTCGGTTCACGGATATCTTGTTTGCGGATCGTGGTCACATGCTCCAGTTCGTCCACCAGAATCGCACACTCGGGTTTTTCCGTCCCCAGAACCAGCACCTGGGAATCGCGGTTTGTTTGGCCGGAAAGCCCCAAGAAACATCCCAAGTCGATGATGGCCGTGATTTCGCCACGCAGATTCGTCAACCCCAAAAAGAAGTCATCGGTATCGGGAATCGGCGTGATCGACTGCGGTTGCATCAGCGCCAGAACGAATCGAGTTTCGATTGCCGCTTCTTCGCTGCCGAGACGAAAGCGAACCACTTCGATCAACTCACTCGTATCGATCACGCGTTCGGGAACGCGGGCGAGCTGCCGCGACCGTTCGGCCATCAGCGCTATGATCTGCGCATCGGACAGGTTTTCCGCGCTGCGGAGCGACTCTTGTGCACGCGATAGACGCTGCTTGATACCTTGCCAGTCGAATGATTCCCTGGGCGATCCTTCGTTGATCATCATGGATCTCGCCTCGATTCGATTCGTGACAGTTGTGACTGCGCCGCCACGGCGATATCGGCTACCGTCTCACCGTTGGACATTGGCAAAACATCGTTCGGATTCCCGAGGGCGCACAGTTCACAAACCCGACGAAAGTGTTTGCGTGCAGAAACATATTGTCCCTGCCGGCGCTGGATGGACGCAAACAGAAAATGCGACATCACCGAAGATCGGTTGAGAAAAATCGCCTTTCTTATTGATTCGAGCGCCATCAGTGGCTGATCCGCGTCGGCCAGTAAGACGCCATGGAGATAATGCAGCTCTTCCACCAACGGATGTCGCACGGTTGCCGAGCGACAGATTTCAAGCGCCCGGGTCGGGTCCGTCGCGGCGACCAATTTGATCTGAGCCAGGCACGCCTCGGGATCGCGCGGCGGTTCCCGCTTGAAACTCCCCCCCGCGGAATCTTCGCCGGCTTTCAAAGTCGTGACCGAGGGGACGTGTTTCGTCAGCGGCTGCGCGGGTGCTCGGAATGGTGATACGGCAGGGAGTGATTCGGCAGGAAGTGATTCACTGGCCCGATGCCGGGCATCGAAGGTTATCAAGGGTCGAGAACGCGATCGCCCGCCGGACGCCGTTTTCGCCGCCGATTTCGCCGCCGTCTCGGCATCCAGCGGACGGCGATAGAACACCCCGTGATCGCACGCAACAATCTCATAGTCGGCATGTTCGACGAGCCGTGGATCGCCCGAAGCGGTGATCAACCATCCGCCGGGTGCCAGGCACTTGAACAAGCGACGACTGATCTCGCGGACCGTCTCGGCCCCGAAATAGATCAACACATTGCGACACAGAATCAGATCGATGTTGCAGGTTCCGTTGGCCGAGGACGGATACGTGTTGGTCGCTAAATTCAATCGCTGAAAATGAACGCGTCTCTTGATGTGTTGCGACAGCGTAAACTGATCCCCTGACTCGGTCACGAAGGGGCGGACCGCATCGGAGGCTTGACCACGAAACGACCAGGGCCGGAACACCGCTCGCTGCGCTTTTTCGATCGCGGCGGTGGAAAGGTCCGTCGCCAAGATCGTCGACGAGACGTGTTCCTGCGTGAACACGATGGCCAACGAATAGGCCTCTTCGCCCGTGGCGCATCCTGCCGACCAAGCACGGATCGGTTGATGATGTCCCGAGCGAACGCGGAAATCAGGAATGACCTTCTGGCGGACGAACTCGAAGTGCTGATGCTCGCGAAAAAAATACGTTTCGCCGACAGTCAATTGATCGATCGTGTCGGAGAGCAACTGTGGACTCCGTTCCAAGCGGCGTCGAAAGTCCGTAAACCCCTCGACGCAATCCATTTTCATCAGTCGCCGAAGCGTCGTCATCGTGTGCCGATGTTGGTCTTCACGGAACTTGAGCCCGGTGTGTTTCGTCAACCAATCCAACAGGTTTCGAAACTCGGACTCGTTTTCCGCACCACTCATCAGCCTTTCGCCTCCCTCGCCGACGCGGACGACACGATGGACGCCAATTCCGCCCGGTCGTCGGTACTCAACAAATCCCAGGGATTGAGCAACTGGACAAACCCGAGCGTGGTCTTGGCCAGCTGCCCGGTCGGCTCGGAATCATCCTCCGCTTCGTCCGTCGCATCGGACTGCAGCATCGCGAGGTCGACCGCACGATCGGCATGCAAGGCATAGCACAAGGCGCCGTCGCGAATGATTACCAGGTGGTCGGTGTGGCGAACCGGTATCGCCGCCAATCGCAAGCACTTGCGGGTGTCCAACACCGGGACCACTTCGCCGCGAAGATTGATGATCCCCATCACGGTTTCGGGGACACGGGGCAACGACAGCGGTGTCACCGCGCGGACGACTTCGACCACCAAATCGGCGGAAACGCCAAGTTGACGCTCATCGATCTCGAATACGAGGATGTTCTTCGCCACATTGACCTCGATCGGGGCGCAAACGCCCGCAGGCAGCAGAAGTCACCGAAGGAACGAAACGACGCTGCCACCATTCTACTGTGAACCCAGCGACAGCGTGTCCATTCGGCCAGAGGAGCGGAAAACAAGCACCACGAGCGTCAGCGACGTGCTTACAACGTGCACATTTCGACGTTGTCGAAGTTCCGTCCGTAGTACTGCATGTAGTGGACTTTTCGTTCGATCGCCTCGATCACGTGCGCCGAAAAGTTGACTTTTTCGAACTGTTGCGCGCTGCCCAGCCCGCCGGGGCTGAACACGTTGATTTCCATCAATTTGTCGCCCACAATGTCCAAACCGACCAGGAACATGCCGTCTTGCACCAATTTGGGACGCACAATCTCTGCGATCCGGAGCGCGATGTGGTCGATCTCGGCCGCCGCCTTCTGGCCCCCGGCATGAATGTTGCTTCGCATGTCGCCACCACTGCGGACGCGTCGAAACGCAGCGTACTTGCCTTTCACGCGGAGCGGTCGACCGTTCATCACGAACAATCGCGTATCCCCCTGTTCGGCCGCGGGCAGGAACTCCTGGGCAATCACGAAACCGTCCCGGCTGACCGCATCAATCATCTGGTTCAGGTTGGGGATGTCTTCGGGACGCACTAAGAAAACACTCGCGCCACCGGAACCCTGCAGCGGCTTGATGACAATCTTCCCCTCTTCCTTAGCGAACTGTTTGATGTCCTCGCGGTCACGGGTGATCAGCGTTTTCGGCCGCACCTCTTCGGGAAACAATTGAAAATACATCTTGCTCGATGCTTGCGACAAACCCGTCGGATCGCTCAACACGATCACCCCGTGACGCATCGCGGTCCGTGCAAATTCGCTGGCCGTGGTTGCCGCCCAAGGACGCGACAAATAGTCGTCCGAGGGGACGTTGCGTAGCATCAACACGTCCAACTCGTCGACGGTGATGCGTTTGCGAACGGCCTTCTTGCCTTGCAGGTCCGCCGTGTAGGTGTCCGAGTTGCTATACCGTTGTTTGGGAACCGAGCAGGCCCGGGCGCGAATCATGCCGTCGGGGTCGTAGGCTAAATCGCCCACTCCCATCACCCAAACTTCATGTCCCAGATTGACCGCGGACTGACCCAACCGACTGGTCGTGAAATTACCCGCTTCGGTTGCGACGTCGTTAACGAGGAAGCCGATTCGCATTATCTACCCTTTTCGTTGTCGAGAAGATCAAGAACTGTGGTCCGGGAATGGATGCCGTCGAGTCGCGATTGCGCTTCCGGCGAATCAAGGTATTTGGGTCTCAGCGCGGCCGGCCGCAGGATGCTTCGAAACAGCAACTCGCGGACGACCGGAACATGTTCCACCGCGATCTTGCCGATCAACAGCGGTTCGACTTCACCACCACCACCCAAATAGTCCAAGATTTCGACTAAGCCCTGCAGGTACAACGCGTCCTTGGTCAATCCGCCGCCACGAAACACTCGCATCGTGATCGTGTAGGCCGTCCGCGGCTCGAATCCGAACCCGTCGACGAGTTGCTCAAACACACTGACAAACGTCTCGCCCCGTATCATATCGTCGACGGCGATCACCCGTGCGGCCAGCGTTCTCAACCGGGCCTCGCTCAACCCGCCGACCAGGTATTCCGACAGCACCGCCAGTCCCTCTTGCAACGCGTCATAACCCGACAACCCGACCTGCAGCAATCGCAGGGGCTGAGTCGCGCCGTTAAAGTAGGTAACCAAATGCGTGCCGACTTCATGTTGCAGCAGCGCGTCGGCGCGTCGCTGGGCGATCCGAGTTTCGCGGCCGATCAACAGTTCCGCGCCGGCCACCATCAGCCCCGAAAACATGTCGTCGCGGACACTGGCCTGGGCGAGAAACGCGGGCGATTGAGACCGATAGTACTGGATTTCGGCATTCGCCAGTTGGGCAAATGCGGTTGCGTCGAGCATCGGCAACTCCTTGGACGCGGAATCGCGATTGCACAACGTTTGTAGGATCCCGAGCGACAGGGCGCGAAGTTTCGGTTTGACGCCCTCAAAGACTTGCAGACTGCCCGGCAAAAAACGATAAGTCCCGATATCGGCGAGCATCGAAATCTGACGGTCCAGTTCCGACTGGGCTTGCCGGAGCACATACGACAACGTCGGATCGGTCACCCGCTCGGTCGGGATCTTCATCAACCGCCGCTTCAGCAGCAGCGGGTCAACGTCCAGCGGTCGGTACTGAAAGGTCGGTGTTTTGCGGAACCCCGACTCCGAAAACTTGTCCCAGGCCCGCTCGGCATTGATCGGAGTGACCAACAACAGGAATTTGAATTGTCTGCTCAGGTCGGCCAACTGACGATCGATCACCAGCACTTGCTTGGACAATCGACTGACGCCGAGTGAGAAATAGTGCTCCGGACGAACCTCCGTTCGATTGAGCGCAAACGCAAAGAAGCCCTTTTTCAGCGAATGGGACACATCGCGAACAAACGTGGTCGCCACACGATCGTAGACTTCCCCGGATTCCGGGTCGCGATAAACCGGTCGGACCTGCAACCCCAAGACGTGGCATCCGATCTTTGTTTCGATCGATTCGCGAATCAGCGACGTCATCCCGGGCGGATGATTCTGAGCGTGCATGTTGACTTGCACGGCGGCCTTCTTGCGATGCAGACTGATCTGCTGCAATGCAAACTGCAACGTCGCCACGGTGCCTTCGGGTCGATGCGGACGCCGCGTCAGCAATTGAAACTCCGGACGAGGCAACTCGATCTCGCCGGTCGACGGGTCGTACTCCGGGCGATCTTCGCCGGCCCAAACTTCGAGGATCAAAAACGAACCGAGACGCTCAATCGCGGTTTCGGCAATCCGGCGGACCAAACGTTTCAACCCCGCCCGTACGGGAGCTGTCCCGGGAGCGCACAAGAACGACGCCTCGGACATCACCAGCCGCGCCGTCCCTTCATCGCGACGCCCGGGGTTGCGGCGATAGACACACAGAAACGGCAACAGCCGGTCCATCTGCAATATCCCGCCTCCGGGCAACCGCTGGCGGATCCGCTTGTCCTCGGCCAACCGCGCGCAAATCCCGTCGATGACGGAATCGGAAATCGCCTCATGGTCTTCGTTGACGTCAGACTGCACTCTCTCTGACTGCGACATTACAGCGTGCACATGTCGACGTTGTCAAAGTTTCGTCCGTAGTACTGCATGTAGTTCACTTTGCGCTCCAGCGCCGCGATCACGTATTTGTTGAAATTAATCTTCGTGAACTTCTGGGCGCTGCCCAACCCACCGGGGCTGAACACGTTGATCTCCATCAGTTTGTCGCCGACGATGTCCAAGCCGACCAAGAACATCCCGTCTTGGACCAGTTTGGGACGCACGATCTCGGCGATCTTCAGCTCCAATTCACCGATCTCAGCCGCCGCAAGCTTGCCGCCGGCGTGGATGTTGCTGCGCATGTCCCCGCCGCTGCGAACACGTCGGAATGCGGCGTATTTCCCTTTCACTTGCAGCGGCCGGCCGTTCATGATGAACAACCGCATGTCGCCATCGGCTGCCGCCGGCAGATACTCCTGCGCGATCACAAATCCGTCCCGGCTGACCGCGTCGATCATCTGGTTCAAGTTCGGAATGTCGCTCTCGGTCACCAGAAACACGCTCGCGCCACCCGAACCCTGCAGCGGCTTGAGCACGCAGCGGCCTTCGGACTTCGCAAACTCTTTGATCTCGTCTCGGTCACGTGTGATCAGTGTTCGCGGACGCACTTCTTCGGGAAACAGTTGAAAGTACATCTTCGTCGAGGCCTTGGACAATCCGTTCGGATCGTTCACCACGATCACGCCGTGCCGCATCGCCACGCGACCGAATTCCGCCGCCGAGGAGGATGCCCAGGGGCGTTTGAGATAGTCATCCGAAGGCACGTTGCGAAGCATCAACACATCCAGATGATCCACCGTGATTCGTGTTTTGACGGACTTTTGGCCCTGCAAATCTTTTAGATATGCCTCGTGGTTACCGTACTTCTTTTGCGGCACGCTGCGGGCCCGGGCGCGGATCGATTCGTCGGGATCGTAGGCGAAATCCCCGACACCGATGACAAACACCTCGTGGCCCTGATTGACGGCTTCACAGCCCAGACGCGTGGTCGAATAGCCCGCCTCTTCGGTCAAAACATCGTTGACTACAAATCCAATTTTCATCGATCCGCCTTTGGGTCACGAGAGTAGTTAATCAGCATTAAAGAGTAGCCAGTTCAACGTTGCTAAAGTTGCGCCGGTAGTAACGCATGTAGTCGACTTTTCTTTCCAGAGCGTCGAGCACCGCATGAGTGAAGTTGACCTTTTCGAACTTCTGGGCGCTCCCCAGTCCGCCCGGGGAGAACACATTGATCTCCATCAACTTGTCGCCCACGATGTCCAGCCCGACCAAGAACATGCCGTCCTCGACCAGTCGCGGACGGACCATTTCGGCCAGCTCGAACATCGTGTCGTTGACGACGGCCCTGCGGAGCCGGCCGCCGGCGTGAATGTTGCTGCGAATGTCGTCGCCCGTACGAACACGGCGGAACGCGGCGTATTTTCCCTTGTGTCGCAACGGAAGCCCGTTCATCAAAAACAAACGTGTGTCACCTTCGGCGGCAGCCGGCAAGTACTGCTGGGCGATCACGTAACCGTCGCGGCTGACCGATTC
Source organism: Phycisphaera sp. RhM (assembly GCA_033042175.1). Taxonomy (GTDB): domain Bacteria; phylum Planctomycetota; class Planctomycetia; order Pirellulales; family Pirellulaceae; genus Stieleria. Next base: position 147,110 of record WCIL01000009.1, read on the forward strand.
AAAGATGTCTTCCATGTTGTGGTTTTCTTCGCTCCGAGCGATGAAAACGCCCGTCCCGCCGGAACCCTGCAACGGCTTCAGAATGATCGTCTTTTCTTCGTCCAAAAACTTCGTCACGCGACTTAGACTGCGGGTGACCAACGTTCTTGGGCGAACCGGTTCGGGGAAGGTTTGCAAATACAACTTGTTCATCGCCTTGGACAATCCGTTGGGATCATTCAATACGATCACGCCACGTCGCATCGCGAGTCGCCCGAAATGAATTCCGGCGGATTGAGCCCAGGCGCGCTGGACCGATGGATTGCTGCGCAATAGCAGCACGTCCAGATCGTCGACCGTGATCCACTCGTTGATCGCCTTGGCGCCCTTGAGCACCGTCAGGTACTTTTCCGAACTGTACCTCCCAGGCGGCACCATGCGGGCGAACGCACCGATCGTGTCGTCGGCATCGTAGGACAGGTTTCCCGTGCTGACGATCCAGACCTCATGCCCCAGACTGGTCGCCTCGGCGGCCAAACGATACGTGGTCGCACCGGCCTCTTCGCTTCCCATCACGTTCACCACGATTCCCAATCTCATCCGACACTTCCAGTTGTCTTGAGGTCCGACACCAAATCCACGACGGATCCTGTGCCGCCGCGTAGCTTGGCCAGTCGTGCGATCGCCACTGGATCTTGCATGAATCGTGGCGTGATCGGTGCCTTGCCGAGTACACCGCGATACTGCAGTTCTTTAATGATCGGAATGTGCTTGACCGCCATTTTCCCGACCAACAGCGGATTCAAGTCGCCGCCCTTTTGCACGTACTTCAGAATCGCGACCAGCCCGCGCAGGTACACGCAGTCTTTCGTCAATCCGCCGCCACGGTAGACCCGCATCACAACGTTATACGCCGCTCGTTTGCTCAAACCGTAATCGTGATGGATCGAATGAAAATTCTCGACGAAGGACGCACCGTCGACCATTTGACGAACCGCGACGACACGGGCACCCAACTGCCGCATCCGCGAATTCGTCAATCCGCCGACCAAGTACTCCGACAACACGGCCAGACCTTCCTGTAACTCTTCATATCCGGCCAGACCCGAATAGAGTTGTTGAAACGGTTGCAATCGCCCGTTGTAATAAGTCACCAGGTGCGTTCCGACCTCGTGTGCCAACAGGGCCGCCACTCGATCCTCGGCGAGCGTCAAATCGGAATTCACCATCAGCTTGCCGCGTGAGACGATTAACCCGCTGGCGTCGTCCGAAATCACAACTTTGGCTTTGAAATCCGGACAAGCGTCACGGTAGTGGTCAATCTCCTTCTGGACACACGCGGCAAACTGCTTGGCCGAAAACAGGTTCGCCTGACTCGAGGCAGACTTTGCCGGCAGCGTGGTTAGCAACTCTTTGGCGACGCGGAGAACCGCATCGTTAACGCCGCCAAACAGCGCCATACTGAGGTGCTTGAATCGCGGCGTGTCTCGATCCCGCAACATGGTGAGCTTCAGATCCAGCTCTTCCTGCTTTTCTTCAAAGAGTCGCTGCAACGAGGGATCTTCGACGCGTTCGATCGGAATCTTATAGAGTTGACGTTTCAGCAGGGCGGGATCGATCGGCAGCGGCCGATAGTGAAACTCGGGCGGATGCTTGCACTGGCCGGCTTCAAACTCCTTCCACGCACTGGTCGGATTGACTGGCGTTAATTGAAGCAAATAGTCGTATTGGTTGCTGACCTCGGCGAGCTGCCGGTCGATGTCCCAGACCGCTTTGACCACTGCTTTGCGTCCCAGCGTATGAAAGTGATCGGGACTGTGTGTCGTTCGGTCACAAGCAAACTCAAAATAGGCATGTCGAAGCGCATGACTGAGACTTCTGCGCAACTGGCCCATCAAGAGCGGAAACTCGACCGAGGTGTTCGCTTTGCGGAATACCGGCGGAACCATCAAGCCGATCTTCCAACAGTTCATTTCACGCGCATGCGGCGAATCGATCAGCGGCTTCATTCCCGGCGGACAGATCATGCCGCCGCGAACCACTTGAACTTCAACCCCGTGTTTGAGAATCTTCATTTTCTCAAGACGTTTGCGAAGCGACTCGACGGTGTTGTCCAGTTTGGCGGTCCCGGGTGCTTGAATCGTGAACGTCGGCAACACCGATGGAACAGCCGGATCATTGGCCTTGCCGCCGTCGGGCGACGACCAGATTTCGACGATCAGAAACGCGCCAAACTCGGCCGACAGTGTGTTGACGACCGCCCCAACCAGCTTCGACAGACTGTCATGAAACTCTGCCGCTCCCGATCCGATCAGATACGAGGCCTCGCCCCGCACCAGTTGCTCGGTGCCGGCATCATCGTACTCCGGCGGCTGTCGGTAAACACACAGGAACGGAACTTGTCGGTCGACGTGCAGGCGTCCCCGGTGTGGCAACGTTCGACGCACACGTTCGTTTCGCGACAATCGATCGCGAACGGCCGCGATCAAGGATTCCATCATGCGATTCTTGTCGGTCTTGGCAATCGTTCGTTTTCCGTGCGTGGTGGTGGTCATCGCTCTAAACAAGCCGTGGGTGGTTGAAGGCGTCCATGACAAAGGGCACCGAGTATTCAAGGGCGTCGGAAATCGCGTCGACGGCGGCGGGATCCGGCTGGCCGGTCCACTCGTCCATGAAAAACTTTTTGAATTCGATCGCGATCGCCACGCCGGTTGTCGGAAACGTTTCGTGAATCCAACGCGGCCAGTTGCCGCCTCGAAACTTGACATTCTCTCGGACATCAAGCGTGCCGCCAGGAAAGTCAAACGCCCGCAACCCTTCGATCAACGCGTCCACCACATGTCCCCAACGCCGGCGGTCCATGGTTCCCGTGCCGATGTTGACCTGGGGATTTTCCAGCGGATCGGCGACCGGGCCGGCCGGCCCGGCACGTCGGTGGTTGTAGGTGTGCAGATCGTAAACGACGAAGTGGCCTTGCTCGGCCACGATTCCGCTCAGCATTTCTTGCATCGCGTCATAAAACGCGTCGTACTCGTCCAATGATTTTTCGAACATTTCATCGGCCGGATTCTCGTTCCAAACCGTCAACCCCCACGCATCCTCTGGGGTCCGATAGACAGCTTTGTCGCGAGGACGGTTCAAATCGACTTCGAACCGTGACCGCAATCCGACGACCTGCGTGGGTGCACACCTCGTCCAATGTCCGGTGAAGGGGTCTTCTTCTCGAAGCCGACCCAGGTCATCGAGTTTGACCTGCGACAAGACATCGTCGCGCATCGCGTGTCCGTCGTGGACCGCGGTCGCCACCAACGGGCCTCTGCCTCGCTGAAGTCGCCAAATCTGGTCGCTCATCCCACACCTCCCCCGGTCGGTTGCCGTCTTCGTGCTGACATCTTGCGGGATTCAGCACGCTCGATCGATCAACAACAGCGCGGATCAGATCGATGTGCGGTGACTGCACCGCTAACATCTGCCAGTGACACAAAGCACAGGGCATGCCAGCGCGTTGAGAAACTGTTTCCAACCGAGAATTCGTTGGCCGAGCAACGGCGGAGGACCGAAGACTGGGAAATCCCTTTCATCCAATGGAAAAGTTTTTTCCACTTTTCCCTCGGTGGTTCAACCGATCACTCCGGGCTCGTCAGACGGAACCGAATCTTGGTGGCGCTATCGTTCTTCATCTCCAAAACCTCCGCGACCGCTCCGTCCAGTTCGATGCGGTCCCCCTGGGCCAGGATCTTTTGTTGAAAATCCATCAGCATGCCGCTGATCGTGTCCGCCTCGTCGGATTCGTTCAGCGGGATGGCCAGTCGGCGTCGCACTTCGTCGATCGGCGTTGTGCCGTTGACGACAAATTCGCCCTTTGCTTCGGGAACAATGTTCGGATCCGCGTTATCGAATTCATCGTCGACATCACCGACGATCCGTTCGAGCACATTTTCCAACGTCACCATCCCCGTAATAGTGCCATATTCGTCAATCACAAACGCCATCAACTGATGCGTCGCCTGAAAATGTCTCAGCACCTTGCTGATCGGCATCGTCTCATGAACCTTCTTGGGCGGACGAAGGATGGTCCTGACGTCGAAGTCGGAATCCGCCTCGGGAACGGTCAACAAGTCCTTGATGTGCACCACGCCCAACACCTTGTCCAGCGATCGGTCACAGACCGGGTAGCGAGTGTGCATGGTCGTCCGAACCAATTCGCGGAGCACCGAAATCGGTTCGTTGACATCGAAAAAGATGACGTCGCCGCGGGGCAGCATCACACGCCGCACGATCAGATCGTCGAACTCAAAGACGTTGTTGATCAGTCGGTGTTCGCTACGCGTCAGATTGCCATGGACATGCGCCTCGGTCAGCAACGCACGGATCTCGTCTTCCGTACTGACCGATTCGTGATCCGACGCGCCCCGAATGCCCACCAATTTCAACAGATACGTCGTGACGATATTCAGAACCGTCAGAAACGGATACAGGATGACATAGAAAAACTTGAGCGGAATCGCACACCACAACAACACCTGCTCGGGACGCCGGATGGCAAAGATTTTGGGGAACTGTTCGCCGGTGACCAGGTGCAAACCGGTGATCACCGAAAACGCTATCGCAAATCCGATCACCTTGACCACCGCTTCATCGGTCACCCCCACCCACCCCAGCAACGGTTCGACCAACTTGGAAAACGCCGGCTCGCCGACCCAGCCGAGCGCCAGGGAAGCCATCGTGATCCCCAGTTGGCATGCCGACAGCGATTCGTCTAACCGTTCGGCAAGCCATCGAGCGGTGTTGGCGAACAGTTTGCCTTCGCGGGCGAGTTGCTCGATCCGCGAAACCCGCACTTTGACGAGCGCGAACTCCGCCGCCACAAAAAAGCCGTTCAAAATGATCAGGAACACCGCAATCGTCAGAAACAGCAGCGTCCGACCGCCGCCTCCCGCCTCGCCGCCTTCCATGGCCGGTTCGACTTCGGCGATCAACGCCAGACAAAACAAACAGAGTGATCCGAGCATACGAATTGATAAGGGTGATGAAGGTTCGGCGTTGAATGAGCGACGACAAGGGAAGCCGTCCGAACCGTGGAAACGACTACCGACTAGTGGAAAAGAACTTTCCAGTGGGGGACATTATACGGGGATTGCTCCACTGCGGCGCGGCATGTGGCTGCCGGATCATCGCCAAAAAGCGAGTTCGCGTCTACGGATCGTCGCACCGTCGGCGGATTGATTCGCTGCGACCCCGGACGGGGTCGATGGGAGACGACGACGTGCTCCCCGGAGGTGGCGCTCCTTTGACCTCCGGCTACTCGCTGGAATCCCTTTGGGATGTTCGGGTCGCTAGCGCTCTCCGTTGACACCAAACGAATTGTTCTTGTTAGCGGTAAGGCGCGAGCCCTCCGGTCCGCCAAGGTGTAGTCAACGCTGATACCGGACGGCTCGCGCCGTTCCGCTAACACGTTCAGTGTCGAAGCACGTGGGATGAACTCGGTCGGAGTCAAAGCCAGTAGCCCGATGTGAGCGCGACGACACCTCCGGATCTCCGGCCACCCGCCTGACGCGACCGCGGAGGCGCCCATCAATGTCGATTTAGTGGCATTGGCCGTAAGGCTCGGGGCATCGTGCTGGGCCCGGCCGCTCACGCGTCACGGCTCATTCAATCAACAGGCCGGCCAGGCACCGGCAGCGTCACCCCATTCGCCAGTGACCGGCAGCTCTCGAGCCGGAATCAGACCTCACGAGGCGTGCTCACATAATTGGCACCGACCGGGACATCTGCACACGGACTAAGCACGGCAACGCGACGCCGCCCCACTTGAATGACATCCTGTCTTTTTCAGCTTTTTTTAAGTGCTTGCCAGCATTCCACTTGCGCTGCTGAACGGACCGACACTTTGAACATTGGTCCGCCACTTGCCAACTCGGTGCCTCCGATGTGCATGCCACAGAATTGAGAACGCTTTCGACTCTTGAGCATCGTGAAAGATGGCCCAGGTAGGAGTTTCTGGCGTCTCGGTCTGATCCCTGGCTGAACAAGTGAGTGAGAGTCCCCGATCCCCCGGGACCGCTCAGCAAATTTCCCAATTTCGAGAAGGTTTGGAATCGAATGTCTAAGTTTATGCGAGCACCATTGCTCACGGGTCTGTTTTTTGCCGGGGCGTTATGCCTGGGAGCCGCGTTCACTCCCGAGGTGTTGGCTCAAGCCGAAGAAGTCGCTGCAGAGAGCGCCTATTCCTCGGAAGAGTACGTGGCATCGGATGGCTATGCCGTCTTCGCGGTGAACAACTTGTGGATTTGCATTTCCGCCGCCCTGGTGTTCATCATGCACCTCGGCTTCACCACGCTGGAAGCCGGTCTGACGCAGAAGAAGAACGCGGTCAACATCATCTTCAAGAACGTCTGGATCGTTTGCACGGGTATCCTGCTGTATGCCGCGTGGGGCTTCAACGCGATGTACCCCGGCGACTTCAATGGCTACTTCGCGATGGGCAGCTGGTTCGGGCAATCGCTCAACGACGTCAGCATGACCACCGCGGACTACAACGCCGGTTACACCTGGTGGGGTGACTTCATCTTCCAAGCGATGTTCGCGGCCACCGCAGCAACGATCGTATCCGGTGCGGTTGCCGAACGTGTCAAACTTCCCGTCTTCATGCTGTTCTCGACCCTGTTGGTCGGCTTCGCCTACCCGATCATCGGTAGCTGGAAGTGGGGCGGCGGCTGGTTGGACGGAATGGGCTTCTACGACTTCGCCGGATCCAGCATCGTGCACGCCTTCGGCGGCTTCGCAGCCTTGGCCTGTGTTCTGATTCTCGGCCCGCGAACGGGCAAGTACACCGAGAGCGGCATCAAGCCGATCGTCGGTCACAGCATGCCGTTGGCCGTCATCGGTGTGTTCTTGTTGTGGCTCGGATGGTTCGGTTTCAACGGCGGGTCGGCGCTTTCGGCTGACCCCAAAGCCGTCTCGTACGTGTTCGTGACGACCAGTCTTGCGGCCGCATCGGGTGCAATCACCTCGATCGTCGCCTCCTACGTGTTGCTGAAGAAGCCCGACGTGTCGATGGCACTCAACGGCATTCTGGCTGGTCTGGTCGGCATCACGGCCGGTGCGGACACCGTCGGCGAAGGATCCTCGATCGTGATCGGTGCCATCGCCGGACTGTTGGTGGTCGTTGCGATCCTCGGTTTCGACAAGATCAAGATCGACGATCCGGTCGGTGCGATTTCCGTTCACGGCGTGTGCGGCATCTGGGGCACCGTCGCGGTCGGCATCTTCTCGCTCGATTCAAGCCACAGCGTCCTGACCCAGTTGATCGGCACCTTGGCCATCGGCGGGTTTGCCTTCGCCTTCTCCGCGATCGTCTTCGGTCTGCTCAAAGTCACCCTCGGTGTCCGAGTCAGCCTGGAAGAAGAAACCCTCGGATTGGATATCAGCGAACACGGCATGGCGGCTTACAACGGCTTCGAAACCGCGTGAGACCGCTGTAACGACACCGTCGTGACCTATTGAAACTTCTCGGCTCTTGCCTGGGCCAGAAGATCCCAGTTACCCGGGCGTGTTTTAACATGCCCGGGTCTGGGTATTTTAGCGCAAGGCTATCTCGAATCGTTAGCGTCGGCGGCGAACCACGACCCCGGCAACGACGACCATCAATGCCAATGCTCCTGACGGCTCGGGAATCGCCGTCACGGCGCCGCGAGCGACAAGCGTTCCGGTAATGCCCAGATCCCCACCGGCCAGGGTTTCTGAATCCACGATGTCCATGCTGAAAAACAAATCGTACTGATCGCCGTTCTTCGTGGCCGTCAGCGTCCCCGTCCCGCCTCCGTTGATGTCGGTACCGGCGAGCGTCACGTTAACCGGAGCGACCGTTCCGCCGGTCAGCGGAATCAAGTGTTCGTTTCCAGCGAAGCTGCCTCCGGCAACGGCGCTGGAAGCCGGAATCGTGTCGGCTGTCGCGGTCGTTCCCGCCCCCACCAACGTCATCGTCTCGGTCGGATCATTGGGGTTCCCTGTCGGAACTCCGGCCATGCTCCACTCGCTGCCAACCAAGTTGCCACCGGTAAAATTCAGCGACGAAATCACTCCGGTCGCAAAATCGATTTCGATCTCGGCGTTCATCGTCCCCGACAACTCCGTGGCAGACGCGCCGAGCGGAGTGCCCATCGCCGACAACGTCAAATCCAGCGTGTTCACGGTCGGTGTCGCCGCATCAAGCGTCAAAATGGTACTGACCAAGGCAGCGTGCGACGACGCTCCCTGGGTCAGCGCGAACAGGAATCCCGTCACAAAAGCAATCTTCTTCATCGATGTAATCCCTCGGTTGAACCAATTTGAAACCGCCCAGCATAGACCGTTCGATTACGCCACCGCAACTTTTCGATGCTCGGGGATCGCGAAATCGAGACGAACCGGGTGCTCTCTCTACCCCAGAGACAAGCGGAGCGGCGGTAACGGAGGTCTTTGAAAGTGTTCAGCGAAAACCGAACCAACTGCGATTTCCCGATCGTTTTTCGTCCCCACAGACGTAGTATGATGCCACCGATGGCCCCGTTTTGCGATGAATTCACGCAGCGATTCCGCGGACGAGCGTGCGGGCAAGCCAACACGTCGAAAACACTCAATGGGACGAACGCTACCATGATGCATCGCATTTTGATCACGGCACTCTCGCTGGTCGCCATTGCGGTTGGGGCCGCCGCAAACCGCGGTGTCGCCGCGCCGCCGAACGTCCTGTTCATCGCCGTCGATGACCTGAACGACTGGATCGGATGCATGGACGGGCACCCGCAGTCGAAAACGCCGAACATCGACCGGCTGGCCGAAAGCGGTGTCTTGTTCACCAACGCCCACTGCCCCGCGCCGGCCTGCAATCCATCGCGGACCGCCATCATGACCGGGATCTCGCCGCACGTGTCGGGGCTGTACGACAACGGACAAAAGATGCGCGAGCTGTTGCCCGATGCCCAACTGCTGCCCAAGTACTTTTCCCGGCACGGCTATTGGTCTGCCGGATCCGGAAAGCTGCTGCACTACTTCATCGATCAACAATCATGGGATCAGTATTTTCCACCCAAGGAAACCGAAGACCCGTTTCCCCGCACGCTGTACCCGGAAAAACGCCCCGTCAGCCTGCCCGTCGGCGGCCCCTGGCAGTACCGAGAAACCGACTGGGGACCGCTGGATGTTTCGGACCGGGAATTCGGTGGTGACTACCTGGTGTCGCAGTGGATTGGCGAGCAACTGGGCAAACAACATGACCAACCGTTCTTCCTGGCGTGCGGAATCTACCGCCCGCATGAACCCTGGTTCGTCCCCAAGAAATACTTCGATCGATTTCCCCTCGACAGCATTGAGCTGCCGCCGGGATACCGCGCCGACGACTTGGACGACTTGCCGCCGGCGGGAAAGCGACGCGGCCCCAACCGATACTTTGAACACATCCTGAAACACGACCAGTGGAAGCAAGCGCTGCAGGGCTATCTCGCATCGATTTCCTTTGCCGACGAGATGGTCGGGCGGGTGATCGATGCGTTGGAACATGGTCCCAACCGAGACAACACGATCGTCGTGTTGTGGAGCGACCATGGTTGGCATTTGGGTGAAAAGCAGCATTGGCAGAAGTACACGGCGTGGCGAGCCTGCACCCGCGTCCCGCTGATTGTCCGTGTTCCGCCGGGGACGCCAGGTTTACCCGCCGGCACGAAGGCGAACACCGTTTGCAACGCGCCAGTGAACTTGCTCAGTCTGTTTCCGACGCTCGCGCAATTGGCCGGGTTGCCACCGAAAGAATCCAACGACGGGCCATCGCTTGTTCCGCTGCTGGAAAACGCGCAAACCGAGTGGCCACACGTCTCGATCACCTACCTCAATCGGCCCGGCAACTACGGTCTGAGCGGACGACGATGGCGATTGGTCCAGTACGACAACGGCGACCACGAGTTGTACGACACCGACGCCGACCGATACGAGTGGACGAATCTTGCCGAGGATCCCCAACACGCATCACGGATCGTCCGCTTGCGTGCACTCGCACCCACCGAGTTTGCCACGTATCTCGCGCCCAGTGATGCGACGCTTCCGAAGCTGACTTGGCATCCGGCAACCGAATCGGCCGTGCCTGCGTCCAAGCCCGATGGCAATCCCTTCAGCGTCGTCTTCACCAATCGTCGCGACCAACCGGTGAAAGTGTTCTGGATGGATCGCAATGGCAAACCGAAGTCATTCGGGACATTGGAATCCGGTTGGCGTAAGCCCCAGCAATCGCGTCCCGGAGCCGTATGGTTGATCACCGACAAGGACGAAAACCCACTCGGTTACTTCGTCGTCGGCGATCGAACGGCACACGCGGTGATTGATGTTCAGTAGCTTGAGTGTTGACCGCGAAGCATATTGTTCGGCCCCGTCGGTTCGCAATGGACGCCTCAGCTCAGTGTCTCTGCGACCGATCGAAGCGGCGAGCGGTAGCGATCATCGAGCCATGGTTGGTGCGCCGCCCACGTCAGTTTCTCTTTCAACGAGACGTCATCCATCTCCGTGATGCGTGTCCCGGTCGACTGGAGGGCTTTGGCAATGGCCAGCAAGTAGATCACCGCAGAAACGGGTTTCGGCAACACGCCATCGGAACTCGAGCCGCTCAGCTTTGCGAATAGTTTGAGGCTGACCAATGCGTGTGTCGGCGGATGGTCCGATGCCAGCAGTTCCTCGATCGAAATCGACGCCTGATCGCTCGGCAGCGGATCCGTCTGACCTTCCGTATCGGTCAGATCCGCAAGGCTCACCTGCAATTGGTGATGAAAAATCGCAGTGTATTCGTCACGACGCCAGAGTTCGGCATGAGAATCGAGTTGAAAGAGTTTCGAAAGCGTTTCCGGATCGGGTTCCATGGGTTCGTCCATTGGGGCGGTCGGTGCGAGGCCGTAGGCGTGTTGATGCGAGCCGTCAGGTCGGAAAGACACAGCTTTACGGTTGCGACACGATGTCCTGGAGCTCCGCCAGCTCCTGCTCGATCTCCTGTTCGTCGTGAACGTATTGGCTGATCACCAACCGCAACGAGCGGGCGAACATTCGCTTTCCGGTCATCAAGGCATTGGAGGCTTGTGCCGGAGAACGAAACGCGAACCGATCGACGAGTGCGGAATAGCTGATGGGTTCGGCACCCTCGTAGATCGGCGCCAGGATTCGTCCGTGAAACACCAGCCACAACGTTTCGCGGTTGCTGCCGAGACATTCTTGCTGCATCCGGTCAGAGGCGTCGGAGAGGACTGTCCGAGCCCACTGAACGTCAAAGGCATGGTCGGCGCCTGTGTCTGGTGTCGAGGCGACGCCGATGTCGTTTCCGGGCATCGGTAGGGCGTGATCGGCGGAACGCTTTTTTGCCCATCGTTTTTCGAGTTGATTCTTGGCGTAATTATCGAGCGAGCGCACCAAAAGGCTGCGAAAACGACCGCGGGACGGCTCCGCGACCGAGAGCAGATTGCGTTCCAAAATCTTGTGCTCGATGAAGCCCTGCACCAGATCGTCTGCATCACTGGATTGGATCTGACGCGACTTGACGAGATGGGTCTTCAGAGCGGACCAGTATCGCGTGAGCAGCTCTTGAAGTGCCGCCGATTGGTCGGCGTCGAACCGATCACCGGCGCGACGGACGATGGACCAGCGCGTCGTCGGGAAGCAATTCGGATCGCGGAATGAATCATCGGCCATCGAACCACTCGCCAACCTTTTCGCACGCGCTCTCGCGACGCGGTTAAAAATGGCGAATCAACGACAACATGAACTCGCCGTCGAAGAATCGCTCGGGTTCTTCGGAAAGCGGAAAAGCACCGCCAACACGCAGCTTCGTATGGTAATCGAATTCCGCATGCAATCCGATGGTGACATTGGAAATCCCCAGGTCTTCCGGAGTACCGAAAGACGCAAATCCGCTTCCAAGTGTGACGAAGTCCCCCTCGCCCAGGGTGCTGTTTAAATGATACTCGACGACGCCAGCCAGTCCCGTCAGGCGACACGTCGATTGACGTCGGCAATGGTCTCGAAAGAACCAGTATCCGGCAGAAAGATCAAAATAGAAATAGGATGTTTCATCCAACACGCCCCGTTCGATCAGACCTGCCGTGTCCGTTTCGATGGAGTTCCCGTTGATCGGCACATCCAGCTGAAACGACATGTGATAGAACAGGTCGCCCGGCGCGCCGACGACTCCGATGTAGGGCAACAGGTGAATCGAGTTGTTGCTGACGGTGAAATCGATGTCTCGAAGTGGCAGTTCCCCACGCACGTCGGATCCGGTCGGCGTGTCAAATCCGATACCGACCGCGATGGCTCGAGTTTGCGTCTGATGGATCAATCGTTTGAAGATAATCGCCAGGTTGCCAACGTTTCCGCCCACCAAGCGATAGTCGGGATCATCGATGGTGAATCGTTCGGCAAACGGCAGCCGGAATTCCACCGAAGAGCGTCCGCGATCATAGGTTTTTTCAAATCCGACGGTGAACCGATCGACCGCATTTTCGTCCAACCTCGCTCCCGCTCGCCGAACGTTCTGGGCGGCGGAAAAGTGATGATAATTGACGAACGCCCGATCGACGGGGTAAGCCTTGTTGTGGTCGGCAATTTTCGCGCGACGGCTGGACGCCGCCAAGGGAACATCGTTCCGAATGATCGACGTACCGGTGTCGACGATGGAGTCCCCGCCGACAAAGTTGTCGCCAAAGAACTCCGGTGTTCTCGCGAATCGATTCAGCGGTCCACGCGACAGCGCACGTGATTGCCCCAGCAGCGAATCCAACATACTGGTGGGCTGAGTCGTCGGGGCGAACGAAGCAAAGGGCGACGCGGCTTGCGGCGTGACCGTGGGTGCCGGTGCGGGCGGGCTGGTTTGCGATTGCACCGCCGCGGGCGGATCAGCGTCGACTTGCGGCAGCGCCGGGTCCTGCGTCCCCGGTGTCGCAGAGGGGCCCGGTGTCGCAGAGGGCCCCGGTGTCGCAGAGGGCCCCGGTGTCGCAGAGGGCCCCGGTGTCGCAGAGGGCCCCGGTGTCGCAGAGGGCCCCGGTGTCGCAGAGGGCCCCGGTGTCGCAGAGGGCCCCGGTGTCGCAGAGGGGCCCGGTGAAACCGAGTCGCCTTGATCGCCGCCTACGCTGCGGGCGGCGGCAGACTCCGGTTGGCCGGGCGGTTGCGCCGCGAACATTGTTTCGACGGACATGCAGACGCAAAGTCCGGCGATCACACATTTGGTCCCCAATCCGTGCATGGCGATTCCCTTCCATAGGAGCTAGATCTCTTCCCTAACGTTATCGGGACGACTGCAACGATTCTTTTCAGAATGCTGACAAACGTGTTCACACAACTTAATCTCGATCCACCTCAGGTGCCACGATTATCATATCCGGCTCAACCGGTCTAGTCTGCCAGCGAGCTGATTCGTGAATCGATTTCCGTCTTTAACTGCGTCAGCGTCGCAGACTGTGGCAATTCAGCCAACGCGTCCGCGGCGTGCCGTTGATAGCGAGTCCACATGGCAGTTTCGGCTTGCCCGTGCGTTTCCAGGCGCGCCAGTTCCAGCAAGAGACGGGCGACTTCGCTGGCGTAACGATCGTCGCGTCGTGCCAAAGCGAGCGCCGTATTCCTGGCCGTCTGCAGTGTCGCGATCGCATCATCCAACGCTGACAATTGCTCGTAGCGGTATGCGATTTCGGCGCCGCAATTGACAAGCATCAGTTGGTACTTGTCGACGTTCGGATTGATCGCAGCGATCGGCCCTAACTCCAGCATCGCGCGACGATAGTCATCGATCGCCGCGGACGGTTCCTCCAGCCCGGCCCGCGCGAAATAGCTGCCGCTGAGCAAATAATGATCATCGATGGCCGGTCGCATCCGCACGAGCTGTTGAAACGATTCAACCGCACGATCATAGTTCGAGCGGGCCAAATCGAGCTTCCCGTGTTGTGCATAGATGCCACCGAGTGCGTAGTACCCCTTGGCAACGTCTCGCAAGATGCGGGGATCATCTGGATGTTCCATCGACAACTGCTCACGCAATTCAGTCGCATCTCCCAACGCTGCGAAGGCGGCAATGAGATTCCCGCTGCGTTTGAATACAATGCCGAGATTCATGTCGGTGTTGGCCAACAGTCGTCGATATTCGATGTCGTCGGGCTGGAGACGGACGAGTCGTTGACGCAGTTTTTTTGACTGACGAAAGGAATTCAGCGATGATTCCAAACGACCAAGGTGAAACAGACTGTCGCCCCTGGCGTTGAAGGAATTGGCAAGTTCGCGCAAGTTACTTTCAGAGTCTGGGCGGTGATCCACGCTACGACGCTGAATTTCGATCGCCCGATCGAAATGTTCCAGTGCGGCGTCGTGGGATTCAATTTCTGCCGTGATCAATCCGACCCGGTAGTGTGTCACGCCCATCAGGTCGGCGATCGTCGGGTCGTCAGCCCGCTGCACCAGGAAACGTTTGTAATACTCTAGGGCTTGACGCATCAGGTCATGTCGCAGGGGCTTCAGCCCAGGCTGGTCGAGAAGCGTTTCTTCACTGACGGTGGTGAAGAAATCGTTGACGGCATCGAGCGCCTGTTTGAAGCTCTCTTCCGAACGTGCAAACGCGGAACGGGTCTGCACCAACGAAACCGTGACGGCAACAAACGCAAGCACGAGACAGGCCAATGCCGTTGCCGCGCTCGCGGCGATCAACCGATTGCGCCGACTCCAACGCCACAATCGGCCCAGTGCACTGATCGGGCGGGCACGAATCGGAACTCCGGAAAGGTAACGTTCCAGTTCGTCCGCCACCGCGCCGGCGCTGGCATAACGACGATCCGGGTCCTTTTCCAGGCACTTCAAGCAGATCGTATCAAGATCCAAGTCGATCGCGGGATTCAACCGCCTCGGTGGAACCGGCTGGCGATCCATCACTTGGCGGAGGGTCTCCCACACCGTTGCGGCCTGAAAAACGGGCCGTGCGGTGAGCATGTGATAAAGCGTCGCGCCGATCGCGTAGACATCGGACCTGACGGTGACGCTGGCAGAATCTCGGGCTTGCTCCGGCGACATGTATTGTGGCGTGCCCATCACATCGCCATCACGTGTCAGCCCGTCCTCCTGTTCGACCAGCTTGGCCAGCCCGAAATCAGTCACCAGCGCACGATCCGATTTTGCATCAATCAGAATGTTCTGAGGTTTTAAATCCCGATGCAAGATGCCCTGCTGGTGGGCTTCGCCCACCGCCCGACAAACCTGATGGATGTAACTGGCCGCAGGTTGATTGTCGATCGGTCCGAACCGTAGGATTTCCGCGAGACTTCTTCCTTCCACATATCGCATCGATAGAAACTGTTGACCGTCGGATTCACCCACGTCATATAGCGTCACCATGTTCTCGTGATCCAACCGTGCCGCCGCTTGGGCTTCGGTGCGGAAGCGGGTCAGCGCCCGGTCGCGCTGTTGGGCCGTCATTCCGGCAAGGTGTTCGGGTCGGATGACCTTGAGTGCAACGGTTCGTCCGGCCGCCTTTTGACGCGCCAGATAAACGATCCCCATCCCGCCCTTGCCGAGCGTACCGATGACTTCGTAGTCACCGATCCGTTCGGGAACGTTTGCCTCGTCGTGATCGGGACGCGGGACACCATCGGGATTGGGGGTAAAGAAATGGTCCGGGATCGAAGCGTCACCATCGCCAGACGACTCGCCGGGCGAGCGAGATGCCGCCTCCGCCGTCGAATCACTCGGCTGGTCGCTGCTCATGGTTCGCTGCTCCTGTTCTCGCTCTATCTGCGTTCCTTCTATTTGCGTCCCGCCAGTCGCTTCGCGTGGCCGATCAAATCGGGTCGTCGTTTGGACGGGGGCAACTCTTGCTGCCGGGCATGATCGAATTTGAGCGCGGTCTCGATCTCCGGCAACATAAACAGTATACCCACTGCGGAGGCGAGGCCTTTGGCGCCGACGCGAGCGACTTTGACATTGCGCAGCGTGCTTCTGGTATTGGAGACGTTGGCCCGGGCCCGGTTGAGCGCGCCTTGTCGCTCGGTTCGTATGCGAGATCGTTCGATGCGGCGGAGTCGCTCGACGGCCCGCTCGTGAGCGGTCTTGGATGCTTCTAGGAATTCATCGCTGATGTCCTTCCCAAACGTTTTCAGGGCGCTCTCGCTGGCCACTCCGGATGCCGATGCCAATGTCATGGCAGGCACCATCGACAATGCAACCAGCTTGGCACCTTTTCCCTCGGCGACCGTTTTGGCCGCACTACAAGCGACCGAATAGGTGATCCCGGCACCGATCGACCCCAAGAACGTCAGCCCCGCCCCTCCGGCTACAAAGACAAACAGAACACTGGTCGCGGTCTGGACGCCATAGGTTGCGTTGATGGTCAGATTCAATTGACGGATGACATCATCGTTGACCGCATTGGCCAGTTTTCGCTTCATCGCAATCCCTTTTCGATTGATCACGATTTCGAGTTGCTTGGTCCGCAGGTAGGACAACACGGCATCCGAGCCTTCTTCCATTTTTTCGAAAAACCGTCGCGAGTAGATCTTCAATGCCTCTTTCCGTCGTGTCCGGTAAAGCTTCACGTCGACGCGAGTCTCGGTCAGTGACTTTGGCTTGGAACCATACAAGAAGTCGAGAGCCCCCAAGAGGAATCCTTCATCTTTTGCGGTTTTGATGGTCATGACGCTGTTCATCGCGTAGGCGCTCGCGGCAGCAAAAGCAGTTCGTCCACTTTTTTGCCATCCAAAACAAGGGCTTTTATTTTTTTGGCAGCCGTCGTTTTCGTCGCGGGGACCGGCTTTGGCGGTTTCTTCATGGGGGCAGGTTTAGGCGTTGGCATCGTCGTTTCTTCGTTTTCGGTGGCAGGGGATTTGCTCGTCACAAACGTGATCGAGTCGGCTCACCCTTGCTACCGAGAACCTGAGTCGGGCCTGCGCACTTCAATCCCAAAACCGCAGAAAAGGTTTTTGGGAATCGGCGCAGGATCGGAAGCAGCATGCGGTATTGCTAACGAACACGGGATTTTCGCCCCGATCCGCACCGTTTTTGACCCACGAGTCCAAGTCATGAAAAATCGAATGTTGCGTCTGACCTTGACGCTGATCGTCGTGCTGCCGATTGCCAGCGCCCGGGCCGCAGACATCCTGGTGATCGTTGATTCCTCCGGCAGCATGCAAGAGTCGACTCCGGACGGAGTCTCGCGAATCGATGCCGCCAAATCGGCGCTGTTGGGATTGCCCGCCACCCTGCGGGATCACGACGTCGGTGTGATGCTGTTCGGACACCGGACGACTTCACGACAGGCCGGAGCGTGCCAGGACATCGAACTACGCATGCCCATTGCCCCCTTTGTCGAAGCCGAATATCAACTGACCATTGCGGCATTGCAGCCACTCGGAGCGACGCCAATTGCAAACTCGCTGTTGCTGGGGCGAGACGTTCTGTTGGACCGCCAACGCGAGACGCAAAAGTCGGTCATCGTGGTCACCGATGGCAACGAAACATGTGGTGGCGATCCGGTTGAGGCTGCCAAAATGCTCCGCGAAGCCGGATTCAATATCAAGATCCACGTGGTGGGTTTCGACGTTGACCGCCAACAGGAAATGCAATTGCGTTCGATCGCGTCAGCCGGCGGGGGAGAATATGTGTTGGCGCGGGATGCCTCTGAATTGCGGAAAGCGTTACCGGAGATCGTGCACACGGCACTGCGGACAACGGTCGTTAAGGAATTGGAACGCAAAGAGCTTGTCGTCGACCGATTCGATTCGGACGAGTTGGGCGACGAGTGGACGGTCATTCGCCCGGATCTCGACCGCTACGCGGCCGTCGACGGTGAATTGTTGATCGTGTCACAACATACCGACGATGAAAACAATAGTCCCCATCTCGGTGACTGGCATGACACCGACAAGACCAAAAACGTCGTCCAACGAACCGCTCCGGTTGTCGCCAATGATTACGAAGTCTCGGTCGACTTGGAGCTCGCCATCTCTTCACTCGGCCAAGGCGCGGCGTTACAGCTGAGGGCCGACGATCATCATGTAATCGAACTCGCCTATTCCGCCCACCCCTACGGAAACAACATCGAACGCAAGTTCACGATGTGCAAGATTCTTGGGGATCATGTCGCCAGTGTGGCTTCTTCGCTCGCAACCGGCGCCGCTTCGGACGCGGACCAAATGACACTCAAGATCGTCAAACGAGGACTCGTCTTCACCGGGTTTGTGAAAATCGCCAATCCGAAAACCGGCAAGTTGGAGTGGCGCGAAGTGGGGCTCCAAGCGGCCCCTGGTTTCGAATCTGCCTATCCCGCATTGATCGCCGCTAACGGTTGGGAGAACATGCCTGAGGCGACAGCGACGTTTGACCATTTCACGGTTCACGAAAACGTGCTCAAGCGGACCGTTTCTGATACGCAGCCAGAGGACGCAACCTTTTTCACCGTGTTCGACAACAACGCGGCCTTCGAAAATGACTTCGTCATTCTTGATCCGTCCGAAATGCACGTGGGACTCAATCGAGGACTGAATATCATTTCTCAGTTCGGGATTCCGGGAGACGAATCCGATCCACTGAAGAATCTCGTGTTACTCGATCGTGAATTACCGAAAGGCAACTACGAAATCGAAGTCCAAGCGACCACCAGGCTGACAAACCAAAACAGTGATGTCGGGATCGCCTTGTTCCAAGATCACCGATCGGCGTTGTTCCTAGGCCATGCCGCCTTCGGCGGCGGCGGATACAACTACAACCCACAACTGCAATTCGAAAAGGTGCTGGGGGACGAACGGACGGGGACACGTCAATGGCTTTCCCATGTTCGTGGCAAGCAAGTCACGCTGGTTTTCAGAATCACCAAAAAGGGTCGCAAGTACACCGCCGACGTCTATGCTCCCACGGAGAAAGAAGACGAACGGGCGTGGATCCGAATCGGCGAGCAAACACTGCTGCGATTCCAACCACGTCTTGGCTTTTACGCTTGGAACCGATCGGCTGATACCTACGGCCGAGGTCCCGCACACGAAGTCAACATCTGCTTTGAACGCGTGGTCGTCCGGCCGATCGACTAGGCCGCCGACCGAACCACCACTTCGCAATCCAATCCGCGTTTCGCGTTTGGGATTGAAAGCTTTCTGTGGATCAACGGCACCCAATGCTTCGACGGAAAGAATCCCCGAACTTGGACGATTCTTTAAGGCCATCGCACCGTGTGTCGGCTGGACCGCTATACTACCGATAGTACGGTCAACACAGTGGAGATTCGCGATCGTGTCCAGTGCACATCATTCATCCAGGCATCTTCAATCCGCGGCGGTCTTGGATCAGGTCGTGGGGCCGGGGCGGGGCATTCTGATCGTCGAAAGTCTTTCGGTCGGGTTGAACACCGTTCGCGATCTTGTGTTTCAGCGGATTCATCTCGACGTGGAACGTTATTTCGGGATGGACTCGATGTGCATCCCGCTGTCGCTTGATGAAAGCGAATACAACGCCAAAGCGGAAATCGATATTTGGCAGATCGTCGAGGCCGCCGAATTTGCCGCCGGCTCTGGATTTGCCACCGATGTCGACTGGATCCGCAGTTGGCTTGGCGAGTTGCGTCTGGGCGGCAGCTACGGCAACGGCCCGATTACCGAGCGGGTTGGTCAGTACGTGGAACAGGATGAAGATGGCCGCCGGCGGCATTTCGCAAGTTGCCTGGAAAAGGTCTATCCGGAAGCCCGCAAATCCCCGTTGGTGCTCTATCAACTGATGCCCGCGGCCGTTCGGATCGTCGTCGCGATCGCCTTTGGTTCGACCCCGCACGCGGCCAAACAACGCGACCGACAAGCGTTCTTGCTGCCGGGCATCTTGGATTGTGGCAGCTGCCAAGGCGCTGTTTTGGACAACGGGGAAACCTGCGTCGAATGCGGCAACCCGGTCTGGAATTACAACTGGCTATTGGCAGACGATTAGCCAGGGCCGCATCGGACGCAAGAAACCGCCGTGGGCAACCAACGTCGGCTCCCTGCCGCGCGGTGGTCCCATTGATGGGCCCGCCCACAGTTTGCCTCAATCGCGAGTCCACATCGGTCGATGCATCTGCAAGCGTCCTCGTGCTCCGTCAGCTGTTAGCTCTAGTGCGTGAAGCCCAGCATGCGACCTGTGAGAGATTCAATCAAAGTCTAGAGAGACCTTAAGAACCGCTGGCCGAATCGTCCGTAGTCTTGGCCGTCGATGTCGCCGTCCCCGTCGGAGTCCAGATCGGCGTTGTATTGTGGATCTGCAATGGTTCGCAAGAATGTCAGTCCGAACCGACCGTAATCCTGGCCATCGACGTCACGGTCACCGTCGGTGTCACCATACAACCGGAAAAAGGCATCCGAGTCGGGCGCGTCTGCATGCGGGCTTCCGAAGATATGGTCCGCACTCATCGTGCGGCTGCCACCCAATTGAATCACCCCGCCGGACGCGATGACCATGCGGTAGTTGCCATCGGCCAACGAAACGTACTCGGTCGAATTACCGGCAAACGTCAACGTGGCGATCGTTTTGCCGCCCTGGTTATTCGTCGCGACGTTGATCTGTCCGACGTCGAGCCCGGTCGTGAGATTGGTGATCGTGAAGGCGTTTGTCAGCGCCGCGGCTTGGACCTCAGCGGCGAACGTAACCTCGATCGATGATACACGCGAGCGTGAGTTTTCGCCTCCGTTGACGACCACGTTTTCAACGGCCGGCAATTGGATCACGGTCAAGCGCACCTCGTCGGCGTGATACGTGATCTCCCAGTCAAGGCCATCCGAAAGTCCTGGCAACGTCGCCGTCTCGAACATTCCGCTCACACCGTCATCGGCCGTAAGGATTGTAAACGAGTCACCTTCACTAGGCTCGAATCCGCCGATCAATCGGACGACCAGATCGCCTTGCAAGTTGACCGAGCCCGTGTGGCGCAGTTGATCAAATCCGCCCAGATCCGTTTCGCTCGACGCCCCCGCCGAGGTTCCACCGATCTCGATTTCGACCATCGAGTTGTCCGCGTATGCGACACTTCCGCCCACGGTTACTGCCGGACTGAAACCCGGACTGTGCGTCGAATCGGCCGCGAAGGTCACGTTGTTGAAGGCCCCGATCCCCTTGATATAGCCTTCTAGCTCGATCGACTGCGTGGCACTGTTCCCATTGACCGCGCCGTTGAACATCGAAAGCATCGCGATGTCGTTGGGCAAGTCAAGCTTTCCAAATCCGGTGACGTTCCTGCCATCGTCGAGCAGTAATCCATTGGCCGCGACGATCGTTCCCCGCGCGGTGCCCGAACCGAGTGTGCTGAGCGAACCGAGCACGGCCTGATTCGCATCAAGCAAGGTGACCGTGTTTGCGCCGGCCCGCAGCTCACCGAGTGTTTGAAAACCATCGGCGGTGGCGGCGTTCCCGATGGACAGGTTTCCGTTGGCATCGATCAGTGAACCCGCCGCGCCAGAGACACGAGCCGCGATCGATCCGTTGCCCCGAATGGTTTCCGCTGAATCAAGCGCGATCGAATCGGCCGTCAACGTACCACCGCCGAGGAGAGTCAAACTGGAAAGATTGACGGGACTGGTTGCTTCGATCGTCAGCGTACCGCTGCCCACATTCAACGTACTCGTCGCCGCGAACGATTCAAGGCCGGTGAACGTCCGAGCTTCGAAGTTTCGATACTGAACCGTTTCGCTGCCGCTCGTATCATCGAAAACGATCCGTCGCTGACCGACCGGCTCGACCGCCATCGAGTAGGTGGCGGTGGTGTTGTTAGTTCCCGTCACGCGAAGAGAATCGGCGGCCGAGTTTCCGCCCACGACTGTGATGCCACCCGGTACGTCAAAGAATCCTCCCGCTGCGTAGTCGATCAGAATGCTGTCCGCCTGTGTACGATTGCCGATTCCAACATTCACCTGAATTCCGCCCGCAACAAGATTCAATGGAACGGTGATCGAAGAGCTGACGTTGCCGGTCGCGCCGACGATGTTGGTACCTAACAGAAGTGGTGCGGCGGATTCATCCACGATGATCAGGTTGGCGCCGTCGCGACGAATGGTCAGATTGTCGGCGCTATCATTGGCGATATCCTCAACAATTAGGTTGCCTCCTCCGTCGAGGCTGATCCACGATTCGACGACGGCGTCGACAACCGTCAGCTCGACGTCGTGTCCGCTAGTCCCGCCCTTATAGGTGATCGAGCCATAGAGGCCCGTGCCCAGAAAGTTGGTGATCACCCCGCTTTCAGGCAGTCCCACGAATTCTCCCGATCCGCTGCCTCGTCGAATGATCGTGAAGCTGTCTCCGAGCGACGGAGTAAAGCCTCCGAACGCGACCGTGTCCAACGAGACATTCTCGCCGATGTCTACATTTCCCGACCCTCCATCCAATTGGTCGTGATTCCCAGCGGCCGAGCCAGCCGAGGTGCCGCCGATCTCGACCGTGAACGTGTCGTGATCGGCTAACGCAACGTTCCCTGTGATGCTGAGAATACCCGGCGATTGCCCGGGGGCAACGTTTCCGATCAATGTAACGGTTGGATCATTGACGTCGGTGTTGGTGACGTCAATGCCTGCTCCGTCGAAGAAGGTTCGTCCCGCGATGGTGACCGGGTCGGTAAACGTGGCGGTATCGAGGTTCACCGTGCCGCTCCCCGCTGCACGATCGCCGATCGTGATCGAATTGAAACCGTCATGGAAGAAACCGAGTTCAGTGTCGTCCAAGTTCAGTGTTCCCGCGCCGCCGCCGAGTCCGATCGAAGTCGCCGGGGTAAGCGGCGCAACCGTCAGCGCGCCCGTGGACTGAATGGTTACCGCGTCACGCAGTTCGATTACGTCGGCCGTCAAGCGGATCGGTCCGAGTGCCGACTCGCCTCCGATCAAGCTGTCCGCGTTAGCCACCAACGGACCATCGGAAGTCACGTCGATCGCGCCTGTTCCGACGCTGGCCAGTCTGCCGCCTGGGATGCGATTCGCTTGATCGCCGGACAGTCGAACCCCGCTGCCCGTGCCGCTGCCCGTGCCGCTGCCCGTTCCCATGACCGACAGCGAACCAGTATTCGACTGAGCTGAGCCACCCGACTCGAGCCGCACGCCATCATGGGCGACATTGCCGCCTGTGCCTGTGATGAAAATGCTTCCCGTGCCAGTCGACTCGATCGATGCTGCATTGACAACGATCCCCGAGAAGTCGCCGGCGGTGCCGCCGCCGGCATTGGCCAGCAAGTCGATGTCACCGTTGACCGATGTGATGCTACTTCCGCGGGCAAACGCAATGTCGCGTGAAGTTGTCAGACTGACCATACCGTCGCCACTGGTCGCGATCGCTGCGCCGCCTGAGAGATTGATCCGCCCTCCGACAGTGATCGTCAAATCTCTGTCGGCAGCCAATCGAACATTGGACCCAAGGTTGACACGATCGGTGCCGAGTTGGCTGCTGATGGAGAAATCAGCGGGGAACGGGTCCGGCAAACCGTTCACGCTAACCAGATCGTCTCCGCCACCCGCGTCGATCGACAAGAGCTCCGTCGGGCTATCGAAGGTCGTCTTGATCACCGGCCCGTCCGAGAAGTGATTGACGGCCGTTCTCCCGTCGGGCGTACCGCCAACGAAAATGGCTTGATCGTTGCTGTCGTAAACCAGAGTGACGTTCGCAACCGCATTCGCAGAAACGACCGCTTCGACAGCATCGAAGCTGACGGTAGTCTGATCATTGGCAATGCTTCCGCTCGGATCGAGCACAACGGTATTGCCAGCGTGATCCAACGTGACTGTTTCAAACAAACCACCTTTTAAAATCAGTGAGTCACTGTCAGTCCGCGAAGGGTCACCGCCCAAGTAGTGGATCGAATGGCCAAAGGAACCGCCGGCGAAATCAACGGTCAGCGAATCCTTTCCGGCCAAGCTTTCCACGCGAATCCCCGCAGTTCCCGTAATACCGGCAAGCGGCACCAGAACATCTTGGCCGTCTTGCGTCGTGCCGTTTCCGGCCACCATCGTATAGTCTGGATCGCTGACTCGAACGTTGACGCCCTCGACCCGCAGCTGGATCTGATCATTGAAATCCAATCCGGCGATCGCCTGAATAAACAGGTTGTTCCCGGCGTCGATCGAAACGTTGGCCGCTCGCGGCGCCGCCGCAATCGTCAACTCATTCGTCGTTGCATCCGCGCCTTGATTCCCGGCCGTGTCGGTCGCGGCGACCATCACGTCGTAATCACTGTCAGCGAGCGTCGCGATCGTCCCTGCGTCCAGTCGCCACGTTCCGCCGCCAATATTTGTTGCCGCGTACTCGACCGCATCAATCGTCACCACGACGGTGGCCGATGGATCGTCGATCGTTCCTGTGAGTTGCGGACTCGGTGAATTGGTCGTGATCGCATCGACCGTCACGAGCGGCGCCGTCGTATCCATCCTCCAGGTCATCGACAGGTTGTTTAAAAGTGCTAGGCCGACGCTATCTTGGACACCCGATCCGGCGGCATCGAGAGTCAGTTCGTAATCGCCCTCGGCACCCGTTAGCGCGGACAACCCTCCGAGCGACCAACTTCCGTTGCCATTGTCGGTCAAAGTGGCGCCGGTCAGAGGAATCGCGACGGCGTTCCGTTGCAACGTCAGATCCGCTAATCCCAAGTTCACCACTGCTTCGCTGAATTCCAATCCAATCGAATCAACGGCGGTGTTTCGCGGATCCGGCGAAATGGGACTTGTTGTCAACGTCGGCGGCGTGTTGTCGGCGATCACAATGGTGTGAATCAACGACGTGCTCACGCCGCCGTCATCGTCACGAACCTCAATCGTGACATCGTAAGATCCCGGGTTCGAATAGATGTGCGTCGAGTCGAAGATCAGGTTGCCCGTCGGCGTTCCCATCGTCGCGTCTTGGAACCGAAGGGACAGGACGACGCCGTCGCCGAAATCGATGCTGCCGCGCAGCGGTTCGTTGTCGGGCGCTCCGGTGAGAAATCCGTTCAGGTCGCTGGCAGTGCCCGTAAAAGCGATGACGGTCCCTTCGTTCGCGGTCGCTGGTCCGTTCACCATCAACTGACTCGGTGCAACGTTGTTGATGGTGACGGTCATCGAGTCGACACCGGTCGCGCCGTCCTTGTCCGTCAATGTGAGTGTTGCAACATAGATACCGCTATCGGCGTAGGTGTGGGTGACCGGTGGAACGTTGCCGTCAGTGCTGATTGCCGGTAACGACGCTTCACCGTCACCAAAATTCCAGGTGTACGAAAACGGTTGATCGTTCAGTTTCGCTGCATCGGTGAAGCTTCCCGTGAATGTGATCTCATTGTTGTCCACACCTTCGTCGATCGTTTGATCGGCGCCGGCGTCGACGACGGGGGCTGTGTTGGAAACTAGCACGGTGGTCGTTGCCAGGACCGCTCCGCCATCGTCGTCCGTCAAGGTCAGACTGGCCGTGAAATCGCCGTCATCATCCGGAGTGAACTCGACAGAAGTGCTTCGCCTGGTTGGCTCCGCAAAGGCGATCGCGCCGTCACCCACGGACATCGTTGCCGAGAAGTTGACGAGGCTGTTGATCGCAGCCACGATCGCATCGAAGTCACGGTTCCTGAGCGTCGCGGCCGACGGGTTGTAAGTTACCGTGATCAATTTCTGTGCGACACTGTGAACGGCGCTCGCCGCAATATCACCGATCCCCGTGTCGACCAAGAACTTAATTGCGGTACCATTTAGATCGGTGGCGGTGGCGGTAACGGTGAACTCTTCGCTCGCGGTTGAGAGTGCAACATGCGCGATCACGTTGCCAATCACTTGATCGGCTGGATCCTTGATCTTCCAGGAGTACGTGTGGGTATCACCGCTGCCGACATCGCTGGTGATGGGCCGAAGTGTCACCAGAGTGCCTTCGGATGCCAAGGTCGTTGCGCCGAAGTCGATCGTCGGATCCGCGTTGTTCACCGTCACGGTGGACGTGACACTATCGTTGTAGCCGATCGCATCAACCGTGTCGCTGATCGTCAACTCGACTGTGTAGATGCCGTTGTCCGCGGCTTGAAAGGCGAATCCGGGCTGATCACCGGTAACTTCGTCGACGCCCGGCGCGACAAAGGCACGCCACGACCATGATCGCGTCGCACCGAGCGCGAGTTCCGAGGCACCGCTGGCGTCAAATACGAATACATCCCCTTCCGAACCCGATTGATTCGGCAACACCGGTGGTCGCGGATTGACATCGACGATCACCATCGAAGTGTTCCCCGGCGTCTCCAAGTCGTCCGTGACGGTCAAGATTACGGTGTATTGCCCCGCAATATCGGGCGTGAAGCTAAGTGTTTCTTCGGTGGAAGCGGAGACAAATTCTCCATTGTTCGTCGTCACGGCCCAGTCGTAAAACAGTTCGTCACCGCCGGGATCGATGGAACTTGACGCGTCGAGCGTCACCAACTCACCCGCCGTCACCGATAGTACCTGGGGTGCACCGGATGCGCCCCTTGATTCAGCCCCAAAATCAGGTGGACCGGGTGCTTGACCGGCCTGGGTCGTCACCCCCGCCGTCGGCAACACGTTGTGGACACGGATCACCGTTTCGGTCGTGTCGAAGAATCCTTGCGCGTCATGCACAGTGACAGAAAGGGTGTAGTCACCTGTCTCGAGCGCGTGGAAACGTTTTGCCGACAGCGCGCTGTCGGGATTCCAGGTGAACCTGTCCGTACGAATCATCGCGTGGCGTCGATGCGGACTGCGATCCAATGCGACAGCGCCTCCCATATCATTGAGCGGGTAGTAGGCGGACAAATCCGCCTCCAGACGGACGATGCGGTCGCCGACGACGTCAGCGACTTGTTCGGTTGTGAGCGCCCGCCGCCAGATCGCAAACTCGTCGAGTTCTCCCAGCAATCGCTTGCTCGAGCTATAGACACCCACTTGAACCTGCGACGCCCCGATCCCCAACCCGTTCCGATCAACCTGCAGGGTGTTCAGCGAAGTACTGATCGGCAACCCTTGCTGATTCCCGTCGACGTAGACCGAGATTTCGTCGTCGATGTCATTTCGGACAATGACATAATGATGCCAGTTCCCGTCATTCATTGCCACGCTCGGAGTGAGCGAGACACTCGTCCCAGAGGATTCACCGGTGTAGACCGTCAAGGAATTTGTAAATAGATTCGTCTCGACTGCGAGTTCGCTCGCATTCCCTTCGTTGGCTGCACTGAAAACCGTCCAGGTGTTGGTGGCTGAGGCGGGGCTCCGCATCCAGAAAGCGACCGTCAAGTCCGAGGCTCCGTCGACGATCGCGGGGGCCAACGGCATAAGATCGCGATTCATTTGTAGCGAACCGGTCGACAATTCCGTCACCACGCCCGACGAATCGGTGACGGAAACGTATGGTCTTTCGTCGACCAGCGGCAGGCTCGAACCACCGGCGCTGACCAGACCGCCACTTAACAATTCGTTGATGCTTCGCTCGTCACCTTGGTCAAGATCAATTGTTGCCGGTAACCCATCGATGCGGATGGCGGCTTCGGTAAAGAGGACCGGGATTGCCTGTCCGCCAATCATCACGGTCTCCAATCCTGCGCCGTTGCCACTGGCGGTCACAGTCACCGAATCGCCGGAACCCGGCACGCTGAACGCAAGCGGAATGTCGATGCTCGTTCCTTCATTAACGACCAGGTTTTGTCCCGGATAGAGAATCGGTTTGCTCGTCCAAAGTCCGGTTTGCGCGAGATCGGAAGGATCAATCGTATGCATGTTGGCGTAGTTTGTTTCCCTTCCCTGTTTGAAACGAGCCTCCATTTCGGCGCCACCGTTCCCCTGCCAATAGGCAATTGCAATGTCGTAGGCGCCTTCGGACAACTCCACCTGTCCGACTCT
This sequence comes from Phycisphaera sp. RhM, assembly GCA_033042175.1. GTDB lineage: Bacteria > Planctomycetota > Planctomycetia > Pirellulales > Pirellulaceae > Stieleria. The sequence continues at coordinate 174,910 of WCIL01000009.1, forward strand.
CGACGTTGGGGCTTGCCACATGTCCTTGTTGTTGTCGACAATCAGTTCTTCGAGATCGAACGTGCCATTTTGATTGAGATCAATCCAGATTACGCTGCCGTCGTCGCTTCTCGTACCGAAACTAAGCGCACCGGCTTCCAATGGCGCCCCCGTCCCCACCGCTCCGATGTGAATTTTTCCGAGCCAAGCCGTGCTGAAATCATCGATCCCGACGAGGTTGCCCGACCGGCTATTCAGCAATTCCCTTGTGGCATAGTTCAATGCACCGTCCAGCAACAGCTTTGCCGTCGGAGACTTGTTGAGCAGACTCGAGCTGAAGCTCGAATCGATCGGTTCGATCGCGCCTCCGTCACGAACGAAACCGTCAAACCAGATTTCCGTCAGGCCATCGGTGACGGACGGCCATGTCAACGTTTTCAGATTCGTCAGTTGAGATACAGTCGACTCGGTGTCAGGCGTAAGGGTCGCCCCCGTGCCTTCGAGGTAGAGGTGTTGAAGGTTCGGCAGATCTGCAAGTGGTCGGATGTCATGCAAATCGGGATTGTTGCTCAGGTCGAGCGATTCGATCCGCGCAAAACTTGTCGGGTACGAAATCGCGGGTCCGACACCGGTCGCACCCAAGACGATCAAGTTCTCCGCGTTCGATTGGTTTAGCGTGACGTCAACGCTTACAAGCTCCTTGCGTGAATCGACGGGAAACGCGAAACCAAATATAGCTGGGTTGTTGTCGTCAAAGAAGTTGGCTGCAATGCTCGAGCGATCCATGCCGTTGATGAGATAGTAGCGTTGGGCGTCAATACTCATCGTCTCGATCGAAGCATCGTTGAACCAATCCGGTACAACCGTAGACAACGTTTGCTCACTGCCGTCGCTGTACTTGAGTACCACGTCGACATCGCTTTCCCCATCGGTCGACAATGCGAAGAGGTGCAAGGTCTCGTAAACGCGCTTCGGCACGCTCTGGGTGAATGAACGAGTGCCCAAATCCGAGACATTAACCGCGTTGTTGCCGTTGTCCTCGTTGCGATAGCTGAGCTGGACATTCGGATGAAAACGATCGGCTGCAAAGAATCCGTTGTCCGGCAGAGCATTGCCGCTCCCCGAAGCGTTCCGTGCAAAAGCGTCGGTTGCCAACACGTGCCCCGAGGAGTCAATCGCGGTTTGCATCGGATCATTGCCACCGCCAGCCGGTCGGTTCATGATCCCATCCGTATTGAAGTTGGCGGTGAGATCGAAATCAAAGACGGGATTAATCAGCGGTCCGACATTGCTTGCGTCCAGCGTGCTGATCGAGCCGATGTCGCTGGCATAGATCGGCTGATGCAAGAGTTCGGCTCCACGCAGACCGTCCGTAACCGGGTACCCCAACGTCTGAGCAAAGGCGCGAGTGATGGCAGGAAGGGTGTTCTTGAATGCCCGTACTTCGATGTCGTCCACCGACCAAACGTCAACCACCTCCAGTGGACTATCGCCGCCAGCGGGCGCGCCGCGTTCGGATCGGAATCGGAATTGGACTGTCGGGACCAGAGCACCAGGAGGGAGTGCCAGCGTTCTGCCCGTGAAACCGAGTTCAGAATTCCCGGTACCCATCTGCCGATCCAGCTCGACCCAGTTTCCGTTCCCTGTTCGATAGTCCACGACGAGCAAATCAACACTTTCCGGCGGATCACCTGGTCCGCGCCGCGCGGAGTAATTCAACTCGGCCGCGTCGTAACCCGAGAGATCCAACTTCGTCGTGGTAGCTGAGTCTTTTTGAGGGACTTCAATTCTGAGGTCATCCACCCAGTGTTCATCGTTGTCGCCACCTGTCCTGGCACCAACGGCGAAACGCCACCCCGCGTCAGGACTCCAGTTTGGGAGTGGCAGTTCATCAAAGAGTCGGATGTTGTTCCAGTCGATGGTAACGCGACCGGTCTCGGTGACGTGTAGATAAACCGGCACAAAAGTGCCCGTGGCGATGGAGCGATCGCGGTGCGCGCCGGGAGCTTCCATGTAGAGATCAGCGTCCACGCCCACGCCATCATCGTAGCGGAGCCAAATTCCTTCCGACTGACCGCCACCGGAAGTGTCGGTGTCGAGCGAGAAACTGATTCCCGCTTCAACCCAAGACTCAGAAACTACCTGGGACTCACTGTCTGCCACTTCGCCGTAGACGAACGTGAATCCATCCGCGTGACCGTCCCCGTTCCCGATTCTCAATTGGAATGAGGCAGTGAAGCCCAAGTCGGCTGCGACGCTCTGCTTGAAGATCGCCGTACCCTGTTGGTCGTCCAAGGCGTTCGTCAGTTTCAAATAACCACCCTGCGTGTGCGCACTGCCGTTTAGATTCAGCACAGACGCGCTCGGTTGCACGGTAAAGTCGGACTCAAACGGCACATTGCCACTCAACTGCGACACACCCGAAGTGATTTCCGCCGTTTGGCCGGACCAGTTCACGGGATCCCACGTCCCCGTCGAAAAAGTCTCCGAGAACACAGTCGCGGCCGGCAACGCGACCTCCGGAAACTGAATCGCGGGATCAGTCGGCGTCGCGACTGCCGAAGCGATCAACTCGGCACTGAGCGGTGTCGTGACAAAGTCACCGAGATTCAAATCTCGAAACTCAACCGCCTCCGCCACCACCGTATCAGCGCCGCTTCCACCCACGATTCGGTCGAGATCGTAGTTGCCGTCAATGGTATCAGCCCCCTCACCGCCATCGATCAGGTCGCGATCGGGGTGAGTACTCGTTGCATGAGAGTTCCCGGCCGCGGGGGCATCGAATTCGATCGTGAACTGTTGCGGCGTGGATGCCCGGTTAGAAACCCTCAGGTAGTAGTCGCCTGCAGCGAGATTTCGCAGGTCAAACAGGTCTTGATTCGCAGCGAGCAAACGTCCTTGCTGGTCCAGAATGTCTGCGGTTGTCGCGCCATAGACTTCAATTTCGTCGATCGCTGTTCCCGCAGCGAGACCACCATTGGGAACAAGGATACGGACGCCAGTCGCACTGACTGCGTCAAACTGATAGAGATGTCGCCGATGTGGTGTCGCATCGGGAAACGTCCCGTCATAATTAAGCATACCGATCGTCTTCCAATCTCGGCGCGGTGTTTTATCGTCCGGGTTGGCTACCGTCGTGTACTGCAACGTATAGATACCCTGGTTACGATCGGAAGTGCTTGTCGCCAAGTTGTTGCGTCCGAATGCGATCTGGCTGATCGTAAATGCTCCGTTGAAATCGACGCCCGCAAAGGTGTTGCTGCTATCACCGATCCAGCTCTTGCTGTTACCGTAAAGTCCGTCGTTGAGATGTGGGATTTGATGCGCGTCATAAAGCCCGTCACGTAAAAGATCTTTGGCGAATGCTGTGGCCCCGGGCGCGCTGGCGAGATTGTCCGGCACTGGATTTCCGGTTGGGCCAGTCTGGATTGACGCCAGCGCCCCAGTTTGCGTGATGCGAATAAAATCATCCGCCGAACCGTCGCCCAAGGTGCTGAATCGGAACCACTTCTCTGCACCCGCCTGAAGCGAGAAGGGATCGCCCCTGTCAGTGAACAAGTCAGGCCGTCCGGTCTCCTGATCGACCAAAAATGTCCCGCTCCCCGGCACGGGAAAGTTCTCGAGATCGGTAATGTCATCGGTCGGCAGCGGAAACGGCTGATGATTGCCGTGGAATGTGTAGATTCGACCAGCCTCGCTGCCGCCGAGGTCGCCGGCGGCAAGACCGGCCCCAACGACAACATCGTCGATGCGGTCGCCATTGACGTCGAAGCCACGTGCGGTGGGTGACTCGACCAGCAATCGCCGATTAGGCGGAAACACAACGTCGAAAACCGCGTCGGGTTGATTCTTCCGACTATCAACGACTTTGTCTCCGCCGGATTCGTTGAATGCAAACCAGTGCAACAGCGTTGGGTCATCACCAGGGGCGTTGCCGAACATCGCTTTAATGTCGACCTGAGACAAAGCTCGATTCCAGACTCGAACGTTGTCTAACGAGCCATGGAATTCGCCTGCCGTGTAATCCGCGCCGATTCGATGCGACGTAGCAAATTCCAGATCGGTACCGACACCGTCGGCTTCGAATTCAAGCTGACCATCGACATAGGCATAGTAGCTGTTCGCCGACTTGTCTCGAACGAACGCCACGTGATGCCAACGATTATCGATTAGATTGGTCGATCCTGAAGCGAGAAGATCGTAGCTGTCAGCGTCGGGCGTGCCCTCGGTTCGGTGCCAAGAAACTTCGAGCGTCCCGTTGTCATTGATCTTCCATGAAGCGTTGGGACCCGCGTTCTGCGCGTCGTAGTTTCCAAGGATGACGCCGACATCTTCGTTTAAGAACAGTTGAAGGTCATCGGGTATGCGTACCCATGCCTCAACGGTGTGCGAGCGCGCTCCGATTTGCAGTGGTGTCGCAAGTTGAGCGTGTCCTCGACCACCGAATTCAAGCCAGCCTGCGTAGGCAACCGACAGGTGATCGATCCGCAGGGAAGCATCGGCCTGTCCCAATTCAACGGTCGGCCCCAAACTGGCAAACGAATGGAAGAGATGAACATTGCCCTGGTCTTCGCCGAGTCTTTGAGTGACGGCGAGGTCACGCTCGCCATCACCGTTAAAATCACCGCCCGCGGCGGACAAGTTGTCCGCTACGATCGTCGTTGGTTCAGCGAGCGAGGCCGTGCTGAATCGCCACAGTTCCCGACCGGCGGCGTCACTGGTGCCGTAAAGAAGCAATGAGCCGTCAAATGGGGTCATGAACGAAGGCGTGCAGACTGAAGAACAATCCGTTAGCACTTCCAAATCGTTCCCATCGTAACGCCATAGCGCAGGAGTAAACTCGGATACTTTTGTCGCGGCGAAAAAGAGTTCGTCGTTGTATACGGTCAAGTGGCGCGGAAGAAAGTGCTCAGTCGGTGTGCTCAAATCGCTCACTTCCTGCGGACTGCCCACACCGTCGTATCGCCACACTTCCTCACCGCTTCCGTCAGTCGCTGTGAAGTAGAGCTCGTTGTCGAAGACGGTCAACTCGGATGGGAAAGAACCGAGCGTTCCCGAGCGGATTTCAGGGACCGGCTGCGTATTGACCCCATCGTAACGCCACAATTCTTGTCCAGTGGTCCCGTTGTTCGCGCTGAAATAAAGGTCATTGTCAAAGACGTGGAGATTCTTGGGGGAAGACCCAGTACTTCCCGCACGAATTTCGATGACTTGGGTGTTTGTTCCGTCGTAACGCCGCAGTTCCTCGCCGTAAGTTGCATCATTTCCGACATACATGAGGTCGTCGCCGAACACGGTCAGGAAGGCGGGCGGTGAAGAAAAAGGCCCCTCCACCACCTGCGCGTTGACGCCGTCGTATCGGTACAGCCTATGTACACCGCTAGACCTGCCGGAAAAGTAAAGTGCGTCTTCGAAGACCGTGAAATTGTCTGGATCCATAACGCCACTCGTCGCACTGACAAGAGTCGATCCGGACAATTCATTGAAGCGATGGAGGCGGTAAGCATCGCCTCCGATGTCGGCGCGGAAATAGATCGAGTCTCCAAACACTGTCAGGTCCGCTGGCTCGGATCCCTCCGCGCCCGGGAGAACATCGGCCACGCGTCTTGTCTCATTACCATCGTAACTCCACAACTCGAAATCATGGAGTTGGTCCCGGGCGCCAAAATACAGCACGTCGTTGAACACGACGGGAGCTGTGGCGGTCCAGCTGTGAAAGGCTTCCTCGGGGCCTGGGTAGATGTCGTCAACTTGTTCAGTTTTGTTGAACACGGCCGAGGCGTCCGGACCTCCCCGATAGATTTCCAACGTATTTTCGCCTGCGATTGCGAAATCGTCGTATCCGTCGTTTTCAAGATCGCCAAGCGCGAAGATCTTATCGGTCGTCGACAACTCCGCGCCACCGCTCGCAATGGTGATGGACGAAAAATAGCTCGGATCGAGTTCGGAGAACAAAGCCGATGTTAACGGTCGTCGAGTCACCACCGAGCCCGTGTGGGCGGCCTCGTCCGGGAACGTACTGAATTCCAAGCTCCAAGAATTCAGTTGTCCGCCCCCACCGGCTGAATTGTCGCGTACCAGTAGCGTCCACTCTCCGTCCGCGGATTTTTCGTCGAATAACGCTAACGATCCGGCCGGACGAAATGAATCCGCAAACGGCGCACTTGCCGAGCTGATGGGAGAAAAGGCTTCGTCATCCAAAGTGGTGTTGTCGAAGTTGTTGCCTGATCCACCAACGTTTTGAACAAGCTTGACCTTCGTGCCGTCCGGGTGCCACAACTCAATATCCAAATCCCCCGTCGCAGTGTGCTCGATATCCAGTAACACGTTCACATCGGCGATCAGGCCGCTGAGTTGGGGGACGTTCAGGGTGCGGACATTAAACGTCGGCCTGTCATCGAGAAAAATGTAGTTTTCATTCTTTGTCTCAAGCAGGCCTGAAACGGTCGACTCAAGAAAGCCCAGTTGCGAAGGCTGGGATTCGGTCACGATTAATTGAATTTCCGCGCCGCCTTCAACCGAGGAGAGTCGCAGCCGGTTCCCGGATTCGCCGCCTACCGATGCGATTACTTGGCCAGCGAGCGGGCTATCCCGGATCCTCTCGTTAAGCAAGCCGGCGACCAGGTCCGCAGTCGGCGTCACACCGCGCGGTATGTCAACCGTGAAATCCACGACTGTGCCGTTCAATGAAACCGTGAGAACGGCAGGGTAAGAGTCCGGAAGCAATGTCGGTGGTTGCGGCGCTAGTGCGACGGCCGGCGCAACCTCAGTAATCGCGACCGTCGCAAATTGGTCACCAATGAGAACTTCCTCGATTCCGTTGCCATCCACATCGCCCACGACGAGCGAAGTGACCGCGTCAAGGTAGCCCTCGGTACGGATCACAGCGATTTGATCAAGCTGTGTCAAAGCGGGACGCGATTGCGTCGCAACGAAATTTCGAATGCTTTCGCCCGAAAAGATTGCCCCGAGATGCCCTTTGCCGGGGGCTGCCGATTCAGCTCCGACTGTCGAGTCTGCAATCAAAAGAATATCGTCATATTGGTCTCCCGTTATCTCGAGCGTTTGCACGCTGACATTTGCGCGCACGGAGAGCTGATCAGCATGCAAACGGATCTCTCGAAAGCTACTCTCCTGTCCTTCATTGGACGACAAGCGCGCGGCAAAGTCGTCGTCCCAGTGGCGGATCCACGGAATACGTAAGTCACCGGATTGCATGTCGGCACCGCCGAAAGCGGTCGTGATGACACTTGAATCGTGCTCCCTTCGCAAAAATGTCAAATCGCTGATGCCATCTCCATTGATGTCACCAAAGCGCTCTCCAACTCGGCCCAACGCTGCATGATCAACGATGATCTCGGCGGCGTTGCCGATCCTCTCCATCGAGTCGAGTTGCAGCGGTCCGAACAAGACGTAGCTTGTCGTGTCACTGCTGGCGACGAAATCATTGAGCCCGTCACCGTTGAAGTCGCCAACGGGACGCAAATCGGACAATCGTTCTTGAACTGTGCCCCCCTCGAGTCCGAATGCATCGGTGTCCGGGGTGATTGGTGGCTTTTGGGTTGATTCGTAGTGGCGCCGGACCTGGTCGGTGGTGAGCGCCAGGTCAAAGATAAAGACTTCGTCCAGAAACGCAGCGAATTGCTCGTCGGCATTTCCGATCCGTCGGAAATCAGTGGTGTTCTGTGGTGAAAAAGTGCCAACCAACTCGCCGTCAAGGTAGTAGTCCGTTCCGCGGTTTGATCCGACGGCCAGAATTTGATGCCACTGGTCGGCCCAATCCTCAGGAGCAACGTCAAACCCACTGTCATCAAAACTACTTTCCCCGTCACGGAACGCCCCTAAATCATTCGTTCCGCCGAGTACTGTGAGCGACCTTCCGGTCGTACCGATGAACAGCGTATTCCAGTCTTCCGTGTTGATCAGGCCCTTGAACCAAGCCGACGCAGTCCATTGATCGTCCACGTCGATCCTTGGGCTGATATCGATCACCGATTGCTGACTGTCAAAACTTGCCGCACCACCGCGGATCCCACTGCTGGACCAAGTGACGTCCGTCGGTGTTCCATGGTTGCCGTAGCCGGAATCGTCGTTCGCAATATTTGTCTCATCGTCAAACGAGTAATGGGCGACGGGCGCGGGAAGCAATGAGTGGTAGTCGATGCCTGAACGGTTCGTGAGACTTTCAATTGCGAAGAACGGCGCCGCCAAGTCGTACTCGAATGGCTCGGAGAAATCGAAGAATGGTTGGGCGATGACATCGCCAGGCTCGCGCGGAATCAGCGGTATCGTCCGCCACGTCCCCCCATTTGTATGTGCAGCATTTCCAGCCTTTCCGATCGTCAACGCGGGATCGGTGTAAAGCGCGAATGTCTCATTATTGATCACTTCGAGATGGTACGTTCCGTTCGCATTCGTATTGCCGCCAACACCGCTCAATACAACAGACTGGCCGTTGAACAGACCGCCGGTGCTTGACGTCGTGATGACAATCGGATTAGCGTTGGACGCACCATCGACCGAACCATTCGTTTCCGTCTCTTTCAACCCAAAGATCGTGTCGTCACCACCGCCACCGAGCAACTGGTCGTTACCTTGCAAACCGAAGATCATGTCGTCACCAGCGCCGCCGCGAATGATGTCCGCCAGCGGACCGCCGTACAGTTCATCGTCCCCGTCGCCGCCGTTGATGATCAGCGAAGCTTCGACCGCGCCGTGCTCAAAGTCGCCGAGCTTGATGCCATATTCTTCGGGACCGACGCTACCGGGGAATGCGTACTTCGGATCGGCGTGGAAAATGTCGTTGCCCCTCTGCAGTTCGATCTGCGTCTGTTCGACACTGTTGGTCTGATAAAACAGGTGCTGGCGAAGATACTGGTCCGCCGAGTCGTAGTTGCCGTTGTTATTTGTGTCATTAAACGTTTCTCCTGCATCGAACTTTCCGTTGCTGTTCGCATCGGTAAACGATTCCCACTGGTCGTTTGCAATAAACTTTTGCTCCCCGATGTCCCAGACCAGACTCGAGAACTCATAGCGGTGCGCTCCCGTGTTGTAACGTAGTGTGGCGAAGTCGGGGACGGCGTATCCACGACGGTCCAAGTCGCCACCGACGTACAACATCCGATCCTTACCCGGTCCGCCGTCGATCTCATCACTCGCCTGCGGTCGGAATTTCTGCGTCACCGGATCGAAGATGGAGTCTTGCTGGTTCCCGACGATTGGCAGTTCATCCGGAATGATCTGAAAGGTATCATCGCCTGCTTCGCCGAGCAAAATGTCGCTGGCGAGCCGATCGAGTCCGCCGCTGAGCACGTCGTTGCCGGGGCCGCCCAAGATCCAATCTTGGCCCGGTCCGCCCATCAAACGGTCGTCCCCGCGACCGCCTAAGATGATGTCACGACGAACCGCGTCGCGTCGCTGTCCGAGGTCGATTTGTGCGACTGGACCGACGGCGTCGAAGTCAAACTCGATGCCATAAATCGTTGGTGTCTTGTCCGTGTCGACGCGCAACAGGTAGGTCTGGCCAAACGGAACTTCCATCGATGGCAGGTCGACGATCACAGAATTCAGCGGCTCAGTTTCCGGATCCGGCTCGGACCACAACGGCGGCCCATCGGGATGATCGACTGCAAAGATTTGTACGCCGAGATTGTCCGCCGGTGACGCACTCGTCACATTGATGGAGCCAGTGACGGCTTGTGGAAGCGTGATGCGGTACCAGTCCACGTCGTCCGCGTTGTCGATGGTCAACCCTTCAAATCGTTTGCCGCTGCTCGGAATCGAAAGTGGGAACGCCGACTGCCACTGATCATTGCGGTGAACGTCTCCATCAACATCCGAGGCGGTATCGGCTTGATCGGCGAGGATCGCGTTGCCGCCGCGAATCGTGATGTTGTCGTCGCCGTCGCCACCGTCAATCCAGACTGACTTCTGCACGGTCGGGCCGACCGTGATCGTGTCGTTGCCATCGAGAGCATCCACGACGATCGCCAAGAAATTGCCCTCCGGCGGAAGCGCTGTACTGACCGAGTTGGTCTCTCTCGCCCCGACGATCAATAGATGCTGGATATTCGTGTTGGACTCCGGTCGAGCAGCATCCAGATTGGCTCGACGGAGCGCAGCGTGGTCGAACAGAACATCGGCCGGACTCCAAACCAATCCTCCTTCGCCGTCGGTGCCCGAGAAATCTAATTTAAGTTGTGCATCAAAGGTGAAGTTTCCGTTGTTGTCGGTCAGCCGGGTGACGATGTGGTGGTCGGAGAAGTCGGGGTCACCGCCCGGTTCGGTCACATAATTGATCGCGATCTCGTCGTCCGCGTTGGTGCCACTGACATACCAGACGAGGCCGGTGTCTTTGGCATACTGTTTCCATTCTTCACCCGGCAACGCACCACCGAGAGACTCAAATGTCGAGCCGTCGGCACGATAAAGCGTGTCGCCGCCGCCGCGTCCGAGCATGAAATCGAGCGCCGTGCCGCCATATAGCTTATCGGCATGGACGTTGCCAAGCATCCGGTTCAGGCCCGTGTTTTCTTGCTGGCGTTGAGGACCGTTTGAGTCGAAAAGGTTGCCGTCAGCGTCAACAAAAATTCCAAATTCCGAACCGCTTTGCTCAGGATCAAGCGACCAGGCATAGAATTCGTTCTTGCCTTGCCCGCCTAGCAAATCGTCGTTGCCCCGACCGGCGAACAATTTGTCCAGATCATTTCCCGAGCCGCCGCCGCCATCTCCAAACAGTCGGTCGTTTCCGAAAAAGCCGAACAATGTGTCACTGCCCGGTCCACCGTCCGATCGGTCCTGCCCACGGGAGCCGATCAATGTGTCGTCACCGCTGTTTCCCTCGAGGGTCGAAGTCCAGTCGCTACTTCTCGCGACAAGCTCGCGGACGTCCACCGGTTCCGAGATCGTAGGCTCGACCAGTGGCAACAGCGTCGGATGAATGCCTGCGAAACCAATCGTGTCGTCACCGGCGAGGCCCGCGACCTGGAACTGTTCGATCAAAGAGGTTCCGACGGCATCGCGCCATCCGACGTAGATAGTTCGATTGGCCACGCCCGTGATGTCGGGTTGGAAATCGATCCGCAATCGATTTCCCGTTTCCTGCTTTTCCTGGCTGAGTCCGATGACGTCGTTGAATTGTGATCCGTTGATCACGGCGACGTCGGTTGCGTCATCTTCCGAGTCGGCTTCGGCGCGGTTGCCGAAGTGTCCATCGATGGTGTCCGTACCCGGTTGAATCGCTGCGCCGGTCAAGTCGATCTTCATGGCCGAGATCACGAATAGATCATAACCGGTGCCGCCATACTGCGTATCGTCTCCTTTTTGGCCGTCCAGGTAATCGGTATCACCGCCGCCCCACATCGTGTCATTGCCGCCGCCGCCAAAGAGTTTGTCTTCGCCGCCGTCGCCGAACATCAAGTCATCGCCGCCGGTCGTATCGGCGAATGCATTCCTGCCATAGCCCTCACCGCTCAAAAAATCGCCACGGAGAAGATCGACGGCGCCACCGCCGACCAACAGCTCCCGCCGAAGATTGCCGTTGAGAGTGTCTTCGTCGTCATCACCGAACAGCTGATCGCCGACGAGTGGATTCTGCCCCGCGTTGTCGTCGACACCGGGCGAGTACGCATAGAGAACGTCATTGCCGTCACCACCGAACAACCGTTGTCCGGCCTGGTCGCCGCTCGCGTTGCCGGCGTCACCGAACAACTCGTCGCTGCCGCCATCGCCCAGGATGTGATCGATTCCGAGACCGCCGTGAAGGACGTCGTCGCCGAGGCCACCACGGATCACGTCATCCCCGGCATCGCCGTCAATATTGATGTCATTGCCGGAACCGGCGTCGATGTAATCCGAACCTGCGCCGCCCAACACGATGTCTTCTTCACTGCCGCCGAACAGAAGATCGTTTCCGTCGTCGCCTCGAATCGTGTCGCGGCCGTCCCCAGCGACTCCGTTCACCGTCATTGCGTCCAAGATGAGCGGCGTGATCATTGGCGGTCGATATCGCTGTGGCGAGCCGAGCGGATCGGCAGCGGTGGGCGGTTTGCCGAAGTTCGCCGGGTGGCTGGAAAAGAGCTGCTCGGTCGCCATGAACCGTGGGGGCACTCCGAAGTTCGCCGGGTTGCTCAAATCGAATTTCGTGATGTCGTTGGTGACGGTAAACAATCCGCCCCAGATGACATCGTCACCCATTTCGCCCCGCAACACGTCGTTGCCTAGTCCGCCGATGATGAAGTCATTTCCGTCGCCCCCTTCCACGACGTCGTCGCCGTCGCCGGCATCGACGTAGTCATTCCCACCCTTTGTCTTGATGGTGTCGTTGCCGCCGCCGGCATCAACCGAGTCGACTCCGTCACCCCCTTGGATAAAATCGTCACCATCGAGCGCGGCGGCGGCGTTGCCGTGCTCGTCGTTGACACCGTCCCCGTCAATGGTGTTGGTGAGGTCGACGGCGGAGACATAGATCTGATCGTCGCCACCGCCGCCGACGAGCAGATGCCCGGTGGCTCCCTCGGCTGGTTGATTGCCCTTATCGTGGGAGTAAATCTTGTCGTTACCGAGACCGCCGAACAGATGATCGGGGGCTAAACCGCCTTCGATGGTATCGTTCCCCGGTCCGGCGTAGATGGTGTCTCGGCTGTTGCCGCCCTTGAGCGAATCGTCGCCATCGCCTCCAAAAACGGTGTCGTTTCCTGGCCCCGCATCGACGTCATCGTTGCCGTCTTCACCATGGATTTCGTCGGCGGCATCGCCACCGACCAACGTATCGTCTTTCCCGCCTCCGAAGAGGGTGTCGTTTCCATCGCCGCCCTTGACGGTATCTTCGCCTTGAACGCCTCCGACGTCATCGCCGCGCAAGTCGTCGTTGCCGGCGCCGCCATCGAGATCGTCGGAGCCGTCTCCGCCAGAGACGAAATCGTCACCCGCACCGCCTTCGATGTGGTCGTTCCCTGCTCCACCGCGGAGGGTATCGCTGCCCTCGTCACCTTTGAGAACATCGTTGCCTTCGCCGCCGAAGATGACATCGTCTCCGCCACCTCCCGTCATCGTATCCTTATCGTTCTTCCCGTGGAGAACATCGTGACCGGCGCCACCGCTGAGAGAGTCTTTCCCGTCACCGCCGTCCAGCGAGTCGTCACCGGAACCGCCCGTCAGCGTGTCGTTGCCCGCGCCGCCAGTGAGGTTCACCGAGGCGAAGATGTCTTCGCTGACGATGATGCTGTCGTTGCCTTGTCCGCCGTCAGCGGTGATCAGGTTCACGCCTTGAAAGGTCTGTCTTAGACCATTGCTTTCAACGATGATTGTGCCGGAAGATTCTCCCGCGAACAATCTGAACCTGTCGTCGCCGCTACCGGTATTCAAACTCAGTGTCGAACCGTTCAACGTCCCCAACCCAACCGGAGAACCGCTCGGTCGAGGAAAATCGAATTCAGCCAAGGCAGCTTTTAGTGGTAAACCGGGGACGGGAATCGTAATCTCGCCGATCGGCAGTTCGATGACCACTTCGGCGAACAACTCCGCACTGATTTCACCGCGGACGTCGAAGACATGGATCGGAACAAGCTCACCCAGGAGTGAGAATCCGCCGTTCAAAAGAGCGTTCTCGACGATCTCGTCCAGACGGACCTTACCGTCTTCGTCGTTGTCGTGAAGGTTAAAGTGAATGCGGCCGAAAAGCCCGCCGCCGACACGACCTGACACAACACCGGCATTTAGAACGGCGGCGGCGGTGACTTCGACGCCGACGGTCGCCTCGGTGACATCAACGCCGCTGCCGTCGGCCGCCTCATGATCGAAGACGTAAAACCCGTTGAAGATGTCGGTCGGTTCCCCGGTTTGTTGAAACAGCTGAAGTCCGGAAGTGTCATAGCCGAACTTGAAATCTGCGTTTGCCGTCACCGCCCCACCGAGTTCAACTCCCAGTGCCGGATAAGGCGGAAACGGAAAGAATTTCGAGAGTCCCGCTTCAAATTCCAACTTTGGAAGTTCGAGCGTCAACAGCTCGGCCGTGTCCCCGCTCAAAATCTTGATGACTATGGACGGATCCAAGATCGGAAATCCGAGCTTGAGCTTCGTGTCGTCCAGCAATTCCAGATCTGCCGTTGATTGCAGTAACTGTTCTTCTTGTTCGTCTGTGAACAGCGCTTGATTGCGAACTTCTTCGAGCGTCCAATCGGTGACGAACTTGCCGCTGTCGGGGTCATATGATGCTTCGCCCAACGCGAGCCGAGCGTCGTCAGCGAAAACCGGCCGATTCTGTCGGAGTTCGTCCAACACCGTGAGCGCGTCGATGAACCCGACCGCTGATGCGACGTCACCGCCTTGGAGCCGAATCAGATCCAGAATCGTCACCTGCGAGTTGCTCAAACTGTTGATCAAATCGAGCGGCTGATTCAGGAACCCGATTGCAGGGCTGATCGGCGCCAAAACCTTATCCACCTGTTGGAAGACTTTGTCGGCGAATCCGCCAAAGAACTGCCCCAGCCCCAATTGAATGTTGGTCAGCTCGATCGCCGGCAGACTCGTTTCTTGGCCAAGCCGATAGTCCCACTCCAATCCAAAATCGGTATGGATGCTCGGGAATGCAATGTTGTTGGAAAACGTCGCATCGAGATGCACGTCCAAATCCGCAATCCCAGTTGCCTTGAAATCGATGATGTCGTCGAAGCTGCGGACCTGCAAGATCTCATTGAGTGTGAGGTAAGAATCACCATCGGGATCCGCAAAGTCGACGTTGAATCGGCCGGCAAAGCTATTGCTGACACCATAGGTTCTCTCGGTGGCGACCAATCCAGATCCCCAGTCGAATCGATGTGACTCGCCGGTTCCTCTGCTCGTCAGGTCGATCTGGGTACCCGATAGTGCATATGCCGCCGTCGCGGCAAGTTGAATCGTCTCATCGTCCACGACGATCACGTAGTAGGTTTCGTCGTCTTCCAGCCCTCCGATCTCTGTACCGCCCCCGGAACTGTACCGTACTTCGGCTCCCGTTTCATACTCATGGTCCGCAATCACGATCGTGTCGCCATCCACATCAATGAGGTCCTCGCCAAAGACGTCCTGATCGCGCGGATTGAACGCCGGACCCGCCATTGCTGTAAAGAGACTGCTCAACGAGGTGTGGGAATTGATGAGATCCACCACGTCCAAGCCGGTCGTGAACGCTTGATTGATCTCCAACGTCAGCGTTCGACCATCGAATCGCGCCTCTTCGGTGCCTTGCTGAAGATTGTCATTCTGAACGATGCTAACGTCGAAGCCGATGAGACTCTCGTCAACGTCTTCCGTACTTTGGATGTCACGCCTACTGATTTCCAACCTTGATGCCGCGTCCCGATCGCGTCCGACCAACGCCGCGGCGGGGTCAGGTGTACCGATCGCCGTCAGGCTTAACAGACCCAATTCGGCCGACGTCGTGAAGTTGGGAACACCGATATCCAAAAACACTTCAAGATCCGTCTCGTCGGTCTTGAGGTAGAAACCGTGGTCGAGATCGACTCCTAAGGTGAGTTGGAGTTCGAACCCCAGGTTGGCTGTCACATCGGCATCAAGATCAAAATCCAAACCGGGGATACCGAGGTCAAAGTCGATCGGAACATCGAGTTTTCCGAGATCGCTTCCCAATCGCATCTGGAACTCGATCCCGGGATAAGTCATTTCGATGCCGACGTCTTGCTCGGTGATCTCGCCGTCACCGTTGAGGTCCCTCAGCATTCCGATTCCACCCGGCCCCACACCGTCAAAGATATCGAGTCGGATGTCCTGAAAGACCGTCGCGTACGTTCCGTTTGTCGTGTTCTCGTCGTTGTCGTCCAAGTTGCCTGTGACACTGTCCTTGATGGTCCGCAGGAAGTTCGCCTGACCCTTTAACTTATCACCGACGAAGGGCAGGTCGATTCCGAATATTTCACCGTCCATGGCATTGATCATCAGATCAAATGCTCCGTCCCAGCCGCCGACAAACGACAACAGATTGAAGTCTCCCGCTAGCGCCTTCTTGACTGATGCAAACACGTCCTTTGGGTCCCCGCCGCCGATGCTGACGTCGAGGTCATCCCCTGTCAGCCCATCGGTGAATTTGTTGATGTCGTCGAGCACGACCTCGAAGTCAGAGCCGAGCCCCAATCCGATTCCTGGAAATTCAAAGTCGCCCGCGAAGCTGGCATCTCCTGCCGCAAAGAATTCGAGGTCGTTCCGGGAGAGCCCGGTGGCAAACAACTCGTCGAAGTAGCGTCGCCCTCCGGCCTCTTTGACGCCGACGCTAAAACGAGCAAAGCCAGATGCGGTCAACTCTTTAGTCCCAGTGCCTGGCTCGAGATCGATGAACGTCTCATTACTCAGGTTTGCTGCGGTCGTCGCGAGCCGAACCGTGTTGCTGTCCACGGCGTGGACGTAGTACGACAGGCCGTCGGTCAGACCGGCGACAGGCTCACCGTCGATCTCTCGATACCGCACCAGTGCCCCCGTCTCGAACGGATGGCTGGTCATCGAGATCGCGTCGGTCGCTCCGGTGACGTCGACCTGCCCTCCGAACGTCGCAACGCCTTCGGCTCCGCCGAAACGCAATTCCCCACCGTTCAACCCCGCACCGATCGGGCCTATCGCGACATCAAAGTTTACATCGCTCGCGCCCGCCTTGACCATCAGATCGATGCTCGTGCCGTTAGCAGCTCCGTCGTATAAGAATGGCCGGGGTTCGCCGTCCTGCGGCAACTCGATGCCCAATGCGACATGCAGCTCGCCAAATCCTTGCACGCCGACCAGTGCGTCACCGGCCGTGTCTACCAAACTCGAAAGTCCACTAATTCCGAGATCCTGCAGGTCAATGCTGACCGGCGCCGAGAGTTTCAGAGGAGTGACGTTCGCGCCAAATCCTTTTCCGATTCCCTCGTCATCGCCGTTCGTATCGCCAATCCCGAAGCGGAGATCGATTCGAAGCGCAGGATCACTGCCCGATTCATCCAACGCCAGATCAATCGGTATCCCAATCATATCGCTGAACAAGTCGTCCAGCTCTTCGATATCCTCGGCCGATCCGTCCTGGACTGCAACGAGGATGTCGCTAAACACGGTAGCCATGTTGAACATCGATTTCAAATCGGTATTCAGCAGTGGCAGCGGTTCATTCAAAAACGCCGCGTCGCCGAACGCCTCCAAACGTTTCACGAAATCGTTGGCATGCTCCAGCGCCGATACGACAGATTCGAGCTTCAATCCTTTGAGTGTGTCGAGGCCGCCGAATCCCGCCGGGTCCACCGTCCACGCTCCCGGGGAGGAAAACTCTGGATTGGTCAGGTCGACTTCAAACGTCAGTGTCTGTTCGCCGGGCAGCAGCGTACTGCTGTCGATGCTCGTGATGGCAGTGTACGTGATCTCGAACGGGGCATTGCCTTGGATCGTGGCGCTGATTCCCGATGCCGAACCGGCGAGTTCGATAAACTCACTGCCGGTGATCTTCCCGTCCGAATTGGGATCCGGCGGTGTGAACGATGCCTTCAGCACTCCTGATCTTACCTCACCCACGGAAATATCCATTTCGACGAAGCCGAGTTTCGCCAATCCTTCAAACTGACCGTTCAGCCCGGCAGTCACCTCGAACATCGGGCCGTTGCCGTCCTGCTTGATGTAAATGTGGTCGGCGCGGGTCTCGCCATGCAACGCGCCCGACCGGATGCCATGTTTATTGGGGACCAGCTCGCCGTTAGCATCCAGGAAGATCTCAGCACCCGTTCCCGCCAGATTCAACGCGGCCGCGGCGAGCGAACCATTGATTCCACGGACCTTGAGTGCTGTAGTCTGCTGAGTCTCCGTCTTGTCGACGAGTTCCAAACTCCCGGTCTCGGAGTCGATCGTGACCTCTAAGTTCGCGCTCGCCACTTGCAACGCGTTCATCAGCTCGCCCACCGTCGTCATTCCACTCAGGTCAATCGGAACCTTCGTTCCGTCGCGAAGCACGACCTCGATATCGTCTTTTCCCGACACCGTCGGAATACCGCGGCCGGCGCGAAGACTCTGCAGCGTGGTTGTCTCCGAGAGTGTGAATTGCGCCCCCGGTTCCAGTAGTTCCACACCAACCCGGAACTTGCTTTGAAGATCGGCCGAAACTTCGAGTTCGCTGCCCGGCTGGATGTCGAAACTGTGTAGATCCCCGAGCCCCGTCCCCAAGTTCATTTCAAATGTTGGGTCGTTGAGGTCGCCCGGTTTTCCCACCTTGAACGCGTGGCTGAACGCAATGTCAAACTCAATCGAATTGTCGACCGCGCTGTAGCTTGCGTGTTGATTGGCACCGATCGATTGCAGAAAACCCTGTAATGTCAGTCGCTGGCCTTCTTCCGGCTGCTCATGATCGCGCAGCACGGTCACCTTCTCGATGACTTCGGACTCGATCGCGTCGCCCAATCGGATGACATCGCCGAGTGTATTGTTCTTGGTAAACGGAATCGCAGTATCGTATGCGTTCAGGCCGCCGATGGAGTTGCCGAGCTGATGAAGCGACCCCACCAAAGCCCCGTAGGAGATGGTCTGGAAATTCGCCAGTGCACCGGTTGCCACGTTGGTCTGCGCGGGAATCGTATCAAACGCGTCGTTGTCAGAGAGGGTGACCTGTGTGCCGCTCGAGTCGGTACCAGGGAGGTCGGTGGTGATGGGCAACACAATGTTGTAATCACCAGCGACAGGTACAACATTGAGGATTTCCCCAGGGTTATTTAACGCCAATTCTTGAAGACTGAAACTGCTCTTTACTGGGACAAAGGAAGCCGTCACGGCAAACGGACTCGTGGGAGCATTCAACTTGACCTCTAAGATACCGATGGTTGCATTGATCGGTTTGGATTCCGGAAACCCGATCGAAGCGGAGAATTGCGTTGGGCCGGAGTCTTCAAAGCGGACGAACGCTCCCGCGGACTCAGAACTCGCCTGCCGATCGATCCCGAACGTCACCCTTTGATAGAATGAGAAGTCGATTTGTGCGTCGAGTTTTTTATTGCCGTCGATTCTGATTTCACTATCCGGGACCTCAGAGAGGTCAAGCATCGCCGTCTCTGTGGCAGTCGAATGGACGTCGATTGTGAAACTGAGTTCGTCGCTGGAGGAAAAATAAGTGACAGAACCACCAAATGCGGCGTCGAGACGTCTCGAGAGTTCCTTCTGCAGCCCCTCGTCGGTTGGTTTCCCCTCTCTCAGATAGTTCTCGGTGGGATCGACGAACGTCCTCCTGAAGACGTTACCGAGGTCAACCACTTCGATGAGCGAATCCTGTATCAGTGAAAACGATTCGGGGTTAATTGGTGCGTGATTACCACTGAGATTATCGCCGTATTCGCCTATCGCCTTCACCGTATCACGCAACGCGGCGATCTCTGACACCGTCAACAGGTTAGCCGCGAGAACTCTTCGGTCTTCGAGAGTTTCGATCAGATTGCGGCGGGATTGACGTCGGCGACGACGACGAAGAAGGCACGTTCGGCTGGACTGTTTGTTCATCGACATCGGTCGTGTTGCGTAGAAGGTTTGGCTCGTGTTGCTTTGTCGTGGATTGGCTCATTGCCGCGACGTCAATTGTTTCTCATCACATCGTCACGGTCCAATCTTGCAGTGCGGCATTTGCAATCTCAGTTGTTCGACGGCGGCCGCGGAGAGCCGATCTCCGACGCGGAGGTCTCTCATTTTCTTGAACGATGCAAGGTGTTCGATTACGTCGTCATTGATCCGAGTCATCGCCAAATCGAGGTGAGAGAGTTCGGTCAACGGCCGCAGATGCGACACGCCGACATTTGTGACTCCCGTCTCCACGAGCGTTAGCCTTTTTAACCATCGCATCTCCGCAAGATGCTTCATGCCTTCGTCACCGACCCTGGTGCGACTAAGATTGAGCCAATCCAGACGTTTCAGACTGGATAGTTGGGCGAGACCTTCATCAGTGATCGCGGATTCCGTTGCGAACAATTCGATCAGGTTAGGCAATCGGCAGAGATGGCTAATTCCTTCGTCGGTGATGTATCTCGTTTGCAAAAGATGAATCATCTTCAGCTGATGCATGGATTCGACTTGGGTCAGGCTTGCATCGGTGATATTGGGGCACTGCAATCCAAGCCAAATCAGTCCGGTGAGTGTCGTTGCAGTTTGCACGTCAACGTCTGTGACTCGTGATCCAAACAGGACGAGCGTCTGAAGACGCAGACGCTGGAGAAAGGTAAGACCCTGAACGGCGTTTGCATCAAAACGCAGCTCGACCAGCTTCAAGTTTGGCACTCGAGCGAGATGGTCGGCGAATGTTTCAGTCAATTCTGGATCTTGAAACGCCAGGTCATAAAGGCGTTCCAAATTGCTTAGGTCTTGCCATTGCTCATCAGTCAACTGGCTATTGTTTCTGAAGTCGATTTTCCCAATCAGAAACGTTGCCTGTGGAATCTGCTTTGGATCTGACGCGATTCGCATCCCCTGATCATCGAGTACCGTGATCAACGCTTGTTTTCTGATCGCCCATTCGGCGACGCTGCGGTCTGGTGAACCGTCGATTACGTGATCCGTTCGCTCGTTGTCTCGGGGCGGTTCATCAATCGTCCGGTGACCGTTTTCATTGGGGACGCGTTTGGTTTCGATCTCAACCGCGAACGTTCCGTCTCCGACCGTGACTCGGATTAGAAACTGAATTGCAAAGAGTGCGGCGAATAGAATCGAGGTTGCCAGTGGAAGTGCGATCCAACGTCGTGGCAATTTCCATCGAACGGGCGTTGGCTCGGTCGCCGTTGTCGCCGTGTCGATCAGCGAAACGTATTTCGAAACGTCGCTCGTCATTTCGAGCGATCCATCGACCGGCATGGCCTGCTTGATCAGTGCTGCCAAGTCGGCTCCGTGGGCAAACGGCTCCAGCGCCGCGGCCAATTCTGCGGCGGTCCCCATTCGATCCGAAGGTGACTTTGCGAGCGTCTTGTCGATCAGCCTCGACAACTCCACCGGAACGTCCGCGCGGCGGGAGAGGACTTCCGTCGGCTGCTCCTGATCGTGGGCGATCAGTTTCTTGAGCGTTTGGCGGTGGTCTGGTCCCGAAAACGGCGGCTCACCGCAAAGCAGCGCGTAGAGCGTGCAGCCGAGGCTATAGATGTCGACGCGATGATCGACTTTCGTTGCCTCCAACGCTTGTTCCGGCGGCATATAGTCTGGTGTCCCCATCACCTGGAAGTCCTCGGTGATTGCGTCATCGGTCACGCCGGGGGCTCGCAGTCTCGCCAATCCCAGATCCAGAATTTTGATCTGACCGTCGCGCGAGACCATCAGATTCGACGGTTTGAGGTCGCGGTGGATCAAGCCGAGCTCGTGCGCGTACTCGATTCCCGTCGCGGCTTGCCGAACCGCTTCACACGCATCACTGATCCGCAGCGGCCCGGATAACTGCAAGACCTGTTGAAGGTCACAGCCGTCGATCAACTCCATGGCGAGGTAATGCCGACCCTTTATTTCACCGGCGTCGGTCGCGCGAACGATGTTGGGGTGAGTGATACCGCCGACGGCTTTCATCTCGCGACTGAAACGCTTGATCGCGCGTGGATCGTTCGTCAGACGGTCTGAGAGAACTTTCACCGCGACTTCCCTCGACAAGCGTGAGTGTTCCGCCCGATAAACGTTTCCCATCCCGCCTTGGCCCAGTTGGCCGATAAATCGTACGGTCCGAGCCGCCAATCGCTCGCAGCGGGCACCTCTGTTTGCTCAAATTGACGGAAATCCTCGTCCCGTTGAACACGGTCAAGCCACATCTGGCTGACATTCGCCATCGCCCGGTGAAGTTCCGGATCCAAATCAAAATCCGATTCTTCGACCCCTTGGCGAAACGCAGAGACAAACGTGTCCTGACGCCCATTGCAGTCGTTCAGCGTGGCCTGACACGCGACACAACGCTGCACGTGGTCGCGGACCACGTCGGCATCGCCTTGATCATCGATCCGCCCGAACAAAAAATCGGAAAGACGCTGCTCTCCAGGGCATGGGGGTTCGGACAAGATCAACTCCATGCAGGGCGACGACGGATGAATACTGGTGACTAAGAACTAAAACGAAATCGTCTGACACCAGAACGGAAAAAGCCCATGACGGAGGCCACACAGCGTCGTTTCGTGTCACGTAAGTTCCTTTCACGCCGACGGTTACATCTCCAGGAGGGTGCGCAGACGGCGGAGGACTCGCGATTTCGCTTGGTAGACCGAGTCGACCGAAAGGTCCAGTTCTTCAGCAACCGCGGCGGGAGACACTTCGTCGACACTCGATCGCCAAAATGCGATCCACGTCGTTTCATTGACCTCAGCTTTTACGATCTGGATCGCACGATACATCAACCCCGAGGTCGGCGAGATGCCCGAATCACCACCTTCGTCCGGTGGTTGATCAGGCAGACTGAGCAACCGCAGATTGGCATCAGTACCACCTAACGCGGCCACCTTTCCGTCACGTGCCCTCGCGTGGTCGCGAATCTTGTTGCGGACTATGGTCCACAACCACGCTCGAAATGAACTGGACGGCGTTTTCTCGAATCTTGACAGATGAACGACAAGGACGCGAAAAACGTCTTGAACCACATCGGCTGAATCCTCCGCCGACAGTCCCGCATGTCGGCCCCAATGGTACACCAACGGTCCGTAAAGCTCGGTCAACTGTTGCCAAGCCCGCTCGTCATTGGACTGAACACGTTCCAGCAGTGAAGAAGACGTCTCGTGATCTGTGGGTGAAGGCTTCTCCATTGCTGTTTCGGCTACGATGACCGCTTGGAACGCTCTTGATCCGTATTGCTAACGAGACACTGTAAACCGCTTGGATGCTTTTTTCCGGATCGGTCCTACTGAGCGATTCACATGCCCCGCGGCCAAACTACAGTTCAGCCCACCGCGAGTCAACGAAAATACATTGCACTTGTCGAAATGTTGATTTGGTCAATCGAGCATCTGACAACGCGCGGCGAAGCCACGTCGCTTCCTGCTGGCAGCGAAACGGCACGTCGCGCGTCGCGCCGGACATCTTGTTGCACGTTTGCGCAGCAATTGTCGGCGAACGTTCGCCATCAAAGATTCGCACATCACCCGTTTCAGACGTGCAGGGGACCAGCCATCGCCCGGCGGTCGTTAACGGGGTTTCAGCGGCGGGCCTTCGGGCTGCGAACCCGGCTTGTCCCGGCTTACCGGTGGACAGGAGACGAGCACGACGACCGAGCGGGCGGCAACGCGAAATTGTGACGATCTCACACGTGGGCCGTGCCCGGCTTCATGGATGTCGTCGGGCGACTCGGCAGCGGTGTTGACGGCGACTTCCCAAGCGCATGCGTCGTACTCTTGGATCGAAAACGTATGCGGGTGCCAGTCGACATTGACCATCACGTACAGATCGACATCGAATTGCGATTCACCTCGCAGACAATACGCAAACTGTCGTGATTCACTGGACCAGTCGACCTTCGGCCCCGTTCCATACCAGCGCACGTCGTCGCGCCAAAACCGACTCCGCGCGATCGTCGGGTGCGACTTGCGAAACGCGATCATCAGACGAAAGAAGCGATGAAACGTTGCGTGTTCCTTGAGCCGGTCCCAGTCGAGCCAGCTGAATTGGTTGTCTTGGTTGAAGGGATTGTTGTTGCCGTATTGGGTCTGTAAGAATTCGTCCCCGGCGCGAAACATCGGCGTGCCGTTGGAAAGCATCAACAGACAACAGAAATTCTTTGCCTGCTGCACCCTCAGCTTCATGATTTCATCGGTCGCACCGGCATCGCCTTCGGTGCCGCAGTTCCAACTGTGGTTGTCACAATGCCCGTCGCGATTCTGTTCCCCATTGATCCAGTTGTGGCGCTGGTTGTACGAGACTTGGTCGTAGAGCGTGAACCCGTCGTGCGAGTTGACGTAATTGACGCTTTGGTAGGGGTGGCACGCTTCGTGAAGCGAGTCGGGGAACAGATCATCGCTGCCATACAACCGGCGAACCATGTTGGGCAGCAATCCTGCATCGCCTTTGACGAAGCGGCGAACGTCGTCGCGAAACAACCCATTCCATTGAAACCAGCGTTTGCCCGGAAAACCGCGGCCGAGTTGATTCAGTCCCGCGGCATCCCAGGGTTCGGCGATCAATCGCACTTTTCCCAACACCGGGTCGGCACGGATGGCGGCGACCAACCGCGACTGACTGGACGAGACCGAACCGTCACCACGGCGGTTGAAGACCGAGGCGAGGTCGAATCGGAATCCATCGACGTGGTACTGATTGACCCAGCTGCGCATGCTGTCCAAAATCATCCGGACACAGTGACGATTCTTGGTATGAAGCGTATTACCGGTGCCTGAAAAATTCGCGAAGGGATGTTCCGGATCGCCGCTGGTGATGTAGTAGCTGCTATTGTCGATTCCTTTGAAGCTATAGCAGGGACCGTGCTCGTCGCCTTCGGTCGTATGATTGAACACGACATCCAAGATCACTTCGATGCCCGCTTGATGAAACGCGCTGACCATCTGACGAAACTCGCGGGCGGCGTTGCGTTTTTGACTGGCATACTGGGAGTGCGGGGCGAAGAAGTTCAAGGGCATGTAGCCCCAGTAGTTGTCTTCCAGGGGGTCGAACTGAAACACCGGCATCAATTCGACGGCCGTGATTCCCAGGTCGACCAAATACGGAATCTTGTCAATCGCGCCCAGATAGCTCCCGCGTCGGGATGCTTCGACACCGCTATTGCGGTTGCGTGTGAACCCGCGGACGTGCAGTTCATAAATCACCAGGTCATGCTCGTGGAACCGAACGTGATCGCTTTTCCAGGGATAGGCCTCCTGCTCTTTGACGCTGGGAAGGACGCCCAGGGGCGCCTGGCCGACGTTGGATCCCGGCCGAATCGCGGCCAAGCGATCAAAGGTGTCGGGAAAATAGATTTCGGTCGCGTAGGGATCGATCAACAGCTTCTGTTCGTCAAACGCGTGAAGGTCGTACTTGCGACCGCCGTGCGGGCCTTGAACCTGATAGCCGTAGTACACCGCGCCGGCCAAATCGGATTCCGGCACACGGCAATGCCAGATCCGCCCCGACTTGTTCACCAGATAATCCAGATCGATCCGTCGGCAGGGCTGGGCCAGTTGATCCGCTTTGAAAAACAGCAGCGACACGCCGGTGGCATGGTTGGAATACAGGGCGAAATTGAACGCGCGTTCTTCTTTTAACCAAACCACACCCAGCGGATTCGGGCTGCCTTCACGGCTATACCAACTGGTCGTGACCGTCGTGTTGCCAATCGCTCCCACGGCCATCCTCTCGCTTGTTCAAGGTGCTGCTCAACGTCAAAACTCCCTTTGCGGTGTCGCATCCTGCGGATTGGGTTGGAAGACGCCGGTGTGCCAGCACTGCAGCGTCGCCGGCGGACGCGCGTGACCATGCGTCACTGCGTCTCGCATCGATTTAGGAGGTGCAAATTCCACGCCAGGCGCCTCGATCCCGAAATGACGGGCTGGACGTCTATCCCACTCCCATCAATCCGACACGTCTTCCCCGCTCGATCCTCAGCTGGACGATGTCGCGCGGAACGGTACAAAAAATGCCGCCTTGCCTCGTGTGGAGGAATCACCATGCTCGATGCACGCGACAGACCGCGAATCATGGCGTTGTGCCTACTTGTCGTCTCGCTTGGGATCTTGAACCGTGACGATAGCGGCGCGATGGAACCAACTGTGCTGCTGGGACACACCGACGCCGTTTACGACGTTGCCTTCTCTCCCGATGGAACACTCTTGGCTTCGGGAAGCTACGACAACACGGTCAAAGTCTGGCGTGTCGCCGATGCCGAGCTTGTCGCGACGCTCAAGGGCCACACCGAACAGGTGTTTCGCTTGGCGTTCTCAGCCGACGGAACATCACTGGCATCCTGTGGCGGGGATAGCCAGACCTTCGTATGGGAGGTCGGCGGATGGGCCAAGCAGCAGACGCTGACCGGTCACGGTGACCCGATGATTGACGTCACCTTTTCCGAGGATGGGACGACACTGGTAACCGCCGGTTCGCACATTCAGCTGTGGCGCGACGAAACGGAAGTCTGGGCGACGCCGCATTCGGATCTCTACTTCACCGTTGCGTTCTCTCCGAATCAAAAGCAGCTTGCTTGCGGAACTCGTAACCTGATTCATTTTTACGACGCCTCCGACGGCCGCTTGGTCAGGGAGTTGGTCGCCGGCGAGGGAATGATTTATCAGTTGGCCTATTCGCCCGATGGTCGCTGGCTTGCGTCGGCGTGCAGCAATGGAAACGTGACGCTTTGGGACGCCGTGCAATACACGAAGATCAAGACGGTGACGGCGGATCGATACTCCCTGTTTGCGCTCAGCTTTTCTGGTGATGGCCAACAGATTCTCACCGGCGGACGCGAACGCGTGATTCGCACCTGGGCGATGCCCGGCTTGCAACCGATCGACCAACGCTACGGCCCGCAAGAAACGATTCTCTCGGTCAACCCCTCGCCCGATGGCAAGCACTTGGCCTGCGGATCTTATGACGGCGCCATCCACGTGTGGTCCACCGAGGATTAGTGCTCCGTCAACGGCTTCATTTGGGTCGACCGCAGAATCGAACCTGTCGTCCCGGTTGGTTCGGACGAAAGATCACGCTGTCATCAGGGAAGATTTCCTCTCACGGCTCGCTGTGATCCTGCCACAATTTCTCCAACAGTTTCGCCATTCTCGGGTCGTGTGTTTCCAATTCGGCGCGGTCGAAGGGAAAAAAGTCATTGCGACCAAAATACGCTTCGGAGGTCTCGGCAAAATACTCGCGTTCATTGGTCATCGCGTACGCTTTCTCGGTCTTGCCGTTGCCTCGCAACACGGCATCGTAGCTGCCACTGTTTTTTGCGATTTCGTACAACGTGCGTACTTCGCTGTTGTCGAATCCCAGCACTTGATCGTGATAGGCGTGGGCGAGTTCGTGAATGACCAGCACCGGCATCCGCTCGACTTCACGTTCAAAAATCGGGATGTTCGTGAATTCGACACAGCGGTGCAGCTTCGGATGTCGCCCTTGTTTCGCTAACCAATCGGCACCCGGATGATACTCCCCGGATGGACCAAACCCTTCGTACTTCGGCGACAACCAGATCGGGACATCGATCAGCCGTTCGATCGCGGCCTGCGGAATCAACCGTTTGACCGTCCGCAATTGTTCGGCGAGCAAGTCGAGTGCACGCTCGGTGGCTTCGGATTGTGATTGCAACAATTGCTCACTGACCCGAACCGGCCAGCCCTCGACGGCGCGCGACACGTACCCGGGCACGGCGGCTCGCGGATCGTTGGTCCGGATCCATTCCGCATCCCGCTGCTGCCGCCGACGCACCGTCAGCGGCTCGTCGCGACGATTGCGATGGACGTTCTCGGGACGAGGTTTGGGTTGAACGCTGTATTTCGGAGGCGGCGGAAGCGTTGCCCACATCTGACGGTGAAGCTCTTCGAGCAACGATTCATTTTCGGCCGCCCCGGCAACGTTCGAATTCTCACCGGGATCGCGATGGTGATCGTACAGTTCCGTCGCCACGACCTCGCCGGAGCGCCGATTCTGCCACTCGATGTACCGGTAGCGATCGGTCCGCATCGCGTACCCCATCAACGGCTCGCCATCGACCTGACGTCGAAACTGATTGAATGCCGGCCGATCCCATGCCTGTTTCGGGTCGGCCAACAACGGGGCAAGGCTCTCACCTTGCAGTGGTGACGGAACCGGCAGCCCGGTCAATTCACAAAGCGTCGGATAGAGATCGACCAATTCAACAAGCGCCGACGTCGCCTGGCCGTTGCCCGCTGCACCGGGTTTTCGAATGATCAACGGAACGCGGGCATCGATTTCATAATTCGTCTGCTTGCACCAACTGTTGTGCTCGCCCAGCTTCCAACCATGATCGCTCCAGAGCACCACGATGGTGTTGTCAGCCAACCCCAACGCGTCCAAACGTCCCAGCAATCCGCCGATCAAACTGTCGATGAAGCTGACCGACGCGTAATAACCATGCTTGAGCCGCCGCTGCTGTGCTTCATCGAGCGGTCCTTGATCGGGCGACGGCGTCTGATCGAAATCGAGATAGTCGCGCAGCTCGTACATCGTGTTCATCGCGAATCCGGGCGCTTGTTCTGGCAGAAACGCATTCTTAGCCAAGACGATCGATTCGCGATCGTACAGATCCCAGTACTTGCGCGGGACCACGAACGGCAAGTGTGGCCGCACGAATCCGGCCGCAAGAAAAAATGGTTGATCGGTTTTTGAAAGTCGCTGCATCGCCTCGATCGCCTGTTTCGCGATCGCGCCGTCGATGTGCAGGTGGTCGTCGATGTCAACCACCTCGGTCGCCTGGGGCCGAATCCGAGCGATCCGCCGTTCCGGTCGCCCCTCGGCACGCATCTTCTCTTGGTACTGAGCCTGTCGGGCCTTCGCTTCGGGTGACCACAGCGAGCGTTTTTCCGGCCATCGATGCGGCTGACTCCAGGATTGATTGTCCGGCCAAGGGTTGTGAAAAATCTTTCCGAACGACGCGGCATAGTAGCCGTGTCGAATCAGATGCTGGGGCAAAGTGACCGCATCGGGAATCGTGTTGCGGAAACGCGTCACCAAGTCCCAAACCTTGGTCGTATCGGGACGCAGCCCCGTCATGACGCTCACCCGCGACGGATTGCAGACGGCGAGCTGGCAATACGCACGCTCGAACAAGACGCCGGATTGGGCGAGCGCGTCGATGTGAGGCGAATGAACCGCCGTTTCACCATAACACCCCAATTCGGGCCGCAAATCGTCGACGGCAATGAACAACACATTCGGGCTACGCCCCACCTCGCCACGCGCGTTTGCAATCCCGCTGGTCCAGAACACCAGGACTGCCAGAATGCCCGACAACTGGTTGCAAAAAACGGCCTTCATCAAATTCTCTCAGTGAGGTGAATAACGATCGCATGCTGACGAACCAGTGCACACCAATGGTCTTCGTCTGTATCCGGCTTCGGACCTGTCTACTTTGACGTATTCATGTCGGCTCGGAAGCTGCTGCTCGGTTTGGGCGGTTTCGGGCTCACCTTGCCTCGCTGCTTGATCGGCAACCGGTCGACGTTTGCGGCGACCTCGTGCCACAACGCGATCAATTC
Source organism: Phycisphaera sp. RhM (assembly GCA_033042175.1). Taxonomy (GTDB): domain Bacteria; phylum Planctomycetota; class Planctomycetia; order Pirellulales; family Pirellulaceae; genus Stieleria. The sequence continues at coordinate 204,012 of WCIL01000009.1, forward strand.
TTCTGCCTTGTCGGGATGCAACGTCGCCAGGTCGTGCCGCTCCGAGCGATCATTGCGGATGTCGTACAGTTCCCACCTGCCGCCGTTGGCGGAGACGATTTTCCAGTCGGCCTGCCGGATCGCGCGGTTTTTGGAGAACATAAAATACATCCAATTGTGGGTCGGTCGTTGTTGGCCCTGGAAAATTGGCAACAACGACTTGCCCTGCACCGGCGTGATCTGGCGACCTTCGAATTCCGTCGGATAACTTGCTCCCGCGACGTCGATCAGTGTCGGCATGAAATCGATCAGGTGGCCCGGTTGATTGGTGAACGATCCCGGTTCGGTTTTTAACCCCGCCGGCCAATGCACAATCAGCGGAGATGAAATGCCGCCTTCGTGCTGATTCTGTTTGTACCACCGGAAGGGAGTGTTCCCGACGTGAGCCCAACCGCTGTCATAACACCAATACGACTCCGGATCCCAAGGTCGCAACTGCTTGCCCCTGGTGCGTTCAAACGGGCATGCCCCATTGTCGCTGCAAAACATGAGCAACGTGTTCTCGAATTGTCCCGTGGCCTTCAGATGATTGACCAACCGGGCGATGTTCTGGTCCAGACAGTCGACCATGCCGGCGAACGCTGCCATCCGCTCTTGTTCCCACAACTTGTCCGCCTCACTAAGTTCGTCCCAAGCCGGCACGTAAGCGGGGCGATCACTGAGCGCAAACTTCGGATCCATCAAGCCGCTTTCGAGTTGCCTGGCATACCGCTGTTTGCGAATCGTGTCCCACCCGTCTCGATAGCGGTTCTGATATTTTAAAAAATCTTTCCGTTTGACGTGCAGCGGGTAGTGTGGGGCGTTGTAAGCGAGATAAAGGAAAAACGGCTTGTCGCTGGCAGTCGCTTCATCAACAAATCGCAGCGCGTAATCCGTGTTGGCATCGGTGGTGTAGAAGTCGTCATCAAATTCGTTGAACGGTTGACCGTTCAAGCGGAAGGTCTTGTCGCCGATGAAGAAGTTGGTCGACCCACTGAGGTGCCCAAAATAGCGATCAAATCCGCGATCGGTCGGCTCCTTTTTTAAATGCCACTTGCCGGACATCGCGGTGAAGTATCCGGACTGCTTTAAGACTTCCGCCAACGTCACGGCACGGTCCAGTGCCGCGTTCCCAGCTTGCTGACAGTACAACCCTGACAGCAAGCAAACGCGTGAAGAGTGGCACTTGGCGGTGTTGTAAAACTGTCGAAACCGAAGTCCGCCCTGGGCCAATCGATCCAGAGTCGGCGTTTCGATCTCGCTTCCGTAACAGCCGAGATCCGAAAAGCCGAGATCATCCGCCATGATCAAGATGATGTTGGGGCGTTCGGCCGGAGGATCGGCGGCCTCGACGCCCGCCCGCGTCGCGAAAAGCAAGACGACTACGATGCCAGTCAGACGTCGCATACCAGTAATAGTCATCGTGATGATCCAACGCAGGATGGAGATGAAGGCGAATGATCCGGAAAAACAGTGGGATGGGCTTCGCGGACTCATCGGTCCAGCACCGACAGGCTGGAAGCCTAACCCATGGTTCAGATCCGACAACGATCTTCCGCCCGTCGGTTTATTTGGCCCGCTTCTTCTTATTAGGCTTTTCGGCAACGCCCATATACTCCTTCATCCGGCCGACGTAGCCCCCGTGATCAAAGTTGCACTGTTTCATCGACTCGACATAGGGCTCGATTCCGTCTCCGATCCAATCGATGATGTTAAACACCTTCAGCGATGCGTAGGAACTTTCTTGTAGCAACTGGTTCCAGCACTGTTGCGCGGCTGCCCGATCGCCTGCTCGATACAGAATCCAGGCCGCCATCGCACGCACGTGGTGTGATTCATCTTGCAGTGCCTTGCGAATTTCGTTGATGTCCAACGGGGTGGATTCTTGCAGCAGAAAGCAGCCCACAATGGCCCAGTAACGTACCCCGGAATCTTTCCCGCTCAGGTCCTCGTACAACCGATCGATATCTTCGGGATCCTGTGCCAACGCTCGAGCGGACGCCTGTTGCAAGGCGGGCACATCGTACAGTGACGGGGTTCGCACCATCTCAAAGATTGTTTTGCCGCTCGCTTCGCTTCGCCGGACCACCTCGCTTTCGGGCAACAAGCCGGCATCAAAGCGATCAAGTTGCCAACGGTCGAGCGCTTGGCTCAATCGTTTCACGTCGGCTGCGTAGCGGGGGTCGTCGATCAAATTGTTGACGTTGTCCGGATCCACCGACGTGTCATAAAGCTCTTCCATCGGCTTGGGTCCGAAGAACCGTCCGGTCACGGCATCGGTCTTGCCGGCCTTGTGATGTTCCTCCCACGCCTGCGTCGCCCGCATGATCCACAGGTAATTGAGGTGCTGTCCCCACGGTGCGTAGGGCATGTAGTTTCGGATGTACAAGAACCGCCGGTCGCGGATCGCACGGACATTGTCACAGCGCTCGTCCATCCGCGTCCGAAAACTGACGTGGTAATCGCGTGACTCCTTGTTCGGTCCCAAGAACACCTTGCCCTGCAAGTAATTGGGTTTCTCCGCGCCGCACACGTCCAGCCAGGTCTTGGTCATGTCGATGAAACTGACCAGATCGTCGATCTTGGTGCCCGGTTCGGCGGGACGCAAGTGTTTGAATTTTTCGGGGATGCGAATGATCAACGGACAGTGTGTGCCGCTGTTGAACAAAAACCGTTTGCTGCGGGCAATCACTCCGCCGTGGTCGGAGTTGTGGATCACGATCGTGTTCTCTGCCAAACCGGATTGCTCCAATTGCTGCAGTGCGAGACCGATGTCGGCATCCATCTTTTTCATCTGGTCATGGTAGTGCGCATAGTTTTTGCGAATGTCTGGAATATCGGGATGGTACTTTGCCAGCCGAACGTTATTGGGATCGTGTTCGGTGTGGTTGACATCGCCGAACGCCTTGGACTCATGAGACTTGGTGCTATTGATGACCATGAAAAACGGTTGTTGCTGCTTGAGCTGATCCCAATCCGCTTTGTCGGTGTCCCAGGCACTCTTGTCGTCTCGGCCGCCGATGTTGTAGTCCGTTTTCTTTTCGTTGCCGACGAAGTATCCCGCCTGCTTCAGCAGGTCGGGGTAGTATCGGATTCGGTCGTGCGGGATCGGATAACGACTCCGCATCGGATGTGTCCCCATCGAAATCGCGTGGACACCGGTGATCCAGGTGCTACGTGACGGAGCACAAACCGGGGCATTGGCATAGCAATGCATGTACTGAAATCCTTCGGCCGCCAAGGCATCGATGTTGGGAGTGTCGGCGTGTGGGTTGCCGTAACAGCCGACCCAATTGACGTTGTTGTCTTCACACGTCAGCCACAGGATGTTGGGACGCTCGATGTTGGGACGCTCATCGGCGAGCGCGATTGCGCCGACGAACGTGGCGACGACCAATCCGAGATTCCGGAAAAAGCGATGAAGCATGGAAAGACCGCTGGAGGAGATTGGGGGGCGGGGCAATGAACAGGACCATCAATTCAACGGCCCATCGGGATGAATCGACGATTTTAACTTGTCCGTTCGCGCCGGGGTGCCGCGATATGGCGAGATAGCGTTGATTGAAACCAAAAGTGCGGAAAACCCAGGCCGGACCTCGCGGCCCGTTGGGCAGCGAGTCACTCCAAAGCCTGTTGAACCGGCACGATGTCAAACGCCACCGCGTCATGCACGGACACCCCATTGGTGGACAAAACCTGTAAACTGATTCGGACGACGTTCGCCAGAGGCAGGCGGTACGTCAGGAGCGGAAGACGACGGGATCACGAAACGACGGGAGACGGGAGATGCCCAGAGTCGATGAGACTCGCGCTGAATTGCTGGCACAACTCGCGGAAATACAGGCGAAACTCGCAACGTTAGACGAATCTGACTCGTCTCCTTACGAGGAGAATCCCGCGCGTGCCGACACCGATTCAGCGGAATCTTATTTCATCTCCTCGGACCATCCCCGACATGCCAACTTGCAAGGGCATGCCGACGTCGCCTTGATCGAATGGGACGCCCGCGGTGCCATCCGCCGTTGGACACCGCAGGCGGAACGAATCTTCGGTTGGAAATCCGACGAGGTTCTGGGCAAGCGTTGGGACGAATTTTCATTCGTGCATGAACAAGACATCCCGCTGGTTGAACAGTCCGTTCGGGAATTGCTGGAGAGAAACGTCGACTTCAACCGATGCTTCAACCGCAATGTCCGAAAGGACGGAACCGTGCTCAACTGCGAGTGGTTTAACGCCGTCCGTCGCGACGATCAGGGGCAAATCACCGCCGTGATTTCACTGCCCCACGACGTGACCGATCGTGTGCGCGTCGAAAGCCACATGCTGCACATTCAAAACGCAATGCGGATGATCACGGTCGGCACCGCGCGTTCGACCGGCTTGGCATTTTACCAAGCGCTCGTCCGATACATCTCCGAATCGCTCGGCTTCCGCTACGTGTTCATCGCACGCATTGACAAGGACTCCCCGCAGCGGGCGCGGACCATCGCGTTTTGGGCCGAAGGCCAGTTGGAGGACGATTTTGAATTCGAGCTGGCGGGAACGCCGGCCGCCAACGTGGTCAACCATTCCATGGAATTCTGTGCCGAACACCTTCAACAACGGTTTCCCAACGACATCACGTTGACGCGTTTTCAGGCGGAAAGCTACCTCGGCACTCCGCTGATCAGTTCCAACGGAGAGGTCTTGGGCATTCTGGCGGTGTTGGATGACAAGCCGATGGAGGACCGCGCGGACATTCGTGAGATGATCGCGTTGTTCGGCGACCGCACGGCGATCGAGATCGAACGTTCCATCAACGAAGCGGCGCAGCACGCCAGTAAAATGCGTTTGCGCATTCTGACCGAACAGATGCCGACCGTCTTATGGACCACCGATCTCCAGCTTCGCTTCACGCACTCCACCGGTGCGGGGCTAAAAAGTATGGGTCAAAAGCCCAACCAAGTCGTCGGGCACACGCTGTTCGAATACTTCCAGACCAATGACGAAAGCTTTGGCCCGATCGCGATCCATTTCGAAGCGTTGCAAGGTGCTTCCGGATCTTCGGAGATCGAATGGTCCGGTCGCGTGTTCCAAGTCTACGTCGAACCGCTACGTGATCCCAACGGAACCATCATCGGCACCATCGGCTTGGCCCAGGACATCAGTGAAATCAAACGCGTCGAACGATCGCTGGTCCAGAGCGAAGAACGATTTCGCCGGATGATCGAGCACGCTCCCGAAGCCGTCGTCTTGTTGGACACCCAGACCGGACGCTTCGTCATGGTGAACCAAGCGGCCGAAGAACTTTACAAATACTCCGCCGAACAGCTGCTTCAGATGGGACCGCTCGAGATCAGTCCCGAAATCCAGCCCGATGGTCAGCCGTCTGCGGATAAGAGTCGCGAAGTCATCTCGAGAGCGTGCGCCGGCGAAACGCCGATCTTTGAATGGACACATCGTGATGCCGAAGGAGCAGAGATCCCCTGCGAAATCCGTCTCCTGTCGCTCGAAGAAAACGGCCGGATTATCATCCGTGGCAGCGTCACCGATGTGACCGAAAAGAAACGCGCCGAAGAATCACTCAAGAGATTGGAATCCGAATTAGCCCACGTCGCTCGCGTTTCCACCATGGGTGAAATGGTCGGCGGTCTGGCACACGAGTTGAATCAACCGTTGTATGCGATTCAAAACTTCGGCAAAGCCTGCGGCAATCTCGTCGCGGCCGAAGGCGAAATCGACCGCGATCGCCTGCATCAATGGCTGGACCGAATCACCTCCACCGCCCAATACGCCGGTGAAATTTTGTTGCGGCTGCGAAGTTTCGTGTCGCGTGAACCGATTCACAAGACCACCTGCGATCTGGATGAAATCATCAAGACGGCGTTGATGCTGACCAAACACGATGCCCAAGTCGCCGGCATCCGCGTCGAGTACACTGCGGCCCCACAACTGCCATCGGTCGAGGCCGATTCGGTTCAAATCCAACAAGTCCTCGTCAACCTGTTAAAAAATGCCTTTGACGCCGTCTTGGAACAATCGCACGGTGATCCGCTGGTGCGAGTTTCTGCGATTTCGCAAGCGGACCGCGTCGCCGTGACCGTGGCCGACAACGGCCCCGGTCTGCCCGACGGCATCCCCATTTTCGAAGCCTTTTGCTCCACCAAGAACAAGGCGCTCGGCTTGGGACTGGCCATCGGCACCACCATCGCCAAAGCACACGGTGGGACGCTTCAAGCGAAGAACGGTCCCGAACATGGCGCCGTCTTTTCCTTCACGCTCGCGACCGCATTGCCCCAGACCTGACGGCCTACGGTCAATGCCACTTACTGTGGCACTAAATGCGTTAGCGGAACGGCGCGAGCCGTCCGGTATCCGGCGTGAAAGACCGGAGGGCTCGCGCCCTGCCGCTAACAAAAGCCCGCCGTTTACCGCCAAAGTAAGTGGCATTGGGCCTATGGTACCAAGTCAACATCAACGAGCAGGCCGCTCGCGGCGGCGCGAACCGGCTGATTTCGAACGCGATTCCATCGGCAAGCCGCCAACGCGTCGGCCGATCAAGTAGAATCCGCGATTGCAGTTTTAATTGATGGTTTATCGCTAAAGGAAAGTCGGATGAAGAAATTGGCCGGGTTGAAAGTCTTCGTGTTGGCGTTGCTGGGCGGGATGTCGTGCTCACCGTTGAAGGCCGACGTGCGTTTGCCGGGCTTCATCGGTGACCACATGGTGCTTCAACAGCAAACACCGATTCGCCTGTGGGGTTGGGCCGACGTCGGAGAATCCGTTGAAGTCGCATTGGCGGGACAAAAAGCCACCGCGACGCCAAACGAAGCAGGACGTTGGCAGGTCGAATTGCCCGCCATGAAAGCCAGCCACCAGCCCCATTCCCTGACCGTCACGGGAAACAACAGCATCGAAGTGAAGGACATCCTGATCGGCGAGGTCTGGCTGTGTTCGGGACAATCCAACATGGAATGGTCGGTCGCGGCAAGTGCGAATGCCAAAGCGGAAATCGCAGCGGCGACCTATCCGATGATTCGACACATCAAGATCCCTCGCAAACCGTCCACCACACCGCTCGAGGACGTCAGCGCCGCGTGGCAAGTTTGTTCGCCGGACACCGCGGGTAGTTTCACCGCCTGTGGATACTTCATGGCGCGACGGTTGCACCAAGACCTGGAGGTGCCGATCGGCTTGATCAATTCGTCTTGGGGCGGCACGCGCGTCGAACCCTGGACGCCGCCGATCGGGTTTCGTCAAGTCGACGCGTTGAGCGACATCTACCAGTCCGTCGTTCAGAGAACTCCCGGGTCAGAACCTTACCGGGCGACGTTGGCCAACCACGTCGAGGCAACCGAAGCTTGGATCGCAACGGCCACCGAAGCGATGAAATCGGGAATCGCTGTCCAACCGAGCCCCGCTTTCCCGACCAGTCTGGTGCCGTTCCAAAGCCACCAAGACCCGACGATGCTCTACAACGGCATGATCCACGCGCTGGTCGGTTTTCCGATCCGCGGTGCCATCTGGTATCAAGGTGAATCCAACCACGGCGAAGGCATGCTGTACTTCGAAAAGAAAAAGGCCTTGATCGGCGGCTGGCGAACCCTGTGGGGCCAAGGTAATTTCCCGTTCTACTATGTCCAGATCGCTCCCTTCCAATACGGCAATGAAGACCCCACGATTCTGCCTCGGTTTTGGGAGGCACAGGCCGCGGTCGAGCAAGTGCCCAACACCGGCATGGTCGTGATCAACGACATCGCCACTCTCGGCAACATCCACCCGCCGAACAAACAAGACGTCGGCGACCGATTGGCGCTGCTCGCCCTGAAAAATGACTACGGTAAAGAAAACCTTGTCGCGAACAGTCCAGAAATGGATTCATTAGAAATCCTGGACGACCGGCTGAAGATCACGTTCCGCAATACCGGAGGCGGGTTGAAAACGCGTGACGGGAAACCGCCAAGCCATTTCGAAGTGATCGGAGTCGGATCCGGCGGTTACCAGCCGGCCGTCGCAACCATCGATGGCGACGCCGTGATCCTTTCGTCCGACGAAGTCGAAAAACCGATCGCGTTCCGATTCGCGTGGCACAAACTGGCCGAGCCCAATTTGACCGGTGGCACCGGATTGCCCGTTGGCGCGTTCCGCGGTGGCGAAGAACCCGATTTCGTCAGCACGCTGGCGATCGATCGCGAGTACCAACTGGTCTATGACCTCGATCTGAACAAGCTGAACGAACGCATTGTGTACGACGTGGACCACAGCGACAACGTCTCCGCGTTCGATCGAATCGGCTACTTGCTGGAACTCGGCTCGGGGGCCGGCAACGACCAGGCCGTGTTTGTCTCGATGAAGGCGTTCACCGACGATCCTAAAAAGATCGGTATCCCGACGGCTGCCTCGGGCGCCCGATTTCAACGACCCGTCGAAGCGATGGACGTGTTTTCGTCGGTCGAAACCGTGACCGAAGGCCGCTCGATCGCCACCGGCAATCTCGAATTCTGGCCCGGCAACTACGGGCCGGCCAACAAAGCTGGCGTCAAAAACGCATCGAATTCCCAGTATGACTTCGGCGACGAACCGTCGCCCCCAACGGCGGGTTACGGATCGATGCAGGTGCACAACTTTGGTGAACGGCAGACCGTCTTTGCCGTCAACCACTGGAATGCCGCTACAGGCGCCGATCTGGGCATCGGCAATAGCACCGGCGAGCACCGCGACTGGACCTTCACGGCCAACGCCAGCACCTACACCACCAAGCGTCTGAGAGTCTACGTCCGACCCGCACAATAATCCACCAGAAGTGGCGTAAGCTTCCAGCTTGCGTCCCCCCTGGCGCAAGCCAGAAGTGGCGTAAGCTTCCAGCTTGCGTCCCCCCTGGCGCAAGCCAGAACCCCATACGCATCAAGTTAAGCAGTAACCCTCCCGTGTAGAGGTCGTGCAGTTTTTAAGTCGTTGACCACAAAGGGTTTTCGTCATTAAGGTGAAGTCCCCCTCCCTTTAGCGTTGCCATCTACACATCTCCTGCATGCCAGACCGATTCTGAGTGGATGTTCTCGGCCAACGGCCGTTTACATCCATAGCCTTGGGCATCGCCCAAGGTCCCCAAACGAGAACGAGCGGGATTGGCCAACGGCCATCAACAAACGCCTCGTCAAACGCGAAGGTTGTGCATGGCCGTTGGCCAAATTGAACCTCATTGCGATGAGGTTCCTGGGGCGGCGCAACCCTCGCTAAAGCTCGGTTCGCTTGCCCCAGGCTAGGGATATGCATGCCCTTTGGGCAAAAAGCGACTTGTGTCGATACCAATGCCCTTTGGGAAAGTGACTTCACCTCAATGACGAACCGGCGGCCTACCTTGGTGCGCAGGGCCTGGCGCAAGCCAGCCCCTTCCCTAAATTGCAAACGAGAAGCTTACCCCACAGGTTCAGGATCCACGTCGCGGTAGGCCTTGATCACCGCCGCTTCGCCTTCGATCCCCTTGCCGGCGTTCTTGTGCTCCATGCCCACGATCCCGGCATAGCCGCGGCGGTGCAGGTGGCCGAAGACGTTGCGGTAATTGATCTCGCCCGTGCCGGGTTCACGTCGCCCCGGATTATCACCGCATTGAAAGTACGCGATCTCGTCCCAGCAACGGTCGATATTCGGGATCAAGTTTCCTTCGGTGATCTGCTGGTGGTAGATGTCGAACAAGATTTTGCAAGAGTCACGGGCGACGGCTTTGCAGATCAAATAGGCTTGCGGAGAGCTGTGCAGCAGAACGCCCGGATGGTTGGTCTTGCGATTGAGTGGTTCCAACACCATCACCAAGCCGTGCGGTTCGACCACATCGCAGCACCGTTTTAACAGATCGATGCAATTGGCCATCTGATAGTCCCGCGGAAGTTTGGGATCGACCAATCCTGGCACGACGGTCAAGTAGGTTGCGTTGACGCGTCGAGCCACGTCGACGATTTCTCGCATGGTTTTCAAGATCTCGTCGCGAGCGGCTTGATTGTCCCCGGAAAAATTGACGGCATTCCAAACGCCCTTGAGTGCCGAGATGACGCCCATCTTCATCTCCAACTGTTCCATTTCTTTGGCGATCGCCGATTGTTGCTCGACCGGACGATCCTTCATCGGGTTGTCCTCCCAGCCGCGAAACCCCTGATCAGCCGCATAGCGAAGTTGATCCAGCAGATCGTCACCAGCGGAACGGGCGAACATTCCGAAATGCGGCGCGTAGTTCAACGTGAACCGCTGCGATCGTTCTGCGGCGACCGCTTGCTGTCCCATCACCGTCGGGCTGAGCGTGGCCGCCAGCGTTGCCATTCCAAACTGTCGTCGATCCATTACAGCACCTTCGTTTGACCAGGTACCGCGATCGCATAGGACCCGTCGTCCAACGGGCGAATCGGCGCCGGCGCGTCCCAAGACTCCGCGTCGGTCGTCAAGACCTTTTCACTGGCCATCGCTTCGTCCCACTCAACGGTCTTGCCGGAATACGTGGCCAGCCGGCCCAATATCGCCGTCATCGTGCTGCTCGCGCTATAGTCGACTTCGTGATGCGGCGTGTCTTCAACGACCGCTTTCATCAACGCGTTCCACTCGACTTGATAGGGACTTTGGTAGTCCTTGCCGCGTCTGCGTGGTGATTCCCAAATCGTTTCGTCACCGCTGGAAAGCGCACACCGCGTGGTGCTCAATTCAGCAACGCCCTGGGTCCCGACAATCTGTTCGGCGACCAACTTGCTACAGCCCGGGATCTGGCGACAGTAGCTGTGCAGAATCGTTCCGTCGGCGTATTCGTATTTGACCGCATGGTGGTCAAAGATGTTGCCGTACTGCTTGCCGGTGCGGACTTGACGCCCGCCCATCCCTTCGGCCCGGACGGGGTGATCACCGAACGCCCAGTTACAGACGTCGAGATTATGGATGTGCTGTTCGCAAATGTGGTCGCCGCTCAACCAGTCAAAAAAATACCAGTTGCGGACCTGGTATTGCAGCTCGGTCATGTCTTCGCGCGGCAACGCGGTTTTGGCGGGAAAGCCGGTGTTCCAAAAGCAACGCATCGAAACGATTCGTCCGATTTCGCCACCATGAATCCGCTTCATCGCCTCCAGGTAAATGTCTTGATGGTGCCGTTGCAGCCCCACGCCGACCTTCAGGTTCGCTTGCCGAGCTTTCTCGCCCGACGCCAAAATCCGTCGTACGCCGTGACCGTCGCTGGCCAGCGGCTTTTCCATGAACACGTGTTTGCCCGCATTGACCGCTGCTTCGAAATGCAGAGGTCGATAGCCGGGAGGCCCGGTCAAGATGACCAGATCGACGTCGGACTCAATGATTCGGCGGTAGGCATCCAGGCCGACGTATTGACGTTCCGGTGGGACATCGATGGCGTTGCCAAAACCGCTACCCTGTTCGATGTTTGACTTGCCGGCTTTCCCACGCATCAGCGAGCTGTGGCTGATCCGCAAGCGGTCCGGAAACGCGTCCGCCATCGCCCACAGCACCGCCTCGCGACCGGTGGACAAGGAATGGGCGGCCGCACCGGTGCCACGGCCCCCGCAGCCGATCAATCCGATCTTGATGCGATCCGATCCCGCGGCATAGGCCCGCGTGGCCAGCGCCGAGGGCACGACACCGGCCGCCAGTGTCGATGCGATCGCCCGCCGACGCGTTACTCCGCTGGGTGAAGACTTTCTGTTGGGGTCATCGTTCATTTCCCGAACCGCCTTTCTGTGGGGAAGGATTCGTCGTGATCGTCCCAGCGTCGTCCTTGGTCTGCTGTGGATCGGCTAGTATATCCAATGGCAACGGCCCCCGCGCAATCCGACGCGCCCAATCCCACTCGCCCGATCACACGTCTCCGGTCGAAACGAAACGATGGACGAACCCTACACTCCGATCAGTTGTGCCTTCTACGACCGACTCGAAATCCTGGCGATGCGCAAATCGCCGACCACGATCCGTTACCGAGACGACGACGACCACGAGCAACAGATCGCGGGGGTCGTGGTCGATGTTTATTCCAAAGACAAACAGGAATGGGTGAAGCTCGACGACGGGACGACCATTCGCTTAGATCGCCTGATCAGCGCCGACGGCCATCCCTTGTCCGATGAATGTCAGTCCTAGCGCTCTGTCGAAAATTGAAAGTGGGATTGGCTTCCAGCTTGCCGTCTCGTTTCACTCATCAAACGCAAGCTGGAAGCTTACGCCAATCCCAACGACACCCACCGATTTCGTTGCAGTCATCCGATCTCCAAAACCGCCTTCACGCATCCGTCTTTTCCGCCGGCAAACGTCTGATAGGCTTCTTCGGCGTCTTCCAGCCCGAACCGATGGGTAAAACACCACGACAGATCCATCGGCTCTTTCAACAACATGTCCGGCAAGACATCCATGTAGCTTCGTGCCGGACACCGACCGGTGCGATAGGTCAAATTTTTGTCGTACGCTTGGGCCGGACTGAAGGCAAAGTCCGGCGTGCAATGACAGCCGATCACCGACATGCGTCCTCCGGGTCGGATCAACCGGTACGCCAATTTCTGGGCCTCGGGCAAACCGACAAACTCCATCACCCCGTCGGCACCGCGTCCATCGGTCGCCGCGTGCACCGCTGACACCGCATCGTCGGCATTTTCAAACACGGTCGCACCGAGTCGTTCGGCGATTTGCAAACGTGCGGTATTGGGGTCGACCGCGAACAGGTTGCGCGCCCCCATTCGCCGCGCACACTCGATCGCCAGCAACCCGACCGTTCCACATCCGATGACCGCAAACACCTCTTCGTCGACGGACTGCGGATCGATGGCCATCGACGCACCGAAATACCCGGTGCTTAAATTGTCACCGAGCAACAACGCCGTCTCGGCGTGCAACCCTTCGGTGACGTTCATCAGCGTGCCATCAGCCAGCGGCACTCGGACCCGTTCCGCCTGGCCGCCGTGCAGCCCGACCGCGTTCTGACGCCATCCGAACAGCTGCCCGTTGGGGCATCGTGATGACAATCCACGCCGGCAATAAAAGCACGTCCCACAATTCGTCGTGAACGGACTGAAGACACGATCTCCGATCGCAATCCCCCGCACCGCTTCGCCCACTTCGACCACGCGACCGACGAACTCGTGCCCCATCACCGTGCCGCGATCCAAGCCGACCTCGCGACCGAAATACGGATGTAAATCACTGCCGCACAGGCCGGCCAGCTCGACTTCCACCACCGCATCGGTGACCGCTTCCAGTTTCGCATCCGGAATGCTTTGCACGGACACGTCTTTCACGGATTGAAAACAAACGGCGCGCATCGATGGGGATCTTTAGCCTAAGGAAACGTCAGACACTGTGCGAACGATCCGCGCCGCCGCCGTGTCCGCATGACCAGAAAGCAAGTTATCAGCAAAAGCAGAATACTGGAAGAAGGCTCGGGGATCGCTGCCGGACGGAACGCCAGCCCCACATTGAAAGCATCAAACCCCAGGTCGCCGACCACTTCACCCACCCCCGTCGACCGGTTGAGTCGAACGAGCGTGTCGTCATTGGTGTTGATGCCGTAGAGTCGATTTTCACCTGAATGAAACGCCAGTGCCGCGACACTGGTTAAACCGGTACTGCCGATCGCGGTGGCGGCGCCGGTACTGGTGTTGACCGAGTAAAGCGTGTCCAAAAATCCGTCGGTCATCCAGAGCTGTTGATTCTGGTCGTCATATCCCAATCCATGCCCGCCGACATTCACTCCATAGGCCCCGACCGGCGTGGCCGCGCCGGTGGTGCGGTCAATGGTGAACAACGAATCTGTCGCGCCGCTTCCGCCGTAGAGCACCTTTGAATTCGGATCAAACGCCAAACCTGAAATTGCTTGAAAACCCGTATCTCCGACCAAGCTGGCCTGACCGGTCGATTGGTTCACACGGAAAAGTTGACTATTGACGCCGTTGCTGCTGGTCATCAACAGGTTGCCGTCGACCGAATCGTAGGCCAGCCCGATCAGACTGGGTGTCAGTCCCAGGCTTCCGACGCGGGTCGCATTTCCAGTCGTCGTATTGACCGTCCACAGGCTGGACGAATTGCCGTCGGCCAAATACAGCACCGGCTCGGCATACACCGCGAGCGGCGAAACAACACCGAGTGGTGAAACAACACACAGGGCAACGACACAACTGAGACGTCGCAAAAAGCATGGGTTCATGTCGATCGAGTTCCTGTCCAGCAGCGGCAACGGCAAAGTTTCACCCCAAGGAATCCTCATCAATTGATGCGGACGATGGTGTGGCTGGGTGCGGTTTCCCCACACCCCTGCGATCTCGGCTTTGCCACTCTAACCCCAATTCGTGCCGGTATCAACAATTTGGCGCCGCCCGAACGGCTACAATGCAAATGGCCGACGAACAACACGGATGACGGAAACGCAAAATGAACCACTCCAATCCTGTCACCTACCACCTCGGCAATGATCCACAGATGCTGCGCGCATCGAAAGCGGCGCGAGAATCGTTTCGGCGTTTTTTCAATTGTGTCAGCCAGGACTTCAACCGCATCGTCCCGGCGTGCGAACTGTCCTGCGTCAAGGTCCCCTTTTGCGACGACTTTTCCGATCCCGACTCTGACCTGGAACACATGTGGATCGAGCAGGTTGATTTTGATGGCATCCATGTCACCGGCGTGCTGCTCAATGCGCCAAACAAACTGCGTTCGGTCACCGAGGGCGACGACGTCGAGATTCCGCTGCCCCAACTGGACGATTGGCTGTGCGTGATCAACGGCGTGGTCTATGGCGGTTTCACCGTGCAAGTGATCCGTTCGCGAATGGACGCGGTCGAGCGTCAGCGTCACGACGAAGCCTGGGAATTGGATTTCCCACCTCCGGAATCCGTCAACATTCCCGAAACCAGCGAGGCGTTCGAAACCGCGATCGCGACGGTTCTCGCCCAACAGATCGCGGACGACCCCGCCACCGTCCACGAAGTATTTGACGGCGGCCGAACCTTGCTGCACATGGTCTCACTGTTCGGAAGAGTCAAATCGGTAAACGTCTTGCTGGAAAACAATGCCAATGTTCATGCAACCTGCGATCGCGGTTGGACGGCGCTTGATTACGCCCGATCACTCGACTGGACAGACGTGATGGAGTCATTAAAACAAGCCGGCGGCTGATTGCCGTCCACCACCCAGAAACCTGATGCCCCGAAGGACCGGAGGACGTTGATGTCAAAGGCAAAGATGTCAAAGGCAAAACAGTGCCAATCCCCGGGTCGTGCGTGCCGCCTCGCCGTGCTCCTGCCCCTCGTCGCCGTCCTGTTGATCGGATGCTCTCCTCCGGATCCGACTGCGCCGACGCTCCGATCGATCCGTATCGGCGTGTTGCCCGATGAAAGCCGCAGCATGCTGGAACAACGGTACTTGCCGCTGGTCGCTTACCTGCAAGACAGCACCGAATTGTCCTGCCAGTTGGTGCTGCACGGATCATATGAGGAATTGCAGATCGCCTTCGAAACCGGCGACGTCGATTTGGCGTGGCTGGGCGGTTACACCTTTGTCAAATTGCATCGTTCCCATCACGCCGTCCCATTGGTTTCACGCGACCGCGACCTGCGTTTCACCAGCTACTACCTGACCCGTGCAGACGAATCGGCAACGTCGCTGGTCGATTTTCGCGGCCGTCGATTTGCCTTCGGGTCGCGACTTTCCACCTCCGGGCACCTGATGCCTCGTTATTTCATGCGGGAATCAGGCATCGATCCGGAGACGTTTTTTGAATCGGTCACCTATACCGGCGCCCATGATGCGACAGCCATCGCGGTTCGAGACGGCGAGGTCGATCTGGGTGTCGCCAACGGCCCGATCATCGAATCCATGTTCGCGTCGAAACGGATCAGCCGAAACGAAATTCGCGTCATGCACGAAACGCCGCCCTATGTGGATTACGTCTGGGCGTGCCAATCGGATCTTCCTGCGGCGGTTCGAACGAAACTCCGCGACGCGTTTTTGGACTTGTCCAAGGCCGACCCCACAAACGTCGCCATCTTGGAACACCTGTTGGCCAAGTACTTCGTGCCCGTCCACCCCGACGATTTTGATGCGTTGCAAAGCATTGTTGACGAAATCGACCCGTCAGGAGTACCGCGATGAAACGTGCTCTCGCCGCGGCCAGAAAATCATCGCGAGCCCTGTTCAGCTACATCGTTCTGCTAGCCGTGATCACGATCCTCGTCAGTTGGGCGATCGCCGGAACCCTGATCCAGCGACGCATTGCGGTCAATCGACTGAGTCGAAACTCGATCAACTATCACTCCGCCACGCGTCTGTCGCTTTCGAAAATCCAGTCGGAATTGAGTCTGATTCGACAACATCGTTACCAGGTTTTGCTCGATCCCTCCGATCCCATCCTCGCCGAAGAAGTGCGTCGGGAAACGAGTCGATCGGCCTACATCATCAATCAACGCTTGAGCAGGATCCGGCGGATCCAACACCAGTTCAACGAGCCCCAATTCGAAGCCACCACGCGGCGTCTGGCCGAAGCCGTTACCGCGTTGAATGAAGCCGACGAAAGCCCGCAAACGTCCCCGCTTTTGCAACCGGACGCGTTGGAGAGGATCGGAATTCGTTGCATTCAACTCGATCGACTGCACGCCCACGCGTTTCGCGACGACGCTCGCTTGATGCAAGGCCTGGAGGATTCGCGGATGTTCCTGGCATCTGTTTTCAGCCTTTCCGGGCTGGGGCTTGCGGCGATCGTCACGGTACTGGTGTTCGCCAAACGCGCCGTCAACCGTCGTGATGAAATGGAACGGAAACTGGCCCAGCGGGCGATTCAAGCCGAATTGCTCTATCGCGCCGTGACGATGTCCGAAGACACCTCAACGTACCATGACGCCTTGGAGAAATGCGTCAAAATTGTTTGCCAGATGACCGACTGGAGCGTCGGGCACGTGTATTGGCCGTCTCCCACCGAACCCTCACGGCTGGTCTCGGCTGACATCTGGCACTTTTCCGATCCCGAACGCTTGGAAAGTTTTCGCCAAGCGTGTGAAAACACGTTTTTTGTCACCGGGAACTGCTTGCCCGGCCGAATCTGGGAAACCGGTCAACCGGCCTGGATCGTGAATCTCCAACAAGATCCAGACTTCATCCGCAAATCGTTGTGCGAATCCCATGGGCTTCGCAGTGCCCTCGGATTTCCGATCGTCATCGACGGACACGTGGCGGCGATTCTGGAATTCTTCAGTGAACGGACGATTCAGGCCGACGAGGTGATGCTGTTGATGGCCCGCAGCGTCGGCGAACAAGTCGGACGCGTTTTGGAACACATCCAAGTCAAGGAATTGCAACGCCGCCATCACGAACGTGTCGAAGCGGAACTCAATGAAGCCAAAAAAGAACTGGTCGTCAAAACACGCCTGGCAGCAATCGGCCAAGTCTCGGCACAGGTCGCCCACGAAATACGAAACCCCTTGGGCGCCATCAACAATGCCATCTATTACCTGAAACGCAATCCCCAGATTGACCAGTCGAAAAAGACGCAGTATCTGGATTTGATGAATCACGAAATCGCGACGTGCAACGAATTCATCGACGAATTGCTGGACATCACGCGCCGCAGAAAAATGGATCGCAAACCGACCCGTCTTTCGGACCTCGTCGAGCGAGTACTTTCCAGATCGCAACTGCCACAGAATATCAATCTTCAGGTACATTGTAGTCCTGACAGTTTCGAGTGTTTCGTCGACGAGGACCATTTCGTTCAGGTGCTCCAAAACCTGATCAATAATTCGATGGATGCGTTACTGGTGACAGGCGGACAGATCCAGATCACTGCACGGCGGACCGATGATCGCGACATCATCGTCGTTCGCGATTCCGGCCCCGGCATTGCGATGCCCGACCGCGGCTCGGTCTTCGACGTGTTGTTCACGACCAAATCCTCCGGAACCGGATTGGGGCTGGCCATTTGTAAACAAATTGTCGAACAACACGGCGGAACGATCCGGGTCGCCGACGGCGAATCGAAGGGGACGGAGTTTCAAATCTGTCTGCCCTCCGCTCCGGCCAGCTCAAACTCAACCCCGTCCCAGACTCACTGAACCGAAAATGCCCCCGAGCCCCGAGCAGCGCGTCATGATCGCCGAGGAAGTCGCTGAAAGGAGCGCGATGTCTTGCCAACTGCATGCACTGAAACCGTTCCCCCTCGTGCGTTTGCAATGGAGTCCAGGAAAAGATCGTGAGTAATGCGGCCACCGCACAATCGAATTTGCTGATCGTCGACGACGAGCCCAACCAGTTGTTGACGCTGCGCGACATCTTCGAAAGCGAAGGGTTCCAGGTGTTCACCTGCCAGTCCTGCGAAGAAGCGCTGACGCAATGTGGCAATCACGTGTTCGCCGTCGCGATCCTTGATTTGCAGTTGCACGGACAAGATGGCATCGACTTGTTGCGGCAGATCCAACAGCTTCAACCCGCGATGCGAGTGATCATCCACACCGGCTACGGGTCGTTTCACTCCGCCAAGGATGCCGTCAACTTGGGTGCCTTTGCCTATGTCGAAAAATCGTACGATCCCGCCGAACTGATCCTCCGGGTGCACCGCGCGGTCAAAGATCTACTCACCGAAGCGCTCTCTCACTCCGAACAACAGTTTCGCGAGCTTCTCGATGACGTACAAGCAATTGTCTGGGAATGCCGGCTGCCCCAACGTCGCTTTACCTTTGTCAGCCAACAGGCCGAATCCATCTTGGGATTTCCCGTCCAACGCTGGATCGATGAACCGACGTTCTGGGACGAGCGAATTGTTGAGGAAGACCGATCGCGCTACGAAGCGTTTCTGACCGCCCGTGCCGCTGGAGCAGAGGGCCCCCGCGACGGTGACGTGGAATTGCGTGTCGTCGCGTCCGACGGCCGCATCGTCTGGCTGCACCTCGTCACGCACCTGGTCGTTGATGCCGACGGCAATCCCACCATGCTCCGCGGGGCAATGTTTGACGTCACCCACCAGAAAGTGTCCGAGCAACAACTTCGGGACATGGAAATCCAGCTCGAACACGTCTCTCGACTTACCACCCTGGGTGAAATGGTTGCCGGGATCGCCCACGAAATCAACCAACCACTCGCCGCGATCGCCAACTTTGCCGTCGCGGCCAAAGTCGCGATCGCCAAAGACAACTGCGAACATTCCGTGCCCGTCGAATCGTGGCTGGAAACCATCTGCGACCAAACCGAAAACTGCGGCCAGATCATTCGTGGGCTGCGCAGCTTTGCCAAACGCGGCCACGGTGACCAGCAATGGATCGACCTGAATCAGATCGTTCGTGATTCGGTCGACCTGGTCCAGTGCAATCCGCACAACCAATTCGCCGAATTCGTCTGCCCCCATGCCGACACTCCACTGATGGTCTTCGGTAACGCCGTCCAGCTGCGACAAGTGCTGGTCAACCTGCTGCAAAATGCCTGCGATGCGACCCGCGATCGCAGGCATCCGACGATCGCCATCAACGTCGCCGTCGGTGATGAACAGGTCCGCCTCTCCGTCCGGGACAACGGCACGGGAATCGCGCCGGAACAACAGGCGAAAGTGTTTGACGCCTTTTACACCACCAAACAGGACGGGATCGGCATGGGGCTGGCCATCACCAAATCCATCGTCGAAGCCCACGGTGGAAAACTCTCGTACGATTCCTCCTCCGACGGGTCCACGTTCTACATCACCCTGCCGCTGTCCAACGACAGCCCCCAAACCGACGCCCCACCGCAGGAACACTCGCTCTCATGAATCCGCAGCGTCCCGACAGCCAGCGTCCCGCAGGATCGGTTCGCTACGATAATCAGGGACGGGTGGTGCTGGTCACCGGCGGGTGCAGCGGGATCGGACGCGCGATTGTTGACGCCTTCGCCGAATCAGGCGCCCGCGTGGTGTGTGCAGACATCCATCAGCCGCCCGCCGATCTATCCGCCGCGATCGACTTCGTCCGCTGCGATGTCTCGGACGAAGCGAATTGCCAAAGGGTCGCACGACACGCCGTCGATCGATACGGCGGAATCGATGTGCTGGTCAACAACGCCGCAATTCAACCGAAATCCTCGTACGCGCCGATCCACCAACTGGACAGCGAAACCTGGCAACGAATGCTGGCCGTCAATCTGTCCGGGTACCACTTCATGGCCAAGCAGGTGCTGCCGGTCATGATCGAGCAGCGTTCCGGGGTGATCATCAACCTCGCCAGCGGCCAAGCCCATCGGACGGCCCGCCAAGTCGGGACCTATGGACCGATCAAAGCGGCCAACGTCATGCAGTCACGACAATGGGGGATCGAATACGCACGCCAGGGCATTCGAGTCGTCTCGGTCTCGCCCGGCGCCATCGACACGCCCCTGGTCCGAGCCACCCTGGCGGAACAGGGCGGCGGGGAGGCACTCGCCAATCGACACCCCATCGGACGGATCGGCAAAAGCAGCGAAGTCGCCGCCGCCGTCCTCTGGCTCTCCAGCCATCAAGCCTCCTTCGTCACCGCGACCGACCTGGAAGTCGACGGGGGGCTCGGCGGCTTCGGTGCATTCGCCGACCCCTATGATTCTGAAACACTCGCCGACAAACGCGATCAATGACTCTATACTATTCAGACGCCGCCTCCCCGGGACACCCGGCGAAAACGACCAACCACTTCCTTGACCGACACAATGAACACTCTCGCAACCTATCGATTCGCCTTCGTCACCGCCCTCGCCTGCTTCTGTGTCACGCCCAGCGTCCGCGGTGACGAACCGGCGAGCGACACGGACGGCAAGTCCGAATGGATTCAACTGTTCAACGGAAAAAACCTTGACGGCTGGACTCCCAAGATTCGCCATCACGCGCTGGGCGAAAACTATGGCAACACGTTTCGCGTGGAAGACGGGCTGCTGAAGGTTCGTTATGACCAATCGGCCTACAAGACGTTCGACGAACGCTTCGGACACCTGTTTTACAACAAGCCGTTTTCGCACTACCGACTGCGCGTCGTCTATCGCTTTGTCGGCGACCAAGTCAAGGGCGGCCCCGGTTGGGCGACCCGCAATAGCGGCCTGATGCTACACGGCGAAGACCCGAAGATGATGACGATCGATCAAGACTTTCCGACTTCCATCGAAGTCCAACTGCTGGGAGGCAATGGCAAAGACGAACGGACGACGTTGAATCTCTGTACCCCCGGCACCAATGTGGTCATGAACGGAAAACTGTTCCTACCCCACTGCACCTCGTCCAGCTCCAAAACGTATCACGGCGAACAATGGGTGACCGCCGAAGTCGAAGTCCGCGGCTCCAAACTCGTCCGACACATCATCGAAGGCGAGACGGTGCTCGAATACACCCAGCCACAACTCGATGATCGCGACCCGCACGCAGCAATGCTGGCAGACAAACAAGGCGGCAACCTGCTCGACCAAGGCACGATCTCGTTGCAATCGGAAAGCCACCCCTGTGACTTCCGCTCCGTCGAACTGATGATCCTGGACGAATAAACCCAGGCCCCATTCCCAAGATCACCACTTGTTCCCATGCTCCGCGTGGGAACACGCCAAGGGATCTCAGCAAGTCGCCGGAGATCAGCACAGCGCCTCCTAGCGACAACGCCCCCAATGCTCCCCTCGACCACGAACGGGGGCGCAGCGAACGCTTAGCAACGCACGGAAAATAAGTGGATTGGCTTCCAGCCTGTCGACGCTGCAATGACAGGCTGGAAGCCAATCCCGTTCGCTCGATCCGACACTTCTTATCCGTTCGGCTCTTATCCGCCGCCGAACGATGCCCCGGTCAAGCGGAACGATTCGAGATCAACCGAATCCTCAAATCCGCACCGAAGCGAAAAACGTCGTCTTCTCTTCTTCAAACGCTTCCGCCTTCGCCCGTTCCTCTTCGCTCGGTTCGGGCAATCGACCTTCCTCCAAATCTTCCTCGGTCCACTCCACCTTTGGCATGCCGCATCCGATCAAGATGACCTGATCACCGACCAGGTAATACTCGACCGCCATGTCGGTCAGCGTCATCCCGCCGCTGCTGTTGCCCTTGGTGCCGGAATGCCCGCCGCGCTCGACGCTTTCGCTTCCATACACATCCGACAGGATCATCCGTCCGGCGCGCAACGACAATTGCATCTGGCTGGGGTTCAGATACTCGTAGGTATCAACTCCGACGAAAAACGTCGCGCCGGTCGCGGCGCTTTCGAAGACCTGAGCCTCGATCGATGTCGGCGGCTTTTCAATTGACTTGCCTTCCGGGACCGCAAACGACACACCGCTGACCGAGCCGGCTTGGTAACCCGCCGGAACCTCGACCGCCCCTGACGAACCCGCCGGGCTCGATTTGGCCTGCTTCGATCCTTTCGATTTGACCGCCAACACGGCCAGGCCGATCACCAGCCCCAAGACGACGACGGCTCCCGAACCGATCCCGATCCACAACAGTTTCTTATTGACCGCCCCCTTGGGGCCAGCCCCCGAGGAGCCGGAGGCTGGTTTGGACGTCGGCTGCGCGGCAGGCGCCAACGCTCCGTTGGCGGCCGGAAACGCGGATCCACCGCCTACCGGAAGACCGCCCGCCGGAAGACCGCCCACGGGAAACCCTCCCGCCGCCGGTGCGGCCGCCGGCACGTCCAGGTGGCCGAAATCAAAACCGCCCGACGGCGAACCCGCCGAGGCCGTGGCTTCGGCAAACGGGTCGGCCGCAAAGGGGTCGGCTGCCAAAGGATCTGCGCCTGCCGCTGCGGCACCCGCGGTGTCGAAGCCGCCGCTGGGCAGGTCGGCGAAGGGATTGTCGTCGGCAAACGGCGACTCCTCCGCAGCCGGTGCGGTGACCTTTTTCGCGGCCGGCTTCCGCTGCTGCGCCGCCGCTTTGGCGACTGCTTGCTTGCGTGCAGACTGCTTTGCCGCAGCTTGCTTTGCCGCAGCTTGCTTTGCCGCAGCTTTCGGCGCGGGCTTGGCCGACGGCGTCGCCGCCTGCCCGGACGGCTTCGACGCCGCTTCCTTGCCGGGCACTTTCAGCACCGTCTGGCACTTGGGGCATTTGACTTTCACGGCGACCGCCTGCTGCTGCAGCTTCATCAGCGTCGCGCACTTGGGGCACTTAATCGTGAGCATGTTGTTTCTCAAGTCGGTCGAGTTGCTCCTGGGCGTACTTCTGCGCTTCTTCCAGCTTTTTGGGGTCGATCAGGTTTTGGACCTTCACTTCGCAAAACCACTCCGATCCGTTGTTCTTGACCTTGACCACGATGTCGTAGGGCGCGTCGGGGCAATAGGCCGCCGCGATGTGCGTGTCGTCGTTCTGCAATGCGTGGCGGAACCCGCTTAGGATTGCGTCATCGGCGACGTTGTGCCACGGGTTGGACGACTCATCGGCGAGTGCCGTTTCCAACGCCATGCAAAGGTCGACTTCGTCAAAGGTGTCGGTCGGAGGCTTGATTTGCAGTTGGGCGCTCTTTTTCAAGTAGTTCGCCAAACGCCACTCGGCCTTAAACGGCTTGCCGTTCCAGGTATGGTCGATGTTGTAGATCGCGCCGTGGTTGGCATGCTCTTCAAAGAGCAACTCGTTGGCCTCGCGAAACGAAAGCATACCGTCCAGCGGCGGAGCTTCCGGCAGGCAGCCGGTGGTATTGGCCACGATCAACAGCGTCGTGATCGCGACCGACAATCGATCAACGTTCCTTTTCCAGAAACTCCGCCGTTTGTGGATTCGCATCGCATCGCCCGATTCAGAATCATTGTCAATGAAGGTGAAACCGCCATCGAAAAATGATACCCCATGTGGATGCCACCGTGTTGCCCTCTGCTTGCCCTCTGCGTCCTCCACGACACAGACCTAAAACACCACCGATTCACCGCTCTACCGATTGGCGTCCCGCCCGCCCCGCGTTCCGAGCGAGCACGGATCCCGAGCGAGCATTCGTGTGGCCCCCACTGCGAAACGCAGCGGTCGCCTGGGCCGCCGAACCCGCTCGATTACCAGCAGGACGCCCCAAAGCGAGGGAGGAGCGATTGAAGTGGTGAGAAACCGTAGGGGTGGGCCGAAAAGAAACAATTGGCCTGATGGTACGGCAAGCAGCGAAAATCCCGGCCCGCCCCCGCGAACCTTCCCAGACCACGGAAACTCTAGGCAGAGTCGGCCTTGCAAAACATTTTCGGTTCGTTAAACTTCCCCGTCTCAACCCCGCACCCCTAGCTCAACTGGATAGAGCATCGGTCTACGGAACCGAAGGTTAGAGGTTCGAATCCTCTGGGGTGTATATCGAACGGCCAACGTTGCCCAGCACGGGCATCGGAGGCCGTTTTTTATTGGGTTTTTCGCGTTTCGTGATTTCCGCAGATTCGCCCGTTTTCGCACCTTTGTTACCGCCCGCGTTACCGCCGATTGCCTCGGTGAAGTCGTGCTCGGTCGTCTGCAAATAATGCGTCTCCGCGATCGCGCCGCTGTGTCCGAACCAGTCGTTGAGCACGTGGTTTGCAAATCGGCCGGTCCGTTCCAATTCGGTCCGTCGGCTTGCCCGCAGCGCCATGAACGGCTTGGGGAATGCCTCGATTCCCGCCCGCTCGACAATCTTCGCAAACGTGGTTCGCAAATTCGATTCGGTCGACCGGTATCGCCCGATGACATACTTGCCCGATGACGCGCCCGCCTGAGCCAATTCGTAGGCCGCATCCAACTCGATCCGCAGTTCGGGGAACAGGGGAACGATCCGTTCGCCCTTTCCGTATCGCGCCGTCTTGGGGGCCGTCACCTTGAATCTCGCTCGATCCCACGTGATGTCCGACCACTTCAATCGCAACACCTCCGACGGGCACCGCAGGCCACCGTATCGAGCCAGAGCAAACAACGTCCGCCACTCTTGATCTGGGCACGCTTCCAGAATCGCATCGGCTTGAACCGCATCGATGAATCGGTTTTTCGACGTGTCCGACCGCAGGTCGATCTTGATTCCCACGAAAACATTTTCGTCGACCAGCCGATCGTCGACCGCTTGACGCATCATTTGCCGGCACCGCTTGACGTTTTGCCCTGCCGTATTCGTGGAGAGTTTCAGCGTCTCGACCATCCAGCGATGCCACCGTTCCGCATCGCCCTTGGTCACCGCGTTGAGTGGTAGGTCTTTTTTCAAGTGCGTTTCCAGCTTGTCGACCGCTTGTTTGTAATTCTCCGGTTTCTTCCAGTCGGTACGACTTTCGATATACGCCCGCATGTACGCGATGACCGTCTTGGGGGCATCCTCGATCGACGATGACACCTCGATCAGATTCAACGTTTCCAGACGATCCCGCAGTTTGCCGTCGAGTTTCGCAGCCCATCGGAACGTCGCATCGTCGGGGGGCCCCCGTTCGCTTTGGCCGACACCAATTCATTGATGTGGCGGAACGCATCGTTCGCAGCTTTTTTGGAACACTGCCCCAGCCAGACGACACGCTGTTTTTTCTTGTCATCCCGGTAACGAATCTTCCAGCCGATTCGACCGCGGTCATTTTCTTTGCGCAGACTTGCCATGATTCAACTCCCAAAGTTGACCCAAAGTTAAAAAGCACCGCGGCGGACCGGTTTGGGTGACCGGTTTTCGGGGATCAGCCTAGCCGCGGCATCATCAAGTGTACCATCATCATCGACCGTCACGTCGGGCGAGATGTCTTTGTGTTGTTCGCGGATCCGCTCGGCATCCTGCAATAGCCGTTTCGTCCGCTTGCGTCTCGATTCGGCGTCGACGTCACACTGGGAGCAATGCCACGCATCGTCACAGGTCTGCGTATCGCACAGCCGGCCGCACGTCGGGCACTCCGGCAAATCGCCAGGAGCCATCGAGCAAACATCGTGATCGTGCCAGCCAACGCGGGTCAGAGCACCATCAACATCAATCCAAGCCAAATGTCCGCAGGCGTCGCACCGCAGCCCCAGAGCATCGTCGAGCACGTTGTTTGAACCGCAGAAACCGCAGTTGATCGTCGAGTCGATATCGTCGTCGGGGGCATCGTTCACGTCGTTGGGGATCTGGGGCAAGGGATCGACCGGGGGCACGTAGTCAACAAACAAACCAGCAAGTAGGGCAGGTACTCCGGCAACGTGCCCCACGTGCCCTACATGCCCCGATGACGCAGAAACCCCGTGATTTACAGAGTTTTGCGAGGGCACATTGACACCCGCAGGGCACATAGGGTCGGTAGGGCACATTTTGGGAGAGTGGTCGCTATCCATGATTCACCTCCGATCCGATGTCGTATCCGTACCGCAGTCCGATGTCGGCAATCGTTTCGGGCACCGTCTTGAACACCTTCCGCCCCATCGTTTTCGTCGTGGTCACGTCGTACCGTTTCAGAATCGCCGACACGCCCCTGGGGGAGAATTCAGAGAATGAATCCGGGTCGATCTGTTTCGCCCGTTCCAGCACCTCCCCCGGTGTCGGCGTCTCGCCCTCACGTCGCAACCGGTACAGCGCCAGCAACAATCCGGGATCCGCTTCAGGTGTCGCGTCGTCGGCCCCCGCCTCGGTCATCCTTTGGGCGTGATCGACCAGCAGTCGCACCGCGTCGTGGTCGCCCGCATGCGCCACGATTCGCAACAACGGTCCCCAGAGCTCCGCGTCGCGATTGGACAACGACGAATTGGGCGTTGGCATCATGATCGCATCGTGACCGTACTCGAGCGCCCAGCAGTGCAGCGCGTCGAGCGTCGCCCGTTGCGCCGCTGGGGCATCATCGAGTGATCGACTAACCCGTCGGTCCCCCTTTCCCGCCCGCGTCATCCGCACCGTGATACAACGTGACGCCAGGGCGGGCGGCAATCCTCGGATGCATCCCAGCACCACCGGACCGAAACAATCGAAACTGACCATTCGAAACGTATCGCCGATCGGTTCCAACCTTTTCACCTGTCCGCCGGCGCGATAGCCCGCCAGTAGCGACGCCTGCAATTCGGCAATATCGGGTGATCGATCCTTCATGCGTTCCGCTTCATCAAGGAACAGAACGCCCCCAGACGCATGACGCCCGCGATAGAGCGTCGGCCCCGTCATCGATGACGCCATGATCGGACGCCAAGCCATCCGCGACAGCACGTCCATCGTGCGAGTCTTGCCGGACCCCGCCGGCCCCGCCAAATACACATAGGGCACCGCCGGCAAACATCGGAACAAGTAGGTCATCATCACCCACGTCGCCAGCGTCAACGCATGACCGACCGCAGCGTCAGGCGGCATCGTCACGTAAGCGTCGATCCGTTCGGCAACCATCCGCAGCACGTCTGCGGTCGTCGGTGATGCATCACCATTCAGCCAGGCGTCGCGCGATCCTTTCGACCATCGACCATACTCCGCCACTTCCAGCCGGGTCGGTGGTCCGGGCACCGGATCCAAAATGAGCGTCGTTCCGTCGGGCAATTCCAACCGATCGCTAAGCACGGCGCAACATCGGTCCGCCCCCGTCCGCACGTAATGCATCCAGCCGCCGATCGGCCCCTGGGGTGAATGAACGAATCGCGGCACCGCAATCGCCGACACGTCATGCCGCACGATCAATTCGGGGCGCACGATCCGCGTCACGTCGACTTCCATCGCACCCACTTGGTCGGATGGTTGGGCAGGCGCGTTTTGAAGTTCGTCAAGTCGATCCGCGGTCGCGATCAGTTCGGCGTCGATGTCGTTCGCATTGATTGCGGGCACCGCATCGCAGACCGCTTTGGTAAATCGTTGTCGGTCCGTTTGTTTGCCGGGATTGATCCGATCCCGATGAATCGTTCCGTCACCAATTCGGCAAACGATATCCGCGCTGCCGCGTCCGCACGGGGTCGCAGTGATATTCAACGCATCATCCATGATTCACCTCCAAAGCAATCGACAGTGATCGCACCGCCGCCAAGTCGGTGACCGCGATCAGGTCGTCGAGTTTCGCCCCCGCCGTGATCCAATCACGCACGTCGTTGAAACCCTCGGGCGGAACGATGACGCGCACGCTGGGGCAGACAGTGACCAGAGCGCAGGCGAGAGACTCGGCACCTCGGACCCCAGCACCATGACCGTCGTCATCGGCAACGACGATGCACTCGGACGGTCCCAACCGCTTGACCAGCTTGGTCGTCATCGCGACCGCACCATTGCAGCTCGGACGCCCGATCGCATCGACACCCAACGACAGCAGCGCCGCGGTGTCGGTCGGTCCCTCCGCAATGAACAGTCGATCGGGTTGGGCGATCAGTTCCGTAGGAACAAACAAACCCGCACGTCCGCCGCGGATGGACCACTTGTCGCCCGTCGTCATCGACCGCAGCCGGATCCCGACAACGTGCTCGGAGTGATCGACCATCGGCCAAGTCGTCGCACGCTGCGCGGCGCACCATCCCACTCGCAATCGTTTCAACGTGACCGCCGGCAACCGCAGGCGGTTCGACAATCGGTCCCACCATCGATCCCGCATCATCCGATGACAACGGTCAGCCAGGACGCCAAAGGATTGATCGTCGTCAGGGTCAGCAGTCGGTCGCACCGTGCGATTGATCCGTTTCCGCGGTGTCGGGGTCGGAGTCGCCAGCCCCAGCCATGACGCGAGCCAACGACACGCGCCCGGAGTGTCGACGTCGAGCAACCATCGCAGCGTCGCCAGCCCATCGCCCGGTTTGGGATCGGACCCCTTTGTGAAGCAATTTCGGCAATGCACCGCGCCTCGGTCGTCCACGTCGTTCCATGCGGCGAAGCGATCCCGCCCGCCGCACCTGGGGCAAGGGTGCCCGCGGCCGTCGAGTCGATCGTCGGGCAACCCCGCGTCGGAGAGAATGTCTCGCCAGCGACCACGCGCCGCAATCAGTAATTCATCGATTCCGGGTTGGCATTGCCGTCCCATAGATACTATCCTTGTAAATGAGTAGCCTGTCCCAGAGAAACCGCGTGCGAGCCAATCGCATGCGGTTTTTCATTGGACCGACCGGGAATCGAACCCGGACGGGACAAGGTGAGTAGCCTGTCCCAGCGCCCACGCTCCGGCCCATCAAGTCGGAGAGTGCGCTAATCCGTGTTCGACAATGCGTTAAAGACGGTCGCAGGGTGGAATAGTCGGCGCGTTCCGATTTTCACGCTCGGTATCCGTCCTTCGGCAACTTCCCGGTCGAGCGTCGGGAGAGACACGTCGAGTAATTCCGCCATGCGATGTCGGTCGGCCATCCGCGGTTCGGCTTGCTCGGCCACTATGTTGCGAATCGCTTCGATGACTTCCGCAGCGATTTCCCGACGCAGTTCGACGGGATCAATGTCGCGGAGAATTAGATCAGCCATCGGACTTTCCCCCGTTGGTGATCTTCGCTGCTTCACGAAGATTTCTCGCCGTCTTCGATTCTGTGCGATACCGATCCAACGCGCGTAGAATCGATCGAAGCAGGTTTAGTTCCCGAGTGCGATCAGCAATCGTTTGCTTTACCGCAGTTTCATTGGGAATCAATTCTTGATCTATCATGCAATGACCCTTGCTGTAGTCGACAGAACTCTGTGAACAACAGGAGAATCATTACTGATGTCTTCGATATGGAGACCGACACTCTTGTCGGTTTATTTGTCGGCTTCGTTGTCGGCGTTCAGGCCCGAAAGTCGAGCTCGCTCCTGATCCAATTCGACCGAAATGCAAGTGTCAAGAAGCCGTTCGTTTAACCTCTCAATCGCCCTTCGTATACTGGCCATTTGAACTGGCCGATCCCAGCAATCCTCCAACAGACTCTGAAAACCAACAAAGTGCCTGCTGTGCCTGAGTCGATTGAACAGTCTGTAGTCCAGTCCCCGAAGGCTTCCGGCAATTTCGTCAAGCAAAACAGTCGTGTTGATTTCTGATGTTTTGCCCGGATCTAGGGTCACTTCGGTACTGTCCACTACTCCGCGATCAAACGTCAGGGTTGGTAGGTAATCAGCCCACGCAATCAGCGATTGCCTCAATTGCTCAACGCATTCTTTCACGTAGAGTGTGCGTCGCACGGAATTCAGATCGAAGTTCGCCCGATCTGGATATACATAGCTGAAATGTGCCGACGCAGGACCAAATCGTCGAAAACGATTCAATTGACCTTCATGCAACTCAGTATCAAATGCGTCGTCGAAATGGACGGCTCTAGCCTCACGCAAGGATATACCCTTACCCGTATACACATCATCCCAGGGTGACGCAAAACGAAGCTCTGCGCGCACGATTGCTGGATGCAGAGAATCGCTATGCATTTTGTCGTCAGCCGCACCCAAATCGTCGTTGATTGCTACGACTTCCCAAGAACGACGGCTACCCAGTACGTAAGCCACGATCACGTATTGGACGATTCCTTGGGGGAAAGGAACCGGTAGAGACTGGCGGGTGGATTCGATTTCCTTGAGCAATCCGAAAGGCAAGTTGCATGCACTGTTTGCAAAGTCAATTCGATGTAGTTGGCTCTCATACAAGACGCGCCGCGCGGCCAGCGCACATAATGCTGCCAGCTTGTCTCGGGTTTGGTTGTAATCCACAAAGCACCTACATCATTGGGTTGGATTCATCTGGCCTGCGCGTGTAGGCAACGGAGAAGACCAGACGAATCGTGCGGCCGGAGCTACCGGCCAACCCTGGGAAGCCATCGCGGGTCAGGCGATGACGTAGAAACGCGGGCGACCAAACCCGCAGCGGGTATTGTGCTGTCTTGCCTCTCATGGAATTGGAATTTTGCCTCCGGTGAGTTAATTTCACCACTTGAGGAGGATTCCGATGACCCGAAAACGCCGTTCCTTTACCGCAGCCCAGAAAGCTGAAGCGGTCCGCAAGC
>WCIL01000010.1:0-229634 GCA_033042175.1 Phycisphaera sp. RhM
GCTACCGCTTCAAATAATAATCAGCGCGGCGTTGAGAATCCGCCATGCCAAAGCTGCGCTGCGGAAAGGGCTGCGCGATGGCAAGGACGCTCAACGCCGAACACTGAGGAGATGCTATAAGGGGAGGGTCGGCCGCGGAAACGGGATACAGGCACGTGCGCTGGTGTGCAGGCTTCAGCCGCCCATTTTCGCTGCAAAGCAGCGATCCGGAGATCGCCTAAAGGCTAGACACCAACGTGTCGATCTGCTGCTTCAGCTTCGGATTTAAGAACCCGTCGTCCTGGGCTTTGGTGTAATCGCGTAGACGACCGGCCAATTGACGAATGATGTCACGATTCTGTTCCAGGTCGATGGAATTTTTTAGTTCGTCGGGGTCGGTTATTAAATCGAACAACCAAGGGCGTTCTGAAACCGACAGCACAAGCTTGTACCGGTCGGTGATCACCGCAAACCAAGACGGCTTGAGTCCCGAAGATTGAATGATCGCCACATCGTCCCACGCCACATCGCTCTGGGCGGTCAGCAACGGTGACGCATCGCGACCGACGGTTCCCGTTGTCGATTGTTTTCCGAGCAACGACAACAATGTCGGGGCAAAGTCGACCGTGCCGAGCGCCTGGTCGACTCGCGTCCCCGCCGGAATCACCCCCGGTGCCGCGATGATCATCGGGATCTTCGCACTCGCCTCATACGGGTTGCCTTTGTTCAACCGTCCATGTTCGAAACAAAGGTCACCATGGTCCGAGGTGAACACGATGATGGTTTTGTCGGTCAGCTTCAGTTCCGCCAAGGTGTCCAGGATCTGGCCGACGTTGTCATCGATACAGCGGACCATGCCGAAGTACATCGCCATCAACGCCGGGTTGAATCTTGTCGCCGAGTTCTTGCCGCCGACCGCTGCCCAAGCCGGATTCTCTTTTGCCATCGAAAACGACATCGGCGGTCGAATGACCATGTCGGCAAACATCGTGTCGTAGGGTGATCGCACCGTATTCGGTCCATGCGGATCGGGAAGACTGAGGTGATAACAAAACGGCTCGTCGGCATGTTCGCGAATGAAATCCATGGCGCGGTCGGCCAGCCAGTCGGTTGCAAAGGTCTCTTCATCGGCGTCACCGACGTCGTAGCTGGGCGCATCATTTTTGTCACGCGAACCGACTCGTGGCCCGGCGTCGGTCAGCTGAAAGTTCTTCCAATGTCCGCGGTTGAACATGAAGCGATTATCGCTGAAACCGAATTGTCGTCTCGGAGCCCACTGCGGTTTGCCGGGACCGTCGAGATGCCATTTGCCGGCGTAACCGGTGGCATAGCCATCCCGGCGAAGCACCTCGGCAAAGGTGACGATGTCACTGTCCATCGGCTGGTTGTTGGTATGGCTGCCGGTCTGGTGCGGATACCGTCCGGTGAAGAACGCGGCGCGGGAGGGCGTGCAGACGGGGCTGGTCGCATAAAACGATGTGCAAATGGCGCCGCGACGGGCAATCGAATCGATCGCCGGAGTCTCCACAAATGCCTCTTTCCCCCACACAAACGCTTGCTCCTCGGACAGCGTCTGGCGATAGCAACCGAGTGTGCGAAAATTGTGCTCGTCGGTCTGAATGATCAAAACATTACGAGGCTCGTCGGCTCGCGATGCTGGACTCGCCAATGAACCGGCCAGCGTCACCAGGAACGCGGCCGGGATAAGGTAGCATGGTTTCATCAGATGGATCTCTCGGCGGGCGGCGGTTGAGGAATGGTCTTTTAGTACTTTCCGTTGGTTCCAAACATCTCGAACTTCGACGGCCTCGGTCGCACGCGGACACTGTGATCCGGTTCGCCCGTCACGCGATCGAATTCATCCGGCGTTCGGCGCGTCGGCAGATAGTCACCGGTTCGTTTGGTCCAGTCTTCCAGTGCGTCTTTCAAACGGACGCGGACACTTTGATACGCGGGATCATCGATGCGATTGTGCAACTCGCCGGGATCACGCTGCAGGTCGAACAGCTCCCACTTGTCGCGTGGGGCCCGAAAGCACGTCTGTTGGCGTGGCAATAATTTCCCTTGCTGTTGCAGTCGCAGCATGTTCTGCCAACTCAGTCCGCGTCCGGCATCGGCCGAGGGCGTCGGCGGCAGATCAATGTAGTCGTTGCGAATCAGCTTGTAGCGCTGCGTCATCACGCTGCGGGCATGGTCCTCGTAGTCGTGCCAATGGTCTTCGGCGAATGCGAACTCACGATGCGGCTGGGTCGGATCGTCAAGCACCCGGACGAAGCTTTGCCCTTCGGTCGCCAGCGATGACGTGGCTCCGGCGAGCTCCAGGAACGTCGGCGCGATGTCCACGGCGCTGACCAACGCGTCGGTCGTGATGCCCGGCTTGACCACGTGCGGCCATCGGACGATCCACGGCGTGCGAATGCCGCCGTCGTAAAGTGTCGTCTTGTCACGCGGAAAAGGGCGTCCGTTGTCGCTGATGAACAAAATCAAGGTGTTGTCCGCGACTCCCTGCTGCTGGAGCTTCGCAACCACTTTGCCGACGTAGGTATCCAGTCGACCGATTTCGTCATAGTACAGTCGCAAGTCTTCGCGGACGTCCGCGGTGTCGGGCAAATGTGCCGGCACGATGACGTCTTCGGCACGATGCGGCGGATCGAGCGCTCCGTCGGTGTATTCACGGTGTGGATCAAGAGCGGCCAGCCAAAGAAAGAAGGGGCGATCGCGAGGTCGATCGTCAATTGCTTGCTCCCAATCCTCACATCCGCTGGGTTGCTCGGCGATCATTTTGGGCGGTTGGCCGTCATCACCCGATGGCAATACAAATCCCGCCGTCGACGCTTCGTAGATCCGGTCGAAATGGTCTCGCACCGCATCGCCGAGGTGCCACTTTCCGGCCGCCGCGGTGTAGTAGCCGAGCTTCTGTAGTTCGGCCGAAAAGGTCCCAGTGCCCTCGGGCAAGGGCCAGTGCAACTGTTCGGCCCCCGTGTTGTGGGGATACTTGCCGGTCAAAATGCTCGACCGAGACGGGCTGCACGAGTTGGTGGTCAGATAAGCGTGTTTGAACCGCAGCCCCTCGGTCGCCAAACGGTCGATGTTCGGTGTTCGAATCGCAGGGTGACCGTAGGCGCCGCAGTCATCCCAGTTCATGTCATCGGCGATGATCAAAACCAAATTCGGCGGGGCCGCGGGCAAAGGACCGGTCCCGAGTCCGACGCAAGCCTGAAAAGCAACGGCGAAAAGAAATCCGGCAGTGATCAAACGTTGGTGCGGTCGTGTCATGATTCCAGATGCAAGACTCAGACGGAGTAGTCGATGGTGATGGCTCCATTAGACACGAAACGGCACGGCCATGCTCCCGCCCGGCAACTCCCCACCCAACGCCCCCACCCAACACCCTGCGTGTCGCATATAGATCATTGGATGCCGCAATTTGGCCGTCGGCATCGTGGCAATGGGGGTAAACTGTTGGCAATTCTGGCCCTGCGAGACTGTCGCGATCGTTCAGGGGGACGCGACGCCAGCTCCGTCCGTCCGCGCCTTTTCAGTGCCCAAACCTCAGCGCGTCAACGAGGTATCGACCGATCGGGTCTGCCTTTCCCTCTCGACTCCTCCCCCGCTCCCTCCTGACTTGCGTGAATACACGATGCGAATATCGCTGCCACTCTGCGTATTCCTGAGCCTGATTTCGCTGGCCGTTTTGAACGCTGCCGAGCAGACCAAACCGAACATCGTGGTGTTCCTGGCCGACGACATGGGGTGGGGTGATTCGGCAACTTATGGCCACGAGCTGATTCAAACACCCAACCTGGACAAACTGGCCTCCCAGGGTGTCAAGTTCACTCAGTGCTATTCGGCTTGCGGGGTTTGCTCGCCGTCGCGGTCAGCGATCCTGACCGGCCGGACTCCATATCGCAACGGCGTCTATCGGCACCTGTCGGGCAATCACGAAGCTCACTTGCGGCGGAGCGAAGTCACGTATCCGAAGCTGTTGAAATCGATCGGCTATGAAACCTGCCACGTCGGTAAATGGCACCTCAATTCAAAGCCGCAGTTCAATACGCCGGAGTATCCACAACCTGGCGAGCATGGCTACGACTACTGGATGGCGACGCACAATAACGCGGAGCCGAGCCACAAAAACCCCAACAACTTCGTTCGCAATGGAAAGCCCGTCGGTGAACTCGAAGGTTTCTCAGCGCCCTTGGTTGCCGCCGAAGCAGCACACTGGTTGAGTGAAGTGCGTGATGATTCGAAACCCTTCGCGCTGTCCATTTGGATCCATGAGCCACATTCACCGATTGCGACCGACCCAAGATCCTCTGAACTGTACAACGGGCACGAGAACAGCACCTACATGGGCAACATCACGCAGCTCGACCACGCGCTCGGGCAAGTGATGTCAGCGCTCGACGAAGAAGGCGTCAGCGACAACACCTTGGTGATCTTCACGTCGGACAACGGACCGGTCGCAAAGTTTGGCGGTACGACCGGCGGTTTGCGAGGCGGTAAACGCAGCGATCATGAAGGCGGCATCCGCGTGCCCGGTGTTGCCCGCTGGCCGGGCCACATCAAACCCGGCACGGTCAGCGATGTCCCCGTCGTTGGCACGGATATTTTCGCCACGGTGCTGGACATCACGGGCATTCCGCTGCCGACAGATCGCACCATCGACGGCGTCAGCATGCTGCCCGCATTTGCGGGCAAGCCTGTCGAACGAAAGGTACCGCTGTTCTGGAGAACGCACGTTTCGCCACCGGGTGACCGCGTGGCGATGCGGATCGGAGATTGGAAGATCGTCGGCGATGAAACGCTCACTGATTTCCAACTGTATGAAATCCAGAAAGACTGGAAAGAAGAAAACGACCTGTCGGCCGAGATGCCTGAAAAAACCGAACAGATGAAGCGCATTCTGTTCTCCGTCTGGGAGGGCATCG
Organism: Phycisphaera sp. RhM; assembly: GCA_033042175.1. Classification (GTDB taxonomy): domain Bacteria; phylum Planctomycetota; class Planctomycetia; order Pirellulales; family Pirellulaceae; genus Stieleria. The sequence goes on from WCIL01000010.1 coordinate 4,911, forward strand.
AGTCCGAAGGCCCCGACCAATGGTGGAAGAGCGAGCGACAGAAGCCCGCCCGAGGCGGTAAGCTGAGCTATTGACAAACGGCATCACAATCATGAAGAGCATCTCGAAAAGCACTTGTCTCATCTTCGCCGTCGTGGCGCTGGCTGCGACTCACGTTCAATCACAGCAGCCTGTTTCGATCCAGTCTCTGCTAAGGAAGATGGTTGATCGCGATCAGGTGGCGCGGTACCCGAAAGCCGACTTCCGTCTCAAGCAAGCCAGCAGCTACGACCGGGCTTCCAAAACGCCCGACGACCCCAAGGGATGGTTCAGTAACTTTGATCGCAACACGAGCGACAAACACCACAATTTCGTTCGCACCGAAGAGAACCACGGCCGCAAGGAATGGGTGGTGATGGAAGACGAAGGCCCGGGGGCGATTGTCCGATTTTGGGTTCCCTGGCGAAACCAATTGAAGCCCGGATCCGACATCATCATTCGGTTCTACCTCGATGGTGCGTCCGAACCGGCCCTCGAAGGCAACATGTTCGATCTGTTTCAGGGAAAGGGTCTGATTCCGTTTCCACTGGCACACGAGTCGCTGCGGTCAGCCGTTTCGTTTTTCCCAATTCCTTACGCCAAGAGCTGCAAGGTGACGATGTCGGATCACCCATTCTTCTTCCAGTTCACGTACCGCGAGTACCAGGAAGACGTCGACGTGACGACGTTTTCGATGGAAGAATTCCGGTCCGCCAAGTCATCGATCACCGCAACCTGTGATTCTCTTCTCAACCCGGCCAAGGCCGCGGCAGGCGACGTGGTCAAACTGAAGGAGACCCTCGGCGGCGGCCAGCAGCAGTCTGTGTCGCTGAGAGAGGGCGCCGCCGCGATCCAAACCCTGTCGCTCAAACTGGACAGCTACGACGACGCGAACATCACTCGGCACGTCGTTTTGAAAATCAGCTTTGACGGAAAGGAAACGGTCTGGTGCCCGATCGGCGACTTCTTCGGTTCCGGCATCGGCCTGAACCCGTTTCAGGGATGGTATCGCACGGTTGACAGCGACGGCACGATGACCAACCGTTGGGTCATGCCGTATCAAAACGATGCGACGGTTTCGATCTTGAACCTGGGCGAGGAGCCGGTTGACGTTGAACTGACGGCAACGGCCGGAGATTGGAACTGGGATTCATCCAGTATGTACTTTCACGCTGCTTGGCGAGGTCAGTTTCCCGTGCCGACACGGCCGTATTCAGATTGGAACTACGTCACGCTGAAGGGACGTGGCGTCTACGTCGGCGATACGCTGACGATTATGAATCCGGTGGCACGATGGTGGGGCGAAGGTGACGAAAAGATTTTCGTCGACGGCGAAACGTTCCCGTCGATCTTCGGCACGGGCACCGAAGACTATTACGCTTATTCCTGGGGAGGTCGCAGCACCGATTTTTACGAACACCCGTTTCACGCCCAGACGTTCAGTCACAAGTACAATCAGCTGAACCGCAAACCCAAGATCGACGAGAAGAACACGCAGGGCTTCAGCACCGAAACCCGCACCCGCGCGCTCGATACGATGCCCTTCAGCAGCTCGCTACGACTGGACATGGAAATCTGGTCCTGGACGGATTGTGAGATGGGCTACGCGGTCGGGATGTATTGGTATGGCGATTCAGACACGACCTCCAACCGCAAGCCGGATCCGGAAGAGGTGCTCAACGTGCCAGTCTCGCCAGTCGTACCGGAGATCAAGCATCCGAAACCGCGTTCAAAGTAGACCATGAAACTGTCTTCCTTCGCACCTGTTTTGGGCTGCTTCCTGCTGACGTCCGGCTTGACACTTGCAGCGGAGCAGCCGCCGAACGTCGTCTTCGTCATTACCGACGATCAGGGCTATGGCGACCTTGGATTTACGGGCAACCCGTTGATCAAGACACCCCACCTCGACAAGCTCGCCGGGGAATCGGTTTGGCTGGAGGACTTTCACGTGGCGCCCTCGTGCTCACCGACCCGGTCGGCGATGCTGACCGGACGATGGACGAATCGAACCGGCGTGTGGCACACGTTCTTCGCCCGCGCGATGATGTACCTGGATGAGGTGACCATCGCGGATCATTTCCAAGCCGCGGGATATTCGACCGGCATGTTTGGGAAATGGCACCTCGGAGACCACTACCCGTATCGACCGCAGGACCGAGGCTTTGACGAAGCCTACTGCATCCGGGGTGGTGCAACCGGAGTCACCGCCGACTACTGGGACAATAACTACTTTGACGACTATCACTTCCGCAATGGCCAGGCGACGCCGTCGAACGGTTACAGCACGGACGTGTTCTTCGCCGAGAGCCGGCGTTTCATCAAAAAGCAGGTCGAACGCAAGAAGCCCTTCTTTGCCTGGATCGCGACCACCGCGCCGCATAAACCTTGGGTGTGCACGCCTGAATACTCGAGTCTCTACCCGAACCAGAACCGTCAAGCCGCCGCGTTCTACGGGATGCTGACCAACATCGACGACAATGTCGGTCGTCTGCGGACTTTCCTTGAAAAGCAAGGCGTCGCCGACAACACCATCTTTGTCTTTACCACCGACAACGGCTCAGTAGGTCCCAAGCAATTTAATGCCGGCATGCGGGGAGGAAAAATCAGTCCTTACGAAGGCGGGCATCGCGTTCCGTTGGCGCTCCATTGGCCGGACGGTGGCTACTCGAAACATGTTCGGATTCCAGAACTGACTCACATGGTCGACGTGCTTCCGACCTTGCTCGACTTGTGCGATGTCGAGCCGTGCAAAGACGTCGCACTCGACGGTCGATCCATCCGCAAGCTGCTCGCAGGCGAAGGCGACACGTCGTTCGACTGGGAAAGCCGAGTGGTCATTTCCGATTCGCAGAGGCTTCAATCGCCCCGAAAGTGGAAGGACTCATCGGTGATGTCTGGCAAGTGGCGACTGATTTGGGGCGATGAACTTTATGACATCCGGCTTGATCCGGGGCAGCAGCATGATCTCGCCGACGAGCATCCGGAGCAAGTTGCAAGACTGCGAGGCTGGTATGAAAACTGGTGGGCGGAATTGGAGCCGACGTTCTCCCGGACATCGCACGTTTACGTGGGATCACCGGAGACGGCCGAATTACAAATCACTGCGCTCCAGTGGATCGATCAGCCGCCGCCGTGGAACCAGGGATTGATCCGGAGTCCGCGCTTGCCGAGCGGCCGCGGCGAGAAACCGACAAAGCCTGCCCGATTCAACGGACACTGGGCGGTTGACCCAAGGCGAGCACAGATTCTCACCCTACTTCTCGCTGAAGCCATCCGGCGATGCAGCGGTGGGACACGAGTTGGGATGCTATTACCTGACCGTGACACTGTCGAAAGAGTGACTGTTCCTCCGTATTCCAGACTTTCCGCATGATAAGACGACAAACAACCATGAAGAACATTCCCTTGATACTCTCGGCCAGTCTTTTTCTGTCGTTGGCGACGGTTTCATTCTGCCGCGCCGCCGACACACCGCCCAACGTCGTTCTGATCTTTGCCGATGACCTCGGCTACGGCGACCTGGGCTGTTATGGTGCAACCAAGGTGCAAACGCCCAACATCGACCGGCTTGCCGCCGAAGGCCGCCGATTTACCGACGCCCATTCGGTCTCAGCGGTCTGTACCCCATCGCGCTACGCGCTGCTCACCGGCCAATACCCGCTGCGCGGTAACGGGGGCAGGGGCATCTGGGGACCCGCTCCGGTGACCTCACCGCTTCTCGTCGACACCGAGAAAACGACGATCGCAGATGTGTTTAAAAACAGCGGCTACAGCACGGCAGCATTTGGAAAATGGCATTTGGGGTTCGGTCAAGATGAGAACGATTGGCAGGAACCGCTGCGTCCCGGACCACAAGACCTCGGTTTTGATTACTACTTTGGGATGCCTGTGGTCAACAGTGCTCCTCCGTATGTCTTTGTGGAAAATGATCGCATCGTCGGAAGCGATCCCGCCGATCCGTTGGTTTTTCTGGGCAGAAACCCAAAGGGCGCCACGCCGATCACACCGATTCCTCCGGAGGCCGCGCAGCGCAGTCGCAACCAATTCGGCGGAGCGAAGGAAGCTCACAAATTGTTCAACGATTACCGGGTCGGCACCACGTTGGCGGAGAAGTCGGTCGAGTGGATCAACGAACGCAAGGACAAACCGTTCTTTCTGTATCTGGCAACGACCAACATTCATCACCCGTTTACGCCGGCCAAACGGTTTCAGGGCACCAGCCAATGCGGACTTTATGGCGACTTCATCCATGAACTGGACTGGATCGTCGGGGAGGTGATGGCGTGTCTGGAAGAAAACGGTTTGAGCGACAACACGCTGGTGATTTTCACCAGTGACAACGGCGGCATGTTCAACCACGGCGGACAGGCCGCTTTCAAAGCGGGGCATCGACAAAACGGCGACCTGCTGGGATTCAAGTTCGGCGTCTGGGAAGGCGGTCACCGCGTACCGATGATCGTCCGCTGGCCGGGCAAGGTGAAGGCCGGAACGACGTCTAACCAGTTGATCGGAAACGTCGACATGTTGGCAACCTTTGCCGCTGTCACCGGACAAAAGCTGGACAAGGCTGAGCAAGCTGACAGTGTCAACATGCTGCCCGCCTTTGTCGACGAACCGGAGCAACCGCTACGCGACCACCTGATCCTCGCCCCGCACAAGGGCACACACCTGTCGGTCCGCAAAGGAAAGTGGATGTACATTCCCCGCCAGGGCAGCGGCGGGTTCGGGGGACGCAAACCGGGGGATCACACGTTCGCGGGACCGCCGGCGGTCAGCTTTGTGGGTTCGGTCAACAGCGACATTGAAGACGGCAAAATCAAAAAGGACGCCCCGCCCGCTCAACTTTATGATCTGGAAGCGGACGTCAATCAAACCGGAAACGTGTACAAGGAACGTCCCGACGTGGTGAAGGAACTCGACGCACTGCTTTCAAGTTACGCGCCTCCCAGGCAAGCGTCCGGCCCAGCGAAACGCAATTCGCATGCGTCGGGCAACCCCGCAAAGAAAACGCCGGCGACACCGAGTCCCCGAACCGCGTCCTTCGATTTCGAGTCCGGCATGCTGGAACCATGGAAGGTCGTCGATGGCGAGTTCGGGCATGTCATCGGTAGCAGAGACCGGTTTTTCCACAACCAAGGAGAGTACAACAAACAGGGCGACTTTTATCTGACGACGCTTGAATCCTCCGCGGAGGCCATCAAGGGCATGGACAAGCAGACCGGCGTGATCGTGTCGCCGTTGTTCATTCCCCAAGGCGGAGCTCTGACCTTCCGGATCGGCGGCGGACGCGGACCGTCCACCTACGCCGCGCTGTGCACGGCCGACGGCAAAGAAGTCGCAGTCGCACGCGGCATCAACGACCAGACCATGCAGCTAGCAGCGTGGGACACCGCTCCGTACGCGGGACACAAAATGTTCATCAAAGTCGTCGACCATTCGACCGACGGATGGGGACATGTGACGGTGGACGACTTTCAGTTCGATGCCAAAGTGCTGACGGAATACCCCGATTCGGTGTCCGACAATTGATTGAAACGACGCTTCACTTAGCGATGGGAGGCTCACGGCCGAGTCGATTGCGGCAGGCTGCGTCGCTGGGGTGCCGCAATTCATTACAATCATGTTGCGAATCCGTATCCCAGAGGCGTTTGATTCCACTATCGTCTGGTTGCCGGCAGAAAAACGTTGCGACGCAAATGCTTTCTGCCGCAGGACGCCTCCGCCCACACCCCTGAGCGCATACAGCAAGGAACCGAATGACTGACGAAGACAGTCCACCGGCCGACGCAGCGACCGTTGGCCCGGCCCGCGATTTGCCCGTGGTGCCGACTCAATTCATCTATCCGTTTGTGATTGTCACGACGCTCTTTGCGCTCTGGGGCTTCGCCAACGACATCACCAACCCGTTGGTGCGAGCGTTCAAAGAGATCTTCTTGATCAGCAACGCTCAGAGCAGTCTGGTTCAATGGGCGTTCTACGGCGGCTACGCGACGATGGCGATTCCGGCGGCGCTGGTGATCCGCAAGGTTTCCTACAAGTCCGGGATTATCGTCGGGCTGTTGCTGTACGCCATCGGTGCATTGCTGACGATTCCGGCCAGCATGATGATGAACTTCAACGTCTTCCTGGTCGGCTTTTACGTCCTAACCTTCGGGCTGGCGTTTTTGGAAACCACCGCGAATCCGTACATTCTGTCGATGGGCCCGCGCGAAACGGCGACTCAACGACTCAATCTTGCCCAGGCCTTCAACCCGATCGGATCGCTGACCGGCATGGTGGTCGCCAGCACCTTCATCTTGCCGGCTCTACAGGTTTCGGAGTTTCGGGAGACGCAACTGCAGGCGCACCCGGAATACGCGACGATGTTGCCCAGTGAAGTCGATGGCTTGATCACCACGGCGATGGAACAGCATGCCGAAGATCACTTTGACGAACGGCAAGCGATGGTGGCGCATGATCTGGACATCGTGAAAACGCCGTACGTCGTCATCGCAATCGTCGTGCTGCTGGTGCTCGTCGTCTTCGCCGTCTCGAAACTGCCCGATACGGGGCATGAGGAGGAAAAGATCGAACTGACGACGCTGTTGAAGCACCTGTTGACGAGTTGGCGATACGTCGGCGGCGTGGTCGCCCAGGCGTTCTACGTCGGCGCGCAAATCATGTGTTGGACGTTCATCATTCACTATGGGATGACGCTGGTTGGACTGAGCGCGGCACAGGCACAGAACTACAACATCATTGCGATGGTGATCTTTCTGGCCAGTCGGTTCATTTGCACGTTCATCCTGAAATACCTGTCGCCCGGTTTGCTGCTGGGAATCCTGGCCGTCGGCGGCGGCTTGCTGACGACCGGAGCGATCTTTGTCCAAGGCATGCCGGGCTTGTATTGCTTGATCGGCGTCTCTGCCTGCATGTCGCTGATGTTCCCGACCATTTACGGAATCGCGCTGAGCGGGTTGACGCCCAATGACGCCAAGCTGGGATCCGCAGGTTTGATCTTTGCGATTGTCGGCGGCGCGTTCATGCCGCGCTATCAAGGCGGATTGATCGACGGCCCCGGGATGACGATCGCGGGCCAGACGTTGGAATCCGTTCGCGTGTCGTTCTTCTTGCCGCTGATCTGTTTCGTCGTCATCGCGGTCTTTGGATTCGCGGTCTACCTGTGCTCGGGAAAAACGGAAAAAGAAGCCACTGTGGCGAGTTGAGTCGTCACGCTCGAGGTCCATGGCCCCTGTCGGCTTGTAGATGGAGATTCGCGAAAATGAGAGTTGCATCAACGAAGCTTCTTGCTTGCTGTCTGGCGGCAGCAACGTTCGGGCTGCCATGCTTTTCGCAGGATGCGACTCAGTCCAACAAGAGGTTGCCGGCATCGCTTGAGACGAAAGGCGAAAAGAAGCTCGATGTCGGGTACAAGGAAGTCCGGGGCAAGAAGCTGTCTTTGGATCTTTATTACCCGGCGGAAAAGCGTGACAGCAAGTGCCCGTTGATCGTCTACACGCACGGCGGAGGCTGGGCGGCGGGCAGCAGACACGGTGTCAGTAAAGGCCTGTTCAAACCGCTGTTTGAGAAGCTGATCGCAAAAGGCTTCTGCGTGGCGACGGTGGATTACCGGCTTACCAAGAAGGGCAGCGGGGTCGTGATGCGCGACTGCGTGATCGATTGCAAAGATGCGGTGAGATATCTTGCCAGCAATGGCGAATCGTTGGGCCTGGACCCCACCCGCTTTTTTGTGATGGGAGATTCCGCCGGCGGACAAATTGCCCAGATGCTGCTGCTCTCAGCGCCGGAAAGCCTGCCGGGAGACCCAAGTCTCGCGGATGCCAACTACAACATCGTCGCCGGGGTCTCTTGGTATGGTCCGTGTGATTTCGAAAAGGTGGACTTGTTCCAGACGTCTGATTCATCCAAAAACCCGGACCGCTTTGGAAACCGGATTCTGGATCCCGATGCCGACCCGAAAGACAAGCTGTCTCGTTACCGCGAGATGAGCCCCATCAACTATCTGTCCAAGGACAGTTCGCCATTGCTGATGATCCAGGGCGACAAAGACACCACCATTCCGGTCAAGCACGCGTGGTACATGCAAGAGCGAGCGGAAGAACTTGGGGCACCGGTCGAGGTCATGATCATTCAAAATGCCGGACACAACTGGCGCAAGGTGGGCGCGGAGATTGACCCGTCATTCGATGTCATTGTCGATCGCAGCGTGCAGTTTTTTGTGGAACAGTTATCAAAAGTAAGCAGCAAGTGAACATGATGCGAAATCTGTTGGTTCTGTTGTTGGTCGTGCTGGCTGGCGGTGTTGGCCGAACTGCCGAGACCGATGCCGATTGGTACGTCGCCACCAATGGCTCGGACAGTTGGTCAGGGACATTGGCAGAACCCAACCCTCAGGGAAACGACGGACCGTTCGCGACCTTGCAGCGGGCGCGGGACGCGATCCGGCAGTCGGGTGAGCGTCCAACCAAGGATGTCGTGGTGCTCATTCGCGGCGGGACTTACCGACTGAATCAGACCGTCGTGTTTGGCTTGCAGGACTCTCCGCAGGACGAGGCGATCGTCACCTACGCCGCCTATCCCGGCGAGACCCCGGTGTTCAGTTCGGGGCAAGCGATCGACCGATGGAAGAAGGTCACCGAGGACCTGCCGGGCTTGCCCGACGCGGCGATCGGCCAGGTGTGGGTCGCGGACGTTTCAACTCGTTTTTTCACGCTCTTTGACGACAAAGGCATGCTGCCACGAGCCCGCTCGACTGGGTTCATCCCTCTCAGCGGCGGCAGTCGTAACCGGATTCATTTCCCCGCGGGACGATTAAAGAATTGGCCGAATGTGGAGGACGTGGAAATCATCGTCCGCCCGCATCATGCCTGGATTTCCAATGTGCTGCCGTTGGCATCGGTTGACGAACAAACGCAGATGGCGAGCACGTCGATCGACGCAACCTACGCCATGAACAAGCTGCATTTCTTGCCCACCGTCGAATCGTGCTGGGTGGAGAACGTGTTGGAGGAACTCGACGAACCGGGCGAATGGGTGCTCAATACAAAGCAGGGCAAGGTCTACCTTTGGCCGCGAAACCAGACACCCGTGGTGGCACCTCAATTGACGGAATTGATTCGCATCGAAGGCGACGTCGACAAAGAAGGGCCCAAGGACAGCCCGGCTAGGAATCTGTGCTTTCGCGGTCTGACGTTCATGCACGGCGAACGCTATCAGCTAACCGCTGACGATGCTGGACTGCAACACGATTGGGACATGCATGACAAGGCCAACGCGTTGGTTCGTCTTCGCGGCGCCGAGAACTGCGTGATCGAAAACTGTCACTTTGCCCACAGCGGCAGCGGTGCGATCCGCGTGGACCTGCACGGCCAGGAAAATAAAATCTCCGGCAACCATATCGAGCACATGGGAGGAGCCGGCATCCTGCTTTGCGGCTACGGTCCGGGCACCAAGGACGTCAATCGCAACAACCTCGTGTTCAACAATCACATCCATCATCTGGGACGCATCTACCTGCATTCGCCCGGAATCATGGTCTGGCAAAGCGGCAACAATCGCGTGGCGAACAACCTGATCCACGACATGCCTTACTGTGGAATCATCGTCTCTGGTTTCATGTCCCACTTCTTCGACAGAAACGGACGAGAGCTTTGCCGAACCATCAGAAAGCACGAAGTCGGTGATGTGCCTCGCAATCCGACGCTCGACGATGTTCGCCCCTTCCTTCACTCTCGTGACAACACGATCGAGTCCAACGAGATTCATCACGTGATGGAAACCATGGGCGACGGCAACGGAATCTACATTCGCGGCGCGGGTGCCGGGAATGTGATCCGTCGCAACTACATCCACCACTTGGTGACCCCGATGCTGATGCAGGCAGCGATTCGCACCGACGGTGGCCAGCGTGACACGCTGATCGCGGAAAACCTGATCTACAAGTGCATGGCGCAGGGGATCATTTTAAAACTGAACAATCGCGCCGAAAACAACATCGTGGCCGACATCCTCTCGCCGCCCCGAGGCTACTACCTGTCGTTGCGAGAAGGGCCGATGGACGGTGCCGTGATCAAGCGAAACATCTTTTATTCCATGGGCAACGAAACGGTGTTCATCGATGAATTGGCTCCTGGGAAAGGACGCAAGACCGAGGATAGCAGAGGGCGGCAACTGGCGCGAGCGAAGGATGCCGATACCGATTTCAACATCTACTACAGCTCGACCGATCCGGAACTGGCGAAACAGATGCTGAAAAAGCAGCAAGGTGATGGAGTGGACGCCAACAGTCGGGCGACGGACCCGATGTTCGTCGACCCGGAGAACGGCGACTTTCGATTCAAGCCGGGATCTCCCGCACTGGAAATGGGCATCGTCCCGATCGACCTGTCCCTAATCGGATTGCGCAACACCGAACACGCGACTCCGTAGCAAAGATCCTCGACTCACGCCCGCACCCAACCCATTCAAAAACCAGCACCCATGAAAACGTTTGCCCCTCCGGAATTGAAGACGATGAACACCTCTGGTATTGCCTGTTTCGCTGTTGCGTTGCTTTCGACGTTGTCATTGGGGCTCGTCCCTGCGGTCCAGGCCGCTCACCCGAACGTGATCCTGATCATGTCGGACGATCAGGGCTACGGCGACCTCGGATGCACCGGGAACCCGATTATCAAGACGCCAAACATCGACAAGCTGGCATCGGAAAGCTCCGGTCTGCGGGACTACCACGTCGCCCCGACGTGTTCCCCCACGCGTTGCTCGCTGCTGACCGGTCACTGGACGAACCGCACCGGCGTTTGGCACACCATCATGGGGCGTTCGATGCTGCGTGAAAACGAAGTCACCGTCGGCCAGATGTTCGCCGACGCCGGCTACGAAACGGGCATGTTCGGGAAATGGCATCTCGGCGACAACTATCCCTATCGACCGGAGGACCGTGGTTTCACCGAGGTCTTTCGACACGGCGGCGGCGGTGTCGGGCAAACGCCCGACCTCTGGGACAACGCCTACTTCGACGGCTCCTACTTCCACAACGGTGAAATCGTTCCGGCCAAAGGCTTCTGCACCGACGTCTTCTTTTCTCGCGCCTCCGACTTCATCAGCTCGTGTGCGAAGCAGAAGCAACCGTTCTTTGCCTACATTTCAACCAACGCACCGCACGGCCCGCTGCATTGCCAGCAGGAATACCTCGATCTGTATCCTGACCAATCCGACAACATCGCCGCGTTCTACGGAATGATCACCAACATCGATGACAATGTTGGCAAGACCCGTAAGCTGATCGAAGAACTCGGAATCGCTGAGAATACCATCTTCATTTTCACGACGGACAACGGGACGGCCAGCGGTGCAAAGATCTACAATGCCGGAATGCGTGCCGGCAAAGGAAGCCCGTATGACGGCGGTCACCGCGTGCCGTTCTTTGTGCATTGGCCGGCCGGCGGCCTGACCAAGCAGCATCAGGTCGACCAGCTCACCCACGCCGTCGACATCGTACCAACGTTGCTCGACATGACAGGTGTACCAAAGCCTGAATCGGTAACCTTTGATGGCGTCTCGATCGCCAGCTTGCTCGACCCGACCCAAGACGTTGATTGGCCCGAACGCTTTGTCATCAGTGATTCCCAACGCGTTCGCGATCCGATCAAGTGGCGGGGTTCGTCGGTCATGTCGCAACAGTATCGGCTGATCAACGGCAAAGAGCTGTACGATATCGCCGCCGACCCGGGACAAAAGAACAACATCGCCAAGAAACGCCCCGAAGTCGTCGCAAAGATGCGAGAGTTTTACGAACAGTGGTGGGCGGAATTGGAACCGACGTTCTCGCAAACGACCGAAATTTACCTCGGCCATCCCGAACACCCCGTTGTCAGCCTGACCGCCCACGACTGGATCCAGGAAATTTATCCCCCGTGGCACCAAGGATCCATCCGCGCGGCGATTGAACTGCAGAACTCCAAAGAACTCGTCCACAAGGGCCACTGGGCGGTCAAGGTGATCCAAGATGGCAAGTACCAAATCGCTCTCCGCCGCTGGCCGGTCGAGTCGGGAACTGCGATCAACGCACCGCTTGCCGCCGGTGACAACGTCCCTGGAGCCACCAAGGCGTTTCGCACCACGCCCGGAGTTGTCGTCGGTGCGACCCACGGTGTGCTGCGACTCGACGGCAAGGATCTTGACCGAAAGCCGGTCGAGACGGATGCCGAAGAAGTCCGCTTCGTCACGGAACTCAAAAAGGGTTCGCATCAGCTCGCCCCCTATTTTGAAATCAAGGAAGGCGAGTTGGGCGCGTACTACGTCGTCGTCACCCACCTCGATTAAGCAGAATTGTTTGACGTGGAAGCCGACCCGAATGAGCAGCGAAACGTCATCAACGACCATCCCGATCTGGTCGCCTCGCTAACGGATCAGCTTCAGCAATGGCTGAACGCGCCGCGGACACCCAAGTAGAGCGACGATCACAACAGGCCCAAAGAGAAACATCAAATGTCATTGAATTCGAAATCCTACATCTCACCCATCCTGGTGATTGCAGCTTTGAGCGGGCTGTTTGTTCAACCGGTCCGAGCGGAAGGCCGCAAGCCAAATTTTGTGGTGATCTTCACCGATGACCAGGGCTATGGCGACCTCAGTTGCTTCGGTGGCAAGCACGTCAGCACGCCTCGAATCGATCAGATGGCGGCGGAAGGTTCCCGGCTGACGAGCTTTTACGTGGCCGCACCGGTTTGCACGCCGTCGCGGGCCGCGCTGATGACCGGGTGCTATCCCAAACGGATCGACATGGCGACGGGTTCCCATTTCGGCGTGTTGCTCGCAGGAGACCGAAAGGGATTGAACCCAGATGAGATCACCATCGCCGAAGTCCTGAAAACCGCGGGCTACAAAACGGGGATGTTCGGCAAGTGGCACCTCGGAGACCAGCCGCAGTTTCTGCCGACGAAACAAGGCTTCGATGAGTACTTCGGCATTCCCTACAGCCACGACATTCACCCGTTTCATCCGCGGCAAAATCACTACAAGTTCCCGCCGCTGCCGTTGCTGAACAATGACGCCGTCATCGAGATGGAGCCGAATGCCGATTTGCTGACCAAGCGGATCACTGAACGTGCGGTATCATTCATCGAGCGGAACAAGGACGATCCGTTTTTCCTGTATCTACCGCATCCCATTCCCCACGCGCCATTGCACGTGTCGCCTCCATTCATGAAAGGTGTCCCAGACGACGTTGTGGCGAAATTAAAAGAAGAAGACGGCAAGATCGATTACCGCACGCGGGACAACCTCTTCCGCCAGGCCATCGCCGAAATCGACTGGTCCGTCGGTCAAGTCCTCGACACCCTGGCGGCCCACGGTCTCGACCAAAACACACTGGTCCTGTTCACCTCCGACAACGGCCCTCCAAAGAACACCCTCTTCGCCAGTCCCGGCCCACTGCGCGGCAACAAGGGGACCACGTTCGAAGGCGGCATGCGCGAGCCCACCGTCGTTCGCTGGCCTGGAAAGATTCCCGCGGGCAAGCCCAACGACGAACTGATGACCACCATGGATTTGCTGCCGACGTTCGCGAAGTTGGCCGGTGCCATGATCCCCACCGATCGAGTCATCGACGGCAAAGACATCTGGCCGACGCTCATCGGCGAAGCTCCGACACCGCACGAAGCGTTCTTTTACCACGGCGGAAACCAGTTGCGGGCGGTCCGGTCGGGAAAATGGAAACTGCATACGAGAAACGGAAAACCAGCGCAGCTCTATGACCTGGAAAAGGACATCGGCGAAAAGACGAATGTGATCGACTCGAATCCAGAGGTCGTCGAGAGACTGGTGCAGCACCTAAAAACATTCGCCAAAGACATCGCCGACAACAGCCGGCCCGCCGCGTTTGTCGAGCATCCAAAACCACTTTCAAAATGAGTCGCAACCCATGAATTCGAACCTTGGATTTGGCAAGACGCGGGAGAGAGCGAACTGTTTGTTCGCGACCTTGTTGCCCCGATGGTTTTGCCCCGTAGCCATGCTGCTGTTGGGATGCTGTTTGGCGAGCGCGGCAGAGCGACCGCCGAACTTCATCGTCATCTTCGCCGATGATCTGGGGTACGGCGACATCAGTTGCTATAGCCCAAAGGGCGTTAAAACTCCGCACATTGATGCTTTGGCCGAAGAGGGATTTCGCAGCACGGATTTCTTCGTTCCGGCCAACGTGTGCAGTCCCTCCCGAGCGGCGTTGTTGACGGGACGCTATCCGATGCGATGCGGGATGCCAGTCGCCCGAACGGAAGCGCCGGGTTCAAAATACAAGGATTACGGATTCGCCCCGGATGAAATCACGATTCCGGAGTTGTTGGGGACCGCCGGCTATCGTTCGCTGATGGTGGGCAAGTGGCATCTGGGACTGGAAGTCGAGGGCTCTCACCCGATCGACGCCGGATTCGACGAACACCTCGGTATCCCCAGCAATTACTCCAAGCCCCGCGGGCCAAACTACAACACGCTGTATCGCGGCAAACAGGTTGAAAAGAAAAATGCCGCCTGCGAAGAACTGACGCAGCGTTACACCGATGAAGTCGTCGAGTTCATCGAGCGACAGAAAGACGATCCGTTCTTCATCTACGTCTCGCACCACATCGTGCATTCTCCGCTGTTGCCCAGCAAAGACTTCGTCGGCACGTCACGCAAAGGCAAATACGGTGACTTTATCAAAGAACTCGATCACAGCACCGGGCGGATCATGAAGGCGGTTCGCGATGCCGGACTCGATTCCGACACGCTCGTGGTGTTCACATCCGACAATGGTCCGACGCGAGTGGGATCCACGGGCGGCTTGAACGGCGGCAAGTACTGCACGATGGAAGGCGGGCACCGCGTACCTGGCATTTTTCGCTGGCCCGGAAAAATCCCCCCCAACCAAGTGTCCGATGTCACGCTGACCAGCATGGACCTGTTGCCGCTGTTCTGTGAGCTCGCCGGAGTGGAGCCACCGAGTGATCGTAAGATCGACGGGAAACAAATCCTTCCGATCCTGATGGGCAATGAGACCGAAACGCCCCACAAGGTTCTTTATTACTACAACGGCACCAATCTGCAGGCGGTGCGTGAGGGCGACTGGAAACTGCATCTGCCGCGAACGCCGAAGGATCAGCCGTTCTGGTCCAAGAAGCCGGACAAGACGAAAGGCTTTGTGACCTTGCGTGAACCGAGACTATTCAATTTGAAGGACGACCTCGGCGAGAAACACAACGTCGCCGATGAAAACCCGACGATCATGCAGCGGCTTCAAACGCGGGCCAAAGAGGCCGTCGCAGAACTCGGCGACGTCCGCGTCACCGGATCCGATCAACGGAAAATCAACTTGGTCGGTCCACAGGAAAGATAATGATCAATCAACTGTCACTCGCCTTCTGCCTGTGCGTCGTGACCGCATTGAACACACCACACAACTTGCCGGGCGAACAGAGACACCTTCGGAGCAAAGCATGAATAGAATTTATCTGGTCGTCGCAACAGCGTTCATGGCTGTTGCTACCCACGCCGACGACCCCATCACTCGAACCGTCACGGTCACGCATTCGCCAGTCGAAGGCATTGGCGCCGAACCGGGCGTCATGCGTCGTGATCCCAGCGACATCATCAAGGTCGACGGGTTGTTTTACGTGTGGTATTCCAAAGGCAAGATCTCGCCGGGGTATGATGCGACCGTCTGGTATGCGACCTCACCGGATGGTCACAAGTGGACCGAAAAAGGCATGGCGATTGCCAAAGGCGAACCCGGTAGCTGGGAAGGGGCGAGTGTCTTTACGCCCAACATTCTGGTTGCCGAAGGACGCTACTGGCTGTTCTACACGGGAACCTCCAGAGAGTACGGCAAGGGATTCAATCCGGATTCAAAGATCGGGATCGCCGTGTCGGACTCGCCCGAGGGTCCCTGGCAGCGTCTGGCCAGCAATCCGGCTTTGAAGAACAGCGACAACCCGGCGGATTTCGACAGCCATCTGGTCGATGATGCCTGCCTGATTGTTCGCGACGACAAGTATTGGTTTTACTACAAGGGCCGCCAGTTGGGAAAAGGTCCTGGGCAGACTCAAATGGGCCTGGCGATCGCCGAACATCCGCAAGGCCCCTATGTGCGGCACGGTGCGAATCCGGTGATCCCCGGCAATCACGAAGTGCTCGTCTGGCCGCAGGGCTCGGGCGTCGCCGCGATGATCGGCACGACGGGGCCGAAAGCGATTACCAATTCGATCCTCTATGCGGAGGACGGAATCAATTTTTCAAAAACGCACGACGTGATCAACGGTCCGTGGGCCGGGGGAGCCTATCGTCCTGAAGCGTTTACGCAGAGCGGGACGGGTGAGTTTCCGACATGGGGCGTTGAGATCGGACGGGCGAAAGACCGGAACACCCGGCTGCCCTTCATTGAGCGGTTTGATGTAACGGAGGAACAATAAGATGAAGATACCGATGATGATTCGTTTGGGAATCGCTGGAGCAACTCTCGGCATGGCAGCCCACGGGGCTGCTGCCGGCGACACGTTTGCCGACGACCTGGCCTTTCTGAAAAAGCATACGCCGATCGTTGTGTTGCGTGACGGCAGCGCCGCGGTCGCTGTGGCGCCGGCCTATCAGGGCCGCGTGATGACCAGCACCTTCGACCACCAGTCCGGACCGAGCTTCGGCTGGATCAACCGCCCGGTCATCGAACGGGGCCTCCTTTCCGACGAGCAGAAAAAGGGTACGCTCGAAGAGCACATCTATATCTTCGGCGGAGAAGAACGGTTCTGGCTGGGACCGGAAGGCGGTCAGTACGCCTTGTTTTTTAAACCCGGATCGAAATTCGAATTTTCCGACTGGGGCACCCCACCGGCGATCGACACCGAAGCCTACGAACTCGTCGAACAAACCGACGCATCGGCAAGGTTCAAGCACGCGACGGAACTGATCAATTACAGCGGCGCCGAGTTCCAGGTGGGGATTGAACGCACCGTGAAACTGCTGGACAAGCAAGAGGCCGCCGAGTTGTTGGACGTCGAACTCGGTGAGGGGCTGCGGATGGTGGGTTATGAAACGGACAACCGAATCACCAACACCGGTTCGCACGCCTGGAAGCCGGAAACCGGCCTGCTTTCGATCTGGATCCTCGGCATGTACAACCCCTCGCCCGAAACAACCGTGGTCATTCTCTTTCAACAAGGTAGCGACAAGAAGCTCGGCCCAAAGGTCAATGACACGTACTTCGGCAAAGTGCCGCCGGAGTACCTGCAGGTCGAAAACGACAAGCTGTTCTTCCGCGGCGACGGCACACGTCGCGGGAAGATCGGAATCAGTCCGCAGCGTTCAAAGGGGATCGCTGGCAGCTACGACGCCGCCGGAGGAGTACTGAACATCGTCACCTACAACGTGCAAGATGCGCCACACGGATTCGTCAATTCCATGTGGGAGCTGCAGGATCAGCCGTATGCCGGCGACGTAATCAATTCCTATAACGATGGTTCACCCGAGCCGGGCAAGCCCCCATTGGGACCGTTTTACGAGCTGGAAACCTCGTCCCCCGCCGCGGCGCTGAAACCCGGCGAAACGATGCGACACGTGCAGCGAACCTACCATCTGCAGGGTTCGGAAGACCAACTCGACACGCTCGCGCAGCAGCTCCTCGGCGTGCGTCTGGATGCGATCAAGGACGCGTTCTAAGCCGACGGCGCTAGAACGCCGGGCGGAACACGAGCCCGACGCAGTCATTGTTAGCGGCAGGGCACGAGCCCAAGGCCGCTAAAACGAGAAGCGACTTACCCAAAAATGGCTCCCCTCTCCCCCGAACAAGCCTCTTGGTCGATTCGGATTGATCATG
Organism: Phycisphaera sp. RhM; assembly: GCA_033042175.1. Lineage (GTDB taxonomy): Bacteria > Planctomycetota > Planctomycetia > Pirellulales > Pirellulaceae > Stieleria. Next base: position 22,768 of record WCIL01000010.1, read on the forward strand.
GGCGTCAAGTGATTTTAGAAAGCGAAAACGTTGCGACGAGTAGAGGCTTGTTTGGGGGGGAGGGGCAGGGGGTGAGGGGGAATCCGCATGACCAAACAACGATGCAATCACAAGGCCAACGGGTTTGGTCGTGATCAGCGCGGCCGATCGAATGAATTTGAAAACTCGGTTTCGCTGATGGCGCGAAATCGTGGTTGCGGCGGAGGAAAGTTTCGTCGTGAGCATCCGATAGGCGATACACCATTGATTTCTGCTGAGTCGATTTGATGCAGTTCGCATTCCAGCGTACAGCATACCGCCAGATCCAACCGGGGTTCGAGAGCGTATCGTTACCGTCATCCAGCAACGACGCACAGAATAATTCCCCCTCACCCCCAGCCCCTCTCCCCCGATTCCTGACTCGCTTAGGCTCGTCAGGAATCGGGGGAGAGGGGAGCCATAGTGATTCATTTTCACTTCTCGATTAAGCGGCAAAATCTGTTTGTACACAAACGGAAAACAGGCGATCGCGACCGTCACCACTCCCACGGCGAAGGTAACTCGCATCCGCGAGTGGTTGTAAAAGATCGCCTGCGCCGCCAATCCGGCTCGTTAAAGGTTTGCGTTGGCGGTCGTCCATCCGGCGATAATCACGATCACGTAGCCCGACAGGCCCAACGCACGGTAGGCAACGTCGCCCGGATCCAGTTCCACGATCGTTGATTTCATCAGTACCGCGGTGCCCGCCCCCATGATACCGGCCGCGATCCATGCGATGTAGTGACCGAACAGCATGCCCGCACTGGTGCAGAGTCCGTAGATGGGCCGCTTGGCATAACGCAGCAACGCCATGTCGATCAGACCAAAATGGGTGATCGTGTTGGCGGCCCAGGCAAACCCGATCACTTCCAACAATCCGATGCCGGGTTTGCCCTCGCTATTGACACCGGTCCAGATGGATCGGTCGCCAATCGTTATGAAGTCGGCGAAACCTCTCAGCTGAGGCCTGCCAAGTACCGCGTCGGAGACTGCCGGAAACAAAACCAGGGCGCCGCTGACAAACATCACGACCAACCAATGTCCGCAGAGGCTCGAAAACTCGGCCACCGCGTTGAACCCGTACATCGCCACCAGCACCACGATCATTCCCACCACCAGGACGACCACGACAAACAGGGCGTCGGTCGGATACCATTGCAATTGCGCGGGAATGCCCAGCAACAGCCGAACCGCCGTGCAAGAAACGGTGATCATGGCGGATGAAATCACGCTAAAGATCAGCACGTTGGCCCAATTCTACAGATCGCTCATCGAATCTCCGGCGATCTTGTGGAGATACGTGTAGAGACTGAGCCGAGTCTGAACGGCGATCGGCGTCGTGATCAAGGTCCAGCTAAGAATCGCCAGCACGTTGCCGATCAGCAGCCCGATCAGAATGTCTTGGGTCGAAGCGCCCAACGCCACGAAGGTTGCACCGATCACAAACTCGGTCGCCGCCACATGCTCGCCCGCATACAACCCTGCAAAGTGGGTCCATCCATGCAACTCATGCTCCGCGACCGGTAACTGCTCGGGGTTCATTTCAGCAACGGAAATGTCGCGAGCGTTATCAGTCATGGCTGTCCGCTGCCGGCGTCAGGCGTTAAATGGAAAAGTCGATCGCCCGTCGGCGACTTGCGGGCTGGTTGCCAGCAGTATCAAGTCTAGGCGGCGGGGATCATCACCACAAGTTCGCTGCAGCGGGTTGCGCGGTCAGTGCCAACCGGGTTTGAAATCGTTGTCGACGCGAAATCGCGGACGCAAAATTGACGAAGGCTGCCGCGGACGCTCGGTCCGCGGCAGCCTTGTCGTCACCACGTTGCAAATCCGGTTGTGTCTACTGGCTGAGTCTACTGGTTGTTGGACTCGCGATTGAGTCGCTTCATTCGTTCTTTCGCGTCTTCGCTGCGGTTGACGCCGTAACGCTTGTCCAACTCGCGAGCCCACTGGCGGTCAGCCATGTCGGGCCAATTGTCTTCGTCAAAGCCCTCTTGGCCTTCGAGTTGTTGCTGCGTGACGTTGAGCACAAGCACGTAGTCATCCGCATCGATATCATCGTCACCGATTTCGTCTGGATCGACTTGCACTTTGAACGCTTCAAACGGCACGGCAAACAGCTTGTTCCCCAATCCGATGAACCCGCCGTAGGTCACCGCGGCGTACTTGACTTTGCCGGTCCGCGAATCGATCACAATATCCTTGATTTCACCGACGCTTTCGCCTTGTGAATTCTGGATATTGTAACCCATCAGTTGGCTGACCCGGATGTTCGCACCACGGGTCTTTTCGTCCAGTTTTCCGGCGTCTGCCGAACGCCGTTGAACGCGTTGGCGTTCCTTGGTCTCGGATTCTTGGGCAACCGCGGCAGTCACCGTCATGCAAGCGATCGCGGTGGTCGCCAACAAAGTGTGAATTGCAGTTTTCATGGCTTTAGTACTTCTGGTTACGCTCTGAGAGTCGTTTTGTGACACACAGCAGGGAGGAGGTCACAGGGCCCAGGCGCTGTGTACTCTTGGGCCCTGTGGAATTGCGTTTGTCGGCTAACAATTGCAAGAGGACTCAAACTCTCGCACTTGGCGTTCGGCTTCATCGCGGGCGATGCCGTATCGTTCTTGCACGACACCGACCATCTCTTCACGCTTGCCATCGACGCGATCGAGTTCGTCATCGGTCAGCTTGCCCCATTTCTGTTGCGCCTGACCCTTGACTTGTTTCCACTTGCCTTGGATTTGATCCCAATTCATGTTGATGTCCCTTGATTGAGTGTCACAATGATTGCCGCCTCGCCGAGCGGCCCAAACGACATCGTGCATGTTGTGGACCAATGTCGAAGAACTTGATCAGCTGTTTGGGCAACGCGGTTTTCGTAAGGGTCTGCCCGCTGGCTTGCGGGCGGTTGGTTGCTAATCGACCACCTCGACGTCCACGTCGCCCGTTTCGCGATCACGTTGGACCTCCACTTCGCCGTTGCGCGTTTCCACTTCTAACACCGTTTCTTTGTTGTCGCAGCCCGCTAAAGCGAAGCCGAGCGTGGCGGCGAACGTCAACAACAATGCATGCATGAAGTCTTGATTGGTTCTCACAGCAGGTTTCCTGAATTTGCGATCAAAGGTTGCAGTGCCGTGCTTGACGCCACGGTCTTGAAGTCGGCCCATCGGCAACAACACCAACAGGACGATGACGGGCGACCCATAGCAAAACTTGTGCCGAGTGCTTTGGCACACTGCGTGCATTTAAGCAACTGCGTGCATTTGAGATTTGAGAGCGTATCCGTAAGCGATTGATACCGTATGCGATTGATTCTGGACGCGACCTGATTCACGTACCGCCTGGAGACTCCACTGTGATGAGAACAAACCGGTTTGACCTCATTGTGATCGGAACCGGTCCGTCCGCATCAACGGTAGCGAAGAAGACCGCGGACGACGGTAAGCGCGTCGCGGTCATTGAATCGCGGGAATTTGGCGGCACCTGTGCACTACGCGGGTGCAATCCGAAAAAGGTCTACACCAACGCTGCGGACTTGATCGACCGAACACGCGGCGGGCAGGACAAATTCATTGATTCCGATGGGGTTGATGTCAACTGGGCCAAGCTGTTGGAATTCAAGCGTGAATTCACCGAACCGGTGCTGGAACATAGTGAAGCGTCGTTCCAAAAACGCGGGATCACAACCTTTCATGGAGCGGCGTCATTTGTCGATCCGACGACCATCCGTGTCGGTGAACACCAATTATCGAGCGATCGCATCTTTGTCGGCGTCGGGGCCCACCCGCGACCGCTCGACGTCCCCGGCGGCGAACTGGCGATTCACAGTGACGAGTTCCTTGAACTGGAATCGATTCCTAGACGCATCGTTTTTATCGGTGGCGGGTATATTTCCATGGAGTTCGCGTGCGTGGCGGCCCGCTGCGGATCCCAAGTCGTCGTGCTGGAGCGGGGCGACCGGGTGTTGTCGCCCTTTGATCCAGACTTGGTCAAGCAGCTGGTGCAATACGGCATGTCGCGTGGACTGGACGTCCGAACCGATGCGGAGGTTGCCGAGATCTCCCAAGGGGATGATGGGTCGTTCGCCGTGCAATACGGGCATGCGGATCGGAATCACGAGACACTGCAGGCCGACCTGGTGGTTCACGGTGCGGGTCGTGCGCCGAATCTTGACGGCTTGAATCTGAAGGCCGGGAACGTTGCGTTCGGCGACGACGGGATCCAAGTCGATTCCTCGATGCGAAGCGTGTCCAACCCGTCCGTTTTTTCTGCCGGTGACTGCGCTGACACGGGAAAACCTCGCCTGACTCCGGTTGCCAATGAGGAAGCACGCGTCGTCGTCAACAACCTGTTCGCCGAACACCCGCAAGATCGGCCGGACTATGGACAGATTCCGAAGGTCGCCTTTACCGTTCCGCCGATCGCATCCGTGGGGATGTCACAACACCAAGCAGAAGAATCGCACAACGTTGTCGTTCACCATCAAGACACGTCGTCGTCGGGTTCGGTCCGCAAATCACTCCAACCTTGTGGTGGGTACAAACTGCTCATCGACAAAGACAGCGATCGTATCCTCGGGGCACACCTGATCGGCCCGGCGGCGGACGAGACGATTAACTTGTTCGCACTGGCCATGAAGTTTGGGTTGACAGCCACGGACGTCAAGTCGACGTTGTTCGCATTCCCGACGCACGCGTCCGATGTGCGCCAGATGCTTTGAGCCCTCCGCGGCCACGCGTCGGTTGCGTCGGGGCACACAAGAGAAATGCTGCAGCGGGTCGGGTTGCTAATTGATCGGCTGGAGGTCAGCCGGATGACCGGCGTACATCAGGGTGTCCAGATGCGAGGATGCCGATCGACCGCGGCGACGGCGACGGTCGCGGCGTGAATTCGAATCACGTGGGTTCGCATCACGCCGGTTCGACGCGTCGCGCGTCCCCGACTGACTCTCGCGGAGTCTTAATGCGGCTTGCTCGGTGTAGGGAGCTTCCAAGCCTCGACGATTGTGGTAGTGATTGAAAACCCGTTCATACATCGGGCGCAATCTGCCGCGACTGTTGCTGGAGATCGACTTGTAGTGATAACGCCCTTCCACACTTCGGTACGCGACGTATGGCACGTCGAAACCCAAGTTGTACTTTGCGGTGTACTCAAATCCCTTCAGCAGCCGATTATCCAGGGCGCCGTACAGATCGACGCCCTGGATCCATGCCGTCTCGCAAGTATTGGCTAAGAACTCCAATCCCATCTGGGTGTGGGCTTGGTCTCGACCAGATTCTTGGCACTGCCCGGATTCCATGAAGTAGTTCCCGATCGCGCCGTTGCCTTTGCCGCCGAGAAAATAATCCTTGGCCCGGTCGAACATCTGTTGGTCGTCCAAGAAGACGCCCATCGCGATCATCACCTGCAACATCGATGCGTCCCAATTGCCGTTGGCCGTCGGATAAAAGTCTTTGATCACCGGGTACCAGATGTTTCGCAGCATCGATTCGAATCGTGCTTGCTCATCTTCAGGCCATTGTCCCCACGTGTGTTTTAGAAGTTCCGCTGCGATGCAAAAGTCGTGCCCGCTCATGCCGATCAGCAATCGGGCATCATGGTTGCCGATCGACTGCAGCGTCCCGGACCACGCGTTGAGGATCTCCGCAGACTTGACGGCGTGCAATTCCTTTCCTGAAAGGGCCCAGCAAAGCGCATGGTAAGAGGCCGCCCGTGCATCACTGCTGAATTCGGACGATCCGATGTCGGGATCGTTGTAGGCACCACGCTCGACGTGTGCGAAAGGCTGCGGTTTCCAGTCGAGGGAGGCATAACGCGAGTTGCGGAGTCGTTCCCACGCATCACCCCACGGCTGCTGGCCCGCCGCGATCTTGGATTTGACAAACTCGATGCTGGCTCGACTGTGGGCGACTCCGGGGTGGACAAATTCGCCAAACGCGGGCACGCCTTGGGTGCAGGAGAGCACAAGAACGAAGGTGGCGAGCAACACAGTGGGCGTTTTGTTCATGTGCGTGGCGTCTCGTTCGAGTGGTTGGTATTCTGAGTCCGAACGATCTGTTCGGATGACCTGTAACACGAAATAACGGTAAGCGAAGCAAGTATACTACGCGGCCATGAACTACCAACAAACAGCGCTTTCGGCCTTTCTATTCGCGGCGGCAATCTTTGGCGGGACGAACCCTGAGGCCTCCGCAGCGACCACGGCGACGCCCAATCTTGTGATCATTTTTGCCGACGATCTCGGATACGGGGACGTCAGTTGTTATGGAGCGACAAAGATCAGCACGCGGAGTTGATCGGCCGTGAACTTCCGCATGATGCCGCCGTCGACTCGTTCAGCTTGCTTCCGGTGCTGCTGGGCAGGGAACGTCAAATTGCCGGGCGAGAAGCGGTATTGATTCTGGGCAATGGCAAAGACAGTGCGATCGCGGTCTGCACCGGTCGCTGGAAGTTGATCGTGCGATACGGCAGCGACAGAGACCAAGGGAATGAGCTGTACGACTTGGCCAACGATCCGGGCGAACAGACCGATCTCTCCGAAGAACGGCCCGAGGTCGTGAAACGACTGCAAGCCCTGCTTGAGAAAGCCGAACGAGACGGACGCACCCGGTCTTAATGAACGGGCAAACCAGCGGCGCGTCACCACACCAGCGGGAAGCGTTAGCGAGCGGCAAGTGTCCCGTCCACCGGCAATCGCGACAGCTTGTTCACATCATCCCGCGCCCAGACACAAGGGCCCACGCAGCGCCCTCGCTTACGTGTTCGGGCCGGCATGATCACGTTGGCCGGTGAACACCCATTTAATCAACCATCGGGTGAGCGAACGGCGCGCGCAGAATTTATAACCGACGCCTGTCCGGGGCTAACATGCCGCTGACGGCGCGTGCCACACAGAACCACCTCGCCGCAGGATGACGCCGACGGTTCCCGTCGACAAACTTTGCACCCGTGCGACTAATCCAATTCAAAAAATGCAATGACGAAACTCTATCACAATCCCAGGTGCACCAAATCGCGAGCCGCGCTCGAATTGCTCCAGTCCCGTGGCATCGAATTCGATGTCGTCAACTACCTGGACGATCCACCGAGCCAAAGTGAATTGCGGCAGATCGTCAAAAATCTTGCACGTGTCCGGCGATGATGATCCGGCCAGTCCTCGCGATAGCAGTATGAATAAGATGAAGACGCTACCTGTTGTTTTGACGAGTTCTATTTTGTTGATGGTTGCCGCCGTCCAGCTGCCGGATCGGGCGTCTGCCGAGGAACTCGTCTTCGCCGGAATACTGGGGAATTCTGGGGAGAGCGGTCCGTCGCTGGTGAACTTTGCCGATCAGCCGGCGGCGGGAATGGGTCCCGTGATCGGCGACGACGCGGCGATTTGGGAGCGGGGTGGATCGACGCAGTTGAACCGATATGCGCTCGACGGACGGTTGTTGGCAAGCTACCCACTGCCCGAATCGACCGACCGCAACGATCAATTGACACGTGCCGGCGACGTGCTGTTGATGAGAATCCGAAACGCCCTCTACTCCCTGTCGCTCGACGCGGCCGCAGGTTCCATCCCGCAGCGATTGGACGTCAAGGCGGATGTGATTTCGTCCAATGCGCTGGAGGGTCGCGTGGTGGTGTTTGACAAGCATCAGGATCAGCTGTTCTGGTTCGACCCGTCGACCGATGCGCGGACGAACATCGCGAAGCCTGGATCGGATTTGTTCGCACTGCATGTCGGCGACCTGCACGGCGGCGACAACGGGACCGTCTATGGCTTCGACGGCAAGCAAGTGCAGGCGTGGCGGGACGGTGTCGTGGTGGCCGGATTCCCCACAGGCTTTCGCGGCGAACGACCACAACAGATTGGGCGGCATTGGTACGCTCACGGTTGGCATGGCACGATCCATCGCATGAACGAACGGTTCGAACCGGAACCGGGAGTGGTGCTGGGTGGGGCGTCGGGATCGTTTATCGGGTATCTGCCCGAGAGTGCCGATCTGACCAACGGGCGCGGACTGGTGCACGTCCGCGACGATGTCTACGCCGTGTCGGGGCTCGCCGGCGTCGTTCAATTGCTACGCTGGAACGATGTGGAACAGCGGTTCGAATTGGCCCGCCGCATCGGAGCGTTGGCGAATTTGACCGGCGTCGCGCTCGATGAGCGGGGCAACATCTGGACGCCGCGGGGGAGTTGGCGGTGGGACGATACCTGCGAGGTGCCGCACACGGTGGGCGACAAAGAGACGGACGTTCACGCACAACCGGTCGTCTTGAACGGCCAGACGCTGTGTGTGTTGAAGAAGCACTACAACGATGTGCAACTTGCGATCGGCGCGTGCATTGATGACAGTGGTTGGTCGCACTTGGAGAGCAGACGCGCGACCGATCTGGAACTGGCGGAATCGGTCAGCGGTGCGGCGGCCATTCCGCACGACAACGGTTTTTCGCTGCTGGTGGTCCAGCAAGGCGGCCAAGCGATTGAAGTGGGCCTCACAGCGGACGGACGTCAGCGGTCGAAACCCAAACCGGTCGTCATCGAAGGACTGAAACACTGTACGAGTCTTGCCTGGTTCGATGACCGATTGATTGTCGCCGACGGTGGAGCGGTCATCGCCTACCAACGTGACGGCGACCAGCGGTGGACGGAAGCTTCACGAATCGCGGAATACGAAGCAGAGGCGTATGTCCACAGCGACGGTCGGCGGTTGGCGGTGTGTGATTCCGCCGGCGGGACACTGCGTCTGTTTGATGCCGGTCTAACAGAAGTGGCAATCCAAAATCGACTCGGCTCGCCCACGCACGTGGCAGTATCGGGCGATCGTGTGGTGGTCTACGAAGCGGGCCGCCAGCGTCTGGTCAAACTTCAGCTCGCCGAACAGACCGCCGATCCGACCATCCCTCACGCACAAGCACGGACAATCCAACCGGCCGAAACACAGCTCCACACTGATGCCGATTTCCAGGACTTCAGTCGCCCCGCTGGAATACCGTTCGCCGTCGCCATCACCCCCGATCGACGAGGACTGGCCGTCTCTGTCCGCACGCGGGCGGAATCCAAACCCGAGATCCGGATTGGCATCGCCAACGCCAAACAGACGTTTTTGTTGACCGACGGGACGGGATGGCAAGCGGTCCAGGCAATCGATCGATCCGCCGCGACCGAGCAAGACCGATTGCCGACGCGATGGCAGCTTGGATTTCGCTTGCCCGCCGGTGACTGGTCTGACTTTCGTTTTGCGGCGGCCGTTGAGACACCCCGACAGCGCGAACGGTTTGGGTTCCAAGACCATCGCGCCATTCACGCGCCGTTTTCCGATGATCCCGCGGATTGGGCTCCGTTTGATCTGGAGGATTACCGCGAAGGCGTGAGCGGCCGGCGGCAAGAAATCCGCATCGCATTTCAGCAGCCTTCAAACGGCAAAGCGACTGTGGTCATCGAAGATGAATCCGGACGGCGGGTGCGGAATCTCGTGGCAGGGCGTTCGTTTTCCGGCGGACGGCAGACGCTGGTTTGGGATGGACTGGACGACCAAGGCAAACTGGTTCCGCCGGGAAGCTATCGCTGGCGAGGGATCACCCACCCGGGAATCGAACCGGTCTATCGAATGAACTTTGCCAACGGCGGCGAAGACACGACCGCCTCTTGGGGCCCTAACCACAGCACGTTTCATCACGCCGCCACCAACGGCAATCTCGTTTTCTTTGCCGCACCGGTGACCGAAGGCGGTTGGGCGCTCGTCGCGTTGGACGCCGATGGCAATTTCGTTCAAGGCTACGAACACCTACACGGTTACGGCATCGGACACGACGCCATCGCTGTCGACGACAAGTATCTGTACTGCGCCCAGGACGGGTTCACCTGGGGCGGGACCAAGGGGGTTGATCTTGGCAGCGACAACTGGACGGCAACCTGGAAACTCACCCTCGTCCGCTACGACATCGAGTCGGGCAAGATCGCGGAATTCCCTGGCAATCGGCGGGCTTTGGAAATTGATCGATGCAGGTCGGGCCGGGGTCAAACCATTCGAATCTGGACGAATTCAACTTGGGCGGTCTGGCGATCAAAGACGGCAAACTCTATGTCGGATCGCGTGACAAACAGGCGGTGCTGGTGCTCGATGCCGCGACAGGCGAACGGCTGGAATCCCTGCCGCTGCCCGGTGTTCGGCATCTGACCGCCGGGCGCGAAATCTACGCGGCAACCGATCAGGGTGTGGTGCGACTCCGCGATGGAAAGACCCTTGTTCCCTCCGCAAAGATTGCCACCGGCTTGGAAAGCGAACCCCAACTCAGCGGCATCACTGTCGCGCCCAATGGCGACCTCTTGGTCAGCGACGCCAACTCGCACCAGATTCATCGCTTCACCGCGGAGGGCAACTTGGTCGCGACGATCGGCGACCCCGGCGGACCGTACAAAGGGGCCTACGATCCAAAGCGAATGGTCCATCCCGCCGGTCTTGTCTTTGGCCCCGCCGGCAAACTTTGGGTGACGGAAAAACGCTGGAACCCGAAACGTGTTCTGGCGTGGGATGCCGCGTCGACAAGCGAGGTCGTTTATGAAAAGTTCGGCATGCCACACTACGGAGGCGACGGTTCGGGGTTCGATCCCGAGAACCCACGCCGCTGGATCGGGCTGGGCTGTTTCTGGGATGTCGATGTGGAACAAGGCACGGCGCGGCCGACCCACATCGTGTCGTTGCAGGAAGGCCACTTCGGCAACTACGAACCACACAGCTATCTCTTTTTCCGTGAAGCCGGCCGGACCTTTGTCTGCGCCCGCGGCAAGATTTCATTGATCTGCGAAGTCCTTCCCGACGGGACGCTCCACGACATCGTCGCTGTGTCCGACACGCATCACTTTGCCTACGGTTGCCAATGGGACCCGCCAGAAGCCTACATCGATGCGTTCTATGCTAAATGGCCGGAGAAACGGGCCCAGGAAAAGCCGGGCACCAAGGGCGACGGAAAACCGTGGTCCCAGCGCGGCATGGGCGTGTTGTGGGTCGATCGCAATGGCGACGGCCAAACACAACCGGATGAGTTTGACTTTTGCGGCGACAATCTGGCGTTGGGCGGTGGAGCATGGGGGCATCTGCAAACGTCATTGACATTGTATTTGCCGCTGGCCGACGGCCAGCAAGTGTCCATCGTGGCGATCCGGCCGCGCGGCTTCTCGCCCAACGGCGTGCCCAATTACCCCAACTTGGACGAAGCGATTGCCGAGGCAACGCCGATCGATCTGACGTCCGGCTACAAACGCAACGGCGTGCCCACGGTGCGAGATCGTTTCGGACGTTTCATTTTTAATTCCGATCCGGAAATGAATGCGTATCAAACCGCCGTCAATGGCTCCACGGTCAAATCGCTTGGTCCGCCGAGCGAACCACGAGCATCGCTCTGGAGTTTTCCGAACCGGTGGAGCAACGTCCATGGATCACACGACGCACCGCTGCCCGAACCGGGCGTGATGCAGGGAACGCTCGGCATTCTCGGTCTGGCGTCGCTGGACGATCAAAGCGACGTGTTCTTCTTGAACGGCAACCACGGCCGCTGCTTCCTGCTGACCAGCGATGGGTTGTATCTCGACGAGGTCTTCGTTGACGTGCGTGTGAGTTACCAGAACAACGAATACCGGTTGGGTGGCGAAATCTTCGGCGGCAGCTTTGGTCGCTCGGAGACCGACGGGCGGTACTTTGTGCAGATCGGCCACGGACCGTACCGCATCTATGAACTGACGGGATTGAGCGACATCACGCGCCTCTCCGGATCCATCGACGTCAGCAAAGAACAGATCCTCGCGGCCCAACGGCAAAACCTGCGGCGTGCTGCGGACGGACAGGCAGCGAAGAAACTCGGCGTGCCAGGAACCTTGCAGTGGGACAAAAGTGGCAAGTTCCGCGTCCAGCTGGACGTGAATGTCGATGCCACGCATCTGCACCTGCATTATCGGGTGGAAGATCGTTCGCCGTGGATCAACAACGGCCGCGACTGGACCAAGCTGTTTGCGACCGGCGACTCGGTCGATCTACAAATCGCGACCGACCCACAGCTCTCGCCCAAACGCAGCGGTCCTGGCGAAGGAGACAAGCGGTTGATGATCGCACCGTTGGACGGCCAGCCGATCGCGGTCCTGTATGAACACCGCAAACGGGGCGGCAAGAACCCCGTCGAATTCACGTCGCCCTGGCGCGGTGAGAAAGTCGACAACGTTCGGCGGCTGCCCGACGCTGCGATCGAAGCCACAACCAACGGCGGCGGGTACGAAGTAAAGGTCTCCGTCTTGCTCAGCGATCTCGGTCTGCATCCCCAGGCCGGACAAACCTATCGAGCGGATTTCGGCGTCACCTACGGCGATGCCGAAGGCACGGACACCAATTTGCGATCGTATTGGTCCAACAAGAGCACCGGTTTGGTGGATGACATTCCCGGCGAAATCATGCTTTCGCCCAACCTGTGGGGTGAAGTTCGATTTGAAACCGGTGCTTCAAACGCGTCTCGTTAGAAATCGAGTCTTTCCAATCAGCTGCCAAGACCGGTCCCCACCTGCCCACTGCCGGCACGTGTTCTCTGCCGAAGGTCGATCTATACTGTGGCCATGGATGATGATGTCACGCAAATTTTGCAAGCGATCGATGATGGCGACCCGCAAGCGGCCAGCCGGTTGTTGCCGCTGGTTTACGACGAGCTGAGACGATTGGCTGCGCGAAAGATGTCGCAGGAATCGCCCGGACACACCTTGCAGCCGACGGCACTGGTCCACGAAGCCTTCCTGCGATTGATCGGGAATGAGGTTGCCGAACAAGCGGCCGAGCAGTGGGACAGCCGGGGACATTTTTTCGCTGCCGCGGCCGAAGCGATGCGGAGAATCTTGATCGAAAACGCCAGACGGCGACAAAGCGTCAAACGCGGCGGCAATTTAGCGAAAAACGAGCTGCAGGACGGCGACGCACTGCTGGACCCCGACGACCAGGACACCCTGTTGGCGCTCGATGAGGCGCTGACGCGTCTGGCAGCAGTCGATGCCGACCTGGCCCGCTTGGTGCAACTCCGATACTTCACAGGGCTGACAATCGACCAAACTGCCAAGGTCTTGAACATCTCGCCACGGACGGCCAAACGAAACTGGGCGTACGCCCGGGCCTGGTTGCGGCGTGAGATGGAAGACACGGAGTAACGTTCGTCTCGGCGGATTTTTTTGGCCCGCTTCGGAGCCGGATTTCGCATGACAGATACAATCGAGTTGCGTCTGCGCCGTCGACGCAGCCAGCGTTGTGGACTCTGTACCGGCGAAGTCATTTCGCGGCCGAATCAAAATGCACGAATCGTCAGAACAATCCATCTTTCTCGAAGCCCTCGATCTCGAATCCGCAGAGGCCCGGGCGAAGTATCTGGACGAGGCCTGTGCCGGGAACGCCAAGCTTCGGGCGTCCGTGGAAAAACTACTCGGTGCCCATGCCTTGCCGGAAAATCCGCTCGACCACCCCGTCGCGATCCTGGCGCCAGATTCAACCCAGGATCTGAGCGAGACGCTCCAATTGAACCGGCCGATCGTGGAAGGCCCCGGCACGTTGATCGGCCCGTATCGGTTGATGGAGCAGATTGGTGAAGGCGGTTTCGGTTTGGTCTTTGTCGCCGAGCAACAACGGCCGGTCCGTCGGAAAGTCGCATTAAAAGTCGTCAAACCGGGGATGGACTCGCGTGACGTGATTGCCCGATTCGAGGCGGAACGGCAGGCGCTTGCGATGATGGACCATCCGAACATCGCCCGTGCCTTCGACGCCGGAACGACTGCGACTGGCCGGCCCTACTTTGTCATGGAACTCGTCCGTGGCGTTCCGATCACGGAATTCTGCGACCAACACCAGCTCAGTTTGCGACAGCGATTGGAGATTTTCACCACGGTATGCCGGGCAGTTCAGCATGCTCATCAAAAAGGCGTCGTCCATCGCGACATCAAACCGTCCAACGTTCTGGTGACGCTTCACGACGAAACGTCGGTCCCGAAAATCATTGATTTCGGTGTCGCCAAGGCGATCGGTCAAAGTTTGACCGACAAGACGATCTACACCCGATTTACGGCGATGATCGGCACCCCGCTGTACATGAGCCCCGAACAGGCCGAGATGAGCGGGCTGGACATCGACACGCGGAGCGACATCTATTCGCTCGGCGTGCTGCTGTACGAATTGCTGACCGGATCGACGCCTTTCGAACGGGAGCAATTTAATTCTGTCGGTCTCGATGAGGTCCGTCGCATCATTCGCGAAGTCGACCCGCCCAAGCCGAGCACGCGGCTGACCACGGTCGCGGCGGCTCTTTCCACAAGGTCGGCGACACGTGTTCGAAACCCGCAGCAGTTGTCCTCGGCGGTCCGCGGCGATTTGGACTGGATCGTCATGAAAGCGTTGGAAAAGGATCGCGGCCGGCGTTATGCGTCGGCCAGCGAACTGGCCGACGATGTGCGTCGTTTTCTCGCCGAGCAACCGATCGAGGCGCGGCCGCCGTCCCAGCTTTATCAACTCAGCAAATTCGCACGCCGCAACAAAGCAGCCCTCGTCACGGTTTCGCTGATCGCCGCGGCCATGATTTTGGGAACCGCCGTCAGTCTGTGGCAGGCGTCGGTGGCCTTTGGCGAGCGAAACGACAAAGACGCGGCCTTGCAAAAGGCGTTGCGACTGCAGCAGGAAGCGGACGCCGCGCGCGAAGAAATCGCTCAATTCGCCACGACCATGAAGGAGGCCAACGTGTTGGTCACCAGCGGTCGGGCCCACGTCGATGGCCAACGCTGGGCGGCCGCCTACGCCGATTTCACCGAAGCAATCAAGCGGCAACCCAACTACTACAACGCCTGGACCGAACGCGCATCGTTGGAGGTCAAGCTGGGATTGTGGGACTTGGCGGCGCGAGATTTCTCCCAAGCGATCGAGTTGGGCGTGCCCGACGATAACCCGGCCAATTGGGCCATCCCGCAACTGTTTCTGCTGACCGGCGACACCGACACCTATCGCGAGTACTGCACGGCGTTGTTGCAGCAGGCCGAGCAGCGGGGCGAGGGTCCCTCGATGTCACTGATTCGCAGCTGTGTTCTGGCCAGCGATCCGGTCGGAGATCCTGAACAGTTGGCCGAACAAGCGGTGGCGTTCCTCGCCGAAATGGACGACGAACACGCCCAGGAATCGCAACGTCTGCCACGATTTGCGCCCTGGGACCGCAGCGGACCACCGGTTGGCGGACCACCCAAACGATCGGACGGGCGACCGCCACAGTTCCGTGATCCGGGTCGGCCACGCGACGGCGGACCGCCCCGGCCGGATGACTTCCGACGCTTGCGGATTCCACGCGGCGTGATCCTCTACACGACCGCAATCGCGATGTACCGGGCGAAACGGTACGACGAAGCCGTCGCGTCGTTGAAGGATGCGTTGACCGACGATCGATGGCGGAACATGCAGCCCGTGTATCCGGCCCTGGCGATGGCGTATCACCGCGTCGGCGATGCCGATCAGGCCCGGGAAGCCTTTGAGAGGTCGCAACAGGAAATCGACGCGCTGACGCAATCGATGGAACAAGGCCCCGTCGGGTCGATGCCGATCCCGTGGTTTGACTGGATCGAATGCCAGTTGTTGCACCGTGAAGCCTCGATTCTGCTGACCGGATTTGCCCCGGCGGACGACCCGCGGTTGCGAGAAATCCAACAGCGTGGCCGGCGTCAAATCGAAGCCGGCGACGCTTCGTTCTGATGCCATCGCCGGCCACGACGAGATCTTCCTCTTTTCTTCAACTTTTCTGGCCCGATTGCAGATTCGTTTTCGCATTGCCCTCCGTGAGACCCGAACGGGGCTCGCACGCCATCCTCTTCCATCAAACCATCGTCGGTCGTGACCGATCGACGCTCAACACTGAATCGGCTCATGGAGTTCCTGGAGATCCCACTGTTTGACGACGACGTTTTCAAGCTGCTGGTGCGGTTCGGAATCGACCTCGTCTTCCTGTTGCTGATCGTCGTGTTTGCGATCTACCCCAACCAGCGAGAACGGGAGTTTGCGTTTACCGCGGTGATGCTCAACGTGATCGTGTTCTTCATCTGTTTCACGATGAAAAAGCTGGAACTGGATCTGGGCTTGGCGTTGGGATTGTTTGCCGTCTTCGGCGTGCTTCGCTACCGAACCGACGCCATTCGCCCCAAGGAAATGACGTACCTGTTCATCGTCATCGGGATCGGCGTCATCAACTCGCTGGCCAACAAAAAGACCAGTTATGCCGAGATCGCACTGGTCAACTCGGTGATTTTCGCCACCACGATGCTCAAGGAATGGATCGTCGGCAGGGTGCCGGCCGAGTCGACCCCCAAGGCCAACGGAACCGCTGATGGTGCCACCAGCGGCAACGGGAATGGAAACGGAAAGTCAGGCGGTGGCAAGAAAGCGCCCAAGTACACGATCGAGTATGACCGGCTGGAATGGCTGGGCGACTCGCATCGAGAAACCTTGTTAGCCGATCTGCGAAACCGGATCGGCATGGACATCACGAAAGTCGAAGTCAAATCGATCGATCTGTTGCAAAACAAAGCGACGCTGACGATTTGGACAGCGGCTGCGACGTAATCGCGAACCCCGGTTGGGCAACGTCGCCCAAACTTGTCTCCCTCCAACGAAACTGAGAATCTGCACGATGAAACGACGATTTCTACGCTTCACCCTGCTCACGGTCCTGGCCGGCGTGTCGGCCGCGGCGATGGCCCAGCCGCCCCAAGGCTTCGGCGGCCCGGGAGGTCCCGGTGGTTTTGGCGGACCAGGTGGACCGCGCGAAGATCGGAAACTGGTCGAGCAATTCGACGAAGATGAAAACGGCTGGCTCGATCGCCAAGAGCGGGCCAAGGCTCGCACGGCGGCGACCGAGGCGGCGGGCGACGGGCGCGGAGGGTTCGGACGTCCAGGCGTTGGACCGCCCGGCGGCGGAGGTCGTGGACCTCGCGGCCGCGGCAACCGCGAACCGGCCAAGCCCGGTCGTCAGCTCGCCGTCGACCAGGTCGAACATTTCCAAGACGCCGGTCTGTACGATCCGACCGTTCTGCGAACGCTGTTCTTCGAATTCGAAAATCAGGACTGGGAAAAGGAACTGGAGGACTTTCACGGTACCGACGTCGAAGTTCCGGCCACGTTGATCGTCGACGGAAAACGATACACTAACGTCGGCGTAAAATTTCGCGGCCAGTCGTCTTACGGCATGGTTCCCACCGGCTACAAACGATCGTTGAACGTGTCGATCGATTTGGCCGAGGAGGACCAGCGTCTCTATGGGTACCAAACCCTGAACCTGCTCAACAGCTCCGGCGATCCGTCGTTCATGAGCACGGTGCTGTATTCGCACATCGCCGGTCAGTATCTGCCGGCGCCCAAGGCGAACCACGTCCGCGTGGTGATCAATGGCGAAAGCTGGGGCGTGTACGTCAACGTGCAGCAATTCAACAAGGACTTTCTTGCCGAGCACTATGAATCGCCCAAGGGAACCCGCTGGAAGGCGAGCGGAAGCCCCCGAGCCGATGCGGGCTTGCGTTACCTCGGCGACGACCTGGAGGAGTACAAACAGCGTTTCGAGATGAAGTCCAACGATGGAAAGAAGGCTTGGAAGGCACTGGTCAAACTATGCCAAACGCTCAATGAAACCCCGCTCGATGAATTGGAACGCCAGCTCGATCCGATGCTGGACATCGACGAAACACTTCGCTTTTTGGCCTTGGATGTGGCTCTGGTCAACAGCGACGGCTATTGGACACGAGCGAGCGATTACAGCCTGTTTCTCGACAGCGACAAACAGTTCCACGTGATTCCCCACGACATGAACGAAGCGTTTCAAAGCGGCGGCGGTCGTGGTCCGGGAGGTCCAGGAGGCCCCGGCGGTCGTGGCCCCGGAGGACCGGGAGGCGGTCGTGGCCCCGGAGGCCCCGGTGGATTTGGCCCCGGAGGATTTGGTCCGGGTGGTCCCGGAGGATTTGGGCGGGACGATTTTGGGCCGCCGCCGGGCGGCGGATTCGGCCCGGGCAGACCGGGCGGTGGCCCACCGAACGATGACGTGGACGGAGAGCGTCGACGCGGTCGTGGCGGGTTCGGCGGCCCAGACGCTGGCGGCCGAGCGGGCGGCCAAGAAGGTGGCGGACCGGGCGGACGCGGCGGCGGACCAGGGCATGGCGGTGTCGATCTCGATCCGCTGGTGGCGATCGACAACCCACGGATGCCGCTGCGAAGTCGGTTGTTGTCCGTGCCGAGCCTGCGAAGCAAGTATCTGCAGTACGTGCGCGAAATCGCCGAGCAATCTTTGGCGTGGAATGAAGTCGAACCCGTGATCTCGCGGCACGCCAAGCTGATCGAAGAGGAAGTCGCCGTTGACACGCGAAAGCTGGAAACGTTGGAGGCGTTTGAGCAAG
Organism: Phycisphaera sp. RhM; assembly: GCA_033042175.1. Classification (GTDB taxonomy): domain Bacteria; phylum Planctomycetota; class Planctomycetia; order Pirellulales; family Pirellulaceae; genus Stieleria. The sequence continues at coordinate 41,189 of WCIL01000010.1, forward strand.
CGACTTCTTTGGAAACGCCCGACGAAAAAGGAAGCGGGCCGTCGCTACGTCGATTCTTTGAACAGCGGCAGAAGTTTCTGCTGGAGTACAAAGAGCCGGTCGACGGCTAACGTCGCGACGATCCCTGCCCCTGCAACAGCGGAAAAAAACAAGTTCTGCTGCGGACGCGAGGCACGAATCCGAACGGGGACAAGGCCAGCAGCCGGAGGTGAGCGCAGCGACACCTCCAGACTTACTGCTCGTTCTTCTTGGTGCCGCGTTTGGGGCGAACGGGCAACGGCGGAGTCATCGGTCTCGGTCCTTCCAAATCGAAGAATCGCATGTTTTTGCCGACTCGATCGTAGTCGCCAAGGTCCGACCGCATCTCGTCGGCAAGCTTCAGTAAAGCCTGCACGACCGCGGGATGGTCGCCCGCCACGTTCGTCGTTTCACCGGGATCACGCTCCAGGTCGACCAAGAACGGGCTGTCAAAACCGATGCGATCGGCCGGGGCGATGTGCACATTCCGGCGAAACTCCACCGCGCCGACGGGCTCGTCCTCACGCGGCAGATGCAATTTCCAATTACCTTGACGAACGGACTGCAGGTGGACGCGCAGATAATAGAAATACGCTTTGTCTGGGTTTGCCTTTTCAAACTCGCCATGCAACAGATGCCGAATGTCTTCTCCATCGATGACGCGATCGGACGGCAGGTCGGCGCCGGCTAACGCAGCGAACGTGGGGAGAACATCGAGCGTGCTGGCAATCGAATCACACGTTTGTCCCGCCGGCACGTGACGATTCCCCCAAACGATGCAAGGCACCCGCACACCGCCTTCAAAGGTCGACACTTTGCCGCTTCGCAATCGACCTGCCGATCCGCCGTGGTCGCCGGGAAGGTGTCCATCGGCATGGTTCTTGTTCTTGACCAGCCAGGGCCCGTTGTCGCTGGTAAAGATGACGTAAGTGTTGTCTTTGAGCCCCATCTCCGTGACGGCGTCGAGCAGTCGGCCGACGTTGAAATCGATCTCCTCGATCACGTCGCCATACAGACCTCGTGGGCTGTTGCCTTTGAATGCCGGCGACGCGTCCAGGCGTGTGTGCGGCATCGTATGGGGAATGTAGGCAAAAAACGGTTGCTCCTTGTGCTTCCGCATGAACGCGATCGCTTCGTCGGTATACCGCCGGGTCAGCGTCGCCATCTCCGTTTTCGGTTCGATCAGTTCTTCATTGCGATACAGGTTGACGATCCTGTCGTTGCTCGTCGGTGTGCCAAAGAAATAATCGAATCCTTGGCGGGTGGGGAACAGGTCCATGTAGAACCCCTGCTGGGCGTGCTTGGCCAAATCCCATTTTCCGAAGCAGGCGGTGGCGTAGCCTTTCGTCTTGAGGATCTCCGCGACAGTGATTTCATCGCTGTGAAGAATCGGGTGAACCTGCTTCGTGTTGCCGCGTTCGGCGACACGCATCGGATAGCATCCGGTCATCAACGCCGCCCGCGATGGGCCGCAAATCGGTTGCGCATAGAAACTGGTGAACTTCACGCCTTCGGCGGCCATCGCATCCAACCGCGGCGTGCGGATGTCCGTTGATCCGAAGCACCCCACGTCGGCGTAGCCTTGGTCGTCGGTGAAGAGGATCACGAAATTGGGCGGACGATCTTCGGCAAACGTCAACGGCGGCCCGAAACACGCCCAGCAGATTGTCATCAGACAAATGATCTTCAGCGGCATGGATCGCTCCCTTCGTTCCCGTGATCGGTCGTGCAGTCTTGAATCTCGCCCGGTCGGCGGGCATTGCGATCTGTATCTTAGTCCGTGTTCAGCGCTGCGTAGGGCATGCTGTGCATGCCATCGGGGTGTCAGGCGTCGCCTGCCACCGACGCAAGCTGGAAGCGTACGCCACGTGTAGCCTGACAGCCCAATGCGGCTCATTCTTCAGCCGTCGCTTCTAGCTTCTTGAGAGAATGCTTGATCGCACCGAGCAGTTTTTTCGAAGCATTGACGGAGAAACGGTAGCGATGCGTTTTTTCCTTGAGTTTGTTTTCTAGATGCAAGACTCGGCTATCGTTGTCTTTCGCCGCTGTCAAAGACCACTGAGCGCCTTCGAGCGCGGTCTTGATCTGCACTTCCTCGTTTGTCTCTGCGGGCTTCGATTCAATCGCATCGGTGATCGCTTTGATGAAAGCTTCGGTTTGCTCTTCGTTGAGCATCAGCATTCCGCCGCCGGGAGGCTGCGATTCCCCTGCTTCTAGTGGCACCATCAGTGAGAGTTGCACTGCCGGATCCAGTCCCGAGTAATTCGTGGCGTTGACGTAGGTGTATCCGGTGCGTGAGGACGCGAGATGAACAAACGGAGAGGGATCGCCGATCCAGGATCGGTCTCCGATCACAACCGATTGAAGACTGGGATCAAACGTATCGTCGTCGGCACTCCAGTCATTGGCAGGCAGCAAACTGGCCGGCAGCAGACTGGCTGATAGCAAGAACAATAATGAGCAAAGCGGTCGGGCCATGGTATACCTCGTCGTAAGTTGATTCACGCGATGTTGTGGTCGAGCTGTCCGTGTCGTCTCAGGATAGACAGGTCGTCGGCGTTGTCGCAAGAAGTGGACCGGAAGTCGCCGTCAGCCTTCGACAGATCAAGACGTCCACGCATCGCCTCTTCTGCCTTTCGTGCTCCAGACCTTTTTCTCGATCAAGCTCTTCCGCCGATCCAGTTCCCCGTGTCGAGCACTTGTCGACGATACTCTGGGTCACGGAGCAGCCAGATGATCGATCGATAGCGCTGGTTCAATAACTCAATTCCACGCTCGTCATGGAGCGTCTTTTTACTCTCGTGTCTCAGCGCAGCGGCGTGTTTGACCAACAACCGGCGGTGTGATTCGCTGGAGGCCGAAACCGCAACCTTGGCAATCATTTCCATCATGTGGATCGACGCGTTGCGGTCGGCCGAGACGTACGGCCGGAGCTGATCGAACACCAGCGAGGCGAAATCCTCGAATTGCTCCGGTTCGGCAACCATGCGTAGCGTTTGGTCGTCATCGTATCGGTAGGCGTCTGGCAGCTCTCGCTCGGCAAGATTCTCCAATGCCGATTGAATCCAATCCATGCAGTTTGTTGCGGTAAACGGATCGTTCACGCCGGGAGACAGTGCCCGCATCGCCACCTCGATGAGTTGGTCGAAAACAAACCGCAGGTTCTGCTTCGCCGTTCGCTGGGCACCTGAAACGAACGTGGCGAGCAGTTGTTCAACGATCTCATCGGTGACATTGGAATCGGGGGATGCCAACATCAGCACATTTCCGGGGGTGACATAATCACCCGCGCGAAACCGCATCCGAATGAGCAGATCGTTTTCCACGGCAATCTGCATCAGGCCGTCCAGATCGACAAACTCCACGTATCCGGGGCACTTTGCTTTGATGGCCGTTGCTGTCTTGTAGAACGATTCGGGTAAATCAGATTCGACTTGCCGGTTGGATTTCTTTTCGTGTGGTTTCCCAGCGCGGGAGGGAAATTGATGCTCAATTTGCCGATTCAGGTCACGCCCGATCCCCGCCACGATGTTGGGAACGTGAATGCTTTCAGGAATATGATGAATGAAGTAGATCAGCACGCCGACGCTGGCGATCGCCATCAGGATTCCGACAATGATCGCGATGTGCGGAACGAACGCGGACGTCATTGCCTCCGAACCGCTTCCGCTCTCCCCGTTACGAACCGTCCTGAGAACCATCAGGCAATAGAGGAACGTCGAGATAAAAACGCCCAGGGTGAACTGGTTGCCGGTGTCCCGCATGAAGTTCTTCAGAAGCCGCGGACCGACTTGAGAGGTGGTGTAGGAGATCGAGAGAATCGTCATGGAGAACGTGACACCGGCAACGGTGATCATCGATCCGGCAACACTGGAGAGCACGGCGCGAGCACCGGCGGGCTGGTTCGCGTAAAGCCAACTGACGTTTTCAAGCCAGCCTGCACCGAAATGGCTGTCGATCGCGGTCGTCACAAACGACAGCACGATCGCACCGACCGCCATCAGTGACGGGACGAACCAATAACTGTCACGGACATGTGCCGCCCAAGTGATCAGAAAAGCTTTCATAGTGACTCGGTAGTTGGGACCTAACGACTTACAACGCGCAAGCTGGCAGCCTGCAGCTCATCGAATGAACGGACGATCCCACTCCGGATCTGCGCGGCTACCTCCTGTAATGGCTTCCTTTCAACACCTTACTCAGGGCGCAAGCTGCCATCTGGAGATCTTAGCCCTATTTACCTGGGCAAATATCGTGCCGTCAAAAAAGGGTCAGGAGCGAATGGCAGACAGGGGTATTCGGCCGCGTCCCGACTCCTTTTGCTGCTCCTGCACGTTTACAGCCCCCCTAATTGCTTCTGGTGATTGGTGGTTTACCGGCCAGCGAGGCTTCACAGGCACACCGAAGATCGGATCGCGTTGATTGGGGAGTCTCGATTTCTTCGCCAAATCGAATCACTTCGTGTGCCGTAATCGTTCGAGCGGTTTCGGATTTCCGCGCGGCTACATTTTGCCGAGCCGCTGGACTAAAATGCCTGTCCGAATGCCCTCCCCCGACGTCGTGCCCCAAAAATCTCCCGCACCGGATATGACGTCCCCGCCCAACTCGATGTTCGAAACGCCGACCCCCGAGAGCAACGAAACCAGTGGCTCGACCAGACCGAAACGGTGCAGTCGATGGAGGCGACAGTGGAACGCATCGGGGCACCTCGCAACGGATGATCGCAACGATACAGATTATGAACCGAGTCCCAATCCATCACATGGCAACGAACGTTCGATCAACAATTTCAATCTGTGTTGCGATCCTGCTGACGTTTTCGACGGTTGCCCACGCGATCGAGGTCGATGTCTGTGTGTATGGAGGCACATCCGGCGGCGTCGTGGCCGCGGTCCAGGCGGCGCGGATGGGCAAACGCACCGTGCTTGTGGAACCGGGGAGACACCTCGGCGGGATGACATCCGGCGGGTTAAGCGCCGTCGACATCGGCGACCCCCGCAGCGTCGGCGGACTGACGCGCGAATACTTCACGCGGTTGGTGGAGACGTACGGCAAGGAATTGAACTGGGGACAACCCTTCAAGGGTAACGGCGGTCCGGCAACCGGTGGCGCGTATTCGATCGAACCCCATGTCGCCGAGCAGATTTTTGATGAGATGGCGACCGAAGCCGGCGTCATCGTGCTCCGCAACGCACGGCTGGACTCGGTGCGTAAAGACGACGCCCGCATCACAGAACTGGTCGTCGAGGACGGGCGACGCATTCGTGCCCAAATGTTCCTCGACACGACCTACGAAGGTGACTTGATGGCGGCGGCCGGCGTTTCCTACACGCTGACTCGCGAAGCCAATGCTCAATACGGTGAGCAGTACAACGGCATTCATTACACGGCGAAATACACGCCCCGCACCGGTCACGCGCAACCCAAGGCGAACGGCCGCGTCCCCGGCGGCCAGGGTGTTTGGGATCGCGACTTCCCGCTCGACCCCTACGTTGTCAAGGGCGACCCTTCCAGCGGGCTGCTGCCGTTGGTCAGCGAAGGTGAGCCCGGCAATCATGGCGACGCAGCCCCCGGAATCATGGCCTATTGCTTTCGTCTCTGCCTGACCACCGAGAAGAGCAACATGCGACCCATCGAAGCGCCAGACGACTACGAACCGAAACGCTATGAATTGGTCGCCCGATTCATCGAAGCCTGTCTTGCCAACGGCGATAACATGGACCTCCGTTGGTTCAGCAAGCACGATCCGCTGCCGAACGACAAGTGGGATTTCAACACCGCCACCTTCGGCGGGAATCTCCCGGGAGCCAGTTGGGAATGGCCCGAGGCGACATACGAGCGACGCGAGCAGATCGCCAAGCAGATCGAAGACTACCATCGCGGCCTGTTCCACTTTCTGTCCACCGATCCCCGCGTCCCGCCGAAACTACGCGACGAGGTGCGCCGATTCGGGCTGCCGAGGGACGAATTCACCGACCACGGCGGTTGGCCCCATCAGTTGTATATCCGAGAAGGCCGCCGCATGATCAGCGATCTCGTACTGACTGAACATCACACCTTCGGCCGCCAAATTGCACCGAAGTGCATCGGTCTCGGTTCGTACGGCACCGACGTTCACGAAATCAGACGCATCGTGAAAGACGGAGTGGTGGCGCGTGAAGGGAAGGTGGCCGCAGGCCGCGGCGGGTTCGGGCCGTACAACATCGGCTACGACGCGATCGTGCCGAAGCAGTCCGAGTGCCAGAATCTGTTCGTCACGTTCGCCCTTTCCGCCAGCCACACGGCCTTTGCCAGTATCCGCATGGAACCCGTGTTGATGGTGACCAGCCAGTCCGCGGCCACCGCCGCGTGTCATGCGATCGACGCAAACGTTCCGGTACAGCAGGTGGACTACGGCACACTGCGGACGCGACTGGTGGCCGACGGTCAGGTGCTGCAATGGGAGCACGGCGCGAAGAAGACGCCACGGACATCGGTCAACGCCGCTGATTTGCCCGGGATTGCAATGGATGACGATGAAGCGGAGTTCACCGGCCAGTGGGTGCGAAGCTCCGGCCTGCCATCATGGATCGGTTCCTCCTATCACCACGATGCAAACTCCGACCGCGGCAATAAAACAATGACCTTCAAACTGAGCATCCCCGCCGCCGGCCGCTACGAAGTGCGACTGCTCTACACTGCCGATGCCAACCGTTGCTCCACGACCAAGGTGACGATTCACTCTGGCGACGGAGTGAACGTCGTCTCGGTCAATCAACAAGACCCGGCGATCGTCGACAACGTCCCTCCAGCGTTGGGGGTTTTTAGCTTTGGCAAAGGCCCGTCCGGGACCGTCGTCATTTCGAACGGCGGCGCCGACGGTTATGTTTCCGTCGATGGACTACAGCTTGTCCCGGTCGAGATCGCTCGCGATGAGCGTGTCGGCAGACGATCGTCGGGGTATCTCTCCCCGCAGGCCAAATCACAGGAAGAATCGCCGTTGAGCCCCAACAGTCAAAAGTAGTGAACCCCAAATGGCGCCCCCCAACCGCCGCGAAAGTAGAAAACCGCTTCGCAATCAATCGTCAAAGTCAACGCACGCTCTGTTAACCAACGCGTGAGTGGTCGGTTCGGTGGCGTTGGCGTCTAGGCTTTAGCCGAACTTTGTCCGGTCGTGCGAGCGCCGAAGGCATCGCGGAGAGGCGCCTGAAGGCTGGACACCAACGATTTGGATCCGTAGCCGTGATTGCCGGGGAGCCTGTCGGTGATTCGCAGAGGGCTTTGGCCGAACAGACAAGCTGTCGGTTGAGGGTTTGCCGAGTGGCTCGTTCCCGGCTTACGTCGCTTACAGCTCGTCGCGGTCACTTTCGCCCTTCTTGATAAGGAGCTCGGCTTCCTAGTATGGACTCAATCGCGGTAGTGAGACCGGTTCGCACCGCCGCGGCGACTGCCAGATCATTGCATCCATGAACCTTGAGTTCGAGAGGCAGCGGGATCGTCAGTCGCTTCATTCAAACTCGAACCGTCGCAGGAGCGGGCATCGCGATGTCCAGCTCGAATTACTAGGAGGAGTGAAATGAAGGACATCCAGTCCCCGACGGGTTTCAGTCGACGGGCATCCTACCCGCCGTGCCTTCGGCGTTCTTTGCGCGTCAAGGTGCGCGACCGGTCTTGTGGCAAGACCAAGCGGCCATCCATTGCGGCGGAAGTCGACTCGAACGTGTAATTACATTCATCGTCCGCCGCTGCATTGGTCGGATTCGCCTCCCCGTCTCGCTTGATTTGGCCGAAAGGGGCATAAATTGGAATGCATCCTGCCACTGAAAATTCGTTTGATGATCACTGTGTCCGCTATGAGATAAGCCCCGCTTGCAACTGGAGCTTTCGCGCAAACAATCGTCTGACAGAGTTCATGTCCAGAGTCTCTACGGTCACCTCGCCGATCGCTGACCTTCCCGCAATCAAGCCGCTCGAGCGATCCAAAGTGAAGTGCAAGTGCCAGCCGAGAGTCGCCGGATCATACTGCCGAGGATTGAACAGCGGATACTCGGGGCTATCCGCCATTTTACCCATCGTCTCGCTCGCCTTTGCAAAATTGCAGCCCGGGCAGCTCAGTGCTAGGTTTGATAGAACCGTTTGCCCATCTTTGCAACGCGGGACAATATGTTCGATGTGAAACGTGACACCACAAGCCGACTCAACCAGCCGACGTAAGCGTTCTATCTTCCCAGGGTGGCCTTGCTGTCGGGAAAATCTGCCGGCACCAATCGCCCCCCGTCAATTCGGGGGCGGCCGCTTCCAACGTCTCTAGCACGCGGTTCATCGGCGTTGACGCTGATGCTGCGTTTTGATCTCACCGGGGTGTCCGTGAGTTCTACTTCCGCTCGACTCCCAAGGGGAGGCGCGAAGTGCGGTCATGGGATTCGGTCGTTTGCTAAATGAATGAACCGCTGGATCACGCATCGCATGTCACGAGGGAGCCCGGCGCCTATCGATTCACCACGGGCCACGAGAGATCAAAACGTTTCCGCGGTAGCGTCGCTGACAACCTACGGCCAGAAGACCCGTGAAGCTGGCGATAGCCTTGCCCGCCATCACGTCTGATTTCTTGCGCGACATCAAGGAACAGACCAGGTGCGTTTCACCACATGATGTCCAGGTCTCCGTCGCCGGTCGCCTGCGCGTACTCCAGGTGTTCGCACAGGTCGTTGACCGCCTCGACGTCGCGGCCCGCTTTGCCTTTGACGCACGAGTGGCTCAGGTCCCCGATCAGCAGGTGCAGTTCCACCCGAGTCATCCCGACTCGGCGAATCGGTTGATCCTTCGGCCAACGACGAAGCGACGCCTCCAAGCGGCCAGACACGTAGCCGTACTTCAGGATCAAGTCGCGATGCTCACGCGTCAATTGAATTCGCTCGGTCAAGTCCGACATCAAGCCACCTTAGCTTCTCGCCGACGAACGCGACGTTGCTGAGTCGTTAGACGGCGTGACTTCTGCTCTGCATCGCGATACACGCGAATCGATTCCGGATGCGAAGCGCGCCAGACGTCCGGAAGGAGATTTTCATAGTCCGCGCTGCCGCTGGCAAGCTGACGAAGGCAATCATCCACGTAAGCCCAAACATCCAAGTGGTGACGCGCCGCCGATGAGACCATGCTGTACATCACTGCGGCCACTTCGCCTCCACGATGTGAGCCGACGAACAACCAGTTCTGTCTGCCGATCGTCAGGCTGCGAAGCTCGTTCTCTGTCTGGTTGTTGTCAAACGGAATCGCTCCATCGCCTAGAAACACCGTTAACTCGTTCCACTGATTCAGCGAGTACCTGACGGCCTTGCCAAGCGAACTCTTAGGCAACACTCGTGGATCGCTGCTCTTCTCGATCAACCAGTCATGGAGCTGGCTCATCAATGGGGCCGATTCAAGCTGACGAAGTTCAAGACGCTCTTCGGCACTGCACTGCTTCGCGCGATCCTCGACGTCATAATCGCGTTTAAAACCCCTTTCCCCTTTTCTTCGTCCGCGGGTTCACACTAATCCATCCAAATCATCGCCAAACGTTCGTTCTCCGAATCGAGAAGCAGTATTGGAAGGCTATCTTCATTTTCCGCCGAAAAAACTGAACCACTGGTTCGACGAAAAGGCTCAAGCCAATCTATTTCAACACCGTAGTTATCAGACACAAACTTGAGTTCGGGAATGAACTCATTGAACGAAATGTCATCCTTTCGACGAACCTTGAGGTTCCCACCCAGAGACAAAAAGTAGTCGGATACAAAAGTCTCAAGTTCATTGCCATCGCCACTAAACCTAAACGCCTTAAATCGCCCACCAAGGCCGACTCCTGAGATGGCATAATAAATTTCGTGAGCAGTCGTTGGTATTGGAACGTTCTCGAATAACTCACTAGGAACGTCCGCCGCCGTGACCGGATTGGTCGTCTGTGAGACCGTTGGCACAGGAGTTAATCCACTCTTATCGCAGCCAATCGACGAGACAATCATAGCCATAAAAACCAACAGGTGTGTTCGCCTACTGTGCGCCAGATGGATAATCGGAGTCACCTTTGCAATGTTTGTAAACACTTGTCCCGCTTCTGTGGTCATCTGCGAAGACACTGAATCCTTTTCCCTTTGGATTGCAAGCCCTAACGAACCGATCATGAAAGCGGTATCTCGACGGCGTCTCAAACACATTTCCATTATTCCAGAAGTTGATTTTGTCCAATGCGTGGAAATTGCAGCGGTAGTTCGTCGTCGTCTTCGTGCAGCAATCGGTGCAAGTCTTCTTCGTCGTCGCCGTACATTCATACCAAAATCTCCAGCCGAGAATCATCGGAGTTGTCAGCTTAACGATTTGATTACTGTGTCGAGGCCTCGTTTGATTCATCGTTACAGTGTTCGACGAACCGCATGCAACACCTGAATTAGCCTTTGCAATCACTTGACCTACAATCGGATCTCGAAGCATTCCGAGTGGGTCAAAATGCCAGAATGGACTATTGATCGGCGCACCAGAACCGCCACGCCAATGATCTAGATATCTCTGGTTGTGCCCGATCGCCCATAGATCAAGTTCGCTATTCACTATGGCGCACTTGCTGGGAGTTGCCGGTAGGTCAAGCACCGTGTCTCAGCCTGATGGTCCAGTTGGATCCCAAGGAAGTGGCCCCGGTAGATTGGGTGGCGAGAGACCCGTCGGGTCATAAGATTTTGCTGGGTTGCTCCTCACGTACTGGTACAACGACCACGACATCCCCTCGAAGCCGATCGGGTCTCTGGAGCAAAACCGTCCGCACACCGGATCGTACATCCACGCACGGTAGTGATAAAGCGATAGCTCATCATCCCACTCTCTGCCGGTGTAGGTATAGCGATTGCCTTCGGCCGTTGATGTCCGCGCCGTCCCGCTGGCATCGAAGATTGAGAGGTTGCCGTACGCATCGTAGGCGTATCTTTCTTTGATCGCTGCGAGCGAATCGGTCAGCGCGTTGATGGAGTACTGATTGGTGCGATGGTAGTAACTCAGTCCGCCGGTGCCGTCATGTAGGACGGGTTCGTCGATGTAGCTGGCGTAGACGTCGTTGCTGGTGGGGTTGGTCGTTGCGGTTGCTGAGGTGTCGTTCGAGATGGTTTGCTGGCCATTTTGGAGATCCATGCTGACCGTCGTGCCATTGGTAAAAGACGTCGTCGGTGCTGTCGTTGTCGACATCGGCCGAAACCAAACGATTGTCGAAGTCCCAGGTGAGCGTCAGCGGCTCGCTGCCGGGACGGACAACCGCCGGGATCACCGTCATGTTGCCTTTCCCGTTGTGTGTGACGCTCTGGCTGGCCGCCGAGTCGGTCTGGAGTAGAATGCCGAAATAGCACGGATTGTGCTTCAACCTGACTTGCGCACTTTAGGATTCCCGGATGACGATGTTGTCTCGTTTTTTGATTCTTTTGTTGCTAGGGGTGGTGTCCTTGTCGGCACCTGCCGACGATTCCGTTCATTGGTCACTCGATGCGGTCGAATCACCGGACATCCAGATCCTTGGCGACGCTTGTACGGGCGACGGCGTCGATGGGAAATGCCTGGTGTTGGACGGCGAGACGGTGATCGAAGCGAAAGGTTTTGAAAGTGCGTTCGAGGCTGACGAATTGACCCTCACGATCTGGGTCAACCCCTACGCATTGGATCGTGATCAACAGATGATTGCCGCCAAGAATCGATATTCGTTGGACGAACGCGAGTGGTCGCTGATGGTGGACCGCGACGGGCGTTTTCGACTTTATCTCTGGCAGGGTCGCTGGCTGACCGTCGAGGGACCGCAGGCAAAACCTGGCCGTTGGCACCAGGTCGGCTTGGTGATGAAACGGGATCGCGCCGAGTTGTTCGTTGATGGGGCATTGACCGGAACCGTCACGCTAGAGCATCCGATTCGTTCGACCGGGGCACCGCTCACATTCGGTGGCGTGAACGACGACGGACAGATTCGGCAGACGTTTCTGGGGGCGTTGGATGAAGCGCAGTTCGTTTCGCGGGCGCTGAAGCCGGATGTTTTCGCGGCGCGGTATCGCCCCGTGACGGCGACACATCCGATTCCCAAACCGGCACCGCCCTATCCGTTATGGGACCCCGCAGCGTCACGACTCAAGGCCGACGCGTTGCCGCAATTGAACGACGTTGAATTTCACGTGATCAAGCAGTGGGACAAACCCCGAGACGGTTACACCTTTCTGCACGGCGTCTCACTCGCCTGGCACAGCGGACGTCTGTTCGCCTCTTTCGGTCACAACCGGGGCGCCGAAAACACGGTCTCCGAAGAAGCCCAGTATCGTGTCAGTGACGATGGCGGAAAGACGTGGGGACCGCTGCAGCTGATCGACGCGGGTGATGAAGAGAATCTGGCGGTCAGCCACGGCGTGTTTCTTTCTCACGACCAAACCTTGTGGGCGTTTCACGGCGCCTACTACGGACGCATGGACCAGATCCACACCCGGGCGTATCGCTTGGAGGCAGCGACCGGCAATTGGCAGCCCTTGGGCGTCGTGCTTGAGCGCGGTTTCTGGCCGATGAACCAGCCCGTGCCGATGGCCGATGGCAATTGGATCATGCCCGGGTTCCTTGGGAAACGCTATTCGGGCGACGCGGCGTTTCCGGCCGCGGTCGCGATCAGTCACGGCGACGATTTCACCCGCTGGGACCTTATGCCGATTCCCGTCGACAACTCGGTCAAACGCATGTGGGGAGAATCATCGCTGTTTGTCGACGGCAAGAAGGTTTTTAATCTTGCTCGATACGGCGGCGCGGCGGTGGCGTTGGCAGCGACCAGCGAGGACTACGGCCGCACGTGGTCGGCATCGCGTCCCAGCAATCTCCCCATGGCGACCTCCAAGCCTGCCGCTGGAGTTTTGAGCACGGGCCAGCGGTACCTCGTCTGCACCACGGCCGAGGACAATGGAGGAAAGCGAACACCGCTGACGATCGCCGTTTCTCGCCCGAACGAAAACCAATTCAGCCGCGTGTTTGTGATCCGCCGGTCCAGGCTTCAGGATCAGCCGGGAGAGTCCGCCGAAAACTTGAGTCTGTCGTATCCGTGCGCCGTCGAACACGACGGCAAGTTGTACGTCGGGTATTCCAACAACGGCGGCCGAAGAGGGAATCTCAACAGCGCCGAACTGGCGGTGATTCCGGTGGAGGCCCTTCGTGTCAGGTAGGGGGATCGATTGGGTTGGGGGAAGAAGGTCAAAAAATGGGTTGGTCAAAACATGAAGGCAGTCACTTGGCCCCGACTCGAGACCCCGCCGCCTGCCACGCCCCCATTTATTGACCAATCCATTTTTTGACCAACCGTCTCTCACTCCACAAACGACGCGTTCTGATCGCGAAAATGGTATCATGCCAGACGCCCCTGATTCACACTCGAAGCCGCAAACGGTCTTGCCGATGCCCCTGATCCGATCCATCCTGTTGGCCATCTCGTTGGCGATGTCTGTCGCCGGCGCCGCCGAACAACCCAATGTGGTGCTCGTTGCCATCGACGATCTCAACGACTGGGTGGGATGTTTAGACGGGCATCCCCAAGTGCAAACGCCGCAGATCGACAAGCTGGCGTCACGGGGTGTGAATTTCACCAACGCGCACTGCCAGGCACCGATCTGCAATCCGTCGCGGATCAGCATGTTGTTGGGCAAGCTGCCGTCAACGACAGGTCACTACTTTTTGGCTCCCGGTTTTCGCGGCGTCGACGTCACCCGAGACGCGGTGACGATGTTTCAGCATTTTCGCGCCGGCGGCTATCGCGCCGAGTCGATGGGCAAGGTGTTTCATGGTCCATCGGACGCCGCATCGTTTGATCATGTTCAGCGATCGAGCGGATACCGGCGTCCGCCCGGACAAACCGAAAAGCTGCGGTACCGGGTGCCCGGTTCGCATCCCGCTTGGGATTGGGGCCAGATCGACATTGCCGATGAAGACCAGCGGGATTATCACACCGCGGCGTGGGCGGCCAAGCGGATTCCGGAATTAGCCGAACGCGATGAACCGTTCTTCCTGGCGATCGGCTTCCATCTGCCCCACGTGCCGATCTACGCGACGAAAAAATGGTTTGACATGTATCCGTTGCAGACGCTGGTGATGCCGCCGGTGCCCCGCGGAGATCTGGACGACGTGCCGGAGATTGCGGTTCAGTTGAGTCTGAATCCGACCGCTCCGCGATACGAGTGGATGAAGGACAACGGCGAAGACAAACATGCCGTGCAGGCCTACTTGGCCTCCATCTCATTTGTCGATCATCTGGTGGGAATGGTGACCGACGCGGTCGAAGCGGCTGGGCTCGGTGACAATACGATCGTCGTTCTATTTAGCGATCACGGTTTCCACCTCGGCGAAAAGAACAAGTGGGCCAAGCGTAGCCTGTGGCAGCGAACCACGCGGGTTCCGCTGATCGTCGCCGGACCGGGGGTCGCCGGCGGTGCGGTTTGCGACGCGCCGGTGGGTTTGATCGACGTCTATCCCACCTTGGCGGAAATGTGCCGACTGCCCGTCCCGGATGGGCTGGACGGGCACAGCCTGAGCGGATTGCTGAAAGACGCCGCGTCGGCGTGGAGTCATCCCGCAATTTGCACGTTTGGACCGGGCAACCACTCGATCCATTCGCGGGACTATCACTACATCCGTTATCGCGACGGTTCAGAAGAACTGTACGACCATCGCCACGACAGAGATGAACACAATAATCTCGCCGGTGATACGAAGTTTGCCGCGATCATCGCCGAGCATCGCCAGTTTATTCCTGCCCACGACGCGCCGATGGTCCCCGGCAGTCGGGGCAGCGATTCACCGCTGTACGGCGAAGCGGAAGGGTTGCAAAAGGCGATGAAGCGAGGAAGGTAGGATCGTTGTGGTCGATGTAAATGACTGGCAACTGGACCGCGACGGATTTTGTCTGCTGGAGCAAGCCGTGCCCGCGAAATCGATCGCAAGTCTGCTCGCGGCGTGCAGCCGCGCGTTTGACGATGACAGCCAGGCCGTGCGGGCGCGGTCAAGTCGCGGTCATGTCTACGCGGCGCGAAATCTGATTGAGTCCATTGCCGAGGTGACAACCGTTTGGCAGCACAATCCACTGTTGTCATTCCTGCGTGAGCAACTTGGGACAGAATTCGGTTTAGTACGGGCTCTGTTCTTCGACAAGCCTCCGGACCGCACCTGGGCACTGGCTTGGCACAAGGACACCTCGATCGCGGTGAAAGACAACTCGATCGCGTCTCCGTCCTTTTCACGCCCCACCACCAAGGCCGGGGTGCCACACCTGATCGCATGCGACGAGGTCTTGACACAGATGCTCACCCTGCGGATTCACTTGGACGACGTCACCGACGAGAACGGGCCGCTTCGAGTCATCCCGGGATCGCATCGATCCAGCGACAGCGATGGTGAAAGCCTGGACGCAGCGGTGGACATCAACGCCGCCGCCGGTGACGTGCTGGCAATGCGTCCGCTGATCAGCCATTGCAGCGGTCCGTCCAAACCGGGCACGACACGTCATCGGCGGATCTTGCACCTGGAGTTCGCGGCGTCGGCGACATTGCCCGACGGTGTGCGGTGGCATGATTTTGTCCGCGGCGGATGACTCGACCAGTGGACAGTCTTGGTGGTGGTGTCGACAATCAAGGCCCACGCGTTTAGAAGTTGCGGAATGGTGTTATTCGTGCCAAGCATCAATCGAATCTCGAAGAAACTCAAGTTTGTGAATGCAAAGGTAGTTGCGGATCATGAAGAAACACGAATGGCGTGAGAAAACCGAAGAAGGCGCCACGCGTCTGGTCACCGCCACGCGGCACGGCGGCAAATGGAAACTCCAATCGCGTCTGAAGTCGGACACCGAATGGACTCAGTTTCCGGTCATCGAGCTGGAAGATCTCGAAACCCTGCGCGAATTACTTTGGAACAAGTACCAGCGCAATCGCATCCCCCACGAACAGGTGCTGGAAATCGATGCCCTGATCGAAGCGGCCAAACAGAACGAATAGGTTTCCATCGATCATGAGACAGTTCATTCACATCAACCCGGTACTACTTCTTGCAGCAACCCTGATCGGGCCTTGGGGGGCAGCTTGCATCGGTCAAGACGTCGCCCGCCCCAACTTGGTCTTCATCCTTGTCGACGACCAGGGGTACTACGATCTGGGTTGTTATGGCGCGACCGAGGTCAAGACGCCGCGGATTGATGCGATGGCCGCCGAGGGGACGCGTTTGACGGACTACTATGCCGCCGCTCCGATTTGCAGCCCGTCTCGCGCAGGGTTGTTGACCGGTTGTTACCCGCGGCGGGTCGGCAATCACATTTGGGTGCATCGGGCCGATTCGCGATCCGGGATTCACCCCGACGAATTGACGATCGCGGAACTCCTGAAGCAACACGGCTATGCGACGGCCTGCATCGGCAAATGGCATCTCGGCTTCCACGAGCCGTTCTTGCCCCACAACCAAGGCTTTGATCACTATTTCGGATTGCTGCACAATCTGGACCCGGTCGAAATCGTCTACTTTGAAGACCAGGGCGGTGTGCCGCTGATCCGCAATGGCAAGGTCGTCAAACGCCCGGCCGATCCCGCCGAACTGACAAAGCGATACACCGACGAGGCGATTGAGTTCATCGAGAAGAACAAGCAGGGGCCGTTTTTTCTTTATCTGCCGCACACGATGCTGCACAATCCACTGGGCGTCAGTGAATCCTTTCAAGGCAGTTCGGACTGGGGCGAGTATGGGGATGCCATCGAGGAGCTTGATCACAACGTCGGCCGATTGTTTGACACACTCAAACGGCTGGGCATCGATGACAACACGGTTGTTGTCTATGCGTCCGACAACGGCCGTGGACCGGGACGAACGCCCACGCAGAAGCTTCGCGGACGCAAGCTATCGACCTACGAAGCCGGCATTCGCGTGCCCGCGATCGCCTGGGGACCCGGGTTGGGATTGCAGACGGGCGCAGAGTCATCGACCGTCGTTCGCGCCATGGATTGGTATCCGACGTTGGCCACGCTGGCGGGGATCCGTGTTCCCGCCGACCGCGTCATCGACGGCCGAGACATCAGCCCGCTGCTGAAGGGAGAAACGCGGATCGTCCCACTGCCCGGCATGAAAAAATCGCTGAACGCTGCGGTCCCACTTCGCCGCCGTTGGGATCCGCCCGGCGAATGGGCGCCGCTGATCAATCGCAACGAATACAGCGACGCCTTCTTTTACCACGGCAGCCAAGGGGCGCTGGCTGCGGTCCGCTGGAGGAACTGGAAACTGACGTTGAATCCGAGTCTCCAGCTGTATGACCTGACCGACGACCCGGCCGAATCGCAACCGGTACGTAACGGTGAAATCATTCGCAAGTTGCGTGGCATGGCGATCTTGTTCCAAGAAGAGATGCGACTCGACGCGCGGCCGGCCGGTGAGGTGGACAAGGTGCGGGCCGACGGTCGAACGGAAATTCCCCGGGCAGTGCTGGACAGGCTGGATGCAAAACTCGACGTGACCTACGCGCGGTACGGTGATCGCACGTTGGAGATGGACATCTATCGGCCCAAGGGGGATTGGGGGGCGTTGCCCGCGGTGGTCTGTATCCACGGCGGAGGTTGGGCCAACGGCAATCGGACCAGCCACCGAAAGATCGCCCAGGCACTCGCCGCACGTGGATACGTCGCTGCGACGATTTCGTATCGGTTGAGCGGTGAAGCGCCCTTTCCGGCGGCGATCCACGACTGCAAAGCCGCGGTGCGATTCCTGCGGGCTCATGCCAAAGCCTATGGAATCGATCCGGCGAAAATCGGCGCGATCGGTTTGTCCGCCGGGGGCCACCTGACGGCGTTGCTGGCGACGTCGGCCGGCAACGAAGCGCTGGAAGGTCAGGGTGGCAATCCGACATTCAGCAGCGCGATTCAAGCGGCCGTGCCGATGGGCGCCCAAACGGATCTGCTGTCACAACGCACGCGAGAAATCTCTGCCACGGCGGATCGCGGGACGATCTGGAGACAATTTTTCGACGGCGCGGCCGAAGACCAACCCGAGACTTATCGCCTCGCATCGCCGCTACAACACTTGGACAAGACCGATCCGCCGTGCTGGTTCATCACGGGCGAAACGGACGATCCCAGCACCCACGCGGATGAGTTTCGCAAGCGAATGGGCGAGTTGGACATTCCGTCCAGGCTGACGGTCATTAAAGACGCGCCGCATCCGTTTTTGGGCAAACAGGCGTGGTTTGACGAGGCGATTGACGCGGCAGATGCGTTCTTCCGCAAGCGGTTGAAGGACGAGTGATTCGCAGCCACAAAAAACCTTCCCCGGCCGCTCGCACCTCGCGTCCGACCCTCCTGGCAGGCATTGGTGTCCACACATCTTGAATAACCCTCCCTGGCAGGGAGGGTCGAGCGCAGCGAGGGGCATACGCATCAAGTTAAGCCGTCGGTTCGCCATTGAGGTGAAGTCACCCTTCCTTGGGGCATTGGTATCTACAAATCTTTTGCATGACAGATCTGTTCTGAGTGGATGGCTTCGGCCAACGGCCGTTTACATCCATAGCCTTGGGCATCGCCCAAGGTCCGCAAACGAGAACGAGAGGGATTGGCCAACGGCCATACACAACTGCCTCGTCAAACGCGAATGTTGTGCATGGCCGTTGGCCAAATTGAACCTCATTGCGATGAGGTTCCTGGGGCGGCGCAACCCTCGCAAATGCTCGGATTGCTTGCCCCAGGCTATGGATATGCATGCCCTTTGGGCAAAAAGCGACTTGTGTAGATACCCATGCCTCAACTACTTCGCTTGCTTGACAAGGTGGATCGCGCGGACGTCGAACAAGGCACCTTTTGCGATTCTCTTGGCATCGATTCGCAATTGATACGTTCCCGGCTCGATGACCGTGAGGTCGCCCAGGTGATTCCAGCGAAAGTTTTGAAAGTGCCCCGTGTCGATCGTTTGAAACGGTAGTTCGGCGACGGTTGTCGCTTCGTCGCGAAGTGTGATCACGGCATCGCTGCCCCCCTGGCCTTGACCACAGCCTTGCAGCACCGCCACGGAATAGCGTCCAGGCTGGTCCAGTTTCAAATCCCAAGTGGCGTAGTCTTTGGCAACCGTCCAATAGCCGACGGTGTTCTTGTACCACTGTGGTTCGTAACGCAGCTTTTCGCCGAAGGTCGCAGCTTGATGTGCAAACAGCATGACTGAACCGTCGCCGGCGGGATCCGGCGGAGAAGTTTCACCGGGCAACAGCGGATCGCCATCGAACACGACCCGGATCATCGCCCCCGGACCGACAGGGGTTTTCCAGGAGAACCGCCAATGGTCCGGCTCAGGGACAAAACCAAGCTCGCGTTCGGCATCGTCGTGCCAACGCAACGAACGGATCGGGGCGCAAAGCCGCGGGAGATTGACGCTGCGTGCTTCGATCGATTCCGAAGTCGGCATCAACCACAAGGTTTGTCCGTCGCGATAGACGTTCAACGCATCGCTGCTGAGCGAAGCCATCCACTTCGCGGCGGCTGGCAGATCGCTCGGCCGATCAGTCGGTCGGGACGATATCGAATCGGTTGATTGGCCGCTGACGAATGCGTTTGGAATCCAAGCCGTGGTGAAGGCGACAAACGCGATCAGTAGGATTGGGGTTGGGAAGATGAAGTGCATGGTATTTGGTAGAACAGATGATGATTCAGACGTGGGATAGGCTTCCACTGGAGTCTACGCCAGGATTTCTCTGACAACTCGTGCCGGTTCGACACCGGTCAGCCGGGCGTCCAAGCCTTGGAACTTGACGGACAGTCGGTGGTGGTCAATCCCCATCAAGTGTAACAGCGTCGCATGAAAGTCTCGCACGTGAACGCCATCGGCAACCACGTTGTAACCGAACGGGCAGGTTTCGCCATGATTGACACCGGCCTTCACACCGCCGCCGGCCATCCACATTGAAAAACAACGCGGATGGTGGTCACGTCCGTAGTTGGTCGCGGTCAACGTGCCTTGGGAATAGTTTGTCCGCCCGAACTCGCCGCCCCAAATCACCAACGTGTCGTCCAGCAATCCGCGCTGCTGCAGATCTTGCAGCAGTGCGGCGGACGGTTGATCGGTGTCCCGGCATTGGGTCTTCATGCCACCGGGGATGTTTCCGTGATGATCCCAACCCTGGTGGTAAAGCTGAATGAAGCGAACGCCGCGCTCGGCCAACCGTCGGGCCAACAGACAATTGGCGGCGAACGACCCGGGTTTTGAAACGTCGGGTCCATAAAGATCTTTGACGCTTTGCGGTTCGTCGGCAAGGTTGGCGACATCCGGAACGCTCGACTGCATTCGATACGCCATCTCGTATTGTTCGATTCGCGTTGTCAGTGCGGGGTCGCCCAGACGGTCCTGTTCCAGTTGGTGCAAATCGTTGAGCCGATCGAGCATGTTGCGTCGGCTGTCCGCTGAAATGCCAGGCGGATTGGACAGGTACAACACCGGCTCTTTGCCCGAGCGAAACTGAACGCCCTGATAACGTGCGGGCAGGAACCCCGAGCCCCACAACCGCGAATACAGTGGCTGGCCGCCCTTGCCTTTGGTCACCAGCACAACAAAGGTCGGCAGGTTGTCGTTCTCGCTGCCCAGGCCGTAGTGCAACCAAGAACCGATGCTGGGTCGGCCGGAGAGCTGGTTGCCGGTTTGCAAAAACGTGATCGCCGGATCGTGGTTGATCGCTTCGGTGTACATCGATTTGATCACCGCAATCTGATCGACCTGTTTGGCCATGTGCGGCATCAACTCGCTGACCCAGGTGCCGTTTTCGCCGTGCCGGTTGAACTTGTACACCGAACCGGCCAGCGGCAAGATCGCTTGATTACCCGACATGCCCGTCAACCGTTGGCCTTGGCGGACCGAGTCCGGCAACGGTTCGCCCTGTTTCTCATTGAGCAGCGGTTTGTAGTCCCAGGTTTCCAGTTGCGAGGGTCCGCCGGCTTGAAACAAGTAAATCACTCGCTTGGCTTTCGGGGCGTGGTGAGTCGGGTTGACCACTCCGCCGCTGGGAATGCCGGCGTTCGGGGAAACCGCGGGAGCGGCAGCGGCAAAATCACGCTGCAGCAATTGGGAGGCGGCAATCCCGCCAAGTCCCATGCCGAACTGTTGCAACCAGTGTCGTCGTGTCGTTGAGGAGTCCATGGTCGTTATCGCTTGATTATCGGAGCATGATGGATTCGTCGTAGGCAAACAGGGCTTGAACCACGATGGTCGTCGCCGCCACATCCGTTCGCTCGGCCGCATCCTGCAGCGGCTGAGCACCGACGTTGAGAAACTCATCGGCGAAGGGATGGTTGTTCGAAAAATACGTTTGTTGTTCGTGGTACAACTGGTTGATCACCTTGCGTTCACCGTCATTGGGTGGACGGCTGAGAACGGTGCGGAACAGTTCGTACCAGCGTGCATCACGGTCATCGGGATGCGATTGCACCAATGATTCTGCCAGCACCCGTGACGCTTCGACGTACTGGGGGTCATTTAGGAACACGAGTGCCTGCAGCGGCGTGGTCGTCAGCTCGCGTCGGGGCGTGCAGCTTTCGCGGCTGGTCGCATCGAGCGTCAACATGGTCGGTGGCGGTGCGGTCCGTTTCCAAAACGTGTACAGGCTGCGTCGATACAGCCCGTCGCCCGTCGACTGGTTGTACGACTTGCCGGTGCCTGCTTCTCTCCATAGCCCCGCCGGTTGGTAGGGCATCACGCTGGGACCGCCGATCTTTTTGACCAGCAAGCCGCTAGCCGCCAACACGGTGTCACGCAGTTGCTCGGCGGAGAGCCGATGCTTGGGGCCGCGAGTCAACCACGTATTGTCGCGATCACGCTCGTAGAGTTGGGGGTCGTCCACTTTGGAAGACTGGCGATACGTCGACGAAAGCACGATCTCACGACACAGCCAATGCAGATCCCAACCGTTGTCCATCAGCGACCGAGCGAGATGGTCCAGCAGCTCGGGGTGCGTGGGTGGGGTTCCTTGGGAACCGAAATCTTCCAGCGTGACGACGATGCCGCGGCCAAAGAACAGATGCCACATGCGGTTGGAGATCACACGAGACGTCAGCGGGTTCTGTGGATCGGTCATCCACTTGGCCAACGACAAGCGGTCGTCGCCGGCGGACGGCAAGCCGCCGGCCAACTCGGGGGTGCCGGGTGAGACTTGTTCTGTCTTGTTCGTGTATTCGCCGCGACCGAGCACGTGTGTCGGCGGCGCGTCTTCGTAGTGACGCATCGTCATGATTTCTCGCACCCGCGTGACAAGCTCGTTTTCGATCTCGCGAGCTTTCGCCAGTCGACGCCGTGCCTGGGCGACGGTTTCGTCGGCGGTGAGCAGCTGGTGGTGCAACGCGATCTCCGCGTCGACGGCGGGAGGAGCATGTTCAGGTTGTACGGCTGCGAAGATCGCAAGCACCTCGGCCGTTGAGAGTTCGACGTCAAAGACTTTCAGGTCATCGACCCATCCGCCGCGGAATCCGAGATCACGAAAACGCGCGCCCAACGCCAGTGCCACTCGGTCGACATCCAGATCACCCCATTCCTTTCGTTGCCGCACGTCGCGCGTCAGCTGGTCGCGGATGACTTCCACCTCGACGGGTTTCCCGTTGATAAAAATCAGCGCTCCTTCGGCGCGGCCGCTGCCGTCATGCGTCACCGCAAGGTGTGTCCATCGTCCGGTCGGAATCTGTTCGACCGAACGGACCCTCATCGCATTGCCGGGCCAAAAGTGGATCATGGAGAACTGCGGGTGACCTTCGTCGAGGGTCAGTTCCACCCCACGAAAGGCGGCGTCTTCGGCGGCGCGGGATTGGTGCAGCACCATCATCCGCGGGCCCTGCGATTCGGGGCGAACCCAAAGGCTGTAAGAGAATTCCGATGTCCGCCCAAACAGAGGAGCGTCCTTGTATTCGATCGCATCGTCACCGTTGCAGACGGTCGCCTTTCCGACGACGCCATCGACCGTTCCTTCCAGCGGTGAAGCGAACACGGGCTCACGGGGATCGGGCAACGTTTCAATCCATTCGTCCTGGCGCGACTGCCACTCTATTCGTGCCGTTCGGATCGCGGCCTCCAGCGATACCTCGGCCTCCGCGATCGCTTGCTTGGCGGCTTCATGTTTCTGTTGTTGGTCACCTTCATACAACAACATCGCCGGTGTGGGTGCGGAGAAGGTGAAGTGCGAGTAGAGGCCGAGTTCGTCGATGTCGGAGAAGTACGCCGAAAGCTGATAGAACTCCTTTTGTTTGATCGGGTCAAACTTGTGGTCATGACAGCGACAACATTCCATGGTCAGCCCTAGGAACGCGGTGCCCGCCGTCGTCGTCCGGTCGGTGATGCCGGTCAAACGAAATTCTTCGGCAACACTCCCGCCTTCGTTGGTTTGTCGGTGCAGTCGATTGAATGTCGTGGCCAGTCGCTGGGAGACCGTCGCATCGGGGAGCAGGTCGCCGGCGATTTGTTCGGTGATGAACTGGTCATAGGGCATGTTGGAGTTGAACGCTTCGATGACCCACTGCCGCCACGGCCAGACTTCCATCGGAATATCGTTTTGGTAGCCGAACGTGTCCGCGTACCGCGCGACGTCCAGCCACATCACCGCCATCCGTTCGCCGTAGGCCGGAGACGTCAACAGACGATCCACCACCTTCTCATACGCATCGTCTGATGAGTCAGCCAGGAACGCGTCCAGCTCGGGCAACGTCGGAGGCAGCCCGGTCAGATCGAACGTGGCTCGCCGCAGCCACGTCGCCTTGTCTGCTTCTTGGTTCGGCTGGAAACCTTTTTCTCGATGCTTCTGAGCCACGAAGGGGTCAACGGAGGTCCGCGGCCAATCATCCACCGACTCTGGAATCGCAATCGTCTCCGGCAGCGGTTCGAACGACCAATGCTTTTGATATTCACCGCCTTGGCGAATCCACTCCGCGAGCAACTCCTTTTGTGCCGCCGTCAACGTCTTGCCGGTTTCCGGTGGCGGCATCAGCATGTCCGGATCCTCCGACACGATTCGCTCGATCAACAGACTTTCGTCCGGCTCCCCTTCGACGATCGCACCGTAGTCGAGCGCGGGCTCACGTTGATCCAGTCTCAGATCGGCGGCGCGGGTTTCTTCGTCCGGACCGTGGCAGGCGAAGCAGTATTCGGACAAGATCGGGCGGATCTGCGCATTGAACGAGATCGGCGTCTGACACCATGCGGCCGGGCCGTCCCCGAGGACCAGGGCCAAGCAGGCAGCGATGGTAAGATTTTTCAGTGCAACCATGTCGCAAGGATGGGGGAAGGAAATGGCGGGAGGGCGTGGAGGAGCACTTCATTATCGCAGTTTTGGCGGCGAGTCTTGTACCTGCTTGCGGCGATTTTGGTACGATTTGCCGATGGCAAATTCGCCCCCCGCAACCACCGGCAGAGCATTCAGCGAAGCATTCCTGGGGAAAAACCCAGGTGTCCGCAGTGTCATCGAACTGTTCGAGTCGCTGCCGCTGGTGCTGTTTTATGCCAAGGACAGTCTGCAGCGGTACATCGCGGTGAATCCCCGCACGCTGACCGATGTATTCGGTTTGAGCGACGTCGAAGAGCTTTACGGGCGGACAGACAGCGAATTCCAACCGCCCGCGTTGGCCGATGCTTACCACGCCGAAGACCGTCGTGTGATGCAATTGAAACGCACGATTCCCAACCAGGTCTGGTTGGTGCCGCACGTCCGCGGCACCCCGCAGTGGTACGTTTCGACCAAGACGCCGCTGTTCTCTGCCGACCGAGAGGTGATCGGGATCGCCGGTGCGATGTACCCGATCGCGACTCCCGCCGAAGAGGCGTCATTCTTCAGTGAATTGGCACCCGCGATTCGGTTCATCGACGAGCATTATGCAACAACCCTCTCGATGAAAGCGTTGGCCGCGATGACTGGTTTGTCGACATCCCAGTTCAACCATCGCTTTCGCAGTGTCCTGCGAATGTCACCCACGGAGTACATTCTGTCGCGACGCATCCAAGAGGCGCGAGACCGATTGACGCGGACGTCCGAATCGATCACCAGCATTGGCGTCGAAGTCGGATTCTTTGATCAAAGTCACTTCACCAAGCGATTTCGCCGTTTCACCGGCATGACACCGTTGGCCTATCGCAAACGATTTCGGCAGCGTGAGTAAGCGGTCGATCATCCATTGGTAGTGGCAGGGCGCGAGCCCAATGTCACTTACTTTGGCTCTCAAGGAGTTAGCGGAATGGCGCGAGCCGTCCGGTCGCGCATCAAAAACACCGTGAAAGATCGGAGGGCTCGCGTCCCACCGCTAAGACGCTCGTCGATCGTCGGCTGGCTTGCTCCTGAGGACCGTCTGGATGTCTTCCAGGATCAGGTACAGGCAGGGGACCAGGACCAGAATAATGGCGGTGGCGAACAGGATGCCGAACCCGAGTGAGATCGCCATCGGGATGATGTATTGGGCTTGCAGTGAGTCTTCGAAAATCAGCGGCATCAGTCCGCCGAAGGTGGTCAGCGTGGTCAACAGGATCGGGCGGAATCGTCGCAGGCCCGCTTGAGAAATCGCTTCAAACGCCGAGCGACCTTCCACGCGTCGGCGATTGGCGTAGTCGATCATGATCAACGAATCGTTGATCACCACACCGGACAGGGCGATCACGCCCATCAGACTGACCAGCGACAAGTCATAACCGAGCAGGATGTGGCCGAGCACCGCGCCGACGATCCCGAAAGGAATCGCGACCAATACGATCAACGGTTGAACGTAACCGCGAAACGCGATGGCCAACAACGAATAGATCACCGCCAGGGCCAGACCGAACGAACCCCAGAGCGACGCGGTCGCCTGACGCATCTCCGCGTCACTGCCTTCGAAACTCCACGTGATGCCGGGGTAGTCGGCGCGCAACCGGGGCAACGCTTCGGTGCGCAGCGCTTCGATCACTTGAGTCACCGCGCGTTTGGGTTCGACATCCATCGACACGTTGATCACACGTCTGCCGTCGCGGCGATCGATCGATCGAAAGGCCAGCGATTGCTCAAGGTCCGCGACGTCCAGCAGCGGCACTTCGGCCCCCGACGGCGTGCGAATGATCATGTCTTCGAGGTTGTAAATGTCTTCACGCTGGTCCTCGGGCAGTTTGACACGGACTTCGATTTCATTGGTGCCGCGCAACAAACGCAGCGCCAGTGAACCGAAGAACGCGCCGCGAAGCTGTTCGCCCAGTTCCTCATCGGTCAGCCCCAGCGCGCGGCCTTCGGGGCGGAGCCGAAAGTCGTACTGAACCTTGCCCTTGTTGTAGCTGTCGCTGACATCACGGACGTTGGCAAAGCTTTCACATCGCTCGACCAAGGCTTGGGATGCCTTTTCCAAAACGCCGATGTCGCTGTGGCTGAGGTCGATGCTAATCGCGCGACGGTAGCCCCCAGGGCCGCGTTCGGCTTCGAACGTTACTTGGCTGACGCCCGGCAGGTCACCGATCGATTCGCGCCACAGTTCGATCACTTCAGCGGCGGTCATGTCGCGTTGATCTGGCGGCTTCATCACGATTTCCACATCGATAAAGCTCTCTCCACGGACGTTGGTCTTGATTCCCTCGGCGACTTTGTAAAGGTCGTGCTCTTCGAACATCCGCAGACTGGCATCGGTCACGGCTTTGGCGATCGCGGCCGCCTGGGCGGGTGTGGTCCCGACCGGCATTCGCACACCGGCTTCGATTTCATCGGCGGAAACTTCAGGCATCAGGATCATGCCCATGTGGGAACTGGTGGCGTAGCCGCCGACGACCAGAAACAGCCCCAGCGCGGTCGAGGCGGTGATGTAGCGAAATCGCAAGCAGCCGATCAGGACGGGACGAAACGCCACTTCGACGACGCGATTGAACGCCCGGCCGAATGCCTGTTGACCGCGGTGCAGAGTGGCCCCCAAGCCTCGCCCCTTTCGTCCGCCGGCACGGGCATGCGCCAGGTGTGCGGGCAAGATGAACAGCGATTCAACCAGCGACAGGGACAGCACCAAGATCACGACGATCGGCAACGGCCCCCAAAACTTGCCGGTCTCACCAGGGATAAACATCAGCGGGACAAAGGCCACGATGTTGGTCAGGATGCTGAAGACGACCGGACCGGCGACCTCGCGGGTTCCATCGATCGCGGCTTGCTCGTCGTCGTCGCTGTCCTGTCGTTTTTCGTAGACGTTTTCGCCGACGACCACGGCGTCGTCGACAACGATGCCCAGCACGACCAGAAACCCGAACAGCGAAATCATGTTGATGCTGACGTCGGCCAGGGGCAGCAACAAGATCCCGCCGATGAACGAGACGGCCATGCCCATCATCACCCAAAACGCAAGTCGCATCTCCAGGAACAACGCCAGAATCAACAGCACGATACAGATTGCCATGACCGCGTTTTTCAACACCAGATTCAAGCGGCGGCGAAATTCTTCGGCGTTGTTGCGATCGATCCGCCACTTCACGCCCGGTGGCAACACGCCTTGGAAGTCTTGCATCGTCTGATGGACCGCATCGGCAACGTCGGTCGGCGACTGGGAACCGGTACGAAAGATGTCCAGTTCCACCGACGGCGTCTGGCTGAACTGGGAATGAAAGCCGACTTCTTCGAATCCGTCACGGATCGTGGCGATGTCACCGAGGGTGACGGCCGGACCGTCGCGGCCGGAGACGATTTCCATGGCCGCAAATTCATCGGCCCACTGCTTGCGAGCCTTCACCCGCAACAAAATCTCTCCGCCACTGGTTTGCACGCTGCCGGCCGCCACATCCTGGCTGGACGTTCGGATGATGTCCGCCACGTCGGGCAGCGTCAGCCCGTACTCACGCAGCCGTTGACGCGGGATCTCGACGTGCGTGACGTAGGCCGGCACCCGTCGCAGTTCGACTTGCGTGATCTGGTCGTGGGCTTGCAACTGGTCCCGCAGCTGTTCGGCCAACTTGCGCAGCGACCACACATCGATGGGGCCGTAGATCGCCACCTGCATCGCTTCACGCTGTTCGGACTGCAAGCGGACTTCGGGCTGTTCGATCTGATCGGGAAACGTGCGAATCCGGCTGACCGCTTGTTCGATGTCCTGGAACGCTTTCATCCGTTGCTGGCCGGCGACGATTTCGATCAGCACCTCGCCCCGGCCTTCCCGTGCTTCGCTGGTGATTTCGCGGATGCCTTCGACCGAGCGAACGGCGCCCTCGATCGGTCGCAAGATTCCCTGTTCGACCTCTTCCGGCGCGGCACCGGGATAGTCGACCCTGACTTCGACGATGTCCAGTTCGAATTGTGGAAAGACTTCCTTCTGGATCACGGCAGCCGACCAGACTCCGCCGCCGAGCAGAATGATCATCAGCAGATTGGCCGCGATCGAATTGCGTGCCATCCAAGCGATCGGCCCAGCTGTCGCCGTTGGTTGATTTACCGCAGCCTGCTTCACGGGGCCGACTCCCCGCCGTTGGATTCCTCGGGATCCGTTGCGTCGTTGATTTTGCGCAGCCCGACGCCGTCGGCAACGGTCGCCAGCGTCGTCACAACCACATCTTCGCCATCATCGAGACCGCTGCGAATGTAGGCGTAGTCGGCGTCGCGAAACACGATGTCGGTTTGTCGGATTTCCAACATTTCGTTTTTCATCACCCAGACCGTGTCGCTATCGCGGACCAGTTTTCGTTCCAGTCGCACCACGTCTTCGATCGGTTTGCCTTCGATTTCTGTCTCGATCAACGTGTCCAAAATCAGCGGCGGAGCGTCAGACGATTGCCCGAGCGGGTCCTGCACGATGACCAGGACTCGCGCCAAACGAGTCTGCTGATCCAGCGTGCCGATCATCCGCGCGATCTGCCCCAGACGCTCGGATCCCTCGGGCCACGAACCGGGGTTTCTCAGCCGCACGGTTGACCCCTGCGCGGTCGAAGCCTGCGCGGTCGAAGCCTGCGCGGTCGAAGCCTGCGCGGTGACATCGTCCGCAGCGGATGCCTCTTGATCGTCGGGTTGGGGGAATTCGATCCAGGGCAAGCTACGTACCGGGACGGCGGCCATCACCCAATACTCTTCGATGCCGACCAGTCGGGCCAGCTCATCGCCGGGCGAAACCTGCGAACCGACGTTGACCGAACGGCTCAGGATCTGGGCGTCGAAGGGGGCGATGACGCGGGTTCGCTCCAGGTCCAACTCGGCCCGCTCGACCGCCGCCTTGGCCGCGTTGAACTCGGCTCGGATCGATGCGATTTGGGGCTCGCGCAGCACCAGCGAACGGTTGGCCTCGCCGATCGTTCCTTCCAACAACGCGAGTTCTTTTTCGGCCAGGCTCTGCCGCCCCTGCTCGATCTCCAGCGAGGCTTGGGCTTGCTCCAATTCACTCTTGCGGATCGACAGGGCGTTTTCGAAGTCGGCCGGATCGATGCGCAGCAGCAAGTCACCTTGGCGGACCATTCCGCCGGGAACGAATCGAGGTGAGAGCTCGATCACTTGTCCGCTGACGCGTGGGCTGAGCACGATATCCTGGGCGGGCTGGACGGTGCCGAGCACCGACAGGCGGGGACGGTAGGTTCCGCGACGCGCCGTGATTGTTTCCACCAGCGCGGCCGACTTGCGGGTGGCATTGATCGTTTGCGCCGTCGGTTCGGTTCGATTGATCACGACGATGGCGGCCGCCGACGCGCCGAGGATCGCGAAACAAACGAGCACATTGGCGATCAAGCGGAGCCAACGCCAAACGGGGCGTCGTTGCGGGGCGTCATTCATTTGCATCGCGGGCGGGGAACGGCTCCACGGACCTGAGCAGGTGTTCCAGTTCGGAGGCCGGCTCCGGCAGCGACTCACTCTCCGAGCCACCGCTGACCTCCTCGATGGAAACTTCTTCAGGCACTGCCAACCCCTGGAACTCTAACGGCTCTTGCGGACGGGTTTCAAAATCTCCGGCCAACGCCAGGTACAACGCGACGCGGATGAGCAGTAAGTCTAGTCGGGCGGCGAGCGTTTCGCGCTGCAATCTTTGTTCGGCCGTGGTTGCGCTGAGCACATCCAGGTAGTCGGCCTCCCTGAACAGGTAACGTCGACGTAGCTGATCGGAGGCCTGTCTGGCATACTCCGATTGCGCTTCGAGATGTTTCAATCGTTCCAGCTGATAGCGTTCCAGTGCCAGATTGTCCTCGACTTCGCGGAACGCGGTCAGCATGGTTTCGCCGTACTCGTTGAACCGCTGGCGAACCAAGGCGGCGGTCCGATCGATTTCGGCGCGTCGCTGTCCGCCGTCAAACAGCGGCGCAATCAATTGCCCGCCGATGCCGACAAACCAGTCGCGGAGCAGCGTTTCGGGGTGATCGGCGACGCTGAGCACCGACGCGCTCAGATTCAGTCGTGGGTAACGGGCGCTGATCGCCGATGCCAGATCGCGATCGGCAGCCATGAACGCCAAATAATCGCGGCGCACGTCGGGGCGGCGTTTCAACAATTCCGATGGCAATCCCGTGTCCGGCAGCGGCGGCAACCCGGGCAGTTCGGCGCCCGTGTAGAAGCCGGCTTGCTGGGGCAGCTGCCCGCGGAGCACGGCCAACTGATGTTCCAGGACGTCGATTCGGGACTTGACCACCACCGATTGCTCCAGGGTCGATTCGACCAATTGACGCTGTCGAAGCACATCGGGGCCGCCGACTTCCCCGGAGCCGAATTTCAGCTCTTGAGCGATCACGCCGTTGCGGTTGGTTTCAATTTGTTCTTCGACCAGCGCCAGTTGGGCGCGGGCTTCGATCAGCGAAAACCAAGTGCGGGCGATCTCAGCCGACAACGTCAGTGCGATCGCGTGGTAGTCCGCAGCGGTCGCCGCCGCGCGAAGCCGTTCGGCCTCGACCCGCGATTCGATTTGCCCCCACAGGTCCACCTGATAGGACGTGTCCAGCCCCAACGTGTAACTGGTTTGATCGCTGCCGGGACCGAAAACACCACCGATTTCCGCCACACCGTCGATGTCCGGCCACAAGTCCGAGGCTTCGCGACGGGTCAGCGCCCGCGCAGCAGCCAACCGATTGAGGGCGGCGGCCAAGGAAAAATTGTCGCCCAGCGCGGCGTCGATCTGATGGTTCAGCCCGGGGTCGTCAAACGTCGTCCACCAGCGATCCGGGACCACCGCCGATCCGCTGGCGGAAAACAGCGGCGGAGACTCGGTGCGGAACTTCCCTGGGACCTCCGGACCGACGCAGCCGACCGGCATCAACAGCATCAGGGCGGCGGCCCACCCGAATGAGCGGCCGCGGACTGGGGCGAGATTGATCATGGCCCAGATCTAGAATCCCCCGCGGGATGGAGACAAGACCAATCGCGGCGAACCGACCGTGAAACCGGACATCAGGCCTCGGGGGGGGGAATGCAGCCTCGGCATTTCATCTAGAATAACTGCCTGATCGAACTGAGGACAAGTTTTCTGAATCGGATGATCCCGAATGTATCCCTTGCGTTTTTTATTGATAGTCGTCGCCATGTGTGGCGGGCTGAGCCAGTCCGGGGTCGTCGCGGAGGATGCGGTCGATTTTCAACGCGACATTCGGCCCCTCCTTTCGGACCGCTGCTTCGCCTGCCACGGGCCGGACGAAGAAACCCGCCAAGCGGATCTCCGTCTTGATCAACGCTCCGTCGCGGTGGGAACGGGCGCGATCGTGCCCGGCACGGTGGATGAGAGCGAATTGATCCGACGCATCTTCTCCAGCGATCCGGACCAAGTGATGCCTCCGCCGGCGTTCAATAAAGACCTGACCGACGCGCAGAAGGAATCGCTGCGGCGTTGGATCGAGCAGGGCGCCGAATACCAAGTTCACTGGTCGTTCGCCGCGCCGCGAAGGCCGGACGTGCCCGTCATCGGCGACGTCTCCAATCCGATCGATGCGTTTCTTCAGCAGAGACTCAAAGACGAGGGGGTGAGCCCTGCCAAACTCGCCGAGCGAGAAACTCTAATTCGCCGTGTCACATTGGACCTGACCGGCCTGCCGCCGACCCCGGAGGAAGTGGATGCGTTTCTCGCCGATACGTCGTCGGATGCCTGGGACAAACTCGTCGACGCATTGATGAGTCGTCAAACGTACGGCGAGCACATGGCCCGCTACTGGTTGGACCTGGCTCGTTATGCTGACACGCACGGGTTGCACTTGGACAACGAACGATCGATGTGGCCCTATCGCGATTGGGTCGTCCGCGCGTTCAACCAGAATCTTCCCTTCGACGAATTCACGCGTTGGCAATTGGCCGGGGATTTGTTACCCGAACCGACGCCCGATCAACTCATTGCATCCGGATTCAATCGTTGCAACGTCACGACCAGCGAAGGAGGCAGCATCAACGAAGAGTGGGTCTATCGCTATGCCGTCGATCGCACCTCGACGGCGGTCGAAGTTTGGATGGGTCTGACGGCAGGTTGTGCCGTTTGCCACGACCACAAATTCGATCCACTGACGACGAAGGAATACTATTCGCTGTACGCCTTCTTCCACAGCGCCGCGGATCCCGCGATGGATGGCAACGTCATCGACACGCCGCCGATCCTGCGTCTCGTTTCCGACGAAGACCGCGAGCGTGCCGTCCGGCTCGACACGATGATCGCGGCGGTGGATCAGCGGATCGCCGCCGCGGTCGCCGAGATCGATTATGTCGACCCCGCGACACTCGATCCCCCTCCGACACCCGAAACCGTTGAAACCGTATGGTTCGAAGATGGGTTTCCCCCGGGCGTCGATCCGAAATCCTCCGGCGGTCCGCCACTCAAACTGGTCAGCCAGGACCAAGGCCCGGTCTTCAGTGGCCAAAGGGCGTTGACCCGCACCTCGGACAATGCGGTCAGTCAAGATTTCTTTCAGGGTGGAGCGACGTTTACGATTCCAAACGGCGGCA
Source organism: Phycisphaera sp. RhM (assembly GCA_033042175.1). Taxonomy (GTDB): domain Bacteria; phylum Planctomycetota; class Planctomycetia; order Pirellulales; family Pirellulaceae; genus Stieleria. Next base: position 74,058 of record WCIL01000010.1, read on the forward strand.
AGTTCTCGATTCACTGTTTCCTCGATGCCGACGATCCGCCCGAGGCGATCATGGTGCAGTTCCACGCCGGCGGCTGGAAGCACCGCGCCGTTTGGGGCGACAACGCGAAGATTCCGTTCGGGAAAGACGGCACCACGGAAAAAGTCTCAATGGGAGAACTTCCCCGGGCGGGTCAATGGACGAAGCTCGAATTCGACGCCGCCAAGGTGGGGTTGAAACCTGGCAGCAACGTCGACGGATTCGCCTTCACGCAGTTCTCCGGCACCGTCACGTGGGATCACCTGAGTATCACGACGACCGTCGATACCGCAAACGATCCTTCCTGGTCGTGGCAAGCATGGAAGCGGCAAAAGCAAGGCAAACGCAACAACGAACTGCCTGAGGGATTGCGTCAACTGGTCCGCGGCAAACGCGCCGAACAATGGACCGACGCCGAAACCCAACAGATCAATGACTTCTGGCTGGCAAATGTTTACGCCGGGGCGCGAGAAAAACTGGATCCGATCAAAGCCGAAAAGCTGCCCTTGGAAAAGGAGAAGAGCGAGATCGAAAAGCAGGCTCCGCTGACGTTCGTGATGGCCGATCTTCCCAAGCCGCGGGAAAGCTTTGTGATGCGACGCGGTCAGTACGACAACCCGGGCGAGAAAGTCACCCGCGGCGTCCCATCGTTCTTACCCCCCTTGCCCGCCAAACCGAACGACCGTGATTACAACCGCTTGGACCTGGCCAACTGGTTGCTCAGCCCCGATCATCCGATGACCGCCAGAGTGGCCGTCAATCGTCTCTGGCAACAATTCTTCGGCATCGGGATCGTCAAGACCAGCGCCGACTTCGGCTCTCAGGGTGAACCGCCCAGCCATCCCCGCTTACTCGATTGGCTGGCCGTCGAATTCATCGAAGATGGCTGGGATGTGAAGCGATTCATCAAACGAATCGTGACCAGCCACGCCTACCGCCAGAGCTCCGCGGCAAGCCCCCAATGGCTTGAGCGTGACCCCGAGAATCGACTGCTCGGCCGCGGACCGCGCCATCGCTTGGACGCCGAAATCCTGCGCGACCAGGCGCTTTACCTCAGCGGATTGCTGGTCCCGACGATCGGAGGCAAAGGCGTCAGGCCCTATCAGCCGCCGAATATTTGGGAACCTGTCGGATTCGGCAGCAGCAACACGCGTTACTACAAACAGGACAGCGGTGACGCGCTCTATCGCCGCAGTCTTTACACGTTTCTCAAACGCACCGCACCGCCACCGTTCATGAGTAGTTTCGATGCGCCCAATCGGGAACAATCGTGTACCGTGCGAGGTCGCAGCAACACGCCGCTGCAGGCGCTGCAGCTGATGAACGACATCCAACACGTCGAAGCCGCCCGCAACTTTGCCCAACGGATTCTTGACGCCGAAGACTCGAAGGATGCCGACAGAATTCGCCGCGCATGGCGGATCGTCACGGCCCGCCAACCCGATGCCGAAGAAGTCCGGATCACGCTCGAGTCGCTCAACCGCCACCGCGACCGCTATCGCGGCGATGCCGACGCGGCAACGCAACTGATCACGTACGGCGAGAGCCCGGCGGATGCATCGATCGATCCGAGCGAACTGGCCGCCTGGACACTGGTCGCCAACCTGTTGCTCAATTTGGACGAAGTGATCAACAAGAACTAATCACCACAAGACGCCTGCCCCCATCTCGACCGCCATGAACCCCGCACTCCAATACCATCGACTTCAGACGCGCCGCCAGTTCTTCGAGGGCGCCGGCTTGAAAGTGGGCGGCATTGCGCTGGCCGGTCTGCTCGGCACCCATGCCGCTGCGGAACGTCTTCCGGCCGGTGGCAACGTCCACCCGCCGCTGCCCGGCTTTCCGCATTTCGCCCCCAAGGCCAAGCGACTGATCTACCTGCACATGAACGGCGCTCCGTCACAGTTGGACCTGTTCGACTACAAGCCTGAGCTGAACGCGTACTTTGACAAAGAACTGCCCCAGTCGGTTCGGCAGGGTCAGCGGATCACGACGATGACCAGCGGGCAGTCGCGGCTTCCGGTCGCGCCCAGCAAATTCGCGTTCGAGCAATGCGGCCAGTCCGGCATCTGGATGAGCGAATTGGTTCCGCACATGAAAACAATCGCCGACGACATCACGATGATCAAATCGGTCCACACCGAAGCGATCAACCACGATCCGGCTTGCACGTTTGTGATGACCGGCAGCGAAGTCCCCGGCAAGCCGAGTCTCGGTTCGTGGCTCAGTTACGGACTGGGCAGCGAAAGCCAGGATCTTCCCGCCTTCGTCGTCTTCACACCGACGTTCCCCAAGGAAAGCCAAGCACAAGCGCTGTTCACGCGGATGTGGAGCAGCGGTTTTCTGCCCAGCAAGTACGACGGCGTGGCGCTTCGTGGTGCGGGCGACCCGGTGCTGTACGTCAAGAATCCACCGGGGGTGAATCCTGGTGACCGCCGCGCGATGCTGGACGCGCTGAATCGACTGAACCAAAAAACGTTTGACCGCTTCGGCGATCCCGAAACTCAAACGCGGATCAATCAGTACGAAATGGCGTTCCGGATGCAAGCGAGTGTTCCCGAATTGACCGACCTGAGCTCGGAAAGTCAGGCAACATTGGATCAGTATGGCCCCGACGTCACGCAGGCCGGAACGTTCGCCCATTCGGCGATCTTGACCCGCCGTTTGATCGAACGTGGCGTCCGAGTCGTGCAGATCCTGCACCGCGGCTGGGACCAGCACGGCCAGTTGCCGAAGCTGATCAAGGGACAATGCATGGACGTGGACCAGCCCACCGCGGCACTGATCAAGGATCTCAAACTGCGCGGCTTGCTGGACGATACGCTGGTCGTTTTCGGGGGAGAGTTCGGCCGCACCGTGTATTCCCAGGGAACGCTGACCAAAGAGAATTACGGCCGCGACCACCACCCCCGCAATTTCTGCATGTGGATGGCAGGTGGGGGAATTAAATCAGGCCTGACGTACGGCGAAACCGACGATTTCAGCTACAACATCACCGACTCGCCGGTCCATCTGAACGACCTCAATGCGACGATCCTGCATTGCATGGGCATCGATAATAACCGCTTCTCCTTCCCCTTCCAGGGACTCGATCAACGACTGACGGGTGTCGAAGAAACCCACGTGGTCAATGACATCCTGGCCTAGACATCCTGGCTTAACCCTATCCGGACCTGTCCTTTCGGATTATGGTTCTGGTGGACTCACCCGCACCAATCAACGTTACAGCGAGAATATGAACCACCGCTTCTCCGCGACGCCCACCAGACACCGTTTTTTCCTGCCGGTCTTCTGTGTTTTGGCGGGTCTCTTGGCCCACCCATCGTCCCGGGCTGACGATTCGTTTGAATTTCGCCCCAATGATGTGGTCGCCATCTACGGCAACGGCCTGGCCGACCGAATGCAGCACGATCCCTGGGTCGAGACGGTGCTGCAAAGCCAGCTCAAGGGCATGAACGTCAGCTTTCGGAACATGAGCTTTTCCGGTGACATGGTCAACAAGAGACCCCGCAACCAGGGGTTCACCAACGATGCCGAATACCTGCAACACGTCGGCCCGGACGTGCTATTCAGTTTCTACGGGTACAACGAGTCCTTCGCGGGCGCGGCGGGAGCGGATGCCTATCGGGGCGAGCTGGTGAAATGGGTCGAGCGATACACGCAGCTGCGAAAAGAGGCGGGGAAGGACATTCGCTTCGTCCTGTTCAGCCCCATCGCCTATGAATTCACGGGTGATCGGCACCTGCCCGATGGGAAAGAGCTGAACGCGAATCTGGCCGTCTATACCGAAGCGACTCGAAAAGCCGCTGCCGAAACGGGGGCCACGTTCGTCGATCTGTATTCTCCGACGCTTGCCCTGTTTCAGTCCGATGCCCAGCGTTACACGATCAACGGCATTCACCTCAACGGCAGCGGATACCAAAAACTTAGCGAAATCATCTCCGCCGCATTGCTCGGCAAAGCCGCACCGGCGGCCGACACCCTGGGCGATGTCTACGCCGCGGTCGAGGACAAGAACTGGCATTGGCACAATCGCTATCACGCCACCGACGGCAACGACATCTGGGGCGGTCGATCCACGCTGACCTTCGTCGATGGCCAAAGCAATGCCGACGTCCTCAAACACGAATTGGTGATGTTGGACGTGATGACCGCCAATCGTGACAAAGCGATTTGGGCTGCCGTCGAAGGCAAGGAATATGTGGTCGACGACAGCAACGTCCCGCCGCCGGTGAAAGTGATCTCCAACGTCGGCGGGGGCAGCAAAAGTTCCAGTGCCGCCAAAGAAGGCAGCATCGATTATCTGAGCCCCGAAGAATCGATGGCCAAGATCAACGTGCCCGAAGGCTACGAATTAAACCTGTTTGCATCCGAAGTTCAATTTCCCGATCTGGCCAACCCCGTGCAGATGCAGGTCGACGCCAAAGGTCGTCTGTGGGCGGCAAGCTGGAACACGTATCCCAAGTGGGAACCCGGCAAGGAGATGAACGACAGCCTGATGATTTTTGAGGATACGGACAACGACGGCACCGCAGACATCCGCAAGATCTTTGCCCACGTCCACAATCCGCTCGGCTTCGAATTCTGGGGCGGCGGTGTGATCGTCACCTCAGGCCCCGATCTGCTGTTCTTGAAGGATACCGATGGGGACGATGTGGCGGACGTGCGGTATCCCATTTTGCAAGGGCTTGGCACCGCCGACACGCACCATGCGGCGAACAATCTGGTGTACGGCCCGGACGGAGGCATCTATTGGCAAAGCGGGATTTTCCTGGTGCATAACCACGAAACGCCATGGAAGCAAAACCTGCACATCGGCGCTTCGGGAATGTACCGCTTTGACCCGCGCACCTTCGTGATCACCCCGCACGCCGGCAATTCGCCCAACCCGCACGGCACCAGCTTTGACTATTGGGGTTACTGCTACGCCAATGACGGCACCGGCGGCAAGTCGTACCAGGTGCGACCCGAAGGCAAGGGATTCAAGATGCACACCCTGCTGGAAAAAGAATTCCGCCCGGTCGCCGCCAATGCGATTCTATCTTCCCAGCACTTTCCCGAAGAACTGCAGGACGACTTTTTGATCTGCAACACGATCGGCTTCCTGGGTGTCAAACAGTACTCCTTGGATCGTGAAGGAAACGGCAAAGACCGCGCCTTCGGACACGTCTGGGGAACGCCGGGCATTGAATTGCTCAACAGCGAAGACCGCAACTTCCGTCCGACCGATGCGGTCATCGGCGCAGACGGCGCGTTGTACGTCGCCGACTGGCACAACGCCATCATCGGTCACATGCAACACAACATTCGCGACCCCAATCGCGATCACAAGCACGGACGTATCTTCCGTCTGACGGTCAAGGGCCGACCGCTGCAAGAGCCCGTCAAGATTGACGGCCAACCGATCGCCGCACTGTTGGAAAATCTCAAGCACCCGGTCAACGGGGTGCGTCACCGGACCCGCGTCGAACTCAGTGCCCGTGATAGCGACGAAGTGATCGCCGCGGCGCAGCAGTGGATCAAGGATTTTGACCCGAACGACGAAACCGAGGCCCACCACCTGCTCGAAGCCCTGTGGTTGCACCAACAGCACGGCGTTCGCAATGAAGCCTTGCTCGACGCGCTGTTAAGTTCCGATGTCAAGCACGCCGTCGTCGCGGCGGGCACCGTCAAACACTTCTGGGAGAACGTGGACGCCACCGGAGCGAGCGGATTTGCGGCACCGGCCGAAGTCGAGTTCGTCAAGTTTGATCCCCCCAAGCACCTCAGTCGCGCCGATCGCAAGGTGTACAAACTGGGTGCCGAGGTTTTCCAACGCGAATCGCACTGTGCGACATGTCACCAAACCCACGGAAAAGGAAGCGCGAACATCTATCCGTCACTGATCGGCAGCCCCTGGGTTACCGGCAGCGAAGAGCGTCTGATCAAGATGACCTTGCACGGCCTGTGGGGCAAATTGACGGTCAACGGAAAAACCTATGACCCCTCGCGCGGCGTCCCGCCGATGACCGCGTTCCGCTCGCTGCTCAACGACGAAGAACTGGCCGCGGTGCTGACCTTCGTCCGCAACACCTGGGGCAATCAAGCCTCGCCGGTTCGACCCGCCAGCGTCAAACAAGTTCGTCAACAAACGATCGACCGTTCGACGTTTTGGACACCCGACGACCTGCTGGCCGAACACCCGCTCGAGCAAGCCCTGATGACGAACGATCCGGCAGCCGACGTCGAGGAGTTCTCCAATCCAGCCCTGGAAGAGGAACTGCTCGGCACGCCGACCGCAGAACTGGTCAAGGTCGCGATCGAGCAAGGGAATCTGCGAAGAGGCAAGAAGGTCTTCTATCAGTCCGCCGCCGCCTGCTTCGCGTGCCATGACCCGCCGGGTGGGGCCGCCCGCTTGGGTCCGGACCTGGCAACCCTCAAGACCAAGCTGACCGCCGAGCAACTCGTCGATGCGATCCTGGATCCGTCGAAGTTGATCGACAAGGCGTACGCACAAGTGAGTGTGCTGACCGCCGACGGCAAAGTCCACACGGGCGTGCGGATCTCGGAGAATGACGATGAGATGGTGTTGAGAAACCTCGCCGAACCCGAGCCGATCAAGATCGCCCAAGACGACATTGAAGACGTCAAAGAATCCAAGGTCTCCCTGATGCCCGCCAACTTGGTCCGGCAACTGAAGAGCCGCAAGGAATTCAACGACCTGATGCGGTACGTCATCGAAGTCAGAAAGTGATGTTGGTGTGCATGCTTTAGCCGCCCAAAGGTCGCTGCGTCGCAGCGACCAGGAGTCGCCTAAAGGCTAGACACCAACGGTTGCGGAATCCCAAATTGCAATGAATGTTCCAACGCGTGCGCCGCCAAAGCGGACCAAGCAGAGACCAATCACATGCGGGGACGACGGGCTACTTCCTCTTCTTGCTCTTGCCGACAATCGCGGCTCGGTTTTTTGCAAACCCGGCCGCATCGCGCTTGGCCAATAGCCGCGTTTGCATGCTCTCGAGCACGTCGGCATACTCGGGGTTCTGGGCCTGGTTGGTGAATTCGCCGGGATCGTTTTTCAAATCGTAAAGCTCCATCCCATCCTCGCCAAAGCCCCACTGCGTGAACCGCCAGTCGTCGGTGCGCAGCGACTCTCCGCCGCTGCGGCTGATCGTGAATGCGTGGTCCTTCGTCCATTCGGCCGACTCGACATTTAAGAGCAGCGGTTTCAAACTGGTGCCCTGCAGCGTTTCAGGGGCGGCAACACCGGCCAGCTCGGCCAGCGTCGGATACAGGTCCACCAGCTCCGTGATCTTTGCGGTTCCACGACCGTGTTGCTCCTCCAGCCACGGCACGCTGACGATGAACGGAACCCGCGTCGCTTCTTCGAACAGGTGCTGTTTTTGGAACTTGTGATGATGCCCCAGCAGGTAACCGTGGTCGCTGGTGAACACCACGATGGTGCTGTCCTGCAAGCCATTTTTTTCAAGCGCATCTAACACGCGTCCGACTTGGGCATCCATGTAGGACACACTGGCGTAGTAAGCCTGCAACAATCCCTTGTGCAGTTCCGGTGTGACACCATACGTGGTGCTGTTGGCTTTGTAGCCCCGGATAATTCCCGGCACATCGTCAAGATCCTTTTCAGGAACCCGCGGCGCTTCCATGGCTGCCCGGTCGTAGCGATCAAAGTATTGCTCGGGGGCGACCAATGGCACGTGTGGACGGACAAAACCCACGGCCAGAAAGAACGGTTTGTCTTTGACGTGATCGAGAATCTCGATGGCCCGGTCGGCCGCCATGCCGTCGGCGTGCTCGTGATCCCCCGTCGATGCCACCACCCCGGTAAAACTCTGCGAGCCCTTGTCCTTGGGTGACCAGTTCGTCGATTCACCCGGCGCATGTTGCTCGGGTGCCTTGATATTGATCGCCTCGTCCCAAGAAAATGGGTCATCGCGTTCGGCGGTGCCGGCAATGATCTCGTTGGGGATTCCCATGTGATAGATCTTGCTGACGCGTCCGGCATAGTAGCCTCGCTTGCGAAAGGTCTGTGACAGCGTGACCACGTTCGGCATGCTGCCGCGCAGGGTGCCTGCATTGCCGAGTGTCAGATTCGAATACGGATACAGTCCCGACATGATCGAGGCTCGCGACGCACCACAGACCGGATACTGGCAGTGCATGTTCTCGAACTTCACACCGCGATCCGCCAAACGATCCAGATTCGGCGTTTTGCACTGCGGGTGCCCAAAACCACTCAGCGATGTATTCAAGTCATCGGCGATCAAGAACAAGACGTTCGGTTGCTCAGGCTCGGCGAAGGCGGGGGAAATCGCTGCCATCTCCAGCACCGTCATCCCCAGCACAGCCGCGATGGCAAGGCAGGTGTTTTTCATGATACGATCTTTGGTTTCACTTTCGGGGACGCCGTTTGGCGAACGAACAAACGATTGCCACAGGCCCTGTTATGATACAGCGTGATCTGCGCTGCCACTGACCATAGAGATGACGAAAGCTCCGATGTTGCAAAAATCGATAATTAGGAAAGGCGTTGTTCTGTTGATGCTTTTGTCGGCGCCCGTTGCGATGCAGCCCGCGGTGGCACAGCAATCGGTACAACTGCCCGATCCCGACGGAAAGCCGGCGGCCGCCGACAAGCCCGTCAAAGTCTTCATCCTGCTGGGACAGTCCAACATGCTGGGCTTCGGTCGAATCGATCCGCCAGACACCAACGGAACGCTCTCTCATCTGGTCAAAGGTCAGGGAAAGTATCCGCACCTGATCGACGAGAATGGCAACTGGACCGAGCGGAAAGACGTGCGGAACGTTCATGTGATGGACAAACGCGGCGCCGGCCTGACGGACTTCGCAACCTTCCAGGACGTCAAAAATGAATGGCTGACTGTCAAGAAAGGCCACATCGGTCCGGAACTTCAGTTCGGGCACATCATGGGCCACCTCCACGAGGAGCCCGTGTTGATTCTCAAGGCGTGTATCGGCAATCGCAGCCTGGGTTGGGACTTGCTGCCGCCCGGAAGCGAGCGTTTCGAGTTCGAAGGCAAGACATACGCCGGTTACCAGGACAACCCGTCTTCGTGGGTCGAGGGCGAGCCGAAAAAAGAAGTCGCATGGTACGCCGGCCGACAATACGACGCCGACACGCAGCACGCCAAAGAGGTGTTGAAAAACCTTGAAAAGTATTACCCAGGCTACGACGGGCAAGGATACGAGGTCGCCGGCTTTGTCTTCTGGCAGGGCCACAAAGACCAAAATGCGGCGCACGCTAGCCGCTACGAACAAAACCTCGTTCACTTTATCAAGACACTGCGCAGCGATTTCGACGCACCCGATGCAAAGTTTGTGCTTGCGACGATCGCGTTCGGCGGCGAGGCACTGGAAGGTCACGGCTTGACCATCGCCAACGCACAACTGGCGGTCAGCGGAGAGCGGGGCAAGTACCCCGAATTTAAAGGCAACGTGAAAGCCATCGACGCGCGGCCGTTCTGGCGCGACAAGTCCGTCTCACCCAGCGGCGCGGGATACCACTACAACCACAACGCCGAAACCTACATGGAAGTCGGCAATGCGCTGGGCTGGGCGATGGCGGAGTTGCTCGCTGGTGAAAATTGAATCGATCCGGTCGGATCGCTGCTGAAACCGCGACCGCAGCCGCAAGGGGCCGCGTCGCGATCGCGGTAGACGCCCGGCATTCCTATTTCAACAGTTCTTCGCCCGACCGGCTTGACACCGGTTCTACACCCTGTAGTATTACAGCCTGTAGAGGAGAGCCGGAGGTCCGTTCTTACCGTCACGGGCGTCGGCGCGTTTTCGATGATTGGGAGTCTGCGACGATGAAGGCGATGAAACTTGGTGGGCGACAGTTGGCGGTCATCAAATTGCTGTGGCAACACGGCGAGATGACGATCGCCGAATTGCAAGGTGCGTTGGATGTCGAGTCGCCGCTGGCGTATTCGACCGTCGCCACCGTCCTGGCGCGGATGGAAAAGAAGGGTTTGGTGACGCATCGTGACGAGGACCGCACCTACTACTACCGCGCGGCGGTTTCGCAAGAGCGTGCGGGGCAGACGATGGTCGGCGAATTCGTCGAGCGTCTCTTTGGCGGTAAACCATCGGAACTGGTCAACCACTTGCTCGACAGCGATCAGGTGGACTCGAAAGAATTGCAGCGGATCAAGACGCTCGTGCAGCAGCATGAAGCAAAGCTTAAGAAGCAGGAAGGTCGATCATGAGCGACCTCGCAAGCCTGACAGGAAACGTCGGCGTTTTTCTGTTGACCTATCTGTTGCACTCCACGCTGGCGTTCAGCTTCGTCGCCGCAGCAACTTATTTTCTCGGACGCCGACGCAATAGCGAATTGAGGGTGCTGGCATGGAAGATGGTGCTCTGTGTTCCGGTCGTCACCACGCTCGCAGTCACGGTGATGGACGTTCCCCATTTCGGGCTCCAATTTCCAGTGCGCATCGCGGTCAGCGAAGTGGCGGGAGAAACCAGTCGCGACAATCCGGCGGCGTCTCAAGAGCGAACGGTGCCGGCGCGGCCGGCATCGACCGAGAACAATCGCTCGCAGACCGCCGACGAAACATCGGCCGGCGGTGCCGACCAGCGATTTGCTTCGACGCCGTTCACGTCGGTCCGGGTTGCTGCGGGCGATTCACCAAACGCCTCGCCGCTGAAGCCACCGACCGACCGCTCCGCCTGGGGATTGGTCGTGGCAACGTGGTTGCTCGGAATCGTCGTTGGTGCGTTGGGACTTGTCGCCCAACTGACGCGACTGTTGCAACTTCGCGAGCGGGCCTCGGCGATTTCGACCGGCGATTTGTGTCGGTCGTTGAACCGATTGCGACGCAACCTAGGGATTCGCTGCAGCGTCGATCTATTGCGGACGGCCGATCTTCCCGGACCGGTCGCCGCGGGGATCCTGCGGCCGTTCATCTTGATCCCCCAAAACATCTGTCCCGACTCGGTAGCCGTCGGCGGTCGGGATGCCTCTCCGAGCACCGGTCGTGAACTCTCAGCGTCAGAGCGCGACGCGTTGTTGGCTCACGAACTGGCGCACGTGGCTCAGTGCGACGCATTGTGGAACCTGATCGTGCAGATCATCAGCCGCGTGTTCTTTTTCCAGCCGTTGAATTGGCTGGCCGGGCGAGAGCTTCGTAAAGAGATGGACTTCCTCGCCGATGCGCAGGCCGCGCTGGTGCTCGGTCACCGCACCGGGTTGGCGCATTGCCTGATCCGACTGGGAGACCAGATGAGCCGGGCGTCGGGGCCGGTCGGGCCGGTGCACCTTGCGGCCGCAATGGCGGCGTTTCGCTCCACGCTCGGCCAACGCATCGAAACGCTGCTGGACACCGACAACGACTTGCGTCGCATGTCGCGTTGGAGCCGATTGGCGGCGCTCGCGGTCATGCTTTCCGGATCGATTATGGCGACGGTGATCGTGCCCCGCGCGATCGCTCTCGCGACTGAACCGTCCCCTCCCCCCACGATGCCCCACGAAGGAAACGAACCTATGAAGAAGCAAGTTGCAGCACTGGCCATGGCGACCGCCTTGGTCATTCCGGCTGCCGGCGACGAACCGGCGACCCGCCCCGCATCACCACCGCCGACGACGGAACTGAAAGCCACGCCGGACGCCTTGCCGCCGGGCATTCGCAAGTTCAATGGGATGGTCGTCGGTCGGCTGGCTGCCAAGGACATCGAACGTGGTACCTTCGTCGTCCACGTCGATGCGGTCTCGCGTGTGTGGCGCAACAGCCAAGCAGAAAACCCTCAAAGCATCGTCGGCAAGTCGGTCGCCGTCGGTGGCGTGTTCGGCAAGTTCTTGGACGTCTTGGTCGTCACTCGAATCGGTGAAACGATCGAGTTTGAGTGCAAGCACGACGGCGACGGGTTGAAGTTTCCCGGTGAAATGCTCCGCAAGGTCGCCCCCTATCGACCGCAAGACTATCCGAAGTTGCCCGAATCCTTTCGCGGTTTCCAGGGCTCGGTGATCGCGGACATCGTGAAGAAAGATCCCGAAGCGTTCGAGATGATCATCAAGGTCAGCAGCGTCAAAGAGGTCTGGAACAAGAACACGGCCAAGGAACCCCGCAGCATTGAAGGCCGAACGATGATGCTAGCCGGTTTCTGGAATCGCAAGGAGGTCTATCACAGCTTGAAACCGGGTGACCGCATCGAAGTGGGAATGCAGCACATCGGCCGCCAGAGCGAGCACCTGACGGTCGCCGAATTTGTCCGCAAGGCGAACGCCGGTTCGGAAAAAGCCGCCATGGAACCCATCAAGCGGATGGAGCGAGAGCCCGCCGCGGCGGACGGTTTGGCGTCCGGGCAGAACGGTTTCCGTGGGATGCTGGTCGGACGTCTGGTCCAAAAGGACGTCGAACGCGGCACGTTCACCATCACCGTCGATGCCGTGCCACGGATCTGGAACAAGAACCGGGTTGACAACCCCAAGGCGATCGTCGGTCAAAACGTCCAAGCCGGCGGTGTGTCGGGCAAACTGCTTGATGTCTTGGTGGTGTCCCGCGTCGGCGAGACCGTCGAGTTCGGGGCGCTGCACGAGGGCGGCCCGTTCATGCGAGTCGTGGAAGTGCTTCGCAAGGTGGCTCCGGTTTCGCCGGGTGACTATCCCGAGTTACCCGAGGCGGTTCGTGGCATCAAAGCGGTGGTCACTGCAAAGGTGGTTAAAAAGGACCAAGAAATGATGGGACTGATCGTGGAGGTCACCCGTGTCGACGAGTTGCTGCCCGGAAGTGACGCCACGGATGCCGATTCGATCGTCGGACGACGGGTGATGCTGGACGGGTTCTGGAAACGCAAAGAACTCTATCAAGACCTCCGCGTGGGTGACGTGATCCGCTCCGGCGTCGTCCATCAGCAACGGCTGAGCGACAACTTGGCTGTCGCCGAATCGGTCAAGAAGATCGACGGCTGACGCGTGATAAGCAACCTTCCCCCTGAGATCAACGGTGAGTCGATGATTCGAACGGTCTTGGCCGGCATGATCGGCGTCGTGACTTGTGTGCTGCTGTCGCATCCGCCGGCGCTGCGGGCGGAAACCGTCCCGTCGGTCAGCGAACGATTTGCGGCGGCCGAGACGGACGAGACGCCGGACTTCCAGCAACACGTCGTCCCGCTGCTGGGCCGACTGGGGTGCAACGGACGATCCTGTCACGGTTCCTTCCAAGGACGTGGCGGGCTTCAGTTGTCCCTGTTCGGCTATGACTTTCAGATGGACTACCGCTCGCTGACCGCCCAGGCCTCCACGGCAGGCGACGGGCAATCCGATCGACGCGTCGATCGACGGCGACCCGACGAAAGCCTGGTCTTGCAAAAACCGTTGCTGCAGGTCGACCACGAGGGCGGTGATCGATTCGCCGAGGGATCGTGGGAGCATCACCTGTTACGACGCTGGATCGAAGACGGTGCCAAACCGATCACGCAACCGCGTGTGCTGTCGCATTTGGAAGTCCAGCCGGCGGAAGTGGTCTTTGATTCTGGCGCCGCGTCCGTGCCAATGAGTCCGGTACCGCTGCGCGTTGTCGCCGTCTGGGAACAGGGCCTGCGCGAGGACGTGACGCCGCTGTGTCGGTTTCGCACCAACGATGACTCTGTCGTCACGGTCGATTCCGATGGTCGATTAACCTCGACCGGCCCCGGCGATTCGCATGTGGTCGTGTTCTATGACAACGGGGTGGCGGCGGTGCCGGTGTTGCGTCCGTTGAACGGTGCCCCGGACCGGGCAAGACGCGTCAACGATGCCGAAACGCAGCCGCCCAGTGTGGATCGATTCGTCCTCGCCAAACTGGACAAGTTGGGCATCAACCCGTCGGACGTTTGCAGCGATGCGGAATTTTTGCGCCGTCTCAGCATCGACGTTTGCGGCACGTTGCCGACGCCCCAGGAGGTCGAATCATTTCTGGCCGACCGCTCGAGCGACAAACGAGAACGCAAACTCGATGAGCTGTTGGAACGACCGGCCTATGCGGCTTGGTGGGCCAACAAGCTGTGCGATTTCACCGGCTGCAACCCGAATCAACAGGCCGAACTGGGCCAGGAAACGTCGGTGCAATGGTACATGTGGGTGTACCAGCGATTGCGTGAGAACGTACCCTACGACGAATTGGTGCGCCGGATCGTTTTGGCCAAGGGCCGTGAGCCCGGTCAGTCGTATCAGGACTACGCGCGTCAAGTCTCGGCGTATTTCCGTGATGATTCACCGGCCGACTTTGCCGAGCGTGAAACGATGCCGCACTACTGGACGCGTCGCAGCATGGAAAAGCCCGAAGATGCGGCGCAGGCGTTTGCGCAAAACTTCTTGGGCCTTCGTTTGCAGTGCGCCCAGTGCCACAAGCACCCCTTCGCGCCATGGACGCAAGGTGACTTCAACGAATTCAGTCGATTCTTCGAAAACGTCGAATTCGGTGTCGATCCGACGTCGCTGCCGCAGTACCGCGAACTGGCCAAGCAGGTCGGCTTGACGGTGCGAGGCGACGACGGCGCCGCGATTCGCAGCGACATCCTCCGCCAAGCCCAAAAGGGACGCATCGTCCCTTGGCGTGAATTGTACATCGACGCGCGCGACGAGCCCGAATCGTTGTCCCTGTTGCGCAGCGGTTCGGTCACATTGCAGGGGAACGACGATCCGCGTGAGCCGATCATGAGTTGGATGACCGACCCGGCGAATCCGTGGTTTGCCCAAGCGATCGTCAACCGCGTTTGGGCGAGCTACTTTCACGTCGGCATCATCGATCCGCCCGATGATTTGAACCCGGCCAACCCGCCCAGCCATCCAGAGTTATTGGATTGGCTGACGCGCGAGTTCGTCCGACAAAACTACGATCTCAAATGGTTGCATCATCAAATCGCCACCAGCGACACGTATCAACGCAGCTGGAAACCGAACGAAACCAATCGCGATGACCGTCGCAATTTCAGCCGTGCGATTCCGCGCCGTCTGCCTGCCGAAGTGGTCTACGACAGTATCAAACAGGCGCTTGTGGCGAGTGACAACCTGACCGAAGTTCGCACCGATTTGACGCGACGCGCCATCGGGCACCTGTCGATGCGGCTGGCCGGAACGCACGCGATGCAGGTGTTCGGCAAGCCGGATCGTGCGGTCAATTGCGACTGCGAGCGAGTCAACGAGCCGACCTTGCTGCAAGCGGTCTATCTGCAAAACGACCCGTTGGTGGATCAACAGCTTGAATCGAGCGGCTGGTTGCAGGAAATCCAAGCTCGCGAAGATGCCGGTGTTGCCTTGGATCCAAAACGACTGATCGAAACCGCTTGGTTGAGAACGGTCAGCCGGCCGCCCACCGAAAACGAAGTCGCTCGAGCCGAGCGGCATCTTGCGGCCAGCAGTTCAACGACCAAGGCGATGCGCGACTTGCTGTGGTCGCTGATTAACACGAAAGAGTTCATTTTGACGAAATAGTAAACCGATTCACGCCCACCAAACGGCCTGAACGATCACGGTTCCAATCCCACACATAGCGCAAAAGGCACATCGATGACTCTGAACCGAAGGCAATTGTTGCAAGTCGGCGCGCTCGGCGGCAGTCTTTCGCTGAGCCAGTTTCTGCGTTCCAGCGCGGCCGCAGGCCACGCCGACTCGGGACGCTCCGCCATCCTGGTGTTCTTAGGCGGCGGTCCGTCGCACCAGGATACGTTCGACATGAAACCCGACGCGCCGGTCGAATACCGTGGTCAATTCAATCCGATCAGTACCCGGGTGCCCGGCATTCAGATCTGCGAGCACCTGCCGCGACTGGCGCAGCGCACCGACAAACTGGCCATCATCCGGGGCATCACGCACAGTTTGGCCGATCACGGGCTGGGCACGCGGTACCTGATGACCGGCAATTTGCCGACTCCCGTTGTCAGCTATCCGATGTACGGGTCGGTCGTCAGCCGCGAGTTTCCTGCCGCGGCGGACCTGCCGTCATTCGTTTCGATCGATCGCCCGGTCGAGGGCCCGGGCTACTTGGGCACGCAATACGGACCGATGTCGACCGGTGAAAAACCGCGTTATGGTCAGCCGTTTCGCGTCCGCGGCATCACGCTCGATGGCAGCCTAACGGTCGATGATTTCCGATCACGACATCAATTGCGGGCGGACATCGACACCGCGTTTGACGGATTCGAAAACCTGGACGACGCCGTGAAGGGATTGGATCGTTTCGCCCAGCAGGCGTACCGGATCATCAGCTCTCCCCGTTCGCGTGACGCGTTCGATTTGACCCGTGAACCGGAACAGCAGATCGACCGTTTCGGTCGCCACGAATACGGCCAGAGCACCATGTTGGCGGCGCGGTTGATCGAAGCGGGAGTGCGTTTCGTCACGGTGTTGTTGGAAGGCTGGGACACGCACATGGACAACTTCAACACGCTCGGCCGCGAATTGCTGCCCCAGCTCGACCAAAGTCTTTCCGCCATGTTGGATCGGCTGGAATCACGCGGGTTGCTGGAATCCACGTCCATTCTCGTCACCGGCGAATTCGGTCGCACACCGAAAGTCAACTCCAACGCCGGACGCGATCACTGGTCCCGGGCGATGTGCGCGTTAATGGCCGGCGGGTCCGTCTCGGCCGGGCAAGTCGTCGGCGCGACGGACGATAAAGCCGCCGGCCCGGCCGGTGAGGGATTCACGCCCGACGATTTGGCCGCCACCTTTTTTCAAAACATCGGCATCGATCCCAAAACCGAGTACCAGGCCAGCGTCGGTCGCCCGATCACCCTGATGCGTGACGGATCGCCCATCCCCGGTGTGCTGAGTTCATGAAGCCGACAATGTAGCGGTGATCCATGACGAGACAGCGTCGACGACTACTCCGACGCGATCGGGCCTTGGGACATCAGATAGGCGAACAAATTCGTGACGTCGGCTTCACTCAGATAGGTCAGAATCCCGTCGGGCATCAATGACAATTGGGACAGTCTTCGTTCGGTGATCAATCCCTTGTCGACTTGTTCCACCCGCTTCTGCGTTTGCAGCGCGATGACGTTTTCGTTCTCGGCTGTCACCACGCCGGTCACAACGCGTCCGTCATCCAACAGCAAAACGCTCATCCGATACGCCGCCGGGACGACCGCACTGGGGTCAATAATGTTACCGAGCAAGTAGTCCAGGTTGTGCCGATCGCTGCCGGTCAGGTTGGGACCGATCGGCTGGCCGTCGCCGTAAAGCTGATGACAGGACGCACATTGTTGCAGATAGATCGCTTTGCCGGCGACCAGATCGGCCGCCGCGATGCGATCGGCGGTCAGCCGGTTTTTCCATTGCGCCATTTCCTGCTTCTTCGCTTCGGGGGTCTCACGAACATTCCCCCAAACCTGGCGCAACCGCCCGCTCAGTGCTGCATCGCCATGGTTCTCGATCTGGCGTGCTTGGTAAGGCGAAATCGCGTCGGCCGGGATCGTACCCGCTTCGATGGCGTCGAGCAAATCGAAGGCATGCTGCTTTCTAGCGACCAATGAATCGATCGCGGCGCTGCGGTCCACGACGGAGCGTTGCCAGCGATTGATCAGACGAATCGAAACCCCTGGCGCCTCGTAGTTTGCCAACGCGCGAACGACCTCGCCCGCGATCACTTTGTCATTGATCGCGGCGAACAGCTTGGGCAGCAGATCTTCGCTCGGCTGTCGCATCAGACTGTCGATGGCCGCCCGTCGATTCGCCGGATCCGCCTCGGTGTCAAACGCCAGCTTGACGACGACTTCACGAGCACGCCCGTCGCCGAAAACCAATGAGAGTTCTTGCACCAATTGTTTTTCAACGGACGAACCGTCACGCTGCACCGCGGCAACCACCGCATCCCAGTTCGGGGGCGCCACGGCGCGAGCTCGGCCCCGCAGTCCCTGCCCCAATCCTTGCAGCACTTCGGAACGTATGCCGGTCCGTTGCGATGCCAGAACCGAGGCAAGCAAGCGTCCGACTGCCGCCGGTCGTTCGTCGAGCGATTCGCCGAGCCGACGTGCAATCAGGTGGCGGACTTTGGGAATCCGTGTTTGCATCGCCAAACTCACCGCACCATCGGCGTGCTCGATCACCGCCTCTTCAATGCCGTACCAGATCATCAACGGTTGTTGACGGTCATCGGCATCCTCGGCTCGCGCGCACAGTGACGCGGCGACTTCGATTCGACGGTCGAACGGCAGACGTTGCAAGCCCGCGGCCACTTCGACTCGCACCAGACCCGACGAGTCGGTTCGGGCAATGCGTATCAGACGATCGATCGTCGTCGCCTCTGCGCCAAGATCTTCGCACAAAAACCGAACGCCCATCGCGCGGCGGGCTTCGTCGTCGGCGTCGAGCAGTGCGCTGATGTGCTCGACCCCAAAATCCGACCGTGCCCGAGAGGTCAACCAGTCGCCGTGTACGGGTTTTGCGTCGCCCTTGGCATCGCCCTCATAGACGACTCGATAGATCCGGCCGCTGGACCGGTGCAGCCCGGTGTTGTCGTGGCACTCCCCGGTGTCCGACCAATCATTGATCCACATCTGGCCGTCCGGCCCGGCGAGGACGTCCAACCCACGGAAGAACGGATCTTTCATCAACATGAAATCTTCGCCGTGATGGGCGACATACCCACAGCCATCACGCTCCAAGAGATCCCGATTGATGCGTCGGCCGTGAAGGTTGCAGGTGAACAAATTGCCCGCGTACTCGTCGGGCCACACGCCGCTTTTGTAGATCAGGCATCCCATGTGGGCGTGCCCGCCGCCGAGCGCCGACGTGCTGCTGCTGAGGCCGTCGCGGATCGTGTTCCAATCTTCTTTGCCCGTATCCCAATGGAAGTGATCCGCGGTCTGCGAGATCACTTCATAGGCATGCGGGTTCACCGCAGCGCCGAACATGCGCTCGTAGTACGCACCGGGTAAGGCGTGCCACAGATGGCCGATCACCGTGTTGGTATAAAACAACTGACCGTCGGCGTTCCAATCCAGCCCCCAGGGATTCGTTCCGCCGTAACAAAACACTTCGAACGATTTCCGCTGCATGTGATAGCGCCAGATCGCGGTGTTGACCGGCGTGCGTCGATTGTCGGGCGTTCCCGGTTGACCGACCATGGAGACGGACAGAATTCCATGGCGACCGTACAGCCAGCCGTCGGGCCCGACTTTCAAACCGTTGGCGACGTTGTGGCTGGTCGTGTCGACTTCAAATCCGTCCAAGACCACTTCCGGTTCGCCGTCGGGAACATCATCCCCATCGGCATCGGCGATAAACAGCAATTGCGGTGGACACAGCGCATAAACGCCGCCGTCGACGCAAGCGACGCTGGTCAAACGCATCGCCTGGTCCCAAAATACCTTCCGTTTATCGGCCCGCCCGTCGCCGTCGGTGTCTTCCAAGATGATGATGCGATCGCGCAGATCGTCCGTCCAACGTTCGGGTCGTTCGGAGTAGGTGTAGCACTCGGCAACCCATAGCCGGCCGCGGCTATCAAACGACATTGCAATCGGTTGCTGAACGTCTGGTTCGCTGGCGAACACTTCGCAGCGAAACCCGGGGGGCAACACCGCCGTCGCCGCCGCCTGTTCGGCCGACATCGGCGAGGTCTTTTCCGGCTCGCTGTCGTAAGGCTCCGGGAAGTCGGACTCGCGGTTTTCCGCTGAGGTGGAGACCGACGTCTGAGCCGTTACGCACTGAACCGAAATCGCTCCACAAATCTGAACAGCAAAGAAGAAAGCGAGCGGTTTCGTGAACGTCATCGGTAATCCTTTGAGAATATTTCCCAAGTCGGGCGGGGAGCGGCATCGCGGAGGGCAGACATCATACAACGGTAGGTCACGCTGTGCGTGACGTGCCAACTGACCGATGGCATGCACAGCATGCCCTTCTATGAGGCCGCGGTTTGCAAGCCCTGACTTGAAATATTGCAAATAAGTCGGTCTAGCTGCCTGTGTCGGAGTCGGCCCTCGGTCGCTCACCCCGGCGCAGCGAGGAACGAGCGGAGCGAATGGCGACCGAGGGCCGAACGTAGACGACGGCAGCGGTTGCCTTTGTTGGAGAGGCTCCGAGGGAGTGAACCGATCAACATTTCCCCAGCGAACGTTATGCAACCACCTTCTATCCGTTCCGGTCTGGCCGGGAACCTAAAGCCGCATGCTTCGATAGCCGAATCGGGGGGGAACGTCGAACAGATCGCCAAAACCCTTCTACGAGGTCGGTCTCACCGGAAGTGAGCCCAGGGCATGCTCGGTCCAGCGATCTGATCGATCGTCACTGCTCGTCGACACCACAATTAGAGCAACGAGAGCCTGATTTGAAAATTATGCCATCGCAACCTCCTGCAGGTTCACTGCGTCTAGACTCGCGGTCTTGCGATGACGACGTTTTTGCGAGGGTGACTTAAATTTCGCTCCGCCTGGTACTTCCCCTTGCATCGCATACTTCCAAAGCGCGATGACCAACTTGCGGGCCAATGCCACAATCGCGATTCGACGCATGCGACTGCTCTGTCCCCCCGCTTTTTCTCGAAACCACCGAGCTAAGTCGCTTTGCGGCTGATAACGCAGCCACAACCATCCAACTTCAACAAGTAAGCTTCGCACGTCACCGCGACCGGCCTTGCTGATGGCCTGCTCACGATTCAATGCACCGCTGCTGTAAGGCGTTGGTGCGAGTCCAATGACCGCTCTGAGTTGACGACGATTTCGGAATTCACGCCAAGAAAACAGCTTTGTCGAAAGCGTCCACGCACATTCCACTCCGATCCCGCAGTGTTCGACTAGGCGATCTGCATTCTGTTGACGCGAGGCACATTGATCGGCCGCAGCGTTCGCCTGACGAAACAACTCGGCTCGTTGCTCTTCCAATTCCCGAATCTGGCAAACACAAAGCTTCAGCCGAGTGAACTCCAGCTGCAAGCGTTTTCGGAGATGGGTCCGATCGATTTACCGTCACCCGTTATTAGCGTTTCAAGCAGTGCTTCGAACTCAGAATCGATCTTTGCGAGCCTAATGCCCTGGGCGAACAGCACTCCTTTGATCCGGTTGGTTAATCGCCGCTTATCTTTGCGAATCGACTGCAGTCCTCGCTGCAGATTACGAATCTCTTCGTCTTCCATCGGCGGGACGTGAATCGGTCGCAGTGCTGCACGTTCGCCACGGTAACACCGTAGCAACGCTTGGACCATCTTTTCGACGTCTAGGTGATCGGTCTTTCGCTGCTTGCTGCGTCGATCGACTTCCAGGGATGCCGATGCAATCACGTGATTCGTCAGCCCAATCGCTTCCAAAGCCCGATGAATCCGGAATCCATCGCGTCCGGCTTCGTAGCACGTTACGGTGGCAGCGTCGTCGTCGAGTGCGAATTTGCGTTTTGCGGCCAATAATTCAGATTCAAATTGCCGGAGGTCGCCGGCGGCGACATTTCGAATCCGAAGGCTCGGACGCTCCGCGCAGGCAAACCCAAGCTTCCAAACAGATTTGCTGAGTTCCAAAGCGACAAACAAAGTGGAGGAAACTGAAGTAGAATGGATACCGGTCGCGGTCATGATTAAGCCTCTGAAGTTGAGTGATGTTGACTCTCAGAGCTTAATCACCGCGGCTTTTCATCGCTTCTACGCCACTATCGCTGCGTAGCAGCGACCCGGGAATCGCCTAAAGGCTAGACACCAACGGTTGCTCTGCCAAACCGGCATCGGATTCGTCGGGGCCCTTGTCATGAACGTTGACGGCCAACGCGAGGAATCGATCGTCGTCCGCAAACGCGAGTGACTGGGCCTTGAATCGTTCCAGCACGTCGCGCACCTGTGTTGCGGAAACCTGCACATCGTGTCGTTCATGGAGGTGTCGACGCACGGACTCGGCATTGCCCCCGTGCTGGATGGCCTGATACACAGTCGCCTCGATTCCCTCCAAGATGACTTCCGATGGTCGCTCGAATCGGTGATCATTGATTCGAACGAATCCGGGGCCGAGTTGCAGGGTCAATCGACCGGGATGCGTCGCGTATCGGTTGCCCCAGTTTTCGATCGCCGCTTTCAACGACTGCGTGTAGTATTCCGGATCGCGACCATCGGAATGTACCGCTTCGAAATGATACGCGAGGTCGGCCAGGTCGGATGCCTTTTCGCGATAGATGTATGCATAGAATTCCGCCGGCCCGGTGATTTTTAAACCGTGCGAACTCGGATCCGCATGGTAAGGGCTGTAGCGGTCGATCACCAAATGGACCATTCGCGGTGGCTGTAGATGCACAAGCGAGGGTGCGGCGGCGGCCATCGATTCGTATTCCGCGATCGGTTCGTGGGGGAATCCGTAAATCACATTCCAAACCACATCGACACCCAATTCGGCACAGTACTTCAGCAGCCGGATGTTCTGCAGGGCCGTCGTTCCCTTGCGGATCAGTTTTAAAATGGGTGTGCTGAAACTTTCGATCCCCGGCTGAATGGTTCGAATGCCAGCGTCACGCATCAACCGCAGTTGTGACTTGCGCAGGTTCGCTTTGACTTCGAAAAACAATTGGAAATCGATCGGCGACTCCGCCAACCGCGGCAGCAGTTCACGGAGGTAGTTCATGTCCAAGATATTGTCGACGGAGAAGAAGCGGAGTCGACGATAACGCTGCGAAAGATCCATCAGTTGGTCATGGAATTGTTCCGCCGGCTTGGACCGAAAGGACATCGTGGCGCCGTTGAGCCCACAAAACGTGCAGTGAGATTTTTCGCCCCACCAACATCCGCGCGACGATTCAACAGGCAACTGAATCTGCGGCTCGATGATCGGTTGAAGCGGGTGGCGGAGCAGCCGCTGAAAGTATTCGTCATAGTCCGGCGCAGGCACGTCGGCCATGGTGAAGGACGCATTCGAAGCGGTCGGATTGATTCGCTGGACATCCGATTCCCGCAGACAGATTCCCGGCAGCTCCGATGGGCTGCTGCCGGATTGCCAGTTTTGAATCAGTTCGGGAAAAACGCCTTCCGATTCGCCCCGGACGACGGCATCGATGAACGGAAAGCGTCGAAACAGTGCCGCTCCCATCTCGCCCTGGCAATTGGCCCCACCGAAGACAACTTTCAGGTCGCTGTCATGCATCTTGAGTTGTTTGGCCAAAACGAGCGAGGCGATGTTTTGGCTGAACATCGTGGTGAAGCCTACGATACCCGGCGACTGGGCCAGGATCTCTGAGACGCATTGATTAAGGAACTCCGGCACCCAATTCCGCACCGCAAAGGCGCTGTCGATGACTCTCGCCGGGATACGTTTCTGGACAAGAAAACGGTAGTACTCCGCGTCGAATGGTGGGTCGCTGGGAAACAGTGGCGGCACGCCGAAGATCCACTCTCCCAAGCCGACACCGTGAAACGTGTCGCTGACCGACTCGATTCCCGCCAGCATTTCTTCGCGATGATAGACGCGTCGGGCGAGGAACCGGGACCATTCCAGGTAGAACGAGTGACTCGTCGTCTCGATGTCGTGTTCCGATAACAACGCCTGGTTGATTCCCAATTGAATCGACGGCATGTTGGTGCTGTGCCACGGCATCGACACCAGAGCGACGCGAGGATTCAACATGCTCTGAATCTCGAAAGCAGGACGGAAGTTTTGTAAATGGTCACGGAAACGTCGATCGACGACCTATGATTCTACTTTACCGTTCGCCAAACATCCGATCGCTTTTCGTGCCCAGAATGGATTATGTCTGACGAGTCCCTTTCGCCGAGTCGCTACATCGAAGACCTGCTTGCCGGTCAGATGCGTGCACGCAGTCTGTCGATCGCTCACCGATTGGGATTGTTTGCCGCCTTGGCTGACGGGACCTGTGGTGTGACGGGCTTGTCCAGCACGCTCGGTGTCCAAGCAACCGGACTGCGCAAGCTGCTCGTCACGTTGGAAACGATGGAATTGGTCGATCGCACGGGCGACGATTATGAGTTGACCGAGATCGCACGCCAAAGCTTACTCGGAAGAAATGCCCAGTACTTCGGAGAATTCGTCGATTTTTTTACCGACCAATTCGAAAGCAAACCGATTTCGTTGTTATTGAATCATTTACGGTTTGGGGGGCCTGTTCGACCGACGACCACTGCGGACCAATGGCGACACTACATGGCGGCCATGGATCGGATGGCACATCTGTCGGCCGACCGGATCGCCGAAACCATGCAGCTTGATCGAGATCAGACGCTGCTCGATTTGGGCGGCGGCCCGGGGTGCTATGCGATCGCAGCGTGCAAACGATACCCGCCTTGAACGCGACGATTTTGGATCTGGATGATGCGTTGCATTTCGCCCATCAGAACGTCAGCGATGCTCAAATGGTCGATCGAATCACGTTGCGGCCTGGGTCGGTCACCGATGGATGCTACGGCGGACCCTATGACGTGATCTTGCTCTCCCACACGATTCATTTGTTCGACGAGTTGTCCGTTCAAACCATCTTCTCCGCCTGTCACGCCGCGCTGGGTGCGGGCGGACGTTTGGTGGTGCGTGACCTGTTCACCGACGGTGGCCGCACGCAACCGGCGTTGGGCTCGCTGGTGGCATTCCACATGTGGAACGAAGGCGATGCCTACTCGGTGTCTCAAACGACTCGACTGTTGGTCCAAGCCGGATTCCAACCGCCTCGTCACGTGCCATTTCGCGACGGCGAAGATCCCGAGATATTGGGGTCGTTACTGATTTCCGCCAAAGCCGAACCGACGTCGACCTGATTCAGTCTTGGACAACGTCGTAGCGTCCCGGGGCGAGAATCGATTTGGGATCTAGCGCGCGCTTGATCGACTGCAAGCAGCGATCATGATCATCCTGAGACTTTGGCAGGGAATCCATCGACAGGAGCGTCAAGCGATACGGCAGATGCCCGAGGTCGCGCAGCAGCGTCATGATCTTGTCATGGCAAGCGACCGCACGTTCATCTTCGCCGGCGATCTCGCGATCGTAGATGATAGAAAGGTACAAATGGGCGCAGCGTCCGTTGACGCAGTTCATTCCAAGATTGGGTTCAAAACCATGTTGCAAGACGACGGGTTCCACGGCGTTGACGACGTCGACGAGTTGTTGGCCCACCAGTGGGACGGCAAAGCACATCCAGATCAAACCGCATCGGTCACGATCCGGGTTAATGTGCGTCGGTAATCCGTCTTTCTTTCGCCAGTACGCCGAGCGAATGTTGTGTTCGGTGGGCACACCCAGATAGACGTTCTGCGAATCATTCGAATCGCCCCATTGCCAATCGGTGGTCACCGCATTGAGCCTCTGCTGCAGAAACGCGGCGGTTGCATCGGCGATTTCGGGGCTGGCAGCATAAATCACCCCGCCGATCAGCCACGGTTCGCTCGGGAACCTTTCGATGTCCACGGGGGTTTTTCCGTTCATGGCCTGCCATGGGTAACCACCCATCGTCGACGCCATCTTATGGCTGTTCCACAAACCGATTCCGTTGGTCTCGACGACTCGATGGAGTAACAGTTCACGAGACGTGTCGATGGCTTGGTTCAGTTGATCCCGTTGACCGATGCGTGCCATGAACGGTTTGAGAACCTGGGGAGAGGGCGTCAACCAAACCGTCAGTTGAGTGATCACTGCCAGGTTGGACTGCGTGAACAACCCCTCCAGGTTTGGGCCGACACCGTGGCGATGAAGCTGCTTTGCACTCGCGTTGGAGAAGCGTCCAAAACCGGTGTGAACGCAGTCCCCGTTGGCAAGCACCGCCTGCATGTTGGCAATGAAGTCAGCTCGCTGGCCGTACGGCCCGGCGGCTTCACCCCGTTCGGCGATGTTTCCGATCAGACTTCCCTGGGGCGGGCCTCCGGGGACCGGCAGGAAGAACGTCGATTGCTGATCACGCAGAAATTCACTCGCCTGTTGGAACGTCACGCCGGGTTCTACCACCAAGAAACCCAACCGCGGGTCGAAGTCCACGATCCGGTTCATCCGAGACAGGTCCAACAGCACGGCGTCGCGTGTGGGGACGGAGGAACCGAGCCCCCAATTGCAACCGCGGCTGGTCGGGTAGACCGGCAGCTCGAATCGGTTTGCGATCCGCAGCGATTCTTGCACGTCGTCATGCGTGCCGGGGCGCAGAATCGCAACAACCGATGCATTGGTCGGAAACGTCGCGGTCGATGCCCGGTCCAGCGATTCGGCCGACCTCACGACGTTCGCCTGTCCCAGTGCCTCACGCCAAGCAGCGACAGCGGCATCGATCGATTCGTTCACTCTGGAAAACCTTTCTGGAAGCGTTGGCGTGCTCTGTTAAACGTTGGAATTCAGAGTCTTGCTCTACTATAGTGCGTCAAATCGTTCAGCACGGCGAGCGGTACTCCGGAATTGGTTTTCACGCAGCCTTGATCAGCGTCTCACCTCCAGGACGAGGAACCCCATTGTGACCACCTCCGACGAGTCCCCCGATTCAACTGACGCGGAATCGGGTTGGGTGCCGCTGGAAGGAAGCGCCGTGCCGATGCCGCAGGACGTCCGAGAATTGGGCGACGCCGATCCGAATCGCTCCCTGGTGATCCCTATTTATGTCCGTCCCCGAACGGAGGCACCCTCGCTGAGTGAGGACCGGGCTGAGACACGCGCGGACGAAGTGCTTTCGCTGGAGCAGTTTGAAGAACAATTCGGTTCCAGCGACGAGGACATCGATGCCGTCGTGGACTTCTGCCAAGACGTCGGCTTTGATCCGATCGAGCCCTATGCCGGACGCTGCGTGGTTCATGCCCAGGGCACAGTCGCGCAGTGTAGCGAAGCTTTTCGGGTGACGCTGAAGCGGTTTGATTGTCGCCGCGGAAAGTTCTTTGGGCATCACGGCGATGTGTTCGTCCCACGAGCGCTGGACGGGATCATCGAGGCCGTCGGTGGGCTGGACAGCATTGGAACCCTCGGGCGAATTCGCATCGAAGAGAACATCAAGGAGGTCGAACTCGAGGAGCCTGACCTGCCGCCGGACGCACTGCCGGCGGCGTGGCCCGAACCCGAAGACGCGCCGCCGGACATTGTTCGGTCCGAGACGTCGGCCTGGGGCGATCCGTCCGGCATTTCACCGGTCGCGAGCCAAAGAGTGAGCGTTGATTCCGACGCGACGTGGACGGGCCCTGAGGAAGGCGGTGATGCCCCGCGGATCTGCGCCGAAGCGCGTGCGGAATACCGATCAGAGGAGAACGCGGATGCCGAACCATTCGGACCCGACTATGCCCCGCCACGCAGCTCCAACGACGAGCCGATTCCACCCGGCTATCGCATCTTCTTTCCGTCAAAGATCGCGCGGCTGTATGACTTTCCTGAACAGTTCGATGGAGCCGGCGAAACGATCGGCATCATCTCGCTGGGCGGACATTTTCATTCATCCGACATGGACACGTACTTCCGCGTGCAGGGCATCACGCCTCCGGAGATCATCGTGGAGCCGATCGGGCCGCAGTACCCGCGTGCCGCTTCTCCGCCTGGCCCGCCGGACAAGACTTGGAACGCCCAGCAAATCGCCGAATATGCAAATGATCTCGAATTGACGCTTGATCTGCAGGTCGCCGGTAGTATCGCACCGGGTGCGAAGCTGGTCGTTTTTCGATTACACCCCAACGCCAGGCAACCCTACCTGACGGCGCTAACCCACGCGTTGCATTCGCGGAACCGTCCGTCGGTGGTTTCGATCAGCTACGGTTCGGCAGAAGCCACCTTGGCGTCTCGCCCGATGCA
This sequence comes from Phycisphaera sp. RhM, assembly GCA_033042175.1. Lineage (GTDB taxonomy): Bacteria > Planctomycetota > Planctomycetia > Pirellulales > Pirellulaceae > Stieleria. Next base: position 101,730 of record WCIL01000010.1, read on the forward strand.
GTTGGCCAACTCACTGTTTGCACGGGCTTCGTTGATGGGGATCACGATCTGTGCGGCATCCGGTGATGCGGGTTCTGCTTCGCGCGATTTTGATGTGATCCGAACACGGCCGACCAGCCCGCACGTCAACTTCCCAGCCAGTTCGCCCTACGTGCTGGCGTGTGGTGGGACCGAGATTGAAACGACCGCCGGTAAAATTGTCAGAGAATACGCCTGGAATGATCTCGATCAATGCCGTCTTGCCACTGCCGGCGGTCGCAGTCGAGAGTTCGAACGTCCCGACTATCAACGCCAAATCAAGCTTCCCGCAATGCCCAGTCAACAAGACGACTTCGATGGGCGGGGCTTGCCGGATGTTGCGGCAAACGCGTCACTGGCCAGCGGTTACCACACGCTGCTTGCCGGCAGGTGGGACTACAGCGGCGGCACGAGCGCCTCGGCGCCACTTTGGGCGGCGTTGATCGCGAGGATCAATCAAGGTCTCGGCCGCCGCGTCGGATTCATCCATCCGATCTTGTATCGCTTGGCCGGCACCAATGCCTTCCGTGATATCACCGAAGGCAGCAACGGCTTTTTTAAATCCGGCATCGGTTGGGACGCATGCACCGGCCACGGCGTTCCCGCCGGCCGAGCCTTGTTCGAGGGCGTAAAACGAGAGTTGGCCAAGCGGCCGGAACGCAAGGCTGAGGATCCACCTATCGAGACGACCGACATCGCCGCGCAAGCTCAACAAGCTGCCCGCCTCGCCCAGCAAGCTGCCCACTTCGCTCAATTCGCAATTTCTCCACTCTCCCCCCCAAACTGGCGTCGGCCGAATTAGAATGCGCCCACCTCATGGTTTATCGAAACCGTTTTTGATTGGTTTCATTTTCTTTCCACCCAAATAGAGAGAGTGATTTATGAGCGACGAACGAGCCCAAGCGGCGTTACATGCGGCGCAGCATGCCGCGATGGCCGCTCATCACGCTGCAATGGCTGCCCAATGTGCAGCTATCGCTGCCGGGGCACCGCAGCAAGGGACTGGGGGCGCGCCCGGTCAGATGCAGGGGCCTCCGATGGGCTATCAATATCCCGGTCAAAACCCCTACATGCAACAGCAACCGGGACCGCACCCGATGACCGTTTGGTGATCCGTTGTTGCTTTCGCCCTCCACCCTGCCGGCGTATCTGCGTCGCCGCGGGCATCGGGAACATTGCGATGGGTTCGAAGCGAGTGACTTCATTTCACCAACCGTCGGGATTTCACCAACCGTCGGGATTTCACCAACCGTCGGGCGAAACCGCAATTTTGTCGTTCGAAACCAAAATGGATCAGGGTTGTTCGTCAAGCAGATTCGTTCGCTCGACCCAGCCTTGATCGCCGACCAGGAAGTCGAAGCATCGATCCTGGATTCGTTTCATCGCCAGCAGGGCTGGTCTTCACTGCGGGAATTCGTCCCGCGGTTGATCGACGTCGATCGCTCACGCCATGTTCTGATCATGGGGGCCATCGACGGGAAAAACTTGTTTGACCTGTCCAGGACAGGACCGATCAACAGCCGAACTCAACGATTGATCGGTTGGTCATCGACCGTGGGCAAGGCCTTGGCACAACTCCACAACGGTGGACGCGATCCGGCCAACGACGCACAACGGAGACGTCTTCGCGCGACGTTGCCGGTTGCAATTCGGTTGCAGGTTCCCGAGGGCTATGCGTCTCAAGCCGGTTCTGCCTACGCTGCAATCGTCCGGACGATCCAGCAAGACACTCCGTTGTTTGAGGAGTTGCAGCGCAATCAGGCTCTGTGGCGCGACACAACGATCATCCATGGTGATCTGAAGTGGGACAACGTGATGGTGGAGCCCGATTCGGATTCACGCGCCACCCTCGTCGATTGGGAACTCGCCGCATCGGGGGATCCCGCCTGGGATGTTGCCGGCATGCTGCAGTCCTACATCGCGTGTTCCATCGCGCGATCACTCGCGTCGGCATCCGATCGCGCACCCGATCTACGTGAAGCCGCCGATGTGTTTTTTGACTCGTATACCCAGCACTGCGGCGGCCCGTGTGACACAAGCTTTGCCGAACGCGTCAACCGGTTTTGTGCGTCACGATTGATTCAGACCGCCATGGAACGCGATTTTCACTTGACAACCCCCGGAATCTTTTCGTTCCGGTTGATGGAAACGAGTCGCAACATGTTGTGTCAGCCCTTCGCCGGACCGGTGCTTCCCAGGTCAACGGCTCGATCACAGAGCCATGGTGAAGCGGCCCAGCCCCGTTGGCAGGATCGATTACTTGCGATCGCGAAGCGTCTCGAACTCATCTCTGACTCGACGTTCGTTTTTTCTGGAAAGGTCCATCAGGTTAATCAGGCGGTTGCCTCGCCTGTGCAGGGTTCTCCGGCAACGCCGCGAGAGAAACTGATCGATGCCCTGATGCTGGTGGTTTACTTTTCAGCCTATTGTCGCGACCCCGACGAAGCACCGTATCGCGTCCCAGCCGACTTGTCGCCTGACCCGTGGTTTGTCGAGCGACTGTCCAACGCCAATCAGACACGCGGAACGTTGCAACCGGGATGGTTGCCTGTCCGTCCGGGCTTTAACCGATGGCAGATGCAGCCGTTGGATGTGATGCGTCTCAAGCGTGAAGATCGCACGTGTCTGCCGTATTATTATTTCGCATTCAGTGAGACGTTGCCGAATGAATGCGAGAAGGGGAACCAAGTTCGGTTCTATTTCCATTGCGATCAGCATTCGGCATGCGATGTCATCAAGGCTCTGACGCTTTGTTTCAATCGCTGCTTGATTCCGTTCCGAATCAAATGTCTGAATCACCCCAGATTGTTCGGGCGACGCGATGCGTTGGTGTTGTACGTTGAAAAACGCGACGTCGATGGGGTGATTCGCCGTGTCAACGATCTGGTCGATCGATCCGCGTTTCGTCTTTCGCCTGGGATTCCATTGTTCACCAAAGCGATCCGTCCCGGAATCGGGATCGCGGACGACCCCGGCGACGGCCAAAGCTTTGGCCAAAAAGTCAGCCGGCTGCTGGCCCAGGCGTTGGTCATCGCCAATGAATCGAATGATCTACACGACCCCAAGGTGTTGGATCACATCGAAGATCATTTTCGGTGTGCTGGCATCGAGCTGGAACGGGCACACCTACGGTCAGGATCGAACGGAAAATAGGCGTCGGCGCCTGTCCCACTTGTTTTCTGATTGACTTGTAGCGGTCGGGCGCGAGCCCTCCGGTCTTTCAGGGGCATTTCAAGCTGGCACCAGACGGCTCGCGGCCTGTCGATTTAAGCGATGTTCCCAAATCAACGCAGTGATGCCAGCCCGACGCGTTAGCAAGGGGCGCCGCGTAACCCCTTGCTAACGCATGCGGGCTTAAATCGACAGCCCGCTCGCGCCGTTCCGCTAAAACGGTAACTTATTTGTGGACGGTCCCTCAGCGTCGGGTCATTTGCAGCAACGGATTACTTTGAGATTGACGCGGCTGCGGCGCGCAGTCGAGAGATGTTGTCGGCGGAACCGTCGGGTGCGGTTTCCAAGATCGTCTCGCGGGGAAGATGGCGGGCGTCGAGGATGCCGCTGGAGCCGGCGGTCACTCGCCATTGGCCGTCGAACACGCTGACGGTGCCGTGAATACCGCCCGTCACCCAACGACGCGGCGATGGCTGTCCGTTATTGAGTCGACTCGCAAAGGACACACCGTCCAGCGGGAGATGGCCGGGAACTTCAACGCCGGCGAGTTCGCAAAGGGTCGGGAACCAGTCGGCCATGTCGATCAGGTCGTCGGCCACTGCCCCTGCCTCGATGCTGCCCGGCTGTCGGCAGATCAACGGAATGTGGGTACCGGCGTCGTTGAGATCCGTTTTGCCGCCATGGACTTCGCCGGCTGTCGTTGTTCGCGGCGTCTTGGAGTCCGTGCCGTTGTCACCCATGAAGATCACCATCGTGTTTTCGGCAATTCCCAACCGGTCGACCTCGTCGAGGATCCGGCCGCATAATTTGTCCATGTAGGCGATCATGCCGCTTAGGGACGCTGGTTTGGATCCCGCTTTGTCGTCGGGCGTCTGGATGATCGGCCAGTGCGGCAGCAACATGTTGTGGTGAATGTAGAACGGACGCCTGGCCTGGGTCGCCGTCCGCATCTGGTCGATCACGTAGTCGGCCAACACGTCGGGGCCGAAACGATCGGCGATGTCTTCACGAACGCGTCCGTCGTGGTTGAAGCACGGCTTCCAATAGCGCGTCGTTTTGGCTCCTTGACGCCAGATCTGCCAAACGCACCAGGAGTCGAAACCGGCATCGCGACAGTGATCGGGATGAAATTCCAGCGTCGCGAGTTGCCACTTGCCGGTCACGGACGTCAGATAGCCGGCGTCCCGCAGCAGCTGCGGATACGTCGTCCAGCGTCGGCGGAAATCGACGGCCTTCTTCGTCCCTAGGTGGACGGGTAGCACATTGAAATAACCGTGACGCGACACGTACGCGCCTGTGTAAAGGCTCATCCGCGACGGAGTGCAAACGGGGCTGGTGTAGGCGCGGCTAAAACGCATTCCCTGTTCCGCGAGTCGATCGAGATGCGGCGTGTTGAAATCTTTACCGCCGTAGCAGCCGAGGGCTTCGTAACCGAGGTCATCGGCAAAGAGCAGCAGAATGTTTGGAGGCGGGGCGTCGGAACGGTGGTCAGGATTCGAGGGTTCGGGAGCCTCAGCGGTTTGTCCCGTGCCGGGCAACGCGAAGAGGATGGCGAGTGCGAAACAAAATGCATGAGTGAATACGTTCACTGAAAGATTCCTATCTCGAGCGGCAGGCTAATCACTGGTGGGAAGTCACGAGGCGGACGAGTCGATTATAATGCCCTGCCTAGAAGATCCGCAGGCCACATCAGCACCGACGCTCGGTTGAAGGCAAGCAGCATGTCGAGCGGTGATGCCGAGCGTTGAAACCAAAAATCCGGCCGATCGGCTGCCGGCTGCACCGAAGTTTGCGACAAAAAGCTTGAGAGGTCGAATTCCGTCCTGTTAGACTTGCAGGTCCCTTTTCTTCTGATTCTTCATTCTTCTGCGGATCGATACCCTTGATTGTCCGACCGATCGCTGGATTGTTCATCGTGTTCTTTGGCATTTCCGTCCGCGGTCTTGCCGAATCGCCGACCAACACGGATCCGACGGTCGGGTACGTGGGGACAGAGACGTGCGCGCAGTGCCATGAAGCCGAACACTTAACGTATCTGGATACCAAACACAGTGAATCGATGGAGCGAGTCGATCCGGACAAAGAGGTTTCCTCGGCGACGTTTCATCACGAAGCGTCCGGCAACGACTATCAGGTGTTACGTCGCGGCGACGACCTGATTCATCGCGAGATCCTTCGCGGTCCCGACGGCGAAGAATTGGCCCGAACCGAACACCCGATTGTCTTCACGCTCGGCTCGGGGACGCACGGAAAGAGCTATGTCTATCATGACGGATCGCATTTCGGCCAGTCTCCGTTGTCTTGGTACCAGGACACGGGAAAATGGGCCATGTCGCCCGGCTATGATGTGCCCTTTCATCCCGGATTCGGACGCAAGCTGAGTTCGGAGTGTTTCTTTTGCCACGTCGGCGACATCGATCGCAAGAACGGCAACCCGAATGAGTTTTCGATTCTGGAAGAGAAAATCGGATGCGAGCGTTGTCATGGACCGGGTGAAAAACACGTCGCCCGATACCGCGAGAACCCGACGTTTGCGGGGGCAGACAACACGATCGTCAATCCGTCCAAACTTTCGCGCGAGCTTTCCGAAGCCATCTGTCAACAATGCCATTTGCAGGCCGCCGGCAAAGCGATGTTGGCCAACAAAGATGAATGGGACTATCGACCCGGGCTGCCGTTGACCGACTTTCGGATCGATTACCAATATCGACTCGGCGATGACACGATGCGCGTCGTGGGACATGTGGAGCAGTTGCATATGAGCAAGTGCTATCAGCAAACCGAGTCGCTGACCTGTATCACCTGCCACAATCCGCACCAAACCGTTCCGGCCGAATCGACGATCGAGCACTATCGAAAGATCTGTCTGTCATGCCACACCGATCAGTCCTGTGGTGAGCCGCATGCCGAACGGGTCAAAAAGGCGCAGAACGACTGCAGTCAATGCCACATGCCCGCCCAGGGCACCGAGGTTCCCCACACGGCGTTTCATCACCACCGCATCGGCATTCACAGCGGGCAAGCAACGAGTGTTGAACCGGCGGTGGGGTTGAGCCCGGTATTGGATGTCGCCGAGTTGCCGGGCATGGTTCGCAAACGTTGCGAAGCGCTCGCCAAGTTTCAGGTCGCCCAAGAAAATCCCGGCAATCCTAATTTCCGAGACTATGGCATCGAAGCCGCTAAAGCACTGATTGAAGTCAAGAACGCGGGGCATGCGGACGCCGATGCGACCACCATCCTGGCCATGTTGGCTCGTTCGCAGGGACAGTCGGCGATCGCCCAAGACCTGGCCAGGGAGGTCGTGGCCAATGAGCGGGCGCCCTCGCGACCGCGATTGGAATCGCTGCGTCTGCTCGCCAATCTCGCCTACCAGCGCCGCGAATTCGCCGAAGCGGCGAAGTACTATCGCGAAGTCACGGAGCTGCAGAGCGAGCCGTTTGACTATTTCCAGCTGGGGGTTTCGGAGCAGAATTCGGGAAACACCGAGCAGGCGATTGAAGCATTGAGCAAGACGATTGAGCTGGCTCCGCAACACGTCAACGCGCACCGTTTTCTGGCTGCCATCTATCAGTCACGCGGGCGTGGCGATCTGGCGGCCCGTCACTCGAAGCTCGCCGGTCAACATGCGATGCGGTTGCAGCGTTTGCAGGAGACGACACAGAACTAAAGGCTTCCCGGCGTTCAAGGGCAGGCGACGGGTGGATCAAATTCGTTTCAGAAAATTCAGTCCGAACCTGCCGTCGTCTTGATCCACTGCGTGGTCGGAGCGTTTTCGATCGGATTCAATACCCACTCAAGCATCGAGAAGGAGCGTGTGCGAGTTTTCGCATCCATGTCCCATTCGAGGATGGTCCCACCTGAATCCCAGCAATACAGCGTTCGGTCGCTGGTCGCCAATCCCATGATCGGCGTGGTGTGCCCTGGCAGAACGCACTGTTCGGTTCCCGTCTGCAGATCAAGAATGCAGATCAGATGCTTGCCGTGACGGTACGACGCGATCGCCGCCCAGTCTCCCCGCTCGTCGATCGCCACGATCGGTGCCGATGCTCGACAGGTCCAACGGTAGGTGTCGGCATTGCCGGGCTCGGCATCAACGGGATAGAGTAAGATTTCGTGGGGGGCGCCATTGTTCATCACCACCAACAATCGACCTTGTTCAAAGAACGCGGCGTCAAAGATCGAACGTTCGTTCGATGCGATCCGCTTCACAATTTCGCCCGTTTTGAGGTCTCGAATCGAAATGCCTCCGTCGACATTCCCCGAAAGGATGCGTTGGGAATCGGCGGAGAAGGCCAGTGCCTTTTGCGTTCCGTTTCGCGGCACGGGGTGATGGGGGTACTGATGAAGCAAGCGGTTTTCGGTCAAGCTCCAAACCCAGACGTCATTGTCGTTGACGGCGGCCAGTTTTTCGCCGTCGGGTGAGAACAGCACCTGGATGGGGTCGTGAAACGTCGCCCCCTCGATGGTTACGATTTCCGCCATCATCTTGGCATCGGCCATCGGCGTCACGCCGGTCAACAACCGAACCTTCGCGTCGGCGCCGACCACCGCGATCGTTGATGCGTCGGGGGACAGCGCCACTGCATAAGGTTGCAGATGGTGTGCGTTGAGTGAAATGGCTTCGTGCGTTTTAAGGTTCATCAAGACGATATCCGACTTGATCCCCTCGGTCTGTGCATTCAATTTTGAACGAACGACGACCGCAGCCATGCCGGTAGACCGGTTGAAGGACAGGTCTTCGAACCACACCGACCGAGTTTGGGTGACGGGCTGATAACGAAATCCGGTCCCCCAAATCACGATGGCTTCGGCGCCGGCGAGCACGAGGACTCCGCCGAGCAGCAGACCCCACAACGCGACGAAGTCCGTCACTTGTTTCCAGGTCATCCACGGTCTTTGTAATCGCATCGGTTGAAACACTCTCAGGCAACCGATAAGTAACAGAGCAGAGACAGCTGAAAACAAACCAAGCTTGCGGCAACGGTCATCGCCATTCGCCGTTGGTGTTTGTACAGCGTGATCAGTACGGCACAAACCAGCGCCGTGCAGATCAACTTGACCGTCACAAACAACCACACCTGACCGTCTTGCAGATCGAGCAACCAGACCCCGATCGGGTTCTGTTCCATCTCATAGATCACTTCATGATTCGTGACGATCAGCGCTGCATCGTGCACCGAGACAAATGCGATCAGCAGGCAACAGATCCCCAGTGAGGTGGGACCGGATTCCAGCAATCGCCAAATCAGTGACGCCACCACTCGGGACCGCGAACCGGATTTCTCGGGGAGCCGGTTCACGAACCGGCGCTTCGGCATGAGTAATTCCATTGCTTTCGTCTTTTCTCACGTTTGAAAATTGACTCCGCCACGTCAATCGATCGATTTGCGTTCAGAACGATTTAAATCGCGTTGGGCGATCAAAACAATGCGTGAATCAGGCCGTTTCAGAGACTGGCGGAATAAACGCCGTCGTTCTCTTGTTGCGGGCGGTGGGCTGATGCCGAAATCGAGATCTTTCCCGATATGAAGATTTCGCGCGCAATTCGACCCCGGTTCTAAAGTGTCCAAGGGGTTCGCCGAACGGCGCAAGCGGGCCGTCGATTTAGCGGTATCGGGATCGCGCTCTGCCGCAAAAACTTCGTGCAGTGTCGGAAATCGCTGTCGTCAGGGCGGAAGCACCCGTGGCCACGTCGACGAGGTTTAGATCACTCGGCCAAGGGAACCGTGCGTTGTTCTCGGGCGCTGAGCACGGCGGCGTCGACGATCTGCTGGCCGATGCGACTGATCCGGGTGGATAAGGGGCCGTCGATTTGGCGGTTGTTTTGAATCACGTCCACCATGTACTGAATCGGATTTTGCTGGGGCGCCACCAACCGATCCGGCTGGATCAAGCGGCCTTCGGGGCAATCGCGCGTTTGCACCCGCATCGACGTTTCATAGTCGTAGCTGGAAATCGTCCCTTCGGTGCCGACCAGGACAAAACCGCACTTGGGTTGGGGTTGATGCGTCCAGGGGTCGGTGAAGGTTCCCCAGCGGGTCTCGAATTTGGAGAGTCCGGTTTCATAGCGAGCGACGACCACGCTGTGTTCGTCGACTTCCAATCCGGCGGGCCGGTCGACCATCGCGGTGACTTCGATCGGTCGCCGTCCATCCATGTACCAGGTTCCCAGCGTGGTGCCGTACCCGAGGTAATCGAGCAACGATCCTCCGCCGTGACTCTGCTTGTAAAACCAGCTGGTCGGTTTGGCTTGCTGGACCTGCTCGGCCGTCCGTTCGACTTTATCGGCCACGTGCCAAAGCGGGCCGCGGTTGCCACCATAGTAGTGCACCTCAATACACTGACCGATGCGTCCCTCGTCGATCATGCGTTTGGCCATCCGGTGCGACGCGACCCAGGCCAAGGGCCAATTGATCGCCAGGCGGACGTCGGCCGACTGGCATGCGGCGATCATCCGATCGGCCTCGGCCAGTGATCCGGCGAACGGTTTTTCGACCAACAGGTCGCAGCCGAACGGCGCGATCCGTTCCACCCAGTCACCGTGTTTCGATGCGGCCGGACACAGGATCGCCAACTCAGCCGGCGTCGAATCAAACAACGTTTGCGGATCGGTATGCACCCTGTCCTGCGGTATCTGAAAGCTCTTCATCGCATCCCGCATGCGTTCGGGATGTTCATCACAGATCCCCACCAGTTCCACCCCCGGATGCTCGTGCGCCATCCGCAGCAGATCACCCATGTGAAAATGGTCAAAATTGATTCCAACAACTTTCAAGCGGTCGCTCATGGTCATATCTCCTGGATGACGGTGGGGTGTCGTTCGGGGCCGGATTGTAGCTTACCGTGGCAATTCAGATTGCTACCTTGCTTCCAGGCCTCCTCCACGGACCCGATCGAATCCCTCCAAAGCGGGGCGCAATGACTTGACAAGCGATTGTGCCGCAACGCTAATAGTTAGCAGGCTAACGAATTGTCTCGGCTCTGGAGTCGGCTCGTGTTGGACTATGATTTTGACGAGAGCATCGGTTATTGGCTGACCGTGACGACGCAGCGTTACCACCGCGCGTTCAATGACGCCTTGGTGCCCTACGGGATCACGTTCCGCCAGTCGCAAGTGCTCGGTTGGCTGGCACTGGAGGGCGAGCTTTCGCAAGCCGAGTTGGCCGGCAAGATGATGATCGAGCCGCCGACGTTGGTTCGCATTCTCGATCGGATGGAACGCGACGGGTTGATCAGGCGGCGCCCCTGCCCGACCGATCGTCGCAGAAAGTTGATCGGCGCGACGGCGAAATCGAAACCGGTTTGGGCCAAGATCGTCGAGTGTGCAAAAGGCATTCGCGCACGGGCCACCGATGGATTGACCGATCGACAGCAAGCCACGCTCAAGACACTACTCGGCCGGGTCCACGAAAACCTATTGCTGCAACCGCCGGCGGAGTTGCCCGACCGATAGCTGGCGACGAATTCCCCACCACCAATGGCGTCGGCATGTTTCCATGTTCCATGACGCAACCGAATTGTCCGAGCTGATAAAAATGAAATGCTCCCGTGTCTTTCCAATGGCGCTCTTCTTGCTCGCGGTGACTGTCGGCGTTCACGACGCGCACGCGCAACAGCCGCCGCCCGCACCGGTGGCCGTCGCTGAAGTGGTGCAGATGGATGTCGCCGCCGGCCAAGCGTTCGTTGCCACCGTGATGCCGCTCAAGCGTGCCGTCGTGGGCAGTGCCGTCGACGGACGCGTGGTCGAACTGGTCGTTCACGAAGGGGAACGCGTCGCGGAGGGCGCGCCACTGGCCAAGCTGCTGACCGCGACGATCGAATTGGAACTCACCGCCGCCGAAGCCGAACTGGATCTGCGAAATCAAGAGCTTGCCGAACTGGAGGCGGGGTCGCGACCCAACGAGATTGAACAAGCCAAGGCAAAGATGTTGGGAGCCAAGGCGGACATGGAGTTCGGCCGGGCGCAATTGATCCGTTTACAACAACTGCGGACGTCGAATTCTGCATCGCCGGAAGAATATGAGCAGGTCAAGGCTCGGGCCAGCCAGTCCGAACAGGTCTATCTTGAGCTCAAGGCCGCATACGATCTGATGGTCGAGGGGCCGCGGCCAGAACGGATCGCCCAGGCGCGGGCACAGGTCGCTTTTCAGCAAGCGATGGTGGATCGCATCAAGGACCGGATCAAAAAATACACCGTCATGTCGCGGTTCGACGGTTATGTGGTCGTCGAGTACGTCGATGAAGGGACATGGGTCACCAGTGGCGACCCGGTGATGGAGGTGGTGGCGTTGGACGAAGTCGAAGTCCTTGCCTACGTCGTCGAGCAACACGCCGCACACATCAAACCGGGGACGACCGTCCGCGTCGATGTGCCCGCGCTTCCCGACGAGGTTTTCACCGGCGAGATCACTACCGTCATTCCCCAAGCCGACGCGAAGTCCAGAACCTTTCCCGTCAAGATTCGCGTCAAGAACACGATCACCGACGACGGTCCGTTGCTCAAGGCCGGGATGTATGCCCGTGTCGAATTACCCATCGGCCCGAAACAGAGTGCGATCATGGTTCCCAAGAACGCGTTGGTCTTGGGCGGCCCGCAGCCGCTGGTTTATGTCGTCGATGGCGATCAACGCGGCGGCAGCGTGCGGCCGGTCCCGATCGAGGTCGGCGTCGCGATGCCGAATCTGATCCAAGCCAAAGGTCCACTCGAAGCGGGGCAGCGGGTCGTCGTGGAAGGCAACGAACGCCTGCGGCCCGGGCAAAGCGTCGTGATCTCACGCGTCGTGAAGTCCCCTGCACAGCCCGCTCGGAGCGATTCAAACGGAGGCAACGAGCATGGCACTGATTGAAGCCTTCGTCAAAAACCCGGTCAAAGTCAGCGTCGCCGTGTTGCTGGTCTCCCTGTTCGGCATCGTCGCACTGACGCGGATGCCGATGCAATTGACGCCGGAAGTCCAGATCCCCACGATCACCATCGAGACGACTTGGCCGGGGGCGAGCCCGCAGGAGGTCGAGCAAGAAATCACGATGGAGCAGGAGGAACAGCTCAAAAGTGTCGAGGGTGTCACGAAGATGACGTCCGAGAGCGCGGATTCCAAAGGTACCATCACGCTCGAATTCCTGGTCGGCACCAACATGGAAGAGGCCTTGCTGAAGGTCAACAGCCGACTGCAGCAGGTGCCCGAGTATCCCGAGGATTCCGACGAACCGGTGATCACGACGGCCAACGCCTCCGACCGGCCGATCGCCTGGTTCATCTTGAGCACGCGTCGCCCGACCGACGAACAGTTCCAGGCATTTCAAGCCCGGCATCCCGAATTGGTCGAAAAACTTGCGCCGGCACGCCACGCGCACAACGTGGGACTGGTCATGCTGCGACTGCGGTTGTTGGCCAAGGAGCACCCCGAGGTCAAGGAACTGTTGCCGCCGGAGGGTCTGGACGTGACCAAGCTGAGACGGTTTGCCGAAGACGAAATCGAAGCCCGCTTTGAACGGGTCCCCGGTGTTTCCCAGTCCAACGTGATCGGCGGATTGGAAGACGAATTGCAAGTCATCGTCGATCCTGAAAAGCTGGCCGCCAGACAGTTGACGTTGGCCGATGTCCGGAACGTCTTGCAGGGTCAAAACAAAGACACGTCGGCGGGAGATTTCTGGGAGGGCAAACGGCGGTGGGTCGTGCGTGCGATGGGCCAATTCCGCGGCCCAGAACAGGTCAAGCAACAGTTGTTGTCGGTCACGGGCGGGGCACCCGTCTTCGTCCGCGATGTTGCCAAAGTCGAATTGGGTTACAAGAAGCCCGACGGACTGGTGCGACGATTCGGTGAATCCAGTATCGCGATCAACTGTTTGCGCGAAACCGATGCCAACGTGTTGGACGTGATGGACGGCTTACGCGCCGCCAATCAGGACATTGATGAAAACATCTTAAAACCGCGGGGTCTGCAACTGACTCAGGTCTACGACGAAACCGAGTACATCTATTCGTCGATCGAGTTGGTGCAACAGAACATCTTCATCGGCGGTGCGTTGACGATGATCGTGTTGATGTTGTTTTTGCACCTGGGCGTGCGGACGATCGTGACGATCCCGTTGATCATTGCAAGCTCGTTGGCGGCGGCCTATCTGTCGCCTTGGTTCTTTTTGATCTGTATCGCGATCATTCTGGTCGCCGGGTTTTGGTTCGCCCGCGGTGCGCTGGTGGTGGCGTTGGCGATCCCGACCAGTATCATCGCATCGTTCCTGGTGCTGGGCGCGCTGGGCCGATCGTTGAACGTGATCAGCTTGGCCGGGTTGGCGTTTGCGGTGGGCATGCTGGTCGACAACGCCGTGGTCGTGCTGGAGAACGTCTACCGCCATTTTAAATCGGGCGAATCCGCGGTCACCGCTGCGGTGCGGGGAACCCAAGAGGTCTGGGGCGCGATCGCCGCCTCGACGATCACGACGGTTGCCGTGTTCCTGCCCATCGTGTTTGTCCAGGAAGAAGCCGGACAACTGTTCCGAGACATCGCACTGGCGATCAGCGCCGCGGTCGCGTTGTCGTTGCTGATCTCGATGTCGGTGATTCCGACCGCGGCCTCGCGGCTGTTTCAAGCCCAACCCGATGGCGACGAACCGTCGGACCCATCCTCGCGGCAAAGCACCCATCGCATCACGCAATTCATCTTGTGGCCGGTCCATGCGTTGGGCGAAACCTTTGTTCGGGGCACCGTCGGATTCAACGACTGGATCCAACGCGGGATATTGCGACGGATAGGGGTGGCTGTCACGTTGGTTCTGCTGGCACTCGGAATCAGTTGGTCGTTTTGGCCCAAGGTCGAGTATTTGCCGACTGGAAACCGCAACCTGGTGTTTGGGATTTTGCTGCCGCCGCCGGGATACAACCTGGATCAATTGACCGCAGCCGGCAAGACTGTAGAAACCGCACTGCGACCCTACTGGGATGTGGATCCCGAAAGTCCCGAAGCCGCCGCATTGGACTTTCCTGCCATCGGTGACTTTTTCTTTGTCGCCCGCGGACGGCAGGTGTTCATGGGCATTCGAGCCTTCGATGGCCAGCGTGCCGGTGAACTCGTTCCGCTGGTGCAGCAAGTCGGTGCTTCGATGCCGGGGACCTTTGCCGTCGCCAAGCAATCGAGTCTGTTCGAACAAGGGCTGACCGCCGGGCGCACGATCGAGATCGAGATCACCGGACCGGACTTGATCAAGTTGGTCGCGTTGGGGGGACAGACGATCGGTAAGGTCAAACAGCTCATGCCGACCGCTCAGGCACGGCCGATTCCGAGCCTGGATTTGTCCAGCCCGGAAATCCACATCACGCCCAAATTGGTCCAGGCGGCCCAGATGGGTGTCAGCAGTCGCGACCTCGGGTTCTCGGCCAACTGTCTGATCGACGGTGCCTATGCCGGCGATTACTACCTGGATGGAAAAAAGATTGACCTGACGATCATCGGTGAATTGGAATACGCCGACACGACGCAAGAAATTGAAGCGTTGCCGATCGCGACGCCGGGAGGACAGCTGATTCCGTTGGCCGCCCTCGCGGACGTCGACTTGGCCAGCGGTCCCGAACAGGTCAATCACCGCGAACGCGTCCGTGCGATCACCATCGAAGTGTCTCCGCCGCCCGAAATCGCGTTGGAAGATGCGATGGCACAAATCAGACGCGAGATCGTGCAGCCACTGACCGAAAGCGGTCAACTCGGGGGTGGCTATCAAGTCAACCTGGCCGGCACCGCGGATAAGCTGAGCAAGATGCAGGCGACGTTCCTGGGCCAATGGTCGGGCTGGAATCTTGACAGCCTGATCAGTGTGTTGACCAGCCAGTTCGTGTTGGTGATCCTGATCACGTACCTGCTGATGGCGGCATTGTTCGAATCGTGGTTGTATCCGTTGGTGATTATCTTGACGGTGCCGCTGGGGGCGGTCGGCGGCATCCTGGGGCTCAACCTGTTGAACGTCTATTTGTCGATGACCGGCCAGTTGACGCAGCAACTGGACATCCTGACGATGCTCGGTTTCGTGATCCTGGTCGGTACGGTGGTGAACAATCCGATTCTGATTGTGCACCAGTCGCTCAATCACATGCGTGAGGACGCCATGTCGCCGCGGGTGGCGATTCTGGAGAGCGTACGGACACGCATTCGTCCGATCTTCATGACGACGTTGACCACCGTGCTCGGATTGTTTCCGCTGGTCTTGTTCCCCGGTGCAGGCAGCGAACTGTACCGCGGCCTGGGCAGCGTCGTGCTCGGCGGGCTGTTGGTGTCCACCATCTTCACGTTGGTATTGGTGCCGACACTGTTCAGTCTGCTGTTGGAAGCCAAGGCCGATTTGGCACGACGGCTGTTCGGCAGTCCAGCCCAGGCGTCACGACAGACGGCACCGCAGACGGCACCGCAGACGGCACCGCAGACGGCGGCGCAGACGGCGGCGTTGCCAAGTCAGCGGCGAACGGTTCAACTGGTGCAGCCAGGGGAACCGACGAAGCATGACGCGGATTCAGCGCGTGATCTGCCGACCCAAGACCGGGCTCACCAACCCGCTTCATCGGCCCCGGCTTCACAGGACGATCGATAGCCGCCCGCGTTGATGACCATGACAGGAACAGAGACTCCACACTGCAATGAACTGCTGTCCGATCAGGACGGTGATTACCGGACCGCCGATGGGAAGAAACGCTGGATCGCAGGGAGTTTTCCGACCGTCAGCTTCTATCGCCAGTTCGCCTGGAACGTCTATCGATCCAGTCGCGTCGCCCGTCAGGGAAAGTATGGAAACCAGCGCTGGAGCGAAACCAGCTTGGAGGTCATGCAAACGCTCGAATCGGTCGGCGTTCGATTCGAAATCACGGGGCTGCGGCATGTGAAAGACCTGACAACCCCCTGCGTGTTTGTCGGCAACCACATGAGCATGCTGGAGACGATCGTCCTGCCCGCCATCATCCAACCGATTCGCGACGTGACGTTCGTGGTCAAACAAAGCTTGATGGACTATCCGGTGTTTCGCCACATCCTGCAGACACGCAATCCCATCGCTGTCTCGCGTGACAACCCACGCGAAGACTTCAAGCGGGTGATGACGGAGGGGGCCCAGCGACTTGCCCAAGGTGTCTCGATCGTCGTGTTTC
This sequence comes from Phycisphaera sp. RhM, assembly GCA_033042175.1. Taxonomy (GTDB): domain Bacteria; phylum Planctomycetota; class Planctomycetia; order Pirellulales; family Pirellulaceae; genus Stieleria. The sequence continues at coordinate 118,042 of WCIL01000010.1, forward strand.
CCCAGACCACCCGCAGCGACACCTTTGATCCGGGCTCGTTCAATTCGATCGGCGTCAAACTGGCGGCTCGCGCCAAGGTCCCGGTCGTGCCGATCGCATTGCAGACCGATGCGTGGGGCAACGGCAAGTGGTTCAAGGACCTCGGTCCGATCGACCCACAAAAGAAAGTGCGATTCGCGTTCGGAGAACCGATCGCCATCGAAGGCCGCGGCGACCGGCAGCAACAAACCGTGATCGACTTTATCACGTCCAAGTTGGACCAATGGAACGCGGACAGGTAGGACGGGGGACCGTTTCCGCGGCGACCTGAGTGAACGAGGGGGCGGGGCAAACAGATGGGGCAACGCTTGGTCGGCTGCAAAAAATGGGTTGGTCAACAAATGGGTTGGTCAAGAAATGGAATGGTCAAGAAATGGAATGGTCGCAAAATGGGTTGGTCAAAGGATGGGTGGGGCTAAACATGCGAGTGTTACCAGTCGCCTCTCCCCCACTGTCTTCATTTTTTGACCAACCCATTTTTTGACCCCTTCCGTCCCGCCATTCCGCAAGCCCAGACCCTCGTGCGACCCCCGGTCTGACGAAGCGGAGCGACGACGGCTATGGCGGATTCAGTTCTCGCGCCGTTTCGATGTCGCGGCGCGCAGCTTCGAAGTCATCGTTGCGGTTGTGGGCTTCGCTCCTGAGTGTATACAGATGCGACAGACTTCGACGTTGAATGTCGCGCCATTGGGGAGAGCTCGTTCGTGGAGCAGCCTCTTCGATTTCGATTGCGCGGGTGAGATGAAAGATGGCGGAATCCATGTCGATGCCTTGCTGCAAAAATGCCCGCCCCAGCAAGCCGAACACATGGGGGGCCTCTCCTTCATTTATGATCTGATCATCGAGAATCGCAATGGCTTCGGTGTAATCTTCCGCGTCGATCAGCAGGCTGGCGAGATTGCGGGACTGATCGGGATCCAAGGAGACGGCTTGTCGAGCGTCCTTGATGGCCCGTTCGAGGTGGCGTCGATCGTCGGATGAATGAAACCAATCGCGATAACAGTCCGATCGCATGTCCAGCAACGACGCCCGCTCGTCGTCGTCGCTGGCCCGCTCCATCGCATCGTCAAAATCGTTGACCGCCTCGTCGAAGCGGTCATTGATTTGGAAGAACAAAGCTCGCGCCAGCAACGTCTCGACACATCGGTCGATGCTCACCGCTCGATCATAGTTCTGCTTGGCCAAGACCGTGTCACCGTCGCGATCTTGAATTTTCGCGAGTTGGATCAAGGCATCGGGCGAATCGGGATCTGCCGCCAAGGCCTGTTCGACCGCTCGCTTGCCGGTCTCGACGTCGCCGGACAGTTCGCCGAGTTTTAACAGTGGTGCGGGGTTGCCGGGGTCGATGCGGTTGGCGATATCAAAGTAGTCCATCGCTTCGCGCCGGTGCCGATCGGCTTCGTCGGAGTTGCCGGCCCTTTCTGCCATTCGCATCATCGCCACTGCGGTGGTCCCGGTGTCGACATAGCCATCTGACCACGCTCGAACATCGCGCGTCATGTCGTTCAGTGGTATTTCCGGCGGAGCGACAAGGCGTGTGTTGGACACTGTCGCTAGATGCCGGGCGGCGACGGCGACCAATCGACAAGCCTGTTCCGTCGTTTCACAGCGGTCGGTCGTCAGTAATGGGATCGGCCGGTCGCCCACCGTCATTTGGACCTCGACAATTCCCTGATTCGGATCGGGCCATGGCGTGACGCGAATTTCTGTCAGTTGATCCAACGGAAAGGATTCTTGGGAGCGGTTTCGGCGATGGATAATGGTGTTTTGGGTCCAGTCAACCACCGTCTCGACTTCCGGCAAGAGCAGCTCAATGGCCAGCACCAAGGCGGCGAAACACACTGCCAGCACGGCAGCGATGACGCCACCGAATATCAGCCCCGTCATGCCTGCGCCGTTGATCGTGCCCACGACGCCACTGCATGCGATTAGGCCCAGCAGCAAAACGGCAATGACGACCGACGCTGCGCCCAGCGGAAATGCTTTGATCGTGACGACCGACACCCGCACGCCAGGCCGCCAATCCGTCGGCAGTTGCTGCATTTGCGACGTCTCGAAGTCAGGGGCAATGATCGCTTGATGCACCATCACTGGTCCTCCCCATTGTCGTGCACTGCGTCCCCCTCTCAGCATACCACTCTATCCGCCGGCCGGTCACAGTCGGGCCCGACAATCGCAACGAACCGCATTTGCCCCAGTTTGCCAAAAAGGTGCAGGACACCTTTTACGAGAACGGGGGCGCGTCCGATGCGTTAAACTGGGGATTCCGACGTGACCCTCTCGTCTCTTCCTTTTCGTGCATTGAGTCAGCGTGATGGATGTCTTTGAATCGGATACTCCCAGCCTGTGTGATCGCTGTTTGAGGGAACTGGTCGGTGGTCGGGGCGAGTTTTACGAAATCGACATCCAGGCCACCGTCGATTCGTCGCCTCCGATCCTGGACTCCCCGTCCTCGCTCGATCGTGAGGAGATGGATGCCCAATGGGGCAAGGTCATCGAGCAACTCGAATTGACGCCGCAAGTCGATGCGGAGAACCAAGTGCACTGTCGCCGACGACTGCTGCTTTGCTCGCCCTGTTTTCAGGTCTGGATTGAAAACCCCGCCGGCGGCGATTGAGCGGCCTGTCGGTGCAATCGATCTTGCCGTCCGGGGCTGGCGAGCCTATTTAGGGGGCAGCGGAGTTTCACGACGTGCGAAACGTTTTGACTGCAAACAGAATGGAATCTGGGAATGAATCGAGTGCTGCCCTTCTTGGTGACAGGGTTTATCTGGCTGTTACGAACCACGTGCCGCGTCCGCGCGGTCAATGATTCTCGAGATCGGCTTCGTGCGGCCGGACAGCCGTACCTCTATGCCGGTTTACACGGACAGCAAATTGCCATGGTGGTCCACGCCGAAAAGGGCGCGGGCGCGTTGGTGTCACGCAGCAAAGACGGCGATTTGATCGCCCGGACGCTTGAGAAGACCGGGGTGATTCCGATTCGCGGAAGCAGCGGTGCGAGCCGCAAAGGCGGTGTCGCGGCGTTGCGGGCGCTGGTCGCCCACGTCTCGAGCGGCCGGCCGGCGTGTGTGGCCGTTGACGGGCCGAAAGGACCACGCGGGATCGCCAGCCCCGGGATCGCGATGTTGTCGCAAAAAACCGGCGCTCCTGTCATTCCGATGTCTCTGATTCCCACCAAGCGGATCGTCCTGTCGCAGACCTGGGATCGCACCCAGATTCCGCTTCCGTTTTGCCGCATCGACGGAATCTTCGGCGATCCGATGTACCCGCGTGACGGAGAGTCCGTCGCGGAGTTCACCCAGCGAATTCAAGACGAGTTGTTGCGTTTGGAGGCAACCTACGATCCGAGCGAAGCCGCAAAGACTGACGCCGCGCTAAAGCAGGTGCTCGCTGAGAAACGCGGGTCGATGAACCGGGCGGCGTAGGCAAAGCGTTACTTGCCGTCCAGATCCCAGGCGTCGAGCCAGATTGTTTTTTCGGCTTTCATGCCGAAGTCTTTTTCCAGCCGTTCGGCCATGTCGGCCAGGTGACCGGCGCCGTAGAACACGGCCAGGGTTTGCTTGCCGGCAGCCAATTCTTCACGCAACACTTGAAACGCTTTGGCATTGCGTCCCTTGATCAGCGTGTTCTCGCCGTTGGCATCGTTGAGCCCCGCCGTGACGGCTTCCATGTCGATCAATTGATTGGCCATCGCGTTTTTCATCGCGGTCGAGCGGTCTTGGCTGAACAATGCCATCAACACGCCGAGGTCGCCACCGCTTTTCGATTGCGTTGCCAAACCGGCTCCCATCATTCGGGCAATCATCTTCAGCACGCTGTCACCGCGGCGCTGCAGATCCTCGCTGAACTCTTCGGGGCTCATGTCGGCATGTCGGAAATTGGTCGCCATGTAGTCGATCAATTCCAACTGGTATTCCAGTTTTAGCATGTCCTTCATGCCGGTTTGCATCGACGCGACCAACGACCGGCGTTCCTTCAAATCTTCGGGCCGGATCCGGGTGCCGTCGGGGGCGACCAGCTCGTACAGCACCGAATCGTATTTCGACAGCCGTTGATTCAGGTCCACGTAGTACTCTTTTTCGCCGATGTGGACGACGCCCACCAGGTCGACGATGGCACCGTCGTAGCGAGTGCCGGGCTTGCCGCGATAGCGGACGATCGCGGTCTGCAAGGCGACTTTGCGACCGTTTTCGTCCTTCTTGATCCGCAGATAGGCCGCTTCGGGTGATTCCTTTTCCGACGTGTCGGCTTGGGCCTTGGGTTGGGCCTCTGTCGCTGCCGATTGAGCGACACTGGTGGCCGCTTCGAGACACAGGTTGGCCAGCGCGAGGACGACAAGCAGAGCGAAGAGGAGCAAACGCATAGGGGGGTGCCTGGGTTGGAGGCGATTTGTAGCTCGATTCTCACAATCGACAAGCTCGTTGAGCACAAACGAACCTACCGTAGCATAGCGCTCAATCCAGATCGCGGCAACTTGAACTGCACCAGCGTTGCAAGCAAACTGGCTGGTTGAGCAGAAGTGATTCGGCGTGCGCGGCCGATTCTTGGCGTCCCCATCGCGTCGTTGACTATGGTTGCCGAGGATTCGTCAACCGCTTAGAAAGGGAGCGGGCGTCGATCGAATGTAGTCCAGCCACGGGCTGAGAAAGGAAGTCATGGAATTCATTGAACTGACCGGAAAAACACTGCTTGATGTGATCAACGAGGGGGAAGTCGATTTCAACGAACTGCGTCAAGCGGGCGTGACGAGCGACTCGATCATTCGCATCAACCGATTCGGCGAAATCGAACTTCGCAACAAAGGCGAATGGACACTCGTGGGGGGGCTGATCGGCAATTTTGAGGAACGTCTTCAGAAGCTGACTGGACTCGATTGGGTCTAGTGCTGCGTCAGCGTTTCGATTGAGGGTGCCGCGGGAAAATAGCTGAATTGCTGCGTCAAGGTCGAACGTCGCCAGCGCACTCGCCGAGCGCCCGCATCCACTGTCGCATCTTGTCCGCGCTGAGTGTTCCGGTTCGATTGCCGTCACAGACGTCTCCGCGGACGGCGAAGCAATCAGGCCGAAATTCGGGGGGCGGAATCAGCTCGCCGATCCGAGTGACCTGTCCCAACGTGATCGAACCGGCCAACGACCACCACAGTTGCCGCCGGTAGGCTTGGCGGCCGAAATCCGATAGCCGCTGGGCAGTCATCAGGTCGATCGACGAACGGCCGTTCTTTTCGAACGTATCCAGCAGAATGCGCCGAAAACCATGGCGGGCGGCCAGATCCAGGATCGCTTCGGCCGACAGGCAGTCGGCGGACTGGTGGTCGGCATAAGCGACCGCGACCAATTCCACCGGGTCGGGGATCCGTTCTCCGACGGCGTCCCACATACCCCTGATCTGGTCAGGATCGCTGCACCCACTCGGGCCGGCTTTGGCAAAGGCGAATTGGGGCGGGACCTGATCGGCAAGCCCCACCGCCTGAGCGGATTCCCCCAGCGCAGCCGACAGCACGGGAGGGTTCTTGCCGGCGGTCGACCAGGAGGCAGCCTGGCGGGCGACCTGTTGCCAGATTGGGACGGCCACGGGCGCCAAGGCGCCACGGTCGGGTTCCTTGAGGTCCAGGATATCGACACCGAATTGGACCGCTCGCGTCGCCTCGGCCAGATCACGCACGCTGACCAGCCATCGAGGTTTCGCGATTGCGGAAGGCGTTTTCGCGGCGTCCCGGAGTTGGCTCGGTGGTGCGTTCGGTGGTGCGTTCGGTGGTGCGTTCGGTGGCATGCAGGATGGTCGCGCGGGTGCCGGGCGGTTAGAGTGATGGCCGAACAAAAAGAACGTCGGGGGTGGCCAGTGGGGCAACCCGGGGCGACCGTCCCTCCCATTTTGATGCAGAGAGTCTAACGACCCTTGGAATACGAATCGATCAGTGCGATCGACGATCTTCGTCAATTCTGTGATGAACTGGCTGATGCGCCGATCATTGCCTTCGACACCGAGTTTGTTTCCGAAGACCGTTATCGACCCCAGTTGTGTTTGATTCAAGTCGCTGCCGGAGACCGGTTGGCGATCATCGATCCCTTGGCGATGCACACCACCGCCCCGTTCTGGGATCTGCTGGTCCAACCCGGACGAACGGTGATCGCCCACGCGGCGCGTGAGGAATGTCGGTTTTGTTACCAGTTCACCAATCAGCCGATCGCGGGGCTCTTTGACACGCAACTGGCTGCCGGATTTAGCGGCATGGAGTTCCCCATTTCGCTCGGCAATCTGGTCAATCGGCTGACCGGCAAAACGCTTGCCAAGGGGGAGTCACGCACGAATTGGCGGCATCGTCCGCTCTCGCGTGACCAGCTGAATTACGCCTTGCAAGACGTGACCGACCTGGAAGCGATGTATTGGATGCAGCGCGACGCGATTGAAAAGCTGAATCGCCGTGCCTGGTTGGAGGAGGAAACCGAGATCCGCCAACAGAAAGTCATTCAACACGAAACCAGCGAAAACTGGCGGCGCGTCAGCGGATGTGCCGGGATGACGCCGCGGCAATTGGAGATCATCCGTCACCTGTGGCGTTGGCGTGACCAGCGCGCCGAGACACTCGATCGGCCGGTGCGACGCGTGATGCGTGACGACCTGATGGTCGAACTCGCCAAACGCGGATCGGCCGAGATCAAAAAGATCCGCAACATCCGCGGCATGGATTGGCGCGGCTACAGCGCACACTATGACGACATCTCCGCAGCGATCCAGGCCGCCCTCGAGGTTCCCGACGACCAACTCCCGCGGCGGACCCGGAAATCACGCGGTGTCATCTCCCCGATGCTCAGCCAGTTTCTGTCGACGTCGATGGCCTGCATCAGTCGTCAAAACAAACTGGCCCCGTCGATCGTCGGCAACGCCGACGACGTCAAGGAAGTGCTCGGTTTTGAATTGGACCCCAAGGAAGGCGACAAGATACCCTCGTTGCTGACCGGATGGCGCGGCGAGATTGTTGGAAAAACCTTTCGAAGGCTGCTCAGCGGTCACGCGGCGATCCGTGTCGCGGACGTCCGCAAAGAACAGCCGCTGGAATTCGTCGAGCTGGATTGACTTGAACGAAGAAACGCCACCCCCTGAAGACGTCCCGGACGATTTCTTGTTCGTCTGGGCCTGCGGATTCGAGCTCTCCATCGGTCTGGCCGGGCTGACGCTTGCCTGGTTTCTTGGCGTCGACGCGCGAGCGTATTTGGGGCGGATCGATAAACTGGCGTGGAAAAGCGTCGCCATCGAATTGGGGATCGGTGCACTGGCGTCGATCCCGATGTTGATTGCCATTTCGCTGCTGATGAAAATTCAGCACGAATCGATCGACGCCATCAAGCGGCTCAGTGATGCGCCGACGATGAAGGCCTTGCTGTCGCTCTCTCCCGCAGAGTTGTTGACGCTCAGCATCTGTGCGGGCATCGGTGAAGAGCTCGCCTTTCGCGGTTGCCTGCTGCCGTGGCTGACCGCGGTGCAGGACGCGACCGGCCAGATCGACAACCCGTTCCAGGTCGGAGATAGTTTTAGCGTGGCCGTTCCGGGGTTGCTCGTCGCGGCCGTCTTGGTCTCCTCGATCGGTTTCGGATTGCTGCATCCGATCACCAAGCTCTACGTCTTCATCGCTTCCTTGATGGGCGTTTATTTTGCGGCGCTGATGATCGCGACCGATAGCTTGCTGGTCCCGATCGTCGCGCACGCAGCCTACGACGCGGCGCAGTTCTTGATCGCCAAACGCGAGATTGAAGCCGAGGCGGCGGGGGCGTAGCGCCGCAGGCTCGTTCCAAGCCCTCGGCCGGGAACGAGTCCGTTGCTTAAACGTCCAGGTTTCGGACGTCCAGGGCGTGCTTCTCGATGAACTCGCGTCGCGGTTCGACTTTGTCGCCCATCAGCAGGCGGAACATTTCATCGGCCGCCCCGGCGTCTTTCATGTTCACCTTGATCAGCGTTCGGTTGGCCGGATCGAGCGTCGTTTCGCGAAGCTCTTCGGCGTTCATTTCGCCCAGCCCTTTAAAGCGAGTCACTTGCAGCCCCTTTTCACCGGCCGCCCGGACTTCGGGCAACAGGTCACGCAGGTCGACCATCGGCCGGCGGGTGTCTTCGCCGCGGACCAATTCGAAGCGTGGGGTGGTCATGCCGGTTCGGTCGGCGGGAATCAGGTCTTCGAGTGAGAACCCGAGTTCGGAAAGCTCTTTCAGTCCGCTATTGATTGTTCGCACTTCGTGCAGTTCAGCCAGGTGGGCGATCGTCCTGGGTGGCTCGGTACTGGCCGCTTGCGACGGCGGGGCATCGGTCGCGTCCTCGGGTGTTTCGTCGATTTCTTCGGCAGCCGCCTCGTCATCCAGGACCAGGTTGTGCTGGTTGAGATGCGTTTCGACTTCGTCGGTGCTGTGGAACCAGTGTTCCTCGTTTCCGTACGTCAACAACCACGAGGGCAGTTTGTTGGTGACCGGATCGATCCTCACGGCATGGACTCGCAAGCTGACGCCACGACGTTCCAGGGCCACGATCGCGTCTTCCATTGAGGCCAACGAACCGCACAGCTTTCGCATGTCCTCGCCTTCGATCCGTCGCCCGTCTTCGGCTTCGAAGACGGTGTCATTGAGACCGCGATCGAGCAACTGACCCTTCATTTCTTCGTCGGTCTGGACGTAGTAGCGGCTGCGTCCGTGGGTGACGCGAAACAGCGGCGGCTGTGCGACATAGACGTGCCCGTCGGCGACCAGCTGGTACATCTGGCGATAGAAGAAGCACAGCAGCAAGGTGCGGATATGGCTGCCGTCGACGTCGGCGTCAGTCATGATCACGACTTTGTTGTAACGCCGCTTGGAGATGTCTTGGTCGGCGCCGATGCCCGTTCCGATCGCTTGGATCATCGAGCGGACTTCTTCGTTGGCCAGCACCTTGTCTTCGCGGCTCTTGTAGGCGTTGATGATCTTACCACGCAGCGGCAGGATCGCTTGGAAGTCGCGCATTCGCCCGCCTTCGGCTGAACCGCCTGCCGAATCACCTTCGACCAGGTACAGTTCGCAGCGTTCCATCTGCTTGCTGATGCAATCGCGCAGTTTGCCGGGCAATCCGCCACCGCCGAGCGCGTCTTTTCGTTTTCGCAGCAAGTCCTTGGCTTTGCGAGCCGCCTCACGAGCTTCCGAGGCGAGCAGTCCCTTGCGCACGATCGACTTGGCGACGCGAGGGTTCTCTTCCAGGTACTTTGACAGCTGCTCGCCGACGCCGGCGTTGATGATGCCTTCGACTTCGCTGTTGCCGAGTTTGGTCTTCGTTTGACCTTCGAACTGGGGATGCGGCACGCGAACGCTGATCACCGCCGTGATGCCTTCGCGGATGTCGTCTCCTCCCAGCGCGGTGTTCTTGAGCAGGTTTTCTTTCTTGCCGTAATTATTCAGTGTCCGCGTCAGTGCCGAACGGAATCCGGAGACGTGCGTTCCGCCTTCGATGGTGTGGATGTTATTGACGTAGGACTGAACGTTTTCGGTGTATTCGGTGCTGTATTGGAGTGCGATTTCGAATTGGCAGCCGTCTTTTTCACCGATGATCGAAATCACATCGCTGTGCAGCGGGTCGCTGGCGCGGTTGAGGTGTTCGACGAATTCGGTGATCCCGCGTTCGTATTTGAAATCGCCACCCTCGCCGTTGCGTTCGTCCAGGAATGTGATGCGAACACCGCTGTTGAGGAACGCGAGTTCTTGCAGGCGTTTGTAGAGTGTGTCGAAATTGAATTTGGTGACCGAAAAGATCTGCGCATCGGCCTTGAAGGTGGTCCTGGTGCCCGTCTTGCTGGTCGTGCGTCCTTTTTTGACCGGTCCGGTCGCGACGCCGCGCTCGTACTCTTGGCTCCAGGTGTATCCGTCTCGGCTGACTTCGGCTTCAGCCCACTGGCTGAGGAAGTTGACGACGGTGACGCCGACGCCGTGCAGTCCGCCGGAGGTTTGGTAGGCACCTTTTTCGAACTTGCCACCGAATTTGAGGACCGTCATCACCCCCTCGAGCGTGCTGACTTCGCGATCCAGTTCGGCCGAAAGCTCTTGGTGCTTGGTCACCGGGATGCCGCGACCGTCGTCCTCGACCGTCACGCTGCCGTCGGTGTGGACGATCACGGAGACCTTGCTGGCAAAGCCCGCCATCGCTTCATCGATCGAATTGTCGACGACTTCGTAGACCAGGTGGTGCAGTCCACGCGTCGCGGTGTCGCCGATGTACATCCCGGGGCGTTTTCGGACGTGATCCAAGTCCGAAAGGTGCTTGAGGTCTTCGTCGGTGTATTTCTGGTTCGCTGCGGGAATCGAGGAAACCGGCACGTCGGGGCCGCGTTCCGGGGCGTCCATTTCTTCCTGGGAGCCTTTTTCCTGCGCGCCCTCGTCGGGCGAGTCTGGGGCGTCAGATTCCGGGAGATCCGAAGAGGGGGCGTCGCTCATTGAGACCTGAAACGGGGCGTAAAAGTAGGCCGCATTTTGAGGGATGGTTCCCAATCCTGGTCATCCCAGAACCGCCTGCGGCAGAATGCGGAATTCTACCATTTCCCGGCGACTTTCGCGAGGCCGCAAGGCGGCTGTCAGGCTCGCTCTGCAGGGCTCCGGCGGGCTCGTCTGAAACACCCGATGCCGGTCGGATTGCGGCCCCCGTTGGTGGAAGCCCACTACCGCTGAATCGCCATTGAGGGGTGCCGCTCGCGCTGACGCGAACCGGCTGATGTCAGTTGATGATCAGCCGCCGTCCAGGGAGTCCAGCAGCGGTAATTCGTTGGCCGCCCGCTCGCACATGCCTTCCTTGAAGTGCCGTCGACAAACCGACACATAGCGTTCATTCCCCCCGATTTGAATCTGCCGGCCGTCCTTGATCGGTCGCCCCGAATCATCGATCCGTAGCACCATCGTCGCTTTTCGCCCGCAATGGCAAATCGTCTTGATTTCGGTCAGCGTATCAGCCCAGGCCAACAAACTTCACTGCAGGTGAACAAGTTGCCTTGGAAATCGGTCCGTAGCCCGTACGCCTCCACGGGGACGTCCAACTGATCACACACGTCGCTCAATTGTTTGACCTGTTGATAGTTGTAGCTGCACTGCAGCAACGTCGTGGGTTTTCCCGCGTTCATCGTCGAGTAGTAAAAATACAGTTTCGCCATGAATCCTGGCCTTGAAGAGCGACCACTTAATTTCCAGCCAAGACTTACGTCAAAGCTGTCAATCCTTAGAATTTCGCTCGGCCCGCGTCCGACACGAGACCCGATTCGAATGATCACCATGGAGTTGACGTCGCACACCCCGTCTTGACGGCCTCCATTTCCCCCTTTTTTGCTCGACTCCTATGCCGCGATACAATCCCGCTGAAATCGAACCGCGTTGGCAAGCCTACTGGGAAGAACATAAAACGTTTGCCACGCCCGAGAAACCGGGTCCCAAAAAACGTTACGTCTTGGACATGTTTCCCTATCCCAGCGGTGACGGGCTGCACGTCGGCCACCCGGAGGGTTACACCGCGACGGACATCGTCTGCCGTTACGCCCGCCTGTGTGGCGAAAGCGTGTTGCACCCGATGGGATTCGACGCCTTTGGGTTGCCGGCCGAGGAGCACGCGATCAAAACCGGCGAACACCCGCGGATTCAAACCCAACGCAACATCGACAACTTCACGCGGCAGTTGAAGATGCTCGGTTTCAGCTACGACTGGGATCGTGTGTTGGCGACGACCGACGAGGAGTACTTTCGCTGGACCCAGTTCATCTTTTTGGTCCTGTTCGATACCTGGTTTGATCACGACGCCCAGAAAGGTCGCCCGATCGCCGAACTGCCGGTCCCCGATGAGATCCAAGCACAAGGCGAATCGGCCGTCGCCGACTACATCGACGCGCACCGGCTGGCCTACCTGGACGACGCCCTGGTCAATTGGTGTCCCAAGTTGGGCACCGTGCTGGCCAACGAAGAGGTCATCGACGGCAAGAGCGAACGCGGGGGGCACCCCGTCAAACGGATCCCGCTGCGCCAGTGGATGCTGCGGATCACCGATTACGCCGAGCGATTGCTGGACGGACTCGACGCGTTGGACTGGCCCGTCGGAATCAAAAAATTACAGTCGGATTGGATCGGGCGGAGCACCGGCGCCGAGGTCGACTTCTTCATCGGCGACGCTGCGGAATTTGAAGCGTGGAAATCCGAGCGGGCCAAGGCTCCCTTGCCGGCCAGCCCCGGTGACAACGCGCTGCGTGTCTACACGACACGTCCCGACACGCTGTTCGGTGCAACCTACATGGTGGTCTCGCCCGAGCACCCGATGCTGGATCGATTGACGACGGCAGAGCAATCCGCAGCGGTCAAAACGTACTGCGAGAAAGCGTCGTTTAAATCCGATCGTGAACGCACCGAGGGCGACCGCGAAAAGACAGGCGTGTTCACCGGTAGCCACGCCATCAATCCCGTCAACGGCACTCCGATCCCCGTCTGGGTCGCCGACTATGTCTTGGCCGGCTACGGAACCGGTGCGATCATGGCCGTCCCGGCGCACGACGAACGCGACTTTGAATTCGCGGTCAAGTACGAATTGCCGGTCATCGCCGTCGTCGACCCGCCCGCGGACGCCGAAAACCGAGACGACATCTTGGCCGGAAAAGCGTGTTACGACGCGCTCGGCATCGCGATCAACAGCGGACCGATGAACGGCAAGTCGACCGAGGAGGTCAAACAGGAACTCACCGCCTCGCTGCAGGCGGACGGGTTGGGCAAAGCCGCCGTCAACTACAAACTGCGTGACTGGTTGTTCAGCCGGCAACGCTTCTGGGGCGAACCCTTTCCGATCCTGCACGAACTCGACGACGACGGGAATCCGACCGGACGGATGCGTGGCGTCGACCCCGCGGAGTTGCCCGTGCGTCTGCCCGAGTTGGAAGATTTTAAACCGCACGGAAAACCCGAACCGCCGCTGGGCAAGGCCGACGACGATGGTTGTACGTCCAGATCGACGGCAAACGGTATCGTCGCGAAACCAACACCATGCCCCAGTGGGCCGGGTCCTGCTGGTACTACCTGCGCTACATCGACCCCAAAAACGATTCCGCTCTGGTCGATCCGCAAAAGCAGGCCGAATGGATGCCGGTCGACTTGTACGTCGGTGGTGCCGAACACGCCGTGTTGCACTTGTTGTATTCGCGGTTCTGGCACAAGGTGCTGTTCGATCGAGGCCACGTGTCGACGCCCGAACCCTTCGTCCGTTTGGTCAACCAGGGCATGATCTTGGGTGATGTCGAATACAGCGCCTTCTTTGACGAAGCCGGCAATCCGGTCTCCGCCGCCGAGGTGCGAAAGAGCCCCGACGGCGGGCGTCAATCCAAAGACGGCCGAGTCGTGGTGTCAAAGACGGTCCCGGAAGAGGACGTCGAAAAGAAGGGCGAAGGCTTTGTGTTGAAATCGGATCCGTCGATCAAAGTCGATAGCCGCGCTCACAAGATGTCCAAAGCCCGCGGCAACGTGATCAATCCCGACGTCGTCGTCAGCGAGTACGGTGCCGATTCGCTGCGGTTGTACGAGATGTTCATGGGGCCGCTGGAAGCGACCAAGCCTTGGTCCATGGCCGGCGTCGGAGGTGTCCGCAATTTCTTGGACCGCGTCTGGCGGATGGTCGTCGACGATCAAGAGGACGACTACGTGCTGCAGTCGGCGCTCACCGAAGAGCCCTGCGACGAAGAACAGAACCGGATGCTCCACGCGACGATCAAAAAGGTCACCGAGGACACCGACGCGATGAGCTTTAACACCGCGATCGCGCGGATGATGGAGTTCACCAATTTTTTCACCCGCGCGGAAAAACGTCCGATCACCGCGATGAAGTCCTTCCTGATCTTGCTGTCGCCGTACGCACCGCACTTGTGCGAAGAGCTGTGGAAGATCCTGGGCCAAGACGGCGTGATCGCGCAGCAGCGCTGGCCGAAGTGGGACGAGTCGGCGCTGGTGCAGAGTTCGATCGAAGTGCCGGTGCAGTTCAACGGCAAGGTGAAGACAAAGATTCAAGTCGCGCCCGATGCGAAACCCGACCAAATGATCGAAGCCGCCATGGCGGACCAGCGGGTTCAATCGATGCTCGAGGGCAAGAACGTCGTCAAGAAGATCGCCGTGCCCGGCCGGTTGGTGAATCTGGTGGTCAAGGGGTGACCGTCGGGCGTCCCGGGCGTGACGTGTGGCATGCACAGCATGCCCTTGGACACTACAGGTCGAGTTCGTCCAGCGAATCGATCAGCCGGTCGAGGTCGTCCTTGGGTTGGGCGACCAGATCTTGCTGACGACGCTGAAGTTGCTCGTCGATGCCGACCGCGGTGCGACCGGCCAACAACAACTGTTCATCGCGTTCTCGAGCCGCCGTCGCGATCGCATCGTCTCCGCCGTCGGGCGCGCCGAACAGCTTGGACAGGTCGATCTTGAATCCTTCGCTTCCGCCCGTTTCGGCACCCGCGATCGCCGGTGCCTTGTGTTGGGGAAAGATGATCGCGTTCTCGGGGCAGACGCGGCTGCAGGCCGGGCATCCCTTGCGACAATTGTCGGGTTGTTCGACCAGGATCGTTTCGGCCGCGTCGACTCCGTAGACGCCGAACAAGCAAAAGTCGACGCACTCCATGCAGTTGGTGCAACGGCTGAAATCGATCACCGGGTACCAGCGCCGCGCCGTCGTTTCTTCGACTTGCACGATCCGGCCCCCGACGATCGGCAAGGAGGTTTCATCGGGCGTCGCTGCGGTGCCGGATTCACCTGTACTGGAATCACCTGTACTGGAATCACTGACGCCGTCGGCTTCCCCGAGCACCAGCCGCCGGATTTCTTCGGTGAACCGATCCAGACTCTCTTCGGCCTTGAGATCGATGCAGTGGATTTGACGATCCGGCCGCGGGTAAAGGTCGGCGACGCGATCGACGTCGCGTTCGGATTGCTCGGCGGAGGGCTCTTCCTGTTCCTCGTCTTCCGCGTCGCCGATCGCCACCGGAACGAACTGGCCCCGGATGCCATTTCGGTCCAGCACCCAGTGGGCGGCGCGGGGAAAGATCCACGAGACGACGATCAGATTCCCTTCGATTTCCGAAAGTTTCTGAAGCGACTCCCCGCCCTTGGGCAAATCGTACAGGTGCGGGACCACCACCACGTCGGCCTCTTCGAGCGTCGAGGCCGCATCGGCGATCGATTGTTCCAGCGACCGTTTAGCGGGATTGCGGGATTGTCCGCGCGAAACCACCACCGTCCAGGTGGTGGTCTTGTTCGGATCGGCTTGAGAGCTGGGGGAAATCATCCGTTTACCAGTCGAGTGGTCGTTGCCAAGCGTCTTTCGCTGCCGCGATCTGGATGTCCAACACGTTGACCCCGGATCGCGTGACGGTCAGTTTTCCGTCGTCGGTTATTGTACCTACTCGGGCCGCCTGGACGCCGTGGGCGTAGAAGATTGGTGCGAACTGATCCACCAACTCCACCGGCAATTCGACCAGGAACCGAGAATTGGATTCGCTGAACAACAGCGAGACGTCGGAGAGTCCAGGTGCGGAAATGTCAGCGACGGCATCCAGGTCCAGCTGCATTCCCAAGCCACCGGCCATCGCCATTTCGGTCGCCGCGACGGCCAGTCCGCCCTCGCTGAGGTCGTGACAGGCTCGCAGCAGGCGGGCGGAAATCGCTTCGTGCACCGCGGCAAACGTGGCCTTGGCGACCGGCACATCCACGGTCGGCACCTGGCCGCCGGATCGGTTTTGGCTGAGACAATAATGCGAACCGCCCAACTCGTCTTTGGTCGTCCCGATCAAGAAAACCGCGTTGCCCGACTCCTTGGCGTCCATCGTCACGGCCAACGAAATGTCGGCGATCTGGCCCATCGCGCTGATCAACAGACTCGGCGGGATCGAGATCGTTTGCTTTTCGCCGCTGTCGTCGAAATAGCTGAATTCGTTGTTCAAGCTGTCCTTGCCGCTGACGAACGGAGTGCCCAGCTGAACGGCGACGTCTTGGCAGGCGATCGCCGCACGCACCAGGGAACCGAGCGTCTCGGGGCGATCGGTGTAACCCCAGCAGAAGTTATCCAGGATCGCGATCTTGCTGGGGTCGGCCCCCACCGCCACGGCGTTCCGCATCGCTTCGTCGATCGCCGAGGCCGCCATGTGATAGGTGTCAAAGTCGCCATAGTGTGGATTCATCCCGCACGAAATCACCAGCCCGCGGTTGCTGCCCAGCAGTGGGCGGATCACCGCGGCGTCACCGGGGCCGTCACACTGGGGGCCGACCAGCGGTTTGACGACGCTGCCGCCTTGGACTTCGTGGTCGTACTGACGGATCACCCAGTGTTTACTGGCGACGTTCAGACTGGACAGGATCTTCAGCAGCGTCTGTTGATTCGTCTCCGCTGAAACGGACGCGGGCAAATCCAGCGGCACCACGGTTGGCGGTTCGTACACGGCATCACGGATCACCGGCGGTCGACCGTCGTGCAGCATCTGCATGCTGACGTTTCCGACCGTTTGGCCGTGATAGGTCAGGTGCAACTGGCCGGTCGGTTTGAATTCACCCAGGATCGCCGCTTCGACGCCTTCGCTTTCGCACAGCTCTCGAAGTTCATCCCACTTTTCGCGTGGTACGGCCAGCACCATGCGTTCTTGGGCTTCGGAAATCCAGATCTCGGTGTACGACAAACCGTCATATTTCAGCGGCGCCTTTTCGAGCCAAACTTCCGCGCCGACGTCTTCGCCCATTTCGCCCACGGCACTGGAAAACCCGCCGGCCCCGCAGTCCGTCACGGCGTTGTACAGTCCCCGGTCACGGGCTTGCATCAAGACATCCAAGACCATTTTTTCCGTGATCGCGTTGCCGATCTGGACGGCGCCGCCGGACAGCGATTCCGATTCACTGGTCAATTCCGCCGAACTAAACGTGGCGCCGTGGATGCCGTCGCGTCCGGTGCGGCCCCCAATCGAAACGATCAGATCGTTCGGATGAACCAGCTTGTCTTCCATGCCGACGGGGATCATTCCGACGTTGCCGGCATAGACGAGCGGGTTGCCCAAGTAGCGTTTGTCGAAATAAACCGCGCCGTTGACGGTCGGGATGCCCATCCGGTTGCCGTAGTCACGGACACCCGCGACGACGCCCTTCATCACGCGGCGCGGATGCAGCACGCCCGGGGGCAATTGGTCGGCAGGCGTGTCTGGCGGTGCAAAGCAAAACACGTCGGTGTTGCAGACCGGTTTGGCGCCCATACCCGTCCCCATCGGATCGCGGATCACGCCGCCGATGCCCGTGTTTGCACCGCCGTAGGGTTCCAACGCCGATGGGTGATTGTGGGTTTCGACTTTGAAACAGGCATGGAATTGGTCGTCAAAGGTCACCACGCCGGCGTTGTCTTTGAACACACTGACGCACCAATCGTCGTCGCCCAAGTTCTTGCGGATCGTTTGGGTCGCCGCAAAGATGGTTTCTTTGAGCATGTTGTCATATTGCCGCTCGTCGCCGCCGGGCGTTCCGTCGGCGCCGACCCCGCGGTAATGAATGCGACCGGCCAGCGTTTTGTGGCTGCAGTGTTCCGACCACGTTTGCGCGATCGTCTCCAGCTCGATGTCCGTCGGATCGCGATCAAGCGTGACGAAGTGGTCGCGAATCGTTTGCATTTCGACCAGCGTCAAGTACAGCTGGCCTTCGCGCGAAAGCGTTTCCAATTCGTCATCGCTCAAGCTGCGAATCGGGACGCGGACGAGCTCGAATTCGTAGGCCGTGCCGACATCGAGTTGCTCCATTTCCAGCGGCCCGGCGATCACCTGCTCGATCGAATCGTTGGACAACGCGCGGCGGCAGATCGTTTGGAACGTCGGCTCGTCGACACCGCTGATCCAATACTTTCGCATCGTGCGGACCGACTGGACGTCGAAACCACAATCGCGGGCGGCCCCGATCGTGCTGGCCGCGACCGGGTCCATCACGCCGGGTTTGGGCAACACGTTGACCAGTCGAATGTCGCTCGAATCGACCGGCGACTGGCTCAACACCGCATCGCCGGCGACCGCCACGACGGTCCGCTCGGTCACCGCGTCGGCCAGCAGGGTCTGGGCGATCTGCTGGGCCTGTTCGCCGTCGATTTCGCCCTGGACCAAAAAACCGCGTGCGAAGACCACCGGGACGTCGTCGCCGATGCCCAATTCATGAATTTCCTCGCTGGTGCGGGCGCCCTCGCGGTCGATCTCGTTTTCGGCGGGATAAATGTCAATCTGCCACAGCGGCATCGTCGTGTCCTGGTGCGGGGATGAAAGCGGTGCGGGGAAGAAAACTCAGCCTGCCACGAAGTGTATCGAAATCACTGGCGATTGCCGAGAACGGGCCGAGCGGATCGAAATTCAATCGCGAAACTGGCCGAGTGGGCATCGGTCTCTACACAAGTCGCTTTTTGCCCAATGGGCATGCATATCCCTAGCCTGGGGCAGCAAACCGAGCATTTGCGAGGGTTGCGCCGCCCCAGGAACACCATCGCAATGAGGTTCAATTTGGCCAACGGCCATGCACAACCATCGCGTTTGGCGAGGCATTTGTGTATGGCCGTTGGCCAATCTTGGTGTCAGGACGCTGTGCATCAATGACCACCGCCCAAAAACCATCGTTTGATCGCATCGAGTTGCTGGCCCAACACGGTTTCTGGCTCGGCGTGCTGTACATCCGAGTGACCGTCTGGTTTGCCCGCTCCTGACAGCACCTTCTCGCCAATCCGCCGGGCGATTTCGCGATGCCGATTGGCCGTGTAGCTGTCCGATTGAATCAATCGCGCCGTTCTCTCGAACAGCTTCGCTGCCTTGGCCCGATGCTCCTCCGTGACACCGTCGGTGGTCCCGATCAGGGGGGCCAGCGTGCGGACCATCAGATCGACGACGTCACTCTTCTGATACGACTCTTGTTGAACCTGGCCTGAAATCGTCGACAACTGTTCGGGTTCGGTCGCCGGTGCTTCGGCGCTCGGCAGGATCGTGTCGACGGACTCGGCAAAACGCTCCAACGCTTCGGTCAGTGCACCTGCGTCACCCTCGCCTTGGTCTACACTCGCCAATGCCGCATCGACCAGGACGGCGGCTGCCTCTTTCTTGTCGGCCGCGGACTCCAGCCGTGACGCAATCAAGTCCAGCAGCGAGTCCGAGGTGCCGGCGATCGCGGCGACACGCGCCATCGCGATCGAGACCGAGTGGGGACGGAGGTCATCGTTGCTGGAATAATTATCGTAGCTGGTGCGAGAGGCGATTCGCTTGGCATAGGGATAGACCATGCCCGGCTGACCGCTCGGCAAGACGACCGCACGTAACGCTTGATCGAGCGATTGCCACGTGTCTTGATCAATTTCATCGGCATCCAATGCCAGATCGGCGTTCGGTTCACGCAGCCCCAATTGTTCGCCCGTCAGATCGGAATACAGATCAACCAGATCCAACAATCGCGGTGTCAGTTCATGGACGCCGTCATCGACTGGAGTGGAGGGAACGTTTTGGTTGGGATTGATCGCGAACGCGTCCGTTCCATTGCCAATGGAGCTGATCGGCGGCCCGTTTTGCAGCGCCAGTTTCAACGCCCTGGTCGAATTTCGGATGTCACCGCGTTTGGCAACCATCGTCGCGATTTTCAAACACGCATTGAGTTGAGGCTTCATCAGTGATACCCCCGACTCCGATGACGTCTCGATCGAATCCAACAGCGCCGCAAGCGACGCGTCATCCCCACCCAGCGAGGCGACTGCGAGATCGAGGCCGGGTTTCTTTAGCAAACTCGCCAAAACACGAAGGTAGTTGCCGACGTTCTTGCTGATTCTTTCGGCCGCGGCGGAGTCGTTGGTCGATGCGGCCGATGCAACGACGAACAACCCTGTCAGCGGTTCAAGCGTGGCGGCTTGGGGCGTGTTCATCGCTTCACGAATCGTTGCGACATCGGGCAAGCGTTCGTTCAACGTGTCATACAAGCCATCCACGTCGTCCGGGCGAATCTTCATCGCGACCAACAACTGTGCCGCGGGGATCGACCAATCCTTCGATCGTTTCGCCGAAAGTGATTCCAACGAGTGGTAAAATGCCTCTAGCGTCTCGCGGCCCGGGTCGGTTTGGGCTGCCGAATCGATCGCGATTTGCAACCCCGGCTCGGCATCGGCGACGAGCATCTTTAGCGGCAGATCCAGCAATCGGAAGGCCAGTTCATCGTTGGGGGCGTCGAGTGATTCACGGAGGACATCCAGGTACTCGGCCGACGACTCGGGTGTGATTTTCTTTCGTACCTGCTCGGCTGTCTTTTTCGCATCTTCGATCGACAGGCCGCCGCCCCAACGTTTGGCGTTGGCAAACTGTTCCGGGCTGGCGATCAATTGTTGAAAGATGATCCACGCGTCGATCGGAAATCCGATCTCATTCAATTTTTCGGCGATCGATTGGTAGGCTTGGATCTCTTGATAGTCGCCGTAACCGGGGTTGTATTGGTCCTCGGCCGAATGGTCCGTTTTCGCGTAGGCATCGAGCAAGACATTTCGGGCTCGAGCCTTATGACCATCTTTTGCGAGGGCGTTGACCAGTCGAGCGCCCACGGAAAACCGCATGTCGGTCCCCGAGACACTCGGATCGACCGCGGCGGCCTGATAGATCGAAACCAGCAGGGGTGTCTTGTCTTGGATCTCAGAAATCGACTCCAGCACCTGGCCGCCCTGCCATAATAATCCGCCACTGATGGCCAACGTGTCGGCACCCTTTGCGGCGACGAGTGCATCGGAATCCATCAGTTCACGAATCGACTCGACCGCCGCGTCGCGTTTTTCATCGTCGGCCACGTCCACCAGCGCCGACAAGAATTGCGAGGAGGGGGCGAGCGTTTTGTCTTGTCGAGCCTTCTTGGCGGCTTCATCAAATCGCTCCCTCGCTTCGTCGTCGCTTCGGAGCAACGTCAAGATGTCTTTCAGCGGACCGTTTGCCGTTCCGCCGGACGAGCGACTGGTCACACGCCACGTCGTCGATCCCGTCTTAAACGCATCGTCGCCGCAAATGACGTCAATCATGGCCTGGCGGATTTCAGGAATCTTTGCCCGGTCCGGCAGCGGGATCGCATCGATGTACCGATAGAAGTCTCGTTTGAACTGCGAGTTCTTCAACGCGTGGGCGACGAACCTCCGCTTGGCGTCGGTGTAGGGTTTGCGTCGCCCGACGTTCAGCAGCGTGTCGAGCCGGTAGCTTTGAATGGCTTCGGGATCGAATTTCAGCAATCGCTCGTACATCGGGTCGAAATCGCTACTCCGCTCCACCGCGCGGGTCATCTCATAGACATGCCGGTTCAGTAGTTGGGGTTCTTTTTCAAACGCGTCCAGGTACAACTCCGCCGACTCCTTATACTGGTTGCCTTTGTAGAGTGCACTTGCCCGCGCGAGCAATTGGTTCGGATCGTTGGGTTTGGATTTCGCAATCTCACCCCACAACGCCTCGGCGTCCCGCTGTTTACCCGCGGCGGTGTACAGTTCGGCCAACTCCATCCTGGCCCGCACCGAAGCGGGGGCCGCAGCAACGCGTCGTTTCGCTTGTTCGATTAGCGGGTCAAGGCGTTTGGCGTTTTTCAGAATCGAAACGGCTTGTCGGCGGTAGTACGCCGAATTGCTCGATGCTCCCCGACCGCTATTCAACTTTCGCAGCACCGTGTAGGCGACCTCCGCAGCGGCCTCCTGGTCGTCGTTGGCCAGAAACGCGTCGGCGATCTGCAATTCCGTTCGCTCATCACGCGCACGCCCTCCGCGTAAACGCCGCAACACCGCGGTGGCCTTGTCATTCATCCCGAGTCGACGGAGCTGATCGGCCAAAGCCAACTGAGTCCTGGTATCCATCCGCAACCCGAACAGACGCTCGGCGGCCTGCTTGGCGCGTTCTACATCGCCGAGTTGCGACGCCAAGTTCAGCGCCGCCATTTCTTTGCGAACCAACATCCCGCTGTCGAGCGGATCGAACGAGTCGAGTGTCTCCAGGGCGACGCGCGGTTGGGCAAGCTCACTGGCAAGCCGGGCCTGTTCGATTCGCAAGTCGACGTCATCGGGAAATTCGCGGCACAGCTGGCTGAGTCGCGAATAGCATTCTTCCGGACGCTTTGTCCACCAGCAGGCGAATGCGGCCAACACACGGCGTGCTTTTTGTTCATGCACCGGGGCTCCCGCCGGCGGTCGATCCAAATGGGCGATCACCTCGTCGCTCACGTTGATGCCAGTGGGCTGGCCGTTGCTTTCCGAGCTGGGCATCAGGCTGGAAAGCTCGTTGATGATCTGTTGGTTCAACAGTTGCAACGACAGGGGGGCTTTGACTTGGAACGAATAGTAGCTGTTCTGCGAACTGCGGACGTACGTGCTGAGGGTTCCGTTGGACAGGGCGGTGCTGCGCCGCGCCGAGACGCCATTGTGCTCGATCGCTTGGGCGAGCACCGCGTCGAGGATCGCCATGCGATGACGCTCGACAAAGTCGGCCCCGTGTCGTCCGGACGTCACCAGATGGCCGGCCGTCCCCGTCACCGTACTCCACGTCACCGATTTCCCCGTCGTGTCGTCACGCACCGCGGGCATCAACCGTTCCACCAAGGCGTCAGCCTGGCTGACCTGATTGAGGTTTAAATAGTACGAGATCGCGTTCAAGAGATCCTTCAGCGACGCGCCTGCGGGTGGCGGTTGCAAGGCGTATTGTTTCGCCCGCGCCGTGTCGCCCACGGCGTTGAAGTGGTTCGACAGGATCACGCGATAATCCGCAAGTGTCGACCAGGAGGTGGGACTGGCGGTGTTGCTACCCGAAGCCGCGTCGACTCGCGGTTGTTCGTACAGATCCAGCATCAGCCGCAATTGGGGCTCGGTCAGCAAGCCGGTCGTGTCGGCGGGCGCCGCGTCGTCCTTGTTGGATTCGTTTTGAGCCTCCGAGCGGATCTTTCCCATCAACATGCTGCGCACCGAAACCGCTCCCTCCTTGGGGTCCAATTCCGCCAGTCGCCAATTCAATTTTTCGGTGAGTGCTTTGTCGTCCCCACTGGCTGGTCTGGATGTTGTCGTCGAGGTCACAGCACTCGCAAGCGACTGGAGTGCCCGGTGCTCCCAAATCAAGTTGGCGTCTTCGATTTGGTCGACCGCCGGCAGTGCAACGGTTTGTTCGATCAAGGCATCGATTTTCGTTTTCGCTTCATCGGCCGAAAAACGTTTGGTGATCGCGACCATTTCCACGGCGGCAGCCAAGACCCGAGCGTGCCCGAACGAGGACGGGTCGATGGTCGAATAACTGGACGACAGGCTGGAATAATTGCTGCTGGCGTAGCGGCCGACGCGATAGTTTCGCGCCAACGTGTACGAACTGCCCGTCCAACGACTCGGACTGGTGGCGTAACCTGGCGGACGCGACGTGTTGGTTGATGTGCCGGTGGTCCGCATTCTTGCCGCCGGCGGTAATGCATCCAGTGGCAGATCCAACTGGCGAATCTCGCCGGCCAGTTCGATCGCGCGACGGTGCGGCGCCGGGTAAGTTGCTTCGTCGCCGTCTTGCGTTTCATCGTCACCTCGTTCGTAAAGCAATAACTGGGCGAGCATCAGTTTGACGTCCCACAAACCGGGATCCCGGCGGACGGCTTCTTCACAGATCGCGATCGCCGTCGACCGATCACCCCGCCGAACCGCCGAGCGGATCATCGATCCCAGCCGGGTCGGATCGGCGGCCAGCGAGATTCGGTCGCTGAGCGCCGACTTGATGTCGATCATGCCGGCGTCAAGCTGCAGTTGAACCAGTTTGAAACGGTTCTCGGGTGTGTCGGCGATCGCGACGATGCGTTCTTGGAATTCGGCGGCCACCACGACCTCGTCGGCCGCATCGCTCAAGCGGACCATTGTTTCGAGCAGCGACACATCACGCGGCTGGGCGGCCAGCAGGCGATCGATGGCCTGTCGCGCGGCTCCGAAATCCTGAACCGCTTCGTGCGCCGCCGCGACCATCAGTTGGACCGTACGCTCGTCAACGTCGTCACGTACCAATTGATCGATCCGCTCGATCAACGCGTCCATCTCGTTCTGACGGTCGTAGAGTGGCGATAATCGTTTGACCAACGCGATGCGGGCGTCCGCCTCGGATTCGTACCGCATCGCTTGCCAGTACAGCTCAATCGCTTCTTCGGTGCGGTAGCGGTCTGCGAAGGCCGCGGCGAGCATGCGGCGTGGCCCGTTGTCACGTGGTGCGACGTTCATCGCACGCCGCAGCGCCGTGAAGGCTTGGTCGTCGCGTCCGGCTCGCAACGCCAGCCGCGCCAGAAACTGGAACGATTCCGGGCTTGCCGGATTGGCGTCGATCAACGCGTCACAGGTCTGCATCGCTTGGTCGACCTGGCCCAACCGCATCTGCAGATCGGCGACGCGTTGCAGATAATTGGTCTGAAAGCGAACGTCGACGCGAGCCAGTTTTTGAAAGGTCGCCGCGGCATCGGCGAAACGATTCTGTCGTTCGGAGATTTCCGCGGCGACCAACAACACGTTCGGGTCCTCGGGTTGTTGTTCGATCGCGCCGCGGATCGCCGCCTCGGCATTGGCCAATTGGCTCGCTGCGGCATGCATCATGGCCAGCGTTCGCAAGTTCTCGACGGTCGGCTCGGCGGATTGTCGCAGGGCGATTTGTTGGTCCAGGGTTCCGGCTTGCTGATACGTCGCGATCCGATCCTTCAGCAGCTGTTCCTGCTCGTCGGGCGTCTCGGCGATGTTCGCCGCCGCGTCGAGCCGAGAGATCGCTTCGTCGAATTGTTTGGCGTCGCGCAGTTTTTGCGCGAACCGCAATTCTTGGGGAAACGTCAGATCCAGTGCCGATGCCTCTCGCCAAGCCGTCAGGGACCGTTCGTCTTCTTTGAAGGTGGCGAAGATTTCGGCGAGGCGGACCAGTGAGTCTCGACCGCGTCGGTCACCCTCGGCGATCGAATTCCAGGTCTCGATCGCATCGTCTTTTCGGTCCAAACGATACAGATATTCTCCCAAGTACTCTCGGTACTGTGGTGAATTGGGTTCCACTTTGATGGCTTGCTCGTACAGCCCGATGGCGTCTTCTTTGCGATCGATTCCGCGCATGCGATCGGCGATCTGGGACAACGTGACGGCGTCCTCCTCGCGGCGATCGGCCAACCGTTGCCACACCGCGGCGGCGGCGTTTCGTCGCGCCGCGAGCGGCCGCGCGTCGTCTTCCAGCAGAATCTGTCCCCAACGAAGCAAGTAGTCGGGGTTGTCGGGATCCTGTTCGGCAAGTCGTTCGAATTGATCGGCCGCGGCGGCCATGTCGGCCTTGTTGACCAAGACATCGATCAGCGCCAATCGCACGTCGGCGTCGTCGGGCGCCCGTTCGACGGCCCTGGTCAACGTCTCGGCCGCTTCATCGATGCGTTGTGCGGAAACCAAGACGCGTCCCAGTCGAACCTGCAACGCGAGATCATCGGGCGAATCGGCGAGTTTTTGTTTGTAGTAGTTTGCCAAAGCGTCGTAGTCGCCGGATTTCAGAAACCCTTGTTCGATCCGGTTGCGGACATCGCTGTACAGCCAACTGCCCGGACGCAGCCTGGCCAGAATCGCCTCCAGGGCTTCGGTGCACTGTTCGGTCTGGCCGAGCCGACGTCGCATTTCGGCGGCCTGGACCGCGAACGCGATTTTTTCATCGTCTTTCCGCGCGGCCTTGGCGAGGCGTTCGAATCGCTGCAGGGCTTCTGGGACGTTGCCTTCGTCGGCCAGGGTGCTGGCGATTTGGCTGCCGACTCGCGTGTCACCCGGAAACAATGCCTCCAGTTTTTGCCAAACCCCAAGTGCTTTTTCGTTTTGTCCGGCGCGGCTGTAGATTCGGCCCAGTTCGGTGAAGATCGGTAACGCTTCGTTGCGAGCGGGGTTTCGCTCGATCGCCCGCTCCAGTGCCGCGGCCGCTTTCTCCGTCTGGCCGACCGCCAGTAGCGATCGCCCCAGGAAGTAGCTGCTGGCGTAGTCATCGCCCAGCAGGGATTCGGCTTTGGCAAAGGCCTCCGCCGCGAGTGCCGGGCGGCCGCGCTGAGCCTGCAGCAACCCCAGAATCATCCGCTGCTGGCCGGCGTCTGGGGCATCGTCGGAGACATCCAGGGAGGCAATGAATTCGTCCAGCGACCCGTTTTGGACGTGGAATCCGTAAACTCGGTCCAACGCGGTCCCCGGTCGTGGGCGGCGCAGCAGCACCTGCAGAAACTTTTCGGCGGTCGCGCGTTCTTGTTCGGACACCCTCGTCTGTGCTGCAGGATCCGGATCCTGCGCCCGGGCGGGAGGTTTCCCGGGGTGAATCAAGGCAAAAAGCAGGGGGCAAACGAAGAAAACGCAAACACGCGGTGAACGAATTTCTGCAATCACGCTTTCTATTCTCCCGGCGAGGACTCGTTATCGCATCCACCACCAGTATGACGGACCCACGGGCGGAGGGGACGCAAGGCAGGGCGAATTCCACGCAAAGAAAGGACGCCAATTGCGGAGGCTGGTTTTCCTGGCATCTTGGCCAAGGTAAAACTGCAACACGACCAACACGCCCCCGTAGCTCAGGGGATAGAGCACAGCTTTCCTAAAGCTGGTGTCGCAGGTTCGAATCCTGCCGGGGGTGCTGGGGACGGCGGGCGTCGGTAGCGAGACAAGCAAATGGGTGACAGGAAGATGGCGTGCGCGTACCCCGCATCGCTTTCTATTGGTAGGCCCGCTCCGCCGGTCAGTCGTCTCGTTTCAGCAACCCATTTTCTTGTCACCCATTTTTTTGCCCACCCTCTTTCTGCCGGCCTTGCCTGCTGACCCTCTCGTCGACCCACATCGGTGCGAAGGGAGGCGTGCGGCCCTTCGAAACGAGTGATCGTATTAGGGACCATTCTTAATTCCCTGCCGATTCGTCGGATCGCATCAATCGTCCAGGTATTTTTGGGAAAATCCGCCAAGCTGGCTTCGATGTGCCCCTACCTTCAGAGATCTTCCGAGAGCTCAGGAACTGAATCAATGCCAATGATCGCGGCTGCATGTGGCTTTTCGATTTTCGAACAAACGTAGGAATTTACCGCACGCAATTTCCCGATGAAGATGATTGCGATTCATCGAATTCATTCTCGTGGCTGCAGGTTCCGCAACGTATTTTAAGGATCATCTCCATCGGCTAGAGCTGCGAAGGAATTTCCGCTTTTTTCGCATCGAATTCCTCGTGGCTGATCAGTCCGGCATCCAGCATCGTTTTCAACTGCTGAAGCCTTGAAGCCAGGTCAGTCGTTTGTGGATGCGGGGAGATTGCAGTTGGCATCATATTGTTAACCACGACACCTCCTGAGGCGTTTCTCGATTCTTCCATGCTTCTTAGCCGCCGGACCTCGCGCATTTCTTGTTCGCGTTCCGCCCAACTCGATAAATACTTCGAGCCTGTTCCTTCAGAAGATGGTCGATTGTCTCACGGTGCCCATTGACTCCCGTCACAATCAACGACGCGCCAAGGATGCCTTCGGAAAGATGGATGTTTTTAACGTCGTACCACGAGATGTCAAAAAAACGCATGCGACCGAGGGTCTTCCCGCGAAATAGGATTACGCTGTGATTGGTGAGCACGATCGCGCCAAGCGATGCTAACGCCGGACGGTGTTGAACTGCGATGTGTTCGGCAGCTTCAGAGTTGGTGCAGAGTTGTTCAACTGGCTGGATGTAGCTGGCCCTAGCGTCTTGCCCTTCTAATCTATAAACCATTCCTGCGATGACATGATCCCCTCGTAGTATCAGTCTGAGCAGCGTCCACTATAAACGGAAACCGAATTCGGAGGTTTTCGACGGCATGCAAACCGCCTACTCTGCATCCAATTATATGGTGGTGCGGATAATCCGTATCGCGACTCAGTATCGTAACGACCGGGTGCGTCCGACCACCAAAGTGACTATTGACTGCGGATCGTCAATCCAAGGCTGATCTGCCGCTTATTAATTTGATGGGTCCAGTTGTTTGTTGCTTAGGTAGGTGGTATGGTAGTCCCTCTGTGTGGATGCGATAGACGCTTCCGATCGGGCTTTGGCCAAAGAAGCCTTGCAACCAGTCACTGCCAGCCCACGACATGAGATCCACTTCGCCTTCTTCGAGTCCGTCGTCTCTGCGGCTACTTGAAAAAGTTGTATGCCCTCATTGCTGGGCAGAGTTCGCTTCTGAAGACGCAGTTTGGATCGCCACGCACGCGTCGCTCTATGGTGACGTAAAACTTGGTGAAAGCGAGTTGCGGCGATTTCTTCCTTCGCGGTTCACCCCTGACAACCGAGCGATCGATCCCGAAGGATCCGAAGCTACCGAAACCGGTTGCCCGCAATGCCACCTGAAGATTCCGCGTCGATTGTTCGAAATCCCCGTGGCTTTTTTTTCGATCCTCGGGGCGCCGGGCAGCGGCAAGAGCTATCTGCTCGCTTCGATGATTTGGCAGGCACGGCGGTCGATGGCCGAGCGGTTTCAGATGCTGCTGACCGACGCCGACGCCGCGATGAATGCTAGGTTGATCGAGTACGAGGAACGTCAGTTCCTCTCCATTAGCCCTGACGAATTGACGTGGCTTCCCAAGACCGAAGAACAAGGGACGTTGTACAACCGCGTTCAAATGGCCGACCGAGTCGTCAATCTGCCACGTCCGTTCCTGTTCACGCTCAGTCCCGGCGAAGGCCATCCCAACGAGGACAAGAAAGCGACTCTGTCGAGGGTGCTTTGCCTTTACGACAACGCGGGCGAATCGTTTTTGCCCGGTGCCGATGAATCGACCGGACCGGTCACCGGTCACTTGGCACGCAGTGAAGCGTTGCTGTTTTGCTTCGATCCGACGCAGGACCCTCGATTCCGCGCGGCATGCGCAGGGATGAGCAACGATCCACAAATGACTGGGGCGGGACGTTCGGGCGGGCAGACGATCCGCCAAGACAGCATCTTGCTCGAAGCGATCAACCGGGTCCGCCAAAAAGCCGGGATGCGAGAAGACGAAAAGATCGGTGCGACGTTGGTCGTCTTGGTGACTAAATGGGACGCTTGGAAAAAACTACTGCCGGACATAACGACCGATCCGCCTTTCGGTAATGTTAATCGCGACCGTGAAGCGATCGATGAAGACCGGATTCTTCAAACGTCCGGCAAGCTTCGCGATCTGCTGCGTCGAACCTGTCCTGAATTGACTGCGGCGGCGGCGACGGTCAGCAGCGAAGTGATCTACATGCCGGTTTCCGCGACCGGACGGCGACCGGAATTGGACCCCGAGAGCGGACAATTGGGCATCCGCCCCAAAGACATCCGGCCGCAATGGGCCGAAGTCAGTTTGATCTATTTGCTCGCTCGCCGGTTCCGCGGACTGATCAACGTGGGACACCGAAAACAAGACACGGCGGGCCCGGAATAGCATGTCCAATAGTAGCGAGTTGGTTTACACGTCCGCACCGCGAGGTCTCCGCCCGGGGAGCCGCGGATTCTGTACGGTCACCATGTCCGAAAGCATGCCGGCCGGGTTGGTCGGGCCGCTGGAAAGTCTATCGGCGTATCACCCCGCCGATACGCATGGGCCTTCTCCGATCAACCACATGCACGTGCAAATAAAGGTGGCCGGACGACCGGTCAATGTGCTGTCGAGGATCGCCGAGTCGCCGCCGGATTATACCGGCCGAACCAACAAGATCGCTCATCATGTCGTAGTTGCCGCGGCCGACCGGGCCGCTGGCGGACCAGCCGCAGTGCTGCGTCAACCGGGGTTCGCCATTGAGACCTGGGACGGTGAGGTTCGGAAGATTCCCGAGCCGAAAATGATTCCGCAGGCCGACTCTCCGCCCCGGATCGCCCAAACATGGGCCAAGCAAAGTGGCGACGCCGGATGGGCGGGTGCCGTTGCTTCGGTCTTCGATAGTCAAACTCCCGGTGCGCCACTCTATTTGATTTACTGGCCTGAGCAAAACGCCGAATTATTGGCCTTGGTCGACGAAGCGATTTGTCTGCTACCAGAATCGAAGCGTTGGAACGCCACCTTTTCCACCCACGCCAGCGAGTTGCCGCCGGGAGTGGATTGTCGCTTGCGTTGCTTGATCGCGGGATCCCCCGAGGCATTAGCGTTACCGCGCTCGGCGATGAAACTTGATATGGCGTCCGGGAACTTGGGCACTCCGCCGCCTGGTCCGCTGGTCGACGCTGCCCGTTCGGGACGTCTCGTTCTCCCCGAAATGGTCCGTCCGGCCGCGGTGCCAATCGCATCGTCTCGTGAGCAAACGGAGTTTCTAGAACCCACCATTCAAACGGCCGCTTCCGATGCGAAAGGACCCGAGTTGCCGGTGTCACCACCGCAACCCATCCCGGGCAACCACCCGCCGCCGTTCCAACCAAAAGCTTCGCCGGCTGAAAACCATGCGTGGACCCTTCTCGCCGTCGCGGTGTTGATGTTGCTGTGCCTCGGCGGGGCTACCGCGATGTTTTTTTTGCAGGCCGATTCAGACGTCTTGCTGGCCGAACTGAACGCTGCGGCCGGTATCGAGAACTTACCCGAAGCGGACGTTTCCCCGAAGGTCCTGCCGGAACATGACATCGAGTTAGAGCCGGAACCGGATATGGAACCCGAACCGGCGGCGGATGCCAAGATCAATGGTAAAGGCGGCGAGCGGAAAAATGCCGACGAAACGGATCGGCAATCGCGTGAAGAACTCGCCAAAAAAATTCTCGCCGCCGAAGTCTTCTTGAGCGACGATCACGAAAGTTCCATCACTAAGTTTTCCAACAAAGTTGAAAACGGTCTGCAAGTGCTCGCCGAACAAAAGAAACAACTCAAGGAACTTTCCCTGCAGCCGA
Source organism: Phycisphaera sp. RhM (assembly GCA_033042175.1). Lineage (GTDB taxonomy): Bacteria > Planctomycetota > Planctomycetia > Pirellulales > Pirellulaceae > Stieleria. Next base: position 148,903 of record WCIL01000010.1, read on the forward strand.
CCGACGATCAATTGGCCACATGGGTACGAGCTGAAGACAGTATGGAACAACTTACCCGTTTCATTGACACCCGAAAGAAAGACGTCGACACGTTGAAGAAACACCGGGCTCTGAAAGATTATCAAGATCAACGGGAGCGTTTGGCCAGCGAGCTAAAAGCGTGGTACATCGAAGCAAAAAGGTGGGAAGACGAACAACGAAAACAGCCGGAACTAATCCTGTTGGTTTCTAATAGCCTCAAGGTCGAACAAACGATCAAGAAGGTTCATGCGACCGTGGAGAAGCACCTGCAACAGTCAATGACCAGCCGATTGGATCGATATAAAAAACGATCGGCCGAAAACAATCAACTCGCCGTCACGATCGAAGAGAAACTGGATTCGTTGCAGGAGAAGTTGGCCACTGACCTCAAACGCCGTCGCGATTCGCATCGCCTGGCCATCTACTTCGACGGCAACTCCAGACGCCGCGAGGATCGACTTCAGATCAAGCCGCGCTGCGAGATCGCTTTGAACCCGGACAGTTTTCAAGCTATCGATCGATTGAGTGTTGACGACAGCAGGCCCATTCCGCTGAGCCAATCGAGCGACGATGTGAAGCTGCCTGGGAGATTTGAAGGATGGCTCGCAGTCATGCGTGGTGACTCCGGAATCATTTTGAAACTCAATCCGAGGACAATCCCGCCGGCTATGCGCAAGCTGCATCCGATGCTGCAGCATCTCGACCAATTCGTCAAACAACAAGACGAGACTTTCGAGTCCAGCGGAAGCCTTCAAGCAACATTTCAAGCCAACCGGGAGAAAGTCGATAGTGGCATTGCTCACAGGCGTCAACAATCCGCCGGCGATGCTGATCAACGCAAAGTGGTCGACACGTGGGATAGCGCCGTGAAGCAACTGAAGGCATTGCTTACCCAATCACCCGCCAAGGAACTCGACGACTTGTACATTGAGCAAACCGGTCAAACGGCGGAGGATTTACGATCGATCAAATCAAGCATCGCGGCAGTCTTTGAGAATTTCGTAACGCCGGACGTGGCGATCGGAGGGAAGATCGAATCGCACATTAAGAACCTTGAGACGCTTCGGGACGACTACCGTCAACTCAAAACCAGCTCCGGCATGTTGGATTTCGAAGGAACACTCGTTTTCGGCAACGCTTCGGGAAGTCGTTTGGGACAGTCCTCATTTGAGACCATCGAGACTTTCGAATTGTTCTTCATCCCAGAATTGGTCTATGGCCCACCACCCAAAGAATAACGACTAAGCCATTCATGTCCGCCATCACCCGACGCGTCAATCGATTGCTCGACAGCCACAGTATCTCCGAAGACGATGTTCGCGAGATCATTGAGCTATACGAGGGCGAACTATCGATCTTAAATAAGAAACTCGGCGATGCCGTTGATTTGGTCCGGCGCGGACTCCGCAGCGAGGCAATGGCGATTATCGGCTCGTCGCCCTCATTGATCGATCGAGCTAACGAGCTATCCATCCCGCGGCTCGATGAGCTGATGGAATTAGTAGAACTGTACGACCTTCCTCCTATCTCAGTCGTCGATACCGAAGCAATCGAATTGCTTGGTGACGCGATGGTCGAACTGCAATCGATCGACGGGTTGCTCAGGCGTCAACGCAAACTCGTCTTGGCTCGCGCGCCGTTGGTCTGGCGACTGCGAACGCTTCGGGCGATAGCCGCGGCCGACCCGACCAGCCCCCACTGGCTTGATGACATCGACACTCACGAGAAAGCGAGGTTGAAAGAGCTTTCCGCGGACGTCCAACAAGCCATTCATTCCGACGACATGGCGAAGTTGATGTTGTTGAAAAACGAACTCGCTGAAACTTGGCAGACCGATCCGCCGGCCTCGTTGCAGACAGCGGTCAATCGACACATCCGACAGCTGCGTTTGGTAGGAAAACAAGAAGAGCTGATCATCGCTGCCACCGCGATCCAGGAATCCATGGACCAGTTCGACGAAGCGGGAACCTGTCAGGCGGCGGTCCGCTACGGGACGCTACGGGACGAAATCGTCGAGCAATTCGGTCCGTCATCGGTCGCTGCCGAAGCCGAAGTGATCGCGCGCCCGGGGCTGGAGTATGTCGCCGAGTTGAATGCGGAACAGCAACGCGTCGCGGCGCGGCATTCGGCCATCGCCGTGCTCGAAAACACGATGGATCGTACCAACGCTACCGTTTCGCAAATTGAATCCGCGTACCAGAAAACGATCACGTTCGACGATCCGCTGCCGCCGGAATTATTCAATCGATACCGGGCGACGATCGACGACCTGAAAACCCGCGGAAAGCGAAAGTTTCAACTCGCCGTCGGAGGCGTGGCGGTCGCAACACTGCTGTTGATCGGTCTCCTGGTGACGTGGCAAATCCGGCGAAGTTACGCCGAGAAGATCGCTACGGTATCCGGTCAACTTCGCCGGCTCTTGGATTCCGGAGCCGTGGACGAAGCGAATCAGTTCATCGAAGCGGTCCGGCGGTCGCAACCCGAACTGGCATCGGATCCGATTGTGGCTGAACTGATTGTCCTGCATCAATCGATGACGCAAAGTGAAAAGGAGAGGAGGGCCCGTTTCGCTCAACAGATGGTCGAAGTAGAAGCCGTCGACGATGAGGCACTCGAGCCATCGACACTATCTCGATTGGAAGCGCAAGCCACCACCGACGACGAAAAACTTCGCGTTCTGAAACAACGCGACCGATACGAACGTTTCGCGGACAACCGACGAAAGAATCACACCGAATCCTTGATCGGGGCGCTTCGAGAAACCGGCGACATCGTGGCCCAACAATCCCAAAGCACGCTCGACGAATTGGCACTTGATGATCTGCGCAGCCAAGCCGACAAGCTTAACGAATTGACCGACAGGATTAATCGTAGCCTCGTCGACTTTTCCTACGCCAGCCTTTCAGCGAAACAGGAAGGAGAAAACCAGATCCGACGCGTCGCCGCGTTGAAGACCCGCATGAAGGAGCAGGAATTGGTGCTCGTTCAGTCCGCCGACGCGATGGAAGATCTGCTAGCCGCCCGATCATTGCCGAACTTGAAAACGCGGATGGAAGATTTCGTCTCTAAACTTCCCCTTGATCGAAAATCCGCAGCGTTTGGTCAAACGCTCGATTCAGCCGAGTTCTGGCAAACGGCAGAGCTTTGGAATTCGCACGTCCGCCGAGTGCAGGAAGTCTTCGCCAAACAACTTGACCCAGAATCGGTTTCGATCGCAACGCACTCTGGCGAAGAATTTTTCAAAGTCTGTGTCGCACCGCCGTTTGAAATTCCGGCATCAGTACGGTCTTGTCTCGATCAGGCCGGAAATCGGCGGGCGATTTTGGATCAGTTCGAGAGTTTTCTGGATCGTTCACTGTTTTCGCAAATCATCTCTGTAACGCAGAAAGACGGCCAGGGAGAACGGGTCTATATCTACAAGAACTACTACGACAGCGAGCGAGATAAATTCTCGATCGGCGAAAACCAAAAATTGCTCTCGCGGGTCGAAGTCATCCAAACTGGCGACGGTGCAATCGAACAGAAAACGCTCGACACGCCGCTGGTGATCGAACTGGAACCGGCCGCTAGCGTTGTAACGCTGAAGGCGAAATGGAAAGCGGCTCGCGCCGATGCCTTGGCCAATTGGGACGGCCTAATGCTTAAGTGGCTAGCCGACCTGTGTCATCGCGAAAAACTCGATGCGACCATCAAAGAAATCTTATTGGCCCAAGCGATTGAAAAGATCATGGAAGGTTCGGCGGCCAAGGATCAATTCGCCAAGATTCACCTTTCCCTCGTCGCCCGCCGGGCGGCTTGGGACGATTGGTATCGGCCGGCGGCGCGGTCGGTCCGGCCGACGGATTTAATCGTCCAGAAGATCATGCCGGCTTTGGCCGCAGTTTATCGCGGTCATCGCGACCCACGCCAAGAGTTGAAACCAATGGCTCAAATGCGAATCCGACCGATTGGGATATGGGACGTTGTTGGCAGGTCCAAATTGAGTAATCCGGCGTCCACGCGGGTCGTTCACTATTGGGAACCCAGAGAATCGTTGCGGTCGGGCCTCTTGATGGTCGTTCGCCGCGATGTGGCCGATCCGCTCAAGTGCCGGTGGATTCCCTTCGGAAAATTAGAAGAGGGCCAAATGAAAGTCACCGACTCATCAATCGCCATGACCGCCGGGGAACCGATTTTCCTCACCAGCGGCACCGAAACGCCTGTGGCTTTGGATCTGCCTCGCCACTCTTATTCACTGGTAGGCGTGTCCCTATGAGTTCCACCACTGATGCCGAAGAGAAATTCCAGGTCCGTCGTCAGGGACGTCGTCTCGGCCCTTTTAGTCGAGCCCAGATCGATCGCATGATCGCGCGGCAACAATTGGGCCCCAAGGATGAAATTAGCCCGGCCGGAAACAATCAATGGCAGAGGATCGACCAGTGGCAATTGGATCAACAAGTGCCCGTCGATTCGGGATCAACGATCGATGACGCCATCGCCAAAGACCCCAGCCCTCCCAAAGCCGTCGGCGTTTCCAGACCAACTTCGGATTCAGCCAGTGCGGGTGACGCCGCGGCAGGTGATTGGTACGTCGCCATCGACGGTGACCGGCAGGGTCCTTTCGACGAACATACATTGGGAAGGTGGATCAGCGAACGACGGATCAATGCCCAAACGCTCGTTTGGCGCAGCGGCATGCAAGATTGGACGCTCGCCCGCGAAGTTTTGCCGGCCGCACTGGTATCGACTCCGTCATCCGGGACCGGCGATCCGGCGTCGAGCTTCGTGCCGAACTTCGCGTCGTCCTCAGCCGCAACCGATCCGGGCGATGGCGGTTATGCGCTGCGTGATTTACGTTCCCGACGCTTGTTTTGGATGCTGACGGTTTGTGTCATCACTTACATATTCGCAGCCGAATCGTTCGCTGTGGGGCTCTTTCAAATCTACACCGCGGTGGCAATTAGGCGGGTTGGAAGCGTCGGTCTGGTTGCACTATGGGCCGTTAGCTCATTGGTCTTCGCCAGCTTGCTGCTGATGGCGGCCGTCGAAATGACCAAGCTGCTCTCAATGATGAACCGTCGACGCGGATCGGAAGACCCCGTCGCCGTCGCCCGGCACGAACACCGCGTTTGGTTGTTTGCCGGACTGTCGACGGCGTTCATCATCGCCAATCAAATCGTCTTTGCCATCTTTTTGTTATTCACCATTGCCCAAGCGACTTAGAGTCAGCCGATGCAACCGTCCAATTCGCCTTCGCCCGAACGTTTGTCCGTCCGCCGAGGCGACCCCGAAGCGTTGTTCGGCTTATCGCCCTCAGCGGGGACGTCCGTTCGTACCGCGTTCTGCGGTTTGATCGCGTTGATCCTGACCGCGATTTTCTTTGGTGCTCTGTCATCGCTGCCCGCGAGTCCCTTTCGATCGATGATGATGGATCGCGGACCAACGCAATACGCTGCGGTGTTGTTGGGTTTTTGGACGGTTGTGATACTGATCTTCAAACGCATGAAGCTCTCGGTCCAACGCCGTGCGTTAGACCGACCCGTTGTGCCGGAGAACCAACGCTTCGTGCTCACCCGCCAGACCGTCCCCGACGTGCTAACTACGATCCATGCAATCGCAGACTTCCCCGATCAATTTCTCGTCTTTCGGAGAATCTTGATCGCCCTGTCGAGCTTGAAAAACCTGGGACGCATCGGCGACGTCGACGAAGTGCTGCAAACAATGGCTGATCGCGACGAATCGGCTTCAGCGACGTCATTTGGAATGCTTTCCGGCTTTCTGTGGGCGATCCCGGTGTTGGGGTTTATCGGAACCGTCCTGGGGCTGGCAGGCGCGATTGGCAATTTCTCCTCCCTGCTGACCGACGACAGTGACGTGGCGGGGATCATCGGTTCGCTGCGTGAGGTGACCGGCGGACTATCGACGGCGTTCGAGACGACGTTGGTCGCGTTGGTCATCGCGTTATTCTTGCAGCTTTGGATTACGGTGCAGAAGAAGGCCGAAGAGGAGTTCTTGGATCAGTGCCAAGATTACTGCCTCAACCAAATCGTTTCCCGCATGCGGGCCGACGACGTCACGCAAGACCGTCAGGACGCCCCGCCGGAATTGAACTCGCCGTCGTCATCATCAGTGCGCGTGCCGGTCGCAGTTTCCGAGATGGGGGACTGATGCGTCGAAAATTCAGCGGTCCCGGGATATCGTTCTTTGCCTTTCAAGACATCATCACCGCCGTGGTCGGGATCTTCATCCTGATCACGTTGATTATGGTCTTGGAATTGCTTAAAAAGGTCGATGCAGCTTCGCGAACTCCCGCAGGAGACGCCGCCGCGATCATGCGAGTCATTGACCAGACCCGAGCCGACGCTGATTCAATCGAAGGCCAACTACAACAAATGCGGCAGCGTCAACAAACAGAGAATCAGGCGATCGCGATGTCAGCGACCGTGACGGAGGAACAACTGCTCGAGCGAATCAAAGCACAACAACGTCGCAACGAACAGCTTGCCACACAGATCGCCTCCGTCGAGCGACAACTCAAAGACGCCGAGTCGAGGTACCAATCCGCCCGGCTCCAAGCCGACGCGGCGACTCGGAAGATCGAAGCGGAAAATCGCCGGGTTACATCGCACGTCGCCGAATTCAAGGCTCGCATCCAAAAGCTTGCGGGCGACAACACCCCACTTTACAACGACAGACTGCGTGACGGGCGCGCTTTGGTCATCGTGCGTATAGGCGAGCATCCCACTCGGGCGGCACGCATTTCGATGCGGGAGGGCGATCGTGAGACCAATCGCGCGTTTGTCGGGATTAAAGACTTGATCAACGCAATCAAACAGCGTGACGCTCGTAAGTCTCACTATATGGTTTTGGTCGGGCCCGGAGGTGCGAAAGATTTTCATACCTTGCGAGAATACTTCGATTCAACGCAAGGTTCGTCATTATTCGGCTCTCATTATCTCCCCACGTCCATTCGTTATGGATTCGATGTCATCGGTGGAGACGCGGACATTCAACTGCTATTCGAATTGGGTGAATGATGAAACGTCACGTTTCCAATCAAGGCGATAGTTTCGACTTGTTCCTTGACACGATTTGCAACACATTCGGCGGCATCGTATTCTTGGCCATCTTGGTGGCACTCTTGGCGAAAATTCGTCATGACCCGAGCGGCACCGAAACGGCCGAACAACCGGTCACGGCGTTGATGATGCAAACGTTGGAGCTTGAACTCACTCATCAACAGAGCCGCTTACGCGATTTACAAAACGTTCGTGATGCGTTGACCGAAGCCCCAATCGACTCTGACGTGACCGTTCTCGTTGATCGCAGCGAAGAACTGAAGGAATTGTCTGCGGCCGAAAAACACCTCGTCGAGCGGCGGCAGGAGCTTGGTGAAAAGTTGATCGACATCACCGCGGAAACTGCCGCGATTCCCGACCAAGTGGACCAGGCCGAGAGAGAACTCGAAGAAGTAGCCGTTGAGCTAGCGACCACGAAAGCGGAATGGCGAGTCGTTCGGGCAAAGAAGGCAAAGACGATGCAGGTTCCGCTAGAACGCCAAGGTGCGGGATCACGCGGAATCATTTTACTTTCTCGCGAAGAACTGTTCTTGGTCGCGTCGCCGGACGACGAGCAAGGCGAATTTTTCAACAAACACGTCGTTTCCGTACCGATCCCCGGTTCGGGTTCAGACGGTTACGAAATCAAGCCGCGCTTCGGCAAAGGGATCACCTTGGGCAGCGAGAAGTCGATCATCGCCATTCGCGAAACCGCCCGTCGTCTGTCACGCGAAGACAGCACGCTGATCATCGCCGTCTACCCTGACAGCTATCACCATTTCGGACCAGTTCGCGACGCATTCAAATCGTTCGGTATGAACTACGAACTATGGGTTCAAGGCGATGACGAACCGCTCCAAGTCTTTTATGGCAATGGCCGAAACCGGGTTCAATAGGGCTGCCAGGAATGAAGCGTGCTCTCCAAACTTCCATGTTTGCTAAACGGTCCAACAGTCTCTAAACTCTGCATGATACTACCCGCCCGATTGAGGAGGGTCACGCACACCCGAAGGCTCCGGCATGCTTCGTCACCCTGTCATCATTGAACCGTCTCAAATTGTCAAGCGATCCATGCTTTACTACGTCACGATATGGCTCGCTTTCTCGGTGGTAATGGCGAGCCCGACGTGGGCACAAAACCTGTCTCAGCGGCGTACTTGGACCGACGTGAGCGGCCGGTATTCGGTCGACGCGCAGATGGTTGACTTCGACGATACCGCCGTCAAACTTGACGCCGGCAAACGAACCGTCGTGCTACCCAGAAACAAGCTCAGCGTAGCGGACCGTGATTACCTAGAAGCTTGCGACATTATTCGCCAATCGGCCATTCAAGCTCGCCAGATTGCTTCGCAACTTGAAACCGGCAATTTGCGAGACGCTTCGTTGATGACGGCCCTCGAAGTAATCAGCAAGTCGTCGCCCGAAGGCGTCGTCTCGGACTTCTACCTCGGCGGCCTCATGCCGGTTCAAACGCGAAAGGAAGCGGAGATCAAGGAAGCGATTCGGATCAACCAGCGAGCCATTGCGGCAATCAAGAAAGTTCAACAACATTTTCCCGGCGTTCACGCCAAAACGCTCGCCTCTGTCTACAACAACCAAGCCGTTGTCGCGGCTCGAAACGGCAGTGCCGAAGGCTTCGCCAATTTTCTCAAACTGTCTGGCGAAGCCACACCGGGGACCTTGTCATTCGCCACACACCACAACGCATCGCTGTTGCTGTCGACCAAGATTGATCTCGGGGGTGCCGGTCGTACGCTCTCGACCGTGATCGGACTTGGCGATCCCGAACCCGGACCACGTGTCCAGGGTCGATTGCTATACACCTTCGCTCATGATCCGTTTCGCTTTGAGATGAATTCTGCAAGCACAAATTCATCGGACGGATCAGGTGATGATTCCATGGAAACGTCCGGCAATACCGCTCCAGTCAATCTTGACGACCTGAGTCTGGTTAGTTCGAGTAGTGCGTTCTTGTTAACTCCCCTTCACGCGATGACCAATCGTCATGTCGTCGAAGATGTTGAAGCGTTTTTGTTGACCAACGACCAAGGATTGGAAGTCAAGGCAACAATTCTGGCTGTCAGCCCGGATACCCACATTGATCTGGCGATCTTGAAGCTTGACCGGCCGCTCGATATCGATCCGTTGCCCATCCGCGAAAGCAATCCCCGGCAGGAAGAAGAAATCGTTGCGCTGGGATACCCGCTCCCGGGACGCTACGAGCCATCGCTGATGTCTAATCGCGGTAGCATCAGTAAGTTCATGACCGATGGGAAGAGCATGCTGCACACCGCGACCGTTGAACCTGGCAATAGCGGCGGTCCGTGCGTCGATCTTTCCGGTCAAGTAGTGGGGGTCAATTACGCGACAGACCGTCAGAACGAAGTCCGCAACTACGCCGTGCTGCCTAAGGACGCTGCCAAGTTCGCTAAAGCCTCCGGTATCGAACTCCCTGCCCCGATTTCGGCAACCCACGCAACGTTTGCCGACACGATTGAAGCCTGTCGCGAAGCGGTCATGATGGTGCATTGTTACGCGTCCGTTCGTCTTTCCTCGTCGTCGGACCGTTCGGCAAGTGGATCATCCGGCGGTGATCGAACAGGAACTCAGTATTCCTTTATTGCTGACGATTGTTGCTTGTGGTGTGGAGGCCGAACCTACGTCACCTGTCCGAATTGTATCAAGGGAAAGACCAGCGTTCGACAAGTGGTCATCGTTGGGCGCTCACTCGATGGTAGTCCGATTACGGCTCCCAAAACATTTAAGCGGGACTGCCCTCGTTGTAAGCTCGGAAAAGTCGCGTGTCCGGCGTGCCGTGGCACCGGAAATATTCGCTGATCACCGACAAGAGAAACTGGTCGGTTATGATTTTCCGCCGACGACACCCGGATAGCGCAATGGTGTGATATTACTTTTTCGTCAGATGACCCAATCGACGTTGATCCGCAGAGTAATCAAAGCTCGAAGGGCAAGTCGCCAAGGTTCGAATTGGTCGATGGTGAAATCACCGTGAAACCTGGATTTAACTTGATACCCGCTTCCTAAAGCTGGTGTCGCAGGTTCGAATCCTGCCGGGGGTGCTGGGGACGGCGGGCGTCGGTAGCGAGACAAGCAAATGGGTGACAGGAAGATGGCGTGCGCGTACCCCGCATCGCTTTCTATTGGTAGGCCCGCTCCGCCGGTCAGTCGTCTCGTTTCAGCAACCCATTTTCTTGTCACCCATTTTCCTGCCCACCCTCTTTCTGCCGGCCTTGCCGGCTGACCCTCTCGTCGACCCACATCGGTGCGAAGGGAGGCGTGCGGCCCTTCGAAACGAGTGATCGTATTTGGTGCTCGATGGATGGCACCATTTATTGCGACCGGAGCGTTGTGACACCGAGATGATGGAAGCGTTCGCGGCACAGATCGAGCGGAACCATCTTGAGGCGTTCGGCGCGCCCGCGAGACGCTCGATTAGGGTCAGGTGACGATTGAAGAGCTTTTGTGGCGACCGAGCATCGCGGCGATCTCAACCCCTGGAGAAATCCCTGCCGCTGGGACCGAGGTCCGATCCGCAACGATCGTCGACGCGACGCAAAGAGTCCGTCCAGGGGCGTAGGGCGTCGAATCGCTGAAGCCTCCACGTGGGTTTCCAGAGTTCTCTCTGAGATCCGAGTTGCTTCCTATGCGGCCTCGCCGCACACTTTGAGGATGGATGGCGATCACGGAAAAGTGGCTGGAGGAAAACTCACGGCGAAAACCCCGGACTGAACATGAACAAGAAACCTGAAAAGACAGTCGGCAATGAACTCGTCGAGCGACTCGAACGCTTCGCTAAGAAGCTCGAAACGGTCGATAGCGTCGATGGTCTATCGACGTTTTTAACCGTTCGTAAGGTGAAGTTGAGTTTGAGTCCCGCTCGTTTTGGTGGCGAGCAAGTCAAAGCAGTTCGAGAGTCGTTGCAAGTAAGCCAAGCCGTGATCGCTGATTTTCTCGGCGTGTCCGTGGGGGCGGTCCGCGACTGGGAGCAGGGAATCAACGAGCCGATCGGTCCGGTTCGCCGAATCATGGAGGAAATCTCGAACGACCTCGAACGTTGGTCGCGTCGGATTCGCGAACTTGCAAACGTCACGTCTAGCTGTTGAATTCCTGACGTGACGTTCTCGCTCATTCAGTACGTGTGTACACAGCAGGGTAGACAAACTCTGGCTCTTGGGGTGGACAGAGATAGGTGAATCGTTCGCTCAACGGTTTTTCATCCTCGACGAGTTGAACTGACAGTTCAGGCGGCGCGTCGCTGTCCAGTTGGAACGTCAAACCGACCAGCAGGTCGCCTGATTCGGTTCGCTCCATTGACTTGCGCAACAGTGAAGCACGCATCAATTGAACTTCCACTCCCATGTTGGCGAGCAGATGGGTTTTGTGGAGCGGCGATCCCGAAAATCGGATGGTCATGTCGATCGTTTGTCCATCGGCATCACGCTGGACATCAAAATGTGTCGCGCGGGCAACGTTGACTTGACGGCCGTAGTCGCCGGCAAAAAAACTCACCGTGTATTTCAATTTGACCGGCTCGCCCACGGTCGGTTTGCAATCGGGGATCCAGTAGGCGGCGATATTGTCGACGCCTTCATGCGCCCCCGGCAACTCCAGCAATTCAATCACGCCGTCGGTCCATGGCTGGTCGGTCGTTACCCAGACGCTGGGGCGAAGGTCATAACGCGCATTGTGATCGTCATAGTGGTAAAAGGATCGATTCCGTTGCATCAATCCAAAGCCGATCAATTGATCAACGGCGATCCGGCTGACCGAAGGGTAGCTTTGTCTGGCAAAGGCTCGCCAGGTCCACTCGCTCGTTTCGTCGGACAAAGCACCGTCGCTGCCAGGCTGGCCGGAATGCCGTGGGGTGACGGTTGCCTTGCGATGCTGCACGAGCAATCCATCGCTGTCGTGCACGGCCGGACGCGCATCCTTGGGTGGTCCGTCCAGCCCGTCGCCCCAGATCCACATGCTGGTCAGGGGAGCCAGTGCGACCTTGTCCGGGGTGCTGCGGAAGTAAAGCACTGATTCGACTTGCAATTGAGATTCGTGCATTCCCGGTGTCAATTCAAACTTGTACGCACCCGCCACGCTGGGGCTGTCCAGCAGAGCAAGCACGGTCACACAACGTTCGTCTTGCTTGGGGCGTACGACCCAAAAGCCACGAAAGAAGGGGAACTCTTCCTCGCGGTTCATCGCGATGTCGATGGCCAACGCTCTGGCGGAGGTTCCATAGCGAGTGGACCCACTTCGGCCGCGAAAATAACTCGCCCCAAGAAAGGTCAACAATTCCTGACCGCCGCTCATTTCATCGAGGGTGCTGACCAGTTTCAGCCCTGCGTGTCCTGCGTCGCTGGGAATCGCGTCCGGATTCAAAGGTGACTGGTACTGAAAATCTGACTTCGAAAACATCACCTCTTTCGATTCGCCATCGTTGATCGTGAAGATGCGAACCTTGTCACGTTGGACAAATCCGCGGTGAAAGGTTTCCAGCGACGTCGGCAATTCGTCCCACCAGACGGCATGCTTGGGGCGGAACGCGATTCGCCGATAATCGTCGTACTGCATGCGCGCCAAAACCTCCGGTAGGACCGACCGAGGTTCCGACGGACGGTCAGCCAGCTGCCGAGCGAGGGTGCACAGGCTGTCGTAGTCGACAACTTGTGTCCATTGGTCAGCCGCTTGTTCGGACGCTTCAGACCTGCGGGAGCAACCGATCGCGGCCACGAGGGGAAGCAGGACCAAGACAAAACGCAGAACCACCATATCGGACTCCATCAGACGTGCGCGGCCAATGCCTTGCGTTGGCGAACCCGATTCAGTCAACAGCCCGCCTGATTCGGATGGGCCAACGGTATTGGAATCGGTTTGTAAAGATTGTGAATTACCCGCGAGCTTGCAATCCCTGTGCCGACGTCCAGGTGACCGATGCCGATCGATCGAACGCGCGATGCCGTTCAATCCACGGTCAACGCCGTTAAACGCACTCTACAGTCGGCTGCGGAACCATTGTCTGCGGCGGAACCATTGGCATGTTCGGCGATCGCCAAAATGATGGCCTGAAACGCCCAAGCAAGATGAACTTGCTCGCTCAATCAACTCAGGGGGATTGGTTGCGTTTCGAGCAAGTGTTGCTCGTTTGTCGTCCACTCTGCACGGCCCGTCCAGCGGCATTGGATCCCATTTTGGTGAAACGGAAAGGACGCCCGCGCACTCAAAAAAGTTGCGTCCGGTTTACTCTTTCGCTGCAATCGGTCGGACGGGAACTTCATTCCCCCTAGCAAGACCAACTCACTTTGGTGTGGGCCTGTGACGCCAGGCGATGCGACGTGGAAACAAAACCAACGCTCGCGATCGGCACAGCGTTTGAAGGAGTGGGCCATCCGAGTGTCGAGCTTTTCGACCCGTGTCCCCGTTGATCGGTGGACATGCTTCTCTAGTCTTTACCTTGGAACTGAACCCATGTCCGTTGCTTTTGATACGACGCCGCAATCTCAGCCTTTCGTTCTTTCGGGGCATCCTGAAGAGATTCAACAACCGAGTTTTCTTGTCCCATTGGTTGAGCGCTATCTTCGTGCCAGCGGATCTGTCGAAAACCGGTCGATTCACTCGATCGCCATGGTGATCTCGGAACGCGCGAACTGTCTTTGTCGTGAACACAATGATCTGATCCGTACCGCACTTCGGATGGCCGCCGATCATGTTGCCAGCACCGGGAACCGGGACGTCGTACCGTCGCCGCAACGTAGTGTGATGCAACCGGCACAACCTGTTCGCCGGGCCGCCCCGCTGCGACTGAGTTGGTGGGCGGGTTTGATTCAGTCGTACCGCTTTGCAGCGTCTGCGAGCGTGGGCTCCTGATCGCGTTCCCGCATCGATGGCTTTGGCGTTTATCTAGGTCTCTCGGTTTACGTGAAGATTGGATCAATCAATGGAAAATCCCAGTTCATCTGTTCGCGTCACGATGATTCTGTTGTCGCTCGGATTGACGACGATCGCGACGGCTAGCTACCTGGTGGTTGTCGGTCGCAGCAGCGGAATCAATTTGTTCGAAGCATTCAGCGCAGCGATTTTTGCGCTGTTGTTCGGTTGGATTTCGTTTTCGTTCGTGCTCGCAACGATCGGATTTCTCACGCTGCACAGACGGCATCGCCGTTGGAGCAAGTTGGACTCGCCAGACGCAGCGAGACTCACAGCGGAGCGTGAGGTTTCATCGAGTCACGCTCGGCAAGACGCTGAGTGCGCGATCACACAGTCACTTCCCGCACAACCGCAGCCCGCACAATCGCAACGCACTGCGGTCTTGATGCCGGTGTACAACGAGGCACCGGAACGCGTCATCGCAGGGATCGAAGCGATGGTTGACGATTTGCGCACCCATCAGGCGACGAATCAGTTCGACTTTTATTTGCTCAGCGATACGACGCAATCAGACGTCTGGTTGCAGGAGGAATTGGCGTGGTCTCAGTTTGTGGAGCGCGTTCCCGACTGCCGAGTTTTCTATCGGCACCGGCCGCACAACAAATCACGCAAGGCAGGCAATATCGCCGACTTTTGTATCCGCTGGGGCGCGAGCTACCCGTACATGATCGTTTTGGACGCGGACAGTTTGATGTCGGCTGAAACGATGCTGGAGATGGTCGCGCGGATGCGAGCGGATAGCCAGTTGGGAATCCTTCAAGTCCCCCCGGCGCCGGTCGGTCGGAATTCGTTGTTCGCGCGGTTGCAACAGTTTGCCGCGCACACGTACGGCCCGATCTTTGTCGCCGGGTTCGCCAAGTGGGCGGGTGATAACGGAAACTACTGGGGGCACAATGAATCATCCGTGTGCGCGCTTTTTTGGAGCATTGCGATTTGCCGGTGTTGCCAGGGAAAGAGCCCTTGGGGGGAGAGATCCTCAGTCACGATTTCGTCGAAGCCGCATTGATGGTGCGTTCGGGCTGGAAAGTTCAGGTCGCGACGGACTTGGGAGGTAGCTTTGAGGAATGTCCGACCACGCTGACTGACTATGCCCAACGCGATCAACGGTGGTGTCAGGGGAATCTACAGCACGCCAAATTGCTGACGGCCGAGAAGTATCGAATGCTCAGCCGATTCCACTTCGCTAGCGGTGTGTTGTCTTACGCCGCGTCACCGATTTGGATTGTGTTCATGATGCTGTGTCTTTCCGGGATGCTTTATGACAGCTGGACCTACCCCACCGAATCAATCGGCGACAACGTCTCAACGATCGGGGTGATCGTGCTGTTTTGCATCTCCATGTGCCTGTTGTTCTTGCCCAAGCTATGGAGCGTGATCCATGTCTTCACCGACCGCGATCGAGTCCGGACGGTCGGCGGGCGAACGCGTCTAGTTTTAAGTACGGTTGTGGAGTCGATCTTTTCCGTCTTGTTGTCCCCGATCATGGCTCTCTATCACAGTTGGTTCGTCGTCGCGGCGCTGACCGGAACGAGTGTCAGTTGGGCGACGCAGATTCGCAACGAACATTGTTTGGCGTGGAAAGACGTCGCACGGCAGTTTTGGACCTTTACATTGATCGGGATCGCATTGACCGCTTTGATCGCATGGTGGATGCCGCCTTTGCTGGTTTGGTTTTCACCGGTGCTGATCGGACTGGTCGTGTCCATCCCGTTGGCAAAGCTGGCGGCCAGTACGTCGGTGGGCCAGGCACTGAAACGTGCCGGATTGCTGCTGACTCCTCAAGAGTCTGTCCCCTGCGACGTCATTCGGTATCACCGCCTCGTCCTGGATCGCTTGGATGAGAAACCTGAGCGGACCGACGAGTTGTTCGAGCGATTTATCTGCGATCCGTCGTTGCATTCCTTGCACCAACGGATCCAGCTCGCAAGTGATGCAAGTGTGACCATGCATCCCGACGACGCGCTGAAGCTGCGCCAATCAATCGATCTGGGCGGCGTGCGGTCGATTCCGCAGCCGTTGCGGCGAGCGGTGTTGTTAGATTACGAAGGGTTTCGCGAATTGCACTTGGATATGGTGCAGGATTGGCAACCCTCGCCGGAAAACATCGGTACGTGAACGACGTTGATGAACGGCGACCAGGGGGATCGGGAAGCGGACGGTGTTCGGAGGGTCAGATCGATTGATGTGAGGGGATCGAACGGGCCCGCGCCCGAGACGTTTAGTCGAGCATTTCTTGGCAAGTTTCCGGTTAAACGACGCTGAAGTCGAGCACCAAACGTCTGGCACCGTAACGACGGATTGGTAGGTGGCCCATGGTGTGATCAAGCGGCGCAAGGCTTCCCCGTCACTCGCGTCGTGTAGTCCAACGGTGTGTTTCTTTGACTCAAAGACGAATCCGACCGAACACATGACGGGGGGCCTCGAGAATCGAACGCCTTTGCAAGTTTGAAGTGCACCAGTGAGATCAAGACGCGGTTTGCACTGCGACTCCGATGAGCCGCCGTTTTGGAGACTGCGCTAGTTGCAACAGCCGAGAAGGGCGACACGGTCCCATGACGCGGCCTCGGCCCGCTGCCCACTGTGTCGGCCTTCCAGGTCTGCGGCGAAATTGCATTGGGAGTCCGGTCCCTGACGGGCCCGGCAACCACTTTGTCAGCCCGCTTGGCTTTCGCATCCCGTTTGTCCGGACTGTACTTGACGCGAAACATCAGAATGTCGACCGTTCCAATGGATTCGACCATAGAATGGGGCTCATGTGACTCCGCCGCGCCCCTTCGTCGAAACTGAATCCGGACAGGACCATGACAAAATACTTACTTACCGTGCTGTGGGCTGGATTGCTGGCGAGCGTCTCGATGATTGGGATTCCGCCAATCGTTGCCCAAACGCCTGTCTTGCCGAAAGGCGTCGAAAGTGAGTTTGAGACGGAGGAAGGCGCGGTCCTGAAAGTGTTCTCCGCCGAACAAGACGGGCATCGGTTCGTCGCCTACCTGGTCAAATGGAAGGACTTTGAGGTGATCGTGAGTGACCCGTTGGCCCGCAGTGATTTCCAGGCGGGTGACACCATCGAGTTCATGGCGCAAAAGGTACGCCTGCCGAATGTTTCGACCTTGAATTTCGTCCTTCTTGCAGCGCCCGCGGAAGTCGAACGAAAAGGAGCCGAAGCCGCGGTTTCACCTGCGGAACGGAAACGCATGATGGATCTCGTCGGGGGTGATCTGGATGCGGCAAGAAACGAGACCGAGCGTTTCTATGCGTTGAACCGGGCTGCGAAGAATGCGTTGAAAGATGGAAAGACGGAGGAAGCTCGGAAGCTCGCTGAAGAACTGTTGCGACGCGCCCAGACACAGCGCGATGACTGGAACTACGGCAACGCCATCCAGGACGGCAATCAAGTGCTGGGGCATCTCGCCCTTGCAGCGGGCGACATCGCCGAAGCAAAAAAACGTCTGCTGGCGTCCGTCGATAGTCAGGGGTCACCGCAAATGAATTCATTTGGCCCCAACATGCAATTGGCCAAAGAACTGCTTGCCGCCAACGAAAAGCAGGTCGTCCTGGAATACTTTGATCTTTGCCGAAAGTTCTGGAAGCTGGGCGTTGATCGGCTGGATGCCTGGACTGAAGCGGTGGAGAACGGAGAGACGCCGGAGTTCGGCGCAAATCTCGACTACTGAACCTGATGTTGCGGGCTCCGTCGTCTGTGGCTCGCAGTGCCAAGATTGAGATGAACCTGTTTCCAGGGGAACGGTGGTTGGCAAGACGAGGGGCGCAAGACGAGTTTGGGGATGTGTGGCAGGATGATCCAAGGCAGAATGATGGTCGTATGCACGGCGTCAGACTGAACCGCTTGGACGACGTGCTTGAATCGCGTTTCTTGACCATTTGGGGACATTGACAGATGCATTTTCGGGGAGATTCCCGGCTTCGTTTCGGCCGATTCAGCTTGGTCTTGATCCTTGTTGTTCAGCTGGTCGGATCAAGCGTCGCCTTTGCAGACGTTCATCTAGCAAATGTGTTTGCCGATCGGATGGTGCTGCAGCGCGAGTTGCCTGTCCCGGTCTGGGGCACCGCGGGACCGGGGGCGAGTGTACTGGTCGAATTTGATGGCCAGTCATACACGACGACCGCCGATGAACAGGGTCGATGGCGGGTGACGCTGGCGGCGATGACGGCATCCGCGTCTCCGCGTGAGTTGGTCGTGCAGTCAGAGGACGATCGAGTCAGTCGCAAAAATGTTTTGGTCGGCGAGGTTTGGTTGGCGGCCGGTCAGTCGAATATGGCGTACACGGCAGGAGCGATGGCAAGTCGACTCGCCGAGGGACGAGACTTGGTGTCAGCCGCCGACTTTCCCGCGATTCGGTTTTGTAGAATCAACGAACCGGATTCCCCCCAGCCGCTTGAGGACCTTCCCACGGTCGCTCGCTGGGATGTCTGTACGCCGCAAAGCGTGCTCCAGCATTCCGCCGTAGCCTTTGTCTTCGCGCGGCGATTGCACCAAGCATTGAACGTTCCCGTCGGTGTCATTGACTGTTCCTGGGGCGGCAAGCCGATCGAACCGTTCATTCCGGCGGAAGCCTTCGTCGGCCATCCCACTCTGGTTGAACTGGCTGCGCGGGCCAAAGCGGGCGATCTCGAAGGCATCCAAACCATGCCCGGCGGAACGTACGTTCGCAATTCCAGCTGGCTGGCGGGCACGATTTACAACGGACGCATCGCGCCACTGGTGCCTTACGCGATTCGTGGGGCGATTTGGTACCAGGGAGAATCCAACAGTGGCCGAGGCGAGGACCCGCGTGACTATGAACACAAAATGAGAGCGTTGGTCGAGGGCTGGCGGCGCGTCTGGGATCGCGACCGTTTGCCGGTCTACTTTGTCCAGTTGCCACAATGGTCCAGTTACGCGTGGACGTACCTGCGGGAGGAACAGCGGCGTGCCCACAGCCTGCCGCACACCGGCATGGTCGTGACCATCGATTTGGACAACGGCAATGACATCCACCCGCCCAACAAGATCGACGTCGGCGAGCGTTTGGCGAGGTGGCCGTTGGCCAACGAATACGGGCGTGCGATCGAAGCCAGTGGGCCGATGTTTCGCGAGGCGGAGATTCAGGAAGGAACGGTGACCGTTTCATTCAAACATGCCGAATCGGGACTGATGGTGGGGCGTATTGCGGGCGTGCAGTCGATCCAGCCGAATCACGAGGGTCGGCTCAACGGGTTCGAATTGATCGGGCGAGAGGGGCATTGGCACGCCGCAAATGCTCGGATCGAAGGGGACACGGTGGTCGTGTCGAGCCCCGATGTGACGCAGCCGATCGCGGTCCGCTATGCGTGTGACCCGGAAGCGAAAGCGGGCCAACCTTGGAATCTGTATTCACGCGCGGGGTTGCCGGCGTCACCGTTTTGTTCCGATTGGAAGCTGATGCCGTACGATGCCCGGCGGAATCCGATGCCGAAGAAGTGAGGTTCGACGAAGGACGGGGCAAAACGATGGGGGCAAAACGATGGAAGTTGGAGGAATGCAGAATGTTGTTGGGCGATGGGCTGGCAGAATGATTCGGGGCAGAATGATGTTGGACTAGGGACGGAAAAGAAGACGAGAGTGACAGTTTCTCATCATTCTGCCACTCCATCATTCTGCCACTCATTGTTTTGCCCTCGACCGCGTCAATCCGCCAGCGGTTCGAATTCGAGGATGGGTTGATCGACTGCCAGGGTGTCGCCGATGCTGGCCGCAATTTTTGTGACGCGACCTTCGCGTTCGGCCCGTAGGACGTTTTCCATCTTCATCGCTTCGATCACCGCCAAATCCTGACCCGCGTGCACTTCGGTACCCTCATCGACTCTCAATTGAGTCAGCAGGCCGGGCATCGGAGAGAGCAGGAAGCGGCTCATATCTGGCGGTTCTTTGACCGGCATGCAGGCGAGCAGGTCAGCGGCGCGCGGGGTCAAGACCATGATGTCGATTTGCGAACCCCAGTGGAACAGACTGTAATGCATGTTGCGGCGTTCGACCTGGATGCAAACCGTTTCGCCGTTAACCGTGCCGCGGAACAGGGGCTGACCGAATTGCCAGTCACTGATCACACGGTAGGTGTCCGTTCCGTAGGTGATTTCATGGCCGCCGGGCAGCGGGCGCATCGCCACCGGAGACTGTTGGCCGTCGAGCATGATGACCCAGTGATCGTCGATGCTGCGTTCGTAGCCTGGCAATTGGCCGCTGATCCCGGCGGCCCGGTCCATGTAGCGGCGATGGATGGCGGCGGCGACAACGATCAGCAACGCCGGGTTCTCGTGCACCAAGTCCGACGGATGGAAACCGTCGGGATACTCCTCGGCGATCAGATTGGTACTGATGTTACCGGCCCGGAAGCGCGGGTGTTCGATCAGTGCGGCCAGGAAGCTGATGTTGTGCGACACGCCGCGGATGTAGAACTCGTTGAGCGCTTCGCGCATGTGTCCGATCGCGGCGTCACGCGTCGTTCCATACGTGATCAACTTGGCGATCATCGGGTCATAGTGCATCGAGATCTCTGCACCTTCATAGACACCGGTGTCGACGCGAACCACATCGCTTTCTGACGGCGGACAATAGCGAACGAGTCGACCGATCGACGGCAGGAACCCACGGAGCGGATCTTCGGCATAGACCCTCGTTTCGATCGCCGATCCGTTGAGTTGGACATCGGGCTGGGACAACGGCAACACCTCGCCGGCAGCGCTGCGAATCATCAATTCGACCAAGTCCAACCCGGTCACGTACTCGGTCACCGGGTGTTCCACCTGCAAGCGGGTGTTCATTTCCAGGAAATAAAAATTGCGGTCATTGTCGACGATGAATTCGACGGTTCCGGCCGACTCGTATTGGACCGCGCGGGCGAGCGCGACCGCCTGGTCACCCATCGCCGAACGGGTTTGGGGATCCAGGAATGGAGAGGGGGCTTCTTCGATGACCTTTTGATGACGTCGTTGCAGAGAGCATTCGCGTTCACCGAGATGGATCACGTTGCCGTGTTTGTCGGCGATCACTTGGATTTCGATGTGCCGCGGTTGTTCGATGAACTTTTCGATGAACACGCGGTCGTCGCCGAAGGACGTTTTCGCCTCACCGCTGGCGCGTTGGAATCCGTCGCGGCATTCGTCATCGTTGCGGGCGATCCGCATTCCCTTGCCGCCTCCGCCGGCGCTGGCTTTGATCATCACCGGGTACCCGATTTCCTGGGCAATCGTGACGGCAACGTCTGGGGACTCGATGATGTCGGCGTGACCGGGGACGGTGTTGACGCCGGCTTCTTGCGCCAATTTCTTGGACGTGATCTTGTCGCCCATGTTCTTGATCGCATGGACGTTGGGACCGATGAACGCGATACCGGCTTCCGCCAGCCGTTCGGCGAAGGCAGCGTTCTCGGAGACGAATCCGTAGCCGGGGTGGACCGCTTGGGCGCCGGTGTCGAGGCAGGCCTGGACGAGTTTGTCAATCACGAGATAGCTTTCGGCCGACGGCGGTGGGCCGATCAACACCGCTTCGTCTGCCATTGAGACGTGGAACGCATCGCGATCCGCTTCCGAATAAACGGCGACCGTTTGGATCCCCATTTTGCGGGCGGTCTTGATGACGCGGCAAGCGATCTCGCCGCGATTGGCGATCAGTATTTTATTGAACATGATTTAGAATGACCAATCTTTTAAAGCGGAATGTTTCCGTGCTTCCGCCAAGGGTTCTCCAGTTTCTTGCTGCGCAGCATCGCCAACGATCGGCAAATCCGCTTGCGTGTCATCCGCGGCATCACCACGTCGTCGATGAATCCTCGCCGTCCGGCGATGAACGGGTTGGCGAATTTGACACGGTATTCTTCGGTCAGCTCGGCGATTTTTTCAGGATCGCCCAGGTCCTTGCGGAAGATGATCTCGACCGCGCCCTTGGGACCCATCACGGCGATTTCCGCACTCGGCCATGCCAGGTTCACGTCACCGCGCAGGTGTTTGGACGACATCACGTCATAGGCCCCACCGTAGGCTTTGCGAGTGATCAGCGTCACCTTGGGGACGGTGGCTTCGGCATAGGCGTACAACAATTTCGCACCGTGCTTGATGATCCCGCCGTATTCCTGGGCGGTTCCCGGCATGAATCCGGGAACGTCGACCAGGGTCAAAATGGGAATGTTGAACGCATCGCAAAAACGAACGAAGCGCGCCGCCTTGATCGACGACTTGATATCCAAGCATCCGGCCAACACCAACGGCTGGTTGGCGACAACGCCGATCGGATACCCGTCCATCCGGGCCAGCCCGACGACGATGTTTTTTGCATGCTCGGGCTGCAGTTCAAAGAAATCGGTGTCGTCGACAATTTTGAGAATTAACTCTTTCATGTCGTACGGTTTGGTCGGCGAATCGGGAACCAGCGTATCGAGCGAGGGTTCGACGCGATCGGACGGATCGGGGGTGGGGCGGTGCGGTGCGTCGGCTCGGTTGTTGGCCGGCAAGTAGTTGATGAAACGCCGCACCATCGCGAGCGCTTCGACGTCGTTTTCGAACGCGCGGTCGGCAACGCCGGACACCGTCGAATGGGTCACCGCTCCGCCGAGTTGCTCGTGCGTGACCTCTTCATGGGTCACGGTTTTGACCACATCGGGACCGGTCACAAACATGTAAGAACTGTCTTTGACCATGAAGATGAAGTCCGTCATGGCGGGCGAGTAGACGGCGCCACCGGCGCAGGGGCCCATCACCAACGAGATTTGCGGTACGACGCCGGAGGCGAGTACGTTGCGTTGAAAGACATCGGCGTAGCCGCCGAGTGACGCCACGCCTTCCTGAATTCGCGCGCCGCCGGAGTCATTGATGCCGATGACCGGCGCGCCGACTTTGATCGCATGGTCCATCACCTTACAGATCTTCTCGGCGTGGGCTTCGGAGAGCGAGCCCCCGAAGACGGTGAAGTCTTGGCTGAAGACGAACACGACGCGACCGTTGATGGTCCCGTAGCCCGTCACCACGCCATCGCCCGGAATGCTTTGCTGGTCCATTCCGAAATCTTTGCAACGATGTTCGACGAACATGTCCCATTCTTCGAACATCCCCGGATCCAACAGCAGTTCGATCCGTTCCCGCGCCGTAAGCTTGCCTTTTTTGTGCTGCGCATCAATCCGTTTCTGTCCGCCGCCCATTTCGGCGGCCTTGCGCATTTCTTCAAGGCGTTTGACTATATCCTGCATGATGCTTCTCGTTCGATTGCGTCGAACGCTGGTGAAGGCGTTCGCGTGACTAGATTTTCACCGCTTGGTTGAGTGACTTGCTATCCATTGAGCCGCCAGGGGCCAGAGATTTCGCTGGGCCTGTGAGCCCACGGCCAAACCGATGTGCCCGGCTTCGATCGACAATGATGTGACATCTCGGGAACTGACACGTTCTTTGATCGCCAGTGTCGATTTTGGCGGAACCAAGTGATCGCGTTGGGCGACCAGCAACAGGATCGGGCACGTGATCGCAGCCAATCGTATCGTTTCACCGGCGAGAACCATTTGATTGTTCACCAGGCGATCTTCTTGATAAAGCATCGAAACGAAGTCGCGAAACGTCTCTCCGGCGATGGGGATCGTGTCGCTGGACCAACGCTCGATGGTTGCAAAATCATCCAAAAACTCCGCATCGTTCGCATTCTCCATGAACGACAGTTGCTTTTCCGCAAAGTTCTGCACGGGCTTCATCAGCTGAAACACGAACTGCAGGAATTCGCCGGGGCAATTTCCGAACGCGTCGATCAGTCCATCGACGTCGAAGATTTCCGGGCGTGCCCACAAATTCAACAAACCGTCCTCCCCATCGAACCGGATCGGCGCCGCCATCAGAATCAGGTTACCGATCCGCTCGGGATGCAGCGCCGCATAGAGCGTCGACATCGTGCCGCCCATACAATAACCGAGCAGGCTGAGCCGTGGGGTGTGGGATCGCTGGCAAACGAAGTCGACCGCATTGTTCAACATCGAGCAGACGTAATCTTCCAGCCGCAACGCCGAATCGGATTCGTCGGGGCTGCCCCAGTCGATCACGTAGACGTCGAAACCGCGATCGAGTAACCGTCGGACCACGCTGCGGTTGGCTTTCAAATCCAGGATGTAGGGGCGATTGACCAACGCGAAACAAATCAGAACGGGTTCGGCGAAGCGGACGTGACGGGGTTTGAAGTGCAGCAACTTCAGCGGCGTTTCTTCGTAGACCACCTCAAACGATGTCGCCCATTTCGATGCGTTCCCCGGTGCGTCCGGTGTCGCGGCACACGCGTCGCCGGTGTGGATTCGGTCCGGCAAGGCTCTCGTTTCCGGAAACAGTTGCCCAAAACTCATTGAGAGTGCCCGGACATCGTCGCTCAACGTCTTCCCTTTCACGCGGGCGTCTGCCGGGTCGAATTCGCCGGCCAACTTTGCGGCGATCAGGGTATCGATGTGTCGTTTTAGCAGTTTCAAGAAATCAGAACTGCGGAGATAAGATTCGGTTGCCTGCCCCCACAGATCAAACCACTGGCGGCGGTGCGTGTTCGGGTCTGCATTGGGATGGGACGCCCGTTGCAGTCGATGCGCGTTCTCAGCCGCATGCTTGACGGCTTGGGTCCAACATTCCACCAGGCGCGGCCAGGTTCGATCCGTCGCATTCGATTCGTCGATTGGTTGGTTCATGCACGGCTCGAACTGCGTGTGGTTTCGCACGCGATGGCGGAATGGTTGCACGGCGTTGCCGTTTAGAACAGGGTAACCGTTCCCGCGTAACATGGTTCTAACCCGACTGGGGTTTCGATGACCAGAGCACCCTCGTCGTTGATCCCCCGACATCGTCCCGAAACGAAGCGCGTCCCGAGGTCGACTTGGACGGTGCGGTTGGTCAGTAAACATCGTTCTCGCCACTTGGTTCGTAGTTCATCGTCGCGGCAGCCAATGCATTCCAGCAGATGCTGCAGTCGATTCAGCACCGAGATCAGCACATCGGCCAGCGGAAACGGGTGCCCTGCGACGTCGCACAGGGCGATCGCTGTCGTCCGTAATTCGTCCGGTGCCCGAGACAAGGAGTTATTGACATTGATCCCGATGCCGATCGCCAACAACTGTGGATGGGCAGTCGGCAATTCAATCAAAATGCCGCACAGTTTGCGTTGCCGGCAGTAGACGTCGTTGGGCCATTTGAGTTGCATGTCGGAGGATTCAACGATCTCCTCAATCGCCTCGGCCACGGCCAGTCCGACGGTCAAGGATGCTTGGGGCAAACGCCGCTGGGGCAGCCCGGTGTCGAGCAACAGCGTCAGGGTAAGTGCGCCCGAATCGGCCCACCAGTGATTCGTGCCGCGGCCACGACCATCGGTCTGTGACTCGGCCAGAACCAACACGGGGCCTGAGGGGGACCAGTTGCGGGCAAGTTCCATCGCGCGACGATTGGTAGAATCAATCTCGGGATGAAAATCGACTCGCTCCACGAACGTCGACTTGGTCAGGTGATCCAAGTCGGCGTCCGAGAACAGAATTTCCCGACCGGGAGACTCCCGCGCGAGTGCTTCCCGAACCGCGGCGTCCTGCGTCTTGATACCTCGATGCATCGCTCTTCCTTCGCGGCTTGACCGCTACGATCCAACTTTGGTGACCAACTCGCTCAGTTTTCCCATCGCCTCTTGGTACTCTTTCATTTGAGCTTCGGAGGCTTCGCGCATGCAGTCGAGCGTCTTTCGGAAAAACTGCTCGGTGCGTTTGCGAAATTCTTCGGGATCGCTGGACTCGCCGACCTGCAAGGCTTCTTCGAAGGATTCCAGAGCGGCTTCGTACTGCTGATCCAAAGTGGTGCGATGTCGATGCGCCAATTCAGAGAGGACCACGCCCCACTGCTTTTGGAATTCACGCACTTTGTCGACCCACACGGATTGCGGCGAGGGAGCAGCCGGCCATAATGCAGTCCATTGGACGATGGCCTCCTGCTGCATCTTCAGTCCGGCATCGGTTGCCTTCTTGATGTTTTCAAAGACTTGATCGTACACGTTCGTTTCTGTTTTCGTGGTCATTGTTTCGCTCCTAATGTAAGCGTCGGTTCCAAACGGGTGTCTGTCGGACGATCGGTCCGGCGGACGTTCCTGCAGCGGTAACAACGCTGCAGTTTTTTTAAGTGGCTTTGTTGTCCGGGAGGATCACGGTTCTCATGACCGACCATCCGATCTTGATCAAGCGGTATCCCAATCGCCGTTATTACGCCAGTCACACCAGCAAGTACGTGTCGCTCAGGGACATCGAAGAGATGGTGATTGACGGTCACACGGTGGAGATCCGTGACAGTCAGTCGGGCGAGGACATGACTCAAGCGGTTCTGATTCAAATCATCATGGAGCGGCACCCGGATAAAATTTCGCTGTTTCCCGCCGAGATGTTGCATTTCATTCTGCGGTCCAATGACCTGATGTCGGGCTTTTTCGGCGATTATTTTCGTCATTCTCTTTCCTATCTCGATTACTTGCGGCGGCACAATCCTGCCGCCACATCACTTGCCCCTATGCAATGGATTAAGTCTTGGCTGGACAACGTTTCCGCGACCAGCAAAGCCGACCCGGCCGATCCTCCGTCGTCTGAATCCGCTCAACTGGCGCTTCGTGTGAAGCAACTCGAAGAGCGGATCGAACAGTTGGAATCGGATGACGACTAGGCGGGGCCGTGCCATCCGGCGTCCGCCCAAAGTTCGCCGCTGACCGCCGAGTTGGAGATCATGAAGCAAATCGCATCGGCAATCTCTTCGGGTTTGATCAGACGTCGCAGCTGGGTGTAGGGCAACACGTTCTTATCCAAGAAATCTTGTCCCAACGCCCTGGCCATCGGTGTGTCGGTGAACCCGGGGTGGATGATGCCACAGCGGACGCCGTGAAAAATCGCTTCTTTGGTCAACGTCGCGGCGGCCCCTTCCAAGCCCGCTTTGGCGACGGCGTAAGAGATTTGTCCCTTGTTCCCTTGCGACGACACCGAACCCAGGAAGACAACAACGCCTTGAATCAGCTCGTCCGGATCCCAACGCTTCAGTCCACGTTGGCGTCGATCTTCGGCGATCCGGGCCACCATTTCGATGCCCCAATAGATCGGCGCGATCAAGTTCACTTCGGTGACTTGGCGGAACGTTTCGGTCGGATAGATCTGAGCCCGGCCGGTTTCTTTGTTGATCGTCACGGCGAGTGCGTCGCGGGTGATCCCGGCTGCCGGCACACAGATGCTGACGATGCCATATTTTTCAGCCGCCTCGTTGAAGACGCGTTTGCGGAAAGCCTCGTCGGTCGTGTCACCCAGCATCGCTTCGGCCACTTCACGGCCGGCTTTCTGGTTGATCGACTTGGCCAATTCCTGGACGCTATCGCTGCGGTCGACCAACATCACGGCTTTGGCACCGCGGGCGGCCAATTCACGCGCCACCGCTTCGCCGATCCCACTGGCAGCACCGGTCACGACGGCGACTTTTTCACGGATGTTCTTGTAGACGCCCGCCGGCAGTTCGGCGGCTTCTTGCAGTTCGGGTGCTTTGGTAATCATCTCGCTTTGTCCCTCTTGGCTGGTGTTGATCGTTTCTTGTTGTGGCTGCACTGCACCTGACGGTGGCACTGCAGCCTTGGTTGGCGCTTCCGTTGCCGGAGCAGCACTGACCGCCTCGGCCCCTTGGGTGATCCCCAGCACCGAGTCCAGTGCAGCCAGCGCGGCGTCATAGCGTTGCATCGCCAGCTGGCGTTGGGCTTTGGCAAGACGCAGGGCGGCTGCGGAGATCGGATTGGAAAGCCCGCTCTCTTGATCCACCATCGGAGCAACCGGCCGCGCCGTGAAGCCTGGCCAGTAACGCGTCCAGCCCCGCAACAGATCTTGCTGCAGTTTGAAGTTCGCTTCGGTGGCTTGACGCACGCCCTGGAGCATCGAATCAAGCACGTTGCTGTCTGTTTTGAACATTAGGAGAGCCTCCGAGATTGACGGGTGGTGCTATTCCAAGGACAAACAGGCTCCTTGCAACGCCCGATTGCTGCAATCGCAGCAAAGCGACAGCGTGCAAACGCCGTACCACCGCTAAAAGCAAGGTAAAACGGCCATTCGATCTAGTGCAGCTGCGTCAAACGTGTGCGGATGCACACTTGAATGTGGCATTCCGCCCACCTTCGGCGACCTGCCCGCTGGGGCGGGACGGTCGAAGATTTCCGGTGGAGTAAAAAGTTAGATTGCTGCGCACGCGCCGCTGTAAGTGGACCGCCGCCGCTGTGGCCGATGGAGAGAGCCGATGGAGATAGCGGAACGGCGCGAGCCGTCCGGTTACGGCCGGCAGGACCGGAGGGCTCGCGCCCTACCGCTAACACAAACACCACGTTGGTTGTCAACGTTCACTTCATGCATCGCTGGCGACTTCGGGTCGCAGAGCGAACGTTACCAACGTGCGATGGATGTCACGAAACGAGCGATTACGCACGAAACAGAGCGACACGCATCGCAACTGCTACGTCACCGCACAGTTCTATTGGAATCGGTCCGAAGCAGGTACTGATCGACGGCCAGAAAGTCTGGATCATTCCGCGCGCCAGTGCGCTTGATTGCGTGTTTGCAGATCGCTGGTGTCTGTGGGTTTGCCCGTCGTCGTTTCACACTCTCGGGCACGGGGCGTCCCCCATGATTGGTATAGCGTTTGCTCCGGCTGACGCCATTGCCCACCGAGGAGTTGATTCTTTGAAGTGGCAAGTCTGGTGTCCTTGTTCCCGCGCTCGGTGCGATTCTTCAAGGTGCCGTATTAATCAACGTGTTGTAGAGGAGAGCCAGCGAGATGACGCGTGAAGTGGTGGTACTCAGTGGCGTGCGAACACCGATCGGAGGATACGGCGGCAGCTTGAAAGACACTCCGCCGTGCGACTTAGCCGCAAAGTGTGTGAAGGAAGCGGTGAAACGTTCGGGCGTGAAGCCGAGCGATGTCGAACATGCGGTGTTTGGAAATATTATTCATACCGATGCCCATGATCATTATCTGGCTCGCGTCGCAGCGATCAAGGGCGGCTTGCCGCATGAGACGCCCGCACTGACATTGAATCGTCTCTGCGGCAGTGGGTTACAAGCGGTTATCACGGCGGCCCATGCGATCATGTTGGGCGATGCCGATGTCACCGTTGCCGGCGGCGCCGAGAACATGAGTCGCTCGCCGTACAGCTCTGCCGCGATGCGGTTCGGGGCGCGGATGAACGACACGACGTTGGTCGACATGATGGTCGGTGCGCTCAGCGACCCCTTTGACGATTGCCACATGGGCGTCACGGCGGAAAACGTGGCCAAGAAATATCAGATCTCGCGTGAAGACCAAGACGCATTCGCGGTGGAGAGTCACCGCCGTGCGGGAGCCGCGATCGACCACGGTTACTTCAAAGCGCAGATCGTTCCGATCGATATCAAGGTCAAACGCGACGTGGTTCCGTTTGAAGTCGACGAAACGGTGCGTTACGGCGTGACGACGGAAAAGCTGGCGCGTCTGCCCACGGTGTTTGATCGGGAGGGGACGGTGACGCCCGGCAACGCATCGAGCATCAATGATGCCGCGGCCGCCTTGGTCTTGGCCGATGCACAGGTCGCCGAGAGCCGCGGACTGAAGCCGATGGGCAAGTTGGTGGATTACGCCTATGCCGGCGTGGATCCCAAGTACATGGGGATGGGGCCGGTCCCGGCGGTTCGCAAGCTGCTCGAAAAGACCGGATTCGGACTCGACGACATCGACGTCTTTGAAGTCAACGAAGCGTTCGCCTCGCAAGCCCTGGCGGTGTGCCGCGAATTGGAGTTGCCGATGGACCGCACGAACCCCAACGGCAGCGGGATTTCGCTCGGTCACCCGATCGGCGCGACCGGTGCGATCCTGGTGATCAAGGCGCTGTACGAACTCAATCGCACCGGCAAAAAACGCGCCTTGGTGACGATGTGCATCGGCGGCGGACAGGGGATCGCGGCCATTTTTGAACACATCTAACGGCATCACTGAAACGATACATCACAATTGAATTGACACGGAGCATGAGACAATGGGAAGGGTCGACGGAAGAACGGCATTGGTCACCGGCGGGTCACGTGGGATCGGACGCGCGATCGCGTTAGAACTCGCCCGCGAGGGGGCCAGGGTCGCCATCAATTACTCCAGTAACGAGGCCAAGGCCCAAGAGGTGGCCGACGAAATCAGTCGCGAAGGGGGAATGTGTCTGTTGGCGCAAGCCAACATCGGTGACCCCAACCAGGCACGGGCGATGGTTCAGAAGATCGCCGATGAATTCACCCATCTGGACATTCTGGTCAACAACGCGGGGATCACCCGAGATGCGATGTTGCCCCGCATGAACGATGAGCAATGGATGGAAGTGATTCAAACCAATTTGGGCGGATGCTTTTTCTGCACCTCGGCCGCGATCCCGATCATGACGTCGCAAAGTTATGGCCGGATCGTCAACATCAGCTCGATGAATGGTCAGTTGCCGGCGATCGGGCAGGCGAACTATAGCGCCAGCAAGGGTGGGATCATCGCGTTCACCCGCACGGCCGCCGCGGAGCTGGTGCATTCGGGCATCACGGTCAACGCGATCGCGCCGGGATACACCGACACGGACATGTTTGAAGCGGTCCCGCCGGTGATTCAAGCGAAGATCCGCGGTGGGATCCCGATGGGACGATTTGCCCATCCCGAAGAGATTGCCAAAGCCGTGACCTTCCTGGTCGCCGACGGCGATTACATCACGGGGCAACAAATCAACGTCAATGGTGGAGCCTTCATGTAAGGCCGACCGCGCGCGTCGGAAAGGACGCCACGATCGAAGAGGTTTTTTCGAAACGTTTATAGGAGCCAATAGAACCAAGATGTCGCAATCCAAAGACAATCAAACATTCGACCCCTTCGATCCGACGGGCATGCTGAAACAAATGCGCGATTCCAACATGGAAACGTGGTCGAAGATCATGACGGACTTCGTCAATACCGAGGCCTATGCCGAATCGACCGGCGCCATGCTGGACGCCTGGCTGACGACCAGCGGACCGTTTCGCAAAGCCATGGAATCCAGCATGGCTCAGGCGATGGCTCAACTGAACATGCCCACTCGTGATGACATCACGCGTCTGGCCGAGCGTCTGACCAATATCGAAATGCGGTTGGATGATCTCGACGCGCGCCTGAGCGAGGGGGCTCAACCCAACGATACGCAAACAACCAACTGAAGGGGAATCACATGGCCACGAAAGAATCGACCCAAGCGGTGGACAACGGCATGCCTTCCTTCTCGGATGTCTGCGAAGGCTGGCACCGGGCCACCGAGAATCTCGACCGATTCAACCGGATGCTTACTACCGATGCCAAAATCGCCCAAACGCCGAAGGAAGTGGTTTGGACGCTCAACAAGGCCAAACTGTATCACTACATCCCGGTCGTACCGGAACAGGATCGCAAGCCGGTTCCGCTGTTCATGGTGTTTGCCATCATGAACCGACCGCACGTGTTGGATTTGCGGCCCGGTCACAGTTTCGTCGAGTACATGCTGCGGCACGGTTACGAGCTGTACTTGATGGACTGGGGTGAACCCGGTCCCGAAGACAAGAACATGTGCTTCGATGATTACACGCTGGAATATCTGCCGCGTGCGATTCGCAAGTTCAAAAGCATCTCGGGGGCGGAGGAGTTCAGCATGTTGGGCTGGTGCCTGGGCGCCTTGATCAGCACGATGTATGCGGCGCTGCGACCCGATGACGGGCTGAAGAACTTGCTGCTGCTGACGGCCCCGTTGGACTTCAGTGACCAAGAGGCCGGAGGGTTCACGCGTTGGTCCAGCAACCCGGCGTTCAATGCCGACACGATCGTCGAAAAACTGGGCAACGTCCCGGGTGAAATGATCGATTCGGGTGCCAAGATGCTCAAGCCGATCGAAAACTACTTCGGCAGCTACAGCATGTTGTGGGACAAGATCGAAAACCCCGGAACCGTGGAAGCCTGGCACGCCATGAACACCTGGGTCCGCGACATCATCCCGATGGCCGGCGGTGCGTACAAGCAATTGATCAACGAGTTCTACAAAGAGAACAAGTTGATGAAAGGAACGTTGCAACTGCGCGGCGAAACGGTGGACGTCAAACGGATCAAGGCCAACCTGCTCAACGTGATTGCCGAAGCCGATCACATCACGCCGCCGTGCCAATCCGAAGCGATCATGGATGCGGTCGGCAGCGAGGACAAAGAAGTGCTTCGAGTGCGTGGCGGACACATCGGCATCATGGCCGGACGCGGTGCCGAGAAGAACACGTGGCCTCACATTGAATCCTGGCTTTCGGCAAGGTCGGGTGGCTGAGATGACTCCCCCTTGGGAATTCCTGCTCGATGAAGCCGCGTTCCAGTCGATCTTGTCTGCCGAACACGCGCAATTTGCGCGTCCGATTCGGGAGGGGTTGAGTCTGTTTCTTGGTGGTCTGCCGCCGGAACAACAGATTTCGATTGTGCGGGCTCAAGCCCAATTGCCGGCGTCGGCGTCGTTCTCACAGCGGCTGGGGATTCTCGCCCGCAGCTCGCCGGTGTTGCACAAGGTCGGCCAGATTCTGGCACGCGACAAACGTCTGCCGCTGGAACTGCGCGGCTACTTGAGCGAATTGGAAAGTCTTCCGCCGGTGGTTTCGCAACCGGTGCTCGAGCAGGCAATCGCCCAGGAACTCGGACCGCTGGATCGATTGGGCATCACACTCGGGCCGGCGATCGCCGAAGCGAGCGTGGCGGTGGTCGTGCCGTTTGATCGCAATCAGCCCTCAGGCGGTTTCACCTCAAGCGGCCAGACGACGACCGCGGGCGTGTTCAAAATTCTCAAACCCGGGATCGAACAACAACTCGATCACGAGCTGCGTCTGCTCACGCAGGTCGGCGAGCAATTGGATCGCCGCTGCCAGGAGTTGCAGATCCCCGAGCTGGACTACGAAGACGCATTCAGTCAGGCGCACGTCAAACTGCTGGACGAAGTGCAGTTGGAGAACGAACAGCGACATCTGGTGGAAGCCAAGGCGTTTTTTGCCGATGAACCACGGGTGCAGATCCCCGAACTGCTGGAGCACTGCACCAAACGCGTGACCTGCATGGAACGTCTCAGTGGCGGCAAGGTCACCGACCATGGACTGTTTGGCGGGCGACAAAAACGAGAGCTTGCCGCGTTGATCGGTGAAGCGTTGATCGCGGCGCCGGTGTTCTCCAAACGCGAGGATCCGGTTTTTCACGGCGATCCACACGCCGGCAATCTGTTTCTGACCGACGACGGCCGGCTGGGGATTCTGGATTGGAGTCTGGTCGGACGATTAGGTGCCGACGTCAGGCGAATGATCGTGCAAATCTCGTTGGCCGCCGTGGTGCTTGATGCACGCGGCGTCGCCTTGCGGATGGCGGAACTGGCAGCGCCGCAACGGCCCGATGAAATAGCCCTCAAGGCGGTTGCCGAGAAATGGGTCGCATGCGTTCGCCGCGGTCGATTCCCCGGATTGAGTTGGCTGGTCGCGATGCTCGACGAGGCGGTCCAGCAAGCCAAATTGCGAGTGCCCGAGGACTTGATGCTGTTCCGTAAATCGCTGTTGGCGCTCGAGGGTGTCGTGATGGATGTTGGCGATCGAACGGGATTGATCGATCGGACGCTGAACATGGAATTCATGCGACACTTCGCGGTCGAACTGCCCCAGCGTTGGTTCCACCCACCGTTCTCACATCGATTCGCCACACAGGTTTCGAATTTCGATATAACCCAAGCCCTGCTCGGCGCCCCCACCGCGCTGGCAAGTTTCTTGACCGGCCACGCACTGGACGCGATTGAAAGTTGCCAAGGCAAGGCATCCAACACGATGAATGTTTCCCATTAACAACGGATGATCAACATGGCGGTCAAGTCTCTCAATCACATCGGCATCGCGGTGCAATCGATCGATGCCCACCAGGCGTTTTACGAAGGGGCACTCGGATTGGAATTCGAAGGGCTGGAGGACGTGCCGAGTCAAAAGGTGCGCGTCGCATTCTTCCGTGCCGGCGACGTTCGACTGGAATTGCTCGAACCGACGTCGGACGACAGCACGGTTGCCAAGTTCATCGAAAAACGCGGCGAAGGCTTGCACCATTTGGCCTACACCGTCGAAGACATCCAGGCCCGTATCGCGGAATTGCAAGATTCTGGTTTGCGAATGATCGATGAAAAACCGCGTGGGGGATCGCATCACATGCAGATCGCGTTCCTGCACCCGCAAAGTTCCGGCGGTGTGCTGACCGAACTATGTGAACCGGCCGGCGGAAGCTGATGGCGGGGGGCTGTAATGGGCGAGCTGGAAGCTCGAAGATCGCAAGCTGGAAGCTTACGCCACTGTTCGCGAGCTGGAAGCTCGAAGATCGCAAGCTGGAAGCTTACGCCACTTTACTCGTATTGAATGAAAGCACGATGACGGTCACGCTTCCCCGTGAATTTAGTATTCAAGATGATTTCCCTCCGGTCGACTACGATCAATGGCGGACGCTGGTCGAAAAGGCGCTCGCCGGAGCGCCCTTTGAGAAGAAGCTCGTCTTCAAAACAGATGACGGGCTCGCCATTGAACCGCTCTACAGTCGCCGCGATGACAGCGGTCAAGACGATCCGATGGGGTTCCCGGGTTTGACGAACCGGGTTCGCGGGGGACGTCCGCTGGGATCGGTCCGATCCGGATGGGATCTGCGTCAGGAGTTCACCGCGCCCTGCCCGGGTGCCTGCAATCAGGCGATCCTGGCGGACTTGTGCGGCGGTGTGACATCGATCCAGATCCGGCTGGACCAAGCCGCACGCAACGGGCTGGATCCCGATCACGCAGCAAGCGCCGGTTGCGTCGGTCGCGATGGCGTGATGGTCTATGGCGTGGATGACATGGACAAACTGCTCGGCGACGTTCAATTGGAAATGGTCACGGTTGCGTTGGACGCCGGCGCGGCATTCTTTTCCGCCGCGGCGACCCTGATGGCGACCTGGAAGCGGCGCGGCGTCTCGCCGGAAACCGCGAACGCGGCGCTGAACGCCGATCCGCTGGCTGAGCTTGCACGCCGGGGAACGTTGCCGCTGGAACCCTCGTCGGCTCTGTCCATGATGTCCGATTTAGCCAGTTGGACGTCCAAGCATTATCCGCACGTCACGTCGATCGGCGTGGATAGCTCGCCGTACCATGACGGCGGCGCGAGCGCGGCCCAGGACATCGCGTTCAGCCTGGCCACGGGAGTGGAATACTTGCGAGCGATGAGCGCTGCGGGGATGGACGTGTCAGCGGCGGCTAAACAGATTCTGTTTCGCGTCAGCGTTGGCACTGAACACTTTCAAGCGATCGCAAAACTGCGGGCCGCCCGATGGCTGTGGTCTCGTGTGCTGGAATCGTGTGGCGTGCCGGACGACTCTCGGTCGATGCGAATTCACACCCGAACCGGCAATCGCGTGCTGACCAAACATGATCCCTACGTCAATCTGTTACGCAACTCGGTGGCCGTCTTTGCCGCCGGCATCGGCGGTGCGGATGCGATCACATCGGTTCCGTTTGATGTGATGGCCGGATTGTCCAATGACTTCAGCCGTCGCGTCGCGCGCAACAGCGCGTTGGTGTTGCAAGAGGAATCGCACCTGCATCGCGTGATCGATCCAGCCGGTGGCAGCTGGTTTTTGGACCAGCTGACCGAAGACGTGGCCGGCAAGGCGTGGCAGATCTTCCAAGAAACCGAACGCCAGGGTGGCATGTTGTCGGCTTTGACCAGCGGTTGGGTTGCGAAAGAAATTGCGACCACGGCCGTGGCGCGGGCCAAGGATGTCGCCACTCGCAAACGCGGGATCACGGGCGTCAGCGAGTTCGCCAACGTCGGCGAAGAACCGGTGATTCGCGACGCACCAGATCTGGAATCCCTTGCTGGAGAAGCCGCCGATCGGATTCGCGGCGCTCGACCGGCCTCGCAGGAAACCCTGTCGCTTGATGCGGCGGAGGACCGTGTTGCCGCGGCGGTTGCGGCGGCATCCGACGGAGCGACGTTGGGGCAGATCGCCGCCGCGGTCGGACTGGGACGTGGGCAGCGTGCAACGATCACTGCCATTGAGCCCCAACGCCTGGCGGAACCGTTTGACCAATTGCGTGACGCCTGCGACGCGTGGCAAGGCGCCCAGGGGAAACGACCACGCGTGTTCTTGGCCAACCTCGGTCCCGTGTCGCACTACAGCGGCCGGGCGACCTGGTCGAGTAATTTCTTTGCGGCGGGCGGTTTCGAAGTGATCGATCGCGGAGGCTTTGAGGACGCGGACGCTGCCGCGGAGGCGTTTCGAGAAGCAGATGCGTCGATCGCGGTGATCTGTTCCTCGGACAAACTTTACGCCGACGTGGTCCCCACGGCGGCTGCCAAACTAAAACAGGCGGGGGCCAGCTCGGTCGTGCTGGCGGGAAACCCCGGTGACAACGAACAGGCATGGAAAGCTGCGGGCGTCGACCGCTTTATCTTCATGCGTTGTGATGTGCTCGAGACGCTGCGAAGTCTGTTGACTCAAGTCGGTGTGATTGAACAGGGAGAGCCGGTACGATGACCTTGATTCCAAACTTTTCCGATGTGCCGTTGGAAAGCGAAAACCGCGCGACGGGTTCGTTAGACGACTGGCGATCCAAGGTCGCTGGCGATGCGGACCAACTGCGTTGGCAGACGCCCGAGCAGATCCCGGTCCGACCGTTGTACACCTCGGCCGATCGCGCGGGCTTGGACCACCTGGACACGATGCCGGGGCTGGCGCCGTTCTTGCGTGGCCCCTATGCGACGATGTACGTGCAGCGTCCCTGGACGGTGCGTCAGTACGCGGGATTTTCAACCGCCAAGGACTCCAATGCGTTTTACCGTCGCAACCTGGCGGCGGGCCAGATGGGGTTGAGCATCGCTTTCGACCTGGCCACGCACCGCGGCTACGATTCGGATCATCCCCGCGTCAGCGGCGACGTCGGTATGGCCGGCGTGGCGATCGACAGCATTCAAGACATGCGGACGCTGTTCGAAGGCATCCCGCTGGATCGGATGAGTGTTTCGATGACCATGAACGGCGCGGTGCTTCCCATCATGGCGTTGTACATCGTGGCCGCCGAAGAACAGGGTGTGAAACCGGAACAGCTCGCCGGCACGATCCAGAACGACATCTTGAAGGAGTTCATGGTTCGCAACACCTATATTTATCCGCCCGCACCGAGCATGCGGATCATCGCCTCGATTTTCGAGTACACCAGCCAGCGGATGCCCAAATTCAACAGCATCAGCATCAGCGGGTATCACATGCAGGAAGCCGGCGCGACGGCGGACTTGGAATTGGCCTACACCCTTGCCGATGGACTGGAGTATGTCCGCACGGGCATCGCATCGGGATTGGACGTCGACGCCTTTTGCCCACGGTTGTCGTTCTTCTGGGCGATCGGCATGAATTATTTCATGGAAATCGCCAAGCTGCGGGCCGCCCGCATGATCTGGGCCAAACTGATCAAACCGTTCAATCCCAAGAACCCCAAGAGCCTGTCGCTGCGGACCCACAGCCAAACCAGCGGCTGGAGTTTGACCGCTCAAGACGTTTACAATAACGTCACGCGGACCTGCATCGAAGCGATGGCGGCGACGCACGGGCACACGCAATCGTTGCACACCAACGCGCTTGATGAAGCCCTCGCCTTGCCGACCGACTTCTCGGCGCGGATCGCGCGGAACACGCAGTTGTTCTTGCAGCAAGAAACCGACACGTGCAAAGTCGTCGATCCCTGGGCCGGCAGCTACTACGTCGAACGTTTGACCCACGATTTGGCCCAGCGCGCCTGGAGCCATTTGGTTGAAATCGAAGAACTCGGCGGGATGACCCAAGCGATCCAAGCCGGGATTCCCAAGATGCGGATCGAAGAAGCGTCGGCCCGCACCCAAGCCCGCATCGATTCCGGGCAACAAACCCTAATCGGTGTCAACAAGTATCGGTTGGCGACCGAAGATGACATGCGTGTGCTGCACGTTGATAATTCGGCGGTGCGGAAGGCACAGATCGCGGGCTTGAAACAACTCCGAGCCGAGCGTGATGCGTCCGAGGTCGATGCGGCATTGAATGCGTTGACCGAAGCGGCGCGCAGCGAACAAGGCAACTTGTTGGAACTGGCCGTCAGCGCGGCGCGTGCCAAAGCGACGGTCGGGGAGATTAGCGCGGCGTTGGAAAAGGTCTACAATCGATATGAAGCGCCCGTGCAATCTGTCCGCGGCGTCTATGCCGCCGCACTTGAGAGTGAATCCATGACAACGGAAGTGGGCCAGATCGTGGAGGCGTTTGAACGCAACGAAGGTCGTCGGCCGCGGATCTTGGTCGCCAAGATGGGCCAGGACGGTCACGACCGTGGGCAAAAGGTCATCGCCAGCGCGTTCGCCGATTTGGGCTTTGATGTCGACATCGGCCCGCTGTTCCGCACGCCGGCCGAAACGGCACGTCAAGCGGTTGAAAACGACGTGCATCTGGTGGGCGTCAGCTCGTTGGCGGCCGGTCACCTGACACTGGTTCCGGAACTCCGCAAAGCGTTGGCGGATCTGGGCCGCGAGGACATCATGATTGTCGCCGGCGGAGTGATCCCGCCCGAAGATTACGAGGCGTTGTACGCGGCCGGCGCAACCGAAGTGTTCGGCCCCGGCACGGTCATCAGCGAGGCGGCGATTCGAGTGGTTCGAGACCTCGCCGATCGACTCGGGTTCTCGGTCGATGAAACAGTCGAGACTCAAGATGCCTGATCGGAATTCAGCATGAAGCGTGATGTTCCACGACGTCGTCAGTTGACGACGGAGGATTATTTTGCCGGTGTCCGCAATTGTGACATCACGGTACTGCCGCGAGCGTTGACGCTGATCGAGTCCAACAAA
The DNA here is from genome assembly GCA_033042175.1 of Phycisphaera sp. RhM. Lineage (GTDB taxonomy): Bacteria > Planctomycetota > Planctomycetia > Pirellulales > Pirellulaceae > Stieleria. Next base: position 187,806 of record WCIL01000010.1, read on the forward strand.
GCCGAGCACCAGCGGCAAGCCGAGACACTGTTGACCCGATTGTTGCCTTTCACAGGCAACGCCATTCGGGTCGGTATCAGCGGCGCCCCCGGAGTAGGCAAGAGCACGTTCATCGAAGCGCTCGGATTGCAATTGATCGCCCAGGGGCGACGGGTTGCGGTCTTGGCGGTGGATCCATCGAGCGGAATCAGTGGTGGCAGCATTCTGGGTGACAAAACCCGCATGTCTCGGCTGGCGGCCGAACGCAACGCTTACATCCGACCTTCACCTTCGGCCGGAACGCTCGGCGGCGTGGCCAGCAAGACGCGTGAAAGTTTACTCGTCTGCGAAGCGGCCGGTTACGAAGTCGTGTTGGTGGAAACCGTCGGCGTGGGGCAATCCGAAACCATGGTGGCGGAAATGACGGATTGCTTTGTGGCGTTGATGCTGCCTGGTGCCGGAGACGACTTGCAGGGAATCAAACGGGGACTATTGGAACTCGTCGATGTGATCGCCGTGAACAAGGCCGACTCGGCGACACGGAAAGCGGCCGAGCTGGCCGCCCACCAATACGAGATGGCAATCCATTCCATTTTGGGAAAACAAGATCATCCGCCACAGGTGCTGACCTGCAGCGCGTTACATGACGAGCGGGTCGATGCCGTCTGGCAAGCCGTCCAACAGCGTTACGAGGCGATGAAGTCCAGCGGCGACTTGGCCGCGAAACGACGTCGACAACAAGTCCGCTGGTTGTGGGCGATCATCGAAGACCGAATGAAGCAAGCCCTCCGCAAGCACCCCGGTGTTCGGCGCATCCGCGATGGACTCGAATCCGAAGTGCTTGCCGGCAACCTGCCGCCCGAAGCAGCGGCCAGCAAGATCCTGCAGGCGTTCGGCATGCACGAAGATTGAGGCGTTTAACTGAGACCTGACGGAAAAAGAACTGCAGTACCATGAGTATTCGAAAAGAGTTTTTGACTGGGCTAGAAGAACGCCGCGCCACATTGCGTTTGGGCGGTGGCGAAAGCCGGCACGCCAAACGCCGAGAAAAGGGAATGCTCTCGGCACGCGAGCGGCTGGATGTCTTTTTCGACGCCAACACCTTTCAAGAGTGGGGAATGCACGTCGATCATTCCTGCCATGAATTTGGGATGGAGAACAAACCCATGCCCTGTGACGGAGTGGTCACCGGGGTGGGGCGGGTCGGCGGTCGACCGGCCGCATCGTTCAGCCAGGATGCAACCGTCGGCGGCGGTGCGTTGGGCATGCGGCACTCCAAGAAGATTTGCGACATCATGGACTACGCGCTCGAAAGCGGAATGCCGTTTGTGGCGATCAACGATTCCGGGGGCGCACGGATTCAGGAGGCCGTCGACTCGCTATCGGGATACGGCCAAGTGTTCTACCGTAACGTCATGCTTTCCGGCTGCGTCCCACAAATCGGCGTGATCGCCGGCAATTGTGCCGGCGGAGCGGCTTATTCGCCGGCGCTGATGGATTTTTTGGTGATGACGCGCGAGAACGCGAACATGTTCATCTGTGGTCCGCAAGTCATCAAGGCGGCGACGGGCGTCGATTGCACGATGGAAGAAATCGGCAGCGCGGCAGCCAACGCCAGCATCAGCGGCAACGTTCACTTCGTCGCCAATGATGATCAGCACGCCATGCAGATCGTCCAGCAATTGCTGTCCTACCTGCCTCAAAACAACGCGGAGAACCCGCCGCACGCCCTGGTGGAAGACCTGTGCCTGGATCCGGACCTGTCGATGAACGATGTGGTTCCGGAGAACATTAAAGACCCGATGGACATGTACGCCGTGATCGAACGGATCGTGGACAAGGATTGCTTTTTGGAAGTCCATCGCGAGTTTGCCCCCAACATCATCGTCGGTTTTGCACGCGTCGATGGCGTGGTCGTGGGTATCATTGCCAACCAACCCAACGTGAAAGCGGGCACGCTGGATATCGACGCGTCGGACAAAGCCGCCCGCTTCATTCGGTTTTGTAACGCGTTCAACATTCCGCTGCTGACGTTGGTCGATGTACCCGGATTTCTGCCCGGGGTGGGCCAGGAACAGGGTGGCATCATTCGCCACGGTGCGAAGATGTTGTTTGCTTACGCATCGGCGACCGTGCCCAAGATCACCGTCATCATCCGCAAGGCCTATGGCGGATCGTACCTGGCGATGTGCAGTCGCGATCTAAAAGCCGACATGGTATTTGCCTGGCCGACCGCGGAGATCGCCGTGATGGGCGCCGAAGGCGCCGTCAACGTGCTGTACCGCAAAGAACTTGCCGCGGCGGATGACAAAGCGGCGCTGCGCGAGCAATTCATCCAAGAATACCGTGACCGATTTGCGTCGCCCTATCTGGCGGCTTCCCACGCAATGATCACCGATGTGATCGACCCGGCGCAGACCCGAGCGGTCGTGTCACTTGCACTGCAGAACACGCTGAACAAAAGCGAGACCCGTCCTCCAAAGAAGCATGGTTTGATTCCGCTATGAAAAGATTACGTATCACCGTCGGAAATAAATCCTACGACGTCACCGTGGAAGATCTCAGCGAGACCGAAGCGTATCCCGTCGCGACACGCCCTGTACCCGCGCAGCCGTCAGACGCTGCACCGCCAGCGGTGATCGCCCGCCAGACGCCGACGAAGGCCCAGCCGCCCGCCGGTAGTGGCGCGGTCACCAGCCCCATGGCCGGCGCCATTCGATCGATCCTGGTCAAGCCCGGTGACGCGGTCCAACGCGGACAGGGCATGGTCATCCTGGAAGCGATGAAGATGGAAAACCAAATCACCGCGCCGGTCGCCGGCACGGTGAAAAGTGTCGATGTTGCCGAGGGTGATTCCGTCGCAGAAGGCCAAACCCTCGTCGTACTGGAGTAAGTGATGTCGCTGCTCGCTCAAGAGGAAAGCAAACGGCTGATCGAGTTTTCGCTGGCGCCGCTGACAGAAGAGCATGGCATTGCGATGGCCATCATGGGCATCGTCGTGGTCTTCTCGGCGCTGGTGCTGATCGTCATTTTTATCACCGTCCTGCCGCGTCTGGTTGCCCCCTTCATTCAACCCGAACTCGCACCCCAAGCCGCCTCACCGCTCGCTCACGATGATGAACTGCCCGAAGAGATCTTGGTGGTCATCGCCGCCGCGGTCGCAGAGGCGTTGGATCGACCGCATCGGATCGTCAAGATCCGCGGGCTGGGAGCCGGCGGATATGCCTGGTCCCTGGAAGGACGCATGAAACATCACATGTCGCACCGCATTCAACATCGAGACCCCAAATGAACGTCATGGAATACCTGAGCCAGAAAGTGGTCCAGTTGTACGAGACGACGGCCTTCGCGGGGCTGGAACTGGGCAACGTGGTGATGATGGTGATCGCCCTGGGGTTCATCTATCTGGCCATCACCAAACGCTACGAACCCCTGCTGTTGATCCCGATCGGTTTCGGTGTCATCGTCGGCAACATGCCGACCGAGTCCGGTGTGCCGCTGGTCTACGGCGAAGACAGCGTGCTTCGATTCCTGTATTTCGGGGTCGAAAAAGAGATCTACCCGCCGTTGATCTTTTTAGGCATCGGCGCGATGACTGATTTTTCCACGATGCTTTCCAACCCCAAGCTGGTGCTGTTGGGTGCCGCCGCACAAGTCGGCGTCTTCCTGACCTACCTAGGCGCGCTCTGTCTGGCCTTCACGCCCCAGCAAGCCGGTGCGATCGGGATCATCGGCGGTGCCGACGGGCCGACGGCGATTTTCCTGGCGTCGAATCTGGCCCCCGAGCTGTTGGGAGCGATCGCGATCGCGGCGTATTCCTACATGGCGCTGGTTCCCGTGATTCAGCCGCCGATCATGAGGCTGCTGACGACGAAAAATGAACGGTTGATTCGGATGAAACCGTCGCGCAAGGTGACGCGTCAAGAATTGATCATGTTTCCGATCGTCGCGTTCTTGATTTGCACCCTGTTGGCGCCCGGTTCGATCGTGCTGATGGGGATGCTGTTCTTCGGGAACCTGCTGAAAGAATGCACGGTGACCGACCGGCTGGCGCTGACGGCGCGCACGGCGATGATCGACATCGTCACCATCTTGCTCGGGTTTTGCGTCGGTGCGAGCACGACCGCCCAGTACTTCTTGAAAGGCGAGTCGATCTTGATCTTCGTACTCGGTGCCGTTTCGTTCGCCATCGCCACCGGATGTGGCGTGTTGTTCGCCAAGCTGATGAACTTGTTCTTGAAAGAAAAGATCAACCCTTTGGTCGGTGCCGCCGGCGTGTCCGCGGTGCCCGGATCGGCGCGCGTGGTGCAATTGGTCGGCCAGGAAGAAGACCCGGGCAACTATTTGCTGATGCACGCGATGGCACCCAACGTCGCCGGCGTGATCGGTTCGGCCATCGCCGCCGGCGTGTTGTGGTCACAATTGGCCAATTAGTGGTCGAGCAAAACGATGACAGAATGATACGGGTCAGAATGATACGGGGCAGAATGATCAAGACTCTGGACGCGGGGTTGCCTCGATGATGATCAATTCCGGATAGAACCAGTGCAAGACGAACAGCACGATCGGCGGCGAGAGGGATAAGATCAACAGCGGCAGCAACAGCAAGACAATGCGCAGTTCTTCGCGGCTGAGCAGCCTCTTGTTCTCCGGGTCGTCTGCGTGAACGGATCGGGAGGCCCGCGACGATTGATCCATCGAAGGATTCATCGTCGTTGGTCGATTTGATGGATTGGGCTTGGAATGCCAATTGCTGATCAGTGCATAAATCATCGAAGTGCCCTCACATGGTTACCCGAATCACGGGAGCAACATTCGCGCCGGCGGCGAGGTGGGGGCTGATTCCGCGTTTGACGCTCAAAAAGCGTCAACCCAGGTTGACGCCGACAACCCGGGTTGCCACCCCGGCGGGACGCGTCAGCGAGCGGCATTCCAGCGGGACGCGTCAGCGAGCGGCATTCCAGCGGGACGCGTCAGCGAGCGGCGCGTGGTGGTTTCGGGATCAAGCACCGCGCGCCACTGGCTGACGCGACGTGCTGGGGGGGCGGAGTCTGCTACACTTGAAATATGAATTGTGACCTCGACTGCAGCATCCCCGAATGGATCATCGAGCATCCGGAAACCACGCGGATCTTCAGCGAGTTGGGATTGGACATCGGTTGTGCGGGCAAATCGCTGCGGTACGTTTGCATCCACCAAGGCCTCAGTCCGCCGGAAGTGCTTGAGCGACTGCGAGCCGCCATCGCAGGCTCGTCGTCCATTGACCGAAATGCCCGCTAGCCTTAGGCTTATCGAAACAAGTCTCTTTTGTACAGCTTTGGCAGCCTCGGTCGGAGAGCGGGGGGGCGCCGTGCGGTTGCGAATCCCATGAAGCTCACCACGCAGACCGACTACGCCTTACGCACGCTGATGTTTCTGGCCACACGCAGCGAGCGCGCCAACGTGGCCGATGTCGCTGCGCTGTTCGGCATTTCGACCAATCACGTTGCGAAGGTCGTCAATCTGCTGGCCCGTGCGGGCTATGTGCAAAGCACACGCGGGATCGGCGGCGGGATTGAATTGGCGCATTCCCCGGAAGACATTGTGATCGGGGATGTGATCGCAACCATGGAAACCGACACGCACCTGCTCTCATGTGTCGGCAGCGATGACTCCTGCGTGATCCATTCGTTCTGCAAGCTCAAGGGAGTCCTGGCAGAAGCCGAACGCATTCAGCAGGAGTTTCTCGGAGGTGTCACGCTCGCCGATGTGATCCCGACGCGGCGACAACTCAATCGCGTTTCACGGTCCTGAGCTATACCCGCCCCGCACGAAGGGTTCGGTCGTCGGATCTGGCGCGATGTCTTTGGGGGAATGCCGAACCGCTCCGTTATTGAACACCGACGTAGATGGCAACCTCATCCGGTTTGGCAGGGTCATGGACTTCGAAGTCCGCGATGTAGCTTCGCGGCAGTTCGTTGTGCCAGATTTGCTGCCAGGTTTCGATCAGCGCCGCCGGCATCGGACCACGAGCTTGGAAAGCGGCGTAGCGTCCCGCCGGCAATGAACGCAGTGCAAAGCCGTCGGCAGCGCAGTCCACATCAATCACTTCGCATCCGAGAAAGAAGGTGTACGGTTGCGTGTGGTCGCCCTGATAGTCGAAGTAGGCCGCGATCAGTAGGTCGTCGGCCCGCTCTGGGATTTCGTCGGCCAAACCATCGGCCATGAATCGCTGCCAAAGCGCGGCGATCTCATGCGGCGTCGCGTTGGAGGTCTGCGTTTGGATACCGTACAACGTTCGGGAAGGTTGCGTTTCGGTGTTCATCAAGGCTCAAGACTACTCGTTTGGTGACGATCGAGAAGAAAAACGCAACTACTCGATCGGCACGGTGTAACTGATCGCTCCGATCGGCGCGCCCGCGGCGACATCTTCGTAGTGTGCGTGACACATGATGCATTTTTGCATGACGACCGGTACCGGTGTCAATGCACGCAAGTAGTGCTTGCCGTCCAGGCTGACGACCTCGTCGACACGTTTGGCCCCGGCCTTCAACTTCTTGATGCCCTGCTTTTCGAAGTCATCCTTGGCGACATTGTCGGATTCATAGGGATCGCCCGTGGCGTCGATCAATCGAATCGTGTTGTCGCTGCCGTCGGAAATCTTCTTGAACAACAATACCGCCGCACTACCGGCAGCAAAATCGTCTTCGTCGTTGACATACTTGTCGGTCACCAACACGATCGTTTGCTTGAAGATGTTGTCCAGCGTTTGCACCGTCTTGCGCGATCGCTCGACCGCTTTCTTTCCGGGTTTCTTGTCAGCTTTCTTGTCGTCGGGCCGCGCGGTCGCCGCTGGTTCTTGGGCGTGAACCGGCCCGATCGTCAATGAAAATCCGCTGGCGAGCGAGACGGCCAACGTTGCGACAAGGCAGGCAGACAGGGGAAGGCGTTTCATGGGAGTTTCCTGAATGAGGATGCAACGGAGGGGAATTGCAATTGTGCATATCGGAGTGTAGTTTTAGGGTCCAAGAAGACCGTTGTCAATTTTTTGACACTCGCGTTCACGATCCAGTCGCCGCAGCTGCCGACATGATCGTCGCGTCTGGCCGACGAATCGGCGCCGGTCAGACCGCTTGTCCGACCGTTGCCAGCACTTCCACGCCGATGCGATCGCAGAAATCGCCGAACGTCTCATCGGCCTGTCGGTTTTGCTTGAAGTGGATGAACACGGGACGCAGCGTCGCAACGATTTCTCCGCGTGGGACTTGGTCCCGAAACACCGCGTTCATTCGCGTGCCGATCAGGTTTCCGCCCAGGAACACGGTGTAGCGTCCTTCGCCTGTCTTGCCATCGACGCTGCGGCCGACCAGACCGATATCGGCGTTGTAGGGACGCGCGCAACCGTTGGGGCAGCCGGTCATTCGTATGGTGAATGGCTCGTCGTCCAAACCCAGTTCACGCAATTCTGCCTCCACTTCGTCGATCAGGCCGGGCAGTGCCCGTTCGCTTTCGGTCACCGCCAAGCCGCACGTAGGGAGTGCCGGACAGGCGAAAGCAAATCGCCGCGCGTTGCTGATCTGGTCGACGGTGGCGACGCCGTGATCGGAGAGCACCGTTTCGATTTCCGTTCGCCGGTCGGATTCGATGTCGCACAACAAGATATTCTGCTGTGCCGTCAGGCGGGCATTGGTGACATGGTTGGTGAACAGAATTCGCAGCGCCGTTTTCAGCCGCAAATCCCCCTCGTCTTTCACGCGACCATTTTCGATCGGCAGTCCCAAGAACCATTTCCCGTCACCCTGCTCGTGCCAGCCGAGGTGGTCATCGTGGCCGGTCACATCGTCCGGGTGCGGCTCGGGCAAGGGCCGCGGCACGGTGCCTTCGGGAACGCCGCAGATCGACTCGGCCTGGGAAAGGTAATCTTCCACCTTGGCTTTGAAGGCCGGGACGCCCAGGTTGTGAATCAGGTACTTCATCCGCGCTTGGCTTCGGTCGGCGCGGTTGCCGAAGTCACGCTGAACGAGAATGATGGCGGTGATGACCGGCAACAAGTGCTCGGACTGGATGAAAGCCAAGCGTTTCGCGAGCGCCGGGAAACACTGTTTCTTGCTGGGCGTGGTCCCCATGCCGCCGCCCGCGAGAACATTAAAACCGATCAACGTGTCGCCTTCGGTCACGCCCAATAGCCCGATGTCGTTGTCATACGCGTCGATGCAGTTGTCGTCACACAGGGCGAGCCCGATCTTGAACTTCCGCGGCAAATAGGCTTTGCCATAGATCGGGTCGGGCTCCGGTTCACGCGGCGGGCCGACCACCTGCTCGCGCTCGCCCGTTTCCGGGTCTTTGATCCAAATCTCGTGATAGGCTTTCGTCGTGGGGCGAACATGCACCGCGATCTTGTCGGCCAGTTGTTGCAGTTGGTCGCGCAGGCCGTTGTGCCGCAATGGGGCGGGGCAGCAACAGACATTTCGCGTCACATCGCCGCACGCCGATTGGGTGGAAAGCTTGATTGCATTGATACGACGGATCACGTCCCACAGGTTGCCTTTGACCACACCGTGCAATTGGATGCTTTGGCGAGTCGTGATCCGGATCGTTCCGTTACCCAGCTCGTCGGCGATCTGCAGTTCACCGAGAAACTGTTCCGCCGTTAGTTTTCCGCCGGGGATGCGATTGCGGACCATGAACGAATACGCCTTGCCGAGCCCTTCTTTGCGGCGTGGCTTGCGCAGATCGCGGTCGTCTTGTTGGTAGGTGCCGTGAAACTTCAGCAATTTGGTGGTCGCGTCGGCACATGATCGGTGGTCGCGTCGGCCAGTTCGTCGGTGATGCTGCCACGCAGCCCAACACTGGCTTCTTTGATCAATTCGACCTTCGACTTTTTGGGCTCTTCGGCGGGCATGGCTGTCTTCTCAAGACGCGGGTTAACGCAAAGCTTTGAAACATGTATGATTCGTGCATGTTTGTAGGGCTCGGCTTTCCCCCTGTCAAGCTTGAGTGGTGCGAGAGCGGATCCGTCGTCGATCGGCCGAAAGTTTTGGGAGTTCGTCGATTGAATCAGCCGTTTGGCGCGAGCCCACGGTCCTCGGCGCGTTTCCTTGGTGGTCGAGGCCCGTACGCTCGCGCGAGCCGGCTAATCGACAGGTGTGATCCGCCCGCGCCCATCCCGTCCTGAACCTACCCGACCAACCCTGGCCGACCACGATGATTCAAGCCGAACCTCACGACACGTCCATCCTTGGTGCGCTCGCGCGGGAACGGATCCTGCTTCTTGATGGCGCGATGGGAACCATGATCCAGCGTCTGGGATTGGACGAAGCTGCCGTGCGGGGTGAGCGTTTTGCCGATCACCACAAGGATCTGAAGAACTTTTCCGATATCCTTTGCCTGACGCATCCCGACAAGATCACCGAGATCCATCGGGCCTATTTTCAGGCCGGCAGCGACATTGTCGAGACGAACTCCTTCGGCGCTTCACCGGTCGGGATGGTGGAGTTTGGTCTGCCGCTTGACCTGGTCGATGAAATCAACCATGCGGCGGTGGCATGTGCACGCGCTGCGGCCCAGGAGTGGACCGAACGCACACCCGACAAACCGCGTTTTGTAGCCGGTTCGATCGGACCGACGACCAAGCAATTGGCCATCAGCACCGAAGACGATCCGGCGTATCGCGGCACGACGTTCCAGGACATGGTGGACAGCTACCGGGCCCAGGTCGAATCGCTGGTCGCCGCCGGGGTCGACGTGCTGCTGCCCGAAACCGCGATCGACACTTTGAATTTAAAGGCGTGTTTGTTCGCGATCGCCGACTTTTTCAATGCCGGTGGTCGTCGGGTTCCCGTGATGGCCAGCGGCACCTTTGGCGATGGCGGTCGAACCTTTGTCAGCGCTCAAAGTGTCGAGGCCTTTTGGACGGCCATTAACCACTTTCCGTTGCTTTCAGTCGGCATGAATTGCGCGCTCGGGCCCGACGTGATGCGGTCTCACATCGAAGAGCTTGCCAAAGTTGCCGAAATCCCGATTTCTTGCCATCCCAACGCCGGATTGCCCAACGAGATGGGGGAATTCGACCTCGGCCCCCAGGCGATGGCGGACAAGGTCGGTGAATACGCCGACAACGGTTGGGTGAACATCCTGGGCGGTTGCTGCGGCACGACGCCCGACCATATCCGCGCGATGGCCGATCGCGTCAAAGGATGCCGGCCCAAGCAAGATGCACCCGGCCCGGTCTACACGCGGTTGTCCGGTCAGATGCCGCTGGTGATGCGTCCGGAGGTGCCTTTCACGATGGTCGGTGAACGCACCAACGTGATGGGCAGCAAGAAGTTCGCCCGCCTGATCCGCGATGAAAAGTATGAAGAGGCCGTCGAGATCGCGCGTGAGCAAGTCGAAAATGGGGCCACCATCATCGACGTCAACTTTGACGAAGGGATGCTCGACGGTGTCGAAGCGATGACCCGCTTTCTGCGTTTAATCGCCGGGGATCACGTCGCCGCATCGGTTCCCGTGATGATCGACAGCAGCAAATGGGAGGTGATCGAAGCGGGGCTTCGCAACGTGCAGGGCAAAGCGATCGTCAATTCGATCTCATTGAAGGACGGCGAAACCGAGTTCCTGCGCCGGGCGACATTGGTGCGTCAATATGGTGCCGCCGCCGTCGTGATGGCCTTTGACGAACAGGGCCAGGCTGCCGACGAAGAAAGCAAGGTTCGGATCTGCAAACGGGCCTACGACCTGTTGACCGAAAAGCTGCACTTTCCCACCGAAGACATCATCTTCGACCCCAATATTTTGACCATTGCCACGGGGATGGACGAGCACAACAACTACGCCGTCGATTTCATCAACGCCGTGCGGCGAATCAAACAGGTGTGTCCCGGCGCGAAAACCAGCGGCGGCGTTAGCAACATCAGTTTCAGCTTTCGCGGCAACGATCCGGTCCGCGAATCCATCCACAGCGCGTTCTTGTACCATGCCGTCGACGCCGGGCTGGACATGGGAATCGTCAACGCCGGTCAGTTGGAAATCTACGAGCAAATCCCCAAAGACTTGCTCCAGCGCGTCGAAGACGTGCTGCTCAATCGCCGCCCGGACGCGACCGAGCGGATGCTGGAATTCGCCGAAACGGTCAAGGGCGATGGAAAGAAAAAGTCGGGCGAAGACCTGGCTTGGCGGGACGCCCCGGTGGCTCAGCGGATGACGCACGCGCTGGTCAAGGGCATCGATAAATACATCGTCCAGGATACCGAGGACGCTCGCCAGCATTTTGATCGCTGCATCCAAGTGATCGAAGGCCCGTTGATGGACGGGATGAAAGTTGTCGGTGATCTGTTCGGCGCCGGCAAGATGTTTCTGCCCCAAGTCGTCAAGTCGGCCCGCGTGATGAAGAAAGCCGTCGCCTACCTGGAACCCTTCATGGAGGAAGAGAAACGGTTGGCGGGAACATTGCACGAAGCGGCTCGCGGCAAGTTTCTGATCGCGACGGTCAAGGGTGACGTGCACGACATCGGCAAAAATATCGTGGGCGTCGTGTTGCAATGCAACAACTATGAAGTCATCGACTTGGGCGTGATGGTCTCCGCCGAGACAATTCTTCAGGAAGCGGCCAAGCAGAACGTCGACATGATCGGGCTGAGCGGCTTGATCACGCCGTCGCTGGATGAAATGACACACGTCGCTCGCGAGATGAAACGCACCGGAATGACGATGCCGCTGTTGATCGGTGGCGCGACGACCAGTGCCAAACACACCGCGGTCAAAATTGCCCCGGCCTACGACGGTCCCGTGGTGCACGTGCTCGATGCCAGCCGCAGTGTGAATGTCGTCGAACGCTTGCTCAGCGACGGTCGTGACGCATTTGTCGCCGAGAATGTCTCGACGCAAAAGAAGCTGGCCGATAGCTTTCGTGATCGCAAGCAGAAACTCGTGCCCTATGCTGAAGCCCTGGAAAAACGATTCGTCACCGATTGGAATTCCATTCCCATCGATGCGCCGTCGTTCACCGGCACCCGCGTTCTGCGAGACATTCCGCTAGAACAGATTCGATCCTATATCGACTGGTCTCCGTTTTTCAGCACGTGGGAATTGAAAGGCAAGTTTCCTAAAATCTTTGATGACCAGATGGTCGGGCCGCAAGCCCGAGAACTCTACGAGGACGCGAACCGTTTGATCGACGAGATCATCGCCGACCAGTCACTGACCGCCAATGCTGTTTACGGGTTCTGGCCAGCCGCCAGCGATGGCGACGACGTGATTCTGTTCAGCGACTCGACTCGGAAGCATGAATTGAAGCGGCTGCATTTCTTGCGACAACAGTGGGAACGCAAGGGACAAAAGGACTTTCGCTCACTGGCCGACTACGTCGCACCGCGGGACTCTGGCCGCGAGGATTTCCTCGGTGGCTTCGCCGTCACCGCCGGCATCGGAGCGATGGAGCTGGCGATGAAATACAAAGCCGAACTCGATGATTACAAAGCGATCATGGTGCAAGCGGTTGCCGATCGCTTTGCCGAGGCACTGGCCGAAATGCTGCACCAACGCGCCCGCCGCGACTGGGGGTTCGGCCAAACCGAAGGCCTGTCCCAGGAAGACTTGATCGCGGAAAAGTACCGCGGCATCCGACCCGCCGCCGGCTATCCCGCGTGTCCCGATCACAGCGAAAAACGTACGCTGTTCGACTTGTTGGACGCCGAGAAAAACACCGGAATCGAGTTGACCAGCAGTCTCGCCATGACGCCCGGCGCCAGCGTCAGCGGTCTGTACTTCGGTCATCCCGAGGCGCGTTACTTCACCGTCGAGCGGATGACTCGAGACCAGATTGAAGCGTACGCCAAACGCAAACGCAAACCGATCGAAGAGATCGAACGCTGGCTGGGGCCGAATCTGGCCTACTAGGGCTCCGCGGCGCCAACTCAGGTTGACACGGAACCCCGCGTTGACGCGATTTCCGACTCCATTGCGTGGAATGACTCATTGGCATGCGGAATGCTTCAATGGCAAAGACCTCGTGTCGCCAGGAAGGTGTTCCGTCTTTTTCCCAATGAAGTGGTCTCGATCATGTTCACGCACAACCCAGAGCATGCGGTTCCTCGTCAGCACGACGACTCAACCAGTCACGGCGAACCTCACGTCGCCTCCACCTCTCTTGAAATGATGTTCGGGCAATTAGTGTTGATCGCCCTGTTCGCTCTCGCAATCCTGCTGCGCACGTTGTCTTAAAGGCCGGGCAAACAGCGACGTCGGTCCTTCGCCGCGGTGCAGGCGTTCGGTTTCTCCGTGCAGGCTCTGTCCCTTGGAATCTACCCTAACACACCATCATGACCTCTCGAATTGTTTCCGTCACCCGAACCGACTTACAACAACTACGCAAGCTTTTGCAAAGCGAGTTTGCGTGTGCGCTGAGTGGCGGCAGGTCTCATCTGGCTGATCTGGACAAGGCACTTGACTGCACCACCGTGGTCGAGCCGGAGGAGATGTCGCCCGACGTGGTGACGATGAACTCGACGGTCGAATTGCGCGACATGGATTCAAATGATGCGGAAACCTACACCTTGGTGTATCCGCACGAAGCATGCATTGCCGAAGGGAAACTCTCGATTCTGTCGCCGCTGGGCGCGGAGATTTTTGGACGCCGGATCGGCCAGAGCGTGACCTTGCCCCTGCTGAATCGAAAAACGCAAAAGCGAGTCGAACGAATTTATTTTCAACCCGAACGGGCCGGAGCACTTAACTATTACTAGCTCAGCTTCAATCCGACGATCCCGGCGATGATCAACGCCATGCAGACGATGCGCATCGCGGAGACGGGTTCGGCAAACAACAGAATCCCTAACGTGGCCGTCCCAACCGCTCCGATGCCGGTCCAAATCGCATAGCCGGTGCCGATCGGAATTTCTTTCACCGCCAGTGCCAGGCAATAGAAACTGGCGACCATGGTCACGAGGGTCAGCACGCTCGGCCAAAATCGTGACCAGCCTTCGGTGTATTTCAAGCCGATCGCCCAACCGATTTCTAAACAGCCGGCGATCAGCAAATAGATCCATGCCATAACGGGATGAGGTTACCAGGTTGTCAAAACTTCTTCGGCCGCCGATCGTCCCCCGTGAGTCTCCCTGATCTTCACGAACATGATCTTGCCCGTTTCAGCAAGCACGATGGATGTCGGGGAGGCGGTCTCCTGGGGGGCGTTCCAACGCACTCCGTATGCATTGGTAAACGAGTCGCCGGGATCAAGCAACAACGTTAGCGGTTTGGGCAGCGTCGTGCCATGCAGAAAATCGTCGGCATGCCGGTCGATTTGTCTTCATCAACTTATACCTCAGTCACGACAGATCGGGAAAGACGACGTCGCCATCGGGCAATGAACGTCGCCGATTTCACGCTGATTGCTAAATCGAGGTCCTGTCCGCCAAAGATGGCGCACCGGTCGGTGCACGTCTTGCCGGTTCTGTCCCTCGAACCCTTCGTGTAGATTGACCACGCGGCCGGCGACACCCGCGCCGGGAATGGACAACGTCAGAGGAGTGCTCGGCAACCACCGTTGGTTCAGATCATCAAGGACAACAGTTCGTCGACAGAGACGGTTGCGAAGGTCGTCGCGTAGTCCGACATGGCATAGGGAAGCACCAGCTGTCCGTTGTGGATCACGCTGCCGCAACTGTAGACGACGTTCGGGACATAGCCTTCGCGTTCATTTTCGTTTGGCGTCAGCAGTGGCTCTCTTAAGCGACTGATCACGCGTGACGGATCATCCAAGTCCAGTAGGATCACGCCGATGCAATACTTACGCATTGGCCCGACACCGTGTGTGAGCAGCAGCCATCCCGCGTCCGTCTCGACGGGCGAACCACAATTCCCCATCTGCACAAACTCCCAAGGGTACGTGGGCTTCACGATCATCTGTTTGGTGTGCCAGAAATGCAGCATGTCGGAATACATCAAAAAGAGATGCTCGCCGTCTTGCCGAGACACCATGGCATACCGGCCGTTGATCTTTCGCGGGAACATGGCCAGGCCTTTGTCGACGATGGCTGGACCATTGAGCGTGTGCATTTTGAAGTGTAGGAAGTCTTGTGTCTCAAGTAATTGGGGCAACACCATTTTTCCGTCATACGCGGTGTAGGTCGCGTAGTAGCGCCAGTCCCCATTCTCTTCTTGAAATTGGACAAATCGGGCATCCTCAACCCCGTTGGTTTCGGATGGGCCGAACGGGAAAATCAGGCGTTCGGACAGATCGTGTTGTGGCAGATAGTTGATTTCGTAATTGGACTTTGCGAGCATGACGACCTGGTCGACGGTTGTCGCCAATTCGCGGCGGCGGGCCCCATATGCTCGCATGCCAAGATTCAGCGCGTTTTCCAGTTGGCTTAAATTGAATTCGTCCCCCAGGCCGGCAAACACCGAATCTGTGAAGGGGCTCTCCAAGCCGAGTTCGACCAACTTGCGAAGAAAGAGTTCTTTTTCATACAGAGCGTCGGGCACAAATTCGGGCGTCGTCACGTAGCCGGTCGGATCATCGATGGACAATCGGTTCTCGGCATCAAGGACTCCTGATCGAAATGTGACAGATGAAATATGGCCTTCACCGACCGCGCGCAGACTCAGAACGAAACGTCGCGAACCGTCGGCAAGGTTGGACTGGTCGGGGTGCCACACGATCGATGGATTGAACAACGCTGCCGATTCCAGCGCGTACTCTTGCGTGAAGTAGGCGCCGAGCAAGAGCTGACGGTTTTCACTCATCGGAGCGTCGGTCAACAGGTGCCGACGGATGGCCTCGAAGCGGCTCAGGAAGAATTCGCGCGGCCGTTGATGTCTTCCATGAAACTCCTTCAATACTAGATCCAATTGCGCATCGACTTGCTCTTCGGACAGCGTCGACACACGTGCGATGATCCGAAGTTTTCGGCCCGCATCGGGCATCTCGAACGGTCGCAACACGACCCGTCGGTTGTTGGGTGAAAGGACGATTCCTGTTCGTTTAACGAGCATAGGTGCTGCTTACGGGGGCGGGGTGGGGACGCTGCGCAGTGGCGGCAGCGCGACGGGGCGTTCGCAATGTTGGCGACGATCCTTCGAGTCGTTGCATCTCGGCCAGTGAGAGCAGGAAAGCGAGCGTCGATTCCGCACCTTGGTTTTGATTGACCTGATGCTCCGCCAGCCCGTCGTAGCAACCGCCCGTTGACGCGTTGTAGATGGGTAACCCGTGGTCGTTGCGTCCCAGGAACCAATCAAACGCCAGGTGTGCTTGCTCGCGCCAGAATGGATCTTTGGCGACATCAAAGGCGTCGATCGCGGCGGACACCATCGCGTGGGCTTCGATCGGCTGCTGGTCATAGATTGCGGTCGGCACACCTTGGCGACAAAACCCGTTGCACCCGATCGGACGGAACCTGCCCTCGGGAGAGCGTTGTTTCTCGCATAACCAACGGAGTGATTCGATACCGATCTGCGTCACACGCGGATTCTCGCCCCAACACCCACTGCGAATCAAAGCCTGGCAGAGCCGGGCGTTGTTGTAAGACGCGACATTTTCAAACCAAGGCCAATCGTCCGTGGCGGTTCGGTCGTACAGGTCGACGAGTTTTTCGGCCAATCGTTGACCGGTCTGACTGACGGCGCGGTCACCGCTCATGCGGCGCAGGTATTCGTGAATCCCCAGCAATGCCAGCGCCCAGGTGCGTGGCGAAGTGGTGTCTTCGCAAGCGGGCAATGCCTTGCCAAACAAGTCCATCGCCCAGGACTGAAAGCCCAGCCTTTGGGACCGACCGACACAGGTGCCCAGTGCCCAGACCGCGCGACCTTGTGAATCGTCTGAGCCGTCTCGCTCCAGCCAGCGCCGATCGAAGCTCATGAAGTTGCGAAAACGGCCGCTCGTTCGATCGAAGGCATAATTCAGAAACGCCGCGTACGTCGATGCCAAGGCGTGCAATTCTGGAGTGTCTTTGCCCAGTTCCTCGAGCAAGACCGTCAAGATGAGCGCCCTGGCGTTGTCATCGGTGCAGTAGCCTTCATGATGGTTGGGAATGGAGTAACAGGCGTGCTGAATGATTCCGGCCGAATCACTCATGCGATGCAGGTGTTCCAGATTGATTCGCGGCAGATCCAGCGGCTGCTCATCCAATGTTCGCACCGCCAGGGGGCTGCGTTCGCTTCCGAAGTTCGCCCGAGCATCACGGAAGGATTGCAGATAGAGTTCCGCCACATGACTCCAGAGCATCTCACGCCCCAAGAGGTGGGCTCGATCACGCATCGTCTGTCGCCGCTCGTCATCGCTTAGCAGAGCGATCACTTCTCGGCCAATGGCGTCCGGATCGGCAAACGGAACGAGCACTCCCCGGCCGTCGGCGAGCAATTCTTCGGCATGCCAATAGGGCGTCGAAATGACGGCTTGTCCGCAACCGAACGCATAGGCAAGCGTCCCCGAGACGGCTTGGGCCACGTTCAGATACGGCGTGATGTAAAGATCCGCGGCGCCGATGAAACTAGTCAACTCGTCCAGCTCGACGAAACGATTGTAAAAGCTGACGTTTTTGGTGATTCCTAAGTCTTTCGCCATCCGCTCCAGGCTGATCCGATACTGTTCGCCTTCGCTGCGTTTCAAACTGGGATGTGTTGCCCCGAGAATCAAGTAAATGAAATCGGGGAACTTCTTCGTGACCTCGGGAATCGCCTTCAGGACGTGCTCGATGCCCTTATTCGGAGAGAGCAGCCCAAACGTCAACGCGACCTGTTTGCCTGCCACGCCAAACTGTTCTTTGAATTCACTGGAATTTGCATACGGTGCGTCGGGAATGCCGTGGGCGATCAAATCGACCTTGCTTTCGGGGACGGCATAGGTCTCACAGAGCGTTTCGCGACTTCGCTCCGTCATTACCACCAGCCGGGTGGAAAGCTTGGTCAGCTGATCCATGACCTGCCGCTGGGTGGCGTCGGGTTCGGACAAAACCGTGTGCAGCGTCGTAACGACCGGAATCCGTATGTCTCGCAAAAAAGTCAGAATGTGGCTTCCACCGGGGCCTCCGAAAATGCCGAATTCGTGTTGTAGCGAGACCACATCGACGTTGCTGAAGTTCAAGAAATCGGCGGCACAACGGTAGGCGTCAATCTCCTGTTCGGGAATTTGAAAACTCACTTCCGACCCATAGTCGTAGCCTTCTGCAATGTCGTCCACAGGCACCACCACACAGGTTGCCGACGACGCATCGGCAACCGCGCTTCGTAAATCGTGAGTGAACGTGGCAATGCCGCACTTGCGCGGCAGATAATCGCCGACAAAAGCGATTCTGGTGAGGGCCGAGTTGGCCATGGGAAACTCCTCGGGGGATCGGATGACGAGATCACTGAAGTGATTTCAAAATATCCTGTTTAGAAAAATTGACGACGCCGATCGCAGTGTCGGCCGCGCCGTAGTAAACGCTCATTCGGTCATCGCTGTGGTCAAGACTTGCGGGGATCATGGCCGTCGGGAAGACAACGTTGGGTACGAATCCGTTTCGCTCGTACTCAGCCATAGGAGCCATCATCGGTTGGCCGGAGCGTGCCAGCACCCGGGACGGATCGTCTCGATCCAATAGCAATGCCCCGACCGAATATTCGCCGACGCGACCGTCGTGCTCCGTCCGCCGGCTGCCGTGATAAAGATGCAACCAACCTTCGTCGATCAAGATTGGGGGCGTCCCGCCACCGACTCGATCGCCTTCCCAGCTCTGTTCTCCGCCACACAGGCTCTGGTGCTCACCCCAATGCAGCAAGTCGGGTGATCGGGCAATCCAAATTTGTGGCGGACTGAAATGTGAATTCGGGTTCGGGCGATGCAGGGCCACGTATTGTCCATCGACCTGTCGTGGAAACAGAACGACATCCTTATTTTCAGGACAAAAAATCAGTCCGTGCCGTTTGAAGGTCAGCATGTCCTCGCTGGAAATCAGTGCGGTTGCCGCTCCCTGTCGCGAAACGGCCACGTACGTGATCCAATACGTCTGATCGATCTTGGTAATTCGTGCGTCTTCCATGCCGAATTCCTCGATCGCCCTTTCCGGCAACAGTGCAGGTCCAGGCAACCAGCCATCGGAGCTTCCGTCTCGCTGGCGCAACACACGCAGAGACGAGACCGACGTCAGTCGCAACCGACCATTGGATTTGAGTTGACCGACGCGGGGATCGATTGCTCCGAAGTCGGCTTCACCCACCCAGTCGATGACACAGGTTCCGTCGGGATCCCAACGCGGCAATCCCATCAGTCCGGGACGTTTCTCACGAGGCCTTTCTGCGACCCGCACGAGCATGACCACGTCATTTTCGATCCGGACGACACCCGGATTGAAGACACCGATCACTTCGAGATCAGCTCGCGACGGCGCCAGCTGAGCCGGGCAAAGCAGTCGCGATTGGGAAAGCCGTGGAATCATTGGACCTCCACGGATCGCTGAGACACGGATCCCGGGGATTCGCTCGACGACGGGTCCACACCGAATGATGCCGTCAAGAGTTGGCGAACTTCCGCAGGGCTTCGACATTGAAGCGCGCGTTCGGCGAGCTGAGTCACTTGACAGGAGTCAATTCCACGGATCGCCCGGCGGGTTGCCGCGGCACGAATTGGGCCAAGGCTCAGTTCGCGGATACCGAGACCAACGAGCAGGCGGGCAAAGTCGGCGTCTGCCGCCTCTTCGCCGCAAACACAAACCGGCCGACGCCACTGCCGACTCGATTGGACGATTTGTTTAATCGCGCGCAGCACCGCCGGGTGCATCGCGGTGCAATCGTCCGTTCCCGCGGACAAATCACGATCGGCTGCCAACATATACTGAGTCAAATCGTTGGTACCGATTGCGACAAAGTCTGCCAGCTCAAGGATCTCATCCAAGGCGAACAATGCCGCAGGTGTTTCAATCATGGCTCCAACGGGAGGTCGACGCAGCACGTCAAGTTGCTTCACGGCACGATCCACGGCCTCGATCGCCAACGAAAAATCGTGACTCCCGATCACCATCGGAAACAAGATCCGGACGTCCGCGGTCTGCGCGACGTGTACAATCGCTCGCAATTGAGCGTCAAGCAGATTCTTCTCCGACAATGAGAATCGCAGTCCGCGCAGATGCAGACTCGAGCGATTTCTCAGCCGATCCAATGACAGGAAGGGGGGAAGTTTTTCGCCGCCGAGATCGAAGGTTCGAATCACCATTGGCAAACCGGCCAACTGATTTGCCATTTCGCCATAGACTTCCAATTGCAAGTCGAAGCTCGGACGGGTGTAGGAGTCGATGAACAAGAACTCGGTACGAAAAAGTCCGATGCCGGCCAAGTGATGTTCTGCGATCTGATCGACTTCGACCGGCAATCCGACGTTGCCCAGCAGTGAAATCTCGACGCCGTCCTGGGTCTTACACGGCTGTTCTTCCTCGGACGCCAGTGATGCAACAAGCCGCTCGTGCGCGAGCTGACGAACCGAGAACTCCGCCTCATCGGATTCCGATGGCTGAATCCCAACGGTTCCGGACAAGCCATCGACAAGCAACGTTTCGCCGGACGAAATCAGTTTGGTCACGTCCGTGATGCCCGAGATTGCCGGGATTCCCAGCGCCGCGGCGACGATCGCCGTGTGGCTGAACTTTCCTCCGTATTCGGAAACGATCGCGACCACACCGCTATTGACAAGCCCGACCGCTTCGGAAGGGAGCAGTTCGCGGGCCACGATCACGGATCCCGGTGGCACCAAATCAAAGCTGTACTGGATGCCCTCTGTCAAATTACGAGTCATCCGCTGACCGACGTCGCGGACGTCTTGTTCGCGTTGGCGAAGGTACTCGTTATCAAGATTCTGCAAACGGCTGATCCAATCGCGGATGACTGAATCGAGTGCCAGTTCCACGTTGACGAGGTCGCATCCGATCTGCTGCTTGGCAGTCGCTGCGATCTCAGCAGCCATTGTGGCATGTGCAGACAACAACGCCGCAGCGTCGACGAGCTGCGGGCCTCCGCCGACGGCTTGCGTGGCGATCGTCAATTCACGATTGGACCGCTCGAGTGCCTTATCGATTCGTTCGCATTCAGACTGCACATCACCGTGGCGAATATCACGCTCCGACTCGCTCAGCAGCGTTCGTTGAATTTCATAGTCGTAAACGACCGCAGTCCCCACGGCAAAGCCGGGTGAGACGGGCCTCCCCTCCAATCGTTTCATTCGTTTTTCCTATTCGTTCTTCGAATGACGTGCTTCGACCGTTTTCTCGCCGCTTGCAACCTTCGCCAACTCGCTAGATGCGCGGGCGGATGTGAACAAAACTCTTGATGTTTTTCCAGCAATGTTGCGACCACGAAAGGAGATTGTTTCGTTCTGCAGGAATCTTCAATCCTGCGACAAACGCGTCAATTTTCTTCTCCGCCGTCGCTTTGTCGTCTCCGTATCGTTGTTCGAACAGCCTGACAAACGACTCTCGACCGCCAGAGATCATGGCGAGGTCATCGTTTGTGAACTTGCCCCACTTGAGCTTGATTTGCTGGCTGACGGACAGCCAATCGCGTGTCACTTGATTCCAATTCATCTGCGTTTCTCCTGATTTGTTTTCTTAAACGGTTGATTACGATGTGCTTTGCGTTTCCACTGATTTGCTCGTCTCGTCCAAGCCGGGCGAAGCCTTCTCGATGCGGTACGCCTTTGCATCTCCATCGAGCGTTAATCGGAACGAGACACTCACTTGATTCGCGTTTTGTTGCTGGGCTTGCAAGACGCAGTCCATGGTTACCGCATTCAATGGAGATTTCTGCGGTCCGGTCGCATCGATCACGACAAGGTGGATGACGTCACTGGATTCGGTGATTTGGTTCTTCAGGTAGCCTTTGACCAATGGGTAGGGTGTTAAGGCGAGTTTGCTGTTGGCGATAAACAGGTCATACGGTTGCTTGTCCGAGAACCCATAAA
Source organism: Phycisphaera sp. RhM (assembly GCA_033042175.1). Lineage (GTDB taxonomy): Bacteria > Planctomycetota > Planctomycetia > Pirellulales > Pirellulaceae > Stieleria. The sequence goes on from WCIL01000010.1 coordinate 209,683, forward strand.
TTGCCACGCATTGGGGACCTGAATCCGGGGCGATGAGTTTGGGCGCGAGACGTTGCTTGCCGTCGAGCAAGACATAGCACGGCGTGTTGGCTTGAAGCGTATTCATGATCGATACCCTGTTCTGTCGTTTCTCGATTGGTTGTATTTTCGTCTCAGGCCCCACGGGACGATGCCCACATGCGGGGCGAGAGGAGTCGGTAGGCGTACAGCAACAGGACGGCGCCACCGGTTGCAATCACCAAGCTGCGAACGTCAAAACCGGTCACGCTTCCAAAGCCAAACGCCGTTCCGATCATCCCGCCGACGATCGCACCCGCAATACCGATCAGCGTCGTGACGATGAGTCCACCAGGATCGGCCCCCGGCATGATCCACTTGGCGAGGATTCCGGCCAAAAGTCCCATTGCAATCCACAGTAGAATTCCCATGACAGCCTCCTAAAGGCGTTCGGAATCGCGTCATTCGATTTCGCGACTCGAGTCAAGGTTGACCGGGTCGATGAATGACCAACATTCAATCAGAACTTCATCATCAATCTGTCTCAGCGGAGTCTGGACGATCGTCCTGTGCCGGCGGATGGAAACCGTCGTCACCGGCGCGTTCCATCGATGCACGATCAGTGCTTCTGCAGGCGTCGATTTCAGGGGTCAACAAATACACATGCACCATCGCACCGGACCGAAAGGTATGGGTGATCATGCCGGTTCCCGCATCGAGTGCTGCGGTTGCTTCTCGCACATCCCGACCGGTGATGGTCTTGATCTTCTGTTGCATCGGGTCGGATGAACTGGCGAACAACTGACGATGAAACTCTTGGACCTGGGCGAGGCCCTGCGACGTACGGACCAAGGCCTGCTCGGCCGGTGTGAGGGCACCTTCCATCGTCACGACCAACGTGTTCTCGTTGAGGACCGCGCTGACGGACGTCGGAGCAAGTCCCGTTCTGTTCTGCTGTAGCGTTTTCGCGATCAGGGCGATCGTTTGCGTCATGGTCGACGTGGCTTGATCCATGGTGTCTCTTCCTGTACCACGTGGACATGGTTGGTTTTAGATATTCTGAAATTGAATCCTGCGCATAAAAAAAGCCGATGGGGTAGAACACACACGAAGGTGTTCTGCCACATCGGCTTACTTTTTAACGAGCCCTCTTGGAGTCCCATTGGCTGGGGAATGCCAGATTGCTCTTTATCTTGTCGTCCGGATTGTTGAAGAGAGAAAATCGGCTAAACCGTTCCCTCAACGAATTCATCCTACGCCGACTGATGGAAAAGACAAGGGCGGACCGCTGACTTTGCATCGGCCGTCCGGTTTCAGCTTGATGAAAACACCTTGAAAGACCAGAGGGCTCGCCGCCCTACCGCAAATCAATGCCTCACAGCCTTGATGCCCAGTGGTGATGTCAGATTTCTTCGGAAAGCGATCCGCCACCGCGTCGCCTGCCAGGAGTGTGGTAAATTAGTTGCTCTCGCATCGTTTGACCGTACGTTCGCCAATGAGGTGATGAAAAACGGAGCGAGGTAGGCAATTGATCGTTGAACTGGAACGGGTCGGTGAAAACACACGGAGAAATCGAAGCCGCCGTCTGCAAAGGGATGTCCCATTTCGAGCAGGAGTACATGGGGCGGGGGCCGAAGGACATTCGCGCCCATCTGATCGGCGATCTGCTCGTTGTTCGCTTGCAAGGTGTCTTGACCGCGGCCGAGCAACATTTGGTGACCACGCTGCCGGCTGAAAAAGGGCGGGATCTGCTGAAACAGGTTCGAACCCAATTGATCGAGACGGCGCGCCCGACCTTGGAGTTGGTGATTCACGAGATCACCGGCATCAAGCCTGTTAGCCTGCATCACGATATCAGTACGCATACCGGCGAAGAAATCGTCGTCTTCACCCTCGAACAGGCGCCTGACTGTCGCGAGTCGAAAAGGAAATAGGGAAACAGCTTCGTCGATTTCCTCAAACAGGTCACTGCTTCTCCAATTCCAGCATCGCCTCGGCGAGTGCTTTGCCGAAACGGATGAAGGTCTTGCCGCTTCCCAGGTAGTGGTATTCGGCGTTGGATGCACAGCGATCCCAAGTACGTTGCTCCTGCGCGGTCATTTCACCATCGCCGAATCCGTACCGGTCGCATTCGGCTTGAAACTGCTCGGGCGTCATCTGCCCCTGGTTGACCCGCTGCTTCCAATTGCCGGTCAGCCGCCGTTTCCAGTAGATGTCGCTCAGCCCGAGTTCGTAATACGGTCCGCTGTCGACCGCGACGACGTTGCCGCGATAGCGTGCTGCGACCTTCCGGTCGTATTGCTCGACGGCTGCGAACTGGGCCTTGCGAAAGTCACTGACCGGCAACCCCGTGTCAAATTTCCGACGGTCTGGGTCCGTGCCGTAGACTCCCAGGATGCCCACAACGAACGGCAGTGTCGGTGTATCGAACTCCTGACGGACATCGCGGATGAAATGGATCATGTTCTCGGTGTATTGGTCGATGTGATGTCGATTGCACATGTCATTCCAGCCCTGGAACCAAACGAATCCGGAAAGTTCATAGCCCTGGCTTGCATCGTACGTCGGCACCAATTTCTTCAGACCCTCGGTGTCCCGGAGCGTCGACTGCACGAACCGGATCATTTCGCGGTAGTAGTGTCCCACGCTCTCCACGTCGGGGACGTTGCCACGTTCTTTTTCGTTCGCACTGGGCTGGTAAGGTCCCGCGCCGGGCGGGCGGAAGTCCATGGCCAGTGACTTCCCGCCCCAAGCGGTCTTGATGATCAACACCGGTTCGTCGATCGCTCGGTCGATGAAGATGCCAAAACCGTACTCGGGACCGATCCGCTGATCGTCAAAACCGTAGCCGATTTCCACTCTGCCTTGCCGCACCGTCTCTCCGTCGCGTCCGCCCGTCCGGTAGGTGATCCAGGCGTTCTCGCACACGACCGGATCACCATTTTGGTTCAGGATCACGTCCAGGAGTTCTGCGGTTGCCGGGTCGTCCTGCATGGCCGAGAACGTGCTTTGATGTGCCGAGCCTTGCATGTTGGATTGCCCGGCCAGGATGTACACCTTCAATGGCCCGGCAGCCGAAACGGCATGGAGCGAGAACGCAGCGAACGCGACTGCGGTGAAAGCGACGATGCAATTGATTCGGTGACGTCTCATGATGATTGATTCGGTACGGAAGTCGGGCGTTTGAACAAGTGCAGGCGAGCCACGGGGGTATCGATGCCAAACTTACACCGGATCTATCCGAACAGATTCTTTAACCGCTCGTCCTCGGACACTTTCAGCGGAAAGTTGTCGCAGGAACGGTGCGTCGAGATTCCGGCGAAATCGCGGAGTGCGGAATGGATGTGTTCCGGGCGGACTCGGATTCCCGCCTGTTTGTCCGTGGCAAGCGTCTCAGGGTTGATGGAAACCAGGAATTGTTCTTCGTCCGTCGCACCGATCACGCGGTTTCCCTGAATCCCTGCCCCCATGAACATGATCGAACCGATCGACCAGTGATCTTTGCCGTTGCCCTTGTTGTACGTCGGCGTCCGTCCCATTTCGCTCTGCATGACCACCACCAGTTTTTCGCGGATCTTCCATTGCTCCGCCTTGGTGATCAGGTAGTCGACGCCCGCGAGCAATTCGGGGATCAGTTTCATTTGGTCGGCATCGTTGTTGGCATGACTGTCGAACTGACCGATGGACAGATTGGCCGACACGCAAATGCCGGCTCGGAAAGATGCCAACGCGATGTCCACCTGTCGCGAAAGCCTTTCTTTCGGTGACGATTTTGGAATGAATGGCGTTACACGTTGGAGTGCTTTTGAGTTCAACTGCGCCGCATACAGCATGCTCTGGGATCGTTCCACACGCGGCAGACGATTTGATTCAATCCTGGCCTGCATTTGTGCTTCCAGCGCACGCTCGATGCGGTCGCTGACGAAGTTGTCGTGATAGGAATGCCGGGTACTTCCGTCGACACCGTCGGCGTTGGCCAGTCGATTGAGCGAATTCAGGTACGGCACGCGCGACAGGGGCACCAAGTTTCCCGTCGCCGAATAGTTTCCGAATGTCAGGAACGCCAGTGGAACATCGGGGCCTTTGCACGCCGCAACGAGGGCTGCAAACGTCGGATAGGCTAGACTGTCCAGTTTGCCCGTCGCCATGTAGCGTGAGCAGGGTGAATGGTTGTTGACCGAATAGTCCAGGCCGTTGATCACCAGCAGTTCCTTGCCGTATTTCGCGAAAAACGTCTCGTTGCTGATGCCCGCGTCAATATGCTTCGCGTTGGGCGCGAAGCGATGATTCCCCTCGGTCAGGATGTCGCCGTGTTTGTACAGACGATTGATTGCGTTGATTCCTTTGGGGTCCATCAGGTACGTCGTGTCCCAACCGCCCGATGCATTGAACACGATGTAGTAGGGACCATCGTATGAGGGAAGCTCGCGACCGGCTTCATCGGCACTTGCGATCGCCGAAGGGGTAACTGGCGTTGAGAAACCGAGTCCGGCTGCGGCACAGAGTTGTAAAAAGTTGCGACGGCGCATCAAGACACCTTATTCATAGAGAAACTCGTGCTGTCGAAGCAGGTAGGTGACCACCGCGCGCCAAGCGCGAATGGTGTAGTGTGGATCCGGATCGCGGGGCGTGACCTCTCGCTGAGACTGGCAAAAATAACTTTCGGTCGGATCGATTTCCGGATGCGACTTTGCATCGCTGACGATTCCCGCGAACAGATCGAATGTGCGTTGCACTTCGGGATCGCCCGGGGCGTCGTTCCGGCCAAGGATCAACGCGTGAAGATGGACGATCGCTTGGTGAATCCGCCGGTCCCCGTCGTCGCTTCCTCCCGGGACCACGTCGATTTCGATGCCGGGAAACAAGCGTCGTTCTTCGGCAGGCAGCAAGAAGTCGGCGGCGACGTGTCGACAGGCAAGGTCGTTGGCCAGAATGCGTTGGATCGCTCCCATCGCGCCGCTGGGATCGGTGATCCGCTCGGTCACCTCTTGAGAATCAATTCCGCCGTACAGAATGTTCAACTGCGCTTCACGATCGATTAAACGTCCCCATTTTTTGCCGAAGATCGCCATCAACTTTCGCTCCAACTGTTCGGGAGTCAGCAAACGGACCAGTCCAACGTCGTCCAGTTCGGCCCGACGTCGCGGGTCGTCACCCTCGGTTGCCAGACCGTCGGCTCGATAAAAATCCGAGTGGATCCATTCCTTGAAGGCGACTTTCAGATTGAAATCTGACTCGATGAAGCGATCTGCGATCCGTTCGATTTCCTTTCGTTGGACTCGATAGGCGCGATGCTTTGGCGAATACATCGGGTCGTCAATGTCCTCCGGCGGCGACAGGGGCTGACGTCCCGACAAAATGTACCAGACGTGTTCAACCATGGCGGTGGCGAATCGCGGATCACGGGCCGTTCGCTGACCCAACCACTGCAAAGCGCGCCAGCGTTCTTCCGGCGGCAACGCTTCCTGACCCCATCCCGGCGCGAACATGTCTTCGTACCAGCCCTCTTTGCGTGGCCCATAGACGCCTTTGGCGTCGACGACGTAATAATCCTGAAACAGACCCGCGACCGGGTCCATGATCTTGTGGCACACGACACAATCAGACGCCTGCATTGTCGGTACGTCGTACTCGGCCGTGATCGCTGCGGCATCGCTCGTCCGCGGAGCCAATTCCAACAGGTCGACACCCAAGAAGTGCTGGAAAAACATCCGCACTCGCAGCCGATTTCGATTGGTTTCGGTCGTCGGATAACGCATCAGGTATTGGAACGAACTGAGCAGCCCGGAGTGGGGATAAAAGCCGGTTTTCGATTCCTGGACCGTGCCGTTTCGAGACGTCAGTGCGGGGATTTTCGTGGGGACGAATTCGAACGGATCATCGGTGTCCTTGAATTTGTCCCGGACCTGTTCATAAACGCCATAGCCCCTGGACGTGTAGGGAGACACCATTGTGTAGTCGGCGGTGACGATTTCCGTGAACGGCCGGTCGTTGCCGACGATGTGTCGAATCAATTCCAGCGGCTCACGAAGCATCGCTTCGCGATAATCGCGGACCAATTTCGTGTACGCGATCATCTCCGGGTGTGAGTACTTGAGTTTTTCATCCGATTTGCGATCGCGGTTCGGGTCGAGTTCCTGATACCACAATCGCGATTTGAAGTGCTCGTACGAGAGCGCTCCTTCGGCGACCCCGTCGTACCCTCGCGTCAATAAAATATCATTAAAGGCTTCTTGGAGACGTTCGTAGAACGCGTCTTCGCCCATAACGTCGTCCAGGATGGGGCTTAAGGCTGACAGCCCTTCGGTTTCAACCTTGGAAAGCTCTTCGTGCGAAGGAAGGCGGCCGACCAAGGACAAGGTCACGCGACGCAACAATCGTCGAGGCGGCATCATCACCAATCCGTCAAAAAACGGAACCGGATCGTCGTCGACTTCGGACGGCAGTGGATCGGGTTTGCCATTGAGACGACGAACGAATCGCTGTAAGACTCGATAACCGGTCGAGCCCGCTTGCAGGACTTCTCCGCCGCCATGATCCAGGCCGCCGACCACCTTTTGCAACAGGCGTGATTCGCCATCGACGTCAGCTTCCAGTTGCCCTTCGAATGCAAGGCGATTCTTACGAAGGACGGTATCACGCCGAGTGCGATCCCGATCGGGGTCCTGCAGCACAAAGGCACTCTCGGATGCATCGCCAGAGGCGTTGTGGCATTTCAAGCAAGTTCGTTTGCCGACTTTTTCCCAGACTTCGTCGGCGAACCATCGATCGGCAACGAAACACGCCGGTCCGTCTTGGTCGGTCGCAGCGACACATGAAGTGATCCCTACCGCGAACCGCAACATGGCAATCATTGTGCCGATCAACAGCATCCTGAAAAACGCGGGATCGGGAAGAAATGGTTTCATTCGAACACCTGTCTGTGCAATCGCCGACACCTACACCCCGACACTATGTTAATCATTCAAGCCCGGTCATCGTGCCGCTGCCGGTCCCGAACGTGTCGGTTTCCATGCCCAGTCGTTGCAGCATGGAGACAAACAGGTTGGGCAGTGGGTAATTGTTGTCACGGTCAAACGCCAAGTGTTGTCCGTGACGGAATCCACCCCCGGCAAGCAGCATCGGCATGTTCTTTGTATCGTGACTGCTGGCGTTTCCCAAGTTCGAACCGAACAGCACCATCGTCGAATCGAGCAGCGATCCTTCCTCCTCGGTACTCTGCCGCAGTTTCTTCAGGAAACCACGAAGCTCCTGGATCAGTGCGGATTCGACAAGCGTCAGCTGAGCGATTTTGTCCGGATCTTTGCCGTGATGCGACAGGTTGTGATAATCGGCATCGACACCGGGAATCACGGGGACCGCGTTCATGCCGGAAATGTTGTACGTCAGGAAACGCGTCGAATCGGTCTCCAGTGCCAGATGCATGACGTCGTACATCAGCCGCATGCATTCCACAATCTTTTTGCTGTCCGGTTCGTCGCGCGGCGGTTTTGCATCGACGTGTGGCTTGGGCCTTTGTTCCCAGGCTTCGGCTTTGGCCAAACGCCGCTCGGCTTCCCGAACGGCTTCGAAATACTGGTCCAGTTTCTCGCGGTCACGACCGGTCAGGTTTCTCTGCAGGCGTTTGGTTTTGTCCATCACGACATCCAGAACACTTTGCCCATCTTGTAGCCGCTGCATCTGTCTGGCTTGCTCGTCTGCTTTCCCGGCGAGAAACAGTTTTCGAAAGACGAACGACGGTCGCGTCAGCGTCGGGATTTCGACACCGCTCCGCGACCACGACAGTCCCGGACCGGAACTGCTCAAAGCAAGCGACGCGAAACGCGTTTCACTGCCGAACTGGGCCGCAGCCAATTGGTCCAACGAAATCGTGTTGCGAAATCCCGCGCTGTTAGGATGGGGCGCGCAGGTCAGGTACGACTTGTAGGACGCGTGTCCCCCGCCGACTTCGGGATGCGACACGCCCGAGATCACGGTGAAATGGTCTCGAAACTCGGCCAGCAACTTCAAGTAGGTCGGCAACTCATAGTCGCGCCCCGATTGCTGCGGAATCATATTGGGGGCGTGCAGACCCAGGCCGACGTCGATCGCAACGATCCGCCGTCGCGGACGTTTGGCCGCTGCGGCGGAGGTGGTGGATTCAAAAAACGGCAGCGCCAAGGCCACGCCGCAGCCGCGCAGGATCGTACGGCGATTGGGTTGTGTCATGGTTTTTGAAAGGTGGGGTGTTGCACGATGGCCTGGATCAGCGAACGGAAACCGTAGTTCTGTCGGCGTGTTTGGCCGACGATATCTTCGACCGCGCGGCGATCGGCAAATCCTATTTTACGCCCCAACGCGTACGTCATCAGTTTGCCGGCCAAATTTCGGGCCAGCTGATCGGGGTTCGCGGCCAGGATCCGCTTGAAATCGTCGACGCTTTGGATGGTTTGCCCATCCGGCATCTCCGCGGTCGCATCCACGGGCAATCCGATCCGGTACCGCACCCAGGCATAGGTGAACGGCGCTTGCTTCAGATTCGGTCGTTTCGCGTCCGGTGACATCGTTCGGTACTGATCGCGATAACCACCGATCGGATCAAAACACTCCAGTGCGAAGCCGGGAGGGTCGATCTGGCGATGACAGGCGGCACACGATTGAACGTCACGATGTTTGGCCAGCTGTTCGCCAATGGTCGTCGCGCCACGGATGTCCGGTTCGATCGAACCCACATTGTCCGGCGGTGGCGGCGTCGGCTGACCCAAGATGTTGTCCAAGATCCAGGCACCACGCAGCACCGGCGACGTGTACGTTCCGTTGGCGGTCACCTTCAGCACACTGGCCTGCGTCAACAACCCACCGCGTGGACTGTCCGGTGGCAGCTGGACTTTGCGAAACGTCTGACCATCGACACCCTCGATGCCATAGTGACTGGCAAGTCGCCCGTTGAGAAAGCTGAACTGCGAATCCACAAAGTTCACGAGGCTGAGATCGTTCGTCAGGATTTCGTCGAAAAAACGTTCCGTCTCCTGCACCATCGAAATCCGCAACAGTTCGTCAAATTCCGGGTACAGGTTCGCGTCCGGCTCGGTGAAATCAATCTCACGCAGATCAAGCCATTGTCCGGTGAAGTTCTTGATAAAGGCCGACGCCTTGGGCGACGTCAGCAGCCGTTCGACCTGTTGCGCGAGCACGTCGCTCTGATGCAGTGAACCGTCGTCGGCGAGTTTCATCAATTCGTCATCCGGCATCGTACTCCACAAAAAGTACGACAACCGTGCCGCCAACGCGTGCGGGCTGATCTGCGATGTGCCCGGTTCGTTGAGAAACAAAAAGTCGGGCGAGCAGAGGACGGCTTTCAAGCTAACCCGCAATGCGGATTCAAAGGACCGACCGTCAGTGAGAGCCGACGAGAATAAATCTAAGTAGGCGTCCGCTTCGGTCGGCTCGACCGGGCGTCGAAAGGCGAGCGGCAACAACCGCTGCAAGATCTGTTCTGCATCGTCTCGCCCGGCCGATTCAAGATCGAGATCGCCGAGCAATCGGATACGCCCCGGCGGCGGCCATTCGTCCAAGGGACCTTCGATCACGATGTCGCCGATTTCGATTCCCGGTTCCGGCCAAGTGTCGGCGTCTTTTCGCGTGTCGCGCGTGCCGTAACATTTCGGCTGAAAGGTGCCTCCGTCTTCGACCAGACGATCGGTGAATTCGATTGTCGTCCACTGCCCGGGCGCGACGTCATAGTATCCCACCAAGTGACGTTCAGCACGATTGACAATCGTATCGCCACCATAGATTCGCAACGTGACCGGTTGGTCACTCTGTACCGCCCGGACCCGCATGGTGCCGCGATACGTTCCCGCGGGGGCACGCAAACGTGCAAAGTTCACCAGGTTTGTAGGGCAATAGCCCGACTGGAAAATCACCAATCCGTCATCGGTGCGGCGAAACATCTTGCCGATTTGGTTTTCCAATTGCGGACGGCCCCGCCAGTCCACTTGTTCGAGCAGGTTCGTTTCGTGGCGAATCCGCTTGGGTGGGGTACCGCTGCCAAACACGGCATCGAGCACCTGATCGGCGGCTTCCAAGTAGGCGGCCATCGCTTCGGCAGAAACCGCCAGGCCTTCGCCCACGGTGTCGAATCCACCGGTCGAGGAATCGTCGGGCAATCCATGCACCGTGACTTGGATTTGAAACAGATCACACACGGTGTTCTGGTATTCGTGGCGATTCAAACGCCGCAGCACCACGTCACTGCGGCGGGTTTCGGCCGCGACCAACTCTTTCGCCAACGCTGCGGTGAAGGCGGCCGACTCGCGGGCATCCGGTGTCGCTTTATCGGCCGGTGGCATTTCGCCGGCAACGACGCGATCGTGAACGCGAATCCAGCGCCGCGCCGTTTCTTCGCTGGAAAGATCAAAGCCCAACCGGTCAAAGCTGAAATCGCCCTCGGGGGATTCGCCGCTGTGGCAACCGACGCAATGGGCTTCGGTGAATGCAGACCATTCGGCCGGCGTTTCGGCCCGTCCCGTGGTGTCGGTGATCGACAGCACCGCGACCACGGCAAGAATTAACAGTTTTCGTCTCATAATCGCTAATTCTAACGCCTTGACCGGTGACCTGCGCGTCACTGGGTTCTGATCGGTGGGCACGCTTTATAGCCAACGCCGGAGTCATCACATGATGCCGGGATTCCATAGGCGTATATCGGACTCACGTTGACGCCCTTTCACGTCTGCTATTGCACGGGGTGGATGGGGGTGGTGCTTCCCTCTGTAGCGAGGCCGGCGCGAGCTGATAATGTAAGGCATCGGGTTGCATCGAACCATTGAGCCGATAGCGCTGATGCGGTGTTTCACTCACCGGCCCGATCGAGATGCTTTACACAAGGTTGTATGAAACAACATCGCCGTCTGCAGCGAGCGCAGAACAATGGTCGTCGTGGCGACCACCGTTTCGCACATGTAGACGGCAGTGTTGGGGTGATTGTTAAGCCGCCTGCGATTGCCTTGTGGGCGGCAGTCGGCGGTGCCGTCTGATGCATTGGCGGTTTTTCGCCAGCCTGGGGGCAATTGGTCGTGTGGGACTTCTCATGCTATAAGATTAAGCGAATCTTTTTTTCCTTTTAACGTCTTTTAAGACGCGAACGATAATGTCTGATAATGTAGGCTGAGCAAATCATTGATTGCAGTGTTCTTCAGTTTGATGTGAACGCATTCAATCATCTTGTCTTCTTCATTCCCCCACAGACAATTCACCGATGGCGAAAAAAGCAAACAAGCAAGAGAAAGTAATCGACTACTTGAAGAAAAACCCCGGCGCGACGATCGCGGTCACCGCCAAGGCGTGTGGGGTTTCCGTACCAACCGTCTCGGCGGCGAAACGAAAAGCCGGCATGACGAAGCGTTCGGCCAAGGCATCGGCCATACGCAAGGCGACCAAGTCGAGCGGCGGATCGGTCATCGATCGTCTGGAGCCGGCGATTCAGCTGATCCAGGCATGCGGTGACGCAAACAAGGCGAAAGCGGCGATCGATGACGCTGCCCGCGTTCTTGAAATCGCACGCAAGTAAAGTGGGGTAAGCATCCTGCTTGCCACCCTCGCCGGCTCTGCCGGCGGCCAGGAGGCGGGAGCCTCCATGACACTGTGTTCCCAGGCCAAGCCTGGGAACACGGGCGGCGAAGTAATCATATCGGCGGCTCCACGGACGCATTCGCTCGCTGCTCAGACCCTTGACATCATGTACAGCATCTCGCGGCAAATCTGGCGTGATCGCTGGTCATAGACGCTCGCCTCGTCCGTCGTGTCGTCGGCAACCTTGGGGTCTTCGTAGCGGATCGGCGCCCTGAAGTCGCATCCCTGTACGATCGGGCATGCCTCGTCTACACTCGAACAGTTCATCACGGCCGCGTAATGGGCGGTCGGATTGGGAGCCTGGTCAAAGACTTTTGAAAAACACTCCAGCGGGGCCGTTTCGTCTGAATACCGCACGCTGTAGGTCGGGTTGTCCGCTCCGGCGTGGTTGACGTCGACCACCACGCCACTTCGCCGCAGCGAATCGACGACCCGGGCGTTCATCGCGGTCGCCTCGGTTCCGCCGGAATACGTCGTGACTCCGCCCAGACCATAGGCATCTGCGGCTACTTTGGCCCAAATCTGAGAGAAGTGACTTCGTCGTGAATTGTGAGTGCAGATGAACGTCAGCTTTGCCTCGCCCGCGACATCCAATTGCCGGCGAACATAGGCGGAGACTTCTTCAAGTTCGTTCTTTCGCGACTCGGGGATTTGGTCAAACTCCGCCTTGCGCTGGTCAATAAAACGAGATAATTCAGGATACAAACTGATACCTTTCATATAACTCACGTGCCATTAGTTGATTGTGTTATTAGTAATGCTTCTTTTGTTCATCATGCAGACCGCTGCTACCCGGTTCGGCGCGTTGGTCTCGGAGGAGCGTTTTGGCGTGAAACGCCAGCGTTCCGAGATCCGAGGCGCCCCCATGGGGTGATCAATGGGAAGCGGTGCCCGCCGTCGACGCGAGAAAAAGCTCACGAAGCCCCTCGACGCCGGTGGGCGGCGTTGCTTGCCAGGGGAGGATTGTGGCCTGCGCGGCGTGCTGTGAGACGACTTCATGAATAAACACGCCTTCGCTCGCTTGACGACTCCGCAGAACCGGATCGCTCAACGGTAGAGGGGCAAGTGACTGGTTGATCACCCAAGCAAACGGCTCGATCGCGGCGCGCCGGAGGTCGTCCTGTAGGTGGGCGGCTTCGTGCACAGGGGTCGACTCGGGTAGCGTGACGACCAAGACCTTTGTGAAGTTCGGATCGCGCAGCCGAGGGAGCAGTTTTTCAACCGACTCGGGCATCTCGCTGGATTGACGCGTTACTTCGCGGTGATAGGCGAGCGCGGAATCGAGCAGCAAGACCGTGTGTCCGGTGGGCGCCGTGTCGAGCACCACGATACGGTCTTCCCCTTCAGCCACCGTTTGGGCGAAGGCTCGAAAGACGGCGATCTCTTCGGTGCACGGGGAGCGCAGGTCTTCCTCCAGCAACGCTCTCCCCTGCTCGTCCAGGTCGGCTCCGGCGGTGCGCATCACTTCCTCGCGATAAGCTCGGATTTCTTCCGCCGGATCGATGCGACTGACCGTCAGGCCTGCGATCTGGTCGGCCGCCATCGTCGCGGCGACGTGGGCGGCCGGATCGGTGGTCGACAAATGCACGGCGAATCCCTTTTCCGCCATTGCAACGGCGATCCCGGCGGCCACCGTGGTCTTGCCGACGCCGCCCTTGCCCATCGTCATGATGACCCCATGGCCCTGTGCCGACAAAGCATCGATCAACGCATCGGTCGCAAGCGTCGCATCGGTCTCTCGGCCTTGTGCGGAATCGTTTACGGACGTGATGATCGATGCGGCATCGGCCGGATGCGTGGTGCTCCACTGCCGCAGCGCATCGATGCCGATGAAGCCGCGCCCGGCCAGTGGAACCGACGTGCGATCGAGACCCTCCAGCCCCGCCGGCATCGCTGCGATGGCTTGATCGCAACGGGATTGCATCGCCGCGGCGATCGGGTCCGACGCATCGCTGGCTTGGAACACGCCATTGACCACAAGGTGCTGATTGGTCACGCCCAACGCCTGGAGTTCGCCGCTGGTGCGATCCGCCTCTCGCAATGCCGATATCTCGGGGCGGGTGACCAGGACCAGCGTCGTCCGCCGCGGATCGCTGAGCGCGTCGACCGTTTTTCCGTAAAGCGTCCGTTGTGCCTGCAGCCCCGCCAAGGGACCCAAACACGACGTTCCCGATGTGTTGGTTTCCATGAACCCCGACCAGGCCGACGGCAGCGTCAACAGTCGCAGTGTATGGCCGGTCGGTGCGGTGTCGAAGATGATGTGATCGAAGTCTGCGGTCGCCTGCTCGTCACCGAGCAGCTTGGCAAACTCATCGAAAGCGGCGATCTCAAGCGTGCAGGATCCCGAGAACTGCTCTTCCATGCTCTGGATCGCGGCGTCGGGCAGCACGCCCCGGTAGGGAGCCACCATGCGCTCACGGTACTCCCGAGCGGCCTGTTCCGGGTCGATGTTCATGGCCTGTAAGTTGGCCACCGAGCCGACCGCAGTCGGTTTGTTGCTCAGCTGCGTTGCCAGCACTTCATCCAGGTTGGACGCCGGATCGGTGGACACAAGCAGCACGCGCAGGCCTCGATCCGCCAAGGCGATCGCACTGACACAAGCCATCGAGGTCTTGCCGACACCGCCCTTTCCGGTAAAGAACAGATTCCGTGCCGGTGTTTCTAAAAACTCCATCTCTCTCTCTCCTGATTGGATCCTTAGCAGCAACCGGTGTCGCCACAGCAACCACCAGAACCTGCCACCGGCAGCGTCCGCGCGGGTTTGAGCGACGTCCCCGTCCACAACGCCAAATTTTCACGGCTCGGGTAATCGCTGCGACTGACAATCCGGCCATCGACGTAGATCAGCGGCAAGCAATCGACGCCTTCGCGACCAAGCATTTCTTGAACCGCCGGGTTGTTTGCAAACGCGGTCGCGTCTTGGGCAAGATTGAAGCGTTGGACCTCATGGCCCTGGGCCTTCAGCCAGTCCAGGTCCGCGGCAAACTTGGGCAACACGGGATCCACCTGGGGGCCGCAGACTCCGGTGCTGCAGCACATGGCGCGGTCGTAGATTTGAACAGTACTCATTGGAAAGCCTCCACGGGAAAAAGTTATCGACCATCGACGATCGGCGAACGATCAGGAAAAAAAACGGTTTCAGAGGGCGGCGACCCATTGCTTGAGTTGCTCGAGTCGTTCGGGATTGACGCAGTAACAGACCTTCGGGCCGTCGACTTCGCCCTGGATCAACCCCGACTCCTTGAGGATCTTCAAGTGCTGTGAGACGGTCGACTGGGCCAGTGGCAAGCAGTCGACGATTTCGCCACACATGCACGCATCGCGTCCGATCAACAGACGCACGATCTGCACCCGGGCCGGGTGCGCGATCGCCCACGCCAGCTTCGCCAGCTCTTCCGCCATCGGATCCGCTTTCAGCTTCACCGATGAGGTATCGCATTTTTTCTTGGACTGTTTTTTAGCCATCGAGTTTCATCCGCTTTAACGTATATCGTCGATCAACGATTGAATCTTAGGCGGGCTTTTCGACTCGGTCAAGTGCGAGCGGAGATTTTCGTTTTCACCGTGGCGCATCCGGGGCGATCGCCTCGGCGTTTCACCGGTTAGCAGAGCGGCGTGGGCCCAATACCGCTAAGGCGAAATAGAGGGGCGCCGCTCGCGCTGGCGCGAACCGGCTGATGTCCATTGATGATCAGCCGTTTGACGCGTCCCGCGGGGATGGGCCGCTGGCGAATCGTGTTAACGGACCGCCAGTTCAGCCGCACCGTTTCGCTGAGCCGGATCCAGGTCAAAGCGGTCCAGGTTCATCACCTTGCTCCAGGCGGCCACGAAGTCATTGACGAACTTCTGCTTTGCGTCTTCGCTGGCGTACACCTCTGCGATGGCGCGAAGTTGCGAGTTGGATCCGAAGACCAAATCGACCGACGTGGCGCGCCACTTGGCGTCTCCGCTCTCTCGGTCACGGCCTTCATAGAAATGCTCGCAGATGGCAGACTCTTTCCATGTCGTGTCCATGTCCAAGAGGTTGACGAAGAAATCGTTCGTCAGGACCCCCGGACGCTCGGTGAAGACGCCCAGTTTCAAATTGTCGGCGTTCGCATTGAGGACGCGCAAGCCGCCGACGAGCGCTGTCATTTCCGGAGCGGTCAGCGTGAGCAAGTTTGCACGATCAATCAACAGTTCCTCCGCCGGTCGGTTCAGTTTGTGGCCGAAGTAGTTTCGAAATCCATCAGCCTTGGGCTCCAGCACCGCAAAACCCTCGACATCGGTTTGTTCTTGCGAGGCGTCGGTACGGCCGGGTGAAAACGGAACCTGAACCTCGTGGCCGGCTTGCTTCGCGGCCTCTTCCACCGCGGCGCATCCTCCCAACACGATCAGGTCCGCCAACGAAACTTTCTTGTTCCCGGTCTGCGCATCATTGAAGTCGTGTTGGATCTTCCCAAGTGTCTTCAAGACCTTGGCCAGTTCCTCTGGTTGATTGACCTGCCAATCCTTTTGCGGTGCCAGGCGAATCCGTGCGCCGTTGGCTCCGCCACGTTTGTCGCTGCCGCGAAACGTCGACGCCGATGCCCAGGCGGTTTCCACCAACTCCGAGATCGAAAGGCCCGAGTCGAGTAATTGGGTTTTCAATGTCGCGATGTCGTCCGCTTGGATCAATTCATGATCGACCGCGGGGACGGGGTCCTGCCACAGTTGCGGCTCGGCAACCCAGGGACCGAGGCAGCGGGAGACGGGGCCCATGTCACGATGGGTCAGCTTGTACCAAGCCTTTGCGAATGCCTTGTTGAACTCGTCGGGGTTCTCGTGGAACCGTTTCGAAATCGGACCGTAGATCGGGTCCAGCTTCAGCGCCAAGTCGGTCGTGAACATGATTGGTGCGTGGGACTTCGACGGATCATGCGCATCGGGGACGATGCCCTGCGCGGACTCATCCTTCGGCGTCCACTGGTGTGCACCGGCTGGGCTCTTGGTCAATTCCCATTCAAAGGAGAACAGATTGTCTAAGTACTCGTGTGACCAAGTGGCCGGCGTGGACGTCCAAGCGCCTTCCAGACCGCTGGTGATGGTGTCTTCCGCGTTACCCTTGCCGAACGTGTTCTTCCAGCCCAATCCCTGCTCTTCCAAGCTGCCGCCTTCGGGTGCGGGACCGACAAACTTGCTCGGATCGGCCGCACCATGCGCCTTGCCCAACGTGTGTCCGCCGGCGATCAACGCAACGGTTTCTTCGTCGTTCATCGCCATGCGGCCGAACGTCTCTCGAATGTCCTTCGCCGCTGCCAGCGGATCGGGTTTGCCGTTGGGGCCTTCCGGGTTCACGTAGATCAGTCCCATCTGCACGGCGGCGAGGGGGTTTTCCAATTCACGGTCACCCGAGTAACGTTTGTCTCCCAACCATTCAGTTTCGGGACCCCAATAGACATCTTGCTGCGGTTCCCAAACGTCTTCGCGCCCGCCGGCGAATCCCATCGTTTCAAACCCGGCCGATTCGAGGGCGCAGTTTCCGGCAAAGACCATCAGGTCCGCCCAGGAGATTTTTTGTCCGTACTTCTGTTTGATCGGCCAGAGCAACCGCCGCGCCTTGTCGAGGTTGCCGTTGTCGGGCCAACTGTTCAGCGGCGCGAACCGCTGCGTCCCGTAACCGGCACCGCCGCGGCCATCGGCAACGCGATAGGTGCCGGCACTGTGCCAAGCCATGCGTATAAAGAACGGACCGTAGTGGCCGTAGTCGGCCGGCCACCAATCTTGCGACGTCGTCATCAATTCATTGACGTCTTTCTTCAATGCTTCCAGGTCCAGCTTTTTGAATTCTTCGGCGTAGTTGAAACCTTCACCCATCGGATTGCTCTTGAGCGAATTCTGGTGAAGGATCTGCAGGTTCAGCTGATTGGGCCACCAGTCACGGTTGGAGTAGACGCCGGCTGCGGTATGCCGTTGTCCCGGTTCAGGGACGGTGCCCATCACCGGACACTTGCTGATCGCGTTGCTCTGTCCGCCAGACGAGTCGGCGGGCGGAGAATCTTGAGCAAACACGCTGGTGCCGATGCAGAGCGCCGCAACGCCTGTCATCCCACGTGCGAAATGAGTGATCGAAGTCATGAGTTTTCCTGGGGTGGGGGGATTTCGACGCGTGAAACTTCGAATCGTTGGATTCTGTTAGTATGACGATCCGGCTAGTCGAAGGTCTGGAATTCTCGCTTGATCGACTGGATGAATCCAATGCATTCCCGTCATGCCGGTCATGCACGGGGTGCATCAAGGCGATTGATGCTCAAGCGACGACCGCGGACTGTCCTTGAAAAATGGGGCAGACAGCCAGCGGCAGGCCCGCACCCCCCTGCGTCAGTGGGAAGTGGGGTCAAAAAATGGGCTGGTCAAAAGATGAAACAGCGACGGCTGGATGGGGCTCTCACCGAATCTCTGCGTTGCGTTCTCGCGACGTTGCATGGGGACTTCCCCGGAACCCCATCAGCCCCATTACTGCAACCATTTTTTGACCAACCCATTTTTTGACCAGAAACAGAGCGTCGACTGTATCCGGATCATTCGTCGAGATGCTTGCTTTCACCCGCTGCGCCCCTTAACCTCCAGGTCCCAGATGAACGAAGCCGAAGAATTTCAGGGAGACCGGGATCCGTGGAAGCTGAACCGATCGCGTCCCCGTCGGGCGGGCCGTTAAACGAAGCTCATTATCGTGAGTTGATGGCGGCGTCGAATTTGATCAGGCCGATTCGTCGCGCTGCGCGCGTGGCGACGTTCAATGGCTGGACAACGGGAGTCATTGCGGCGCTCTCGTTTCCGTTTGCATTCTTCGGCGCGGACGGGATGGCGATTACGGCTGGGCTTTCGACCGTTTGCTTCTTTGAGTTTTGGGGGCGCCGCAAGCTATTGAAACTTGATCCATCGGCGACCTCCTGGCTCGGCTGGAACCAAGTCGGCTTTCTCTCTCTGATCGTTGCTTATTGTTTGTGGATGTTGCTGGGGGACGTTCCGGACATCAGCGCCAACCCCGAACTTTCCCGGTTGCTCGGTTCTGACGGTCAACAGCTTTACCAAACGCTGAACGTTGCGGTCTACGGAAGCGTGATCGTGCTCAGCGTGATCTTTCAAGGCGGCAACGCGATCTATTACTTCACACGTCGGCGCTACCTGGTCGCCTATCAGCGACAGACATCACCGTGGGTCAGAGAGTTCTTCAGCATCATGTCGGTCGCGTAACGACCGATTGGCGGGGAATGATCGGGTTGCTCGTGCCGCCGCTGATGGTCGTTCGTCGATCGCTGGCCAGGGAAATGGGACCCATGCGACCAATGAGTGCTATTTGTCCCGTTGGTCCTATTCCGATCGGTTTATGCAGCATGACTAGGGTGTGTCCTTGGCGACCTTGTCCTGCTGCTCGGCGGCTTTCTTTCGCCTTTTCATCGATTCATTGAGGTCACCCGCTTTCACAAACGCGTCGGCGACGATCGTGAAGGCTTCGGCCAATAGCTTGGGGTCTTGGCGGTTCTTTCCTTCTCGAAAGGTCTTGGCAAATTCGTCCATCTTCTCACGCACCTTCGGCAATGCACAGATTCTTCGGCCTTCGCGCGTGGAGCATCCAAAAACGACGCCGGCCAATTTGTCCCACTCGCCCAAGTGATCCGTGCCCTTTTGCTGAACCGTCAAGGTGATCTTTGTGCGTTCACCGGGGACCATTTCTATCTTGGTGTACCGTCGCCCCAGGAAGGCCGGCAATT
Source organism: Phycisphaera sp. RhM (assembly GCA_033042175.1). Taxonomy (GTDB): domain Bacteria; phylum Planctomycetota; class Planctomycetia; order Pirellulales; family Pirellulaceae; genus Stieleria. The sequence continues at coordinate 229,026 of WCIL01000010.1, forward strand.
CGTATCGATCGTCTCTGATGGCCAGGCTTTGAGATCCCTTCGGCAGCATCAATGTGGCATTGCCTTTGCGATCGGTATGGATTTCAAATGGATAGCCGTATTCTTCATTGAGAAACGCCTCGTAATCTCGTTTACGGTCGCGAACGCGAATCATGTCTTCGCCACGCAATAACGTGCCACAGTAGATTTGAGATCCGTTGTTCCACCATTGGATATTGGGCCAAGAACTGACCTCGACGCCTTCGACCGGTTGCTCTTGCTCGTCCACAACGGTTATGTCACAGGGGATAACGGCTCCATTGGCAAGACGACCGGGTCACCTGGCTATCGGGGACAGACCCCGGGCTATCGGGGACAGCTGGGGACATGGGACCCATGCGACGTATGGGACGCATAGGTCCAATCTGTCCCTTTGGTCCAATTTCCACTGCCGCCCCGCGACCGGCGACCGCCGTTGCCAGCATCGCCGGCCCGTTTGATTCGGCGCATAAAAAAGCCCTTCGATGGAAATCCATCGAAGGGCTTTTTAAAAAATGGCGAGACCTACTTTCACGCTGGTGGGCACTATCATCGGCTCGGAAAGCTTAACTGCTGTGTTCGGGATGGGAA
>WCIL01000011.1:0-223284 GCA_033042175.1 Phycisphaera sp. RhM
CTCGAATCGGTCTCGTCGCGGTCGACCCCAGCGCCTCGCTCCAGGCGGCGACCACCGCGCGCGAGTTTACAGCCCGGGGTGGCAAGATTCTCAACCCCGGCGAATCGACCGAGTTCAAGAACCTGAGAACCGGTTCGCACACGGTCGCGACGACACTGGTTGCTCCGGGAACCACGACTGTGAACGTTTCCGCATTCAACGTCACGACGGTGTCGGTCGCCAAAGGCAAACGGACGCAGATCAACCTCTAGTTGCACAACCCAAGCGTCGTGAGGCTTGCGGGATGGGGAAGAACCGTCCCGCGAGCCTCGTTTTTCGCTGCCATCCATGTCCAGCTCGCTTGTTTCCTCCCCCTTTCTGATCCTGCTGTCGGCGTTGCTGATGGCAGTCGCCTGGCTGGTTCCGCTGGCCGGCCCGCTGAATTCGCTCGGTTGGGTGATCCTGATCCGAATGGCGATCGTGCGAAATCGCAAGTCGGCCGGATGGGTCTGCGGGCTCTGCGGCCTGATCCATCTGTTGATCGCCTTTCACTGGGCGGGAAGAACGATCTACGAAACGACGAATCTGGGCGTGTTCGGTTCGATCGCCGGCTTGATCCTGTTTCTCGTTTGGGAGTCGGTGCCGTTCTCTGTGTTCGGATTGGCGGCGTCGACGCTCTGGCGCCGCGGACCAGACTGGATCTTTCTGCTCGTTCCGATCTGGATTCTGGCGGAGAGGTTGTGGCCGAAAGTGTTTGCCTGGTCGATCGCGCACACGTATCTAGACTATCCGCCGGTCATCCAGCTGGCCGAGGTGGCGGGGGCTTCGGCCGTCGCCGCGTTGGTGATGCTGTTCAACGTCGCGGCTGCGTATGGATCGGTTTTCGTTTGGCCCGACCGAATGGTTGCAACGTCGGTGACGCTTCGCTGGACGTCGTTGGCCGCGGCCAGCAGCTTGGTGGTCGCGTGTCTGATTTGGGGTGCGGTGCGCGAGCATCGGATCGCGGCGATGCAAACCACCGGCGCTCGACTGCGAGTTGCGATCGTGCAGGTGGATCCGACAGTGGTGGGCGCCATCGAGCGTCTGCGTGAACTGTCCGATTCCGTTGAAGGTCCGGTTGATCTGTTCGTTTGGCCCGAGTCGGCGCTCGGGATCTATCACTCTGCGCTGCAAGACTTTCGCGATCAACAGCGAACGACAGAGCTTTCAGAGGCCCCCAATCCTGCGCTCGATCCCTACTCCAACAATCGCGCGTATTTATTGGCCGGAGGAAAAACGTACGATGAAGGGGGGCGTGACCGTGGGCCTTATCGAAATTGTGCCTTCCTGATCAATTCCGAGAAACAGATCGTCGGCCGCACATCCAAACGGACCTTGATGCCGATCGGCGAGTATGTCCCGTTGGAACGTTTGGTGCCTTGGTTTCGCGAGTGGCTGGCCGTCGATACCGATTTGATTCCGGGCGTTGATTTTTCCCCATTGGAACTCGCCAATGGAATCAAACTTGGGGTTACTGTCTGCTATGAAGACACGGACCCGGCGATCGCGTCGGCGAATGTTCGATCGGGTGCGGACGTGTTGATCGGTTTGATCAATGCGTCGGCCTTCACCAGCCCAACCACCCTGCAGCAGCATCTGCGACTAGCACGACTGCGCGCCGTCGAAAATCGAACGTGGTTTCTCCGCTGTTCGTCCACTGGCATCACCTGTGTCATTGATCCGAACGGACGACTCGCGAAACAACTGCCCTGCGGCGTAGAGGCTGTTTTGGTGGCAGAAATCCCTTGCAACCTCTAACTCGTCATCCCTTTCTCGGCGTGCTCGGGAGAGCGTTTACATTTGCCAACGGCGGTGTTTGTGGTCCGATGACGCGTTCTATCGCAGGGCCCCCCCGGATGCAGTTTTGATTGACGCTAGGTGACCAACTGGTACGTTGCACGCCCCGCATCCACCTCTTCGCTGCTCTCTTTCAGGCAACCGCCGTTTCGATGCGACCGACACCCCACCCCCATCATCGTGTCGACCGTCGTCTGCCCAGCCGACGTCGGCGTTTGTTCGAGCAGCTTGAACGGCGAAATCTGTTGGCCGCAGGATTTGTCGAGCTAGGTGCATCGGACAACATCGCGTTGGACCAACCGAGGGTGGCGGTCGAGTTTGCCGCCGACGTCGACCCTGGACCGGGCGTCAGGTGGGAGAGCTTGGGACCGGATCTATTCAACACATTCCTGTTGGACACCGGAGCGAGCAGCGTCTTGACGATGGCCACCGCCATCGCCGACATGGAAGACTCACGGATCGGGTATGACGTCCAAGGACAGTTGCTCGAAGGTGGGGTGGCCGGTGAACACCTGCTGGACGTCTCTGTTCCCTACCGCTTCGATTTTGCCGGCAGCAACGGTGAACGACACACCTTGCTCGACACCCGCGTCATGTCCGACGCGACGAAAGACTTCAGCCAACTGGGACCGTGGGGGCTGGCGGGAATGCCGGCGATGGAAGGCCGCGTGACGTCGCTTGACTTTACGGGGTGGTCCGGCGGCGGGGTGGACTTGGACAGCATCTACATGGAAACGGAGTTTCGCACCGACGTTCCAGCCAGCAACGGTCACCGTTACACGATCGAATTGGACAACCGGTTGTCGTTCGATCCGTTGGATCAGATGGTGTTTGGCGAGCCGCCGATCTGGGGTGATGTGCCCTTCATGACCGGTATCCCGGAACACAACGGCATCGCCCAGGCCGGAAACTTTCTCTTCGACACCGGCGCTCAAATCAGCCTCTTGTCCGAGCGTTTGGCAATCGACATCGGGCTGGACAGCAACGGCGACGGTCTCCTGGACCAGAACGACGAAAACTTTGTGACTCAACAAGTCGTTGGCGGGGTCGGTGGCCAGATCAGTGTGCCCGTGTTCGGATTCGACGAATTTCATTTGCCGACCGCGTCTGGCGTGGACTTGGTCTGGACCGACTTGCAATGGTTGATTCTGGACATCGACATCCCCGGCCAGGCCGCCAGTTTGGATGGCGTGTTCGGATCGGACTTACTGACCAGTGGCTGGTTCCACGCGTTCTTCAGCCCTGGTCAGCCTGATGGTTACATCAATCAGGTTCACATGGACTTTCGGACCATCGAAGCCGACGGCACGGCACTCGTTCACTTTGACCTGAACCCCGATTTCGACAACCTGATCCTGCCCGGTCCCGGCTTTATCATACGCCAGTCTTTCAGCACGACCGATGTGGTAGAAGGAGGCGAAAATGATTCCTACAACATCGTGTTGAGCGGTGCGCCCACGGCGGATGTCACCATCACCCTGGAAAACGCCGACGGTCAAGTGATCGTCGAAAACGCGGTTGACGGCAGCAACACACTTGTCTTCACCCCTGACAATTGGGACCGTGTGCAAACGGTGCTCGTTAAAGCCGTCGATGATTTGGCCGCCGAAGGGAACGATAGCACGCTGGTCACGCACACAGTCACCAGCGACGATCCCGGCTATCACAACCGCACGGTGCCCGACGTGACGGTGCGAATCATCGATAACGATCTGAATTTGCTGGAAATCTCCAGTGACCAAGCGGGCTTGAACCCGATCACGTCCGTCGACGCGATCGAAGGGGGAGACGAAGTGTTCTACTGGGTTGCGCTCAGCGAGCAGCCCGAGGGCGCGACGTATGTTGCGTTTGCCGATGGGAGTCCACAATCCACCGCGATCAGATTGCCTGACCGAGATGTCCTTTTCGGGCAGATTCTTGAGTTCAACACCGGCAACTGGGATCGACCGCAACAGATCGCGCTGTCCGCGGTCAATGACGCGATCAAAGAAGGTCCCCACGAGACCCGGATGGTGCACACCGTGATCGATGGAAGAGATCCTTTCGATCTGATTACCGTCGGTGCAACGCCGTTGATCGTCAACATCACCGATGATGATCAAGGCGTGGTGACCATCACGCAGACCGACGGCACGAACCTGAGCGAATCGGGTTTGACCGACACCTATCAGGTTGCGCTCAACTGGGCACCACGCAACGGCGATCGCGTCCAGGTGACGGTCCAGGCCGACGCGCAAACGCAGATCAGCAACGACATCGGACTGACCTATGGCTCCACCCGGGTGTTGACGTTCACCGACTCGGCGCCTCAAACGATCACGGTTCGTGCGATCGACGATGCCGTGGCCGAAGACACACATTTCGGACGGATCACTCACTCGGTGACAGGGCCGGTGGAAGACTCTCGCTACCCCGCCGACTTGCCGATTGATGCCGTCATGGCGAAGATTCTAGACAATGAAACTGCGGGCTTGAGTTTTTCCTCGCTGCCTCCATCACCGCCGCCACCGGAATCGTTGCCGGAACAAACGCTCGGCGGCCCTGAGGCGAGTCCCGCTCAAAGTTCGACGGTCACGACATCGATCGACGTCAACGAGGCCGGCGGTGAAACAACGTACTGGGTCAGCCTGAGCAGCCAACCGCAATCTGATGTCACCGTTTTCCTGAACAACGTCAACGCCCAGCTCACCGCCGTCGACGCTACCCAGCCTGCCAACGCGTTCTTGACCTTTGACGGTCAAAACTGGAACACGCCGCAGGCGGTACGGGTCATCGCAATCGATGACGAAGCGGTCGAAGGCGTCCATCGCTCCCGAATCGCACACGATTCCTTCAGCGCCGACAGTGCCTATCGCGGCAGTGTTTTGTTGCCGGTCGAAATCACCGATGACGATCGGGCCGAATTCGGCGATGCCCCCGCGCCCTATCCGTCCCTGATCCGCGACAATGGTGCGTACCATGTCGCGGTCGGCCCCCAATTGGGAGCCCACCGAGACGACGAACTCGATGCGACGCCCTCGCTCGCCGCCACCGGAGACGACCAGCACAACGTCAGCGATGAAGACGGTGTGATGTTCGGCACACTCAAGCTGGGACAATCCGCCGCCGGCGTGAACATCGATTTGCATGGCGGCGGCGAAGCCAAGATCGACGCCTGGATCGACTTCAATGGCGACGGAATTTGGGAATCCGGCGAACAAATCCTCAACGGGGCAAACGTGCTGCCGGGATTGCAAACCCTGAACTATGCTGTTCCAGCGACGATGTCGCTCGGTCAAACCTACGCCCGTGTCCGTGTCAGTTCCCTCGGCGGACTTCAACCGACCGGCCGGGCGGAGGATGGCGAAGTCGAAGATTACTTGGTCACGATCCGCGAAGACGTCACGTTTGCCATCCCGCCGGTCACGGACCATCTGTCCGTTCGACTTGCGGGATCGAATGTCGAACTGTTTAGCAACACGACCAATGAGACGCTCTTGACCAAGCCGGTTGCCACGACGCAGTCACTGCAAATCGATGGCACCGCAGGCGACGATACCATCATCGTCGACTACGGGGCGAGCGGCTTCTTTGCATTCCCCGACGGGGTCGCCATTCGCTCCGCCGGCGGATCCGATTCCATCTTCATTCAGGGCACGGGAATGTCCACGGCATCCTTGCGATCGCCTGACGGAACGCTGGCGGACGCCATCGTGCAGACCCGTGATGCGTCAACCGTCAATCAGGTCGAACTGGTTGGTGTCGGGCCGGTCAGTCTGCGGGCGATGCAATCCATTCAGATCGATGGTCCACTGAACGTGGGTGACCAAACGTTGTCGCTGGACTCAACCGATGCGATCACGCTGGGGACCGTGACCGAGTTCGCCGGCGGTCGCATTGAATCCTCCGGTCCGGTCACGGTCGGTGGCACCCTGCGAGTTCGACCCGCGGTGGGCGTCACACCTTCCGCCGGTGACTCGTACGTGTTGATGACTGCGTCTTCCTTCACTGGCTCTTTCGATCGGCTTGATCTGCCCATACCTCCATCGGGGGCCGACTGGGATCTGAAGGTCGGTGCCACGGAAGTGCGATTGACGTTGGTGGATCTGGCTCAGATCGGCGGCGTATCGCTGGCCCAGGCCGGCAATACGACCCAGCGATCACAGATCAGCCACATCGACGTCGCCTTTGAGGGTGCTGTCGACGTCGATGCCGACGCCTTTGAATTGCGACGACGCGACGCAGACGGTGGGTTGGTCGCCACAACTTTCACAGTTGCCAGCGACACCCAAGGCAACTCGGTGGCGACACTGATCTTCAGCGGTCCGCTGACGCGCGGCGCGTCGTCTGCCCTGGTCGATGGGAACTACCAATTGACCATCGATCCGACCAGGGTGCGGCGGGCGGGAACGTCGGTCGCCCTGGACGGTGACGATGACGGACGACAAGGCGGCGGCTATGCATTCGGAACGGCGATGTCGGATCAGTTCTTTTCGCTCTACGGCGACACCGACGGAGATCGAGATGTCGACGGCCAAGACTACGGACGTTTCGGATTGAGCTTCTTAAAATCGCAAGGAACCCCGGGATTCGCCCCCTCCCTAGACAGCGACGGCGATGGAGACGTCGACGGACAAGACTACGCCCGCTTCGGTCAAGGATTCCTGAAAACGTTGCCGTTCTAAGCAACGCGTAACGCCTGCAGGAATTGAGACGTTCACGCGCCAGCCGCCGACATCACGCGCGGGAACCGGGCGTTCCCGCTCCCAGCAAAACCGACGGCATGGGCGATAGGGCGCGCCAAGCGTGCGTCTTTTGCATTGCTGATGAAGCGGCTTGGAAAAGCGGTCCGTTTGCCACCACAATTCTGCTCCGTCTGTGGAATGGCTCCCGCGACACGGCTATGCTGACGGCATGGGAAATGCAATCTCCCAGCGATCAGCGGTCCCTGCGGTTGAACGATCCACACGATCAGGAAGGTAGGTCATGTCGAATAAGCAAGTGAAGTCTCCCACCCAAACGCCTCGCCGAGGCTTCTTGAAAACCGCCGCGGCGACGGCCACAGCTGCAATCGCGGCGCCGACCATCATCCCCAGTTCGGCGCTGGGGTTGGACGGCGCGGTGGCACCCAGCGAACGAGTTGTCGTGGGCGGAATCGGGATCGGCCGTCGGGGAGGCTACGATCTGAGTTGTTTTCTGCCGCAGAAAGATGTGCAATTCGTCGCGGTCTGTGACGTCAAACAGAAACGTCGTGGCGAAGTCAAAAAGATCGTCGATGACCACTACGGGAATCAGAAGTGCGAGACCTATCGTGACTTTCGTGATCTGCTCGACCGCAGTGACATCGACGCGGTGTTGATCGCCACCGGACCGAACTGGCATTCGACCGCGGCGATGACGGCTGCCAAAGCGGGCAAGGACATGTATTGCGAAAAGCCCGTGACGAAGAACATCGCACAGAGTTTGATCCTCGCCGAAACGATGCGCCGCACCGGACGCGTGTTCCAAGCCGGAACGCAACGCCGCAATCTGCCGCACTTCGCATTCGCCTGTGAATTGGCGCGTACCGGCAAGCTCGGCAAGTTGACCAAAGTCTACGCCCACCCGATGGGAATGAATGCTCTGATGAGTGGCTGGTTGGGACCGGAGCCGGAACCCGATCCGGAAGTCGTCGACTGGGACATGTACCTGGGGCCGGCCGCCTGGCGCCCCTTCAACAAAAAGTTGTTGGACGGTTTTAATTTTGAAAAAGGCGGCGGCTTCGTCGGTGCCTTCTCCGGCGGCGGCGTGTTGGAATGGGGATCACACTGTGTCGACCTCTGTCAGTGGGCCGTCGATGATTGCCCACCACCTGTTCAATACGACCCGCCGAAAGACGGTGAGTTGGTGGCCCGCTACGAAAACGGCACCGAGTTGATCTTTCGCGAAAAAGGCTGGATCCCGCTGGGGTCTTGCCCGGTACGCTTCGAAGGCGAAACGGGCTGGGTCGAAGCCGGCGACAGCGGGAAGATGGTATTGAGTTCTCCGGAGTTGCTCGCCGGTCGAGAGGTCGCCGAAATCGGCGGCTACCCGGCGACTTTCCACGTCCGCGATTTCCTGGATTGTGTCAAGACGCGGCGGCAGCCCAAGGGGAATGCCGATGCGGCCTGCAATGCGCACATCGCGTGTCACGCGGCAAACATCGCGCTGTATCTGGACCGTCAAGTCAATTACGACAACGCCACGCACGAATTCATCAACGACGAGCAAGCCAATCGAATGCGCTCCGAGGCGCTTCGCGAACCGTGGCGGCTGTAGTGCCCTCGTGAACCAGGCTGACGGCCTGTGATTGTTTCGTTCACACTCATCCCCATCGCTCCAAGCACCCTCCCATGCATACGACTCGACCATACCTTCGCAGCTTGACGTTGTTTGTTGCGTCCATCGCGACGCTTGCCATCCTGTCCGTCGCGGCCGTTCCGATCTCAGCGGCTGAAACGGAAGCCGAACTGCTCGCCGTCCTCCGCTCCGATGCACCGGGCGGTGAAAAGGCAATTGTCTGCAAAAAACTGGCAATCCATGGAACAGACGCCGCGGTTCCTGAATTGGCCAAGCTGCTTTCCGATCCACAATTGTCCTCTTGGTCCCGTATCGCGCTGGAGGTGATTCCGGGCGATGATGCTGACGAAGCCTTGCGGTTGGCCACTCAAACGCTCGACGGCAGACTCCTTGTCGGCACGATCAACTCGATCGGAGTCCGTCAGGACGCCGGTGCGGTCGAGATCTTGGGCACACGTCTACAGGACACCGATCCCGAAGTCGCTTCGGCCGCGGCCGTGGCGTTAGGGCGGATCGGCAATGACGCCGCAACCCAATTGCTTCAGCAAGCCCTGCAAACCGCATCCGGCGATGTCCGTAACGCTGTCGCCGAAGGCTATTTGCTGTGTGCCGAACGACTGCACGGTGACGACAAGTCGGGTGCGGCGACGGAGATCTATGACGAGATCCGCAAGGCCGAACTACCGATGCAACGGATCGTCGAAGCCACCCGCGGTGCCATCTTGTCCCGTAATGAAGACGGGATCGCGTTGTTGATGGAGACGTTTCGGTCCGACGACAAAAAACTATTTCAGCTCGCGCTGGGCACGGCGCGGGAATTTCCCGGCGGCGAAGTGGACCAAGCCTTGGCGGAGGAGTTGACACGAGCGACACCGCAGCGGGCCGCGTTGATCGTCCAGGCAATGGCTGATCGAACCGAAACGGTCGTTCTGGATGCTGTATTGCAGGCCGCACAAACCGGCGACAAACAAGTCCGCGCGTCGGCGATCGATGCGCTCAAACGCGTGGGGGATGTTTCTGTTCTTTCGCCGTTGTTGACGATTGCATTGGACCAAAACGCAGAGCTTGCCCAAGCGGCCAAGGACACGCTGGCCGAACTACCCGGTGAAGGCGTCGACGCGAAAATTGTTGCGATGCTGCCCGACGCAACGGGAGACAGCTACCCGCTGCTGATCAATCTGGTCGGCAGCCGACGCATCGACGCGGTCCCTGACCTGGTTCGAGCACTCGATCATTCCGATCCTGCCGTCCGCGGCGCGGCCCTGATTGCACTGGGGGAAACCGTCCGCCTGGAGAAACTTTCCTTGTTGATCGAGCAGGTGGTTGCTCCAAAGCGTTCGGAAGATGCTGCGATTGCCCGCCAAGCGCTGAAATCCGCGAGTGTCCGCATGCCCGATCGCGAGGCCTGTGCGGCGGAACTCGCTTCGGCAATCAGTCGCGCACCGGCAACCACCAAAACGGTGTTGCTGGAAATCCTCAGCGATGTCGGTGGCACGACCGCATTACAGACGCTCGCCACGTCGGCCAAGAGTTCTGATCCAGAACTGCAAGACACCGCCAGCCGTCTGTTGGGCAAGTGGAACAACTTGGACGCCGCACCGGTCTTGTTGGACCTGTCCACGACCGCGCCGGCGGAGAAGTATCAGGTTCGTGCGCTGCGTGGCTACCTCGGACTGGCAAGGAAGTTCTCGATGCCGGAGCGCAATCGTGCCGAGATGTGCAAACAGGCGTTGGAGATTGCGAGCCGGATCGATGAACAAAAGCTGGTGTTGGATGTCTTGAAATTGCATCCCAGCGTCGCGGGGCTGAAATTGGCCCTCGATGCCAAAGCGATCCCGGCCATCAAGGCCGACGCGACGACCGCCGCAGCGGAAATCGCACAACAACTGCGTAAGAAAGGTGTCGACGTCAGTCGCCTGATGCCGGGATCCTGAAGCCGGAGCCCGGCCCATCAAATTGGTACCGGCAGGGCGCAAGCCCTCCGGTTTGCCGCGCGTTGCGGCGTGACCGGACCGCTCGCGCCGTTCCGCTACGATGCGCATTGCTGTGTCGTTAGCGGCAGGGCGCAAGCCCAATACCGCTCAATCGAGAAGCGAAAATGAAACACCATGGCTCCCCTCTCCCCCGATTCCTGACGAGCCTAAGCGAGTCAGGAATCGGGGGAGAGGGGCTGGGGGTGAGGGGGATTTATTCTATGCGCCGTTGCTGGATTACGGCAACGAAACGTTCTCGAACCTCGGTTGGATCTGGCGATATTTCGTACGCTGGAATGCGATCAAATCGACTCAGCAGAAATCAACGGTGTATCGCCCATCGGATACTCACTTCGAAACTTTCCTCCGGCGCAACCACGATTGCGCGCCATCAGCTAAACCGAGTTTTCAAATTAATTCGATCGGCCGCGCTGATCACAAGCAATCTCGGTGGCCTTGTGATTGGCATCGTCGTTTCGTCATGCGTATTCCCCCTCACCCCCCGCCCCTCTCCCCCAAACAAGCCTCTACTCGTCGCAACGTTTTCGCGTTCTAAAATCACTTGACGCGCATGATCGATCCGAATCAACCAAGAGGCTTGTTCGGGGGAGAGGGGAGCCATGTTGGGGTAAGTCGCTTCTCGATTCAGCGGTATTGAGCGCAAGCCCTCCGGTCCGGCCCGCCGTTCCGCTATCTGTATCAACCTCGGATTGATCGGGCGTGACGCCGCTGGCGTGCGCTGCGCGAGTCCTCTGGGCTTCAGCGGAAGTGCGCATCGGGTTCCATCAAACTCCGCAACTCCCGCAGCGGGTCAAAAAATCTTCGGGATTTCGAAATCCGCATGGGTGAGCTGTTCGTCATACCGATGAATCGGCCCACACCATTCCATTTTGAATGTTCGCAATCCTTGGAGAAGAGCGATGAGCAAGCCGTCCATTTCGCTGGTCGTTTTGGCGTTGATCACAGTCGGAGCAGTCATCACTTACGGGGCGTGGCGAAACGCATTCTATGTCACGATCGAGCACACGGACGTCCACCCCAGCCCAGATCCGCTGGACGATTTGACGCTCGTCGATGATCGTTTGGAAGACCTGCGTCCCGACTTTGACCCGCAACGGGTCGATCGCCGAGACTACGAGGGTTGGCAGATCAACCACAGCGCGGCCGTCATTCAATTGAACTGTCCCGACATCCGTCCGGACCGAGACACCGCGATGTTGCGGCTGTACGCGACCTATGCCGATGCGATCCGGCAATCCGAAAGCAGCGGGCTGGTGGTGCTGCCGAGTGCCAACATGCTTGATGGATTTGCCAAACAATTCGATGACGGACTGTACGCGGCATTGGATCTGGCCTGCTTTCGCGGTGATGCTGGATTTTCTCCATCGGCGGTGGATTTTGTCGAAGACTTGTTTTCTGCATTGCCACCGCAGAGTCACGCCCGTGGGTTCCTCGCCGCGGCGCTGCAGCTGGCCGACCGACCGGTCCAGTTGGATGCGCCCCAGCAAGCCGCCGCGGAGACTTGGCTCGAAGAGTTTCAAGCGGATCCGTCACGTTCGAAACCCATCTCGTTCTACACTTGGAACGACGACTTGCGAAGGGTTTGGAAGTTCTTTCGTTTCTTGCAGCACGGCTTTGAACAAGCCAATGTTGCGGTACCGCGGGAGATCGCTGATGTGCTCGCGTCCGATGATACGCTGCGTCGGGACTACCTGAAATTGATCGACTTTTATTCCAAGTTGACCAACCCAGCAGATGGATTGAACCTGAGTCAGTTGATCGGGGCGGATGCGGGGTTGATGGAGCTGGCGCAACAGCACAACGTGCTGCTTCCGGTGGTCAGCGTGCTGCCCGCGTCGACTAGCCGCGAATCGGAATTGTTCAACCGGCTCTTCTCCACCGGCACGGCGGCACAGACGAATTTGATGGTGGAGCTGATTCGGCAGATTCGCTCGGGAGACGTGGACCTGACACCGCGTCACGACAGCGGGTGGTACGATCACCAGATCCATGCGTTGGAAACACTGCTGTTGCCGACGCTTGGCAAGGAAAGCCAAAAGCTGTTGCTGACGGCGAAGTACAAGCGCCGATTGATTCAAGCCTTTCAGGCGATGATCACCAAACGACGCGAAACGCACGCGCGACAACTTGGACGGATTGAGGCTACCGCGGCGGTACCACCACGCAAAATCCGGCCGCGGTTACGCGTCGAACCCTGCGCGACGTTTTACCTGCGCACCGCACGCAGTTACGCGTTTCTTGAATCTTTCCTGCAGGTCAACGGCGAAGCCGATCTAGGGCAGCTTCACGGCTGGCGTGAAGACGGCCAGCGGGAAAGCGATCTGCAAACCGAACTGGCGTCGATGAAGCAGCTGTTTTACGGTTTCTATCTGTTGGCTTGTGAAGACATCGGGTTGGCGCCCGAACTCAGCGACGAGGAAGCTGTCGATGTCGATGTCGATGCCGCCTACCACGCCGCCGAAGCATGGTTGGCCGATCTCGCCCATCGCGACCTTGCCGTCGACACACGCGTGTCCGTACCGGTCTTGTATGACCCCGTCGTCAATACCACTCGATTGTGGGCCACCCTCGGTGTCCGGATGGTCAAGCTAGACGCCAAGTACGTGCGCCCGCCGCAAATCCGAGAGAATCCGCAGTCGCCGTGGCAGGTTGTGGAGGCCGATCGATTGGGCGACGTAAGCTACGTGATCGCGGTGGACGAATTCGCCGAATTCAGTCTGCCGGGCCGCCAATCGTTGACGCGAAAGCAGTTGCGGGCGCTGGCCGATGGCCACCTTAGCAAGCAGGCGTTTCTGGATGCGTTGTCGACGACAGCAACGAACGGTAGTTAGAGCGGGGACGACGTCCCGGCTGTCGTTGCTGGAAGGACGAGCCGGGAAGCCGATCCGACTCGTGACTTCCGACACTCATTTTCCGCGAGTATCTTAGGCGTCGTCGCCCGAGGCGTGGTCGCCGGACTCACCGCCTTCCTCGTCGCTTTCTTTTTTGTACTGGTCCAACCGTCGATAGAGCGTTCGGGCGCCGATACCGAGAATCTTGGCGGCTTCTTCGCGGTTGTCGTTGGTCAATTGAAGCGTCTTTTCGATCGCCCAGCGTTCGATCACGCTGAGCGGTTGGCCGATCAGATTCGAATCGGCGTCGGTGCTGATCGTTGGCAACGCGATTTCATCGACCGCGTTTTCTCCGGTTTCGTCATCGACCAATTCGGGCGGCAGGTCTTCGACATCCAGTTTGCCATCGGTGTCCAGCACGACCATCATTTCCACAAAGTTGCGCAACTCGCGCACGTTGCCGGGCCAATCGTAAGCGAAAAAACGTTTGGTGACCGCGGGTGTGAAGTGCGCCGCGGGTTTGTCGTGTCGGCGCAGGAACATCTTGCGAAAATGATCCATCAACGGGATCACGTCTTCGCGGCGTTCCCGCAGCGCCGGCAATTCGACGGTGACGACTTTTAAACGAAAGTAAAGATCGCTTCGGAAGGTGCCGGCGTCGATCATCGCTTCCAACGGGCGATTGGTGGCCGAGATCAATCGGACGTTGACCTTGATCGCTTTGTTGTCGCCGACGCGAGTGATTTTGCTTTCTTCCAAGACTCGCAGCAATTTGATTTGCGTGCTCATCGGCATGTCACCGACTTCGTCCAGGAACAACGTGCCGCCGTTGGCATATTCGAACGCGCCGATGCGGTCGGCATCGGCACCGGTGAAGGCGCCCTTAACGTGCCCGAACAATTCGCTCTCGACCAAGTTTTCCGCGATCGCCCCGGTGTTGATCGCCACGATCGGCTTGTTTCGCCGCGGGCTGTTTTGATGAACGGCTTGGGCGACAATCTCTTTGCCGGTCCCATTTTCGCCGGTGATCAGGACTGTTGCGTCGGTCGCCGCGATTCGCCGCAGCCGATCGATCACCTGCTGCATCTTCTTGCTGGTGTAGATGATGCCTTCGAATCCGAATCGCTCGTCCAGTCGCGACATCAGTTCGGAGTTCTGGCGGCGTAAACTGACCGCACCGACGGCTTTTTCGACGATCGCACGCAGCCGGCTCGGCGTGATCGGTTTCTCAAGGAAATTGAACGCGCCCTGCTGCATCGCTTCGACGGCGATGGGGACGGTTGCGTGGCCGGTCACCATCACCACTTCTGCGTCGGGTAACCGCTGGCCGGCCAGTTTCAACAGCTTCATCCCGTCGACGTCGTTCATCACCATGTCGGTGATGATGATGTCAAACGTGTCTCGCTCGATCAACGTCGCCGCTTCGGGGCCGCTGGTTGCGACCGTGCACTTGTAGCCGACCTTTTCCAGGCTCTCCGTCATCGCTCGCGCATGTGCCGCTTCGTTATCAACGACCAGCAAACGAAACGTCGACGGGTCGTAATCCGGTTTGCCAGTCGACTTCTTGAGCGATTGAGAATCAGACATCAGGATCGATTACTCCGCGTAGCGTTCTTGGAGTGATTGAACGGTCATCACGTCCTCACCCAGGGCCTGCATCGCACGCACGGCCGCTTCGGCGGCGGCGATCGTTGTGATACACGGCACTCCTTGTTGCACGGCCGCGGCACGAATGCGCCCTTCGTCCGTGCGAGCCCCTTTGCCGTTGGGCGTGTTCATGATCAACGCGACATCTTCGTTCTTCAGATAGTCGATCAAGTTCGGTTGCCCCTCGGCCAGCTTTTTGATTCGCGTTACCGGAACTCCTTCGGCTTCCAGACGCGCCGCGGTTCCACTGGTGGCCAGGATTTCAAATCCTAAGGCACGCAAGTCCTTGCCCAAGCTGACCGCGGAACCTTTGTGTCGCGAACTCAGACTGACAAAAATCTTGCCTTCGGTGGGCAATGTCACCCCGGCAGCGAGCTGGCTTTTGGCGAACGCCAGCGGGAACTTTTCACTGATCCCCATCACTTCGCCGGTGCTCCGCATTTCCGGGCCCAACACGATGTCGACGCCGGCAAATTTGCGGAACGGGAAGACGCTTTCTTTGATCGATACATGCTTGGGAATGGGTTCCTGGGTGATCCCTAGCTCAGCCAATTTCATTCCCGTCATCACCTTGGTGGCCAAGTTGGCGACCGGCACCCCGGTGGCTTTGGCGACAAACGGCACCGTCCGACTGGCCCGCGGATTGACTTCCAAGATATAAACCTTGGGCCCATCCTCTTCGTTCTTGATGGCGAATTGAATGTTCATCAGCCCGACGACGTGCAGTGATTTGGCCAGCTTGATCGTCGCTTCACGCAGTTCGGCCAGTACCTCTTGAGGAATCGAAAACGGCGGGATGGCACAGGCCGAGTCACCGCTGTGCACGCCGGCTTCTTCGATGTGCTCCATGATTCCCATGATGACGGCATCGTCGCCGTCGCAGATCGCGTCGACATCGACTTCCGTGGCGTCTTCCAAGAAACGGTCGATCAACACCGGTTGTCCGTCGGCGACGATGAATGCTTCGGCGACGTAGCGTTCGAATTGTGCCTTGTCGTAGCAGATCTCCATCGCGCGACCGCCCAGCACAAAACTGGGGCGGACCAACGCCGGATAGCCGATGCGTTTGACTTCCTTTCGGGCCTCTTCCATGTTGCGGGCGATGCCGCTGGGCGGCTGCCGCAATTGCAAGTCGTTGATCAGCTGTTGGAAACGCTCGCGGTCCTCGGCGGCTTCGATCGTATCGACGCTGGTGCCGATGATCGGGACACCGGCCTCCTGCAGCCCTCGGGCCAGGTTCAGTGGCGTTTGTCCGCCGAACTGAACAATCACGCCGTCGGGTTGGGTGGCGTCGCAGATGTTCAACACATCTTCAATCGTCAGCGGTTCAAAGAACAGGATGTCCGAGGTGTCATAGTCCGTACTGACCGTCTCGGGATTGCTGTTGACCATGATCGATTCGTAACCGATTTCACGCAGCGCGAAACTGGCGTGGCAGCAGCAATAGTCGAACTCGATCCCCTGCCCGATCCGGTTCGGCCCGCCGCCCAAGATCACGACGCGTTTCTGATCCGCCTTGGGCGGCAATTCGTCTTCGATCTCGTAGGTGCTGTAGTAGTACGGCGTGTACGCTTCGAATTCGGCGGCGCAGGTATCGACACTTTTGAAGACCGGGCGAATGCCCAAATCCAAACGATGTTGACGGACCTTCAGTTCGGTCGAGGACAGCATGTGAGCGATTTGTCGGTCGGAAAAACCGTCGCGTTTGGCGTTCCACATCCGCTCTCGGTCCATCGCATCGAGCGATCCGAGTCTGCGAATCTGCTCTTCGTGTTCAATGATTTCCGAAAGGTGGTCCAGGAACCAGGGATCGATGTGCGTCAGCGAATGCACTTCCTCGATCGAGATGCCCGCCTTGATGGCGTAGCGCAAGTAGAAGATTCGATCGGCGTTGGGGGTGCCCAGCTTGGCGCGGATGGTGTCCAGGTCGGGTTGGTCTTCGGTACCCCAGAGGTCGCGATTGTCGCTACCGAGACCGAAGGCGCCGACTTCCAAGCCACGCATCGCTTTTTGCAACGATTCGCGGAACGTCCGTCCGATCGCCATCGTTTCACCGACGCTTTTCATTTGCGTCATCAGCGTCGCGTCGGCTTCGGGGAATTTTTCGAAGGCGAACCGCGGAATCTTGGTGACGACATAATCGATCGTCGGTTCGAAGCAGGCCTTGGTTTTCTTGGTGATGTCGTTGGGCAATTCCCAGAGTCGGTATCCGACGGCAAGTTTGGCGGCGATCTTTGCGATCGGGAATCCGGTAGCCTTACTGGCCAAGGCGCTGGAGCGGCTGACGCGTGGGTTCATTTCGATCACGATCATTCGTCCGGTCGACGGTTCGATCGCGAATTGAATGTTGCTGCCGCCGGTTTCGACTCCGATTTCGCGGATCACGGCCAACGAGGCGTCACGCATCCGTTGGTATTCTTTGTCGCTGAGGGTTTGGGCCGGGGCGACGGTGATCGAGTCGCCGGTGTGCACGCCCATCGCGTCAAAGTTCTCGATGCTGCAGATGATCACGACGTTGTCGTCTTTGTCGCGCATCACCTCCATCTCGTATTCTTTCCAGCCGATGATCGATTCTTCGATCAGGACTTCCGTGACCGGCGATTGGTCCAGACCGCTTTTGACCAGGGCATCGAAATCGTCTTTGTTGTAGGCGATCGCGCTGCCGCTGCCGCCCATGGTGAAACTGGGGCGGACGACGGCCGGCAAGCCGACGTCTTCCATCGCGGCGCGGGCTTGTTCGATGTTGTGCACCACATGGCCGCGACAGACGTCCAGGCCGATCTTTTCCATCGCCTCTTTGAACTGGTCGCGTTCCTCCGCCTTGGCGATCACCTTGGCGTCGGCGGCGATCATTTCGACGCCGTATTTTTCCAGCACGCCGTTGGCGTCCAGGTCCATGGCAACGTTCAAGCCGGTCTGACCGCCCAGGGTGGGCAGCAAGGCGTCCGGGCGTTCTTTTTCAATCACTTTTTCGACCATTTGCCAGGTCAGCGGTTCGATGTAAGTCGAGTCCGCCGTGGCCGGGTCGGTCATGATCGTCGCCGGGTTGCTGTTGACCAGCACCACTTCGTAACCCTCTTCGCGGAGGGCTTTACACGCCTGGGTGCCGGAGTAGTCGAATTCACAGGCTTGGCCGATGACGATCGGCCCGCTGCCGATCAGCAGAATTTTTTTGATGTCGTCGCGTCGTGGCACGTCGTTTTCCGGTGGAGTGCGAGATCGTTTCCAAATTTCGGGAAAGATATCAGATCAACCACCGTCTTGCGTAGGATAGGCAACACCAGAAAACCGGGATTTGTCCGCTAAGCCGTCGTACTGTCTGCGGCGACCGCGTTATTTCCCTTTGCCGCACTGGACTTGTCCCAGAACGTGGCGAAGAACAGCACCGACACGCCGATCGCCAATCCCGCGGGCATCAGCCAAAACTCCGCCGCCCCCGCCGCCCAGCCTTCCGACGTGGTCGGGTCCAGATTGATGTAATCGCCCCAGGGACCGTGAATCAGGTTCCCGACCAGCATCCCGGCGCCGTACGTCAACAATCCCAGCAACGCCTGCGCGCTGGTCCGGATTTCCTTCGGGGCGATGCGATCGGTGTAGAGTTGCCCGGTCACAAAGAAAAAGTCGTAGCAGATCCCGTGCAAGACGATCCCCAGGACCAACATCGCCGAGGTGCTGGGCATCAATCCAAACAGTGCGTAACGCAAGGCCCAAGCCAACATCCCCACCAGCAACATCCACTTGACGCCCAAGCGGGCCAGGAAAAACGGGACCAGGGCCATGAAGAAAATTTCACTCACTTGACCGAGTGCCATCACCCCCGCGCTGTCGCTGCCGAACGCCATCTTTTCGACGAAGTCATACGTCCGGGCGTAGTAGAACGCCAACGGGATGCAAATCAGAAACGAGCAGACCGCAAAGACCAGATAGCTGGGATTGCGAAACAGTCGAACCGCATCCAATCCCAAGACTTTGCCGATGCTGACCGGCTTGTCACGCCCCTGCGGCGGTGACTTGGGGAGCGTGAAACAATAGATCCCGTAAATCAGGCCGACGACCGCCGAAAGCCGCAACGGCAAATTCGTGCTGCCGGCGTCTTCCACTCCGGGAAGCACCGGGATCGGGAATAGCCCGAACATGGACTGTGAAACCACCAACCCCGAAACGATCCAGCCGATCGTGCCCCACAACCTGATCTTGGGAAAATCATTTTCAATCGAATCCACGTTCTGGAACGTGATCGCATTGACCAACGCCAAGGTCGGCATGTAGCACAAGAAAAACGCCATCATCACCCAGTAAAATCGGGTCGGTGAGTCGACGATGGTGCTGCACCACCAGAGCATCGCGGCGCCGGCAATCTGCAGCACTCCGTTGATGATCTCCTTGTTGAACAACCGGTCGGCGATAAACCCGACGATGATCGGGGCAAAGATCGCCGCCCACGTTTGAGTCGAATAGACGTCACCGATGATCGTATTGAGGTTCTCTTCACCGGCAAAAATCTGCTGCAAGTAACTCGTCATCGGGACGAAGAACGCCCCCCAGACAAAAAATTGCAGAAACATCATCACATCAAGGCGAACTGCTTTGGACATCGGCGACGTCTTCGAAAAAAGTGCGAATCAGAAATCAACTCGCCCGCTATCATAGCGACTCTCGGACACGAAGGTATCGCGGTAAAGTCGTCTGGGGGCTGCGTGCCTTTTGCTGTCGAGGATTGCCCAGTCGGACCAGACCGCCAAAAATGCTTTTCCCTCCGCCGATCTCTCCCGCAAGTGATTTGGCGGTTTTAGCCCAATACCGCTTAGTCAAACATCGATGAGGTGCCGCTCGCGCTGGCGCGAACCGGCTGATATCAAACGAATATCAGCCGTTTAACGCGAGCCCATGAGCCCTGGCACGAGGAAACGACGCTTAACGTAGCGATACAGTGGGTTGTAGCCCGCATGCGTTCGCAAGGGGCCGCGCGGCGTCCCCCGCCGATCCGCCGGGCTAACATGTCGCGTTGATCTGGGAAAGTCGGTAAAAATGACAAACCGCAACTGCGATGCGAAGATGAATCGGTCAAATGCCAATGCGGCGAAGTCCCGCGCCACTCCCAAACCCTGTGAATTGTGTGGTCGCGTCACCCGGCGTGGGACGACCGAGCACCACCTGATTCCCCGTCGCTGCCATCACAACAAATGGTTTAAAAAACGGTTTTCAAGGGCGCGTATGCAAGAGACGATTTCCGTTTGTCACGATTGCCACAACTCGATCCATCGATTTGTGCCACGGGAAAAAGACCTTGGACGCCATCACAACACCGTCGAATCTCTGCTCGCACATGAACAAATCGGTCGATTCGTCGCCTGGGTTCGAGACCGCAATTAGGAGCGTCCCACAATGAACGACGACGAACACCGCTCGGCTGAATCAAGCTCCCCCGACGATTCCAGTGACGAATCGTTCTTGGAGGACGATTCCGAATTCGGCGAGATTTCGCTCGATGATATCGGAGCGGCCTACGCGCGCGCCGCCGCGGCGCATGATCCGGAGACGTTTGCGGTGCCGGAAGCTTTGCCGAGCAGCGAGGGTGACGACGAACCGGCTCCGGATGCGCAGACGGAAGACTCGGCCGACGACGACGAAACCGTCCACCCCGAAGGCATCATCGAAGCCGCTCTGTTCGTCGGGCATCCGGACAATCAGTCCTTCACCGCCGCTCGCCTGGCGTCGCTGATGCGCGGGGTCACCGAAGAGGAGGTGACCGAGATGATCGACACGCTCAACCAGTCCTACAAGTCGGCCGAACAGGCGTTGCGGATCATCGAAGACGAAGACGGTGGCTATCGGATGGCAATTGCACCCGCGGTCGAAAAGGTCCGCCATTCGTTTCTCGGCAAGGTCCGCGAAGCTCGTCTCAGCCAAGCCGCCGTCGAAGTGTTGTCGCTGGTCGCCTATCAGCCGGGGGTGACCGCCCAGACCGTCCAAGATCAACGTGGAAAAGACAGCGGCGCGCTGCTCAACCAACTCGTCCGCCGCCGACTGCTGGAAATGAAACGCCAAGCACCTGCCGAGGGCGGACGGAAAGTCCCGCACTACTACCCCACCGAGCGTTTCCTCACCCTGTTCGGCCTCGAGACCCTCGAAGACCTACCGCTGGTCGACGAGAGCTTCCTGGGGCACTAGTAGTCTACCGCAGCTCAATTTTCGGGTAGTGGACGAGGCGACGAGTCCTCTGTCGTCGGCATATTGGCAAGGACTCGTCGCCTCGTCCACTACCGCCTACCCGAAAACCGACTGCACGGGGGGGCTGACGCACCGCCAACCGGACGGCGCATTGCCTCCTTATCCCCCTTCCAACCCGGCTGATCCGTCCGGTTGGCACGGGCGTCAGTAGTCGACGTGGGGCGAAACCCCGCCAACAGGATCTCAATGCAACGGAGAAAGCTAGGCTTGGGCAGTTCAATGCCATTTGTAATTCGTCACCGACTCCGGCCTCATCGACCGCCGTTCGTCTTTCGGTGACACACCCGGAATTCCCATGCCTGCGGCGCCACTTCCAGCAAACGAATCAGTTCGGTTGCAAACTCTGGTCGACTACCAGATTCTCGACTCGTTGCCCGAGCAAGAGTATGACGACATCGTCGGCATCGCATCCCGAATTTGCCGAACGCCGATTGCATTGGTCAGTTTGATCGATGCCGATCGCCAATGGTTCAAGGCGCGGGTCGGAGTGGATGTCAGCCAGACCGATCGCTCCGCGGCATTCTGCGCCCACGCGATCCTAAATCAAGGCGAGGTGCTGGCCGTCCGTGACGCGACGCAAGATCCAAGATTCCTGGACAATCCGCTGGTCACCGGAGCACCGCACATTCGCTTCTACGCCGGATCGCCGTTGGTAACGCCCGACGGAATCGCCCTGGGAACACTTTGCGTGATCGATTCGATCCCCCGCGAACTGTCCCCCGAGCAGCTCCTGTCACTCAAAGCACTCGGTCGCCAAACGACGTCGCTGATCGAGTTGCGTGGCCGTACCAACCAGCTGGAAATGTATCGCTTGGAATTGGAACGATCCAACGAAGCGCTGCAAGAATTCGCGTACGCGGCGTCACATGATCTGAAGCAGCCGATTCGCGGGATCGGTTCCTTGACGGAGTTTTTTGTCGAAGATTACGGCGACCAGCTGGACGATGCGGCCAAAGAAAAACTGGAGCTGATTCGGCGGCTGACCGATCGCGCCCAAACCATGATCGATCAAATGTTGCACTACGCCCGAGTCGGCAGCGTCGTCGATCGCCTGCAGACGGTCGATCTGAACGAGGTGGTCGATCACGTCAAAGAAAACCTGTTTGCCTTGTTCGCCTCTGGCAAAGTGTCGATCCAAAGCATGCGGCTGCCATCGGCCAACGGAGCGCCGGTGCTGCTCAATGAGTTGTTCCAGAACCTGATCTCCAACGGCATCAAGTACAACGACAACGAATCGAAAACGGTGGAGGTCGGATTTCAGACCAGGCGGATCGGTCCGGATGACGAACCGGTGACTGCTTTCTTCATCGCCGACAATGGAATCGGTATCCCCGAGCGGATGCGTCCGGAGGTGTTTACGATTTTTCGCCGGTTGCACGCCGCCGATGCCTATGGCGGAGGTTCCGGAGCCGGTCTGACGATTGCACGAAAAATTGTCGAAACCCACGGCGGCAGAATCTGGATTGATCCGGACTATCAGGATGGTACCTGTTTCTGGTTCACGATCGGGACTTCCGCAGCTGGAATCGAACACGAGTTCCGCTACGACAAGATCCAGAGCGAATCGGATCTCTGTCACGCCGTCCGCATTTGAGCGATCGTGTCCGCGGCGTGGCTACCCCTCGTCATGCTGTCGAATTAGGATGGTGGTCATGTTGGCCGATCGGATTTCTAGGCCGCGACGCATGGCTTCGTTTCCCATCGTCTTACCCCCATCGTCTTGCCACTACTGCCTTGAAGGTCCACGCATGCCCGCGCGAATACTCATCCTGTTGTTGGTTGTGTTTTCCCTGACCGCGACGAAGCTCCCGGCGGCTAGTCCGACGGGTCGTTGGGTCGGCAGCTGGTCGTCTTCGTCGACGGGGCATCAAGGTCCGCTTCGCGCCAGAATCCGCCCCGTCGATGCCAACACCTACCGAGCCCTGTTTGCCGGGCGGTTTGCCAAAGTCATTCCGTTTGTCTATCCGGCAAAACTGCAACGCATCCCAGGCACCTCCAATCGCTATCACTCGTCAACACGATTACCGCTATTGGGCGAATACCGAATGACAGCCACAGTGACGCCGCATCAGTTCAACGCGACATTTCGAGGCAAGAAGGACCTGGGCGTCTTTCGGATGTCGCGCGCCGCTCGCTGACGCTTCCCGCTGACATCTCGGCACGTGGCGTCAGCCAGTGGCGCGTGTTGCTCACCCCGCCAACTGTTGCAACAACGCGGCGAAATAGAACGCGCCGCAAAGCAGCACGCTGAACTTCCAGGCGGTCAACAGCGCCATGAACGTCGCATTGGATTGGACGTCCAACACCGTGCCCTTTTGCCGCGATGTCAATCCGATCAACACGAACACCACGGGCAGCGCCAGGGCCTGAAACGCGGCGAGGGCGAACAACAAAAACGCCAGCGGACGCACCAGTTGAATCAACGCGATCCAGAGTGCGGTCATGGTGGTGACGACCAGTAGTGCCCGCAATCCGAATCGCATTGCTGCTCTCACTCCGGAATCATCTCGCAGCGGATCAGATCCTCAAACGTCTCTCGTTTGCGAATCAATTTGGCTTGTCCCTGTTCGATCAACACCTCGGCCGCGCGGGTCTTGCTGTTGTAATTGCTGGCCATGACAAACCCGTAGGCACCCGCATTTTCCAGGATGACGAAGTCACCGACACGACACATCGGCAGTTCGCGACTGTCGACATATCCGCCTTCGCGCTGGGTGAAAATATCGCCCGACTCACAAAGCGGGCCGCCGATGACGGCTTGGACGTTGTCGCGATCGTCGACCGCGGCGCCGTCGCTGGAGCAAACCGAAATCGGATGGTGGGCACCGTACATGACCGGCCGTGCCAGATCGTTGAACCCGGCATCGAGCAACACGAAAAGATTATCGCCGACCTTCTTCACGCTGCGGACTTCGGCGATCAAGAATCCCGATTCGGCTGAAAGGTAACGTCCCGGTTCGATCTCCAACGTCACCGGATGACCGAATGATTCGCTCAGTCGGTTGCGGGTGGCGTCCCATAGTTGAAAGTACTTGTCCAAATCGACATACGATTCCGACTCGCTGTACGGCACGGGCAAACCGCCGCCGGCGCTGATCGTCGTGATCGTCCTGCCGACCTCCATCGCCACTCGTTCCATCGCTTCACAGACCTCGCTGAGGTGTTCCAGGTCGGTCCCCGACCCGATGTGCATGTGAAGCCCGGTCACAGTGACGCCATGTTGGTCGGCCCGACGCAGGCAATCGTCGATCTGGGTATGCCAGATTCCGTGCTTGCTTTGCTCGCCGCCGGTGTTCGTTTTTTGGCTGTGTCCGTGGCCGAATCCGGGATTGATCCGCAGCGTCACATCGGCACCCGGAAGACGCTCGCCCAGTTGCGAAATCATATCGGGCGATCCGCAATTGACGTGCAACTTGTGCTCGACGACCAAATCCAAAGCGGCGGCGTCAAAAATATCGGCGGTGTAAACGATTTGATGGTCTTGGGGCAAATACCCCGCCGCCAACGCACGCTGAATTTCACCGCAACTGACCGCGTCGACCACCACGTCACGCCGCCGCATGCGATCCAGAATGGCGATGTTCCCACACGCCTTTTGGGCATAACGGATCACATCGAATTGACTCAAGTCCGCAATCCGCTGCTCGATCACGTTCAGGTCATAAACGTAGAGCGGCGTTCCATACTGTTTTGCCAGTTCCGCGACGGAAAGTCCCGCGATTTGATGGCGACTGGTGGAAAAGGTGGGCGTTGTCAGAGAGGCCATCGCGATCGCAGTGCAGAAAGAGGGAAGGGGCGTAAAACGGCAAGACGCATTTTGTCCCCGAGAAGACGGTTTTGTCCAGCCATCGCGGCCACTAGGACGCGTTCCCAGGCGTAGCGTGGGAACACGTTCGAAGTGGGGTAAGCATCCTGCTTGCCACCCCCCGCCGGCGCAGCCGGCGGACTCAAAAGGCGGAGTCGGGGAACAAGCTGCCTGCGAGTGGGGCGCGGGGGGCACGTCACACGCTGCGTAACTTGACCCGCGAACCACATGCTCGGGTTCGCGCCGCTGCCGCCCCGATCAGGAACCGGCGGGGTCTTTGCCGTCGGTCCAGGGGCCGGCCAGATTCATGTATTCCGGCTCGTCAAGCTTGCTGCCGAAATCGCCGGCCTTCCAACCCGCGATGTGATTGGGCAACTCGCGAGCCTTCGATTTGGCTTCCCATTTCGCCGCCCAGCCCGGGTCTTTGGTGCTGATGTCGCGGTTGTCGGAATCGACGAAGTACACCTCGCCGTTGCGATAACTTTGCGCTCCCAGGTTCACCACGGCCATCGCCGCGGCACCCAAGTCTGGCGGGTTGTTGCACAATTCCGGCTCGCCGGCTTCACAGGCATCCAGGAAGTTCGCGAAGTGGGCCTTGGTCGTGTTCTTGACCGGCTCAGTCGAGATTCGCTCGTTTTCAAACGTCCGCTTCGCGGAATCGCCTTGCGAAGTAACCTGGCGTCGCTCGGGGACGAAATCGAACCCGTCGAAACCTTCGCCGTTGCCGAGTTCGAAGGTGCCGTAGTGACCACGGATCAGTTGATTGACGCGTGATTCTTGGTTGCACATCGTCGCGGTGATCAAACCTTGCACGCCTTCGTTGAAGTCCGCGGCGACGGTGGCAACGTCGGGCACATCGCGCCCGTCGTACTCCATGAAGATTCCGCCGGCACCGACCACGCGTCCGGGAATCCGAAGTCCCGTCGCCTTCAACATCGACGTGGTGCGGTGAACGAACAAGTCGGTGAACATGCCGCTTCCGAAGGGCCAGAATCGTCGCCACTGCTTGTAAACCGCACGGTCAAACGGCATCTCCGGGGCGAGGTCTTCGTTCGTGCCCAGCCACCGCTGCCAATCGATCTTCTTCGGGTTCATGTCGGCAACCAGCTTGTAGTAACGCCATTGCCCGACGTTGCTGTTGCGGAAATATTCGGTTTGGAATCCGAGCACCTTGCCGAGTTTTCCGTCTTGAAGCAACGCCCGGATCTCGTTCCAAACCGGCAGACTGGTCGATTGCACGCCGACCTGCATGACCTTGCCCGAGGCACGCCACTTGTTTTCGACGTTGAACGCTTCTTCGACCGTCTTGGTCATCGGTTTTTCGCAGTAGACGTTCAGTCCCGCGGCGAGCGAATCGATGATCTGTTTGTGGTGCCAGTGGTCGGGCGTCCCGATGCAAACGGCGTCCAGGTTTTCCTTGGCGATCATGTCGTTGTAATCGACGTATCGCCCCGGATCGGTGCCCGTTTTGTCTTTGATGTAATCGGCGACCATGTCGCGCTGTGTCTCGTAGACCTCGGCGACGCCGACCAGATCGATTTTGCGGCCTTCCTTGTGCAGATCGCAGAGTGTTTTCACGTGGGCGCCGAAACCGCGTCCGCCGGGGCCGATGAACCCGATGCGTAGGCGTTCGTTCGCACCGGCGGCAGCCTTGGCGCGTCCGGGTAACGTCATGGCGACGCTCGCCGCGGCACCGACTGTG
The DNA here is from genome assembly GCA_033042175.1 of Phycisphaera sp. RhM. Taxonomy (GTDB): domain Bacteria; phylum Planctomycetota; class Planctomycetia; order Pirellulales; family Pirellulaceae; genus Stieleria. The sequence goes on from WCIL01000011.1 coordinate 26,323, forward strand.
GCGCCGTTTTTCAGAAAGGATCGTCGGTCGGTACTTGGTTTTTCAGCAGGATGGTGCATTCGCGCGTGCCTCGGGCCGATACGGTAGGTCGGAAAAAATGGCGGGAAACTTTGAGCCACCAATTGTAACTGATCGGTCGCGAATTGGTATCCACAGCTGCTGATCGAAGCGCGCCGTCGACCGCGGTCGCATTGATGCGGGGGCGTTCCCGGCGCATTCCACCGTCAATCCGTCGGCCAGCGTTGCATGCCGCCCACGACCGGCACCTCGGAAAACCCGTCCGCCAGCGGGGCGCGGTGATAGAAATACGTATACGCGGTCCCGATCAGCCCGTTGTCTTCGCCGAACACATCGACCAGGTGGCGGTGGTACAGGTCGCCCGGCGAATTGCCATCGGTCCCTTCGATGTCGTCCAGCACGGACAGCACCAGCGGCATCGACAAGGGGGCAAACCTCCACAGTTCGCCGACCACGCGATGGTCGCCCGGCATCAGCGCCGGATAGTCCGCCCGTCCGTACAGTGATCCGCCAACCCAGCCGGCGACCACGTTTTGCGGCGCCACGGGCCAGCAGTTCTCGCGGCATTGACCGCGTTTGAGTGTGCCATAAACGAAAACCGAATCGATCATCAATCAATAGGAATCAAGTGGAAGGGGCGGCCGACACGTACACATGTGTTGGTGTACCGGCTTTAGCCGCTCACTTTCGCTGCATCGCAGCGACCGAGAATCGCCTAAAGGCTAAACACCAACGGCTGCTGAATCCCCTGTTACTGATGCCTGTTCCATTCGGGGAAGGGAAGTTTACGTGTGGTCAAAAAATGGAATGGTCAAAAAATGGGGTGTGCCGCGATTGCGAGAACTCGCCTCTTCGACTGTTTGGTTTTTTGACCACCAAATCTTTTGACCAACCGCCGGTTGCGTTTACCGCGTGGGAGAAGGCAGAGTGATGTCACTGGATTGTTGTTCATCTTGTGAAGCTCGGCTTTCGCATGGATTTAAACTCGGCTTGCCAATGACTGATGGCGCTGTCGATTCGCTCGGCGCCGAGTTCGGCAAAAAATTCGGACCAGTTTGCATCGCTGGTGAATCCCAGCCCGCCTGCCATCGCCAAATCCACGGTGGCCATTGAATCAGCGATGCCTTCTTTCAGCAAACAGTTCGCTTCAATCCACATCGGAATCGTCAACAACAGCAACACCTCTCCGTCGCTGAACTCGCGGCGGTCGGTGCGATAGGTTTCAATCAGCTCTTGTGCCGGGGCCGACAACTGCTCACTGCGCCTGCCGCGGTCGTAGTCGAACAATCCGCCACCGGATCCGCGTCCGAGTCGTTTGCGTTTGAGCAAAGCCGGCACCATGGGCGACGGATCGATCCGCTGGGGGAACGCGCTGGTGAACGCTTTGCCGGCATGGTACATCGTGGGCGCCCCGATCCAGTCGATCAACTCCAGCGGGGACATCGGCATGCCGTAGGCCAACGCCGCCCGCTCGATTTGTCGCTCGGTCGCACCACGGCACAGCAGCAACAACGCTTGGTTCAGATAGGGCGAAAGCATCCGGTTGACGATGAACCCTGGCCCATCCTGACACCGTATCGCGCGCTTGCCCAGCCGCGCCGCGTGATCGATGACCGCTTGGATCGCATCGTCATCGCTGCGTTTTCCCGCCACGACTTCGACGGCCGCCCGGGTATGGACGGGCATAAAAAAGTGCATCCCACAGACCCGGCCGGCCGAACGCAACCGCTGGCCGGCGATCTCGTCGATCAACAGGGTGGACGTGTTGCTGCACAGCACCGCCAATTCCCCCAGGTCGTTTTGCAGCATTTCAAACAAGTCTTGTTTCGCATCACTGCGTTCGACAATCGACTCAATCACGATTGGCGCATTCGTCGCATCACTCGAATTCGCGTCGCCGACCGTGATGGCGTGCAGCGATCCGCCGAACAGCGAACACTCACGCGTCGCAAATCCCGCTTTGTCAAAAGCAATCGCTGCGGCCCGGATCGCCTCAGCACTTTCGTCTGCCAGACAGAACGTAACGTTGCGTACCGCATGGGCATCGGCGATCGCTCGTCCGACCACACCCGCTCCGATCAACAAAACGCGGGGCAAGTCGTGCGGCCACTGCGGAGAATCGGGTGTCATCCCAAACCTTGGTAAGTAGGGTTCACTAAGCGGCCGCCGACTCGGCAAATGGATTGGGAACGACAACCGTCTGCTCACACGACTGCAGCTCGACGCGCGGTTTGCGCCCGACAAACGCCGCCCACGCGGTAAACGTGCTCGGCGGCCCCATCATCCAGTCGGTATCTGCCAACGCGTACATGTCCCGCAATGCGGTTCCGGGGCCGGGGGTGATGTTCAGTCCCACAAAGTGCTGGGGGTTCAGTCGTTCGTGGCTGCAGACCAAAAACTGCACCGTGCGGCCGGGCAACTGGTCGCACACGCTGCGCATCCAGTTCGCATACAAACGGTCGTCGAAATAATATCGCCCGCCTTGGAATTCGGCATAATCGCCGCGGCGAATGTGGACGCCGACGACAACGTCACTCGCACGACGCGCCTGTTGCATCGTCGATCCGATCGCGTTTTGATCGTCCGCGGAAACGGCAAAAAAATCACGAATGTGTGACCAATGGTTCTGCAGCAGCCGTGGGCTACGAAACAGCCAGCCCTGCAACAACAGCGTGCGTCCGGATTCAACGGCGCTGCGAAACAATTCGCCTTCCAAGTCACACTCCTGGCCCGATCGCAATCGAATCACCTTGGCCGGATAGTCACGCATCCCGACCGCGTTCATCGTTTTGGCCACCGCCTGAATGCCGTGCATCAACCCGAGGCGAACCGTTTGCGATGGAGCCCGGTCGGACCCGGTGTCGTTGGATTGTCCATTCAGGTGTGTTGCGTAGCGACACCAGAGATCGTCGCGTGTGCTGGGGAACAACGCCGCATACTCGGCAAAGCAGGGATTGCGCAGTTCGACGCCATACTGCCGAGCCGCCGCAATCAAGTGCGCGTAAAGAAACAACCGGTTTCCGAGTTGGCCGTACCTTCGTGCGATAATCATCATGAGCGGCAGGCCATCCTCGAATCGGAACGAAACATCCAAGCAAAATCAGGGCGAAAAAACAATCGTCTGGATCAGACGCCAGGGTGCCGGTGTAGAAACGGCAAGCCGGACCGCTGCGATGCTATCGCCGAGCCGAAAGTGTTCACAAGTCCGGTTCGAGGATTTTCGCTCCTCAGGCAATCGTCGGCAAACCGCGGGTGACTTTCGCGATCAAAGGCGTGCACTTTGAAGATTGGGGCTGCGACTCAAAAACTGCTCTTGCCCTGTACAGCTAAATCTTGCGATACGCGGGCCACGTGCCGAAAGGCCGAACCACACATTTAACTCGCCATGCTTCGCCCACGGGAGACGATTCACTGCGATGAAGACTCGATCACTTGCCCTGCCCTGCGCATTCGTTGCAGCGATGATGCTCGCTTCGCTGACCGACGCGTCCGCCCAGGACTCTGCCACGGACCCACCATTGCCCGGTAACCCGTTGACCCGGATGATGAGTGGACTGAATCCGATGAATTGGCAGATGCCCAAGCTGAAAATGCCGACCATGTCCACGTTTCTGCCGTCTAAAGACGAAAAGGAGCGTGTGATCACCAAGAAAGATAGCTTGGTGGACGAGGTCTCCATGACCGCAAAAAAGAGCTGGCAGCGCACCAAGGACACGCTTAATCCGATGCGATTGGTCCCCGCCGGGTTCCGTCAAAACAGCCAAACGGCACCGGCACCGGCACCGGCGGCAAAGCAACAGGGCGGCTTTTTCAGCAACCTGTTTTCTCCCTTTCCCAAATCCGAGGACGACGAAGTCAATCGCTCGGTGAACGAGTTTCTCAAGCAAGAGCCCGTCCGCTAGAAGCACCAAAGTGGCGTAAGCTTCCAGCTTGCGTGGGGCCTGAGACGCAAGCTGGAAGCTTACGCCACGTCAAAACTACTTGGCGATCACACTTTGGAATCGATCGAACAGGTAGTGGCTGTCATGCGGCCCCGATGACGCTTCGGGGTGATGTTGGACACCAAATGCTTTCGATTCGCGATGCCGAACGCCGGCGATCGTGTCGTCGTTCAAGTTGCGGTGGGTGATCTCCAGGCAGTCCGGCAGCGACTCTTCTTCGACGGCAAAGCCGTGATTCTGCGTCGTGATTTCGACTTTGCCGGTTTGCAGATCCAGCACCGGTTGGTTCGCCCCCCGGTGACCGAACTTCAATTTGAAGGTCTTCGCGCCACATGCCAGCGACAACAGTTGGTGCCCCAGGCAGATCCCGAAGATCGGCGTTTTTCCGATCAGTGCGGCAATCGTTTTCCGGGCATAGTCCAGCGGCTCGGGGTCACCGGGTCCGTTGGACAAGAAAACGCCATCCGGTTGGAGCTTCAAGATCTCATCGGCGCTGGTGTCGCCTGGAACGACCGTGACCAGGTTTCCGCGTGAGATGAAGTGACGCGGAATGTTCCACTTCATCCCAAAGTCCATACAGACGACCTTGGTGTTCCCCGCGCCGGCGGGGGTTCCCCGTCGAGCGATTTCGGTTTCGGTCCAATCATCGAGCCGGTGGTCCCACTGCCGTGATTGCGTGGGCATCACTTCGCGGACCAAGTCGCGGCCGACCAACCCGGGGCTGTTCTTCGCTTTTTCGACCAGCGACGCGTCGTCCAGATCGGTGCTGGATAAAATGCCTCGCATGGCACCCTGCTCGCGGATCCGCCGCACCAAGGCGCGGGTGTCGATTCCGGCCAAGCCGACGATGCCGTGCTGTTGCAAGTACGCCGACAGGCCTCCTTCGGCACGATAGTTACTGTAGATCCGGCTCTCTTCGCGGACGATGAACCCCGACAACGACGGCTTCTCGTGCTCGATGTCGATCGAATTGACGCCATAATTCCCGATCTCGGGATACGTCATCGTCACGATTTGGCCGTGATAACTGGGGTCGGTCAGGATTTCCTGATAGCCCGTCATGGAGGTATTGAAAACGACTTCGCCGTTGATTTCGCCGTCGGCCCCGAAGCCTTCTCCGGTGTAAACCGTGCCGTCTTCGAGCGCAAGTTTTGCGATTCGGGTCATGGGGATATGGAGGCGAGTTGCCCAAAAGTGCGGAAAGGGTTGGGTTGAGTTCAAAAACTCCCATAGGTTAGCGGCGATTGGTATTTTCGACGAGTGGGTGCGTGCGGCGTGTCGACCGCGAGCCACCGGCTCACCCCACCCCCGGGAACAGCCACGCCATCAACAGGCAAACGATCAGCGCGGACAGACCTGTCGCGATGCTCATCGGCGAGATCACTTTCAGCCCTTCGGCTTCCGTCATCCCGCTCATCCGGGTGATCACCCAAAACGCGCTGTCGGTCATCCAGGACACCGGCTTGCTGCCCGCCCCGATCGCCATCGCCAGATAGACCGGGTGGAAGGGCAGATCCTCCGAAAACGCAAATCCTTGCAGAACGCCCGCCGAGGTGATCATGGCAACGGTGGCGGATCCTTGCAGCGTTCGGATCGCCGTGGTCACGCAAAAGGCCAGCGGCAACAACATCAGTCCGGCGTTGGCGTCGACCAGCGATCCCACCGCCGTTGCGATCCCCGCCTGGCGCAACATCGCTCCGAACGCGCCGCCGGCGGCGGTGATCAAAATGATGTTCCCCGCCGAAGCCAGCGAGCGGCTGACCAGCGATTTGCGTTGGTCCGCATCGATGTACCGAATCAACGTCATGCCAAACGCCAGCCCGATCGCGATCGCGATGTTCTTGTCTCCGACCAGCTTCAACACGTCCGTCAGCCCGCTCGGCTCCACCGCGCCCGACTTCATCAGGTACGCCAACACGCTGCCGATCGTGATCAGGATGACGGGGATCACGATCGGCAGCAGCGACTCGAGGAAGCCCGGTGAACGGCCGCGGTCGTGTGGGTCGGGCGAGCTTCCCGGCTCGATCGCATCGGTTTCGCCTGCACCTGAGTGTGAGTCATCTGACTCTTCTTCCGGCACCGACTCCCCAGCGATCTCGCGAAGTGGAACATCGACGAAGCGATTGATCAGTCGCGCCGACGCCAGGGACAGCACGCTACTCATGCTGCCCACGACCAGCCCGACTCCCAGCATCACACCGACGTCGACGTTCAAGATCTCGGCGACCTGCAGCGGCCCTGGAGTGGGAGGGACCAGCGAGTGCGCGATCGAACCGCCGGCCAGGATCGCCAAGATAAACAGCACGTAATCGCGACCGACGACGCGGCGCAGCGATCGCGCCAAGGGAATCATCAAATAGAACACCGTGTCAAAGAAGACTGGGATCCCGATGATGAACGAACTCACCGCCAGCGCCTCGGGGGAACGTTTCGGCCCGACCCACATCAACATCCGCGCGACGATCGTTCGGGCCGCGCGGATTCCGACAAGCATCCGCCGATCACGCTGGCCAACGCAATTAATATTCCAATCTTTCCGGCCGTCGAACCGAACGCCGACGTCACACGTGCGGCCGCACTGCTGTGCGTAAATGACACGGCCGCTTCCGGCGTCCATTGCTTCGCGGCCACCTCCGCGTCGGCGTACTGCTGGAGCGATTCCGGGGTGGTCAAACCCGCAACCAGCAATCCGGCCAATAATAACGTCAAAAAAGCGTGCAGCCGAAACACGAGAATGCTGACCAAGACCACGACGACAGCTAGGGCGACGATCAACCAGATGTTCATCAACAACTTCTTGGTGTGCGGATTCCGGGTGTGCGGATTGTGCGCGTCGAACGCAAATTTCTAGGGTCTGTCTGCGTCAATCCGTCGATCTAGGCGTGTGGGCCGATGCAGCCTACAGTATGCCGTGAAGAACCTTAACAAAATTCGCAGGGCCGCGCGGCCGATGGCAGTCTGCGGTATCTTACCGTGGCGCCTGCACCATGCGTCGCCTTCGATTTCCTCCCAACGCACCGGTCAAGAAGTCACGTGTCCGACTCCAACTCCGATTCAAACAGCGAGCCGTCGTTTTTCACCAAGCATGAATTTGCGATCCGTCGACTTCACTCGTTGACAGGAATCGTGCCGCTGGGTCTGTACATGTGCGTTCACCTGACGACGAACGCAAGCCTGCTGGGGAGTGTCGAGATTTTTCAGCGTGCCGTCTTCTTGATCCACAGCCCCGGACCACTGCTGCCGCTGATCGAATGGGGCGGGATTTTCCTTCCGTTGTTGTTCCACGCCGGTCTCGGGATCTGGATCGCCAAGACAGGCCGCAGCAACAGTAGCCAGTACCAGTTCACCAGCAACAAACGCTACACCTGGCAACGTTGGACCGGATTCATCGGATTGGTGTACCTGTTTCTGCATGTGATGCATCTGCACGGCGGAATTCACGCCGAAAGCTGGATGGACGCGATCTACAAATTCGGATTTGGACAATTCAGCCCCTACAACGCGGGCAGCTCGTTAGTCAATGCGATGAATCTCGGTTACGGCATCATCTGGCCGGTGATCTACCTGGTCGGCGTACTGGCACTCGTTTACCACTTCATCAACGGAATTTGGACCGCCGGGATCACCTGGGGGCTCTGGATTTCACCCCAAGCCCAGGCGCGGGCGACCAAGGTTTGTGTGGCGCTGGGCGTGGTTTTGACGGTTATCTCGTTGGCAGCCTGGGCCGGAGCTGTTTTCCCGGGCAAAGAAGACGTCGCAAAGATGCGTGCGATCGAAGACCGCATGTACGAGGCAGGTGTCGTGGCCGGTACCGTTCCCGAAAACGAGCACAAGCGTGACTTGCGCGGTCGAGCGGCGGCGGCTGAGGAGTCCGCGGACGCATCTGACGGCGAACAAGCATCCACAGGCACGACGGAGCCGGCGTCCTGACGCTGATCAACTCCAGCCCGATTACGCACTTCCATTCGAATCAACACACTCAACTCTTTCATCCTCAGTCACTATGTCAAATCAACGTGTGGTCGTCGTCGGCGGTGGTCTTGCTGGTCTCGCCTCGGCAATGAAATTGGCGGAACTGGGCGTCAGTGTCGACCTGCTCAGCCTGACCCCCGTCAAACGGTCTCACAGCGTTTGTGCCCAAGGCGGTATCAACAGCTGCAACGACCAGACTCGGCAGCTGGGTGACAACGAATGGAAACACTTCGACGACACGGTCTACGGCGGTGACTTTCTCAATCACCAACCGCCCGTCAAAGAGATGGCTTACTGGGCGCCCAAGGTCATCGAGCTGATGGACCGCTTGGGAGTTCCGTTCAACCGCACCGGTGAAGGTTTCTTGGACCGACGTCGTTTCGGCGGCACGCTCTACAAACGAACGGCCTTTGCCGGAGCGACGACGGGGCAACAGCTGCTCTACGCCTTGGACGAACAAGTCCGTCGCCGCGAATCGGAAGGCCTGATCCGCAAATTTGAATTCTGGGACTTCTTGGGGCCGATCCAAGACGAGACCGGACGTTGCCGCGGCGTCGTCGCACAAGACATGGTGTCGATGGAAATTCGAGCGTTTCCCGCCGATGCCGCCGTCGTCGCCACCGGCGGTTGTGGTCTGGTGTACGGTCGCAGCACGATGAGTGTGTTCTGCACCGGCAGTGCCGCCAGTCGCTGTTTCCAAGCCGGCGCAAAATACGCCAACGGCGAGTTTATCCAAGTTCACCCGACGGCGATTCCCGGTAGCGACAAGCTGCGTTTGATGAGCGAATCGGCCCGCGGCGAAGGCGGACGCGTCTGGGTGCCCCGCAAGCCGCATGACTCACGCGCCCCACGCGATATCCCCGCCAGCGACCGCTACTACTTCCTCGAAGAACGGTATCCCGAATACGGTAACCTGGTGCCTCGCGACATCGCGACTCGCGAGATTTTTGACATCTGCGTCAACGACGGACTCAGCGTCGACACCGAACGGATGTGCGTTTACTTGGATTTGACCCACATTCCCAAAGCGGAATTGGATCGAAAGCTCGGTGGGATCCTCGAAATCTACGAGAAATTCCAGGGCGTCGACCCGCGGATCGAACCGATGCGGATCTTCCCCGCGGTCCACTACAGCATGGGCGGATTGTGGGCCGATTATGTCAAGAGTGCCGACGGCGGACTGGAAGCCGGCGCACCGGCCAATCACATGACCAATATCGAAGGGCTCTATGCCATCGGTGAATGTGATTACCACTACCACGGTGCAAACCGATTGGGCGCCAACTCGTTATTGTCTTGCATCTTTACCGGTTTGTTTACCGGACCATCGATCGTCAATTACATCGACAATCAATCCGGCGGGCATGCCGACATCGACGCCGCCACGCTGTCCGGTGCCGTCAGCAAACAACAAGAACGTCACGACTCGCTGTTGACCGGCAACCCCGGCAGTGATGAGAACCCGTACCTGATTCACCAGGAACTGGGCGACATCATGACGCGGGCCGCGACCGTGGTGCGACGCAACGACCAATTGACCGATGCAATCGAAAAAGTGAACGAATTGCACGACCGCGCGATGAAAGTCAACTTGTCCGACACCGGCAGCTGGTCCAACCAGAACGTGATCTTTGCCAAATCACTGCAAGACATGTTCCCGATCGCCAAATCAATTCTTGGCGGCGCGTTGCGGCGCGACGAATGCCGCGGTGCCCACTTTAAACCGGACTTCCAAAAGCCTTCGCTGACCGCGGAAGACCCGGCCGAGCGGCGGAAGCAGGCCGAAGAGTGGTGCGACGCGTTCGAAAAGAACAACGACAAATACTTGAAAAGCACCATCGCCGATTACGACAACGCTTCAATGCAACCACAGTTCAGCTACGAAGACGTCGACACGTCGTTGCAACCGCCACGCCCACGACTGTATGGGCTTGTCGGTGCCGATATCATCGAACAGGTGTGGAAAGAACGGGCCGAGGCGAAAAAGCAGCAACCCCAATTGGCTTCCTCCTGAGACATCGCTGCTCGTTTGTCCCAAGCGAGTTCCCGGTCCGACGACCGAGATCAAAACACATCATCCAACGAACATTCAACTTTCGACAATTTCATAGGTCAACGCATGATTGCCCTGGATCCCGCCGCGAATCGCCCCCAGTTCATCAACGTCCGCGTCAAGCGACAAGATGGTCCTGGCCAAGAGCCGTATTGGCAATTGTTCAAGATCGACTACGAGCCGGAATTGAATGTGATCTCGGTTCTTCAGCGAATCGCCGCGCTCAGCAAGACGTCAGACGGCAAGAAAGTCACACCGGTCGTCTGGGATTGTGGCTGTCTGGAAGAGGTCTGCGGTGCTTGCACCATGCAAATCAACGGACGCGTCCGGCAGAGCTGTAGCGCGCTGGTCGATCAACTGCTCAAAGACAACGCCGACGAAATCGTCCTGGAACCGATGAGCAAGTTCCCCGTGCTGCGCGACTTGATGGTCGACCGCCGGCGATTGTTCAAGGCGCTCGAAAGGGTCAAGGCATGGGTTCCCGTCGACAGCTACTACAACATGGGCCCCGGCGAGCGACAGCTTCGTGCCGCCCAAGAACAAAACTACCCGCTCAGCCAATGCATGAGCTGCGGTTGCTGTGTCGATGCCTGCCCCCAGTACAACAAGATCGAACTGGAGCGGAAAAAGGACGAGACGGACGAAGAGTTTAGAAAGCGCGAAGAAAAAGCCTGGGACAAAGCGTTCGTCGGTCCCCACGCGATCTCTCAAGCGATGCTGTTCAACAATCACCCGACCGGCAAGTCGATTGCGGGCGAGCGGTTGGATGCACTGACCGCCCCCGGCGGAATCCAAGCCTGCGGCAATGCACAGAACTGCGTCGCCGTTTGCCCGAAAGAAATCCCGCTCACCACCTCCATCGCCCGCGCCGGACGAGCCACCACGATCCACACCATCAAGAAGTGGTTCGAGAAGTAGTTGTAGTGGTACCGGTAAAAGAGGTTGACCCATCTCTTTTCATCCCGGAGGACGTCGATTCTTTTTCTGCGGGAATTGGCAACCAATCTAGATTCTCTCCCTCGGGGAGAGACGGCGTTTGCGCAGCAAGCAAACGCCAGAGCGGGCCGGCGCTGCGAATCAGTTCTGCGGCGGTGCCGCAGTCGGCCGATCGAAAAGAATTGACCGGGATGCCCGTCCACGCGGGGCGTCAGACCGGGTCCGAGGGCGAGGGCGCGTTTCGCTTCGACACCCTCCGGGGTCGCGCCACGCGGGTGGCTGAATGTCCGGAGGTGTCGCTTCGCTCACCTCCGGCTACTGGCTTTAACCCCTATCGGGGTAACGCAAAACGCTTACCGTTCGCTGCCCCCACTCACGCCGTCCGCAGATTCACTTCACGACACAGACGGCGGATCGATTGTTCGTCGACCAAATGAAAGGCTGGGATATTGGCGGCGATCAAGGGGCCGGCGAGCGCGCTGTAGTCGTTGATGTCCAGCGTGTTGATGATCGCCGCGACCGCTTTGCCGCGGCGGGCAAATCCGATCAGGGTCGACAACGCGTCCGGAGTCGCCTGTTGCAAGATCGCAATCAGCGTCGTCTCGTTGCTGATTTGTGACTCCGTCTCATTGAGCAGTTCGGCAAGCGTCATTCCATCGCTGCGCTCCAGTCGCGCCAGCGTCGTTCGCAACTGTTGCAAGTGCACCGCACCCCGCGATGCGTCCAACACGACGGGCCGCAATCGATCATTTTTGTCGAGCATCGTTGCCGATCGTTTGGCTTGGTCACGGACACGGTGGTCGCCGATCCAACCGTCGGTGCGGATTCGGTCCGCGGCGTCGCGTCCGTTGGTGATGAACCCAAACGGTTGCGATTGATCGTGCAGTGAACTGGCGATCGAAAATGCGGCGGTGATCGCCAAGTCGGTTCGAATCGGCTCGTGCTGGGTCGGGTTGGTCTCGGTGTGCATGTCCAGCACCAACGTCGCTCCCGCGATCGACGTCGGCTCGTAGACTTTGCTGTGCAAGACGCCGGTGCGTGCCGTCGCCGACCAATGGACGCGTCGCATCGGGTCACCGGGTTCCCAACGACGAATGCCGCGCAATCGAGTGGGGTCTTCCATCACATTGTCGCGCATGCGGATTTCGCCCATCGGACGACGTGACGCGATTTCATAATCGTCCAGTTCCACCGTCTTGGGCAGCACCGTCAAATACTGGGGGTGGGTTCCGAGCCGGTAACGGCGGTACAGCCCCATCAGATCACCGGTTTCCAGCACCGTGGGGCCGATCTGAAAATAGCCGCGGCGATTGCATTGAATCGTGTAGTCCAGATGGCGTGTTTGTCCGGGCCACATCAACAGGACCCCGATTCGGTCGCCGTGAACGTCCAGCGTCGGTGGCGTGTGAATCGTCGCCCAGCGAGGAATCAAATCTTCGACCAGCAACCAAAACACCGGGATCTTGCTGGTGTTGGTGACCGAAACCTTGACGTTCAGTGATTCTCCGATCTTCAGTTCTGTGTCACCGCCTTCGCGGGTGGCGATCGAGCACCGGGTCCAGGTCAGCGCCAAGAATCGATTGATCAAGATCACCGCGGCTGCGACGATCGCGGCAAGCACCCACAACGAACCGCCGAACGCAAGCCCCAGCAGCAACACTGCGGCGACCGCAGCGATCAGTGACAAACCGGCCCCCGGCCCCGACGATGCATGTGGATCTCCCATCGCATCAGTTTAACTCGGACGATCCGTCCGGGGTTCCAGATAAACGCAAAGCGACCGACGCAACATAGATGTCGCAATGACAGAATGATCAGAAGTGGCAGAAACAGACGGAGCAGAAAAATCATCCGACCGCGCCGATCGCGATGCCAAATCTCTTCTGCCCCCATCGTTCTGCCCCCATCGTTTTGCCCCCATCGTCTTGCCCCCATCATTCTGCCACCCCCGCCCCACCAAGCCCGCCGCCCGGCGACAGCGGCTACGCAATACTTCGAGCCGCAGCTAATCGCTAAAAGCTAACAGCTAACCGCTCCCTACAACGGAGCCGGCAAATCTCGTTTAACAAATTGTCTCGCCGCGAGCAGATAGCAGACGCCACCGAGCACGATCAGGATCATTGGATAGAACAACGGCGGCAACATCCCGTCAGGCATCGGCGTGGACCAATCCCACGGCGCCGACAGGCCGTCTTCGGCGACCAACGCCGCCAGTTTCTGTGGGCGGTAGCAATTGAAAAACGACATCCCCTGCAACCAGTTCAACGACTCGGCCGCCTTGCCCAGGCCGAACATCACCAATTGCACGACATAGATCGCCATCACCATTCCGATCGTTCGCCACCGGTAACGGTCGATGCTGCTAAAGAAACTGGACAGTCCCAGCAGGAAAAAACCGAACGCGAACAGGCTGAACGTCGGTGCCGCATAGGCTCGCGAGTCAACGCGCTGCGAAAGCGGAAACGACTCGACTTGCGGCTCGCTGATCTGCAGCGGAATGGTCCATCCGAACAACGGCACATCCACGCTCGGCGGCGGAACCGTCTCGTCCACCGTCGTCACCGACACCCCGACAAAAATTCCGAACCACACCAGTCCGCACAGCAGCGCCAGCCCGCCGACCGCAACGGCCGCGTGGGACCACATCAATTGAGCCCGACTGATCGGTTGCGCCAGCAGCATTTCCATCGTCCCACGGCCCAGTTCCCCGCTGACGACATCGCTGCCCCGCGAAAGGCACCAGATCACGGTGCACAGAATGATGATCGGCTCGTCAAACGTCAGCCCGACGCGACCTTGGTAGGTGAACAGCGAATCGAAACTGATCGGCGAAAGCTTTTCAAAACCGCGCAGCTGTTCCAGAATGTTTTGAAACTGGCCCATGTCCAACAAGCTGACGACCCAGACACGAACCCAGGCGAACGCGAACAAGGCCAGACCCAGCGAGGCGAACAGCAACGCTGCCTGTTTGATGTAGCTGCGCAAAAGAATTCGATTGATCATTCTGCCACCCCACGGCCGATGTGTTCGTTGTTCTCGCCCCCGGGCAGCACTTCGTGGTCGCGTGGATCTTCCAAGGTGTCGTGATGCACCGAGTCGTAGACCGAACGCAGTCCCAGCGGTTCGATTCGCATCCGATGCAGTCCCAGCGAACTGATCCAGGGCAGCATCGGGGCCAAGTCGCCGGCGGTGTCGATCCGAACGGACACCGCGCCGTCACTGGCGATCGAGTCGACTTCGGTGATGCCGATATGATCGCGAAAGGATTCGGGGAGACTGGCCAGCGTGGCCGAGCGATCCAAGGCGGTGCCGACTGGCAGATCCGCCCAGATGCGATGCCGCTGGAACAGTTCCGCCAGCTGCAACTCCAGCACCAAATGGCCGCCACGCAGAAATGCTACGCGATTACACGTGTCTTCGATCTCGCTGAGCACGTGCGACGAAAAGATCACGGTGCGGCCGTCGCGATGGGCCTGGGAAACCAGCTCCATGACCGTCCCGCGAACCGTCGGGTCTAAATTGGCTGTCGGTTCATCGAGAATCAACAGGGGCGTCGCCGGTGCGAGCACGACCGCCAGCGCCAACTTTTGTCGCATGCCGGTCGACATCATCGAAACATGGCGCCGCGTGTCCAGTTCCAGCGCCTCGGCGATCGCTCGGCTACGCGACAGATCGCCGCGGGGATGAATGTCCGCGAAAAACCGCAACACGCCATCGCCCCGCAGGTGCCGGGGCAACCGTGCGTCGCCGGGCAAATAGGAAACGTTTTGCCGCACCGCGACCGGATCGGTTTGGGGGTCCGCCCCGCAAACGGTCGCCCGTCCGCTGCTGCTGTTCAAGTAGCCCAATAAAGACCGAATCAGCGTCGTTTTGCCCGCGCCGTTTGGCCCCAACAGCCCGAAAATGTCACCTTGGTGCACTTCCAGATTGCAATCGACCAGCGCCCGAAAGCTGCCGTAGTGTTTGGACAGTCCGTCGCACACGACCACAGGCGGATGTTGCCCGGTCTCGGCAGCAGCGGCCGTGGCGGCTGGATTCGCAGTCGGCGTCGCCATCTGGCCCGGCAAGTCGATCAATTCGGTCAAGGAAGGCTGGTGTTTCAAGGACAGACTCTGAACCTAATAGTGGAAATTCGATCGGTCTATTGTGAGAGTCGGTCAAACCTTAGAATCTAACTGCCGGACCTCGCCCACCATTCTCGATCGCCCGGGCGTCTTCCGCCACCGCACTGCAATCTTTCTTTTCACTGCTCCTGCCCCCCAATTCGCAAGCTTGTCCATGACCTCATCTGAACTTCCCGCCGGATTCCAATTTGCCGGCGTCGCCTGTGGAATCAAGCCCAGCGGAAAACCAGACCTGTCGCTGATCGTTGGGGACGACCGACTGGTCGCGTCCGGCGTTTACACGCAGAACCAAGTGGTCGCCGCGCCCGTCGAAATCTGCCGCAGCTTGACACCCTCCAAACGGATCCGCGCCGTCGTCACCAACAGCGGCAACGCGAACGCCTGCACCGGGCGGCAAGGCGCGTTGGATGCCGCGGAGATGTGTCGTAGCGTCGCGGACGCCATCTCCGCCTCCCAAGCCGAGGTGCTGGTGATGAGCACCGGGATCATTGGAAAGAAGATGCCGATGGACCGCGTCAACGCAGGCATCAAGAACTCGGTTTCAAAACTTGGTCGCGACATCGACGACTTCACCGCGGCGGCGGACGCCATTTTGACGACCGACAAGGAACGCAAAGCGGAGTGTCGCGAAGTCCAACTCGGCGATCAAACGATTCGGATTGCCGCGATGGCCAAGGGGGCCGGCATGATCTCACCCAATCTGGCCACCATGCTTGCCGTCGTGATGACCGACGCCCAGTTGGATCCCCAGCAATCTCAACGGATCCTTCGTGACGTCGCGTCGAAAAGTTTTAACTGCGTCAGTGTCGATGGACACACCAGCACCAACGACACGCTGCTGTTGCTTTCCAGCGGCGCCAGCGGCGTCCGCATTGACGATTCCAATGAGAAAGACTTCATCCGTGCACTGACCGATCTGGCCTGTCGCTTGGCGCGACAATTGGTCGCCGACGGCGAAGGCGCCACGCACGTGATGAAAATCCGCGTCGTCGGTGCCGACAACGATGCCAGCGCCGCCACGATCGCGCGAACGATCGGTGCCAGCCCGCTGGTGAAAACCGCGATCTCCGGTGGCGATCCGAACTGGGGACGCATCGTCTCGGCGGCCGGTTATGCCGATGCCAAAATCCATCCCCAACAAACGTCACTCAAACTCGCCGGAACGGAAATCTACCACAACGGCGTCCCGACCGATTTTGATCCCGCCGAGGTCAGCAAAGCGATCAAGGCGAAGAAAGAAGTTGACTTGGACCTGTTCGTCGGCGACGGCCCGGGAACCGCCATCCACTGGGCCAGCGACCTGACCGTCGAATACGTCCGCTTCAACAGCGAATACACGACTTAAGAAGAGCCGACGAGGAGATTCGAACCCCTGACCTATTCATTACGAATGAATTGCTCTACCAGCTGAGCTACGTCGGCGTGTTTCGATTGACGATTCCACCACGGGCGTGGCGATCAACGTCTGATGCGTGCAAATTACAAAACCAAAGCCTGGTCGACCAGGGCCCATCGGGCCGCTGTAAAAATTCTACCAAGAACCCTCCGCACACCTACGTTATTCGGCCGCGCGATCACCATCCTGTAGCGAAATTCTCACACTGCACTCGAGTGCGAGAAATCCGACACCGTTTGGACACCGCAAACCCGCGAGGGTTCATCCAGTCGCCCCCCGATGTCGTCGAGACAGCTTTCTTCTGGTGTCGGGACGAGGTGGCGAGTTCGGTTGTGCGCCGAAACTCAGGATTCCTCGCCTCGTTCCCTGCAGGGATTCAAAATTTGCTGACGCTAACGTTTTCGATGTTTGTTCGCGATGAAACCCGGAGGGCTGGCACAATGCTTGCCGGTGGCGTCAGCCACCGGAATGGAAAGACCTCGATCACGGAGGCCTGAAAGGCCGGCACAATCGGTCTCATAAGCTGAGGGCATTGGAAAAGCTGGGGGATTGTGTCGGCCCGCTGGGCCTCAGAGACTCCTTGGAATCAGCTGCGGTGGCTCACGCCACCGGCATCCACTCTGCCGGCCCTCCGGGCCTGAAGGCCGTCGCCTCTCCGTCAAAATCCGGTACATCGAAAACGTGAAAGTCAGGAAATCCCAGCAAATTCTCCCAAGTTTTTTCGATCTTTTTCCGGTTAATGGTTAAAAAGCGTCGTTTTAGCGAGCTTTTTCACGAGCGATCCGCGTGCCACGACTCGACAAAAAATATTTTTTTCGCTAAAAATTTTAATGCTGGGCGAGTTCCCGTCGCCGCCCAGGCCCAAAAAGTCGGCCAGACAGCTTGTTCGCGTGGCTGTTGCGGCAGCAAATGTTTCTGGACCGGCGGACCAACACAACAATCGCTCGCAGTCGCGAGCAGGAGAACTGAACTCGATGAATGAAGTCGAACTGGACGTCGTCGACTTGAAAGAACTCATTCTGTCGAACAATTCGTTCGGACCGAATGATGTCGCCGAGATTCGGCAAATGATCGCGGAAAACTACGGCCATTTCGCCGAGCTTCGAGACGCGGTCAATGAAATGGAAGATGATCCGGCGCTGACGCCGGCCGGCAAGACAAAGATGGGGGTCTGCCAGTTCTTACTGGGCCATTTCGCCGAAGCCCTGCAAACCCTTCGCGCCGCCGATGGCAGCGCGACGGCGCTGTTTTATTGCGCCCGCTCGCTGTTCGAACTCAAGGATTTCGATGCCGCGATCGAGACCTACGAACAAGCCCAACGGGCCGGCTACAACGAAGATCAGTGCAAGATTTTTATCGCCGAATCACATCGTTACAGCGGTCGTATCGAAAAAGCGATGCTCTTGCTCGATGACATCTTCGGTCCTGCCGAACAGACCGCCGAATACATGTACCAACGTGCCGCGACCGTCGCCGGTGTCGGCGGACGCCGCGACGAAGCGATCACGTTGTACCAGCGTGCCGTCCAGACCGACGAAAACCATGCCGGTGCCCTGTTCGGGCTGGCTTGGGAAAACGACCGCATGGGCAATGACGAAGAAGCGTTGCGTTTATACGAGCGTGCGGCCAAAGCCTTTCCGACCGGTGTCGGTGCCCTAATCAACCTCGGACTGATCTACGAAGATCGCAACGAGTTCGACAAGGCACAGATGTGCTACAAGCGAATCTTGGACGCACATCCCGATGACGAACGCACTCGGTTGTACATGAAGGACGCGTCGGCCAACGGCAACATGCTGTACGACGAAGAAATGCAGCGTCGCAACGACCGCTTGGCTCAAACGTTAAACATGCCGGTCGCCAATTTCGAATTGAGCGTTCGAAGCCGCAACTGTCTGTCCAAGATGGGCATCGAAACGATCGGCGATTTGACCCGCACCAGCGAGTCCGAACTGCTGTCGAGCAAAAACTTCGGCGAAACCAGCCTGATCGAAATCCGCGAGATGTTGGTCAGCAAGGGACTCAAGCTCGGACAATTTGCGCACGAGAAAAAAGCTCCCGAGCCGCCGGTCGATACCAGCCACTTGTCGCCCGACGAACAAGCGATGCTGGAGCGACCGATCTCCGATCTGAACCTCTCCGTTCGAGCCCGCAAGTGCATGGCACGATTGCAACTCAACTCGATCGGCGAATTGCTCCGCAAGACCGGCGACGAGTTGCTCGAGTGCAAGAACTTCGGTGTCACCAGCCTGACCGAAGTCCGTGAGAAGCTGACCGACCTCGGACTGAAACTGCGTGGCGACTGATCACAACTGCACGACTAAAAATCAACAAAGCCAGCCTTCGGTAAGGCTGGCTTTGTTCTTTCCAGTTCTTGGTCTTCAATCCAAAACATGGAAGATGGAACTTGAAACCTGAAACCTGGAACTTGGAACTTGGAACTAACAATACATGACCTTCCGCTTCGATCTTGACCACACCGACGCGGCGACCGGTGCACGGCGTGGGACGTTCATCACGCCCCACGGGCCGGTGGAAACGCCGGGGTTCATGCCGGTCGGGACGCAGGGCACCGTCAAGGGGCTGACGATCGACCATGTCGCGTCCACCGGGGCGCACATGATTCTCGGCAATACCTATCATCTGGGGCTGCGTCCCGGGCATGAAACCGTTCGCGCGCTCGGCGGGTTGCACGCCATGTCAGGCTGGGAAGGCCCGATCCTGACCGATAGCGGTGGGTTTCAAGTCTTCAGCTTGAAAGGCATCAACAAGATCTCCGAACACAGCGTCGTCTTTCGCAGCCACATCGACGGGGCGCTGATTGATTTAACACCCGAGCATTCGATCGAGATTCAAGAATCGCTCGGTAGCGACGTCGCGATGGTGTTGGACCACGTGGTCGCACTGCCGGCCGAGCGAGACGACGTGCAACAGGCGATGGAACGATCGATTCGTTGGGCAAAACGTTGCCTGGAATACGCCAGCCGCGGCGACCAGGCAAAGTTTGCGATTGTCCAGGGCGGTCTGGATGTCGAGCTGCGTGTGCAGTGCGCCCGCGAGTTGGCGTCGATGAATTTTCAAGGCTACGCGGTCGGAGGACTCAGCGTCGGCGAAACCCCCGACGAGATGTATCGCATCACTGCGGCGACCACGCCGGAGCTGCCGGTCGACAAACCCCGCTACTTGATGGGCGTCGGTCGCCCGATCGATCTGTTGGAAAGCATCGTTCGGGGGATCGACCTGTTCGATTGCGTGATGCCCACACGCAACGGCCGCAACGGTTTCGCCTTTACCGACACCGGACCGATCAAAATTCGCAACGCGAAGCACAAAACCGACACCTCACCGCTCGATGAATCGTGCGACTGTCTGACCTGCACGCGTCACAGTCGCGGCTACTTGCGACATCTGTTCATCGCCGGTGAAATGCTAGGCCCGACACTCTTGTCGTTGCACAACTTGACGTATTACCAGAAAGTGATGCGGGGTGCGCGGGAAGCGATCCGAGCGGGTACACTCGTGGAATACATCGCCACGAAAAAAAGCCAATGGGGAATCACGTGAGACAGATCATCGCCGTCGTTCGCCCCCATTTGGCCGAGCGGGTCTTGGAAACCCTCAAACGCGCCCCGTTGGAAGCCCTCACCGTTAGCGAAGTCAAAGGGTACGGTCGCCAGAAGAGTTACCTGGACGAGTACCAAGAAACGGAATTCTCTGAAGCGTTCTTGCCGAAAGTCGAGATCACGCTGTGGGTCGACGACTCACGCTACGAAGAGACGTTAGAAAAAGTCGTCACGGCGGCGCGGAGCGGACGGATCGGAGATGGAAAAGTTTTCACACTCCCCGTCGAAGTCTTTCAATAATCGTCCTTGCACGTCAGCAGCGTCCTATTACGGACGTCACCCTGCCGTGTGCGGGAGGGTCGAGCGCAGCGAGGGGAGGGTTTCCACGCGCCACTGGCTGACGCCACGTGCTGAGACCACTCCAGCGGGACGCGCTAGCGACCGGCGCGTGGATGATTAATCATCGCCGACGACCTCTCTGTTTACGTCTTTCAGCGCGACCAACGTTTGCTGCGCGCGGGCAGTTCCGACGGTAACGATTTCATCTTCAAGAATTTTTCACTTTCGAATCGAAACGGCTAGGCGCGAGAGAAGCGATCGACGATAACTTCGGTGCGGGATGGAGCAGCCCGGTAGCTCGCGAGGCTCATAACCTCGAGGTCGTCGGTTCGAATCCGGCTCCCGCAACTTCTCTGAAAGGTTGGAACACTTTCCGACCCAACGGTAAACGAAAAGCCGACGTGGCTCCCACGTCGGCTTTTTTCGTTTTATCCCGTTATCCCGCAACCACTTGCGTCGATGTTCGTGGCGGTGGTTTCTCTGTCGTCTCAGAATCCTGAGAACACTCTGGCCGGCATTCGCGGCCGGATTTCGGTTTCTGGGCCAGAATTCTTACGTTCTCTGTGTCTTAGCCGGTTTGGGTTAGGAGCCGTAGCGACCTCCCTTTCGGTCCAGTTGAGAACCGCGTTTGACCCTGCAAATCGCGATGTTCCCCGTCACCAAGTTCGTAGCGACCCACCGAAACGGAGCCCAAACACTGTTTGCCGGGTCATCTGATTTAGAGACACTGAGAATAGCTGGGAGACACGAATCTCATTGCGACTTCACCGCCGCCCACCAAACCCAAGCGATTAGCACACCCTGCAGAGGCAGCCGAGCAACCAGTGCCCAAACCGGGATCGCCGGAAACTGGTCCGCGTGGATCAGCATGTCCACGTTCGCTGGCAAAACTGCAACAAGCAGCGCAATCAATCCCCACCCCGCCGCTCGCCGCAGTCGTGGCACCGCCAAGCCACCACCACCAAGCACCTCAAAGAACCCAGAGACATAAACCAAAGCCAACGGCCAAGGCAAATAGTCCGGCATGATCTTCAGGTAAACGCCCGGCGACACAAAGTGATTCAGGCCGCCAGCGATGAAGAGCAGGGAAAGAGTTCCGATTGAGAACCGACTCGCGATAGATGCATCTTTCTGCGATGACCCTCCGACTGCTTCGTTCATGTCTCCAGCCCAGTTCATCACATGTAAAAGCTGTAGTCGTGAGGAAGATCATCCTTTGGACCGAGGTATCGAAGAATGCTCCCAACCTGCCGGGCTGCTCGCAGCGTGATGGGAAGCGAGCCATCGAGCTGGGTGTCATTCCAGTTCATCTTGGTCAACGCCAAAATCTCCGCCGCGTGTGATTCAAGAGAGCGTTCGGTGCGTGCAGCTTCGATTCGGAGTGTTCGAGGCATGTACATGCCAGGATACGTCTCGTAAAACTCCACGCTTCCTCGCGTGTAAAGAATTCCGACGTCTTTTTCTAGCGTCAGCATCGTGCCCCGGAGAGGCGGATATTCTTGTTTGCGGAATAGCCGTGTGAACGATTTCGACATGGAAACCATTTCACTGTATTCAATCTTCCAATCGTTATCGCTCCCACCTGTTGATCTTGGAGAAATGCCTGACTGAACACATCCATTCGTATGTGGTATTCGAAGACGACGCCGGATTCACCGACGACTTTGCCGAACGCTTCACTGCGTTTGTCGATGAGTTGCCGGCCGACTGGGGATTGGCCTACCTCGGCGGCCAGCATCTATACGCCGGGAAGCATCCACCCCAAAAGATCAGCGAACATGTTTATCGTCCCTACAACGTGAATCGCACCCACGCCTTTATGGTCCGCGGTCGCGAGAACATGAAAGCGTTGTACCGGCACCTGACCTGGAACGAGTGGCATCACAAACACCACATCGATCACCACCTCGGCCGCTTCGTCCAGCGCCGATACGAGGCACTGGTCCAAGGAAAGAACATTCAAAAGAATCGATCGCGGTTTATACGCCTGATCGTTGGATGGTGGGCCAGCTGCCGACGAAATCGAACATCTGCGGCCGAAAGTGGAGTCAAACGCGGTTCTTCAACGACGCCCGCAACGCCGACCACTCCGACGCACCGTTCTTCGCTGTGCTCGGTCCCCATCGTGCGGGTACGTCCTGCGTTGCAATGGTCATGCATCACCTTGGCGTTCACATGGGCAACCAACTCGGCGGCTACGAAGCGACCGGCGGGGGTGAAGCCGTTGGACTCGCCCAATTGTGTGAAAAAGCCATGCGGTTCCCGGCGACGGACCCCGTGATCAGCGACCAGCAACTTACCCAGCAACTGAAATCCTGGATCGTCACCCGCAAATCAGAAGCTAATCGCGACAAAACCGTCGCCGGCGGGAAGTATCCGCATCTGTGCCGCTTCGCTGAACACCTGCACGCCGCTCTCGGCGATTCACTCCGCATTATCACCGTAAACCGTGACATCGAAGCTTCCATTCGCAGTTTGCAAGATCGATCTCGCAAGCACGCCGGACAATGGTTCGCTGCCGACGATGAGTCCTGTGAGCGTCTTCAGCGAAGCCTGCTGGAACACCGCGATCGATTCATCGAAGCACATCCAGAGGTTCCGGTCTTCAAAATCGAGTTTGCTGACCTGACCGCGGAGCCTGATCGCGTCATCGGTGAATTGATTGAATTCCTCGGGATTGAGCCAACCGAAGACGAAATCGCCTCGGCCATCGCGCACGTCAACCCTGACCTTCGAAAGCATGGGTGAACCAATGGCGGATGCCAAACCATTTACGCCCGACGAAATCACGTTCTGTATCAAGACGATCCATCGTCCTTGGGCATGTCATCGACTGGTTCAGTCGCTACGCAAGCACTTCAACCAACCCAAGATCGTCGTCGTCGACGACGGCCGACCAGAGTTAAGGTTCTCGACCAAATATCCGGCAACTTCGGAGCATTGCCATGTGATCGATCTTGATCGTCACGACGTGGGAGTCGGTGTGGGTCGCAACGCCGCGATCGACGCGGCGGAAACTGAGTTCATCTTCTTGCTTGACGACGATCACGTCGTCACCAAGGATCTACATCTCAACTTGGTCTACGACCGATTTCAGAAACGCGACATCGACATCCTCGGCGTACGGCAGGGCAGTGGCGGCCGGCCACTATTGTTCGCCCCGTTGATGAACGGCAAACGCATTTGGATGTTTCGCGGCGAACGCCGGCGAATGGGACAGCTGGCTTGGTGCGACATGTCCAGCAACGCATTTCTCGCTCGTCGCGACACAATTGCCAAACTGCGATGGGATCCCGAGATCAAAACCTACGAACACTGGGAGTTCTTCTATCGTGCAAGCCATCTTGAGGGGCTGAAGATCGCCGTTGCCGAAGATTGCATGGTGGTGCACGCCCATGTCGGTGCGAAGCCGTATGGCGATCTTCGTTGCCGGCCCAAGTTTCGGAAACTCGGCCTTCGCAAACACGGATTCCATTCAATGCGATACCCGGGAGGTGGCATCGTCCATGCGTGATCAAGTCACCTTCTGCATCAAGACCATCCATCGACCACAGTGTTGTGCGGCTCTCGTGCGGAGCATCCACGAACACTACGGAACGAAGCGTCCGACGATCCACGTGGTCGACGATGGCAAGCCGGAACTGCGGTTCTCAACTAATTGTCCAACCGAAGCGGCGATGGTGGACCAACTCATCGAGACAGATTTCGATATCGGGTTATCCGCCGGACGAAATCATTTGCTTGATGCGGGGGAGACACCCATCGTCGTATTCGCCGATGACGACCATTTGGTGACACAGCGGACAAAGTTGCCGGAACTTGTCGCGAAACTCAATAAGCATAACGACGTCGATCTGCTCGCGGCCCTGAGCAACGACGAAGAGCGTCCGAGACTGCTCCACTGCAACGGCCGCCGGCTTCGCATCTATCGCGGATTCCTGAAACAGCGAGGCTCGATTCGCTGGTGCCATTATGTCGGAAATTGCTTCGCCGCCTATCGGGATGTTTTGCAAGCGATCCGCTGGGACGAATCACTCAAGGTCGAAGAGCATTGGGATTTCTTCTGGCGATGCAAAGTGGCCGGCGTCAATGTGGCCTGCGACGTCTCCCATTCATTCAAGCACGAACACATCGATCCGCCCGGTTACCAGCGGCGTCGTCCCCAGTTCCTGAAACGCGGGCTCAACAAACACGGATTGGAAAAGGTGATCTGGCGATGATTGAGCTGCCTGCCCTGGAATACCATGTCGCCCACGGCTGCAACCTGTCCTGTCAACAGTGCAGCCATTACAGCAACTTTCACGTCGCAGGAAAACTCCCGACGGTCGAAGATACCGACACGGAGTTTACAAGATGGTCGCATCGTTTGAGGCCAACGCGTTTCGCACTGCTTGGCGGCGAACCACTTCTGAACCCGCAGATTGTCGGGCACCTTCAACTCGCCAGGCAGCACTGGTCCGATAGCCAGTTGATGTTGGTCACGAATGGTTTCTTTTTGAACCGTTTTCCTGAGTTGCCGGAAGTCCTGCTGGAAACGAATTGTCGGCTCGAAGTCAGTCAACACGGAACGCACGAAGCCTACGTGCAACGGTTTCGCGAGGTGAAGCATATCGTCTGGCGATGGCGCGAAGAATATCCCGGCATCCAGATCAAGATCCGTCAGTCGCATCGCGGCTGGATGCGGCAATACAACGTCGAGGATGGCAAGCCAATTCCCTTTAAGTCAAAGCCAGACGCAGCGTATCGAGTCTGCATGCAGAAAACCTGCACGCAACTCTACCGATCAATGCTTTGGAAATGTCCCGCGCTCGCCTACTTCGGACAGCTTGAAGAAAAGCTGCAGTTGCACCACTTACCGCAGTGGAAACCCTTCCGCGATTACCAAGCCTGCCCACCTGACGCCGACGATGCCGAAGTGCGCCGGTTCGTACAAAACAAGGCAATTTCACAGTGCGAACTTTGCCCTTCGCACCGCACTAAGTTCGTTCATCCCAACCCGCTGCAACGGAGTGCCCTGCGATGACACCGCATGAATCGTTCGAACCTGAGATACCGCCACCTCCGTTCGTGCCACCATTTGATCCGCCGGGGAGCGAAACTGCGTACATTCCCGAAGGCAGTTCGACTGACGACGATGGATCCAGCGACGATCTCGGTTCACGGCCCGACTGGTGGCCCGAGGATTGGCCGTGGCCGCCCGCGCCCGAGGAACCGACCGTGATCGAAGCCTATCCCCCAATCCACACGTGGCCGCGACTGCCGCCCGACCATCCGTACCACGTCCCGCCTGGTCACTCTGCACCAGACGACCTGCCACCAGGTCACCCCGGAGAGTACTATCCCGACATGCCACCATATCCGGTTGTGCATCCAGGCGCTGCCGTGAACCATTCATCATCATCGAATGGCTAACTAAAGCTGAAACGCTCGAAACATCCAAGAAAAAACGCCGGCGTCCCACATGAGGGCGTCGGCGTTTTTTCGTTTCGTAATTGTGATTGAAGCTATGCTGCCATCGACGAACAGCTTTCTTGGCACTTGCGACAGCACTCGACGCACTTGTCCATATTGCCGACCTTGTCGCAGCTGTCTGCACATGCTTTGCAGATCTCGGCGCAGGCTCGGCAATACAATGCGTGGTGATCGCTATTGCGGCTCATGAAGTCGACGCAGGCTGCACAAGCGGCGATGCAGTCGAGCATTAGTTTTACGTGCGTTTGCTCGACGTGATCGCCGCCTTCGGATAGGCAGTGGCTGGTCAGCATGTCGGCACAGGTCGTTTGGCATTCTTGGCAGTTTTGAAGGCATTCTTTCATGGATGCAGTTGCGGTACTCATTCGTTTCTCCTTTGGAAATGGTTGTGCGGCCCCGTTGCCGCTGCCGTAGCGGTATGCAACTTGCATACCGCTATGGGGTATATTGGAGAATGACTTTTTGACAGACTGGAAAAATCATGGACCACGCCGAGAAGCACATGACATCGCTGCCCGTTGCTGATAAGCCGACGAAGATCGACCCGGTTTGTGGCATGACCGTTCCGGCAGATAGTCCACGATCGGCCGAGTATGACGGCGAGAGTTACGTTTTTTGCAGCGATGGATGCTTGAAAAAGTTCCAAGATGATCCTGCTGGGGTGCTGGCAAAGCGATCACAGAAAGAGGCATCAAGCGGTTCGTCTTGTTGCGGTGGAGACACAGCGGTACAGATCGGGGAAACCTCGAACAAGTCTTCGTGCTGCAGTGGTCACTCATCGACCAAGGCGAGCGATGCGCCCGCAGACCCGACGGCGATCTACACCTGCCCTATGCACCCTGAAATCGAGCAGGTCGGCCCCGGCGACTGCCCGATTTGTGGGATGGACTTGGAGCCGAAGGTCGTCTCGTTGGATGAAGAGGGTGAAGATAAACAATACGCCGACATGAAACGTCGCTTTTGGGTTGGCGTTGCGTTGTCGGTGCCATTGCTCGTGATCGCGATGGGGCCGATGGTCGGATTGCGGGTCGCGGATTGGATGAGCCAGACGGTGTTTGGCTGGGTGCAGTTAGCTCTGGCGACGCCAGTTGTGTTCTGGTGCGGATGGCCCTTGTTGGTTCGCGGAGCCAAGTCGTTTCGCACGATGAACTTGAACATGTTCTCGTTGATCGCGGTGGGAACGTTAGCAGCCTATCTTTTCAGCTTGGTCGTCGTGTTGCTTCCTGGTGTGATCCCAGAAGCCTTCT
This sequence comes from Phycisphaera sp. RhM, assembly GCA_033042175.1. GTDB lineage: Bacteria > Planctomycetota > Planctomycetia > Pirellulales > Pirellulaceae > Stieleria. Next base: position 53,384 of record WCIL01000011.1, read on the forward strand.
TCGAGAACGGTGTTCCACCTCTGTATTTTGAAGCGGCAGCAGTGATCATCACGTTGGTGTTGCTTGGCCAAGTGTTGGAACTGCGAGCACGCCAGCAGACGGGCGGAGCGATTCGCGAACTCATGAAGCTTGCTCCCGATACGGCTCACCGAATCACGGACGATGGCGAGGAAGACGTCTCGCTCGATTCAGTCCACAAGGGCGATCGGCTGAGAGTACGTCCTGGCGAGAAAGTTCCGGTCGATGGGAAAGTTCTCAGCGGGTCGAGCAGCGTCGACGAGTCGATGTTGACGGGCGAGCCGATGCCGGTGAAGAAAGTGGAAGGCGACGAGATCACGGGCGGGACATTGAACCAGACCGGTGCGCTCGTCATGGAGGCCGTCGGTGTTGGCGGGGACACGGTTCTAAACCGCATCGTGCAAATGGTTGCCGACGCACAGCGGAGTCGTGCTCCGATTCAGAAACTGGTCGATGTGGTCGCGCGTTACTTTGTGCCGGCGGTGATCGTTTGTTCGATTCTCGCGTTCATCGGCTGGGCGGTGTTTGGTCCGGAGCCGCAACTGGCTCATGCGTTCGTAGCGGCCGTTGCCGTGTTGATCATTGCTTGCCCGTGTGCTTTGGGGCTGGCAACGCCCATGTCGGTGATGGTGGGCGTTGGCCGCGGTGCCAAGGAAGGCGTATTGATCAAGAACGCGGAAGTTCTCGAAGTCATGGAGAAGGTTGACACGATTGTCGTCGACAAGACGGGCACACTGACCCAGGGACGACCGGAAGTGACGGGCGTCGAAACGTTCGGTGACTGGAATGAGAACGATGTGTTGACGTTGGCTGCGGCGGTCGAATCGCAGAGCGAACATCCGTTGGCTCAGGCGGTCGTTCGCCGAGCGAAGGCGGACGAACTGCAGCTTGTGGAGGCAAGTGAATTCAACAGTATCACCGGTGGTGGGGTTCGCGCTCGCGTCGATGATCATGATGTGTTGATCGGCAAGGCTGATTTATTGGACGAACAAGGCATCGAGGGCGTCGATGCGGGGCGAGACAATGCGGGATCGCATCAGGCCGAGGGTGCGACGGTTGTGTTCGTGGCGATCGACAACAAGCTGGCGGCAATTCTCGCGATCACTGACCCGATCAAGGAGAGCACTCCGGCAGCGCTAACGACATTGCATGAACTGGGATTGAAAGTCATGATGTTGACCGGTGATGCCGAACCGACTGCCAAAGCCGTCGCATCGAAACTGGGCATCGACGAGTTTCATGCTGGGGTTTCGCCCGAGGAAAAGCATGACTTCGTTCGTGAGCTGAAGAAGCAAGGCAAGACGGTTGCGATGTGTGGCGATGGGATCAACGACGCTCCGGCACTCGCCGAAGCGAACGTTGGCATCGCCATGGGCACGGGGACAGGCGTTGCGATTGAGTCTGCCGGTGTCACGCTTGTCGGTGGCGATCTGCGCGGTGTCGCTGCGGCGGCAAACTTGAGTCGCAAAACGATGAGCAACATTCGTCAGAATCTGTTCTTCGCGTTCATTTACAACGCACTGGGAATCCCGGTCGCTGCTGGGTTGCTGTATCCGATCTTCGGCGTATTGCTCAGTCCCATGATTGCAGCGGCAGCGATGAGTTTTAGCAGTGTGTCGGTGATTGCGAATGCGTTGAGATTGCGGGCGGCCAAGCTCACATAGTTCCGATTGGTCGATTTGCGACCAGCGCATAGGCTCGGTAGACCGTACAACTGGCCCCTTTTCCGCAAATGACTTCCAGAACGTTCATTGCACAGATACCCCTTGCAGGTATCCTGCCGATCTGAAAAGCAAGCCAACATGCCGCTGCTCAGATCAAAGGAGTGATTTCAGTGCGATCGTTTTTGTTCAAGTCCGGACTATCAGTCATTGCGACTGCCGGAATGTTTTTTTCCACCGCCAATGCCCAAATGCCTGCGATGGGCAGCACGGCTTCGGCGATCGGTCGCACATATACACCACCACCGCCAGTGCCATCGGAACCGTACGGACTTGATCAACTCGATCCAAGCGGGCCACTGTTCCCCGGTGTTCGTATCGACGGCAGCGACTTCGGTATTACGCCAGCTCCCGTTTACGTCGACGGCGAAATGATCTCGGAAGCGTTCCCAAAGGAAACGGAAGTCCAAGGGTACCAGCTAGATGATTTCCTGACGTTGGCGGCTCAGAACAATCCTACGATCCGTCAAGCTCGACTGCAGATTTCAGCACAGACCGCCAAGGCATTGCAGGCTGGTTTATATCCCAACCCAACCCTGAACTATATCGGCGAACAGATCGGAGTTGATGTCGAAGGCGACAAGGATTCGCCGGGCGAGTTTCAAGGCATGACGGTGCGTCAACGTTTTGTCACAGCGGGCAAGTTGAAACTGAGTCGTGAAAAATATATGCGTCGTGCTCACATTTCAGAACACCTCGCGATGGCTCAACAGTTCCGTGTTTGCAACGACGTTCGCATCCATTTCTTTCGTGCATTGGCCGCTCGCGAGATCGTTGAGCTACGAAAGGAACTGCTCAAGACAGCCGAGGACGGAGCCGTCACTGCTCGCGAGCTTTACAACCAAGGCCAAGCAACACGGCCACAAGTTCGCAAGTCAAGCATCGCACTACAGCGTGCTCGGTTGGACGTGCTGACGGCCGAGAACCACTACCGCGAATCGTTCCGGCGGTTGGTGGCGATCGTTGGTGTCGATCTGACTGACGGTATTGTTTCGGGCGAATTGATGCCGCAAGGTGATCCGCTTTCCTATCAAGAAGCGATGTCGTTGGTGTTGACGGAAAGTCCAGAACTTGCCGCCGCCCGAGCGAAACTGGCAGCGGACCGTGTCACCGTCCGACGCGAACAAGTTGAGTGGGTGCCGGACATCGTTGCCGAAGGCGGAGCCGGATACAACTTTGAGGCCAAGGAAACAACCGCTGCGGCAGGCGTGTCGATCGAGTTACCCGTATTCGATCGCAATCAGGGAACGATTCGCCAAGCTCAATTGGATTACCGACGTCAACAAGAAGAGATTCGCCGTACCGAGTTGATGCTCGGGCAGCAGATGGCGAACGTCTATCAGCAATATCTGACGGCACTGCAAATCGCAACGGAATACGATCGGGTGATCATTCCCGAAGCTGAGTTGGCTTACCAGGAATTGCTCGAAAGCTACAAAGCGAACCGAGTTGATTGGCCGACCGTTCTGGATGCTCAGATGGAATATTTCGATTCACGTTTGACCCGAGTCCAACATCTCGAACAAGTCCGCACGAACGAAGTTCTCGTCAGAGGCTACCTGCTGCACGGCGGATTGATGGCAGCCCCCGGCCCAACGCCACCAGGTCACATCGACGCAGTTGCGAAGCCTCGATAATCAACGCTTCGTCTTCACGAAAATCCATTCACAACAAACAGTTTCAATCTCATGCCCAGTCCAGAAGATCGTCGTAAGTTTTTGAAAGTAGGCTCGTTCGCCGCAGCAACTGGTTTCGTTGGCAATTTGCTGGGACGCGATGCAAACGCGCAAGAGCCCATGCAGCACAGCGGCATGAAGCAACACGACAACATGCCGCAGCCAATCGGCAACGCCTCGGCTCGCCCTGAAATCCCGGCCTCATCTGAGGTCGCCGCGGAATACGACGGTTTCTCGCGGTTCAAGCCCAGTCGCGGGCTTGATCCAGACTCGGACTATTACATCGGCAAGCTCGTTCCAGGGTTTCGCAAGGCCGAGGATGGTCCGGCACCGTTTGAGGCTCCCGACATTCCGAAGCTGCCTTGCAAGATGGATGGCGACGTGAAGGTGTTTGAACTCGTTCCAATGGCGGTTCAGCAAGAATTCCATCCCGGCGTGAAGATGAACGTCTACGGTTACAACGGTAGCATGCCCGGCCCGACGATCGAAGTCACGCAAGGCGACCGTGTTCGCATCATCGTGACCAACGAATTGCCGGAAGATACGTTCGTGCATTGGCACGGTTTTGAGCTACCGGTTCAGTATGACGGAGCCGCCACGTTGACACAGAACCCCATCAAGCCTGGAAAGACGAAAGTATTTGAGTTCGACATCCATGAAGAAGGCACGTTCTTCTATCACTCGCATGTGGCGATGCAAGAAGCGTTTGGGCAAGTCGGATGGTTCATCGTCCATCCCAAGAAAGTCTTCGATCCGCCGGTGGATCGCGATTTCGGATTGCTGTTTCAGAACTTTCACATTCCGCCGACGCACACGATCAGCGATTCGTGGTCGATGGACTGGAATTGGCACACGATCAATGGCAAGAGTGGCCCCTACACGACTCCGCTGGTATGCAAACATGGCGAGCGTGTTCGTGTGCGACTATTGAACTTCGCCCCAATGCAACACCATCCAATTCACCTGCATGGGCACACTTTTTGGGTGACCGGACACGAAGGGGCTCGCATACCCAAGAGTGCCTGGATTCCTCGTAACAACGAGCTAGTCGGTGTCGCTCAAGCTTCAAGCTTCGAGTTCATCGCCAACAACCCCGGCGATTGGATTTTCCATTGTCACATGATCCACCACATGATGAACCACATGGTCAAACAAGTGGGACCCCGAATGCGCGATGACGCTTCGGTCGATCAGTACCTCGCGAATCTCAGCAGCCGTCCGCAGGTCGACGCTTCACGAAGTGACAAATTCGCAACGCCTGGCTACCCACAGAAGATGCAGGGTATGGAGATGTCCGAGGAATTTATGAAAGCGATTTGGAACAGAAAGGAAGTTCGCGGAATGCGAGCGAATTACGCAATGTCGGTCAAGGGATTGATGACCGTGCTGCGAGTTCTGCCAGACGACCTGTATGAGTTGGTAATGAACAGCGACCGGCCAGTTGAAAAAGGTGCGGTATTTGCTGAAATCGTTCGTCGTTTCGGAGACCCCGGTAAATACGAAGCTGCGCCTAAGATGATGATGTGAAGCGGACTAACCGCAGAGCCGTTTAGAGGGTAAAATCGGTTACTCCGCGAAACCAACCTGCGTAAAAGTCTCCACGAATGCTCTCAGACGACGAGAAAAAGAAGCTCAACAACCGACTTCGACGTGTCATCGGACAAGTCGAAGCGGTTGGTCGTATGATTGAGGATGAGGAATACTGCGTCGATATCCTGATGCAGTTGTCCGCCGCGACGGGAGCACTCAACAAAGTCGGCCAGATCGTCTTGGAGCAGCACATCCGCACCTGCGTCAGCGAGGCGATCAAGAGCGGCAGTGCCAAAGACCGTGACGAGAAGATCGAAGAGCTGATGACGGTCTTTCGGAAGTACGGCGAGTGAAAAATTAACGTGATGAACTGGTTCTTGACTGCTGGTGGGTTTCTGATGACTTGCCTTGGCGTCTGGGAAACCTTCATGGCAGTTCTGCATCCACGTGCGACGGTTGGCCCGATCACGAAAGGCATCAATCGTGGCTTTCATTTCTTAGTCCGAACACGAGTATTCGCTCATCCGCGAGTTCTGGTTTACTCTGGACCGGCGTTGATTGTGACGCAGGTGTTGTGTTGGGCGACGCTACTGTTGATTGGCGTCAGCCTGATCGTGTGGCCTCAGCTCGGCACGGGCATCACGGCTACCGGATCGACACCGACGGATACGGATATAGCAAGCGCGGTGTATTACGCTGGTTTCACGATCACCACTCTGGGCGTCGGTGACTTGGTGCCGCGAACGCCAGCAATGCAGTTCTTGACGATCACGGCTGCTGGTTTGGGGTTCAGCTTCTTCACGCTCGTTCTCGCCTATGTCATTTCGGTCTATTCGACCCTGGCCCGTCGCAACCAGTTTGCCAACGAAATTGAGTATCGCACCGGACGAACGGGCGACAGCCTTGGCTATTTGCGAGCGTATCTGACCGGGAGCGATCCTTCGTTAGTCAACCAAGACCTATACACGATGTCGTCGAACATGGCGGACTTGCTGGAGTCACATCATTTCTATCCGGTCCTGCATTACTTTCGATTCAGCGAACCGCGGTATGCAATGAGCCGAATGCTGAGATTCTGCCTGGAGGTATCTTCGATGATGCGAGCGGTGCGGCAAGTCAATGCGGCCAAGCTCCCCGCCAGCTCCGAGGCTGTCGATCGGCTTTGGCACGCTAGCATGCAGATGCTGGAGGAGACCAAACGGCATTTCGTGATCTGTCACTCGACGCATGACGCGCCCGACCCACGGTTGGCGATCGAAATTTCACCGTTGATCGGCGACTCTGACGATTTATTGGACCAGCTAAAAGCTGCCTTTGTCGATCAGCAATCCGAGTGGCTTCACGACCTGAACGCGCTAGCCGTTTGCACCAGAAGCGAACCCCGAAAAGAATCCTGAAATCTTTTCACGAAGTCGTGAAGAAACGTCGGGGCCGTGCATCCAAAGAGCATCAAAGAAAAGATTCCCTCAGTGGGAGTCCTTTGAACGCTTTTGGAACTGTCCGCCATGAACCGTCGTCACACCAACGCTGCCGCTCGATTGTTTGCTGCTTTTGCAGTGATCGCGGTGCTGTTGGCGTCCTCGCCGGCCGCACGAGCAGGATCAAACTACGCGAAGCCTTGCCCTCATACGTGCTGCCAACCGCAGCCGGTCGGGCACGGCTGCTGTGACGGCGAACCGTCGCACGAATGCCCTGCGATGGCTTCGTGTGAGACCAAAGTCTGGTTGCCGCCGCGAACTTCTGGCGACGATCCGTCGCCTCGCGGCTTGGAACGCAGCGACTTCTTGCGGATCACCTGGAAGACCGAATCGGTCGCTCTTGGTCGGCCGGATTCTTTTGCCTGTCTCAACTCTCTGATTGATTGGCACGTTCGTCTTCAGATTTAGCGGTTCGCTCTGCTTCGACCTGCGAAGCCAGACCCAATTCAAAAAACGAAGATGTTTCTGTTTTCCAATCGGTGCATGTCGATGTCGTCTGCGCCATCAATCCTGGAGTTTCCAAAATGTTAGCGACTGTATTCTCTGCTGCTTTGTTTGCCGTTTCGCTGGTCCCCGCAGGCAATGTTGACACCGCAGCATCGGCTGAGCCGACGTGTTGTGCCAAGCAGGCATTCTGCTGCACGGTCCACGCGGCGTGCTGCGACAAGCAAGCTGAAACGAAAGCAATTAATGACGAAGTGACGAATGCAACTTCTCAGCCCACGTGCTGTGCCAATCGTGCCTATTGCTGCTCGGTAAACGCACCATGCTGCGGGAAGCACGCTGGAACGAAAGCGGCAACCAGCGACGTCGTCAGCGCGGCCGGGCAACCGAACTGTTGTGCAAAGCGGGCGTACTGCTGCAGCGTCGGTGCGGCATGCTGCGGCAAAGGATCGGCAAGTGCCACAGAAGTCGAGCCTGCTGAACTCAGCTAGCCGCTTCTGATTTCGTACGATCCCACATCAGCCGGGCGAGCCTGACCACTCGCCCGGCTTCTCTGTTTAAGGTGCCATGATGGACACATTCAAACACCGACGGCATCAGTTGCCGATCAGCCGGCAATTGCTTGTCCTCGTCAATGCAATTCTTGAGTTGAAAACAAAAAGGCAGGGACGGCGTGGTGACGTCATCACTTGCGTGAATTAGCCGCGACACCGCCCCCGCGTGTGTCAGAAAGAGAGCGAGCAATTCTCGCTCCCAAGTTGATTAACGAATCGTTGGAGCGTCGACTCCTTGTGACTTCAAGACAGCCAACCACTTTTGCGGTTCTGCTGCGATCTTCTTAGCGCATCCGGGACAGCAGATGTAGATCGCTTTGCCCGCTGCGTTGACTTTGTATGGCCCGCCCATCGCATCAAGCGGCTCGTCCATCACGGGGCACTTCTTTTGTGCGGCAATGAAGGGTGCGTCGGCAGCAACCACTTTGAAAATGCCTTCACGAACCTGCTCGGTCCCTGGTGGAACTGCTGACGTGGTCGCGGTGCTGGCCTCACTTTTGCCGTAAACCATCGCCAGATACTTAGCCGGCTCGGCTTGAATCTTCTTGATACATCCTTTGCAGCACAGATAGATCGGCTTGTCGCCAACCATCACCTTGATCGGAGTGCCCATGCCACCGAGAGGTTCATCCATCACGGGGCAAACCTTCTGGACAGCAATGGCCGCTGCGTCGGCTTGCGTTGCCGTGGTGACGGTGATTTGGGGACGGCCAGCGGCGTACTTGGTGGGGTTCGATTTCACCGCGTTCACGCAACCCGTACAGCAAACGTAGAGCTTCTGTCCATTGACATCGACGGCCACGGGATCGCCCATGCTGCCGAGCGGTTTTCCGCTGACGGGACAGATCTTCTGACGTGCAATCGCGGCAGCCGCCAATTGCTGTTGACTGGCGGGTACGGTTGCAACCTCGTTGAAGCTGACGACGTTTCCGCCGGAAGCCTTCATGCCGACCAACTGAACGTCGACGTCGATTTGTCGGCCAGCAAGCTGCGAAAGATTGACCGGCGCTGTCAGTGCTCCTTTGCCATCAGGCAACAAGTCGTAGCGATAGCGTTTTGCATTGCCTTCGACTCGTACCGAGACGGCACCGCGTCCCTGGTCGACCGACACCGGCTGACCAGCGCGGTCGTAGGCGAACACTTGTAGTCCGCCTTGTGAAACAATCGTTTCGATTTGCAGGTTACCGGTTTGTTTCAAGCTGCCGCCATGCGGCCCCGCTTGCGTCGCTTCACGAGCCTGCGTCATGCCGGGCATCGCGTGGTTGTGCCCAGCGTGATTGTGCTGCAATTGAATCGTCTGCCCAAACACGCCCGATGCGGACAACGCGAGTGAGAAAGCGGTGATGATAAGTGTTCGTTTCATGGAAGAACTCCGTTGTAAAAGTTTCAGGACACCGTCCGTTGGGTCCGTCGATGTTGGTGAGGTTGGGTGTTTGGATGCCTGAGTCGTAAATTTCTTCACGGGCAAACGAAAAGTTTTATGCCGCTTTCATGAGTTCCTCCCCCGGCATCGCTTCGGTGCCTTCCCAAAGCTCGTCTTGAAATCCGAAACGCATTTTCAGTTCCAGGTAGCCGCAGTAAAGCGTCGGCACGATGAACGAAGTGAACGGCTCGGCTAACATGCCACCGAACACGGGAATCGCCATCGCTCGGGCAACGTCAGCCCCACGGCCTGTCGCGATCAACACCGGGATCAACGCGGCCAGCGTCGTCACCGTGGTCATCATGCAAGGCCGAATGCGTTTGAGTCCCGCTTCGTAAACCACGTTGCGAATGTCTTCGACCGATTCGATCTTGCGTTTCTTGAGAAGTTGATGGATGTAGGTCGCCATCACGACGCCATCGTCGACCGCGAGACCGAACAACGCGATGAAACCAACCCAAACTGCCGTGTTGAGTTCCACGCCCATCGTTGCAACTGCGATCATGCCGCCAGCGAAGGCGACTGGGATACCGGAGAACACGGCTAACGAAATCGAGAGGTTTCGGAACTCCATGTAAAGCAACATCAGATTGATGCAGGTCACCATCGGGATGATCCACATCAAGCGTCGATTGGCTTCGATTTGGTTACGGAAGCTGCCGACGGCTTCGAGGGAATAACCGGCTGGCAATGACAACCGATTCGGGTCGGACGAAGGCAGCGACTGTGCCACGCGAAGCTGTTCTTCGATCGCGGAGACCGATTCCAAATCGCCCTTGCTGCCATTGGTCATGAAAGAAACGTGTGCGACGAGTCGACCGTTTTCGCTGTTGATTGCACCTGGCCCCCAAGTCGTTTCCAGCGTTGCGAGTTCTTCTAATGGCACAACGGCCCCCGAGTGCGTGACGACGGGCAATCGTTTCAGACCGTCGATCTGTTCGCGGAGGTCGCGGTTGTACCGAAGCCGCACGGGATAACGTTCTCGCCCCTCGACCGTTTTAATCAGGTTCATTCCGCCGAGGGCTGTTTCGATGACTTGGTTCACCATCGACGAACTCATCCCGTACCGCGATGCCGCCTCACGATCGACGGTGAACTCGACGTAGGGTTTGCCAAGCACGATGTCGGGATTGACCGTGCCGGCGTTGATCAGTGGCGACTTTTTCAATTCAGCCGAAACATTCATTGCCGCGTCAGCCAATTCGTCAAGCTGGTTGCCGTAAACTCGAATGGCCATCGGTGCCTTGATGCCAGACTGCAACATCACCACGCGGCCCTCGATCGGTTGTAGCGCCGAGGCGGGCGTGACACCCGGCAATGTGGCGACGCGATTGATTTCGTCCCACACGTCGCGAGCGGTGACGCCTTCTCGCCACTCGCTTTTGGGCTTGAGCATCACATAGGTTTCGACCATCGCGGCCGGCGCGGGGTCGAGTGCCGATTCGACGCGACCGATCTTGCCAAGCACATCTTTCACTTCGGGAATCTGGCCGATCAAAACATCTTGCGTCTGCAACACTTGCATCGCTTGCGAGAAACTGGCCGCCGGGTACAGCGTCGGCATGTAGAACCAGCTTCCTTCGTCGAGCGCGATCCAGTCGTCGCTCTGCAACCCCGTAAAAACATGCTTGGCATCGACGTAGCCGGGAAAGTCATTCAGATCGGCACCGAACAAGTTCGCGAACTTTTCGACCGGACGAAGCACGGTTGGCATTCCGACGTAGGCACCCACGCCGATGATCAACAGCATCAACGGAAACGAAAGCGCGAACGCTTTGTGGTTCAGGGCGTGTCGCAATCGGGCTGCGTAAATCCAGCGAACGAAGCGACTAGACGGGATTTCTTCGATTGGCCGAATTCGCTCTCGCAGCAATTGCCAACCGCCAATGAACCCGATCGTGGCCACAATGGCGGTCACGATCCAGGTTTCCAAACCAAAGCGTTCTGCGAGTCGTGATCCCCACAGGAAATGGGACGCGGCACCGAGCAATCCGGAGAGCGACAGCGCGGCAACCAGTGCGGTCGATTTTCGACGCACGCTGCTCCGCAACATCAATCGACACAAGGCGGGCACAATCGTGACGGCCGCGATCATCGCTGCAGCAATCGCAAATGTCTTGGTGTATGCCAGCGGAGAGAACAACTTGTAATCGCGACCGGTCAAAAAGAAGACCGGCAAGAAACTGACAATGGTTGTCGCCACGGCGGTCACGACGGCCGGTGCGACTTCGACCGTCGCTTCGTAGACGACTTCCGTTCGAGGTTGTTTGATCCGAGCCTCGTCGCTGCCAGACTCCCAATCCGAAAGATGCTGGTAGATGTTCTCCGAAACAATGATCGCCATGTCGACCATCGTGCCGATCGCGATCGCAATCCCCGCCAGCGACATGATGTTCGCACCGACGCCGACCACTCGCATCGCAATGAACGACATCAGCACTGCTGCCGGCAAACAGATCGCGACAACGAAACTGCTGCGAATGTGCAATAGAAATAAGAGGATGATGATCGCCGTAATGATGATCTCGTCACGTAACGCGTGCGTCAGCGTCGCCATCGTCTCGTCGATCAGTCCACTGCGATCGTAGACGCCGTGGATGGTCACTCCTTGCAGCGATGGTGTGATCGCGGCGATCTTCTCTTTCACTCGGTCAATGACGACTCGCGGATTTTCGCCATATCGCATCACGACCACGCCGCCGACCGCTTCGGCTCCGTTGTAGTCCAGCGCACCGCGACGAAAGTCAGGGCCAATCTGCACATTGGCAATGTCACGGACGCGAACAGGCACGCCGTCACGCTGCATGATGACGGTGTCCTCGATGTCCTCGACCGCTTTGTCTTTGTCACCGCCAGAGCCGAGGAACCCCTTGCTGCGGACGATGAACTCCATGCCGGTCGTTTCGACAGTCTTAGCACCGACGTCCAAGTTCGATCCCTTGATTGCCATCGCCAACTTATCGAGCGATACGTTGTGAAATCGAAGCTTGTCGGGATCGACTTCGATCTGATACTGGCGAACGTAACCGCCAATCGACGCGACCTCGCTCACCCCTTCGACCGCCTGCAACTCGTACTTCACGACGAAGTCTTGCATGCTGCGAAGTTCCGCCAGCCCCATGCCTTCCTCGGGTGGCTGAAGCGTGTAATAGTAAACCTGTCCCAGTCCCGTCGCGTCTGGGCCAAGTTGTGGCACGACGCCATCGGGCAACTGTGACGCCGCACTGCCGAGTTGCTCAGAAACTCGACTGCGTGCCCAATAAAAGTCAATTTCGTCCTTGAACGTGACCTAACAAAGCTGTAGCCGAACATGCTCTTGCCACGCACCGACTCCGCACCGGGAACAGCAAGCAACGAAACGCTCAGCGGATAAGTGACCTGGTCTTCGATGTCCTTTGGCGAGCGACCCGGCCAAGGCGTCAGCACGATGACTTGGTTCTCGCCGATGTTAGGAATCGCGTCGATCGGAATCGACTTGAAGCTGACCCAACCGGCGATGCACAGCCCGATCGTCAGCAAGACGACCAACCAAGGTTCTTTAACGCAAAAGCGAATGATGAGGTTTAGCATGGTTCGTCTCCTTACTGCACCGTGCGAGCGATTGAGGGAACTATGCCCGCGGGCATCGCCATGTCACGAACGACTTCGCCGCACGTCAGCATCTCGCTGCCCCAATACGGGTTCTGCAAGTCGCCACCGGGCTGCATCCAGTCTCCACCGCCGCCGGGAACCATCGGGCAGTAATAGTGCGTCAACTTCAAGGCCGTCTTCGGCCCGCGAGCTACCGTGGCCGCTCGCAACATCGCGTGACTGACGCCGCGATAAGCTTCGCGGGCCGTTTCCAATGAACCATCCATGCGTGACGCCGCGCGGCGAGCGGTTGCGAACCGCCGTTGAGCTTCATCGGGAACATTGGCCAACATTTCCAGTTCGCGGAGACCTTCGATCAGCGTGTTCAACGCAACGGGCGGAGGCGTTTGGTCGGCCGCCATTGCACACTGGATTTCAAAGTACGCGTCGTAGGTTCGATCAAGCGTTTTGCCAGCGTCGGCCGCCAACATAACGGGGTTCGTTTTGGGAAGCTCAAGCGGTCCCGGTGAATAGCTCGGTGCCTTGGTCGGGTCCATCAACGATGGGTTGCCGGCGAGCTGCATTTGTGAGTCGATCAGGAAATTGCCGCCCGTAGCAACCGTCTCACCAGCCGAAAGCCCTTCGACGATCACCGCTTCTTTTCGATTCATCGGACCGATCGTCACTCGGCGAATTTCAAAACGACCGGGTTCGGTTTCGACGTAGATCACGCTGTTTTCACCAGCCAGAAGCACGGCATCGCGAGGAACGGTGACGACCTGCTGCATCGGCAACGGCTCCGCCGCGAATCCAAGCTGCGATGTCGGCACCAAATCCATATCGCAAAGCGGGCACTTGCCCGGCTGGTCGCGGATGACTTGCGGGTGCATCGGGCTGATGAACTTGTTCGCAAGTGCCGGATCGTAAACTTGGTCCATCGGGATCGCCGGCACGGTGACCCGAGCAGTCGCGTAGTCGCCTGGTCGCAGTTTGCCGTCGAAGTTCATGATCTCGACACGGACGCGTACCGTTCGAGTCTTCGGGTTCACGGTGGGGTCAATGAAAGCGACGCGGCCGGTAAACACTTCGCCGGGCATCGACTGAATTTCCGCTTCGACTTGTTGACCGAATCGAACAGCCGATGCGTCGTCGGGAAACAGATCAAGCATCAACCAAACACTGCTCAGGTCGGCTACTCGGTAGAGCTTGTGTCCCGTTTTGACGTAGTCGCCTTCAACAGCCGACTTCTCGATCACTGTTCCACTCTGCGGTGACTTGATACGGATACGCGACATTGGTTTACCCGACTTCCCCAACTGGTCGATCTGACTTTCCGTCATCCCCAGTTCAGTCAGATTCTCCCGAGCCATTTTGTTCAGATCGCCGCCAGAGATTTGAAAGCGACCGATCTTGCCATCGCTGTTCATGCTGGTGATGAACTCGGTTTGTGCGGTGTAGAGTTGTGGGCTGTAGATCAACGCCAGGTCGTCGCCTTCATTGACTTTCACGCCAGCGTAGTTCGCGTACATCTTTTCCAAGCGGCCGTCGATGTATGCACTGATGGTCGAAAGTTGGCTTTCGTCGAAGTCGATCGAGCCGATGGTGCGGATCGTTCGATTAACTTCGCCCATCTTCGACATCGCGGTTTGAATACCGACCAATCGCCGGGCGGATGGTTCGATGGTGACCGAGATACCATCGCCGCCGCCCCCGCCGGTCGCTTCGACCAGTTCCATCGCACAGACGGGGCAGCGACCTGGTTGGGTCGACGGTGGCGTACACATCATCGGGCAGATGTATCGTTTGTCTTCGCCGCCGCCCGTTTCTGCGACAGATTCGCCTTGGCCGCCCGAGAAACCAACGGCAGTCAACCACTTCGTTCGCTGTGCGACACCGAGCAGGAAAAACACGAGTCCGGCAACGACGACGACCGTCGCGGCTTGCACACCCGTGCGCACCAGCCACTTCATCCCACCACCACTTTTCGGTGCGGTCGGTTTGGCTTCAATTGGCGAGGGCGTTTCTTCGGCCACCGTTTCCACTGGCTCGCTATCGGTCGCCGCATTCGCATCCACGCTGCTGACTTGGTCGTCAACTTCGGCTTCGTTAGGTTCGATTGGGTCGTCCTGATTCATGACAGTTCTCGCGGCGTTCTCCGGCACCCGTTTGTGGTTCCATCCACGAACGTCAGCTCAAGAGGTGGCTGGGCGACGATGCGACCGATGGGATCGCATGATCGACCAGTCATCGCCTCCAGGCTATGACCAGTTCATTGTTTTGGTGGTGCGATCAGATCGCGTAGGGATTACATCTGGAAAGACTTCATACGGAACGAGCGCGCAGCATCATTCGCGTGAAAGCCAACTTAAAAACGAGGAGCTACGACCGCGCAGCTCTCCTATCGAGACGACGCTAAATGCGCCAGATGCAAAGAAACCGCTGAGAGAAATGCGGTGAGTGATCGCCAGTCGGCAACCGTGACATCGGTTGACCTGGACGAATTGAAGGTCCAGCTTCGGATGCAACGTGATCCAAGTACGCAATCACGACCAATTCACGAGCCTGAGGAACAGGAGCGCGATGTGGTGCCGGTGCTAGTGGCTCTGACCGAATGCCACACATGCACGACGACAACGCTACTTGGTCTTGAACTAATTTCTCGTCGGCGGATTTCGGTGGCTCGGGCACGACAGCAGAAATTTCACCGAACAGGTCGTCATGTTTTGATTGTTCGCGTTTCTTCGTGCAGCAACTGCTGGACTCTTCTTCATGGCCGCTACAGCAACCGCACAGATCGCCGTCCGTTTTCACTTCACAGCATTTGCAAGCGTGGCAGACTGTGTTGGCCTCGCAGCACTGACCTTGAGCACATGTTCCCTGCGCAGCCACCATCGTCATCGGCTGAATCACCATTGCAGCGATCAGACAAAGATTAACGGCGGTGCGAATTAGGAGGGAGTTACTCACTGTGACCTTCCGAAAAGGATACCCATGTCCGGTATATGAACTGTATCGGAAATATGGCCGAAGAGTTCAATAGGAATTAACCGGTTAGGCAAACTTTGACAGCTCAATGATAGCTCATTAGGACCTGAACGCCATGGATCGGCATTCTTTGAGACCCAGAACGACCAAAGCGAAACGATTGCTGCTAGCAGCATTAGTTGCCGCGTCGACGTCTGGTTGTGCCTCCCAGCGCGGCGTTCAGGTAGCAGAATCCACAACTCCGGTCCCCATGTCGAGCCCGACATCGGTCGCGAACAGCGACGTCGACTGGCAGCAATTCCTTAGCGAGCCGGAAACTGCTTCCATTCAGCCCGTCGGCTACAACGACGGAGTGGTGATCGCATCGCCCGCCGTCTTCGCCCAACCACCCCAAGAAGACAGCAAACAAAGTTTCGGAGACTTTCTGCAACTCGATCCGCCCAAGGAAGATGCGGAGGTGGGAGCAGGGAGTGAGGGAGATAAGAAGCCAGAAGACAGAGAGCTAGGAGACAAGGGGAGCAACGTCGACAAGGAAGCACAAGAGAAAGAGAACGACTCCGTGTCTCCCCCTCTCCCAGACGCCCCTTCTCTCAACTCCCCAACTGGTCAGCCTGTCGAGTATTTCGTCGGCACTGCCCTCGCACGTCACCCCAAAATTCTCGCCGCCAGACAACGCGTCGCTGCAGCGACCAATGTCATCCCGCAAGCCAAAGCCTTGCCCGACCCGACATTCAACAACACTTTCTGGCCTTTGCACGACAACGCCATTCAAACCGCGGCCGGCCGTGTCGCTAATCAGATGTCGGTCAACCAGATGGTGCCGTTTCCTGACAAGCTGAAAACCAAAGCGGTCATCGCCAGCCGCGAAGTGCAAATCGCCCAAACGGAAGTCGACGCGATCGCTCGCGAGATCACCGAGTCTGTTCGTCTCGCCTATTACGAAGTCTGGTTCGCAACCCGCGCGATCGACATCGTCGAGGAAACCAAAGACCTTGTCGCCGACCTGACCGACGTTGCAGAGGCGCGTTATCGCAGTGGCGGTTCGCAACAAGACGTATTGCGTGCCCAACTCGAAACCGATCGACTCGACGAACAACTCATCACGCTTGCTCGGCAAAAGCTGGTTGCCCAAGCCGACCTCGCGACGCTGCTACAGCAACCCGTCGGGATTCTTCCCGAAGCAACGGATGAACTCGGCATCACAGACACGCCCCAGCAAATTGAAGAATTGATCGCGTTGGCCGAGCAGTGCAACCCGAAGCTACGGGGCCTCGCATGGGAAATCCAACGCGATCGCGACAAAGAACGCTTGGCCTGCTTGCAGCAGTATCCAGACTTCAGTGTCGGGTTGAATTGGGGATTGGTCAGCGACAACCATGACGTTCTTAGCCCAGTGGCCAACGGAAACGATCAACTCAGCGTCAGTTTCGGTACAACGTTGCCAATTTGGCGAGAGAAAATCAACGCCGGAATCCGCGAAGCAGCTCATCGTCGCAGCAGCACCACTCGCCGCCTAGAAGCCGAACGCGACGAACTGTACGGCAAGATTCGCCGTCTGATTGTTCAAGCCGACGCCCTGGTCGAGCAACGCAACATCTACGAAGATCGCATCATCCCGCGAACAGAAGACACGCTCAAACTTTCGATCGCCGACTACCGTGGCAAACGGACGGACTTCTTCACCTTGATCGAAACCTACCGCGAACTGTTGATGTTCGAGACCCAGCTCGCCCGCATCGACGCCACATTGGCCGGCACGATCGCCCAGTTGGATCGCACGGTAGGTTGCCCTCAATAAGAAGTAGGGGTGTTGGGAGTGAAGGAGACGGGAGAACACAACTCCCTCCTCCTTCAATCCCGACTCCCATCTATCAAGTTCCGCAGTTCCCGCCGTGCCCGATTGAGCCTCGACCCGACCGTGCCTTCGGGGATGCCGAGCGTGGAGGCGATCTCTTGGTATGACAGACCGCTCTCTTCTTTGAGCGTGAAGATCGCCCGCAATTCCGGATCGAGTTGATCGAGTGCCTGGCGAACCATTGCGACTCGTTCGTCTTGCTCCACGTTGTCCGTTTGCCGAACAGTCGGCTCGACCACCAGTTCTTTGGTCCGCCGATGTTTCTCGCGGCGCAAATGCTGCAAAGCTTCGTTGGTGGCAAGTCGATAAAGCCACGTCTCAAACTTCGACTCGCCGCTGAACTGCTTGAGCTTCGTAAACGCCCGAACGAAAGTTTGCTGCGTCAGATCGTCGGCGTCCTGTTGACCGACCATCCGAACCATCAAGCGAAAGACGCGGTCCGCAGTGGCCTCGTAAATCTGGCGGAGCGCAGCGCGATCGCCGCCGGCACCGGCCTTGACCGTTGCGTCGTCGATTGGCTCTTTGTGATTGCTCTCACTGCGATGCTCCATTTGTCAGATTGTACCGATACCCAAGGGGGGTACTAGCGGCCTTTGCGTTCGGCGTGCCATGGCGATCACCGACCAATGCGGTCGCGTATCACACAGGCCATCGCGACTTCGAGTTGGAATTTGCGATTTCTCCTGGCATTCGGATACCTCGGCACCGTATTTGCAAATTCGTTTGGGCACTCGAATCACAAACAGAGCAAGGAATACGGGATGTCCAATTACCGACTTTTTGGAGCGATGATCGCCACTTCGACCGCAGTCATGCTGTTGTTGATGTATCTGAACACCTACGCGATCGACCACGTCTACTGGAGCGAGACTCGCTTCTACATGGCACTCGTTATGGGCGCGACGATGGCAATGATTATGTTGTCGTTCATGCTCGGCATGTATAAGAGTATGAAGACCAACGTGGCCATTTTCGCTACCAGCATCGCCGTCTTCGCTGGGTCGCTGTACCTCGTACGCAGCCAGGAGACCGTTGAAGATGTCTCGTGGATGAAAGCCATGATCCCACACCACTCGATCGCGATCCTGACCAGCGAACGAGCCGAAATCACCGACCCTCGAGTCCGCGAACTGGCTGACCAAATCATCGAAACCCAAAAGAAGGAGATCGCTGAAATGAAGAAGCTGATCGCGGATTTGGAAGATGAGAAATCTCATAGTGTTGCGTCGAGATAGTTGGGAGACGCGTAGCATCGCGACCAATCAGGGTGAAACCTGCGGGCCAAAGCGGAACCACGCTCCGATCGTCAGTGTTGCCATGACGACGCCCAAGCCAAAGCTTGGCCAGAACGATAGTCCGGACTTTGACGACATCGCGAGCGGTACGAAGAACGGCAATCCGAGTGGCACCAACACCAACGTCTCGCGAGCGAGTTTGCTGATCGCGATCATGTCGTGGTCTTTGTTCCAACTCATGACGAACGCGAGAATGCTGATGATGGGTAGAGTCAGCAATAACGCACCCAAGCGAGGCATCCGTGACGACAACTCGGCCACGGCGACAATCACCGCAGCCGAAATCAAAGCTTTGACGATCAGCCACATTTGCTTGGTCCTTGTCGAAAGAGTGCGGCCTACTCGTGGTCGTGAGCTTCTTCTTTGAAGTCGCCTGTATACGGCGTGCCATCAATCACGCCCGTCATGCTGCCTTCGTACTCTTGGACGACGCCGAGCTTTTCATGCGTGCCGATGAAGCGTGACGCTTTGCCGTCGGGGTCGGTTTCTTCAGGCGAAGCATTCAGGGTCACCGTCATTTCTGGATCGACGATGTTCAGCTCAATGGTATCGGCACCAATGGGGGCGGGCGTCTTTTCATCGCCACCTAGCACATAGGCGGTTGCTTGCGTCTTGTCGTGATCGACTGTGAATTCGACGTGGTACTTTCCGCCACCCCAGTCGGCGATTGTGCCGTCGTGAGGGCCAGCTCCGTGGCCATGGCCGGCAACACTGTGATCGTTTTCGTCGCCTTCGGCGTGATCATGGGCATGTTCGTCAGTACCGACATTTGGTGCCGGTGTCGTGGACGCGGTTTCTTGCTTGCAACCGACGAAGCCCAGAAGGCAAGCGGCGGTGAGCAACGAGACGATCGAGTGTTGAATCTTCATGGAATGGTTCCTTTGGATAGGGAGTGCAAGTATTTTCGTAGCAGTCGGTTGTTTGGGTTAAATCATTGCCAGTTCATCCTCCTCTGTTTCTTGCTCGGCAAGCCGCGCGGCGTCTCGGCCGCTGAACTTCCAAAACAATCCGGGGTGAATCAGGAATTCACAGAAGGTGGATGTGGTCAGTCCACCAAGGATGACCGTTGCCACCGGGTAGAGAATCTCACGTCCAGGTTCTTGGCCCCCCAGAACCAATGGGATCAGCCCAATGCCGGCGGTAAGGGCGGTCATCAACACAGGTGCGAGTCGTTCGAGACTTCCGCGAACGATCATGGCTTGCGAGAACTCTTCGCCTTCCTCTTTCATCAAGTGGAAGTAGTGCGTTACCAGAAGAATGCCATTGCGAACTGCGATCCCGCCGAGAGAGATGAAACCAACCAGGCTGGCAACGGTGAGACTTTGCTGCGTAGTGACCAGCGCCAGCACACCGCCGATGAACGCGGTCGGCAAGGCGTTGAGAACTTGCAGGACGATACGCACCGATGGGAACAGCAGCATCAGCACGACGAACATGCCAACGATGGAGATGCCGGCCAGAACGATGATTAGCTGAGTCGCACGCTGCTGGCTCTCAAACTGCCCGCCATACTCGATGAAATAGCCGACCGGCATCTGCACTTCATCGCCGACGCGTCGTTTGATTTCACTCACCGCACTGGCAAGATCGCGGCCCTGCGTGTTGCAGCGGATCACGATCCGTCGGCGGGCGTTTTCCCGATTGACGGAGTTTGGTCCGGTGCCTTGACCAATGTCTGCAACCTCTCGCAGTTCAATCTGTCCGCGTTCTTTTTCGTCGGCTTGATGCGGCAAGTCGATGCGAAGACGCCCGAGATTGGCATAGTCGGTCCGATACTCCTCTTCCAAGCGAACGAGTAGATCGAAACGACGCTGGCCCTCGAGCACCTGCGAAACTACCTCGCCTTGCAAAGCCGTTTGCAACACGTCGGCAACATACTCTCGCGTAAGACCGTGCAGGGCTAGATCGTCGGCGCGCAACTCGATATGCAACTCAGCCGTTTCGCGAATCGGCTCGACGATCGGGGGCGTGATGCCAGGAATGTCTTGGATCGTGTTCTTGACTTGCTCGGCGACTCGACCAAGAGTGTCGAGATCATCGCCGTGAATCTTGATCGCAATTTGCGCGTAGACGCCCGAAACCATGTGGCTGATTAAGTGGGCAAGCGGTTGCTCGACTTCGATGTCGACGCCCGGCGCTTCATCGCTGATCTTCTCCAACAGCTCAGCCAGGATGTCCTCACGATTCGTGTCGGATTCCGGGTTCATGCTGAGGATGTATTCGCCGACGTTCACTGGCGATGCATGTTCATCCATCTCGGCCCGACCGGTTCGACGAACAAAATAGAGAATCTCGCCGTCGGGCGCTTCATCCGTCGTTTGCATCGACTGAAAGACTGCGTCGATGGAACGCGAAACTTTGTTCGATGCATCCAGTGACGAGCCGGGCGGCAGCGTCACGTTCACCTGAATGCTGCCTTCGTCGAAGGGCGGTAGGAAGTTCCTGCCCAACTGAGACATTTGCCATGCCGCGAGCGCGACGGCGATCCAAGTCAGGATCAGTAGCGTGCGAGGCATCGCCATGCTGAGTCGAATCAGCGGCGTGACGAGTTTCTTCAACCCGTTTAGCAAGAACCCATCGCCCTCGCGGTGCGTCGCACCTGACTTGGGAAGTAGGTAGTACGAAAGCACCGGCGTAACGGTCATCGACACGACGAACGACGCCAAAATCGAAACGATGTACGCAAACCCGAGCGGTGTGAATAATCGGCCTTCCACGCCTGAGAGGGCGAACAGTGGCAGGAAAGAAAGGATCACGACGGCGGTGCCGAAAACGATCGAACTACGAATCTCTTTGCTCGCTTCAAAGACAATGACGATCGCCGGCTTTTGCTCTTCGATTGGAAGCGAGTTGTTTTGTTTCAAGCGACGGAAAATGTTCTCAACGTCCACAATTGCATCGTCGACCAATTCGCCCATGGCAACGGCGATACCGCCAAGCGTCATGACGTTGATCGATAATTCACTGCCACTGAGGATTCCGACCAGACGGAAGACAAGCGTTGTCAACACAAGCGACAGCGGAATGGCGGTGAGCGTGATGAACGTCGTGCGAAAGTTCAGCAGGAATAAGAACAAGACAATGATGACCAGCACTGCACCGATCACGAGCGCTTCAGCAACGTTAAAGATTCCGCGGTCAATGAAGTTCTTCAAACGAAACAGTTCGCTGTTGACGATGATGTCGGTTGGCAGCGACGCTTCGACCTCCGCAAACGCCGCCGCGACATCATCGGTCAGTTGTCGCGTATCGACATGCGGTTGCTTGACCGTCGTGAATACGATCCCTGGCCGACCGTTGACACTTCCGTCGCCCCGTTTGAACTGCGGTCCCTCGGTGACTCGGGCGACTTGTTCGAGCAACACCGAGCGTTTCGGATTGCTGCCGACCGGAACCTTTTTGAGGTCTTCAATGACGACTCGCGATTGCGGCCCGAGTCGCCCAAGCACACGAATCGGACGTTCTGTCTCGCCTGTCACAGCGAACCCGCCGCTCGTGTTGATGTTGCTTTCCCGCAGAGCTTTCTCAACGTCCTGCACCGTAATGTCGTATTCCAACAACGCGGTGGGGTCGATCAAGATTTGATACTGTTTTCGATCGCCGCCCTGCATGAAGACTTCCGCGACGCCGGTTGTCTTCAAGAGCCGAGGCCGGATGATCCAATCGGCGATCGTACGAAGTTCGAGTTGTTGCTTGGCGTCGGAATAGAAGTTCGCTTCATAGGTGCGTCCGTCGATCTCAATCGTCGCCGTCCCGGTGTTCGGTTCTTCGGCCGTCGACCAGCCGACCAATTGCGGATCGAGTTTCTCCCAAGTCGTGAAATCGTGTCGATCGCCCGGCCGCCAAACATCAATGCGAGGCGTCTTGCCGTTGGCCATGGTCAATTCCGCCATCAGGTTGGTCGTTCCGACTTGAGCGAGCTTTCCGCCATTGGGACCGTCTTGGCGATAGATGCCCGCGATGATGATCTGGCCCATGATCGAGGACGGCGGTGTCATTTGAGGCCGAATCCCGTCCGGCAGAATCCCTTCCAGCGTCGTCAATCGCTCTTGCACAGTCTGGCGAGCCGCGCGAATTTCGGTCGACCAATCGAATTCGACGAAGATGATGTTCAATCCGGAAGTCGACTGACTGCGAACGGCTTGAACTCCGTTGGCACCCATCAACGCAATCTCGATCGGCTGAGTGACCAGCGTTTCCACTTCCTCGGTCGCTAGGCCGGGCGCTTCGGTGATAATGACAACGCGAGGCCGGTCGAGGTCTGGGAAGACGTCGATCGACATTTGAGTGGCAAGGTACGAACCATAGACCAGCACAACCAAACTGATCACGACGATCAGCATCCGGTAACGCAAAGAGAATTTGATGATTGAGTCGAGCATGATGAGTCTTTTAGTGTGCGGCGTGAACGGTTCCGTCCGGATGGACGTGCAGGCCGGGCTGTTCGCCGCTGGCTGTTTGAGACTTCAAGACTCGATTCAATGATGCGGCGGAGCTCTGGGCCAAATAGCTGCCGCGAGGAATGCTGCCGTCATTGGCGATCACAATCGACTGACGGTCTTCGTGCAGGACATGAACCGGCAACTGCTTGAATAGGTCGCCGTTTTGACGGAACACATACGCCTCGGGGCCGTCACGCACGACCGCTTCGGCGGGCACAACGATGACGTCCTCGAACTGCTCGACCGGCACGCGAATTCTTGCTCGTTGGCCTGGACGGAATCGCCAAACCAAGAACTGTTTTCCCGTTTTCGTGTAGGCGTGCGACTGATTCGACAAAGGGACAAAAAAGTCGAAGGTGCGGCTATCAGGGTCGATCGAATTCGATAGATGCCGAATGTGAAACGTTTGCTCGATCATCGGCCAATCGCCGGCTTTGTCCTCCGCAAACTCGATCTCGACGGGACGATTCTCCGCCGCCGCCTTCTCCAAGAATGATGCTTCGCGTTTGAAGGCGTGTCCGACCACGTACAGCGATTGGTGGTTCGACAACTTGGCGAGCAACTGGCCGGCTTGCACCTGCTGGCCCATCTCCACGCTTAACTCTTGGACTTCGTATGCCACGTCGCTCGGTGAAGTAGCGTCCGTGATCAAACTTGCCTGCTGGACTTCGCTCTGCGTTAGCCGGCCCGACGACGTATTCCCAACCAATGGCGGTGGAGCGGTGACCTCGATCGTCGAGACGAACTGACCTTGTTGTTGAACGAGATCAATCTGCTCGGGACGCAGTCCTCGTGTCAGCAAATCTTGCCGAGAGGATTGAATGATGGCTCGCTGGCGAGTCAAGTCTGCTTGCATCTCGATCATCTTTGCCTTGGACACTGCACCTGTGCTAACGGCACCCGATAATCGGTCGATCTGTTCCTGAATGATGCTCGTTTCTTGGTTCGCTTTGAATAATTGCGTTTGAGTGTTCTGCAAGTATTCGCTGAACAATCGAAGCGTGAACAGGGCATCGCCAGGCCCCATCGTGTCGCCCGGAAACGCATGGATCGCGGTCACAATGCCCACTGCCGGCGACGTCACGCCCCGATCCGACAAACCCGGCCGATCCGCCACGACACCAGGAATCGTGACTGATCGCCAATACGCTTGCGGCTTGGCGGGAGCGGACGACAAGCCAAGGTTTTTCCTGGCTTGCTCGCTGATCTCAAGCACCGTTTGCTTCTCAGCAGACTCGCCCGACGAGCTAGCAGTCGGCGTTTCGCTCACCTCTTTACTACCAAATAGTTCTGCTCGGAAGAACCAGAGCGCGGCGACAACGCCGATGATGATCGCTGGCCCGATCAGGGCTTTCAAAGCGGATAGGAAGTGTTTCATTGTGTGGTTCGTTCTCGACGGATTTTCAGCGGGCAGCACAAGCCGGTAGCGAAAGTCTGCAAAGACTTCCGGCTAGACCGAAGTGGTGGATCGAAACTCTTGGTGAGTTCCGCTACGGAGAGGTGGGTGCAACGCAGTCAAAGAGTGCGCGCACACGTCCGCTACAGCCGAAGAGAGGCCGTGAGAAGATAGATTGGCAGAGTCCGATAGCGATCCGGCGGATCACTGGTGCGCCATCGTGATCGAACGTCGACGGTGATCGGCACAGAAAAAGCGACCCAGTCCGCCGAGTGGACCTCGATCCCGATCGCCCCAGAGGTTCGCGTCAACGACTGACCCGATGCAACTAAATAGACGGCATCAGAATCGTGTTCGGCCGCTGGCGCGAGCGAATCATTTGGCGATGTCGATTCGCCTTCGTCAGCATGCTCATGGTGGTCATCACGGGCGTGAACGTCGTCATGGACGTGACCATGCAAATGCACATGCGGACGCAGAGCATGACCGTCCGGTTCAGCTACACCGCTACTCGCGTGCGAATGAGGCAAGCATTGCCCCAGCACGAAAAAGGGAATCAGCAGTAGTGAAAGGAATCGGTTCATACCAATACTTTAACTATCAAATAAGTAATTAGCTATAGCGATCGAACAAGCACCGGCAAGCGGGAGTTTTTACGGCCCTGCCAACTTCACATTTCACGACTTGACTTAGCATCGCTTTGCACATTTCGCCACCGATGACATAGCTTCACCCAATTTCATTCATTGACAATCTCAGATCGGATCGACGAGACATCGCCCTCTTTTGATTCCCAGACGAGGACCACTGGACCACCGCCTGTGACCGAAGCGGCAAGCACGGGATCGGATGCTTTCATTGCGATGGTGACTGGGTTCGTGGAAGCCGGCCGTAATAAAAGTAGCTTGCCCCCACGACGATCGACCCATGAAATGAAATGTCCTTCAGGCGCAGCCACGATTGAGGGCTGCTCGCCGCGGCCGAGTAACTTCTCCGGCTTCAAACCAACCCCAGCCAAATAAACGCTGCGATCGTGACGCCAAACTGTTAATAAATCGCCGTTTGAATTTGTAGCGATGTCCCCGCCATCCATCGGACATGCGTTCAATTGCCAGCTATCCAAACCAAGCTTCTCAGCGCTGCTGAAACTCTGGCCATCGTCTTCAGACGTAGACACGTACATGTCACGATTGCCATCAATCAAGTTTCGCCACATGACATGAACCGCGCCGCTCTGGTCAATCACTACCGAAGGATGGCAACATTCACATACAGTGCCGGATGGCGAAGTGTAGACGTGAACGTTTTTCTCCCAAGTCTTGCCAAGGTCTTTCGATGTCGCACCATATATTTGTGTTCGACCATTCCGTAGATCAAGCCAGGTACAGAACAGCAGTCTGTCGCTTCCAATCGCAAGGTCGTGCAATCCTTCGCGAGCCGATCTTATTTCATCGTTTACGTCGACGGAGTCACTCCACGATTCACCGCCGTCGAGTGAATGCCACGCGAGTACGTTGCCGGTTTCGTGGCTAATGGCAGTGATGGCAACTTGATCGTCAATCGCGACGATTCGAGGTCCCCGCCTCATTCCCAACGCTAATTTTGGAACCTGACCAACCTTTGCTGGCGACGTGTACGTTCGGCCTCGATCTGCGGATTTGCAGAAGTAGATGGTCTCTCCCGCTCCAAACGCAACAACGATCGTTCCAGTATTACTGACAGCCGCTTGCGGTTGCCGTATTCCTGGGATCGCACCTTCTGTTACGACGACAACTGAATCGGCGGCACTGGTGATGTCACCGCCAACGAACAGGGAAAGCGTTACGAAAACACAGAGCGTTGGTGACAGAGCGGGGTAAGGCATGTTTTTCCCTTAAGCTTTGCTAAATACGGGCGTTGGCTATTCTACGAGGATTTGATGTCGTGCAAATCTATGCGTTCTCAACGAATCGTTCGTCCTTGATTCCAAGTTTCAGTTTCCACTCCATCGCACTGCAATAGAGCACTGGCACGACGAGCATCGTCATGATCTCAATCGTCATGCCGCCGAAGCTGGGGATGGCCATCGGCACCATGATGTCGCTACCGCGGCCGGTGGAGGTCAGGACGGGGATCAGGGCGAGCAGTGTGGTTGCCGTGGTCATCAAACACGGGCGAACGCGTCTCATGCCGGCGGTCACGGTGGCTTCGCGAGCGTGCTTTGCGTTCTCGATGCGATCCTTGCGGAAGCTCTCGTCAAGGTACGACGCAATCACGACGCCGTCGTCGCTGGCGATTCCGAACAAGGCAAGGAAGCCGACCCAGACGGCAACGCTTAGGTTGATTGTTTTGACTTGAAACAGTTCTCGCATGTTTGTGCCGAGCAAACTGAAATCAAGGAACCATTCGGTGCCGTACAACCAAAGCATGATGAAGCCACCCGCCCACGCGATCAGGATGCCACTGAAGACGAGCGATGTCGTGATAGCTGATTTGAATTGCATGTAGAGGATCAAGAAGATGATCCCGAGAGCCAGCGGCAACACAATTGCCAACGTCTTCTGCGATCGGATTTGGTTTTCGTAGTTGCCTGCGAATGTGTACGTCACTCCGGCTGGTAGCGTGAACTCGCCCGAGTCGATCTTTGCTTGCAGGAACGCCTGAGCATCCTCAACGACGTCGACTTCCGCTTCTCCTGGCTTCTTGTCGAACAAAACGTAACCCAGTAAGAACGTGTCTTCGCTCTTGATGACCTGCGGGCCGCGGGTGTAGCGAATGTTGGCGAGTTGCCCGAGCGGAATCTGCGATCCCATCGGCGTTGGGACCAGAATCCGTTCGAGCGATTCGAGGTCGTCGCGAAGCTCGCGAGCATAACGCACCCGGACGGGGAAGCGTTCGCGACCTTCGACCGTCGTGGTGATCTGCCGACCGCCAATCGCGACTTCGATCACGTCCTGCACACTGCGAATATGCAGTCCGTATCGCTTGATCGCGTCGCGGTCGATGTCGATCTCTAAGTACGGCTTGCCGACGATGCGGTCAGCGATGACGGCTGATGATTGGACCGTTGGAATTTGCTTCAGCAGCGATTCCAATTCCAAGGCAACCCGCTCGATCGTCTCCAGGTCCGGGCCTTTGACCTTCATTCCCATCGGTGCTCGCATGCCGCTTTGCAGCATTACGATCCGAGCCGCGATCGGTTGCAGTTTCGGTGCGGACGTCGTGCCTGGAATCTGGGCCGCCGTCGTGATGGCTTGCCAGATGTCATCGGGTGTGCGTACTTCGTCACGCCATTGCCGGAATGGTCGACCAGCGGAATCAAGGATTAGTTCACCGGCTTCGTCGCGGACATACTCGTTTGCTTCCGTGTCATAGCGGAAGTTCAGCCGGTGACCGTCTTCGTCGGTTTTGTATTCAGACTTGTAGGTGATGTAGGTTTCGATCATCGACACCGGTGCCGGATCAAGCGGAGTATCGGCACGACCGATCTTGCCGACGACCGATTCGACTTCGGGGATCGACACGAGCAATTGGTTCTGCAGCTGCAACACGTCCATCGCTTCACCGATCGAAGCGTGAGGCATCGTGGTGGGCATGTAGAGGAACGAGCCTTCGTCGAGCGGCGGCATGAACTCTTTGCCGAGTCCCGGTAGAACGTTGGTTGCTGTTCTCCAAGGACCAGACTCCCGAACGGTCGAATCTGAAACGCCAACTATCGAGAGCGTCTTGGGGACGAAACCGAAGACTTTGTCGAATCCCAGCCAAGCCGAACCGCCGAACAACAGGATCGCAGTTGGCAAGCAGAGAAACGCGAGCTTGTGATTCAGGCACCAGCGCAGGATAGGTTCGTACAGGAATCGCTGAAAGACGGTAAAGAATCCGAGGATGCCGCCAATCAATCCGCCAACGAACAGGAGATTCAGCAGCAAACCTTTTTGCGGCCCCAGCGGCAACCATTCTTGAGTCAGCAGAACGCCTACGACCAACGCGGCGATCGCACTTGCTGTGTAAGGCCCGTAATGCTGGAAGCGTTCGGGAATGCGTTCTTCCCATAACTTATAGGCCGATAACCCGATCAGGATCGCTCCAACCCACCACGTCAACATCATTGAGGCGGCAATGCCTAGAATCAGCAAAGCAAACCACGCTCCACGACGCAAACTCTTCGATTCGATTCGTCCACCCATCAAAACGTGGGCGGCCGGCGGAATAATGGTCAACGCCACAATGACGGACGCTGCGAGCGCAAACGTCTTGGTGAATGCCAGCGGTCGAAACAACTTTCCTTCCGCACCGATCATCGTGAACACTGGCAGAAAACTGACCACGGTCGTCGTCACGGCGGTCAGCACAGCACCGGCAACTTCATGAGCCGCTTTGAAGATCACTGTCAACTTGTCATCTTCGGGCGCAGCTTCATCCAAGTATTTGAGAATGTTCTCGGTGAGAATGATCCCCATGTCGACCATTGTCCCGATTGCAATCGCGATGCCTGACAACGCCACGATGTTTGCGTCCACACCAAACGTCTTCATGGCGATGAAGCACATCAAAACAGCCAGTGGTAGTAACGCACTAATAAGGAACGAACTGCGTAAGTGAACGACCATCACCAGGATCACGATGATTGTCACGAGGATTTCTTCAAAGAGAGCTGTGTTCAGCGTGCCCAGCGTCTCGTAAATCAAGCCCGTGCGATCGTAGAAGGGCACGACCGCGACTTGACTGGTCGTGATCCACGTCGGCCACTGTTCTTGGGGCATGCCACGAAGATGCTTCACCCAAGCATCGCTGCTGGCCGTCGCTCCCGTAATCGGTTCCAAGTCATGTCGTTCCGCGTATAAATCAACTTCATCGGCCGATGTCTTTGTGTAATCGACAAGCACCTTCGTGGGCAGGCCCGGCGAGACTTCCTTAATACGCTGTTTAATGTTCTTGATCGCTGCCAACGGGTTGTATCCGTAGCGTACAACGGCGACTCCGCCGACGGCTTCCGCACCGGCCTTGTCTAGCGCACCGCGCCGCAGCGCAGGCCCTAGCGAGACGTTGGCAACGTCGGCCACGGTGATCGGCACATTGTCCGTCACTTTCACGACCGTCTTTTCGATGTCTTCGATGCTCTCGATGAAGCCCAGTCCGCGGATGACGTATTCGGCCTTATTCAGTTCAATCGTCCGAGCACCAACATCAACGTTCGTCATGCGAATCGACTCAAACACTCCGGCCAACGTCACTCCGGCCGCGCGCATTGCATCGGGATCAACGTCGATCTGGTACTCCTGAACGAAGCCGCCGATCGAAGCGACTTCACTAATCCCTTCCGCTGAAGTCAACGAATAGCGAACGTAGTAATCTTGAATCGTTCGCAGTTCTCGCAAATCCCAACCACCGGTCGGGTTGCCGTCAGGATCGCGGCCTTCGAGCGTGTAGAGATAAATCTGTCCGAGCGCCGTTGCGTCCGGCCCGAGTGTCGGTTGCACACCATCAGGCAAAGTACCGGCCGGTAAGCTGTTCAGCTTTTCAAGCACTCGCGTCCGCGACCAATAGAAGTCCGCGTCTTCGCCAAAAATGATGTAGATCGACGAGAAGCCGAACATCGAATAGCTGCGAATCGTCTTCACTTCGGGAATGCCCAACAGCGCGACCGTCAACGGATAACCAATCTGGTCCTCGACGTCTTGCGGGCTGCGTCCCATCCACTGCGTGAACACAATTTGTTGGTTCTCGCCAATGTCGGGAATCGCATCGACCGGCACGGGATCGCGAGGCAATGCGCCGGTGTCCCAGTCGAACGGCGCGACCATGACGCCCCAGCCCAGCGTCGCAATGACCAGCAACAAGACAACGAGCTTGTTGGTCAGGCAGAACCAGATCAGCCGGCCGAGGATCGAGCGTTTTGCGTTTTCAATGGTGTCATCGTTGTCAGTCATGTTGGAATAATTGGCCTACAACTTTTCGACTTTGTCGGCACACTTCAGCATCGACTGACCGTAGTACGGATTGCGAACCGCATCGTCGGACTGAATCCAAGACGCACCACGACCCTCGAACGCCATCGGGCAATGCAGTTCGTAAAGAGCCGCGTCGGTGGGAAGGCCGAACATCCGCTGCAGGCTCAGCATCTGCTCTGACAGCAACGCGAATCCGCTCCGCAAGGCGGCGAGGTCGTCTGCTTTCTGCATTCTTGCGACGATCTCGGACAAGTCGAGTTTCTCTTTGCTCCACATTTCGACCGCTTTGGATTCGGAGACAATTGGCAGCAATGATGTCAATCGTCGATGCAACGGTTCGACGGCTTGCTTCGCCGTATCCAGATCGTCGGCCGCGAGTGCATTGCTGAGTGCCAAGTAGGGAGCGACAAAGCCGCTGAGTTGTTTCGTCACCTCCGGCGGAGCGTCCATGTTTGTCATGGCTAACATCTGCATTTCGTCGTGAGACATCGGCAACGGGAACTGAGACTTCATTTGATCGACGTGCCGGCGAGTCAACGCGAACACCCGATCGGCTTCACGCATGGAATTGATTTCATGGCCTTCAGTGGCATCGTTCCGCAATAACATCGCGACCTCGAACCACTGCGGTCGCATCGAAGGAC
Source organism: Phycisphaera sp. RhM (assembly GCA_033042175.1). Lineage (GTDB taxonomy): Bacteria > Planctomycetota > Planctomycetia > Pirellulales > Pirellulaceae > Stieleria. Next base: position 84,345 of record WCIL01000011.1, read on the forward strand.
CGATCAAGTCCGCCGGCACCGCCTCGACGGCTTTCCCCAGTCGGTCGTAGCCGGTGCGGATTTCGGCGAGAATTGCCGCTTCGACCTTCTCTTGAATCGTTTTGTATTCCTCGACAATGCCCTGCATCGAATCTCGTACTGCTGGCACCAACTTCATCGGACTCGCGTTCATCGTGACACCTTCGTCCGCCTTTGGCATTTCCATACCGCCGTGGTTGTGCCCACCGCCGCCACCACCTTGAGGTGTCATCATCGACGGCTTCGCAGAAATTTGCAGTGCACTGTCGAGCTTGAAGTTTCCGTTGGTCACAACGAGGTCGCCTTCATTGAGACCAGCCTTCACCAGATAGAAATCACCTGCTCGCGGACCAATCACAATCTCGCGACCTTCATAAGTTGGCTTGTCGGCGTCGGGAATCTGGACGTAGACGATCGCTCGTGTACCGGTCAGCAACACGGCTGACGTCGGCACAATCAGCGGCTTCGCTGCATCGGTCGGTTCCGCGGTGACATAGCCCAGTGATTCGGCTCGCACCAATGGCATCCCGCAAATATCGCAGTCGCCCGGTTGATCTTTCACGATCTCGGGATGCATCGGGCTGATCCACTTTCCGGCCAACGACGCATCCAGCACTCGACCTCCCGCCGCGACGTTGCTCTTCACGATCGCCCGCACGAACATCTCCGGCTTCAATCGGCCGTCATCGTTGCTGACGTTCACGCGAACTTTCACTGTTCGAGTGTCTTCGTTCAACACCGGGTCGATGAACGCGATGCGACCGTGAAAGACTTCGCCAGGATAAGCTTCGGTCGTGAACTCGACGTCTTGCCCGTATCGCAACCAAGCTAGATCCGATTCGTAAGCATCCATTTGAACCCACAAGTGATTCAAGTCGGCGACGGTGTAAATTCGGTCGCCGGTCTGTACGCGATCACCTTCTTGTTTCATTTTGCTGACGACCACGCCGCCAACAGGCGAATAGATCGTCACAGTTTCAGATGATTTGCCACGTTGTTCGATTCTTTGAATCTGTTCCGGCGTCAGCCCCAGCAACCGCAATTTCTCGCGAGCGGATTCGGCAAGATCGAGTGGTTCGATGAAACGTGATGAACTTTGCGGCCGGTCCCGCCGAGTGGCAGCAAGCAACTCTTCCTGTGCGGTGTAGAGTGCCTCGCTGTAGATTTGCACCATATGGTCACCCTTGTTGACTTCGACGCCCGTATAGTCAACGAACATGCGTTCGAGCCTGCCGGGAACCCAAGCCGTGATGTGGGCAAGTCGTGTTTCGTCGTACTCGATCTTGCCCACCATCCGAACATCGGCTGTCACGTATTGCCGACGCACGGGGCTGACCTGAACGTTCATTAGGCTCTTGATCTCAGAGCTGATCGAAACGGTGCGAACACCGTCGGCCGATTCTCTCACTGGAACCAAGTCCATCCCGCAGATCGGACAACTGCCCGGACCATCGCGACGGATTTGCGGATGCATCGAGCAAGTCCAAATCGACGGCTTACTTTGCATTGCCTCCGAATTCGACGTACCGGAATTCGAGGACACTTTTGGCTCATCCGATCCGCCGCCAAACCACGAAGCGACGAAGACACCGAGCAGCACAAACGCCACCGCTTGTGCAATCCAGAGTTTCCCGCGGTGTTGTTTGAAGAATTCGTTCATGAGTTCGCTTTAGGATTTGTCTAACCAGGTCACCAGCTTCGCCACTTCATCTTGGTCGCGAACGCCGACGGCGGTGACGCTTCGAGTGCCTTGCTTCCAAGTTGCCGCGATGCTGGAATCGAGATCGACGAGGCAGCAGTCTTTGTCGCCGCACGTTGCCATGCTTTGGCGGCGATCGCCAAACCAAGCCGTCTCTTCGTCGTCGTGTTCAAATAGAACCAGCGTCGAACCGTCACTCCGTTTGCAAACCGCCTTCACGCAAGTGCAGCAAGGCATCTTCAACACGCTGGTCGACGCCAACGAATAGCCCTCGGGCAATCCACTCGAAACGATCGGGCGATAGCCGACCAATTTTACCGCTCCATCCGTGTCGACTTTTTCACCGTCGTACTTGGTAAGCAGCATCTGTTCCGCTCCGTCTGGATCGTTTGACAGCTTCTGCAAATAGTCGTCCATCACGCCAGCGAACTCAGCCATGTGTTCAGCAGACATCTCACCATCATGCGAATGCCCGTCGTTGCTGTGCATCGCCATCGCACCACCGCCGCCCATGTTTTGATTGTTGCCTCCGCCGTACCACAGCCCTGCACCCAGCAGCACCAAAACGGACGCCGCCATCGATACGAGCCCTGCACCATACGGCGACTCGCGAACCCAAACGCTAAACCGTCGCGACAGTGTCACCGGCTCAGCGGCCGTCGGAAGTTCACGCTCAATCCGCTGCCAAAGATCAGACGGTTTTGCTGGGATGGGCGTTTGAGCGAAATCCGACCCGAGTGACCTGAACGAACTCAGCTCTGCCGCACACGTTTCGCATGACTCAACGTGTTTCGCCACCGTTGCCGATTGTCCAGCCGCAAGCTCGCCGTCGTGATAAGCCGACAGATATGGCTGCACCGTTTTGCAATCGTTGGTTGACATAACTCACTCATTCTCTGAGAGACGCTTCTGCTGATGTGTTTTTGATGCCCGAAGTGCGTGTTTCTTCACGCATTTCAATGAATTAGCAGAATTCTTTCCGCACCGCGTGAAGAAAGCGGCCGCCCAAGTATCCAAATGCACGTCAATCGAATAAATCGCCCTCCTCACCCGCGAAGGCAAAACCCCATGCGACTCACGAAATTCATCCCGTTTCTTCTCGGCGGGCTGCTCATTCTCGGCATCTTCGGCTGCAACTCGCCGGAACCCGATCCTGTGACGCCACCTGCGACTCCCGCCAGCGACACGGCCGAAGACCATGCCGACCATGACCATGGCGACCACGCCGATCACGATCACGGCGACCACGCCACCGCCGATTCCGAATCGCCAATGGCCAAGATGATGGCGGGCCTGAAAGAGCTATCGCCGGAAGATCATAAGTCCGCCATGGCCCAACACATGTGCCCTGTCAGCGGCGAGATGCTGGGAACGATGGGAGCACCCGAGAAGGTCGATGTGAACGGCAAGTCGGTGTGGATTTGCTGCGATGGCTGCAAAGACAAACTGCTCGCCGACCCTGACAAATACCTCGCCAAGTTGAATCAGTAGCCCCGCGTTCATCGCCCTGCACATCACTTGTTTTAAAGAACAATATCAATGAAACTTCGCATTCTCACTGCATTCTTCGCGGCCACACTGCTCGCGTCGCCCCAACTCGCGACCGCACAGGAAGTCCATGCCGGACACGACCACGCTGGACACAGCCACGCCACCGAGGCAACTGGCCCGCACGGCGGCTCCCTGCAAACCGTCGGCGACCGTCGCGTTGAAACCGTGATCGCCGACAAAGGCATCATGTTCATGATCCTTGGCAAGAACGACCAACCGATCGCCGCGCCCGACGCGATTGGAACACTGAAACTGCGAGTCGGTGACAGCGAGAAGGAATACACCTACCAACTCAAAACACTCAAGAATCTCGCGATTGGAGTCGGCGTCGACCTTTCCAAAGTCGTCGACCAACCGTTGCACATGAACGTCGAGATCACCAACATCGGAAGCCAGCCTCTGGTCTTCCACGCGATGGGCAAAATCGCCAGCGGTAAGCTCTCTGATGAACTCCTCATCAGCCTCCAAGCCACATGCCCCGTCAGCGGTCAACCGCTCGGCTCGATGGGCAAGCCGCCCAAGATCACAATCGGTGACAAGTCACTCTTCGTCTGCTGTGCCGGCTGTACCAAGAAAGTCGAAGCCTCACCGGACCAGTACCTCACCAAGTACTACAACGCCAAAGGCGAGCAAGTCCGCGAAGGCGTCTTCAAATCCACGCTTGCCGATGCTGCTGCAATCGCCGCACAGAAAACCTGTCCCGTGATGGACGAACCGCTGGGCGGCATGGGCGTCCCAGGCAAGGTCAATGTCAACGGAAAAGCCGTGTACATCTGCTGCCCCGGCTGCGCCAAAAAGCTAGTCGCCGAACCAGACAAGTACCTCGCGGCCCTCAAAGCCAAGGGAATCACTCCACCCGCGTTCTGAATACGGAGTCAGGCATGGTTCGCCGTCGGACTGACTGAACGAATCAGCTCGCTCCACATTTCACGCTGCTTGACCCAACACAGTTGCTTCGTGATCGGACGCAGGTTCCTTTCGTGAATTTTTGAACGCCCCGTCATTTCGCGGGGCAGGTACAGCAACGCTTCTTGGATTTCCGGCGCGAGCAGCGATAGGCTCAGGATTTGAGTGAGACGGGGCTGCGAGACTTTGCCCAACTCGGCAAGCTCGATTGTGTCCTGTGCTTCGCCACGCCGCAGCATCTCGTCCATCCGAATCGCGAGCGCCATCAAACGCGAAATCCTCGGAACCTTTCCGCGCCTTTTCACCGGCGGTTCGTCGGCCGATTCCGCCTTCTTCTTGGCGGGTTTCTTCAGGTTCACGTTGACCTTACATTTGACCGTAATCATGAATTCGTCTCCTGTTGTTGTTCGGTCGCTTCGGCGGAAAAGGTTTTGATGCCCGCCGGGTGCATCGAAATCGAAAGTGAGCTTTCGTCAGCGTCGAATTCGATCCGGCTGATCAGCAACGTCAGCACCGCCGACTTCTCGCGAGTGTTCAGCTCATTCCAAACGTTGCCGAAATCAGAGAAGGCCGCGTTCACATCTCGCTCGTCGATTTGTTCGGCAGTCAAGCGTTTGATCTCGCCGTCAACGATTTCAAGCGACTCAATAATCCCGGCAACCTCCTGGTGTAACGCGGCCAATCGCTCTGAATCGCCAGACCCGGCATCCGTCGAATTGCTCACATCTTTCATCTGCTCGTGCTGGTGATTCAATCGTTGGGTGAGCTGCGTTCTTTGAGTATTCAACTCCGCCAACTCCGCTTCACAACGTTTGCTCGACTGCTCCAGCACATCGCGGCGCAAACCTGGATCATCCGCGATGCAGCGAATCTGGTCGACCACAGCGGCCTCGATATCAGCCGCTGGCAACGAGGGTGACGGACAATACTTCCGCCCGCGCTTGATCGCCGTCACACACGTGTAGTAGCGGTACACTTTCGACCGGCGGCGAGCTACGTTGTGGACCATCGAGTAGTTGCACGCCGGGCAATAGATCAAACCTTTCAACAACGCCTGATACTTGTTGACCAAGTGGTTGCCCCCGCCGCGAGCGTGACTACGCATCATCGCCGCGACATCGTCGAACAACTTCTGGTCAATGATCGGCGTGTGCTCACCCTTGAACGTCTGCGTCTTATGCTTGATCCGACCAATGTAAGTTTGGTTGGTCAGCATCGTATGCAGCGAAGACTTGTCAAACGGTTTTCCGCCCCTCGTCTTCCCCGATTTCGTCTTCCAAAACTTCAAGCACCAGCCACGACGGTCAAGTTCTTCGACCACCGGCGTCATCGACTCCATCTCCAGATACAACCCAAAGATACGCCGCACCTTCGCCGCCTCGTCCGCGTTGACCACCAACTTCGGGCTTGGCCCGGACCGGTCAACGTCGTAGCCCAGCACCGGGATACCGCCCGCCCATTTCCCACGCCGTCGCTGAGCCGCAATCTTGTCGCGAATCCGCTCGCCGATGATCTCTCGCTCGAATTGTGCGAACGAAAGCAGAATATTCAACGTCAACCGACCCATCGAGTGCGTCGTATTGAACTGCTGCGTCACCGACACGAACGACACGCCATGGTTGTCGAACGTTTCCATGATCTTCGAGAAATCCAGCAAGCTACGACTCAGTCGATCGACCTTATACACGACCACACAATCAATCTTGCCCGCCGAAATATCTTCCAACAATCGTTTCATCGCCGGCCGGTCAACATTGCCGCCCGAGTACCCGCCATCGTCGTAATGAGTAGAAATGACCTTCCAGCCCTCTTGCGATTGACTGGCGATGAAGTTCTCGCCGGCTTCACGCTGGGCGTCCAACGAATTGAATTCTTGATCGAGTCCTTCCTCAGTCGATTTGCGAGTGTAAATCGCGCACCGAATAATCCGCCGTTCAGATTCCGTTTGCTTTTTCATTTCTGTCTCCTTCCGAGCCGAAAGAAGAGGAATCCGTTGTAGCTGACCCCGGTGATCTCGCCAGCGACTTTCGACAACGAACGAAACCGTTTGCCCTCGTACTCAAATCCGTCCGTCAATACGAGCACCCGAACCATCTGGCCCTTGTATCGCCGCTCCAGAAAGCTGCCTGGCGGCGGCAATCGAGGATCCCAGTCGACATACCCATCTTCCTCCGGCGTGGCCCGACGCACGTTATCCAGGACTTCTTCGCGCGGAGCCGTTATGCGAAGATCCGAAGTCGCCGCCAACTCGCGAGCCTTCTGTTTCGCTTCGTTGCTCAGCCCGCCTTCGTCCAACGCTTGCAACCGCCAAGCGATTCGTCGCACCAAATACTTCTTGTGGCGACTGCGACAAACTTCATCAAACACTTCTTCGTAGAGCGATCGCAGTTCATTGACTGTCTTGTCCTCGAGCGCAGCAACCGCCAATCGAGTTTCATCCGTCATCGGCTCACCTCCGCGTTAGCTTGCTCCGTTTCGGAGACGATCGACAATTCGTTGATGTCGAGCGAATCGGAATCTTGCTCGACATCGACTTGATTCGACTGGCGTGTGTAGATCGCACATTGCGACGCAGGTTGCTCTGCCTTAGTCCGGCAGCGAGTCAACGCTCGCGAAAGAATGGCAGCGATATCGCTGCGTCTTGCATCACTCATGAATGGGTACCTCTGTGAAAGAAGGAATGGATTCGGCCGCGGTGATCTGCCGCTCAGAAACCGCGTCCGTCACAGAGAGCCCTGGAAACCGACCCGCCTCCAGCGGCTTTCCCAAAGAGTCTTCAAGAGTTCCCGAAACAGTTTCCAGGCAAAACCGTTTCCACCGCCCCACGCCGCGACCAAGCAATTCAGCCACAGCCCGTCGTCGCTCATCTGGCGACAACTCACCCACATCCAAATCCGGCTTACCCACACGCAATCCTCGGCACGAACTAAAAGTAACCGGGAGCAACCAAACGCTCCCTCCCCGGTTACCTATGCCGTCCTTCCGCTCGCCTGCGCGCCAAAGTAGAATTCATGTGAATCAAAAGACCATTGACCCCACCCTGGAACTGCACCGAACAAACCGATCTCCGTGATCGGGCAATTCCTAAAAGAAAATCACCACATAATCTGCCAAGTGTTCTGACCAACGGCTAGAATCCCGCAAGAGTTTGAAAACCGCTGGTCGCCCACAACTTTTTCCTGTCTGGACGGTTGACTCCGACCGCCCAGCGACGCTGTCTAGAAAACAGCTAACGAACAAGCCGGCGTTGGTCTCTCGGACCGACGCCGGCTTTTTTCGTGGTTTACCGCGTGTCTGCCAAGGACTTACGTCATCGCTGGCCGCCAGACACTCTCTCCGGGTGTCTCTGGAAACGTACTATCGGATTGTCGCCGGAACGCTCCGCGGTCCGATTCTGGGCAACGGTCTCCCGTGTTTCTGTACGCTGCAGACCTCCAGGTGGTGAAGCCCCGGAGTGCTAGACCAGCGCACTCGAAATTGTCGAATTGACATGAATTTTCCTGCTCCGATGATTGTTGTCACAGCCAGTTTCATGGAGAATGGGACGGGAAAGACAAGCCGTCTATACGGAACTGCAGAACATACTTCGGGGCATGGACAATGCGAATCGCCACTCTCTTGTTGACCTTCGTAGTCATTTCGAGCTTGAACGCTCAGGATGTGGAGGAAGATTACGAAACGCTCAAACAGTTCTATCGGCACCGTGCAAAGTCATTTGTTTTCAGCCTAGACCCGGCCGGACAGAAACGCCTGAAGCTAGAAGAACCTGTATTCACTTGGACCGGGCTGGATTACCAAGCGTTGCGGAACACGTCGGCACCCAATTCGGGCGATGTCTACGTTTGGACCTATCAAGGCCGGGCCGTCGTTGCCGGGGGCGTTCTGTCGCAGCCGTTGGGAGAAGGCCGGGAGGTCTATCAAGAGTTTCAAGCTTTGATCGAAACGCCGCCGATGCCTTTTCTAAGCCCGATGAAATGGGGACGGATGTGGTCGCCACCCGGAGTCAAGCTGCGATCGATCTCGCAGGCACCGATCCCACCGACCGGACAAGATCCGCTGGCTCGCCGTCGACGCGATCTCCAAATGCGCGGCCTGGCCAAGCAGTTCACCGCTGAGACGCGATCGGCACAGACGGGCAAGGTTCATCCCCTCAAGCTGCAACCGAAGGCCGTGTTTCGACTCGACGCGGCGCAGCTGACCCAAGCGAACTCTTCGGTCATCGACGGGTGCCTATTTTTATTCACCAACCAATTGGGGACCGATCCGGAACTCACACTCCTAATCGAATGCCACTCGAGGGACGGTTCATTGTCGTGGAAGTACGCGCCGGGATCACTGGCGTTTCAGGAATTATGGCTAAAGCTCAACGGAAAGCAGGTCTGGCACCTTCCGAACTATTTGGACGATCCCGGCGAAGGCAACTTCGTTTCATCTCAGTCGCATTCTTACGTCGACATGCGCGAAATCAGGGAAACGCTGAACGAATAAAAACTGCGAATTGAAGTGTTCAAACTCACGCGGGCTATCCGCCTCGCCGACGCTTCAAGTTTCCCTCTTGAGTTGACGAACAACGAGATCGCCAAAGTCGATGGACCGTCAATTCTCTGTCAACTACGGAACCTCTGACGAAACCGCGATCGCAGGATCAGACTATTCGGCCGATGTCAGACACAAGCCAATGGCGGCGCAAGACCACCGTCCATCAGCTTCATGTGAGACGGCCGAAGTTCACAGAGTTCAATCATACGCTTGTCGTCCGTGGCCATTCGCATTGGGACGAGCCACTCGCCGAGCTTAAGTCTGGCACTCAAGTGCTCAATGTCGATGCGAGAGTCGTTGTCCTGACTGAGAACAAAAACCTTAACCGAATCATCGTCGCCTACCCACCGAGCGATCGTTACGCAAAAGATCGTCCTATTCCTGGTGGAGTCGACATCAAGATGGCTACCGCGGTACCAGATGCCCGCGCCAATACTGCCCCCATACACTCGTTGCCAAGCGTCGTCGGCAGCCTACTTTGTTGCCGGGCCGATTCTTTCTCTCACTTCCGCAGCTTTTGTACGGCCTCAGGCGGCGCTGGCGGATAGACTTCGCCGGGATCAGGGAGTTGGAAATGGCGAGTCAGCCATGGAATCGCCAGGTACGCTTTGAAGTAATGATGGGCTGCGTTCACATTGGCATGCTCCAACCATTCGGTCGCGCTCAGGCCCTCCGGGATAGGCTTGTCATCACGCCGGTCACCCGAATCACTGTATTGCGGATAGTAGTGGATCGAAACGTTTCCCGCAGCCCCGGCGATTTGATAAGCCTTGCGCACGAGGTTCAATGAATGAGTCGGCCCGCCTTCGGTCACGATCAGTGGACGCGGCGCAATGGCGGCGACCAAATCAGGGTAATCGAACCACTCCCATAGGCCCGGAATGCAGTGTCCCAGCCAGTTTGCCGCCGGCCTGATGCCGCGTTGGTTGGGCATGGTGCTTACTTTCGCCCGTTCGATTGTGGCGGCGAGGTAGTCATTCCATACGATGCCCTGGATTTGCGGGTCGAGCACCGCCAGCACCAGCAGAGGCTCTGTTCCGAGTGAATGACCACTTACGGCAACGCGTGCGCCATCGACGTGCGGCTGCGCGCGCAGCCAGTTCAGGATCTGCCGTTTTTGAAACACGGAGAGGGCAATGTAATTTCGGCCCATGTCGATGAGGTAGCGGGAAAGTGTGCTGCGATCGTCCACGGTGCTGCCACGATGCATCGCCAGGTCGGAGAGTTCGCCGTTTCCTGGATGGTCGACCGCCACCGCGACGAACCCGGCTCTGGCGAATTGCACGGCCTGCTGATTGCGCTCCGCGTGAAGCCAGCCGTCATGATTGCGACCGTCCGGCTCGAATGCCGCCACCAGCGGCGGTTCGCCGGCCAGATTCTCTTTGGTGCCGGATGAACCCGGCAGGCACATGATCGCCGGCACGGGATTCTCAGGCGTGGCGTTGTCCGGGATCAGCACGAGAAAGGGCACCACGCTGCCGGGCTCGGGATAGAGCTCCCATTTCTCCAGCACATAACCTTTGCGGCCCTGGGACCAAAGCTTGCGCGGCGCAGGTTGAGGAACCGGTTCGGGGAAATTCATCAATTCCAGCAGTTTGGCGCGCACCTGTGCCCGCCACTGTTCGAGTTCCTCAGAGGTGAATTCCGGGTTGAACGCAAGTTTAGGTTTGGCATTACGGAGCAGATGCTGCTGGAATCCCCGTGTGCTCACATGTCGCCCATCAGGACGTCCGCTTCGAATGACCTGTTCTTTCGAGATGTCCAGCTTTTGTCCGACGGCGGGCGTGACCAGGGCGAACACCCACAAGCCGATGGCGATGGTTCCGGGATGTGCCATCCGCCGCCAGTGCAGTTGAATCTGTTTCATAAAAACCCCAGGCATCAGTCAGTTGAGTGACAACTTTGCTTCCAATCCAGGCCCCAACCTGTCACAGTGGTATCTTCTCTGTAAGGGGTGAGGGAAACAGGTTTTGGTAATGGACGAGGCGACGAATCCATTCAGTCTCAGCTGGTAGTGGACGAGGCGACGAGTCCCCCGTGATTCACGTGAACAGGGACTCGTCGCCTCGTCCACTACTCGAATCTTTGATTGAACAGGGACTCGTCGCCTCGTCCACTACTCGAATCTTTGATTGAACAGGGACTCGTCGCCTCGTCCACTACTCGAATCTTTGATTGAACAGGGACTCGTCGCCTCGTCCACTACTCAAAGCTCTGTCCGGGTGCATAATACGGGTACGCCTCACGCAAGCAAGTACCCACATTTCAGACAGGTAGGCACAGAATGGGTACTATTAACAAAACCCGGCACACCAGCTACGTGCTGCCCGCCTGTCCGGTCGAAGCGACGTTGGAGTTGATTGGCGGCAAGTGGAAAGGCATCGTTCTTTTCTATTTGCTCGATGGCCGGCTTCGGTTCAGTGAACTCAAACGGAAAATCGGTTGCGTCACACAACGGATGTTGACCAAGCAACTTCGCGAACTCGAAGCCAGTGGCTTGGTCAACCGGATCGTTTATGCCGAAGTGCCGCCGCGAGTCGAATACGAGCTGACCGAAGAAGGAAAATCGCTCGAGCCAGTCCTGCAGTTACTCAAGCAATGGGGCGAAGAGCACGCCATGAATCTGATCGCGGAACGTCAACAGACAGTCGTGACTGAACAAGCAAGCGAATGAATCTTGAAGATTGATGATCACTCTGCGACTCTTTCAGCCCGATGATTGGCCGTCGGTTTGGCAAATTCTTGAACCCGTGTTTCGGGCGGGCGAAACGTATCCGTATTCGACGAACATCACCGAGGCGGAAGCCCGTGCGGCTTGGATTGACGTGCCTGCCGCGACGTTCGTCGCGATGGGTGAACACGGGGATGTGTTGGGGACTTACTACATCAAACCCAACCAGGCTGATCTGGGGTCACATGTCGCCAATTGCGGATACCTCGTGGGCGAGGCGGCTCGCGGCAGGGGCATCGCGTCGACGATGTGCGAACACTCCCAAGCCGAAGCGGTCGCTCGCGGATTCAAAGCGATGCAGTACAACCTTGTCGTCTCGACCAACGAACGTGCCGTGAAACTATGGCAACATCATGGGTTTGAGATCGTCGGGACGCTGCCCAAGGCTTTTCGGCACAGAAAGCTCGGTTACGTCGATGCCTATGTGATGTACAAGTGGCTTGCCCCGGCATCGTGACTGCATCACTTCGCTGTCGCAGAACTCCGGTATCAAGTCAAGAACGTGACGCGATCAACTCCGGCCGCGTGTATGATAATCCATCGTTTTCGTGCCACCGCTTTGTTACAACTCTGTTTCGGTTGAAGCAACAAACGAAGAACCAGTGGTGTTTGGCGAGGAGTGTGCGATGGATTTAGGTCCCCTGAAATGGTCGACGCCTGCCCCCATCTTTAAATGGGGGGTTGTGTGTTGCGGGAACCATCATGTTGGTGCTGGGGCTGATGGGGTTGTGGAATTTGGAAACCACCGGCACCATTTTCGTACGTGGCTCGGGACGCATCCCGACAGGCAACTTTATCTGGGGGTATCGGTTTGTGATTGCCGTTTTTCTCGCAATGGCCGCTGGGATGGCTTCCGCCTGGTTTTGGTTTCCAAAGATTTCGGTCTATGAGAAAGGCCTGGTACTGCCCTGCGGCCGTCGCCTGCTTTGGTCGGACGATTTCGAATGCCAGCAGATCCTCCCGGGCAAGTGGAACCTTCAACAGGGAAGTCAACGCATTGAACTAGTGGTTTACGATGCGCCCAGCATCAAGCGGATGGAGTTGGAGTTTGAAAGTCACGGCAAGTGTTAGCCTGCAAGCCATCCGCCCGGCGGCTTTTCGGCCTGTTTATTTGTGAACATCGATTCAATCGACAGGCCGTTTCGCCGATGGCGATTAAACGGGGCACGACCGTCATGACTTTGTGGCTCACACCCAAGTAGGCTCGACATGAAAGCAGTTTTCGCGAATGGTTACGGTCCGCCGGAAAACTTACGAGTGGGCGAGGTCCCCACTCCGGCCATCAAAGATGCAAACGTTCTGGTGCGCGTGCACGCGGCAGGCCTACATGTCGGTGACTGCTTCACCGTTCGTGGCAAGCCCTTTGTCGTCCGCATGGAAACGGGCTGGATTCGGCCGACCAGCGGCATTCCAGGTTACGACTTTGCCGGCGTGGTCGAACAGGTGGGCGACGCAGTTGTCGGTATTGACGTCGGCGACGAGGTGTTTGGTTATTGTCCGGGTAGCTGTGCCGAGCATGTCTCGGTGTCCGCGGAGAAACTGGCTGCGAAACCTGAAGGCTTATCCTTTGTCGAAGCCGCTGCCCTGCCCACGTCCGCGCTGGCCGCACTGCACGCTTTGCGAGATGTCGCCAGATTGCAGGCCGGCCAAACGTTGCTGATCAATGGAGCTTCGGGCGGCATCGGGAGTTTCGCGGTGCAAATCGCCAAAGCATTCGGCGCTGAAGTGACCGGTGTTTGCAGCACTTCGAATGCGGCTCTCGTCGAGTCGCTCGGTGCCGACCATGTCGTCGATTACAAGAAGGAAGATTTTACGGACTCCGGACTCCAATACGACTGCATCTTGGACAATGTCGAGAACCGCGATCTGTCCGAGGTCCGTCGCGTCCTGAAACCGACTGGAACGTTGATCTGCAACAGCGGCACGGGGGCGGTCGGATTGCGGTTCTGGGTTCGATTGCTCAAGCCGCTGGTCCTTTCCCCGTTCACCAAGCAGCGACTGTGCCGATACCTCTCGGTTCCGACTCGCAAAGACCTTGAAGTGCTCTGCGACATGGTGAACGACGAAAAATTCCGGCCGGTCTTGTCGGAAGTGCATACGCTGGAGTCGGTCGTTGACGCGTTGCACGCGCTGGAAGCGGGGCACACGGCCGGGAAACGGGTCGTCCGCGTGATCGAAACCTAAAGGGAGCGTCTGTGTTTGCATCGCCCCGCACCTACGAAAGTGCCGGCGCGCTCAGCGACTCGTCATCGCGAGGCAGATCGTATTGGATCCATTCTGGGCTCAAGTGAAAGTCGACCGAATCCAAGCGACCGGGGCCTAGATTCTTGTAGGCGTGCGGCACGTTCGCCGGACCAATCACAAGCGAACCAGCCGCCGCTTCGAATTGACGCTCGCCAACGGTAAAGAGGGCCCGTCCCTCCAGAATATGAAATATCTCGTCGTACGGATGTACATGTAGATTAGGTCCCTCCCCGATCGCATCGGTGTGTAGCGGATGACGACGCAATCGACGCCAAAATGACGACCCTCTTGCGAACCAAGAGGTGGGCTGGAGTTTTTTAGCCAGTCTTCGGGACGAAGATGAACGGGTTCGATTTTGCTTGGTTTCGGCACCGACTTACCTCTGCTTGTTGAGCGGCTGTTTCGAATAACGCGTTCACGAATTGGGAACTCTAATCCTCAATTTTAGCATGGAGCAATGAATCATAGCAGCGTCGCACTTCACCGCTGCTTCAACGTTTGTCACGAAGGAGCCAAGCAGGAGTGTGGTCGCGACAATCGCAAACGGGCGTATGAGCAACAGACGTGTGATGCTGCGGATGCGACTCTATGGCGGAACGTGCAATCCGATAGCCATTGAATAGCCAATAGCGTTACTGCAGCGATTCGTTTTTGTAGATTCCAAACCCTCTTTCAGTCGAGTTTAAAATGACAGTCCCCAACTACCGAACATTGCTTTTTACCTGCGTGGCTTCCTGCCTGCTTACCACCAGCGGCATCGGTCAAGATCAAATCATTGCATCAGCGCCTGACGTCACCAAGCCGCTGGAAGTAGGCAGCTCCATTCCCGATGTCACGGTCGCGGATGCGGCGGGAAACGCGGTATCACTTCCGTCGCTCCATCAAGACGGGCCCGCCGTGCTCGTTTTCTTCCGAGGCGGGTGGTGCCCGTTCTGCACCAGGCACACGCAGGACTTGATCAAGATCTACCCTCAGCTCAAACAGCTTGGCGTGAATCTTGTTGGAATCAGCCCTGATAGTCCCAAGAGCTCGACGGAAAACGTGACAAAGAATTCGATCCCGTTTCCCATTCTTTCAGACGCCGACGTGAACGCTGCAACGGCATTCGGACTCGCCTTCACGGTCGATGCGAAAACACTCACAAGATACAACGGCTTCGGAATCGACTTGGAAAAGGCATCGGGTCGCGATCATCATGCACTCCCGGTACCGGCCGTCTACATCATTGATCAGAACGGCAAGGTCGTCTTCGCGCATCGCGACACGAATTATCGTCAGCGGTTGGATACGAAGACGATTCTGGCCGAAGTCGAGAAGTTAAAATGAGCACCTCGCCGTGAATCGTCCAGAACAACCCTTTGGTCCGCGTCAACGATCGCGGGTACCAAACGACAGAGCAGCACGGGAGAAGCTTCGGGCGACCGTGCGGAAGCCTGCCCAAGAGCACGCCCGCCGGACGGCCGTTATGACTTCTTGTTCGTCACGCTGTCGATCTTCTCCTGCATGGATTGCTCGCGGTCGGTGCGGGTGCCGACTTTAATGGTGGTGGTGATTCGCGGCGCGCCGAGGGCATGAACACGTTCATGGCAGCGTTTGATCGCCGCGAACACCTCGTCCCATTCACCTGCGATATTGGTGCCGTAGGCGTGCAGCTGGTGCTCCAATCCTGCTTCCTGCAAGACCTTCTGGCACTCTGCGACGTACTTGCTGACCGAGACCCCCACTCCCATCGGGACGACACACAAATCTACAATGACATTCATCTCAGTTGAGTTCCTCGCGTTTAGGTTCGAGCCGATTTTCAACCATCAAGGTTACGCGCAATACCGCTAAGTTAACATCAATCAGTGGGCCCGGACGCGGGCGCGAACCGGCTGATATCAAACGAATATCAGCCGTTTAACGCGAGCCTACGGGGCCTCACCTGAGGAAACGACGCTTTGCTTAGTGGTATTGAGCTTAATCGTTTTCGCCGAGAAGTGCAGAGGCACTTGAGAATTGAATCCGACGAGTTTGGAACCGTCGAGCTAATCGTCTTCGACCTTGACTTCACCCTCTGGGATTGTGGCGGGACGTGGTGTGATTGCCTCTCGCCTCCCTTCCGGATGCAGCAAGGTCGACTCGTCGATCGCGGCGGCAGGCAGGTGCGTTTCTACTCAGATGTCATGCAGGTGCTCGATTTCTGTGACGAAAGGCAAAACGTGGCCGCCTGACCAGATCTTCGCGCAGCAGCGGCCGGCAAAACCGCGCGAAGCCGAAAGCCGTCAGGAACGCTTCGAAGGCAAGCTGACCAAACTTTGGCCCGCTCGCGATCCGGACAGGTGCTTTCGGAATGTGTTGTCCGACAACGACTGATGAGCGCACGACCGCAGCGTGACCGCGACAGGTGCAAACAGCAAAGCCGTAAGAAATGAGAATAAAAAGGTGCCCCACCGCGCCGGCACAGCCGATCGGGTTTGGTCGGACCGTTGACCAACTGCACCGCACGCGGCGGGACGTGTTGGTTTGTGAAGTCCAGGCAGCAACAACGTGCACGCGCTAACGAGCGCAGTTATCACATCAAGGCGGAGAGACACTACGCGAGCGGCGTAGGCGGACCGCGGGGCTGTGGAATCGATAGAGAAGTCGATTCGGGAGCAATGACACTGGAGACGTTGGTCAGTTCAACGATCTCTTGACTTGTCGACGGCGAGTCCAGTTGCCAAGCGATGCCATTGGGCAACCCGAGCGACTGACAGATCAGGCAAGAATCGGAGTCGTGCTCCTCGTGTGGTTGACTGGAGTCTTCGTTCGCCGCTTCATTGGCGTCGCTATCCGTCTTCGCAGGCGCATGACGGCAGCAACTGTGGCCGCAAGAACGAGCGTCGGTCGATGCAGACGCTGGTACTACCTGCCGATGGCTCTCGTGATCGCAACATACGACATGCAACCACGCAGGGGCATGGCCCATGGCGGCCATTCCACACAGCAGGCTGATGACAATTGGTCGGACGTACGAAGCCATCGAGGACATTCGGGGCGAGAGAACAGACGTTAAAAGTGATCCGACCAAGGAGTTGTTGTGCGTGATACGATGGGTGCCTGCGAACGGTTCGTCAAGAGGCCGGAAAACTTTTGTGGTTAAGAATTGGTGATCGCGCGTGAGGGAGTGAACCGTCGCTATTGACCTTTCGTAGGGGAAGAACGAAAATTGAATCGTTACTTGGTCGGACCGAAAAGCTCAGCGTCGCATTTGTTTCTTATTGCGCCGATGTGCCTGCTGTCACTCTACGATTGGTCTGGACCTTGTACGTTTCTCGCCATCTCTGTGCCCACCTGTGCATCGCATCGTTGCTGATTGGCAACGTTGCTGGTTGGGTGCATCTCGGCTGCATGGAATCGGCGAGTTCTTGTTGCGTCCACTCGGACAGTCAAGTCACGGTAACGGAGGCTCGACAGCATTCGTGTTGTCATCACACGCATGGACATTCGACGTCGCATGCGGATTCAGCCGGGCACGGTCAGGACACAACACCGCGGTTGCCCGCTGACAATGCCAATCCGGCCGAACAGGGTTGTCCAGACGACCATGATTCCGATCGCTGCAGCATCTGCCAGAGCTTTTTCGCTTCGCGAAACGCCGCATTCATTGTCCAATTGCCCCTGTTTGGCATCGACCAACAACCGCGGCGAGTGGACATTCATCTTTGTCGCTCGTGTCGACAACAAACCGTTTGGGACGGCATTTCGGTAAGGGGACCGCCACGGGTCTGATCGGCTCGTCGCATTTGTAACCCCTTATAAAAATCCCGTACCGGAGGTGCGTCATCATGGCAATTGTTCATGACGCAGCCGCGGGCAAGAATTGGCCAGCACGATTGCTGACCACAGATTTTTGCCCTTGGGCCAATCGTTTTGTTTACTGGCTAAAGGAACCCGTCGGATGGTTCTTTCTCGCCACGATGACCAGTGTGATCGTCGGGCTCTACCTCGCCCCCATCGGCTGGACCTTGGCGGCATCACTGACCTCGGTGATGGCTGTCGGAGTCGTATGGCCCGCGATCGCTGTTCGCGCTGTGCATTGCTCATTGAATTCTAGCAAACCTCAGGTTCATGAAGAGGATCTCTGTGAATTGCGACTGACAGCAAGGAATCGACTTCCGATTCCCGTTTGGGGACTAGCGATTGAAGGATTCTTGGATCGAAAATCCGAAAGCGACGAAGTGATTGTCCCCACCGTCGCGCTGGCGTTCGTTCGAGCTTTCTCGATCGCTACCTATCGTTTTTCGGTTCGGCCCCAGCTGCGAGGACGATACCCGGACGGCGATCCCGTGATGACGTGCTCGTTTCCGTTTGGAATCTGGACTGCAAGGCGGAAGCTGAAAGATGTTTCGCCCGTGACGGTTTGGCCAAAGGTGTTTCCGATTGCAGGCCAAACAGCCATGACGGGTCGGCGGACTGCCGAGTCGGGGGAAGGCAATCGGATTGGTCGTACCGGAGACTTTCTGGGTATTCGCGAATACCGGCGTGGAGACTGCATGCGGCATGTGAATTGGGTTGCAACGGCAAGGACTGGGGATCTCGTCGTGACTCAGCGGAGCGGTCCACAGTGCGCGATGGTGGACGTCCTGGTTGACGTTTCTCACACGCCAGATCGAGAGCAACTCGCTGATCGAATTCGAGTCGCGGCGAGTTTGTTGGCCAACGTACACCAAACGGCCGTGCCTCTACGAGTTCACCTTGGGAATCGCTGTCTGCACGTTCGTGGAGGACGAGACGGATTTTCGCAGATGATGGACGCACTGGCCGACGTTCCAGCCGAAGGGCTAGCTGATTGTCAACCTAACCAACCGTTGGTCCAGCATGCCACGATCACGATTTCGTCGAATCACCGCGGCGACATCACGGCTTGCATTTCCGATCCGTCGACAAATCCACGATTGAAGGAAATGCATTCGCATCGAATGTTTCGTCGCGATCAAGACTTGGCAAGCCAACTGCTTTCGTTTTGGACGGAGGTGCGAGATGCCAATCTGGTCGCGTAGACGCGTTGAGACGATCCTGCTGGCTGCGTTGGCAATTGCGTCGGTGATTCCGCTTCGCTATTTCGTGGAGTCTCGAGGTTGGTTTCTTGGCGAGATCGCGGTGCTTTGTACTGCCTTTGTCGTCGCAGAATTCGCCAAGTCGACCACGGGGCAATCTAAACGAGTGAAACAGGCAACCGCTCTAGCAACCTTGTTGGTGTGGATGTCGCCCATTCTGTTCGCACTGTTCGCACGGGCGTTCGGTTCGCCCATTGCACTGGAGATGTCGGCACTGACGACATTTGGAGCGATTTCGCTGGCGGTGGCAGTTGCGGCGACAACCCAGCGGACCCAATCGCTGTCATTGGTGATCAGTGGATTTCTGGTTCTATTCAGTGCGTCGATCTCGGACAGTCCGCATGCAGTCGTGTTGCCGATCGTCTGGATGCTCGGTTGCATTTGGCACCTCATCGCGAACCACTGGGAGCGTCTCGGTTTAGCGATGCCCGATTCCGTCGAGCGAAACTGGACGCTGCGACCGAGTCTGTTGATCGTCACGGTCGCGGTCTTAGCCGGTGGAGCTTACACGGTGAAAGATCGCGCCACCTCATCAGAGCGGTTCGCCAACGGATTCATGCCAACCAGTGGCGGCAGTGGTTGGTCCGACCCGGCGGCCCGAAGCGGTGTTGGGACCGGCGACGCCGCGATCGCAGCCAAGGATCACGCCGAATCGTTTGGTGCCGTGGACTCGGACATCTTTCTGGAATCCACTGAATCGACGTTGTTTGACATGGCCAACGACATGCTTGGCGATCCCAAGAAGAAGACCAAGTGGGAGCGAAGGCAAGCGATGGGAAACGACAACACCATTTCCATGCATGAACAAGCCTCCAAAAGCGAACAGGGCGGCGGCACATTCTCGATCGAGCGAATACCTCCGAAAAAGCATCGCCATTTTGAGAATACAAAAGACGCCAGTGTCGTTCAGTGGGATGGCCCCACCGGGATTCGTCTAGCCCTGCATCGTTATGACCAATTCAATGGAAAAGACTGGATTCAGTCAGCCAATCCGAAAACTGACTCGCTCACTCGAATCGATCTGGACGGTGCCCCTTGGTTTTTTGACCCGATGATGCGCAACACGCTTAACGATTCATCAGGTGCCATCTCGGTCGGCCTGCTCAAGGTCATTCGACTCGACTCACAACGCCTCCCCGTTCCAATGCTGACTGCCGGTATCCACATCAAGGAATTGGATCGACAAGACTTCTTTGGCATCGCTGAAGACGGCAGTTTCTTGATGCCCGGACGTGAGAAGGTGCCTCCGCTGACGGTGGTGCACGTGGCAAGTGTTGGGTTAACCGAAGACCAAATTCGGGAGACGCTTCGAGTTGACCCTGCTGACGATGAGAAAGGCGACCGGAAAGATCTGTTGAACCAATACGTCTACCACTGGACAAAGGACTTAGACGCCCCTTACGAAAAACTACAGTCGATCGTTGCGCAGCTCCGGACGAAATTCACGTTTGATCGCGCGGGTCAATCTGCCGCGACTACGCTGGACGAGTTTCTGCGATCACGTCGCGGTGGTGACCATCTGTTTGCCACCACGGCGGCACTGATGGCTCGAGAGATTGGTCTGTCTTCGCGTTTGGTCACGGGGTTTTACGTTCGCCCTGATTCGCTTGACCGAATGGCAGGTCATGCGTCGGTTCTGCCGCAGGATGTTCATGTGTGGGCAGAGGTCAGGCTGCGAGATGGCCGTTGGTTTGAGATCGAACCGACACCGAGCTACGAGCAACCCCGGTATCAACCTTCCTGGCGGCTCCTCGCTAGACGTTTCCTGGTCGCGCACCGAACATCGATGGCGGGCGGACTGCTGGGCTTGTCGGTGGTCTTTTTCACCCGTTCGCTGTGGATCGATTGGCTGCTGACCGTTGTCTGGAAATTGGCTCGATGGCTGCGGCCGAGGCGACGGATTTGTTTTGCAATCCGAATCATAGAAACCCGTGCAACAATCGCTGGGTATCGCCGCCCGGCGGGTCAATCCCAACGAGTCTGGCTAGAAAAACTCACCGCCGCAGACCCGAGACGCGCCGAAGCAGCGCAGCGATTTGCAGATGCTGCCGACGCCCTCATTTTTGGAGACAGTCAGGTTCAGTCCTACCGTGGAGCGACTGAGCTAGTCGATCTTCTTCCTGTCCGAACCATCACCGCTTTGACCAAGGAGGCGAGATTGTGAACCTGATCGCCGATAAAACGACACCGACACATCCTGTTGACTCGAGTGCCACCGCTGCAGGCGTATCCGCACTACGCAACTTCTTGCGCGGGGTGCTGCTCGGCAAAGAAACTCAAATTGATTTGGTCATCGCGTGCTTGCTGTCGCGCGGACACTTACTTTTGGATGATTTGCCGGGTACAGGAAAGACGACGCTGGCCAAAGCGATCGCCGAAGGGATTCATGGACAACTGGCCCGAGTGCAATGCACACCCGACTTGATGCCGGCGGACATCACGGGTTTCAGCATGTTCAACCAGAAGACTCGCGAATTTGAGTTTCATCCCGGCCCGGTGTTCGCCGATGTGCTGCTGGCTGATGAGTTGAATCGAACGACGCCGCGAACCCAGAGTGCCTTGTTGGAGGCGATGGCGGAACGTCAAGTCACGATTGACGGAAAGACCCAACCGCTTTCACCGACATTCTTTGTCATCGCGACTCAAAACCCAATTGATTCTCACGGTGCCTACCCTGTTCCAGAGGCACAACTTGATCGATTCACCATCAAGGTGCAGATCGGCTATCCAGACCGTGCCGCACAGCGGCAGATCTTGCAACGTGAGATTCGTATCTCAGGGGCCGGTCATGATCTTTTGAAAGCCGCGTCGCCGCTCACCTTATCGGATCTACAGCATCTCCAGGAACGAGTGCAATCCGTCGTCGTGCATCCGCGTGTGGCAGACTACCTCATCGATCTGGTGGAAGCCACTCGCGAGGATGAAGCGGTTGAGTTGGGCGTTAGTCCGCGGGGAATGATGTGTTGGCAAGCCATTTCGCAGGCCTGGGCGATGCTCAAAGGGCGAGATTTTGTCACGCCGACCGATGTCGCTGACGTGGCTCGTCCCGTCTTGTCGGTCCGCCTACTCACACGTGGAGAAACGGTCGACAATGTGATCGACCGCATCATGAACGCGGTTCCTGCTCCGGAGTACAAATGATGCGGACATTGATCCTGACTTGCTTGATTGTGTGTCTTGCAGGATGCGCTAGCGACGGCGATACGAAGACGTCACACTTTGAACACGACCACGAGGTTGCCGCACATTGGCCGAACGATTTGGCTGACGCTGCCGCCAAGATTCGGCAGCGATTGGATGCTGCTGCTTCGACATCTGATCCGTCGAAGCGACTCGCCGAAGAAATCGTAGATCTAGTCAGTTGGGTGCCGGAGATTGCTGCCGACACGGATCTCTCGGAACACGATTGGATCCCGCTCGATAACGCTGCCGAGTCGCTTTCAGCGAGTCTGCGTGCAGTTGACAACGAATTGACGGCGGCAAATCGAAAGCAGACCGCTGCGTTGTGCGAGCTGATTGAACAATCGCTCAAAAAAATTCCTTCGCAACTTCCATCCCTGAAAGGCTCAGCATCATGAATTCGCCATTGGAAATGTTGCTCGGGGGGCTGATTCGCGTCGGCCAAGGTTTCATCGCAGCCGCTGCTACTTTGCTGGTTGGCTTGCTGATTGCCGCGATCCTTCGCTACAACCTCGGCCGTGACGGCACCCGAAGACTGTTCGGCGGCGATTCTCCACGAAGTTTGCCGCAGTCATGGTTGGTCGGAATGCTGCTGCCGGTTTGTTCCATCGGTGTACTGCCAATCCTCATCCAGATGCGTCGATCCGGAGTGAAACCGGGTGCGATGTCGGCCTTTGCGTTGTCGGCGCCTCTGTTCAATCCGCTGTCGTTATTATACGGCCTGACACTCAGTCGACCGCTGGTCATCATTCTGTTCGCCGCGGGATCATTGATCATTGTCACGACGCTGGGATTGTTGTGGGACCACTTGGGGCGGCGGAACTCGGTGGATGAATCTGCTGACGAAGGAATTGAACCTGCGTTGATTGGACCACGGCGTTTGGCAGCAACCGTCGTTCAAATGGCACGCGATGCCTCTGGACTACCGCTGGTGCTAACACTTGTCGCTTTGTCAGGATTGGCTGTGTTGGCCGCGATCTTGCCGTACGGCGCGATGCAACATCGTGTCGAGCGCGATGATCCTTCGGCACCGCTCACGATGCTGGCGGTCGCCGTGCCGGTCTACGCTACGCCGATGTTGGCGATGAGCCAGTTAGGCATGATGTTCCAACATGCCAATTCGCCGGGAGCCGCGTTCACTCTGTTGATCCTTGGAACAGGAATGAACCTTGCCACCCCTTTCTGGTTTGGCAGGCATTACGGCTGGAAGTCGACCATGTTGTGGCTTTCCGGTTTGCTGTTGATCGTGGTTTGTCTTTCCTATGGAATCAACAAGCCGCTGGTGCCGCCAGGGGTGCAGCCTGCCGGACACACTCATGCCTTTGACATTTATGCCAATCCCATTTCTTCACTTCACCAGAATCTCTGGGCGATGGCGAAAGAAGCGATTTTCAAACACGCCGACATCGCGGGGGTGATCTCATTTGTCGTCCTTGCTGGTTTTGCGGTTGTTGGGTTAGCGTTGCGGGTGTGCGGAATCGATGAGCGCCGTTTGGCCGGCGAGATGCCAAAAGAGACCGAAACGAATCAAGTCCGCAGATTCGATCTCATTGTCCCGCGTCGTGTGATCGGAGCGACCATGCTGGCTGGATTAGTGGCTCTCAGCGTGGTCGCCTGCTATGCGTATTATCCGCCCCCGGAAGAATGCTTGGCAGAAATCTCACTTGCTCGCGCGGAATGTCTCTCTGCGGCAAACAGCGGAAACAAGGACAATGCGTTGTTCTGGTTGCCGGTCTGGGAAGAATGGAGTCGACGATTAGAAGTCGGGACGTTTCTCCGCCGCGGAGAACTCAGTCGCTACCAGAGCATGCAGGGATATCTGATTCGCAAAAAACTCGAATTGCTGGAGCATGAGTTGGAACACGATCCCTACGAACCCGACGAGGTCAAAAACGTGATCCAAAGCATTTTCGCGACAAATTCGCGATGGGTACGAAGTTTTCGCGAGCCATCATGATAGGAACGCTCCAAGTCAGCAACTATATTGTGCGTCGGGCGGACCGGAATCCATCAGCAGTCGAAGCTCTGAACCACACTATGAAAACATCAGTTTCGCGACTCGGTTTTACGTTAATTGAGTTGCTGGTCGTCATCAGTATCACTGGCGTCTTGGTTGCACTACTGCTGCCCGGGGTGCAAGCTGCTCGCGAAGCCGCTAGGCGGACGGATTGTGCAAATCGGGTCCGACAGTTGGCACTTGCGACTCAGATGCATCACGATGCGTTCAAATTCTTTCCGCCGGCACGCTATGAGTCGCGTCCCGATGCTGACCCGTCTGATCAATGCGGATTGGAAACGCCGACATGGCTTGCGCGCGTGATGCCGTTTATCGAGCAGGTCTCGCTGGCTGATCGCTGGGACTTCTCAAAACCATGGCATCAACACGGGGAGGAGATTCGTACGGTTGTCCCCGACATTTTTCTTTGCCCTTCGCGGCGCAGTGGGACTCAGCCCGTCGGCACGCGCAGTCTGCGGACCACGGTCATGGGTGGCGGCGGACGTTTGCCGTGTGGATGTCCGCTTCCGCCGCGTCCGGTGACAGCATCACTGGATGTGCTCGGAGCACTCTGTGACTACGCCGGAAACCATGGCGACTTGAGTCCGGGAGCCACGGGCGATCCGACGGACTTCTATTTCGGAGGAAACGGAACCGGGGTCATCATTAGCGTCCGGCCCAATTGCAAGAACGGTGAAGCGGTCAGTCCATCCGATCGCATCCGCATGGCATCGGTTAGCGACGGAACCTCGAACACGTTCCTGTTCGGTGAAAAATTTGTCCCCACTGCTCAGCTCGAACAATTTCCTTTCGATTCGCCGGCCTACGACGGAGACCATCTCCCTGCATCGTGTCGACTGGCGGGGCCGGGGCTGCGGCTCGCCAATGGCCCGAACGATGTGATGGCCGACATGTTCTCCTTTGGAAGTTGGCATCCGGGTGGAACTCATTTTGCCTTCGTCGACGGAAGTGTTCGATTCTTCAATCCGAACACCGACACCAAAGTCCTCGGCTCTCTCGCAAACCGGCGTGATGCACGCGTCGTCGAGATGGCGCCGTGAGTAACCGCACCATGAAACTGGCGTTGGTTTTGGTGGCTGCGACCATCCTGTGTACCGTCACTGGATGCGGCGGCTCGACCGGTCCAACCCGGGGCTCGGTGAGATTCGAAGACGGTTCACCAGTGACTTCGGGAAGCATCGAGTTTCGCAGCTTGCGTGACAAGCAGCGTTATTCCTCTCGGATTGCACCCGATGGCAGTTTTCATCCGGCCAACCAGGACGGAGAAATTGGTTTGCCGGCCGGATCCTACGAAACGGTTGTCGTACAAATCGTCTTGACCGAGGACCTGGCCAAAGAAGCCCACGCCCATGGAAACACAGTGCCCCGTCGATACGCGGATTACTACACCAGCGGCCTCAAGGTTGAGATTTCCCCAGATCAAAACGAGCCGGTCGAGATTGTGATCCAGCAGGAATCGTAAGATCGCCAGCCGCACGCTTCGCGACAGTTTGGACGGTTGACCGGCAGTGCTGTGGGCATCGTTTCTAGCGGGCCATCGGAATCCTGTTTGGGTGGTTTGTCTCACTGACGGGAAACATTGTTCGTCCGTCAACAACGAGACCAACACGTCACTTCCGCTTCTGCAGGTCAGATTCGCGAGGACCGTATATAGGTCTTCCGGCGGCATTGAACCGAGCTGATCGGCAGCAACTGAAGTGGCAGGCAAGACACGCTCCGCCAGATTAGCTGTCGCCGACACTTGCTCGACCAGCCATTGATTCGACAACCCGAGACGACTAGGCGACAATTCTTCCTCAAGTGCTAACGATTTTCCCTCGATGCCATCAGCGATCAAGGCAACCGCCGCAGTTCCCAGAGTTAGCCCTACGCCACCACGAATCGCAGAGCGTCGAAGGATCACGGGGCGTCATGGCTACACAGGGTATCGGTAGGAAAATGTCTGGACGGTCTTCGGCAAGGTCTATCCGACGGTCAGGGCGTCCTTGTTGATCGATTTGGCAAGCTCGGAAAGGTGCTTGTCAGCCGTCTCTTCCTCATCGATATTTTGTTTAAGCAGTTTGAGGGCTTGGTCGTATCCGAGCGCCCGGGCCCACGTGCAGAGCGTGCCGTAGGTTGCAATTTCGTAGTGCTCCACTTTTTGGCTGCAGGCGATAATCAGCGCATCGCGAACGGCCGGTTCGGCGTCTTCCTTCAACATCTCCTCGGCTTCGGAAATCAGCCCCTTCATTGCGTCGCAGGTCTTCGCGCGTGCCGCCTTGCCGGTGTCGTCAAACGCTTTTTCGACACGTTCAACCTGTTTCTCAGTTTCCGCAAGGTGCTCTTCTATCGCGGCAGTCAATTTTTCGCACGTCGCCTTCTTTGCCATTTTGGGCAGTGCTTTGACCAACTGCTTTTCGGCACTGAGGACATCGCGAAGTTCGTCATAGAAGGCATCCGCAAGAGTTTTCATGGACATATGTTTTTCCCTGAAGGGTTAACGGTGAGGTAGTGAAGGGGCATCTGACGCCACGACGGAAAAGCAATCGGTGTACCAAAGCCTCGCCTTCTGTGGACGATCGATCGCGTTGGTACCGATGTCTGCCCTCAAAGCCGGTAAACTAGCAGGCTGACGGGTTCGGACTGGTCAAATTTTTTGCACTGCCTATCAATCCATTCGTTTCCGGTCGTGCGAAATGCGATCAGCGTGGCCGCTTTGTCGTCGCGCCCGGTTGAGGACGCATCGCGACAAGCGGATCGGTCTCCCGGCGGAAACCGGGAAACCTACTTTGGAAGCGGCAGCATTTGTGGTCTCAGAAATTTGTCGGCATGCCGGATGTCGACAAGATTGATGCCTGCAACACGAACACATTGACCGACTCGCGCCGTAGCTGTCTATGGATGCGCCGACGGGCACTCAGCCGACTTGGTGCGTCCGAGTTGGATGAATCGCTTCCATTGTTCCGGCACATCGCCCTCATAGAAAATGGCTTCGGTTGGGCATTCGGAGACGCAGGCACTGCATTCGGTGCACTCGTCGGGGTCGATGTAGACCATCGATTCGTCTTCGTGAAAGCACTCCACCGGGCAAACCGGTAAGCAAGCTTTGTCTTTGCACCCGATGCAGGGCTGGGTAACTACCATCGTCATTTTCGTGTCTCCTGAGATAGAATTCACGGTGGTCGAATGCCGTGTTACCTAGGAAGTGAGAAAAAAATTTTGGAACCGGACAGCAGGCACGAAAAAGAATCCGAATTCGTTGAGTCAATCAACGACAGACCGGACGGGTGGCTGCTGCGCGGGTGGAAATCCGGCGACGAGCGGGCCGCCGAAGTCCTGTTCGACCGATACGCCATGCGGTTGGTGGCATTGGTGGCAAGCCGCTTGAATCGTCGGTACCGATCCGAAGTTGATCCGAGCGAGGTCGTCCAGTCCGCGATGGGCAGTTTTTTTGATGCCGCAAAGCACAGTCGCATCCAAGTCAGCGGCTGTGTTTCCCTCTGGCGGCTATTGGCCTCGTTCGCCCGCCGAAAAATGGCACGCTCGATTGAAAGAGCGTCCGCCGCCAAGCGTGGTGGTGGTCAGACCCGAGTTTCGCTCGACGAAGTGCCACTCCAACCAAGCAGCGACCGGATTTCCACGGCTGAAGAGGAGACAAACGCCTTTCTCACCCTACTGCGGAGCGAGCTTCCGGAAGCACTGTTCGTGGTCGTCGAGGGGGTGTTAGCGGGCCAGACGCAACGGGAGATCGCGGATGCGTATGGGATCGACGAGCGAACCGTGCGTCGCCGCCTGTCGCGAGTCCGAGAAAGACTCGGCCACGAGCGCACAGGCGCGGTGTCAACGCAACGTACGGTGACCGGCCCTCCAAAGCTGCCTCGCGTGGGCTACCACGAGTTCGTCCTCGGAAAACTGATCGGCAGTGGCGGTTTTGGAAAAGTTTATCGGGCACGCCTGCAATCCGATGATCGGACCGTCGCCGTCAAATTCCTTCGCAAAGTGTTCTGGCAGAACGACGACGCTCGGCAGACCTTCCTGCGAGAGATCAATCTCGCATCCCAAATCGATCATCCCGGCGTCATCCGTTATCTCGGCTACGGTGAATCCCCTCCCGGTGGTCCGTACATCATCAGCGAGTGGATTGACGGAAATTCGCTGCAACAGGTCGACGGTGTCACCACGTCGCGGTTCATCGGCTGGCTGAAACAGATTTGCGAAGCCCTTCAAGCAGTGCATCGAGCCGAACTCGTCCACGGTGACCTGACACCAAGCAACATTCTTTGCGATACGGAGGATCGAATCACCATCACCGACTTTGGGTTTTCACAGGCGTCCACGAAATCGGTGTTGCCCATTCTCGGTGGAACAATGGGATTCGCGGCTCCCGAACAGATCGCCCCCGCATTCGGTTCGATCAGCACCAAGACTGACATCTACGCCATTGGCGGGTTGCTGCACTGGTTTCTGTTCGGCAGGGCACCGAATACGGGCCACGGGATCGAGGGCGTGCTTTCCCAGACGCTCTCGGACCAGGAGTTTGACGCATCCGCCATCCAGAGCGTCTCGCCCGTCTTGCGCGACATTCTCATCGCCACGCTTCGCAAGTCACCGGCCAACCGACGCGTCGATCTCACGGAAATTCTTCGCATGTTGAATGACAACGACGGATCTAGCTGAACAGACATCGATTGCACGTGCCGGTACTCACTGTCGTATTCATCGAATGCTGACCAAACAACGTTCATGAAAGGCAGTCCAAATTTCGAATCAAAGACGAGGAATTGGCACCGGGTTTGCAACGAGTGTGTCTGCTTAACAATACCCATGACAGCGGCTTGCCTCTGGAACCTTCCGCAGGCGCCTCGTCTTGGACTTGATTCGTTTGAGCGTCTCCCTATCGATCGATCGAGAGTTTCATTGGTTCCCATGTCCGATTCGCCAGCGCATCCTACTGAAAACATTTTGGATGAACTCCACGATGCGGCAGATCAGCACGATCCGTTAACATTTGGTGCGGTGCTGGACGTTCTGGGCCAGCAATCGTTCACGCCCATTTTGCTGCTGATCGGATTGATCATGGTGGTGCCTGGACCGGCGGACATTCCGGGAGTGCCCGTGATACTGGGGCTACTTGTCATCATTGTCGCTGTTCAGATCGTCATGCACCGCGAGCATCTCTGGGTTCCCTCCTGGATCGAGCGGATGAAAGTGACCGCGGAGCGTGCCCGGACGATGATCTCGTGGGTTCGCACTCCAGCCCGTTGGATGGATCGGCTGACCAAAGCACGGTACCAGTGGCTCATCGACCACGCCGGAGCGTCCTTGATCGCCGTCGCGTGCATCTTGATTGCCATGACAACGCCGATTCTCGAATTCATTCCCTTTAGCGCCAACATTGCGGGAGCTGCGATTGCGGCCTTCGCGATCGCATTGTTGGCCAAAGACGGTTTGGTGGCCGGCATCGCGCTTGTCCTGTCGCTTGCGATCGGCGGGTTAGTCATTTCTCAGTTGATGGGGAATTGACGTCGACAGAGCCACCGCTGTTTCGGTGTGATTTGGTAATTGAGTTCGAATCGCGGTGGACGTCGGCAAGCAACCGGCAGAGCGAGTGAAGCGAAGACCACCGAAACGGTCAACGACACGTCAGAAGCATGCAGGCGGGCAGCATCTAGCACAGAAGCTGGTTGCTCCGCAGACGGATGGAGCCCGTTAGGCCCCAACGCCTGCCATCTCGCGGCATTCGGCGGCACACTTGTTACACGCCGTGGCGCAATCTTGACAATGTTTCATGTCATGTTTTTCGCATTCGCTTGCGCACGCTTCGCAAAGTTCCGCGAGCAACTGGCAGGTTTGTGCACTGAATTTCGATTCGCGGCTCATCAAGGCAACCGCGGTCCAGCACATGGTGGCGCAGTCACGGTCGGTGCGAATGCAATCCGCCATCTTCTGCACGTCGCTTTCACCCAGGCACGCATCGGCGCAATGCTCACAAGCTTGGGCACAATCCAGACAGGCTTCAATGCAGTTTTGGTACTTTCGTGACGTCATTTTTCTTCCTCGATGGGGACAAAAACAAGTGGTGTCGCCGCCGTCCCCTGAAACGCGGCCTCACGCTACAACTCAACGACTCAATCGCAGGCTATGTTTTTCTGGCCATACGATGGATGGACGTACTGCCGAAATTTCCGGTTATCGAATGAATTGATCCCAGCTTCCGTAGGTCTGTTCAATCCGTCCACGCGGTATCGACAGCACTGCAACGCCTATGCCAACGATCGTGGCAGTCATCGCATACCCGGTTGACGTGTCCCCGAGCAGCCACGGACCGACAGCAAGTGCCATGGCCAAGGCGACGTTCAAGTACCGGCCCAAACGGATCACCTCGCCCATGCAGACGACCGAAACGGTGACGATCAGCGCTCCGATGAGATGTCCGATGTCGGCTGCGGTGGTCTTGATGTCGATCCCAAACCATGTCGGTAGGAACATCGTGACCACTCCCAAAGCCGAACAGGCGACCAACGTCCAGGGAAAGCTCATTCCCCATAGGGACGCTTTGAAGACGTGAACCGGTTTGTCCGGAAACTCGATCATCGCGGGGGATCGCTCGTCGGCTGTGCAACCGTCGGCTTTGCCACCCTTCCAGAAGATGGCCCAAACCGAACCACCGCGATCGCCTCGTTGCTTGGCTTGTCGGACGTGTTGGAACATCGCGATCACTTCGTCAACTTCCAACGGGATCATCGGCAACATGATCAATGCCGCCAGCAGACACATCGCACACCAGGCGTGAACGATGACCGGCTGTGAAATGACCAGGAAAATGTGTGTCAGCCCGAGTGGAATGACGAGAACCCCAAAGAAAGCGACCATCCAGGGCATCGTCCGCCAGCGAGAGGGACTGCCCATGTACCCCATCATGAACTCAAAGGTGTACGACATCGCGCCCAGCCCGCCGTCGGAAACGGGCCACATGTGCGACATGGTTGAGTTCAGAACCTTTTCGGTATTGTTGGCGAATCCAAAGAACGGATCCCACACATAATCGATGTATCCCAGCTGAAACATCGCCAGGTAGCGCGACACGATGAAGCCCAGGAATCCGGTCACAATCATGATCCATCGCTGAGGCCAACTCGATGGGTTGTAGCTCCATCCCGGTGGCTGTGCCGGGCCGTGTTGCATGAACATGATCATGTTCGGCATTCCCGGAATCAAAATGGTCAACGCCATAACCAGGATCCCGATCAATGAATCGTTGGCATACGCAGCAGCCGTCGGAGCCCAAAACGCGATCGGGGCGACGGTTAACCAGACACCGACAAAGCAGCAAGCCCAGAGGCTGTAAGGCCGATTCGGCTTGAGCGTCCGATAGCCAAAACTCAGCAACAAGGCTCCGCTGATCACGTCGCTGAAGGTCATCAGCCAGGCGCGAAACTCACGCAATTCGGGCGTCGATTCCTCAGCAAACCAGGGGCCGCGCCCGCCACTGGGATCGACCCACAACGATTCGTTGAGGTATCCAAAGTTGAAGGGGGCGGTCATCAACCAGACGCCGAGCAGGGGGAGCGTCCAATAAATCCACAACGTCTGCTTGTGATGCATTTCAAGCATCGAAAGCCGGTCATCGTCGGTCATGTGATGTTGGTGAGAGCCGCCGGCGCATCTGTCGTCATTCTTTTCTTCACGCATTTTTGACTCTGCCATCGGACGCGAAACGCCACGTGATCCCATCTTCATTTAAAATTCCTCTTCACCGTGTTTACTGTGCCCCGTCGTGCCGACTGGCTTCCTGCGGTTGCACGCCGCATACCCTGTACAAATTCATTGTTATCAAGGAATATTGCTGCATTTGCCGTGACGTGCGCGCGACCAATCGGGTCGATTTTCCGACAGCGAATTGGTTTTTTCGCAGCCACGAAACGAATTTGGACGCTCCTCGAAATGGGGCCGCGCCAAGCAATGGGACCGATACGTCATGCAGCGGGTGATCATGGCACCCGAGCGTTGGAACATGAATCAAGAAGCATGCCGGTTCGGTTCGTCGGTCTCGGAATTTTTCATCGGTTGCCTCGGATTTCGACACCATGAGTGACTATCGCTACCAATTCGACGTCAAGATCACGGACACGCTGGTCTATTTGCCAAACCGCATAGTTTCGCAGTTGGACTTCGGCAAATCGAAGCGATTGCGGATCGACGGCGAGATCAACGGGATTCGCATCGAGTGCGGGTTAATGCCCAACCAGGGCAAGTGGTGTTTCATGGTGTCGAAGAAGTTGCAAAAAGAATGCGGGATTTCGCCGGGTGAGATGGCTCATGTCCGTTTCGATATCGCTGATTCTGAGGCGGTCGTCGTGCCGACAGAGTTGCAGTTCGCGCTCGAAGCGAACGAGGCGGCGATGTCGGTGTGGGAAAGCTGGACCGCTGGCAAGCGTCGTGCTCAATGTCTGCGAGTGTCGACGGCGAAGAAGGCGGAGACGCGGGAGCGGCGAGTCGACGAGGTGATCGCGTTGTGCCTGGCGGAATTGGGAATGCAAACCGGCGTCACCGCGTGGCAGGCCTTCGAAAACCTCGACATGCGAGCGGGCACGGTGACCGCCGTCGAAGACCTGCCGAAGGCACGCAAGCCCTCTTACAGAGTGACAGTCGACTTCGGAGGCGAGTTGGGCGTCAAGCGGACGAGCGCCCAGATCACGGTCCATTACAGCAAAGCCGAACTGGTGGGTCGACAAATCATCGGTGTGGTGAACATTCCACCGAAGCAGATCGGAACGTTCATGTCAGAGTTTCTGATCGTCGGATTCTATCGCGCCGACGGATCGGTCATCCTGGCGGTTCCCGACCAATCGGTTCCCGACGGTGCCAAGCTGGCGTAGTCATAAGTCGATCACGAAATCCGCGACTCTGTCCGGAGGAGCAAAGAGCGCCCGTAGGCTCGCGCCAAACGGCTGATGACGTGAAAGAGATCAGCCGATTCGCGACAGCGACGGCCGTATCCCGGAGGGATTTCAGCGAGTAGCCGGAGGTGTCGCAGCGCCACCTCCGGAAAGGCCGTCGAAGAATTCCCCTCGACCCCGGACGGGGGCACAGCGAATCGATCCACCGGCGGTGCCGTCGTCCGAGTTTCCGAAAGAGTTGATCGAGAGGCAGCCCCTCTCGGTGAGGCAGGTCGAGTCGGAGGGTTCTCGCGCGATTTGCTTCGACACCCATCCGGGCAACGCGTTAGGTGGGGTGCCGGTTGTCCGGAGGTGTCGCTGCGCTCACCTCCGGCTACTGGCTTTGACCCCGTCCGGGGTCAGGGCAGCGATCACAGAAAGACCGGAGGGCTTGCGCCCTGCCACTACATTAACATCAATGGGGAGGCTCGAACGCTGGCCGGAACCGGCTGATCTCAAAGGAATATCAGCCGTTTGGCGCGAGCCTACCGGCCCTAACCCGCTGAAACGATCGTTAACTTTAACGGCATCCGGTGCGCGTGATCAGCGAGTTGCCGCACGACGTTTCCGTCGCCACCAGGTGACGCCGGCCAGTCCCGCAAGTAATCCTCCACCGACTCCGGCGACTTGCACCCAAGCGGACAGGAGCACGATTTTGTGGATCAGCGCCGCGTGTTGATCGTTGGATTCGGGAAGCTGTCCGGTGTACTTGGCGACATGATGCAGCAGGTTGATGGCGGCTGAGTTGGCGGGAATCTCCTGGTGACAGGCGATACAGGTACCTTCACGCTGGATGTGTTCGATCTCATCTTTGTTCAGCGCTCGCGAGAGTTTCCAGTGGTGGCCCACCGTGGCGAGTTGGTTTCCGTCACGGTCAACGATCTGCGACCAATCATGATCCAGGTTTTCGATCGCGGGTTGTTGGGGCCTGGCACGTTCGGAGAGTACCGTTCCGTCGGTCGTTTCGAGATCTGCGAAATGTGATTCATTCCAAGGTCGTGTCCCGGGAATTCCCAGGCCCAGAGCTTTGTCCGACGCATGGCATGATTCACAACTGCGAGCATTCTTGGTCATCGTGTGCGGCTGGGTGGGGCTCATGTCGATCGCCAATTGCCCGCTTTCGCCACTGCCTTCGGTACCGGGCGGCGTCTTGAAAATATGGTTCTGCAGAATCAACTTGCCGTCGGGGCCGATGATGGTGACCGATGGCTGGCAGCCGGGCGCCAGCGGCGTCACCCGACCTTCGCCGTTGATTCCCATCATCGGCTCCTCCCATCGCAGGTAACTGCGACTCTCGGTGACTTTGCCGGGAATCACCGTCTGGAACTGCTCTTCACCGTCCGTCGTTCGGAACTCCGGTTGCATGTGTTTACGACCGGCCGCTACCCAATCGAACCCGGTCTGTGACTCATTGCATTCCGGGCAACGATCTTTCTGGCTGTAATCGACCTTGACGTGACACCCGTAGCACTGCGGCGTCCAACTTGAATGACAGGTGTAGCATTCCATCCGGTCCAAGTGCTTGGCGACACCCTGCATCGCCACCAACCCTCGCGTGCTGATTTGGTTTTCTGCCACCAGCTTCTTTAACGGCTTGAGCCGCAGGTCTTTGCCTTCGGCGGTGTAGACAATCACTTCGTCGCCGTCACGCACCGTGTTTTCGTAGGGGTTGCCGCGGGCGGTCAGCAAATACCCGTCCTTCTTGTCGTGTTGATAGCCGGCCCAGGTGTGCGGAAGCTGCTGATCGGTGACGCCGCGGGGATCGCCATCGGCCGGTGACATGTCGAATTCATCCATGTAACCGAGCGGCAGTTCCCAGGGAAACTTGTCGGGCGTTCCGTGGCAATCGGAGCATTCGATTTGCACGGCCGCCAACGTCGTTGGATTGAGAAAACCGTCGCCGTGCACGTCGATCGATGTGTGGCAATCCTGGCACTTCATGCCTTTCTGATAGTGAATGTCTTGCTCCATGGCGATGTAGTGCTTGGAGTGCAAGTCCGGCGTCCCGGCTCCCGTTTCGCTGAACGGCGACGTATACGGGGTTTCCATCAATCCTTGAAAAGAGACTCCCACGCGTTTGCCGCGATTGTGGCACGTCGTGCATGTTTCAACCGCCAAGCCGTGGTAACTCGTTCCATGCACGGTGACGGTCGCTTCGCGCGTTCCCTGAATTTGATGGGTCAGCGGATGCGTCGGCTCATCGGTCGGGATCGATCGGTCGTTTCCCTCGTAGTAGCCTTCATTGCTGTAGGGAACATGGCATGACGAGCACCCCATGCCGCGAAAATCGCCTCGCCGAGATCGCCCTTTCACGGCATGGTGACAGCGGTTGCATTCCTGACGAATGTAGGTGAACGCGGCGAGTTCCGGGTTGTCGTTCAGCTTGTCCAATTCATCGAAACCCACGGCGTCGGGCAAGGGTTCATGCCGATCGACAAACACGTTGGGTTCCAGCTTTCGCAATCGTTCCATGTAGTCGCGATAGGCGTTCGTACCCAGCCTCGCGTCGGGGTCTGCGGGGTTTTCCACCGCGTAGTTACCGAACTTGTGCTCGTAACCGGTCAGCGCGCCAAAAGACCAGCACGTTCCCTGGATCTTGCCCGCTTCGGTCATCATCAGACTTTTCCACTGGATCTCGACTTGTTCCATGTGGCACTGGCCGCAAGTCTCTTCGTTCACCCAGGGGCTGCCAGGATCGGGAAAGAAGTTGTCGCCGCCGTGAGCGACCGCTTTATCCTTGGTCTCGGTGGGATCGCCGTTGTGGCAAACCACACAACCGGCCGGATCACCCAGTTCTTTCCCGCGGGCCATGATTTGGTTTAGCATTTCGGAACCGATTTCGCGAATCGGCTCGATTTCTCCATGACACGCCATGCAGCCCGACTGGGCCGCTTGGGGAAAGTGATCGACCAATCGTTCTTGCGAAACCGCAACTGCCGGCGTGGCGATGCAGCACAGCAGCGTGATCAAAGCGATCCCGAACCGACGCGTCCAAGCGCAACGTGTAGCGAGGATCGGTGTCTCGCTCATCCTGTCAAACATCAACGGCAAACTCTGGGGCAGCGTCTCTCGGAATGCGTCCACGATGACCGGATCGGGCACGCGATGGGCGGTTGAGTTTCACCGCATCGGTCTCCACGTGGAAGCGGCAAACCGCTCCTTTCAGAAGAAAACGATGGATTCCCGCCCCCCGACGCGAGAAGTGCACGTTGCGGCGTCTGTGTTTACCCTGGCGTGATTCCGCCCGAGGTCGTTCGATCGACAGTCGCCCAAGAAAAGAATGCCCACCGATAGCAGCGCGAACCCACGGACGACAGGGGGCAAAAAACTCGCGGGCTCGCACTGCCATCCGTGGGCTCATTATTCATTGCATCGCTCCGCAAGTGACAGTCTGCTCCCCTCTTCCGCTCGACAACCCTAACCCTAGATCCGCATCTGGACGGAGCACGAGGGTGTTCGTCGGGCGGAAAGCGTCCAACGCCAAGGCTGAATCCCGGGTCAGGCCAATTGCACCTGGAAGTTGATCCGCATAATCAAGTTGTCGACGTCGGTCAGTTCGACCTCATGCACATCCTCACCGAGGACGATCCACATGTCGGTCGAAGCGATCTGAACTTGGTAGGTTCCCGCGTCGCTTATCGCGTCGAACGTGTATCGACCGCGGCTGTCGGTGGTGGTTTGTGCGACCAGCTCGCCGTTGCTGTCGAGCAACTCCACGGTCACGCCTTCCACTCCCTCGTTCTTCTCCGTTTGTCGATCACCACCGGTTTGACCGCGTGCCTGGTCCAACCGCTGATTGCCACGTTGATTCACTTGATCTTGCGCCAGCAGGCTCAAGTCCGTGTCGCTGACCTCGCGGGAGATCGCCGTGAAGTCATCGAATTCTGGGGCGGCGATGACCGCCCCGCTGATCGCGAAGGATGAATCCAAGGCGTCCGAAGCATCCGAACCGTCAGATGCGCCGGAGGATTCGTTGAGTGCCGCGAAGTCAGCGGCGACGGAGGCGGCAATCGCTTGTCCCACCTCTTGGCCGACAAGGTCATCAAAGTCGAAGTGGATGCCCAAGTAGACTCGACTGCGCCCGTTTTCTGCCATCGCCTCGTTGGATCGCAGTGAACGGCCGCCAAAACTCTTCGCTGAATTTTGTCTCCCAAGCGACGATCGCAGCGTCCGCCATGGCGACGGAGGCTTGAGCAAATAGCGCGACGTTTTCTTCGAAGGTATTATCCTGTTGAGTCGCGACGCTTTCCAGTACGTCAGTGAACAGCCCAAACGGTGTGCCGAGCCCTTCGCGGTCATAGGCCCAGAAGAGACTGATTTCGGTTTGCTCGGCGGTCCGCTCCGTGCTATCGACGGAACCCAATGCCAACACTTCGTTGTAGGACTCCGCATACTCTTCGCCGGTCAGATCAGGCGGGGAGTCGGGGGAGAACTCGGCAACGGATGAAATGGAGAAAGTGTCCACGTCACCCCAATTCGGTCCCCAAGCCGGAACGTTTGGGCTGTACGGGTCCGGTTGGAAATATCCGGCTTCGTCGGTGTAGGTGTACTCGCCGACCACATCCGAACCGTCGTCGATGCGGAACGCCAGGATTTGGTTGGCCACGTCTTCACCGAGCGCGAAGCTGTCGGCAAGATCGACTTGCGAATCCTGGGCCGCGATCCAGTCCTCCAGGGCTGCATCGAGCTGTGCTTGTTGGTCCGGGTACAGGCCACTCAGGGCGGTGTAAGCCGCAGCCGTTGCGGCGACCTCCGCGGAAACGTCGCCCGTCGTGCTCGTCAAGGAATTGTCGTAGTCATAGAACGTGCCGTCGGAATTGCCTGATGCGATCGCAACGGAATCAAAGATGGCCAAGTTCAAAATGGCGTTGGAACGCGACGCGTAGCCGGGGTTTTGGTTTTCCGTGTGATCGACCAACACTTCGCCAAAGACATCACTCCAAAACAGCACGGCGTCCGACTGTTGCTCCGCAGCGATCGGGTCTTCATCGGTCGAACCGTCGGTCGCGGGGTCTTCCGTGGTGGGAGGATCGTCTGGTTCGCCACGGTTGTCGCCGGGAGACTGTGACGATCCACCAAACTGCCCTTGTTCGCGACTGAGCCGGTTGATCACCATCAGCGCATCGAGTGCGGAATCACGACCGTCGTTGTTCACGTCGGTCATGCGGCCTAGCTCTCGTCGTTGATCGCCGCCGGCGTCCCCCCCTGAGCTTGACCGCTGGCCGCCTGGCGACTCATCTGATTGATGATGGTCAGAGCATCGAGGGACGAGACAACGCCGTCCTCATTGACGTCTTCGGGCAGCCCCTCGTTGTGGAAGAGATTGGCCGCAAGAAGCTGGCGCGTTTCCAGGTTCTCGGGTTGAGGTCGTCGTCGCAGCGTCTTTCGCTTCATGCGATGCTTGCGACGAGAAAGAGTTTGGCGTCCTATCCAGCGATTCCAGAAGCGTGCCATGGGACCACCTGTGCGTTTTTCATTCAGACGAAGTGAGAGAAGATCATCGCCACCGCTTCACGCCGACTCGCGATCGATGGTGGCTCACTTCTTAAGTGCGTTTCTTCGTCACAAATGTCACAGTTTGGATTGTTGACGCTCCCTATCCGCACCACTGCCGCTGCAACCAAGCTCTGGCATCGGCCCCAACGTCCACTGTGATTGGTTGCCTCGCGCGTTGAAACTGCACCGCAAACGCAGAACCAGTCGAGATGCGATCGAAATGATCGCAGTCCAGGAAAGCATGCTCCTGTGATAAAGCATGAGGTGCGTGTGCGCAGATCGCCTCTGCCGCGGATTGTCCGCCAAGCGAAGCGGTTGATTGCCATTTTCGTTCTCGCGGTGGCGGACGGATAAGCAAAACAACCATTCACATCGCATCACGACATCTCGACTGGTCCGACTGGTCAAATCAAAACGAGGAATCACGATGGCAGACTTCACGATTCATACGATCGAAACCGCCGGCGAAAGCAAGCCACTTCTGGAAAAGAGTAAAAAGACATACGGATTTGTGCCCAATCTGCACGCTGTCATGGCCGAATCCCCGGCGCTTCTGGAGGCCTACCGGTCGGTCGCGGAAATTTTCGACACCAAGACCAACCTGTCCCACACCGAGCGGCAAATCATTGCAATGACCAACAATCGGCTAAACGGTTGCACGTATTGCATGGCCGCGCACACGACCATCATGCAAGGGCTGAAAGTGCCCGAGGATGTGATCGAGTCGCTTCGAGATGGCACTCCGATTGCCGATCCGAAACTGGAAGCCCTCCGCGTCTTTGCCGAGACCGTCAACGTCAAGCGTGGCTGGGTCGAAGACAGCGAGATCGAAGCACTGTTGGAAGCGGGATACACCAAACAAACGGTCTTTGACGTGATTGTCGGAACAGCATTCAAGGTGCTGTCCAACTACACCAATCACGTAGCCGAAACGCCACTCGACAAGCCCTTTGCGAAAAACGAGTGGAGCGCGGAAGCTCAACCGGCGAGTTGAAACCGTCGATGAAGTCACTGGCCTTTGAAAAGTTTTGCCCCAACAGGACAGACGCGATGAATCGCACCCTCACTGCCCTTGCACTCACCTCGTTCTTGGCGGCACTGTTTACCGCTGCGGCCAGTGCACAAGAGGGCAACCCAACAGCCCAACACGACGAACCGTCGAAGAACGCTATGCCAGTACCGAAAGTCATCATCTTCGACGTCAATGAAACGCTGCTCAGTCTTGATCCGCTGAAGACGTCGGTCGGAGAAGCACTCGGCGGACGCGAAGACCTGTTGCCGCTCTGGTTCTCCACGATGCTTCACTACTCGCTGGTGGAAACGCTCAGTGACCAATACCACAGCTTCGGAGAAATCGGAACAGCGGCGTTGATGATGGTTGCAGAAACGCAGGGCATCACGCTGGATATCGACGAAGCGAAGCAATCCATCGTCACACCGCTGCGTTCTCTGCCGCCTCACCCGGACGTCGTGGAAGGACTGAAGGCACTCAAGGCCGAGGGTTTTCAAATTGTCAGTTTGACCAATTCATCGTCCATCGGGGTTGAAGCCCAATTCAAAAACGCCGGACTGACAAAGTTCTTCGAGAAACGCTATAGCGTCGACAGCGTCAAAAAGTTCAAGCCGCACCCAGCCACCTACCAGATGGTCCTGGACGATCTAGGTGTCGAGCCGGAAGAAGTGCTGATGGTTGCCGCACACGCGTGGGATTTGGCGGGAGCCCGAAACGTTGGCTTGCAGACCGCGTTCGTCAAACGCCCCGGAAAGACGCTGTATCCGAACGTACCCAAACCGGACTACGTTGTCAGCGACTTACTGGAACTCGCAAAGATGCTCTCGAGAAAAGATTCACACTAATCACTTCGACGTGATTGATTCCTGAAACGAGCCTCCCTTCGTTTTGATCGGCTTTACCGGTGCCGTGACGGCCTGTCGATTGAATCGATGTTCCGAAGTCTACGCAATGACGCAAGGCACGCCGCGTTAGCGAGGGGCAGCGTCGTCAAGGGCGGCACCAAAGTCAAGAACATCCGGATCGTCGACGGGGATCACGACATCGATCGCAAGGTCGATTGGATCGGTGCGATGTCACTGAAATCCGAATTCGTCCAAAAAGCGTGACTTCTTTGCCAGCTTGGTGTATAATGCACACTAAGAGGACAGAGAAAAATGAACGCATCATCGAATTCGCTGGCGTTGCTGACCGACCTGTACGAACTGACGATGGCCTATGGCTATTGGAAATGCGGCAAAGCGGAGCAGTCCGCTGCATTTCATCTGTTTTTTCGCAAAAGCCCATTTCAAGGCGGCTATGCGATTGCCGCTGGTTTGGGACCGGTGCTGGATTTTTTGCGTTCGTTTCGGTTTGTCGCCGAAGACATCGCGTATCTGGCAACGATACTCGGCAATGACGGTCGGCCTCTTTTCGACGCAGACTTCTTGCGGTACCTCGCCGAACTCGAGCTGACGTTGGATCTGGATGCGATCCCGGAAGGCACGGTTGTGTTTCCCCATGAACCGCTGCTGAGGGTTTGCGGGCCGATCTTGCAATGTCAGCTGATCGAGACGGCGATGTTGAACCTGATCAATTTCCAGTCGCTGGTCGCAACCAAAGCATCTCGCGTGGTGATGGCGGCCCAAGGCGACGCCGTGCTTGAATTCGGGTTGCGGCGGGCCCAGGGAATCGACGGCGGTCTGGCGGCCAGTCGTGCGGCATACATCGGCGGTTGCGCCGCAACATCGAATGTGTTGGCCGGAAAGCGGTTCGGGATTCCAGTCAAGGGGACCCACGCGCACAGCTGGGTGATGTCATTCGACAGCGAACCGGAATCCTTTGCCGCCTACGCCGACGCGATGCCGAACAACTGCGTGTTTCTGGTCGACACGTACGACACGCTACAGGGTGTTCGCCATGCGGTCGAAGTAGGGCAGCGGCTTCGCGATGCGGGCCATCGGATGGTCGGGATCCGACTGGATTCCGGGGACCTGGCGTGGTTGAGCATTGAAGCTCGAAAGATTCTCGATGCGGCCGGATTTCCGGATGCGGTGATTGTCGCCAGCAATGACTTGGACGAACGTCTGATTCAGAGCCTGAAGTTTCAAGGCGCTGCGATTACGGTCTGGGGCGTCGGAACCAAGTTGGTCACCGCTTACGAGCAGCCCGCCCTGGGCGGCGTTTACAAACTCGGCGCGATCAAAGACGAATCCGAGCAATGGCAGCCTCGCATCAAAGTCTCTGAGCAATTGATCAAGACATCGACGCCGGGGATCCAACAAGTGCGTCGGTACGTGGGCAGCGATGGCATGGCAATCGCCGACATGATTCACAACGAACTTCAGCCGCTGCCGGAAACTTGCGTCGCGGTCGATTTTCAGGATCCCACCCATCGAAGTCAGTTCGATGCGACGGTTGCATTCGAAGACTTGCTCAAGCCGATGATCCGGCGAGGCGACTTTGTCGGCCGATCGATCCCACTGGACGAGATTCGCAGCCGTGCGCTCGCACAGTTACAGCAATTTGATCGCACGATTCTGCGGCTTGACCATCCCCACCGCTATCGCGTCGGCCTAGAGGAAGCCCTGCATGAATTGAAGGCTGAAATGGTGCTCGAATCCAGGCAACGCAGCAAAGCGGAGGGCGCGGCATGACGTCGACCTACGAGTTCTCGCGGCCCGCGTTGACCGTGGACTGCGTCGTCTTTGGACTCGATGAACCCGACTTAAAGGTCTTGCTGATTCGACGTGAACTAGAACCCTATCGAGGCAAATGGGCGCTGCCGGGTGGATTTGTCCATGTCGACGAGTCGCTGGAGGAGGCCGCCAAGCGAGAGCTAAGAGAAGAAACGGGACTCGAAAAAGTCTTTCTAGAACAGCTTTACACGTACGGCGATCTGGATCGCGATCCGCGCG
Source organism: Phycisphaera sp. RhM (assembly GCA_033042175.1). Classification (GTDB taxonomy): domain Bacteria; phylum Planctomycetota; class Planctomycetia; order Pirellulales; family Pirellulaceae; genus Stieleria. Next base: position 126,634 of record WCIL01000011.1, read on the forward strand.
AACGCGTGGTCACAGTTGCGTATTATGCATTGGTCAGGCTTTCGGATCACCGTGTCGTCGCCGCGACGGACGCCCGCGATGCGGCATGGTTTGGCGTGCACGATGTTCCACGACTCGCGTTCGACCACGATCGAATTTTGAACGCCGCCTACCAAAGGCTTCAAAACAAGCTGCAATACGAACCGATCGGTTTTGAACTGCTGCCCAGGAAGTTTACGTTGAGGCAATTACAGCGACTTTACGAGATCATTTTGGACCGGTCACTCGACAAACGAAACTTCCGGAAAAAGATCCTGGGCATGGACGTGCTTGAAGAGCTTGATGAGGTGGAGACCGATGTGGCGCATCGAGCCGCACGGTTGTACCGATTCAATCAAAAACATTATCGCGAGATGGTCAAACAGGGAGTGAACTTTGAAATCTGAAACCACCACAAAAGATCACAGGGCATTGTTGCTGGTTGATCTGCAGAATGATTTCGTCCAAGGCGGAGCACTGGAGGTACCGGGCGGATCGGAGGTGATCGAAGTGGCCAACGCGTTGATCCCCAGATTTTCCTGGGTGGTTGCGACGCAGGACTGGCACCCCGCCGATCACCAGAGTTTCGCCAGCCAACACGCCGGACTGGCCATCGGAGATCAGTTCTTGCTTGGTGGAATTCCGCAAACTGCCTGGCCGGATCACTGTATCGAACACACGCACGGTGCAGAGTTCGTGGCATCATTGAATCAGGATCGAATTGACCATGTGGTTCGCAAGGGAACTCAACGCCTGATCGATAGTTACAGCGCGTTCTATGACAACGGCCACCGGCATTCGACTGGCCTGGCGGACGACTTGCGCCGTCACGGCATCGAGCACCTGTTTACAATGGGATTGGCTACCGATTACTGCGTTCGCGCCACGGTGTTGGATGCGATCAATGAAAGTTTCCGCGTGACGTTAGTCGTCGATGGCTGTCGCGGCGTCGAAATGCAACCCGGCGACGTCAAATACGCCCTTGAAGAAATGCGAGACGCCGGCGCTGAAATGGTTCGCAGTGACGAACTTTGATATCGACGCAAGTAAGGTTACGGCTGTCGCACGACCTTCGGCCGTCCCCGCCTGCTCACAACCGGAATCGCACCGGCAAGACTTCTTCCGACGCGATCGCGCGGCCGAAGCGTCGGGCCGGTTGGCCTTTCCACCGTTTCACCGCCTCGACGGCGGCTCGATCGAGCGAACCGTGGCCGCTTGATTCGATAATCTCAACCTCGGTGACTTTGCCATCGGTGTCCACCCTCAACCGCAACAACACCGTGCCTTCGAGTCGGTCGCGGGCAGCATCGAGCGGGTACTTTGGTGGCGGATTGGACGAGAAATCGACGGGGGTTTCGGGGGACAATCCGACCGGTTGGGGAATCGGAATCGCATCGAGCGCCGGCGGCGCGACGTGCCGAACCAACCTGCGGGGTGGTCGAGTCGGAACCACGGTGTCAATCGTGGGCGGCTTCGCCGCTTCGATGGGTTGACGCTCAATCGCCGCGTCGGCTTGCGAACGAACGCCGGGGGTGTCCGGGGGAGGAGGAAGCCGACTAGTCCTGCTGGTTTCAAGCGGCGCGGCTTTCGTCGTGTCGTCTGATCGATCCGGAGGCGATAACGCCAAGTCTGCGAGCGGTTGGATCGTCGGCAATGGAAGAATCTGTGCAGGAAAATCCTGGGCCGTCGGGCTGGCAACGCTCAATTCGATCGCAACGACATGTTGTTGGCCGGCAGACGTGAACCGCTCGGTTGTCGCCATCGGCACCACGCACAAAACTGCCGCACCGATCGCGTGCAGGAACAGAGAGATCAGTGTGGAACGGACGGGAAAACTCATTTGCACAAGTATAACTTTCCCGCAGACGTTCGTCGAAGGCGGTACATCAACTCGCCATGCTCGATCCAAATTTCGGCGCGGCCACGAAACAGATCCTGAGAGGGAATGATCAACGGTGAAGTGTGCGGTGAAGGAGTGGGCCGGTAGGGTGCCGACGGGTCGTCTGGCGGGTCGGAGGATTCGTTATCAGATTGCTGCATTCAAACCCTCTTTTGCAGATCACGTGCCAATCTGGATCCGGCGAGCATTTCTGAGCGACTGATGCCAAATCCGGTCAGAAACGGCCGGTGTTCGTGGCTCGATGCGTGTCGGCTTGACCGATACGGCGGGCACCGCTGGCGGAATTCCCACCGCCGCCGGCGGACTTTCCATCGCCATGTTTTGCCTAACCGGATCGCATCGTTCGCGTCACGTTGACTTTAACGGCACCCTTGGCCGCCTCGAAAGCGATTGAATCAAATACGCCGATGACAACCAATGGATCAGTTTGAACGGAAATGCCGACCTAGCATTGTCGCCACGGGAGCGTTTTCGTTCTGAGAGGGATGTACTACATCGTGAAACACCAAACCATTGTTGCATTGGCGCTCGTTCCCGCTCTGGGGATCGGACTCTGGCAGACGCGTTTGTCGGGCCAAGACCCCACGCTGCCGGAAATCGAGGTGCGGCCACCGGTGACCGATCAGGCCCCGGCGACCGATTCTGTGGACGTCGAATCCCCTAACACCGAAGCCCCGTTCGCCGAACAGGATTCGACATCTGCCGCAATCGATCCGACGCCGCAACCGAACGCTGCGTTGCAAAATGCTTCGTTCCCTTCGCTCAGCGAGCAGCTGTTCGGCGGCACGATGAGCAACCCGACGGGATTAAATAGCGTCTTCCGCAGCGAGAGCGATCTGTTCGAAACGCCTCGCCTGGGAACCATCGTCGACCGCAACGAACTCGACCGTCGACAAGCATCGACGGTCTATCGAGCGTTGCAGAATGAAGTCGGCGTGATGTTGCAACAAACCGGCAACGGGCAACTGTCGCCGTTCATCCGTGGCTTGACCGGTCAACAGATTCTGATCTTGGTCGACGGCATTCGGATGAACACCAGCATTTTGCGTCCGGGACCGAACCAGTACGCGGCGACGATCGATCCCGGTTCGATCGATCGCATCGAAGTGATCCGCGGCGCCGAATCAGCACTTTGGGGCAGCGATGCCATCGGCGGTGTGATCAATGTCGTCACACGCAGCGCCGATCCGTTGCGAGGCGACTATGCGAGTCCCCACTTCAGCCAATTCTACAGCACCGCCGAAGCCTCATCGTACACGCGAACCGGATTCAGCGGCTGGTATGGGGCGACGGGGTTCACCGGAGGCGTGTCGTACTTGGACGTCGGTCGGCTCGATCGCGGCGGCGACTTGGGTCGGCAACCCGGCACCGATTACCAACAGTACGCTGGCGACTTGAAACTGCAACGCATGCTGACGGAGAATCACCTGTTGACCGTCGCGATGCAGCACTTCGAGCAGGAAGATCTCAAACGCAGCGATCGGTTCTTGCCCTTCGTGCTCGGTCCGGCCAGCGACGGAACTGTGCCGACGCAGCGACCGACCGTCTTTGATCCGCAGCAACGCGATTTGTTGTACGGGCGTTTGGAAGGCTTGCTGCCAGATGACGCTGTTCTCGCGGACCTGTATTCGATCACGCTCTCGGGGATGCGAACCAAAGAAGCGTCCGTGGTCGATCGCTATTCCGGCAACGACCCCGCCGCCGTGGTGACTCGTCGTGAAATCGGCGAGTTCGACGACTGGGGCTGGGGGACGACGCTTTCGTTCGTCAAGGACATGCACGACTACGGCAAGCTGACCTACGGAACCGATTACTACAGCGAGTCGATTGATGCCGAACGCGTGCAAATCAACAACCCAGACTCCCCCGGCGCGACGCCGTCGGTCACAGATCCACAATATCCCGATGACTCCGAAGCCGATCGGGTCGGCGTCTACGCATCCTGGCACGTGGCGCTGACCGATCGGCTCGATGCCACGACGTCGCTGCGGTACGAGAACATCAACGTGTCGGCGACGCCAAACTTTGACACGCTCGGCCCGACCTACTTTGAGCGGTCTTATCAAGACTGGATCGCGAGCGTCGGTTTGGGTTACCGGTTGACCGACGAAGTTCGCCTGGTCGGCGGCTACTACGAAGGCTTTCGGGCACCGACGATCGACGACCTGACTGCCAACAAGACGTTCCTGCAAAACAACCAATCGACGCCGCTGGTCGGCAATCTGGATGTCGAACCGGAACACAGCAAGACCTATGAAGTCGGATTGAAATTCAATGACGACCGTTTGCAACTCCAGCTGACGGAGTTTTGGACGGATTTCGATAGCTTCATCAACCGCGAAACGATCGGCGGCTCTCGCTTTCTGACCAATCAAGAAGCGTACATCAATGGAACCGAACTGGCCGGCGAATACCTGCTTACGCGCAACCTGGCCCTGTACGGAAACTTCTACTACACCTACGGCACGATCACGACCAACAACGACCGATTTCCCGGATCCCGCCGATGCAAGGAACCTTGGGGCTGCGATTGACCGAACCGTGTCGCCGATCATACGTCGATGTCTATACCTGGATGGTCGACCGCGCCGATCGCTACAGCGAATCAAACCTGAGCGATGTTCGGTTCATCGCCGGCGGCACCCCCGGATATGCGACGTTGAATGTCCGCCTGGGGCGCTCCTTCGGAACGGAGAATCAGCACCAGCTCTCGTTGTCCTTGGAGAACATCACCGACAAGTACTATCGTGTGCTCGGCTCCGGAGTGGATGGTGCGGGATTCAATGCCGTGTTCGGCTATCAATACACGTTGTAATCCACCCCCTCAAGCAGCGACTGCGACGCGCGGTCGCTGCGCCAAGATGCTTTGCACATCCCGCGTCGCGACACCAACGCGGTACGTTTCGAGATAGCGTTTCGCTCCGCCGACGATCAGCTGGTGAACACTTAGCTTTTCGGATGCGAATTCTCCGGCGGATGCGGTTCCTCCGGCGACGGCGGGACCGCATTGGGATGTTGTCAAGGATGCCTACGCAATCTCTCGCTAGGACGCACCACAAACCTCCGGGTCACGTCGAACGATCTGCCACTCCGAACACCTTCCGGTTCACCAATCACCTGTACGCAGTTCATCGGCGTCGCGGTGCATGCCGCGTTTTGATCTCATGGGTGCACTTGAAAAATCTTGACTCTAACGTTCTCTACGTATCGGATTTTGCCGGATAGGCCAAGTCATGCAGGCCCGGAGGGCCGGCAGAGTGGATGCCGGTGGGGTGAGCCACCGGAGAGGATTTCAAGGAGTCTCTGAGGCCCAGCGGGCCGACACAATTCCCCTGCGATTCCAATTACTCGCGGTTCAGGAGACCGATTGTGCCGGCCTTTCAGGCCTCCGTGATCGAGGTCTTTCCGTTCCGGTGGTTGACGCCACCGGCAAGCATTGTGCCAGCCCTCCGGGCTTCATCGCGAACACACATAGAAAACGTTAGAGTCAGGAAAAATCAAACGGCGCTCGACTCCCAAGGAACGGCGCGTCGTGCGTTCGGTCGGATTCGTCTTTGAGTCAAAGAACAACACCCTCGACCACACGACGCCAGTCACGGGGGAGTCGTGCGCCACTGGATCACACAATGGAGCACAAGAGATCAAGACGCTTGTCGCACCAAAATGCTGACGACCTACGGCCAGTAGATTCAAGAATCTGGCGCCAGCCTGACGGTTGCGAATCACACGCGACCCAGCCCACCGTGACCACACGTCAACCGTGGCAGCGGATAGCAATTCGATTAAGTTCAACTAGTTTATTACCCGGTCTCGCGGGCTGGGGGGCTTATCTGCCGCCTTATCCCCGGGTCGATAAGAACTTGGCGGTCTTATCCACGGCTCGGCGATAAGTGATCCTCGTATGCGCAGGATGATGCGTTTGAACAAACTGGCGTGGAACACGGAGAAGGCGTACATCGGCAAACTCTGCGATTCAAAGGGGAAAAAGGATCGCCGCGTGCCGCTGCCGGAGGCTGCGGCACCGGCCTTGCGTCGTCAATTGGAGTCGCGAAAAGTGCTGCACGAGCGCGACTTGGACGAGGGCGCCGCGTCGGTGTATTTGCCCAGGGCGATCGATCGCAAGTATCCCAACGCGCACAAGGAATTACGTTGGCAATAGCTGTTTGCATCGCGTTAACGGTCCAGGAACCCACGCAGTGGGCGACTGCATCGTCACCACATGCACGAAGACACGTTTCCAACGCAACTAAAGGCAGCGGTCGAACGTGCCGGGATCTTGAAGCGAATCACGTCACACGCGTTTCGTCACAGCTTCGCGACTCATCTATTGAAAGACAACACGGACATTCGGGTCGTGCAAGAACTGCTTGGGCACAAGGACATCTCAACAACGATGATCTATTTGCACTGCCTCAACGATTCGGAGAAGGAGGTCGTTAGCCCGCTCGACCGGATGCCGGAGATGCAAGGAACGGACAGCAGTACGACGAAAAAACAGGCGACGAATCCTCCGCCTGCCGGGCCGCCTCGGACCGGCGATGTGGAGCCATCCAGGCCGGATGATTCGCTGGAATCCGAGATCGAGGGTGGTGGCTCAGCGGAAAATGTAGCTACCTCGTTGCCAGCTGAAAATACGCCGCCCAGTGATCGAACGGGCGATCTTCCAAGTGGGGCACGGACGGTGATGGCAAGGATCGGGGCGTCCTTGCGTGCGATACTTCGCCGGCCCCGAGGTCATGGAGTTGTTGCGCACGCCGTTAAGCATTGATGTCGTCGACACCCGCTTGTGGTCGCCGCGAGGTGGGGCAAGACGATGGGGACACGACGACAATGAGAAGGTGGGCAGAATGATTCGGGGCAGAATAATAGGAATAACGGAGTGAGAACTGACCAAATGGTTGTCGTGACGGTGCGAGTGAAGACGCACCGGCTGATCTTGGGCTCCTCAATTCACTTGGCCGCGGTTGATCGGCGTCACGCCGCAGATTGTGTCTTGATCAGCGGATAGCAATCCGCTTCCATGCTCCAACGCGACTGATAGACTCGTTATCATGGGCTGGAAACCACCCCAACCTGACCAGGGAGCATTTCGATGCTGACGCCTTTTCATCTGGCCATCCAAGTCCGCGACGTTGACGAGGCGCGTGACTTCTACGGGGTCAAGATGGGGCTGGCCGAAGGACGTAGCGACTCGGCATGGATCGACTTCAATCTGTTCGGCCACCAGTTGGTCACGCACCTGAATCCTGCCTTGGGGCGGGATGGTCGGGTGGCCAAGCATCATAATCCGGTCGATGACCATTCGGTGCCCGTGCCGCACTTCGGCGTGGTGCTGGAGGTCGACGATTGGAAGCGATTCGCCGGGCGTGTCGCCAGCTTCGTGGACCAGTTCATTATCGAGCCCCACGTCCGTTTCATGGGGCAACCGGGCGAACAACACACGATGTTCTTCGAGGATCCCAGCGGGAACGCGTTGGAATTCAAGGCGTTCGCAGACATCCAATCCCAACTGTTCGCCACCGACTGATGCAGATGATTTACCGAGCACTACTGCCACTGCTTGTTCTGACGAGCCATCTCGCCGCCGCTGAACTCCAGTGGATCCGGGTCAGCGACGACGGGCAGCAGTTCGTCCGTGCGGAATCCGGGACGCCGTTTATTCCGTGGGGCTTCAATTACGACCACGAAGGCGACGGCAAACTGCTCGAAGACTATTGGGACGACCAATGGCCCACCGTGGAAGCCGCATTTGGTGAGATGAAGGCGCTGGGCGCGAACGTGGTTCGCATCCATCTCCAGTTCGGTCGGTTCATGAAAAGCCCGACGGAGCCGCGGCAACATTCACTCGACCAACTCGCTCGTCTGGTTCAACTGGCCGAGCAAACCGAACTGTACCTCGATCTGACCGGACTGGGCTGTTACCACAAACAGGACGTGCCAGCGTGGTATGACAAGCTCAGCGAAGCGGACCGTTGGGCGGCACAAATGGTGTTCTGGGAAGCAGTTGCGAAGACCTGTTCGGCAAGCCCCGCGATCTTTTGCTACGACCTGATGAACGAACCCGTCGTGCCCGGCGGCGACAAACGGCGTGACGATTGGCTGGGACCGGGTTTCGGCGGCAAACATTTTGTGCAGTTCATCACGCTGGATCGAAACAACCGAAACCGCGTGGATGTCGCACGAGATTGGATCCGAACATTAGTCTCGGCGATCCGCAAGCACGACAAACAGCACTTGGTCACCGTCGGACTGGTGCCGTGGAGTCTGGACCGCCCGGGGATGACTTCCGGATTTGTTCCCGAGGTGATCGCCGACGAGCTGGACTTTATCGCCATGCACATCTACCCGGAATCGGGCAAGCTGGCTGAGGCGATCGAGATTGTCAAGGGATTTGCAGCGGTCGGTAAGCCCGTCGTCATCGAAGAGACGTTCACGTTGAAGTGTGGCGCCGACGAGTTGGAAAAGTTCATCGATCAATCTCGGCCCTACGTGACGGGCTGGATCGGATTCTATTGGGGAAAGACACCGGAGGAAATCCGCCCGGCCAAGACAATCCCCGAGGCACTGACGTTGGGTTGGTTGGAACTGTTTCAAAAGAAACGCAACGACATCGTAGGACACGCGGCCTCGTTTCTCCGCAATGGCGTTACCGCCCATCGAGGCAATTCAGGAAGCTTTCCCGAGAATACGATGCCGGCATTGGAAAGCGGGATGGATGTCGGAGCTGACTGGATCGAGTTGGACATCTTTCGCACCCGAGACGGACAGCTCGTCGTCATTCATGACCAAACCACCAAACGTGTCAGCGACCAAGATCGCGTCGTGGCTGAATCCACTTATCAGCAGCTTTCGACGGTTGACGTGGCCACCGATTTTCGTCGACGGACCGGCAAGAGCATCGAGGAATGCCCGGTCGAGCGAATTCCGTTGTTGAAAGAGGTGTTGCAGCGGGTCATGACGCAGAACCAGACTCGGGTTTCGATCCAACCCAAGATGGATTGTGTCGCAGACGCGGTGGCGCTCGTCAAAGAAATGAACGCTGAGCGATGGGTCGGATTCAATGACGGAAACCTCGATTTTATGACCGAGGTGAAGCAACTTGACCCGACGATCCCCGTGTTCTGGGATCGCGGTAAGGAAACGGACATCGACCAGGACATTGCGATCGCACAGCGACACGGCTTTGAAGCGTTGGTGCTCCATCACGAAGGCCTCACCGCGGAGAAGGTGCAAAAAATCAAGGCGTCCGGGATCAGTGTCGGTGCCTGGACCGTTAACGATCCGGACACGATGAAACGCTTGCTCCAGCTCGGCGTCGAACGGATCTACACCGACCATCCGCAACGGTTGCTTTCACTGATTGCGGAATAACGGACCAATGGATCGTGTTCCATCCATTTGATTCACACCGTTGGACGAATGTCATCAGTCCGTCGTTGCCCAGCCATGACCGGATGGGATGATCGGCCGGTCGGCGCGGACGTTGGGAATCTCGCCGAGTGGTGCCAAGGTTTTTTCCCATGCTTGGTGCCGCAGCGCCATTTGCTTGACGACATCTGAATGCTCTGACGCCACATCGCGTTCTTCTTTGGGGTCCGTCGTCAAGTCAAACAATTGCCAGTCGTCATCCTTGTATTTCCGATAGAGACGCCAATCGTGCCAGCGAACCGCGATCAAGTGGCGGCGAACCGCGTCGCCGGGTTCATTGTTCAGCCAGTACAAAAACTCATGGGCGTCACCGGCGTTTGGTTGGATTAAATACGGAAATAGATCAACACCATCACAGTGGATGGGAATGGTTTGACTGGTCAACGAGGTGATCGTGGAATAGAAATCAAAATTCGCCAACAAGCCGTCGTACGTTTTTCCCTGGGGCAACGTGCCGGGCATCGAAAAAATGGTGGGAACGCGAACCCATCCTTCTTTCTGGGTTCCCTGTCCTTTTCCGCCGACGTAGGGTGCCGACGATCCGCCTTCGCCCGGATTGGCACCGTTGTCGCTTGAAAACAGGATCAGTGTGTTTTCTCGCAAACCCTGCTGCTCGAGTGACTGCACCAGTTTGCCGACCTGTTCATCGACCGAAACGATCGCACCGGCAAGCTTTCGTCGCTTGCCCACGGCACTGGTACGTTCCATCAACCGTTCGGGGACTTCGGTACTAGGCGAATGAACGGCGTTGGGTGACCAATACAGGAAAAACGGTTCGTCGGCGTGACGTTCGACAAAGTCGACCATCAGATCGCCGTCGTAGTCTGTCAGCCACACGGTCTCGCCATTTTCATTGACGCAAAAGTATTTTGACTTACCGTCTTTGCTCGCTAGGTGTTTGCGAAGCGGTGCGGAAAGCTCCTTGAGTTCCCTTGCGGTGTAGTGTTTCGGCGGCGGCGTCTTTGCAACTTCGACGAATCCGCAATCCAGTGGTCCTTGTTTCGGTGTCCCGATGTCCCACTTACCAATTTGCCCGGTCACATAACCTTCGTCGCGAAGAAACTCGGCCAACGTCGGGCGGTCCTCCGGGATCGGCAACCCACGGGACATGCCATACTTTCCGAATCGCTGGCCGTATTGGCCCATCATCAGGCTGCAGCGACTCGGGCAACACGGCGGATTGGTGATGTACGACGCGGTACAGCGGACGCCCTGCATTGCCAATTGATCGATGTTGGGTGTCGGGATGTCGGTACATCCGTAGGCACCCAAATCGCCGTAGCCCAGGTCGTCGATGTAGATCAGCACGACGTTCGGTTTCTTGTTCTCCGCCGCATCGGTATGCGGCGAAGAAGCCGACATTGACAACGCGGCCAACGCACATGCCATCGCACAGCGAACTAGCGACGGCAAACTCACGAGACACCTGATTCGATCCTGCATAGCCAATCCTCATTGGGGCGAGCGGCGCGTACTGTGAAAACCGACACCCGCCACTGGCTTACGCCACGTGCTGAAATGCCACCCGGCAAGACGCGTCAGTTGGTACGGTCATCGCCCGCCATTGTAACGGATGACTGTCGATGAGAGCGCGGCTCAATCGTGACTCAACTGACTCAGTTTCAGCGGGAATTCCTTGACGGTCTCTCCACTGTTGTCGACGCATTTGAAGGTCATCACTGGATCATCCGGACGCAGGTCGAAGTGGAGTTGTCCCCAAAAGTTGCCTTGGTTGTAAGACCAGACGGCGTTGGGAAAGGTTTGGTGTGTGTGTTGGTTTGTCACTTTTGCGGACACAAACTCATAAAGCGGATAGCCACGCGGACGTTCAATTTTCCAGATGTCCGATCGGTGGCGATCTCCGGAGATCAGAATCACGCCATCGATCTTTTGGTTGTTGATCAGATCAAAAATCTCGTCGCGTTCGGTCCGCGCCCAGGTACCGGCCCACGAATCCTTGCCGTCTTTGTCGGCACCGTCGGACCACATCGTTCCTGACGCGATCACTTTGAATTTGCCTTTCGCCTTGGCCAACCCATCGAGCAGCCATTGTTTCTGGTCCGGCCCCAACATGGTGCGGTCCCGTTTGTCGCGGTAGAAACGTCCGTCGGTCATGAAGAAGTCGACGTCTCCGAGTGAGAACGAATGCCACGTACCTGGCATTTTCGGACCACCGCCGTAATGCGGATTGTTCCAGTTCTGGGTAAAGACGTTCCAGTTGGGACGTTTCCAGTCCGCTTTCAGACCAGCGCCGCCGGACGAATCATTCATGGCCATGTCGTGGTCGTCCCAAACGGCATACATGCCAACGCCGGCAATCAACTCTCGGTAGGCGGGGCTGAGGCAGCGACGGTAGTAGAATAAACGTTGGGCACCGCGGCGATTGACGACATCGATGTAGACGTTGTCGCCGAGACCCAAATAGGCCAAGGGTCGCGATTTGGCCATGTTCTGCCACGCGAATTCATTCGGCGGGACGTAGCGTGATCCCGAGCCGAACGTCACGTGGAAGTCAACGTTTTGCCCCTTGTCCGGTGCCGTCCGGAATTTGAACGTCGGGGATTGAATCGTGCGGCCATCGAGATTGACCGAATAGGCGTAGTCGGTGAAGGGATGCAATCCCGTCACCGTCATGACGGCCGTGAAGTCGTCTTCGGCGGCGGTCTGAACGGTGTCGGATGTCTGCGTGCCGACGCTGATTTGAACCTGTGCCGGACCGGCGGTGCGAACCCAGAACTTTGCCGATGTCGGCTTGAGGTCGCCGAGCATGGGGCCGTTGAACAGTTTCAAGTCGTGTTTTTCGACCAGGTTGACGAACTCAGGTTCGCTCAACAGATCTGCCATCCCGCCCTCTGCCCCGAAACGCCCTGTTTGTCCTTTCGGATCACTGCCGTACAAGGCGTCGATCAAATAGGGATCCAGATCCAGCATGACCGGATCCTGCTCGCCATCGGTCAGCGGTTCTTTTGCCCAAGCAGACGTTCCTGCGGCGAGCAACAGCGTCGCGATGAACGGTCTAAGAAGCTTGGTCCACGGTTTCGTTTTCATCGGTATTCCTTCGATGTGGGGGCAAGGTGTTTGACATTCTAGGCCAACATCGTGATGCGCGCTGGCCACCAGCCAGACGTCAGAATCGAAACGGAGAAAATCGCTATGATGGCTGTTCGACGGGACCGAATATTCCTCACCCACCGTTCCACTCAAGGACCACCCAAAAAGACCTGTTGTGCCGCGTTCGTGCTCTGTTTGCTAAGCACCGTCGCTCCAAGCGTTGCCGACGACCAGAACTGGCCTCAATGGCGGGGACCGGCAGGCAGTGGTGTCACGACGACCAATCGAGTCGTCATACAGTGGGGACCCGACCAAAACGTGAAATGGAAAATCGATTTGCCAGAACCCGGCAATTCGACGCCAATTGTCTGGGAAGACAAAGTGTTTTTCACCCAGCCGCTATCGGGGGCCAACGAGCGAAGTTTGTTCTGCGTAGACCGCGATACCGGTCGTGAAATTTGGCGGCGTGGCGTGGTGGATGACCGTCCGGAAGCGTCGCACAAAACCAATCCGTATTGCTCCGCCTCGCCGGTGACCGATGGAAAGCGCGTGATCGCCTGTTTGTTTCGGCTGGATTGGTTTGCTGGGACCTTGCCGGTAACGAATTGTGGCGCCGCGACCTTGGTCCCCAAGAACACATGTGGGGTTACGGGACCTCCCCGATTCTGCACGACGACCTGTGCATTCTGGCGTTTGGTCCTGGGAACCATGAGTTCCTGCTCGCCGTTGACAAGACCAGCGGACAAACCCGCTGGGTCGTGAACGCTCTGGATGACGGCGCCGAACGTGCGCTCAGCGGTCCAGAAAATGACGGCAATGCCAATGATTTCACGAGCGACAAACAACGCAGCGAACGACTGCGCGGCGCGTGGAATACGCCGATTCTGATCGAGGTCGACGGCCACGACGGACTGGTCGCCGCATTGCCCCGCCGTGTGACTGCCTTCAACCCGTCGACCGGCGACCAACTTTGGACCTGTGGCGGTGCTGCGCCGTTGGCGTATGCTTCGCCGATAGAATCCGACGGCGTCGTCGTTGTCTTGGGGGGCTACGGTGGTGCATCGCCGAGCCGTCACCGTAACCACCTTCACTCCGATGGCAGCCCAGTGTGGATCGGGTTTCTCAGCGGGCCCGGCCACAGCGAACCGTGACGCCAATCTTTCGCCGATTCGACGAGACCTGCTCGAAGCGGGTTCCGCTCGACGTTCCGATAAGGGAAACACGCGGCGGAACGATAGCCCCGAGTCAAATTCGCTTCAAAAAATTCAATCCGAACCGTCCGTAGTCTTGGCCGTCCACGTCTCCGTCACGGTCTGAATCGAAACGAGAGTCGTAGCCATCTTCGGAAGAGGATTTCAGAAAACTCAACCCGAATCTCCCGTAGTCTTGGCCATCCACATCGCGGTCGCCGTCGCTGTCACCAAAGAGCCGAAAGAATTCGTCGACGTAGCGGCCGCCAGCTTTGCCGTCGGAATCACCGTCGAAGAGGTTGCCGGCGGCATCTCGCACATAGCCATCGCGAATCGCAAGCCGATAGATACCGTCCAACAGCGATCCGTAGGCGTCGACCAAGGCCCCCTGAAAGCCGATGGTTGCCCGCGTTCCGTCCGGTCGCACTTCGAATTGGAGTGTAATCGAAACGCCGGTGCCGTCGACCGTCTGAACTTCAAAGGCGCCTTCGTCAATGATGACCGGCGAGTCAAACGTGACGCTGACCGATCGGACGAGACTCTGTTGTCCGTCATCGGTCACGACAGGGCCAGACGTTGGAGCCGTGTTGTCAACGAAGAAAACGTCATGGATCTCGGGAGACGCCTCGCTGAGTGAGTTCCCGAGAACGTCACAACGGCGTCACGTTCATGCGTCAGGGGGATGTCCAAGTGTTCGTTAAACCGCAGGTGAATCACGTGGGTATCGTATTCCGTTTCCACGACGTCCACGCTGTCGAGGTTTGCGGCGGTTGTGTCCGTTCGATCGATGGTGAACGAATACTGCAGCGCGCCACCGGCGGTCCCGTTACCGCTGATCGATGGAAAACGAAGCCCGGACGATTCTCCGTCCAACGCGTTGCCGAGCGGATCGGTCAATCCGTCAACGGTCACGAAATATTCATCAACGGGGAGCAGCTGATCGGCCGTCCAGATAAGAATCTTATTGACGGGATCAATGGTTGCCCGTCCGGAACGCAGACCCGAATGCTCACCGACAACGCGAATGGTCTGCGGCGTCATCGAATCGGGATCAATCGCGTCATTGAGCCAAAAGATCAACTGGCGCGTTTGATCGATAACGTCATCTTGTTCTGGCAAGGCCCTCAAGACGCGCGGCCCTGCATCGTCAAACGCTGATTGGGGCGTTACTTTCAAGCGATACTTCCCCTGTGATTGATGTTCCCCGACAACCTCCAAGGTATAGCGGCCCGAGACGCTAAAGGAATGCATCAGGCTCGGGTCGACCGAGGCGATCCCGCTGCCGGAGTCGATCGCCTGCGAGTTTGCTGCGATCACCACGCCTTGCTCGTTTTTGAGAACAAGTCCGGCATCGAGCGAGTATTGATACTCGGCTGCGTCGATATCGAACAGATAAGTCTCACCCGCCTCCGCTTGCAAGACGAATTGATCGACTTGCTGCGGAGCGTCGATCGAAGCGTGGATGACGGCTCGGTCGTTGCGTGGATCGTTCGGCGCGGAAGTCAGCAGCCGAACTGAGTCGCCTTCGGATTCCGCGATCCAAAGATCGTCCACCCCGTCGCCATCGGCATCTTCCACCAAAATCCCGGCTTCATACAGTCCCCCGGAATCAATTTGGATGGCCCGAATGAAACGCCCTTCACCATCATTCAGGTGCACTTCCACGATCGAATGGCTACGAACGGGAACGCCGAGGTCGTCGTGACCGTCTCCATTGAAGTCACCGGTCTCGAGCATAAAGGCGCCGTCGCTTCCAGGAATGGATTGATGGAAGCTAAGATCACCATTCCCTTCGGTGAGGAACAAGTCGATGGATCCCGTCGTCCGACTGATACTGGCGACGTCCGGGAAGCGATCGTCGTTCAGGTTCAACGCGACGACATCCTGGGAATCCGACGGCACGACGAAACGTTTTCCGGACTCGAAGGTTCCATCGCCACGTCCCAATAGAACCGTGACGGCGGCCCCCAAAGCGTCACTGACCAGAAGGTCAATGTTGCCGTCATCATTGACATCGGAGATCTCGATTCCGTTGGATCGGCGACCGCCCGTCGTGAGTGTTTCGCCGGTGGCAAACGTGCCATCACCGTTGCCGATCAAAAGGGTGATGTTGGCACCGAAGTAGTTAGCCGCCGCCAAGTCGGGATTGCCGTCGCCGTTGAAGTCCCCACTGCGAATCGAATTCGGGCGATTCCCCGCGGGAAGAC
This sequence comes from Phycisphaera sp. RhM, assembly GCA_033042175.1. Taxonomy (GTDB): domain Bacteria; phylum Planctomycetota; class Planctomycetia; order Pirellulales; family Pirellulaceae; genus Stieleria. The sequence goes on from WCIL01000011.1 coordinate 142,428, forward strand.
TGCCTGCATCGACAAACTGACCCGTCTCGCTGCCCAGGAAAATCGAGACGCTGCCGACGGCTTCGTATCGGGAGTGGGCGAGGTCGTCGATTCCATCGCGGTTGAAGTCGGCGGCCACCAGCGTGTCGGCAAACGTAGCATCGGGGCCGACATGGAGTTGGGCGGTCCGAGCGAATGAACCGTCGGGCGCAGCAAACAGCACGCTGACCGTTCCGTCGCCGCTGTTGGCCGTCGCCAAGTCCCGAAAGCCGTCGCCATCGAAGTCGCCTTTGACGATCGAGTGCGGCTGCCGACCGACTGGCAGCGGAGAATGATTGCTCACTTCATACTTCATCTCGTCGAACAAGCGATTCAAATCGATCGTGGAATCGTCGCCAATTTCGTGACGTTGTTGCGCTCCTGATTGAAGCACCCAATCCGCCTGATCAGCGTGGTTGTAGATCACCTCGGTCGCGACTGGCCCGATGTTGAATCCGAAAGCCGTTCCCGGATACAACCCTTTTCCAAAGTTTGCCCAAGTCACTTGCTGCAGAGGATCCCGCACGTGATTGAGCGACATCGCATGGCCGACTTCGTGATAGATGTTACCGGTCGGAAAACCACGTAGCGAATCGGCAAGCGAAGATCCTTCGACTGTTCGGAAGCCGCGATGACCATTTCCAGAGTGTCCGGATCCTTCAAACCCTCCGGTTCCGTGTGAGATGTAGCTGTCACCTTCGGGTGGCAATACCGTGGTCACTTCGACATCGTGGCGATCATAGATCGCCTCAAAACCGCCGATCAGAAATGCAATATTCTGAGGATCCTCGAACGCCGTTTCGAACGAACGCCCACGGTGCTCCGCCAACTGTTGATCGAAGTCGAAAAAGAAGAGCGGGACGTCGCGTTGATTGGCAAACATCCCAATCGTCGAACCGCTAACCGCATAGGCACCGAGTCCCAATTCGGAGCTGGCTTCGATCAGCAAAAAGTAGCGACCGGGCGTCGAAAGTGCCGGTAGAAGTTGTTGGTCAAAACGCTGCTGATCGGCGTACGCGAGCAACTGACCGTACCCATTGAGCAGCGTCAGACGTCGACCGGCAAGCGCCATGTGGTCATTGGAATTGCTACGAAAATCGAAACGAAACGTCTCCAATCCACGCCCCTGCAACGCAATCACATCGACGTCGCCGACCGTTTCCAAAACCGATGCCCTGGTGGTGACCGCTTCGGTGACGTGCCAGACACTCCCATGATCTTGGAGTTCATTGCCGTGCTCCGGTTCAACCAAGGCGTCGGCGTAGAGCGACAGCGACGCGGCGTAAGGAAGGGGAGCGGTGGCAAAACTTGGCGTTTTAAACGTTAGAGAATACCGTCCGCTTTGCTGGACCAGATGCACCCATCCCAAACCGTTGGTGTCCGCAGCGACGAGTGTTCCGTCCGGATTGCGGAGCGAAACCTCCGGGGCCGCACCGTGTGGATCAAGGGGATCGTTGGCGAGATCGAGGGTCAATGCTTGCCCGGCGGAAACTTCAACGGAGAAGACGTCGAGATCCGCGGAGTCAATCAGTTCACACCGAAGCATCGTCGTCCCGGCGATTTCCGTGGCCTCACTCACCGACTCGTTCGGTTCGATTTCTTCGCGTCCGTTGAACGGAGTCATGGACACGCTGATCGCGTAATCCGTGCTCGGCAAATTGAAGCGATTCCCCGCGTGAACACGTAGAAAATAGTCGCCGGGTTTTGGGGCCACAAAAATGCTCTGAAAGAGATCCGCCGATTCGAGCACGACACTCCCCGAGCCGTCCAGCAAATCGAACGCCGTAAACGGCTGGCGGTCCCCGCGTGCACCGTCAGAATATCGTGGATCGATGGTCATCGAATCGCCGTGCTGCAGCGATGTGCGAAAGAAGTCGCTGTCGGTCGGCGTCGAAAACGTCCCGCTTAACACTTGTGTTCCGGAAAACACATCGGCTGCGGCCATTTCGTCATTCGGCTCGGACTCCAGCACGGCGCCGGCGAGCATCCAGCGTCGCTCAAGTTTCTCGGCCAGCAGTCGACGCAGCGGTCGTTCGCCGCTTGTTCGATGTCTCCTTCGTGCTCCGCCCTGCATCTTCGCACTCGCCTTTTCAGATCGAAAAGCCCTCAAACGCCACAACGCGAGTCATCTCACCGCTGGAGAGCCCGATGCGTTCCTACGATTCGCCATATAATAGACATTGTTGCGATGGACTCAAGAACGGGGGGGTGCCATCCACGCAATTCGGATGATTTAGCTACCCAAACGCTGTTGGACGCAGAGAGTCTATAACCGTTGACGTTTACGCATTCGCTTCGCCCTGTAGCAAACACACGCCACGTGCGGGCGTGTTTCCATACCGGCACCGGAGCGACTGTGCCGGGCGTCAAGTTGTCGCGGGTGCGGCACGACAAAATGTCTTAGGCGACTTGTCGGCGTCGCGAATTCGAGTTCCGATGATCTTGTCGGTCGGCTGCGAATTGATGTAATTCGCTTCGGCGTATGGCGACCTCTCGCGGGGCTTCAATCCCGACTGAAACGCGGTTTCCCTTGATCCCCGTGATGGTCAGCACAATTTCATCACCAATTTGAATTCGCTCGTTCTCTTTCCGTGAAAGCACCAACATGTTTCGTCCCCTGAATGGTTTTGACGTGAAGTGTGCCAACAGCGTCTGAGCTGTCGCGTGTTGACTTTGCCGGATGCAACGTTTGTGCCAATCAGCTGATTCTCGTCGCCCATCGTCGTGGCAAGTCTTCGTTCCACACCAGCAGACCTTCGGCACGAGTCAATGTGTTCCGACGGTCATCGCGATTGATCGTTGAAGACGTCCCAGGTGAGCCACAACATGGCAACGCCTACTCCCAGGTAAGTCCAATCGAACAGCAAGCTGGCGTGCATCCAGGGCCAAGCGACTGCCAGATCGAGCGAGCAGAGGACGATCAGCCCACTGGCAACGAGAAACGACAGGATCGTGAACGACTTTTCGAGCGTGAAGCCGCTGAAAAATTTTCCCAACCTGGAACTGCGTCTTCGCGACGTCGGTGAGGCTGACGTTGAGGGTGCCCCGGTTGCAAACGCCGCGGCGTGGGGTCGATTCGATCGATCCCACGTCGGTTTGATTGCGTGTCGCCGCGGCCGGCGGGCTTCATCCTCGCGGGCGCGACGCTGATGGCTGCGTGGGCGCCACGCTCGATCGGTAGATGAACAATGGTGGGTTCTGTTTCGTGGTTGATCCAACGTAGCGGGCATGAAAGGTTCCTCCGTTTGATCGACGGGAAACGTTCATGCCGCGGAGAGTGCATCCAGCGTGCCAATCAAGCAGGCCGGGCGTGTCGCCATGCAAGCGGCCTGGGCTCGTCATCACGCTCAAGCCTCGTCTCGGCTGAACCGATAGCACCATCGGTCGCCGCAGGCCACCAAGTCGTACAGGGCGTAACTGCTCGGTCGATCCGTCGGGTGAACCGACTCGCTCTCATCCATGTCGAAAAATCGGGCAATTCGCGATGCGCTAATGGGCAACACCAACGAAGGCGGCAGATGGTAAATCTTGGTGGCGTCGACGAGATGTCGATAGCCGTCAAGCGGTCCGCCCACGAACTCGACCCATTCGTCTCGATCGAGTAAATCGCCGTCGAACGTGGTAAACGCTACATACCAGTGCTCAATCCACTGGCTGGTCCGCGTCAGAACGTGACCCAAAATATCCATCGAATTGACCTCCGCAGTGCAACAAAAGTCTGACACCACATTGTACAGCATGTAACGGGCCATGCGGCCGACTTGTCGTGGTCTGATGCCAATTTGTCGCTCCCGTGTCACCGTACCACGACAGCAGACATCCAATCGGATCGGTGACGGATCTGAGCTTAGCGGAATTCGCCAAGAGTGAATCTCGAAGCAGTTCTGGCCCGCTTTTCGGGATGACACCGCCGGGGGATGCGCACCCTGTGATCGAGTTGTTTTTCCGAGCGGATGGGGACATCAACGATGTTTTGGTATCGGGATTTGCAGGTAAATTGTCTCGAACGGCCGACACGGAAAATCTGTGCGGCACTGGGAATCTGACAACCGCCCCCAACCGAAGGAGACCTGAAATGATTGGTTTCATCATCATCGAAGTCGACGACGGGTTCACGATTGCCGAAGTCCCCGCAGGTTCCACTGCGGAATCGATTGCCACACAACTCGGCGGCGTCCTGGTCGAGGGCGGCCCGTACAAGTCGTTCGCCGAAGCGTCCGATGTGCTGGCGACGTTGCCCAACCCGTACGAATCCGAACGCCTTTAGTGCTCTGTCAGCCTTCATTTCGGGATAGGTTTGACGAGCGGCCTAGAGGACAGGTACGAATGGCACGGGCATACACGTTGGTGTGCAGGCTTTAGCCGCCCGTTATCGCTGCCTGGCAGCGACCGGGGATCGCCTAAAGGCTAGACTCCAACGGTTGCTGAATCCCGTTTTGCGAGTGCCCGTGCGATTCGGGTTTCAGCATTGGTACAGCGGTTGCTATAGCGTCCGCCGCCGCTGGCGTTGTGCCAAATTGACGGTGGCTCCGGAGCGGCAGGGCCACACGGTTGTGCAATGTCCAAGGAAAGTATGGAGGACATTTCATGGCGACTGCTACAAAGTCAGAATCGACCACCAATCTGAAACTCAAACCGCTTGCCGATCGCGTCGTCTGCCAACGTGACGAAGCCGACGAAAAGACGTCCGGCGGGATCGTGCTACCGGATTCTGCCAAAGAGAAAGTCAACCGGGCTCGTGTGATCGCGGTCGGCCCCGGCAAACACGATGACAACGGCACCGTTCACCCGCTGTCGGTCAGTCCCGGCGATTACGTGCTGCTGAACAAGTACGGCGGCGACGAATTTGACGTCGACGACATCAAGTACACGATCGTCAAAGAAAGCGACATCCTGGCCGTCATCGAGAACTAAGTGGGGGACGATTCGATATGTCAAAAATCATTGCCTTTGAACAAGACGCCCGCGAGGCGATGCGTCGCGGCGTTCACAAGTTGGCCAAAACCGTTCGCAGCACCCTCGGGCCCGGCGGACACAACGTGATTATTCAAAAGAGCTACGGATCACCGATCGTGACCCGCGACGGCGTGACGGTGGCCAAAGAAATCGAACTGGACGACCCCTATGAAAACATGGGGGCGCGGATGGTGCGTGAAGTCGCTTCGAAGACCAACGACGTGGCCGGCGACGGCACGACCACCGCAACCGTGTTGGCCGAAGCGATCTTTAACGAGGGCCTGCGGGCCGTCGTCGCCGGCACCAATCCGATCGCAATGAAACAAGGGATCGAGCAAGCCGTCGAAGACATTGTCGGTCACCTCAAGTCGATGTCGACCACCGTCAAGGGCCGCAAAGAAATGGAGCAAGTCGCTCGGATCAGCGGCAACCAAGACGCCAAGATCGGTCAGGTCGTTGCCGATGCGATGGAAAAAGTCGGCAAAGACGGCGTGGTCACGATCGACGAAGGCAAGAGTCTGGAAACAGAGGTCAAGTGGGTCGAAGGGATGCAATTCGACAAGGGCTATCTGTCGCCCTACTTCGTGACGTCGCCGGAAACGATGGAGTGCGTGCTCGAAGAGCCCTACATCTTGATTCATGAAAAGAAGATCAGCAACCTGCGCGAGTTTGTGCCGTTGCTGGAAAAGGTCGCCAAGACCGGCAAGGCGTTGTTGATCATCGCCGAAGACGTCGAAGGTGAAGCGCTCGCCACGCTGGTCGTCAACCGCTTGCGCGGAACCTTTGTCGCTGCGGCGGTGAAGGCTCCCGGCTACGGTGACCGTCGCAAGGCGATGATGGAAGACATGGCCATCCTTACCGGCGGCAAAGCGTTCTTCGAAAGTCTCGGTGTCAAACTCGAAAACATCGAACTGGCCGATCTCGGACGTGCCAAGAAAGTCATCATCGACAAAGACAACACGACGATCATCGAAGGCGCCGGTAAGACTGACGACATCAAGGCTCGGATCAAGCAGATCGAAACGGAGCACGAAAAATCGACCAGTGACTATGATCGCGAGAAGCTGCAAGAGCGAAAAGCGAAACTGGTCGGCGGCGTTGCCAAGATCAGCGTCGGCGGCGCGACCGAGGCCGAGGTCAAGGAAAAGAAAATGCGTTACGAAGACGCCTTGTCGGCTACCCGCGCGGCGGTCGAAGAAGGCATTCTGCCCGGTGGCGGCGTGGCCTTGGTCCGCGCGGCCGGCCGCTGCGACGCAACCAAATTGTCCGATGACCAACGGACGGGCTACAACATCGTGCTCAAAGCCTGTCGCGCACCGGCCACCTGGATCGCCGACAACGCCGGTCAAGATGGTTCGCTGGTTTGTGAAAAAGTCGCTGCCGAAAACGGCAATTATGGCTACAACGCTGCCACCAACACCTACGAAGACCTGGTCGAATCCGGCGTCATCGACCCCACCAAAGTGGTCCGGACCGCACTCGAAAATGCCTCCAGCGTCTCGACGTTGCTGTTGACCAGCGATGCCCTGATCGCTGAGAAGCCCAAAGACGATAGCAAGTCCGGCACGAAAGGCCACGGCGGCGACTACGACATGTATTGAGCCGTCGAACGTTGCGACCCTCTGTGTATTAACGCAGTCGGGTAATGCCGCAGTGGACCAGTCGCCGGGAGTCCTTGCGCCGTCCACTGCGGCGAACTTTCAACTTTCCCACGCACAGATCGCGATCGCCCCTTGACTGCCGATCCGGACGTGTGATGATGAATCCGGAATTCAATCTTTCCGTGTGCCCTCCAACATGAAATCGCGCCGATTCAGCCGTGCTTTCGACTTACGCCAGACGCTTGTCTGGGCGTGCTTCGTCGGTTTTGGTTTCGGCGTCTTTGCTTCGCCTTGTTTCGCGCGTCTCGACCGGGACGACCAACAGACGCGACTGGTTGGCACCGTTCTGGATCAGGCCGCTTTGCCGGCTGAATCGATCGGCCAATTCGATCGCGAGGCTTCCAAACCGGGGCAACCCAATGCGGTGTGCGCGTTCAATCCGCACCGTGGTTTGGACCGATTGCCGTTCGGAAACAATTCGCTCTCGCGATCCGGTCAGGCTTGGCACGGACGAACGTCTCTCACCACGCTCGGAGTTCGTTTGCAGATTTAGACCAGGACGATTTCTCGTTGTTCCTGATGTTTTCTGCAAACTAAACCCGTCTCAGATTCGGCCGCGCTGTTTCAACCGCGGAACCGGTCTGCCTGGAGAGATCACTATGTCCAAGCCCAATACACTTTCTCGCGCTATCACCGCAGCCGTCAATGCGGCTCATCAACCTGGTTCAGCCGCCGCACGGCCCGATTACGGCGACCTTCCAAAATCCGTTTTTAACCAGATCAGAAGTGGCAACTACGCCGCTGCCTACCAATCCTTACGCACGCTGCCCCCCAACCACCTCCATCGTAGTTGTTTGGGCGTGTGTGCGATGCGAACCGGTAAAATCGACGAAGCCATCAAGATCTTTCGTGCCCTGTCGCTTTGCCCCGGTACGACCGTCGTTCGCGTGGACGCCGATGACGTGTTGCGGATCAATTATGCGACCGCGTTGCTGTTGGGCAACTTGCCCAGCGGAGCACTCGATGTGTTGGAGGAACTGAAAGACCGCGATGCGCCGGCAGCCATTCAAATCCGGTCGGCCATCGACCGCTGGGCCAATGGCCTGTCGTTCTGGCGACGCCTGGACTGGAAACTGAATCACATCGAACCGCCGAACCGTTCCGTCCCGATCGACTTCGCCCCCGGCGTCTTCCCGATCACTGATGCAACTTGGGCGAACCTTGGGGCCAAGCACCAACCCAGTGGGCAACGACAAGCAGTCCGTTCTCTTTCGCCGTAGTGGACGAGGCGACGAGTCCCACGCACAGGTATCAACTTACAACTTGGTGCCACCCACCAAACCCGCGTCCAACGACAGGCAGATCGTGCGATAGCAAATCAGCCTGTGAGTATCGCTCACGCCGTTGGTGGGTGGCACCATTTACGGTTGGTGGGTGGCACCATTTATGAGTCGTAGTGGACGAGGCGACGAGTCCCACGTCGTGACTTCATAAACGCCGTAGGCGTATTTCGACGCCGACTACCAGACCCACGCGCGACCGACAGCCCGCGATTGACACTAGCAAATACGCGTACTGGTACCGCTCTTCGCATTAGGTGGGTGGCACCATTCGTGGTTGCACCATTCGTGGTTGGTGGGACTCGTCGCCTCGTCCACTACGGCAACGTGGTGCCGTTCGCGAGTCACTTCGTCAGAACGAGCTTGCCTTGGCGGGTGCTTTGCAGGCGGTAGAGCTTGCCTTCGTATTCAATCCAAACCTCGTCCCCGCAACGCGCAAGATCTGAAAAACGCACGATCTTGCGGAGCGAATTGTCGAGATTCATTCCTGCCAATTCCGACAGATTGGTGTTCGGATCGTCGCTGGAACTGGAAGACATGGGTAGGCCGAATTGGGGGGGACACACCACAAAAACACCGTATTGCGAGTGGATCTCAATAAGAAACCCGCTTTGGGTAATTTTGTCAACATTCGTTGTGAAAACTTTTTGACTTGCGTTTTTCCGCTCCAATCGTGGCCACCCCAAAGACACGGCGAGAGTTACAGCCAGAGGTGGGCTTTCAAAACGATCTCTCAGCGGCTATCTTCCGTTTTGTTGAGACCAGTTCTCAATAGCTTTCAAAGGTAGCAAGCCAGGCAAAGCGACGCCGCGATCGGTCGTCTGAATCGACGAGTTCGCACCGCAGTCGCTGAACGACCCAGCGAGCAAGAACGAAGCTTCGATCCCCCGTCGCACTGGGCGACGTGTGGGCGATTTTTCTACTTGCATCGAGAGGTCAGTGCTGTGCGTTGGTGTCAGTTTGTTTTCTTGGCGGTTGCCATCGGCTGTGGTCCGATCGCCACCGCGCCGGTTGCATCCGCAGCCATCTTCACTCCCGGCGACTCGGTGCCGGATGTCAACGGCGAGGTGTTCACGTGGTCCCAATCGGCCGCGGACAGCACCTTTGCGTTCTGGGACCGCTTCGACGGGTTCCCGGGCGGGTCGACACCCGGATTCCTGCCCGCGGGGACGTCCCCGACCGCGAACGAGAGTTTTGGTGATGGCGGACCGATCAGTTCGCTGACGTTCGAATCCAACCAGTCGTTGGCCTCCAGCGGCAACGCGTACGGCGGTCTGTTCGGGCCTGGCGACAGCTCGAGCTTTTTGACCCAAGGGTACGCGACGGTCCGCTCGGGAACCTCCGGCGGCGGATTCACGCGGATTGTGGCGCAGTTTGAAACGTTGGGATCCGAGCTGGACTACTCATCGATCTTACTGAGCGCTTCCGCGGCCACCGCTGGCACGATCGCGCCGAGTTTCGTGATCGAAACCGCGCGTACTTCGTTGGGTGGAACCTTTGGCGGTGAAGGCGTCAGCTACCTCGCCCTGTGGGATTTGGATTCGTCGCAGCCGGAGTATCGGTTCGATTTCAACGCCCAATCCACCAGCATGTCGCTGGATCAATTTCGAGTCGACACGTTCACCCAAAACACGCCCTTCATCACGCCATCAGCGGTGCCGGAGCCGGGTAGCGTGGCGCTGTTGGGAATCGTCGCCGGCGGGCTGGTGCTGCGGCGCCGACGCCGGGTGGGGCTTCAAAGGTCGCGCCCCTCGATTCACCGTTCACCCCAACCACTGCCTCGACTTGCGCGCAACGCGTTCACCCTGGTCGAATTGATGGTCGTGATCGCAATCATCGGAATCCTGGTCGGCTTGCTGTTGCCCGGTGTGCAAGCGGCACGCGAAGCGGCACGGCGGATGTCGTGCAGCAACAATTTGAAGCAGATCGGGTTGGCGATGCACAACTACGACAGTGTCAACGGAGCATTGCCGCCGAGTGCGTTGGGGATTCGTGTCGGTGGGACGAGTCGACGGCCGATCCACCGCGCCGGTTTGACGGCGTTCGTTTCCATTCTGCCATTCGTCGAACAGGATGCGTTGTTCGCCCGATTTGATCTGAACACCGATGCCTGGGCACCGGAAAACGAGGAGCCGGCCAAGCAGACGCCGGAAGTGTATTTGTGCCCGTCGATGTCGTTGCCCGACAGCGGCGGAACGCCCAACGGGTATTCAAGCTATGCGATTTCCACCGGTACAAAAAAGTATCGCAACCAACTTCACAACGGTGCGATCGTCGATGCGATGAATGTCTTTCAAAGCGAGCGGGTCAGGGCGGGAATTCCCGAAGTCTCGTCGTGGATGTCCTGGGTGGACGTCGACGATATCTCTAACGCCGATGGGACTTCGAACACGCTGCTGGCCGGCGAGTTTGGCGTCCAGGTTCGTGAGACGTCATCGTTGCCATTCCCCTATCCGGGATCCGGCGGCCAAAGTGCGGGCAAGTGGGCGATCAGTTATCCGTATCATTCCAGCGCCTCAACGTTCGGCAGTTTCAACGCCAATCAGATCTCGCTGTTCGACATCCCATCCTACGAATCATTTCGCGGTCCCCATGCGGCCGGCGTTCAGTTTGTGTTAAGCGACGGCAGCGTGCGATTTTTGACCGAATCAGTCGATGCGGTGACGTTGCATCGATTGACCAGTCGCAATGATGGCGAAGTCGTCGACAGGGCACCGTGGTGATGGCCATGTCGACGATGTCGGATCGCAAGATCAACGATGCCGACCGATTGCCGTTGGCCACGGCGTTGGTGCTGGCCATGATGCTACTGGTCACCGGATGCAACTCTCCGTCGCAACGCGACGTCACGGCCATCGGGACGGTGCGGGTTGCCGGCAAACCGCTCTCGGGGGCCGTCATCACTCTGGAACCGATGCGACAAACGACCGGACCGAATGCATCGGCGCCGGTGTTTGACGGACGGTTCCAGGTGCCCGCCAGCGCCGGACTGCACGGCGGGACGTATCGCGTTCGCGTGGCGATGATCCCCACCGAGTTGCTCGCCAAACTGCCCAGCGAGCAAGCCGCAGCCTTGCCGCCGGCTGACTCCGTGATCGATCCATCGTTCGATGCCGAGAGCCAACTGACGTGCGAATTGAAGCCCGATCAGCCGAATACGTTGGCGTTTGCGGTCGACTTTTTGAAATGATGATTGGGCGCATGAATTGCAGCATCAGCTTCCAGGCGGTTTCGTTCGGAATTGACAAGCTGGAAGCCTTTTCCACTTTAATAAATCAAACACCTCTGAAATCAAAATGAAATCTTTCCTACCGTTTCAAGCCACCGGCTTATGTCGCCTCATCGCGGTCACCGTCTGCTTGCTTACCACGTCAGCCGTCCGGGCGCACATGCCTTGGTTGGCGACCGATGGTGAAGGCCATGTCGTGTTGTGGTTCGGCGAATCACCGGCGGACCGGACCTACCACATGCCGGGCCCGATCGCCGCGATCGAGCTTTCCAGCGGCGAGACAGCCATCGCGACGTCGGCGATAAAAAACGAAACGTTGATCGGGCTTCGCAGCAAAAATCCGATCGATCCGACGCGTGAGATTGCTGGCAGCGTGACCTATGGGCTGTATCATGGCACGAAGTTGACCTACCATGTCGAACACTTGCCCCACACGGATTCCAGCGATTGGCCGGACGAACCGAGATCGGACGCACCGCTGCAGTCGATCGTGACGGCATCGACTGGCGGACGCGTTCAGGTTACGGTGTTGCGAGACGGCAAACCGGCGGAAGGTCTGCAAGTGAAGCTGTATTGCGAAGATGGTCACGAAGAAGCCTCGGGTGAGACGGACATCGCGGGAATCGTGGTGTTTAAAAAGCAAGTTGTGGAACCAGGATTGAATGCGATCGTGGTGGGAGTGACCGACGAGCAAGCGAGTGGAACGCTCGATGGAAAGCGATACGGCAGCACGACCGATTACTTGACGGCAACGTTCCGGATTCCCGGCAAGTCGTCTTCGTCCGAACCGAAACCCCGCCCCCAACGCGAACCCCAACGACCGGTCATGGAAACTGACAGCAGCGTCTCGATCGGTCCCGCCGCGTTGCCCGACCTGCCCGAGGAACTGACCAGTTTCGGTGCGGCGATCGCCGACCAGACGCTTTATGTCTACGGCGGCCACACCGGCGACGCCCATTCGTACTCGACCGCAGAGCAATCCGACCGGTTTTGGAGTTTGGATCTGTCAGCGGGCAAATCGGGTCAATGGAAATCATTGCCCGGCGGACCGTCGCTGCAAGGGTTGGGTTTGGTCGCGTATCAAAACCGGTTGATTCGGATCGGCGGATTCACCGCCGTCAACGAACTTGGCCAGGAGCAGGATTTGCGTTCGCAAGCCTCCGTCGCCAGCTACGATCCCGAAGCCAACGCTTGGACGGACTTGCCGGCGCTTCCCGAAGCCCGTTCGTCGCTGGACGCCGCGGTCCTCGGCGATCGCGTGTATGTGTTCGGTGGTTGGAAGCTGGATGGAAAGAGTACCGAGAGCCAATGGCATCAAACCGCATGGTCGTTGGATCTGAGCGATCCTACAGCATCATGGCAACCCGTGGCCATGCCGCCGTTCAAGCGACGGGCGATCAGCGTCGCCGCTCACGACGGCAAACTGTATGTCATCGGCGGCATGAGTTCCGATGGCAAACCGACCACTCGGGTGGACGTCTATGATCCGCAAGAGCAGTCGTGGAGTCTGGCACCGTTGTTGCCCGGACGCGGCATGATGGGATTCGGTGCGGCGTCCTTTGCCGCGGAAGAAACCCTTTACGTCAGCACGATGGACGGATTGCTGCATCGCCTTTCCAACGACGGACAGCGTTGGGAAACGATCGCCAAAAGTGATCGGGCTCGATTCTTTCACCGCATGTTGCCGACCGGCGATGGTGCGTTGTTGATGGTCGGCGGTGCGGACATGGAGATCGGAAAGTTCACACAGATCGACCGGATCGAGATCGGCGATTGAACATCATTCGGTCACTCCCTCTTCTGCATCGTCAGGGGTGTGAACGCCTTCGCTGAGGATGACGGCGGGGGCGATGAAGGAGAGCCCTTGGGTGTTGGTGGTGTCGACCATCACGGTTTCAACAACCGGCTGGGTGACTTTCGTCCCGGCCTGCCACTCGACGATGAAACTGGCGCCGGCACCACCCGATTTGTCATCGCGGGCGATCACAAACTCCGTCGCCGCGAGCGGTCCCAGACGGAGCGGTTTGCTTAGCAACGAGCGAAGTTCTTTGCCGGCGGTGTCGAAGTATCGTACCGACGTGATGGCGATCTCATTGGCCGCATCGGTGTTGCGAATGTTCAGCGTCACCGTCAGCGGATACGGCTCACCCTTTTGGTGATAAACGTGCGAATAGGCGGGCACATAAAGCCGTTGTCCTTGGACCGGATGCCAGGGCAACACGTCGACTTCCATGCGAGCTTCGTCGCGCAGGCTGGGCGTTTGATAGGGTATGCTGCCGGCGATCGAACGCAGTCGCAACTCAACGAAAATGACAATCAGCACGATCGGCACGACGACCAACAGAAAGATCAACAACTTGATCTGTCGGGAGATCTTTTCGGCTTGGTCCTCGGTCATTCGATTCGACACGTCACTTCCCTGGTTGTGGTTTCCCATCGTCACTGCCTACTTACTTGAAGGTAGCGACAACGAGCGGCCGATTCAATCAGGGAAATCGTTATCGGTCAATTCCCCACCCCTGGTTGTCGTGGAAAGGAACAGTCAAGGATTGGAAATTGAAAGTCGTCGGAGTGTTCAGAAATCAGTGCTTACCTCCTGGCCGTGGCGAGTCGCGAAGGCACGCCAAAGGTCCAAATGGATGCTTTCGTTGATAAAACTGACGCTGCCGTCGCAACGGGCGACATGAACGCCGCCGAGATGATTGCTGCGGGCGCCGAAAACGCCCCAACCGCACGTCTGCATGTCCGGGATGCCACTCTGCGGCGGGTGATAGTGTGTGTAGCCGGTCCAGTACTCACGTCCGTTGATCCAACCCGCTCCACGCTGGCCGGTCCAACCGCGATGCAAACTACTGGCACGTGTGTAGGGTTCGAGTTCTCGGGGATCATCCGGCAAGACGTAGCCGTTCAATCCAGGTGCAACGGGTGGCATCGAGCGACTGATAAAATCACACCGAACGTTCATCATCGTGCGACGGCGCAACGCATCGACGGTCGGTTCACTCGGAGACTGTTCCGGCACGCCGAGCAAATGTTCGGAAAACGCGGCGGTGTGGCTGAGGCCGTCCATGACGGCTTCGAATCCGACGTTCGCGTTGATCCACACAACGCCGTCGGTCGCCAGACGGGTGTCGTACAACGTGCCCACGCCGGTACCGGTGTTCATCGCATAATTGGTGCCCGAATAGACCTGTGTCGGACCCTGGCCGGAAAGCGAGGTGACGAAATAGCTTCGCTCAAAGTTCTCACTGGGGCAGGACAACGTCGCCATCGCAGTGGCGGCGGCGGTGTCATGTGGCGCGACCAGTTGCCCCGGACAACACCCGACGTGCAATGGTCGATCGAAATGAACCATGTCCAGCATGTTTCCCTGTTCGTAATACGGTGCCATTTGAGCGAACACCGAGAAGTTGCCTGCGGTGCTCGAGCCGTTGGTGTAATTCGCCGGTAACTTACGAAACGAACTTTCGTAGTTGTGCATGGCCAACGTGATCTGTTTCAAGTTATTGCTGCACTGCATCCGTCGCGCGGCTTCGCGAGCCGCTTGCACCGCCGGTAGCAATAACCCGACAAGGATGCCAATGATGGCGATCACGACCAACAGTTCGACGAGCGTAAACGCGTTTCGAGATCGGATTCGGCCGCAGGGGTAAAATTCACGTGAAAACATATTTGATAGAAGATTTGGGTGGGTGACGTATCGTTGGATCGGCGCATACCGGTCGCCGACTGCGGGGCCGGTGTTGCCGCGAAGTGAATTCGCAACGCCTTGCACGTGGTGATCACAGGTCGCTCCCGCGCCGGCGGCGAAGACCACACTGGTGTGAGGAGCGAGCCTTCAAACGCTGACGCGGTAGCGGTGATCTCTGGGTGCGGGCCGATACACGCCCGACTTGATTCCAGTCAGACAGACTCAACCGACGCGCAGCAGCGAACCGAGCATTGCGAGCAAACAAAAAATGGGTCAGAGGCCACGGCGCAGCGACATGGATCGTCGACACGCCTTGGCACCACGTCGCTCGGGATCTAGGGCACCGGTGGATCGGGATGCAGTGCCTGCTCGATCGCTCGATCGTTGCCGAGGATCAGACAATACAGCAGCGGGGGCAGAGGAATCAGGATCGCGGGCGTCTGGCTTTCAACAACGACGCTAGACAGCAGCGTCCATACAAGATCAATGCCGTGACATTTCGCGGCATCTTCGAATCGGAGAATCCGAGCGATCGGCAGTGCCGGAGAAGGCTGATCAGTTCCAACGTCGTCGATACGGTATGACTCGCCCAGATCGGTCGCGCATTGATCGGTCGCGCATTGGGCTGTCGATTGCGTAAAACAGCAACAAGACGTTGACTTGGGGCGGTCGCGTGTCGCTTCAACCGCCGCCGTCTTTGCCGAGGGCCGATTGACGCGTGCGACCAAAAACGCCGGGGGCCGGACGTGGTGGTCGTAGGCCCACTGCAGCTTTTCTTCATCGCTGTGACAGCAGCATTTGTCCCAACAGAACTCGGCGGTGACACAACCACAGGAGCAGCTTTCACAAGGAAAACGCCCGGTTTTTTCAGACGGAGGAGCCGAAATGGGAACTCCGATCAGTCCACACAGCAGCACGCCCATCAGCGTGCAGCTGATCAGTCGTCTGGCGGCGTTAGATCGCAGTCGATGAAACACAAACAAAGCGGGCTCAAAGCCTCAAGGCGTGCCAAAATGGCTCGCTCCTCACGCTCGATACTTTAGTCCGCTCGGTGATGTTCGTAAATCCACGACCGTCCGCTCGGCGATGCGGTCGACTGCCGCATTACGCCGACGGCGCACCTTCGGCCAACAACTCCGCCTCGTCACTCGATGGCTCGGGTTCGGCTTGTTCTTGGGGCTGGGGTGTGACGGTCGCAGCGGTTTGCGTCTTTTGTGCAAACCGTCGCAGCAAGACATAGAACACCGGCGTCAGGAACAGCCCGAACAGGGTCACGCCCAGCATGCCGCTGAACACGGCGGTTCCCAGCACGCGACGCATCTCGAACCCGGCTCCCGTTGCGACCAACAGCGGCACAACGCCCAAGATAAACGAAAACGCGGTCATCAAAATGGGGCGCAGTCGCAAACGGCAGGCGGCGACGGCGGCATCGAAACGGTTTTTCCCGGCGTCCTCTTCCGCTTTGGCAAATTCGACAATCAGAATCGCGTTCTTGCATGCCAACCCGATCAAGACGATGAATCCGATTTGGGTCAGCACGTTGTTGTCCATATCTCGGAACCAGACTCCGATCAGCGCGAACAACAGGCACAGCGGCACGATCAAGATGATCGCCAGCGGCAATAACCAACTCTCGTATTGAGCCGCCAATGCCAAGAAGACAAACAGCACGGCCAACGGAAACAGGAAGACGATCGTGTTGCCGGCTTGCTTTTCTTGAAATGCCATCTCGGTCCATTCGTAACCAAAACCGGCAGGCAGGTTTTGTTCCGCCAGCGATTCCATGGTCGCCAGTGATTGGCCGGTGCTGAATCCCGGTACCGTCGTGCCGTTGAGGTCGGCCGATGGAAACAGATTAAAACGCACCAATCGATCGGGTCCGGCGGTTTGTTGGACATCGACGACCGATCCGAGCGAAACGCTCGCCCCACGGGCACTGCGGGTGCGAATCTTGACGATGTCGCTGGCGTCGTCACGGAACTCCGGTTCCGCTTGAGCGGTCACGCGATAGGTTCGTCCCAGGAAGTTGAAGTCATTGACGTACATTGATCCCAGATAGATCTGCAATGCGTCAAACACGTTGTTGACCGGGACGTCCAGCATCTGAGCCTTGGTTCGATCGACGTCCGCATACACCTGCGGCACGTTTGCCCGCAAATTGGTGAACACCTGCGTCACGCCGGGCTGCGCATTGGCCTTGGCCAACATGGTTCCGGTGACTTGATTGAGCGCATCGATTCCGGCTCCGCTGCGATCCTGGACATACATTTTGAAACCGCCACCGCGACCGATACCGCGAATCGGGGGTGGCGGAATGATCAGAATCTGAGCCTCGTTGATTTCGGAGACACCGCGTCGCATGTCGGCGACGATTGCCTGGACACTTCGCCCACGCTGGGCGCGTTCCTTCGCATCTTGCAGGGGCAAGAACGTCACCGCGGCGTTGGGTTTGATCGTGAACGTCGCTCCGGACAGGCCGGCGATCCCCACGGCATGTTTGACGCCGTCGATGCCCTTGCCGATTTCTGCGACGCGGCGCACCACGGCATCGGTGCGTGAGAGTGACGCACCGTCGGGCAAGTTGATGGCAACAATCACATAGCCTTGGTCTTGTTCGGGAATAAATCCGGTGGGCACCAGGCCGAAACTCAGCCCAGTGAACACCAGCAGCACGCCGTAAAGGACCATCGCAATGCCGCTCTTTTTGACCAGTCGACCGATGATGCCGGCGTAAACGTTGCTGGAAAAGTCAAAGGTCCGATTGAACAGCCGAAAGAACCAGCCAAACAGGAAATCGACCACACGGCCGATGCGATTTTTCGGTGCGTCTTTGGGTCTCAGCAAGATTGCGCACAATGCGGGGCTGAGCGTCAATGAGACGAAGGTCGAAATCGCCGTCGAGATGGAAATGGTCAGCGCGAACTGTTGGTAGAACTGGCCGCTGATCCCCGGCACGAACACGGTCGGTACGAACACGGCGATCAACACCAGCGTGGTGGCGATCAATGCCGACCCGACTTCGTCCATTGCCTTATGCGTCGCTTCGCGCGCCGTCAGCCCCTCGGCAATCAGGCGTTCGACGTTTTCCACCACTACAATCGCGTCGTCGACCACGATCCCGATGGCCAACACCAATCCGAACAACGACAACGTGTTCAAGGTCACGCCGAGGAACTGCATGATGGCGAACGTCCCGATCAACGAAATCGGAATGGCGATCACGGGAATGATCGTGGGCCGCCAGCCGTGCAAAAACAGAAACACGGTCAACACCACAAACAACGTGGTGATGAACAGGGTTTGAAACACCTCGCTGATCGACTCTTCGACATAATCGGTCGGGTTGTAAGCGATCTTGTAACCGATGCCTTCGGGGAACTCCTTGCTCATCGCCTCCATCGTCTGCTTGACTTGGGCAGCCGTGTCGACAGCGTTGGTGCCTGGCCGCTGGTAGACAAGCACGGCGATGGCGGATTTTCCGTCCAGATAGCTCAGACGCGAATAGTCTTGGGCACCCAATTCGATCCGCGCGACGTCGCGAAGGCGTGTGACGCGGCCGTCGCTGCCGCGTTTGACGATGATTTCGCCAAACTCTTCTTCGCGGATCAAGCGGCCTTGGGTGGTGACGTTCAATTGAAAATCACCCGCATCGTCGATCGGCGGTTGTCCGATCACGCCGGCGGCGACTTGTACGTTCTGGCTGCGGATCGCCTCGACCACTTCACCGGCCGTCAGATCGACGTGGGTCATCTTTTCGATGTCCAGCCAGACGCGCATCGCGTATTCGTTCCCGCCGGCGATTCGAATTTCACCGACGCCGTCGAGTCGCATCAGCGCATCGCGGACGCGCAGAAACGCGTAATTGCTGATGTACAGTTGGTCGCGGCTGTTGTCGGGCGAGTTGAGGTGGACGACCATCAACATGTCGGGAATCTGCTTGGTCGTCGTGACCCCGATTTGGCGGACTTGCTCGGGCAAGCGTGATTCGGCGATCGCTACACGGTTTTGCACCAACACCTGAGCGTCGTCCAAGTCCGTTCCGAGCTTGAAGGTGACGGTCAGCTGCATGGTGCCGTCGGAACTGGAAGACGATTCCATGTACAACATGTCGTCCACACCGTTCATCTCTTGTTCGATGGGCGTGGCGACGGTGTCAGCGATGACCTGCGGTGTAGCCCCCGGGTAGGACGCTCGCACCAGAACGGTGGGCGGCGCGACGCTGGGATACTGTGAAACGGGCAACGAGAAGTAAACGATGCCGCCGACCAGCACGATCAAGAACGACAGCACGGCCGCAAAGATCGGTCGCTCGATAAAGAAGTGGGGGAATTTCATGACAGTCGTTCCCCGCTGACGGCGTTGGAATTGGTTGCCCCGTGCGCCAGTTGAGTGGACTCGCAAGCTGGAAGCTGACGCCATGTGGTTTCTGGCAGCGGAGTTTCTGGCAGTGGATCGGGGACGGGGGAAATCCATTCGCTTTCGGGAACCGGTTCGTAATCATCCGGCAAGCCGTCTTCCACGACTTCAATCGTTCCTTCCACCGTTTGCACCTTTTGATCCGGCCGGGATTGCAGCAAGCCTTCGATCACCAGAGTTTCATCGCCTTGAAGCCCTTCGCGAATGACTCTTAGCCCGTCGACGATCGGCCCCGGTTTGATGGGGCGACGCTGGATCGTTTCATCGACGACGACGTAGACGTATTGCGACGATTGGTCGGTTCCGATGGCCGAGTCGGGAATCAAGACGGCTTGGCGGGAGGCGCTGCCGGGAATACGCACGCGTGCGAACATGCCGGGCAGCAAGAGTTGATCGTGATTGGGAAATACGCATCGGGCACGCATGCTGGCCGTGTCGATGTCGAATCGATTGTCGACAAAATCCATGTGTCCGCGGTGTGGAAATCCGTCCTCGTCGACCAGTCCGATGAAGGCCGGATTTTTGACCACGCGTGAACTTTCTCGTTCCCCGGATTTGGCCAACCGCATGTACTTCAACACGTCTTGTTCGCTGGCGTCGAACACACAGTAGATCGGTTGCATCGAGGTGATCGTGGTCAGCAGAGACGACGTGTTCGTCCCGCCGGCGATCAAGTTGCCTTCGGTGACCGCTTGGCGGCTGATCCGGCCGGTCACCGGAGCGCGGATACGCGTGTATTGGAGGTTCAGTTCCGCGGTTTCAACACCGGCTTTGGCCAGTTCGATTTGAGCGTGGGCAGTCGCGATCGCGGCTTCGGCCGAACTGACGGCTGCTTTGGCGCCTTCGATGTCCGCTTTGGCCTGCAAGAATTCGGCTTCTCGCTCGTCGACCTCCTCTTGGGAGGAAGCACTTTGCTGATTCAAAACCTTGGCGCGCTTGTAACGCAGATCGGCGAGGTTCAATTGCGCGTCGGATTGCAACGCCCGCGCGTTGGCTTCATCGCGTTTCGCCATCGCTTGTTTCAAACCCGACTGCGCCTGTTGTAAAGTTGCCTTGGCGGCATTCAATTCCGCTTCGAAGGGCCGAGGATCGATGACGAACAACAGGTCGCCTTGGTTAACGACTTGTCCTTCATCGAAATGAACCGATTGCAAATAACCGCCGACACGGGCTCGCACCTCGACCAGGTCGACCGCTTCTAAACGGCCGGTGTAGGCGTCCCATTCGACGATTTTCTTGACAACCGGTTTGGCGACCGTCACCGAAGGGACCGGCATCTGCGGCGGGCCCGAGGGGGCTTGATTGCAGCCGGCCGACAACAACAGCAGCGCACCGGCACACACGGTGGAACCGAGTACTGTTCCACGAATCCTCATCTTCACGCCGTTTCCTCAGAAGTAAGTGATGCTGACGTTTTCCGCCCAAACAAGACATGGTCGATCGAGAACAAGCCTGGCCCGGTCAGCGCCAAGGACAGATAAACCAGCAGATACACTGCAGCCAATTCTTTGACCTTCCACGGATCCGCCGCGTGAACGACAAACAACGCGACGATCATCGTGAACGCCAACGGCAGCGACGCCAATCGGGTGGCCAACCCGACGATCAACAGCAGCGAACAACCGACTTCGGCGGCGATCGCCATCACCAGGCTCAACTTGCTTCCCATTCCGATCGGATCCGGAAAACTGTCGGCCATTGTGCTGAAACCGTTCAGCTTTGCCAGCCCATGGACCAACATGAAACAGCCGATGCCGACTCGCAGTGCCAGTAAGCCTGCGGATGTTGTTTTCTCGTGATTCAAATTCAACATGGTTTTGTTGGATTCCCCATCGATTGACGGCAAAGCTCGAAAAACTCGTGACTTGGACCACCCCCGGGCACTCGCCGCGCTGGTCTTCAACGGGTAATAACCCGAGCGCAGGTGAATTCCTTTCTAGAAAAAAGTTGATTCGTGAAATAAATATCATTTCAGACGAATCGCACGGTCCGTAGATCGGGGCAGAGACACCCGTGTGAAACTGCGAAGCAGTCCTGACCAATAACGGTTCAAAGATTGTTTGGCGGATTCATCCGGCGAATGAACATTCTTATTGCACGGTCGCGTTGGCGCGGTAAGTCTTAATGTCGATCATTCGCGCATCATCACCGGGCTTGGTCAACGTTTGGCACCCGTGTTGATTGGATGTGTGTGGTGCCCCATGCCGTTTTTCGTTGCCCTTGAATTCGAATCGCTACGTCATGAGCAATCTTCAACAGTTTCTCGCCTCCGAAACCTATGCCGTCGCGGGGGCTTCCACACGCCGGGAGAAGTATGGCAACAAGGTGTTCCGGGCGCTGTTAGCGTCCGGGCGCGAAGCGTATCCGCTGAATCCGGCCCAGGAAGAGATTGAAGGGCATCGGGCGTTTCCGTCAATTGCCGATCTGCCGCTGGTCCCCGAAGCCCTTTCGATCATCACCCCGCCGGCCGTCACGCGCAAGGTTGTCGCCGACGCGATTGCCGCCGGAGTGCAGCACATTTGGATGCAGCCGGGTGCCGAAGACGAACAGGCCAGCGCGTCCGCTCGCGAGGCGGGCATCAATGTGATCGACGACGGAAGTTGTATTCTGGTGTTATTGGCCAGAATGTAAAACCGTCGGCTCGATCAATCCTTCAGGCCCTCTTCGGCAGCGTGGAGTTGTTCCAATAGACGTTCTTTTCGCGCGGTCAGCTGTTCAACCGTGGGCCCAGGGGCATCGGTGTCATCGTTCTTGCGTGTAATGATTTCCGCTTCGGTCAGCTGGATCGACGCGCGGAGCTGCTCGATCGTCGCAGCGTCTTCCGCTTTGTCAAACGCGACGTCTTCTGCCGAAGGCGTTTTTCCCGGCCGTTTGGAAACCACCCTGAGTGTCGGCTGGGGGATGAACCGTTTGTTTTCGGGAATCGCGCGAGTGTTCATGAACGACGGCGAAACGATCTCGATGTCGGCCGCGTGCAAGGCGTCCAGTGCCGCTTCATTCAGACGAGAGCGCGACGAGATCAGCCCTTTGACGTCTTCGAGTAGCCCGGCCACACGATAGGTGATCGAATAATCGCCGAGACCGCGGATTTGAACGAAACCGTCTTTGAGTCCCGCGTTGGCGGCCGCTTCGGTCAGGATTCGAAACACGTCTTGTCGGGGGACATCGTAGCCCAATGAAATGTCAGACTTGATGATCGTGCCCGAAGCACGCACGACCCGCATCGGGTGCGTGACCATGTACAAGTTGGGCACCGTGACAAGGTCTCGCAATTCCGTTTGGACTTCGGTGTGCAGCAGTCCCATCTCGGTGATCCGGCCGGTCAAGTCGGCGACCGTGATGAAGTCGCCCGGGCGGGCACTTTTGACGGCCTTCAACATGATCCCGGCCATGATGTTGCCGATAAAGGTCGCCGAGGAAAGTGCGATCGCGGCACTGAGCAAGATACCGATCAGGCTGAGCAATTGCCCACGCGTTTCGACCGTCACCGGCAGCGCAAGGATGATCAATAACAAGCCCGCGAACGTCAACAACAGCATGATCAGTTGAAAACGAAACTGTGCGTCTGGATTGTCTTTCCATCGTCGTTTCAGAATTCGATCGACCAACACCAAACCGACCAGGACGACGGCGATGGTGCCGAGCAGCGGCAGGATGCCGGACACGTCGGCGAGGTAACGATACAGAAGTTCCATCTTTGTGTGGGTCCGAGCGGGAATGGGGTCAGGCTGCGTCTGGCGGAGCGAGAAGGTTATTTTGAGTGAGAAACATCGTGAATCGCGATCCAATCGCAGCTACCTTCGCCAGAAGGTGGGTCCCCGCGTTTTCCACGCTCGGGCGAGCGTCGCTGCGTCAACGTCGGCAGGATGGACGGCTATCGCACTCGTCGAGCCCGACACTGGTTTTCCGATCGATCCTCCGCGGCATTGGCATTCAATCGACGACCAGTCTACCGTGGTCACTATCGCATCGCGTGGAAACCGGCGCGGCGGCGGCCTCGTCACCCAGCCGAATGTCCCGTTAGAGGGTTCGCGTACGGCGCCACGCGGATGACCACACTGTGTGATCAATCTGATTTCCTGGCAAACGTCTGCCCAGCCACCTCCATTTTCGGTTCAATGGCCTAATTCGGTGGCTAATCGCCGATTCCGCGACGTCGTTGCGGAACATTGCAGATTCCGGCACTCGCTGTGCAGCTTGATCCACCGTCCGAGCTGATTTCGGAGGTTTCCGGGCTGCGGTCATCAACCAACGGCCTCGGGCGAGGGGAGTGAGCCGCCCCCCGCTTTACCGACGCAGGCTTCGACCGACCAGTCGTTGGCGACGTCCGAGATTCGCCAGGCAGCAAAAATGACTTTACCAGAACGATCGGATCGTCGATAACAACGTTAGCTATCCACCACAGGGATCCCGAGCGTGAACGCCACGTACAGACTTTTCACCGTCGCAGCGATGTTGCTGCACTCGATTTTCGGGTGCACTCTGCATCACGCCTGCGCCGATGCGAAGCACGTTCACGGGGCGGACCAACAGATCGAGCAAACGGAATCATGCGACGGTCACGACTGCCACGGACATGCCGGCACCGACCGTGCCGTGATCGATCGCTTACAGATTTCGATGGTGGCGAGTTGCGACGACGTTTTTCACTCAGCACACGGTCGGCAAACACCCTGTCCGCTTGATGGAACGCCGTGTTGTTCGGTGGTCCAATGCAGCTTCATCGGCCCCAGCGGGTCGACGTTCTCGGTCGACGTCGCTCAGGTGATCTTCGCTGCGGCCGATACTGACGCGTCTACGGCTCGCTCGTCACGCAGTCGCTTGTTCGTTGACGGCGTCCGATCCAGGGTCTTTTCGGACGACTCTCTCTCCCGCTGCGCCCTGCATTGCTCGTGGCAGATTTGATCTCGCGAATCAATTCGCCGTTGTCAGATCTTTCTTGCAATTTCATCGATCGCGATCACGGATCGGGTTGATGATCCGCGTCTTGCGCTCTTTGCGCATGCGTGTGCTAAATCTATGGAACCCAAAACATGCCTGCGCCTCACCCGTGGCTAGCGCGATTGCGCGGTGCGTCGATTACCCTCGTCGCTGTCCTCTTGACGATCGCTGTTGGCGTCACCGTCGGAACGAATCCGTTGTCTCGATTTACCGCGGCAGATCCCACCACGGCGGAAACCGAGGCGGGCCATGACCCGCACGAAGACCATGACCACGACGGGCATGCGCAAGCCGAGTCGGTTACGCTCAGCAAACAGGCTCGGGCCAACATGGGGCTGCGAACGGCGACGGTGGAAGTACGGCGATACACGCAACACATGGAAGTCCCGGGTGTGGTGACCCAGTGGCCGGGCCGAACGCACATTGCCGTGACGAGCCCGCTGACCGGGGTGCTGAATTCGATCTTGGTTTCGCGCGGCGAGCTGGTCAAAAGTGGCGCGCCGCTGTTCACGCTGAGATTGACACACCAAGACCTGGTCAACACCCAGGAGACGTTTCTGACGAAACTGGGCGAATTGGATGTCGAACAGCGCGAGATCGATCGCCTGTCGTCGGTCGCGTCATCCGGTGCGATCGCCGGTAAAACATTGTTGGCCCGTCAGTACGAGCGAGACAAATTGATGGCGGGTGTGCGAGCCGCGCGGCAGGCGATGTTGCTGCACGGTTTGACCGAGGAACAGATCATGCAGATCGAACGATCGCGGGTGTTGATTCGCGAGATCACGGTTTACGCTCCGCTGATTCATGAAGACGATTCGTTGCACCATGAATCGCTCGGTCACGCCAACGACCGTCTTTCCGAATCCTCGACGGAGCGATACGCATCAATGCTTCAACCGCCGCTGCCGACGGAGGAGCACCGTCATGTGGAGGCGGAGTTTCTGGTGACCGAGTTGCTCGCTCGCCGCGGCGAATCGGTCAGCGCGGGCGACGAATTGGCTCAGCTGTCTGATTTCAGTCAGGTGTTGATCGAAGGTCAGGCATTTCAACGCGACGGAAAGGCGTTGCGGAAAGCGGCCGATACCGGTGCCGACGTTCAAGCCATCATCGAATCGTCCGGCGAAGGGCCTGAGCTGATCGACGGACTAAAGGTGGTCTATATCGGCACCGAAGTTGATCGCCGATCACGCGCGCTGCCGTTCTATGTCTCGCTGACCAACAAAGTGGAACGGACGGAACAAAGCGGCAACAAACGCTACATCAGTTGGCAGTACAAACCGGGGCAGCGATTGACGGTTCGTCTGCCGGTTTCGCAAGTCGAAAATGCGATCGTCGTTCCCAAGGACGCCGTCGCCGAGGAAGGGGCCGAACGCTATTTGTTCGTCGAAAACGGTGACCACTTCGATCGTGTCCCCGTTTCCATCATTGCCCGCGATTCGATCAACGTCGCGATCCACAATGACGGGCAAGTCTGGCCGGGGCAGGTGATCGCCGTTAGCGGCGCCCATCAATTGCAGATGGCCATGAAGAACCGGTCCGGCGGGACGATTGATCCCCACGCCGGTCACAACCACTGATCGTCTAGCGCACGCCTCCTCGCCCGCCACCGAACCCTCTGCTCCGGAACCGGAATTCGACCGCTCTGCGACCATGTTAGACAAAATCATCTCCTTCTCGCTCAACAACCGGCTGATCGTGCTGGCCGTTGCCGTGGTCTTGCTGCTCGTCGGCGGCTATCAAACCACACGGTTGCCGATCGACGTTTTTCCCAATTTGAATCGTCCGCGGGTGGTGGTCATCACCGAAGCCCCCGGCATGGCGCCCGAAGAAGTCGAAGCGATGATCACGTTTCCGCTGGAAACTGCATTCAACGGGGCCAGCGGTGTCGAAGCCGTCCGTAGCAGCAGCGGCATCGGCCTGTCGGTCATCTACGTCGAATTCGACTGGAACACCGATATCTACAACGATCGACAGGTGGTCACCGAACGATTGCAGCTTGCCACCGATCAACTGCCCGACGGCGTCAAACCGACACTGGCGCCGATTTCGTCCATCATGGGTCAGATCCTGATGTACGGGATGTGGAGTGAAGGAGGACAGACGCCGCCGATGGAAGTCCGAACGTTGGCCGACTGGGTCGTCCGCCAACGGCTGTTGACGATCCCCGGTGTGTCGCAAGTGTTTACGATGGGCGGCGGCCGGATGCAATACCAGGTGCTGGTCGACCCCGACGCGTTGCGCTCGTTCGACCTGACGATGCATGATGTGCACACCGCGGTCGCCGAATCGAACCTGAACGCGACCGGCGGCTATCTGGATGAACGCGGTGCCAACGAGTTACTCGTCCGGGGCTTGGGACGAATCACCAGTTTGGACGAGTTGCGGGAAATCGCAATCACCCTTCGGGAAGGCCGCGCGATCACACTCGGTGACGTCGCCCGCGTGGTCAAAGGCGTGCAGGAAATGCGTGGCGATTCGTCAGCCTACACCCGCGACGAAAGCGGAAACGTCGAAGGCGGGCCGGCCGTGGTGCTGACCATCAACAAACAACCCGGAAGCGACACGCGCGCTGTCGACCAGGCGATCGAGCAAGCATTGGAAGAACTGAAGATCGCGCTGCCGGACGACATCCGCATTGCCAACGTCTATTCACAGCGGTCCTTTATCGACCGGGCGATCGACAACGTCGTTGAGGCGCTGGCCGACGGTGGCGTGCTGGTGTTGGTCATCCTGTTCTTGTTCCTGTTAAATTTTCGCACCACCTTCATCACATTGACGGCCATCCCGCTGTCGATCATCGCCACCGCTTGCGTCTTCGCGGCGTTCGGATTGTCGATCAACACGATGACGCTGGGCGGCTTGGCTGTCGCGATCGGTGAATTGGTGGATGATGCGATCGTCGACGTCGAAAACATCTTTCGGCGACTGAAAGAGAATCGCAACGCGGCCAGTCCACGCCCGATTCTGAAGGTGGTCTACGAAGCCAGTATCGAGGTCCGCAGCAGCGTCGTGTACGGTACGGCGATCGTCGTCTTGGTCTTCATTCCGCTGTTCGCACTCGAAGGCATGGAGGGCAAGCTGTTTGTGCCGTTGGCGATGGGATACGTCGTCTCATTGATCGTCTCCCTGGCCGTCTCGTTGACCGTGACACCAGTCTTGGCCTCGTTGCTACTGGTCGGTCGACGGGTATGGCGATTGGTTTTGCCGGTCTTGTCGCTGGGCATCGCGGCTTTGTTTGTCTACTGGGTGCTGCCCAGAGTGATTCATCTGCTCGCTCTACCGATCGGCTTGCCCGGTGATCCGCTCTGGTGGACGATCGGATTGGCGCCGGTCATTTGGATCGTGATCGAAACACTGGAAGTTTGGCTTGGTGGAGAAACCGCCGAGGAAGGTCGGTTGCTGGAAGGGCTCAAGGGCATCGCAGGATTTGCAATCAACATGAGCACGCGAATGGCTGGCCCGGTGCTGGGCATTGCCGCCGTGCTGGTCGCCTTTGCACTGATTGCCGCGTCTCAATTGGAACGTGATTTCCTGCCACCGTTTAATGAAGGTTCGGTGCAAGTCAACGCGCTGCTGGCCCCCGGTACGTCGCTAGCCACCAGCAATAAAATCGGCCAGCGCGTTCAGCAACGATTGATGGAAATCGAAAACGTCAAATCGATCGCCCGCCGCACCGGGCGAGCGGAGTTGGACGAACATGCCGAAGGCGTCAACGTCACCGAGCTGTTTTTGGAAATCGCCGACGATGCGGATCGCGAAGACACGATCACTGAAATTCGACAGGCCATGGATGAGATCCCCGGTGTTGTTTCCAGCACCGAACAACCGCTCGCCCACTTGATCAGTCACATGATTTCTGGGGTCAAGGCCCAGATCGGGATCAAACTCTACGGCGACGACTTAGACGTCTTGCGCAAGAAGGCTGAAGAGATGAAACAGCGGATTTCCGATGTGGAGGGGCTGGCGGATGTCTTGATCGAACAGCAAACCAATATCCCGCAACTACGGATTGAACTCAATCGCAGGGCGTTGACGCAAAACGGTCTGCGCCCGGCGCACGTGATGGAAATCGTACAGACCGCGATGAACGGTGAAGTCGTCAGTCAGGTCCTGCTCGGTCAACGCACGTTTGATCTGCTCGTTCGACTGGACGAACCGTTTCGCGAAGACATCTCGAAACTGAAGCGACTGGTCATCCCGTTGCCCGACGGCGGGGTGGTGCCGTTGGAGTCGGTCGCGCGAATCTACGAAAGTGGCGGCCCCAACATGATCAAACGCGAACAAGTCCGTCGCCGAATCGTCTTGCAAGCCAACGTGTCTCAGCGAGGTGTCGTCGATGTCGTCAACGACATCAAAACAGAACTGGCCACAATGGAGTTGGAACCGGGCTACTTTATCGAATACGGCGGTCAGTTTGAGAGTCAGCAATCCGCATCCCGCCGACTGGCCGTGCTGTCGGGCGTCGCATTGGTCGGCATGTTTTTAGTCCTGTACACCCTGTTCGGCAACGTGAACTTCTCGTTGCAGGTCCTGGTTGCTTTGCCGACCGCGTTCATCGGAGCCGTCGCCGCGCTGGTCGTGACCGAACAAAACCTGACCGTCGCTGCGATGGTCGGGTTTATTTCGCTGTGTGGGATCGCCAGTCGCAACGGGATTCTGTTGTTGAACCATTACCTGCATTTGGTCGAGCACGAAGGCGAATCTTGGACCCGAGAGATGGTCAGGCGAGCCGGTCAGGAGCGGATGGCGCCGGTGTTGATGACGGCGCTGACCAGCGGAATCGGGTTGCTGCCGTTGGCGTTGGCCGCGGGCGAACCTGGAAAAGAGATCCTGTACCCGATCGCCACCGTGATCGTCGGCGGATTGCTGACCAGCACGCTGGCGGAATTCTTTGTCCGCCCGGCGCTGTTCTGGACCATCGGGGTCGGTGCCGGACAACAAATTTTGAAAAACAGATCGTCACTCGTCGTGGCGACATCCACCGATAACGAATCCTCCCTCACCACTTGAGAGAACGCGATGAAAACCACTTTCACTTGCTTTTCCGTTGTTGCACTGGCCGTCTTGTTGGCCGGATGCAATTCCTCGCCAAACCCACCGACTCCAGCGACAGTCGCCCCCGACACCGAATCCCACGCATCGACGGACACGCATGATGACCACGGGCACCCCGAGCACGGTCCGCATGGGGGAGAACTCGTTGAGCTCGGCAAAGAAGCATTTCATGCAGAGTTGGTCCATGGCGCCGATGGGATCTCGATGTACGTCCTCGATTCTTCAGCAACGAAGCCGGTTCCCATTGCAGCCGACAAACTGGTGGTCAGTCTAAAGCACGATGGCCAAGTCGCTTCGTTTGATTTGTCGGCCAATCCCGACACGAACGATCCGCCGGAACAATCGTCGCGTTTCACCTCGGTCGATGAAAAGCTGGACCAATGGCTCGATGCCGGTGCCGAAGGTGCGGTGACGATCGAGATCGAAGGCAAGTCGTACACCGGCAACCTGATGCATGATCATGAAGGGCACGATCACTAGGCGGCGGAAAAGGCTGCACGCCGGAGGGCGTCGGTGTGAAGCACTTTTTAGCGGTATTGGGCTCGCGCCTCGCCGCTAACAAGACACGCTCCGTTTGTTGGCAAAGGGGAGCGTCAGCGAACCGAGGATCCCGGAGGGATTTCAGCGAGTAGCCGGAGGTCAGCGTAGCGTCACCTCCGGCTACGCCAAAATCTCTCGGATCAAGTGGCCTTCGACGTTCGTCAAGCGGCGTTGGATGCCATTGTGTTCGAACGTCAAACGCTCGTGATCGAGCCCCAGCAGATGCAGAATCGTGGCGTTGAAGTCGTACAGCGGATGAACGTCTTGGACCGCTTTCTGTCCCAGTTCATCGGTAACCCCATGGCTGACCCCCGGTTTGACACCCGCACCGGTCATCCAGCAGGTGAAACCGTCGGGGTTGTGATCGCGGCCTTTGGCGCCTTTCTGGAAAAACGGCATGCGACCGAATTCGGTGCACCAAACCACCAACGTGTCTTCCAGTAAACCGCGGGACCTCATGTCTTTGATCAGTGCAGCGGTCGGTTGGTCAAGAATGGCGGCGTGTTTGTCGTATTGTTCTTTCAGTTTATTGTGCCCGTCCCAATTCAGTTCTCCGCCGCTGGCATAAGCACCGTTGAACAGCTGGACGAATCGGACGCCGCTTTCGATCAGTCGTCTGGCGAGGATACAGTTGCGTGCGAACGCGGCGCGAATCGGGTTCGATTCGTCGTCGGCCCCATAGCTTTTCAAGACGTGGGCCGGTTCAGAGTCCAGCGCGGTGATTTCCGGCACGCTCAATTGCATCCGCGCGGCCAGTTCGTAGCTGGCGATCCGGGCTGCCAGTTTGTTGTCGCCGGGATGTTGATCCAAATGCCGTGCGTTCATTCGCTGCAGCAACAACCGCGTTGCGTGGTCCTCGTCGCTGGAGACGATCGGCGGACGGAGATGACGAATCGGTTCTTTGGAGCTGAGCGGTGTGCCTTGGAAGGCCGCCGGCAGGAATCCGGGTCCCCAATTGTTGGATCCGTTTTGCGGCACACCGCGGGGATCGGGGATGGCCACGTAGGCCGGCAAGTCTTGGTTTTCGCTGCCCAGGGCGTAACTGGCCCAAGACCCGAGGCTGGGGAAACCGTCGAGCGGCGTTCCGGTGGACAGAAAGTTTTCCGCCGGACCATGCGTGTTACTTTTGCTGGTCAGCGAATGAATGAACGCGATGTCATCGGTCAGTTCCGCCAGGTGCGGAATCATGTCGCTGACCCACTTTCCCGTTTCGCCACGTTGACGAAACTTGTATTGCGGACGGGCCAGGTTTCCGGCCGGTCCCTGAAACGTCACCGCCGGGCCATCCTTGAGCGGCCGGCCGTCCAACTTGATCAGTTCCGGTTTGTAGTCCCAGGTTTCTAACTGGCTGACCGCTCCGGCACAAAAAATCACCACCACACGCTTTGCTTTGCCCGGGAAATGACTTTCACGCGGCGCGAAGGGACGCGCCGGATCGATCGCCGGTTGAGCAGCCAGTAAGCGGTCCTGGGAAAGGAGATCGAGCAGCGCGATCGATCCCAGCCCGGTCGCGGAGTTGGTCAAGAACCCGCGGCGGCTAAGGAATTGGCGTCCGATGGTGGAAAGTGGTTTCATTTCGTGGTTGTGACTTGCGGAACGATCAAACGACTACTGGGCCCACGGATGGCAGCGCGAACCCACGGATTTTTTTTCACCCTGGCATCCGTGGGTTCGCGCTGCTATCGGTGGGCTGATTTTCGATGGTTAGCCCGCTAAAATTGCTGGGGTGCTTGGTGAAGATTGAATGTAAGGATTGAAGCCGTGTCGGAAGCCGCCAAGACATTCAGCGGATCGCCAACGGAAATGTGGCAAGCGCACTACGGAAAAAACAAAAACTCATTGCTGTTGAACATCGCTCGGCAA
This sequence comes from Phycisphaera sp. RhM, assembly GCA_033042175.1. Classification (GTDB taxonomy): domain Bacteria; phylum Planctomycetota; class Planctomycetia; order Pirellulales; family Pirellulaceae; genus Stieleria. The sequence goes on from WCIL01000011.1 coordinate 174,078, forward strand.
AGCGTCTGCAATCCATACTCGCGGACGATCGGAAGCGCGTCGGCCAATTCATCGGGATTCGGTTCGCGATTGAATCCGATCTGGTAAGCGAGTCGGATTTGTCGACGGAGATCATCGCCTGCTTCGGTTTGCAATCGGTCGGCAAATGCGGCGGCTTGTTCGATGGTGAAGCGACTGTTGAGCAAATTGAGTGCTTGGACCGGCGTCGTGGATTCGATCCGTTGCGCCGTGCTTTGCCCCGCGTCGGGACAATCGAAGGCACCGAAAATGGCATCGCGCTCACGTCGCACCTTGTGGGCATAGATCATCCGCCGCAGGCCATCATCGGTAAAAGATTCAACGGGCGTAAACCCGGTCAACCCGCCGCGTTTGTTGAACAAGTTGAATCCGCGGCCTCCCATAGTGAGGTTCAACTGACCGCTGGCGGCGAGCATGCTATCGCGGATCGCTTCCGCCTCCAGTCGTCGCAACGGGTAACGCCACAACAGTCGCGCGTCGGCGTCGATTGCCGCCGCCGACGCGTCAGACTGCGTGGACTGGCGGTAGGTTGCCGACAAGGTGATCAGCCGATGCATGTGTTTGATCGACCAACCCGATCGGATGAACTCCTGAGCCAACCAATCCAACAGTTGGGGGTGCGATGGCTCGGACCCGTTGCGGCCAAAGTCGTTCGGTGTGTCGACCAGCCCGGTTCCGAAGTGCCATTGCCAGATTCGATTGACCATCACGCGTGCCGTCAGACGGTTCTCTGGGCTGGCGATCCAATCCGCCAGTGCTCGTCGGCGTTCTTGTTCGGCCGTCTCCGCCGGCAGCGTCAATTCTCCGAGAGCGGTCAGCACGGCGGGGACCACCGGCTCACGCGGTTGTTCGGGATCGCCTCGATTGAGTCGGTGGATGGCGTCGGGTTTGCGGAACTTGCCCGCGAACGCCAGCTTTCCTTGTTCGGCGGATTTAATCTGTGCTTCCAGCGTTTGCTTTTCCGTCATCAAACGGGTTGCCTGCTGCGCGTCTTCGCCGGTCAAACCCGCCGTGGAGAACTGCCGATCCTGTGGGGAATCGGCGTCTAGGGATCGACGGTCGCTGGAATCGGCCACCAGTTGCCAATCGTTATCGACCGATGTTTCAATGCGGTACTCTGTCGCCAAGCGGTCTTGAAACTCTCCCAAACGATCGCGACTCCACGCGACTCGCACGATTTCCTGTGTTTCGGCAAACTCCAATTCCACCCAGCCGGCGCCGGTTTGAGCGGACATCCAACTGCGTGAGTTTCCATAGCGGCCGTCGTTGATGAAACCTGGTTCGTGACGGTCTGCGACAAGCGTATCGCCGGAGGTCGTGAGTTTGGTGCCCGCGGTTGCCAAGGCAATGTTTTCGCCGGCATCATTGAACACTTCCAGTTCGTCGATGCACGGTTCAAGGTTGTTGGTTGCCAGCACGGTAAAACGCAAACGCTTGGCTCGCACCGGTGAAAACCGATCCACGTTGATCGACGGAGAAACGGCGGTCCGTTGCGGCGGAACGTGCTTCAACGTCGTCATGGCCTCGATCGACGGTCCGGCTTCTAAGGTGTAGGCGGTGGCGAGCCGGTCGGTGTACTGCCGCTTGCGATCGCGGCTCCACACGATCTTGTTGATCGGAATGGCCTCGGGAAGTTCAAACATCAACCAGCCGCGGCCCTTCTGATTCGACATCCAGCTCCGGGCGTTCCCGAATTGACCATCGTTGACATGTTCAAGTTGATGATTCGCCGACGCTCTGCTGCCCGACGCGGTGACCTTGGTTCCATGTGAGGCGAGGGCAACGTTTTGCCGTTCCGCACCATCGGTGAAAATCTGAAACTCGTCCACACACGGTTCGATCAACCCGAGACTCGGGTGCAAGTTGGCGTCATGAATCGTAAACCGAACATACTTGGCCGACAGCGGTTCAAACGATTCCGTGTTTTCAGCTGCGTTGGTGGAGTACGCTTCCAGATCGCGGTCGACACCTGGATGCGCCAGCGGGACGAACTGGAGCAGTTGTTCGTCGATTTCGGAAACACGCTGGCGAAAGCGTTTTGCTTGTTGCTTCAGAGCGTCGGATTCGGGCGAACGCATCTCGCGATCGGCGTACTCAACACCGGCGACAAACGCTTGCATGCTGTAATAGTCTTTCGCGGAGATGGGATCGAATTTGTGATCGTGGCATCGCGCACAACCGACGCTCAGACCGAGAAAGGTTTGCGACACGTTATTGACAATCTCATCGAGCGAATCCTGACGTGCCAGCCGAATCGAGGGAGCGTCTTTGCCGATCTGGCCGGGCAACAGAACCGACGCCGTGATCAGGAAACCCGTTGCGGCATCGGCATCCAAGGCATCGCCCACGATCTGTTCCTTGATGAAGCGATCGTAGGGGGTGTCGGCATTCATCACCGCGATGACGTAGTCACGGTAGGGCCATGCATTGGGCCGTTCGGTGTTGACTTCGAATCCATGGGTGTCGGCATAACGCACGACGTCTAACCAATGTTGCGCCCAACGTTCGCCGTGACGGGGTGATTTGAGCAAGCGGTCGACGACGGCGGTGTAGGCGGCATCACCGCGCCCGATCTGTTCCGAGAACTCGTCCACTTCCTGTCGCGTGGGAGGAAGTCCGGTCAAGTCAAACGTGACGCGGCGCAGCCACGTCACCGAGTCTGCCTCGACGGCGGGCGTCAGGCCTTGTTGTTCCAAGCGGGCCAGCACAAAGCGATCGATCGCGCCGCGCGGCCAACGGACGTGTTCGACATCGGGGATCGGCGGCGAAGTCATCGGATGAAACGACCAGTGGTCCAGTCGGTCTTCGAGTTCCGCCAGATCGACTCCGTCCGGCCAGGAAGCACCTTCGTCGACCCATCGCGTCAGCGTTTGAATCTCGGTTTCCGAAAGCGGTTCGCCTTCCGGCGGCATCCGAGAATCTTCGTCTTCGCTGGTGACCAACTCGATCACCGGGCTCTCGTCCGCCTGCCCCGCGATCAGGCTCGGTCCCCAGCCATCGCCGCCCTTGAACGCTTCGGATTTGATGTCCAGCCGCAACCCGCTCTTCTGGTTCTCCGCGCCATGACAGGACACACAATGCTTCTGAAAAATCGGCTGCACGTCACGCACAAAATCCACCTCCGACGCCAGGGTTTGGACGGATGGAAGGAGGATCAGAGCGATTCGAAGAAGCATTTTCTGCATCGGTTTCGTACCGGACGATTGTCGCACGTCGCGTTCTTCTCGCTGCCGGCGTTTGGTGGGGAATCAAGCGAAGTCGCCGAGGGGGGCAGGACCATTTTAACCGCAAACCATCGGTCGATGCATCGGAGTCCTAAGAACACGTCGTCATCTTGCTAGAATCGTCCTTTTCGGTGACGGTTTTGGCTTGTGACCGCAACTGATCTTTTTGAAACGTTTCCATGATCGACCGAGCGGACCTTTGACCAACGACGACCGCATCAAGCTCGATGCACCACAGCAACGCACGACCCGATTGATCGCAGCGGCACAGGCCGGCGACAGCGACGCGCTCGGTGAGTTGCTCAACCACTACCGAAAATACCTGGTGTTTTTGGCGCGAACCGGACTGCATCATCACCTGCAAGGCAAAGCCGACCCGTCGGACATCGCTCAAGAAGTTTGCTTGGCCGCACACGGAAACATCGCTGACTTTCAGGGCGAGTCCGCAAAAGAATTTGCCGGCTGGCTGCGTGGCATCTTGTCAAATCTGCTGGCGATGCACGTCCGCAAGTTTCTGGGGACACAGAAGCGAGATCCGCGGCTGGAGCAAAATTTGAACGCCAGTTTGGCCAGTGCCTCAGGGTTCCTGCAGTCACGCATTGCCGCCGAGATCACGTCGCCGAGTCAACACTTCGCCCGCAACGAAGCGTTTTTGCAACTCGCCGAGGCGCTCGAGTCGCTGCCCGAGAATTATCGACAGGTGATTGTGTTGCGGCACGTCGACGGGCTGCCGTTTGCGGAGGTGGCCAAGTCGATGGGACGCAGTGTCGACAGTGTCGAAAAATTGTGGGTGCGGGGGCTGGCGAAACTGAAGACCACGATGGGAGACGTTTGACGGTGACAACAACGGACGAAACCGAAGACGACCGCGTGGTTTCGGCGGTAAAAGACTACATGCGTTTGCTGGACGCCGACAAAGCGCCGCCGATCGACGTCTACTTGGCCGAACATGCCGAGATCGCCGCAGCGCTTCGTCCCTCGCTGGAAGGATTGGCGCTGGTGCATCGGGCCGGCCCCGCGCCGGCAAAACCGCTCGGAGTGGTCTCGCCTGACGCGGAGTTCACGGCCAAGCCGATCGGCGACTTTCAGATCGTCGGTGAACTCGGGCGCGGCGGGATGGGAGTGGTTTACGATGCGATTCAATTGTCGCTCGGGCGGCGCGTGGCGCTGAAGGTGTTGCCCTTTGCCAGCGGCTTGGACGAGGTTCGGCTTCAACGTTTCCGCAACGAAGCCCACGCCGCGGCGGCGCTACACCATACGAACATCGTTCCGGTCTACGCGGTCGGCAGCGATCGGGGCCTGCACTATTACGCCATGCAGTTGATCCAAGGGCACACGTTGGCCGATGTGATCCATGAAATGCGTGACGCCAAGCCCGGTGGCAGTCGGGAAACCGTGCAACACCTCCGGTCTTCGACGATCCCACAACTCTCCGCGACGTTCGCGTCCGGCGACAGCCAATCCGGTCGCCGCCGATACTTTGAATCGGTCGTCCGGATGACCTATGAAGCGGCGATCGCCATCCAGCACGCGCACCAGTACGGCGTGATCCATCGCGACATCAAGCCCAGCAACCTGCTGATCGACAGCGCCGGCAAAGTCTGGGTGACCGATTTTGGATTGGCCCAAATTGAGTCCGATCCCAGCAACCTGACGCGGACCGGCGATCCAATGGGAACCTTGCGGTATGCGTCACCGGAGCAGGCTTCCGGTCAACGCACGATCTTGGACCACCGCACCGACGTCTATTCGTTGGGCGTGACGCTTTATGAATTGCTGACGCTGCGGCCGGCGATCGAAGGGGACGGCTTTCGCGAATTGTTGAACCGGGTCGTCGAAGTCGAACCACCCTCGCCGGCGTCCGTTGCCCTCGACATCCCGCCCGAACTGGACAACATCGTTCGCAAATCGATCGCCAAGTTGCCCGCCGAACGCTACGCGACGATGCAGGAGTTTGCGGACGATTTGCAGTGCTGGCTGGATGACAAGCCGATCAAGGCCAAGCCGCCGACGCTGCTGGAACGAATGACGAAATGGCGTCGGCGTAACAGCGGACTGGTTGCCGCAGCGGTCGGAATGTTGGTCATCGCCACGCTGGCGCTGTTGATCACCACGCTGGTGGTCTGGCGAGAACACCGCGCGACGCAGCAAGCACTCGACCGGGAAACCGAGCAACGCAGACTGGCCGAACAGAGTTTCCAACAAGCGCGATCGGCCGTCGACACGTTCAGCGATCTCAGCGAGAGCGAACTCGCCTACCGCGGAGACCTGCAAGACCTTCGACGCAGCTTTCTGGAAACCTCGCTCGAATTCTACCGAGACTTCCTCGACTTGCGTTCGGACGATCCGGCACTGAAAAGTGAACTTGCCGCCACCTCATCACGCGTCGAAACGATGGTCCAGGAATTGCGTGTGCTCGAAAATGTTTCTCCGCTGATGCAACTGGCCGACCCCGCGGTTCAAGAAGAATTGTCGATTGATCAAACGACGGCGGCCAATTTGGAAGTCGCCATCGCAGTGCTGGAGTCCGAACGGCGTTCGTTGATGGATCAGAATCCGGGTGGATTGAGCGACGAGCGTGCGGAAATGACGCTGCTGTTGCAGGAATTTGATGCGTTTGTCTCGCAACAATTGTCCGACGTACAACTGACACGGCTGCGACAGATCGCCCGACAGCGGCGATTGCCGTTCACCTTCAAAACATCGGAAATCGTCGCGGCGCTGGAATTGACGCGGCAGCAACGTTCGGAGATCAATCGGATCATCGAACAGACACGGCCCGACCGGAGGGACGGACCGCCGCGTTCTGGGCAGCCGCGTTCTGGCCAACAGCGTGCCGCTCAGCCAGTCGATGATCGACCGCCACGCCGTCGTGAGGACGGTCGTCGCGGCCCACCGCCGGCCGGATTCGAATTTGGGCCGCCAAATCGATTCAACCAGGGTCAACCGCCGGAGGATCGGCGCGGTGACCGATTCGGCCGCGGAAAAGGGCCACCGATGCACGACTTCGGCGGCGGGCCTCCACGCGATCCGGCCCACCAGGCGGCAACCGAAAACACCGTCAACGAGATTTTGAAGATCTTGACGCCGACACAACGTCAAACCTGGAACACGTTGATTGGAAAACCCTTCCGGCACTAGTGCTCCATCCACATTTGATGTTGGGGTTGCGTTGGTCGAGCGGAAAAGGGGTCGGGTACCAAAAACCAATTGGCCCGCAGGGTGCTTCGCATTTTTGGTACCTGACCCCTTTTCCGCGGCTGACCCCTTTTCCGCGACACGATGAAACGATGACTGGGCCCACGGATAGCAGCGCGAACCCACGGATTTTTTGCCCCTGTCATCCGTGGGTTCGCGCTGCCATCGGTGGGGCTTATTTTTTTGTTAGACCAGTGAAATTGCTCGACTGCCCCGCAGTTCAAGATGGCAAGCAAGGCGCTTACCCAACGCTTGAAAGAGGAGCAAGACGCGGAGCCGACACGGTCGAGGCTAAAATAAATTTGTTTTATGGCGACGGTTTTGTCAGAGGGATCGCAACTGGTGTTCTAAGCGACCGGGCACATCGTGTCCGGTCAATGACATGAGTTTGACCGATCATCGCAGTTGAGCGAACGCGGTTCTAATTCCTCGGAACACGCGGTCGCCGTTCCTCTCTCCTTTCACACCGGAAACGTTTATGAAAACGCATCTTGCTACCTTCCTCGCCGGCTCTGCAGTCCTGCTCGCCGGTTCCGCATTCGCTCAGCCACCTGCTCATTCGCCCGCTGACTCGGACGGTCGTGTTCCCCAACGGCATCTGCGAGGTGACGGTCCCCAGCATCAACCGCCTCACCGATCCGACGTGCATGGGGGCCCGGAGCGGCACGGGGGACCGCCGGTCGGGCAGATCCTGCCGATGATGCTTCACTCGCAACTCGGTTTATCGGAGGTCCAACGCGAAGCGATCGCGAAGTTGCAAGCGAAAGTGGATCGCCGGTTGGCAGAGATCTTGACGCCCGATCAACGCCAGCGACTGCGGCGAGCTCCCGATGCCCGACGGCGAAGCGGCGGCCCCGCCGGACCAGACGCCGGCGCACGTGGTCCCCAAGGACGTGGACCGGATGCACGCGGTCCCGAACGGCGTGGACCCGAACGGCGTGGACCCGAAGCACGTGGACCCGAAGCACGTGGACCCGAAGCACGTGGACCCGAAGCACGTGGACCCGAAGCACGTGGACCCGAAGGACGTGGACCCGAAGGACGTGGACCCGAAGGACGTGGACCCGAAGGACGTGGACCCGAAGGACGTGGACCCGATGGACGTGGACCCGATGGACGTGGACCCGATGGACGTGGACCCGATGGACGTGGACCCGAAGGGCGTGGGCAAGAACGCCCGCCGATCGAAGAGTAGACCACGGTCGCGCCCATTGCCCCGCGCATTCAGTTGACGGGCTCGTTGGTGTTTCGTGACGCGGAATCCGGCAACCGTTGGTGTCCAGCCTTTAGGCGCTCCCACACGCCGCCTTTAGGCGGCGTCTCCCGGATCCGCCAAAAACCGGCACCACCAAGTTAAGCGCAATAAGAACGCCTCAAACGAAATTCTCTGTGACGAATCTCGACTCACGTTCCCTACTGAATCGATGAGCCGGACAGCGGCTCCAATCTTTTCTCAATTCAGTGCACGCGGAGGTGTAGTCGTGATTGGCAAACAAACGATGGGATTCTTGGTCGTGGGCTTCGTATCGGTAGCGATGTGTTCGTCCGATCAAGTCGTCGGCCAGTGCAGCGGCGGCGGAGGCAGGGGCGGTGGAATGCCGACTGGCAGCGCGACCCAGTTGAACACCAGCCTTCCCTACACCTCCAACAGCCTAGCGTCGAATTATCCGCAATCGTTGGGATTGATGGCTCAACAATACTCGGCACAGGTTCAAAACCAGATCTACGCGATGGGATATCAAAACGCCCAACGCCAGCGCTTGGCGCGAATCGCATATGAAGAGCGTGTCCGACCAATGCGGCTGGCGCGGGCGGAGGCCAAACGGGCTGCACGCGTTGAACGGATCGCAAGGCTTGTGGAGAAACGCGAGAACGAATCCGGCGGTGACACGACCGATCGATACTCGCTGGTTTCGTCGGTCACGAACTAGCAAGCGTCACTTGGGAGGGAGAGGCTTTCGGTCTGTCGACACCGCATTGACCGGCTGAAAGATAGGCGGGCAGAAAGCCTTTCCCGATCCTCGGTTTTGACGCGGCTTTTCCACCCGAACTCTCTTCTTCGCTTGCCTTCCATGCACGCCTCCTCTCAATCGACTTTCGGCACGCCCAACCTGCCCCCCGCCGTCATCATGCCGCCGGTGGCGCGGCCCCGGACGCCTTCCTTGCGTCATCGTTGGCGACGCGACAAGCCCCATCTCACCAAGCCGGCGGCTCCGTTCATCCATGACGCGGCACCGACGGACGAGGACCTGGAGCAATTGGAGGGGCGTTTTCATTATCGAACGCTCAAACGCCAACTGGAAGAAATGCCGGCTTGGCTGTTTAGTTTGTTCGTCCACCTGTTGCTGTTGTTGTTGCTGGCGTTGATCAGCACCTCTTCGGGTCAGATCGGCGACATGGTGCTGACGATCACCCAGGGAGAGTCTGCGGAGATGCCGGAGTTCGCCGAGTTCTCGATCGAACCGATTCAATGGAAGGATCTGCCGACGGAAACGCCGAACGAATCAGAACTGGACATCGATCCGCTCGATTTCGACGCGTCCGTTGAATCAGTTTCTCTGGAACCGGTCTTGGAACGAGGCGAAGGGTTGGTCGAAACACCGGTCGTCAAACTGCCACCGTCTCCCAAAAACATGTTCGGTGGTCGCAGCGGGGCGATGAAACAAGAGCTATTGAAACAATCCGGGGGGACGCAGGCAACCGAAGACGCGGTGAAGCTGGGATTGCAGTGGCTGAAACGACAACAGCTCGATGACGGAAGCTGGAGTCTTCGTGGTCCGTACAGCAATGGCGCCCGCTCGGAGAACAAGGTGAGCGCCACCGCGATGGCGATGATCGCATTCATGGGGTCCGGCAGCACGCATCACAGCGGGCCGTATCGGAAGGAGTTGGCGCGGGCGGTGCGTTGGTTGGGCAAGCAGCAAGACCGCCAAGGTTTCATGGCGGTCCAGTCGGCGATGCATGAAAAAATGTACGCGCAAGCACAAGCGATGATCGCGTTATGTGAACTGTACGCGATGACCGGCGATTCTTGGATTCGTCCCTACGCCCAACGCTCCTGTGACTTCGCGGTCCGCGCCCAGTCCCCTCAAGGCGGTTGGCGCTACCAACCACGGATCGACAGCGATACCTCGGTGACCGGTTGGTTCGTCATGGGGCTGAAAAGCGGCGAGGCCGGGGGGTTGGAGGTCGACGCGTCCATTTGGCCCAACGTCCAGCGGTACCTCGATTCGGTGCGTGCCGGACGAGAGAACGATTACTACGCCGTCGGTTACGCCTACACCGTCGGCGACGTGGCATCGCCGTCAATGACCGCCGAAGCACTGCTTTGTCGACAATACTTGGGATGGCATCACAACATGCCCGGGATGGCACAAGGATTGGGAACGTTAGCAATCAACCATCCGATCAGTTTTCGCCAGCCGGATGTCTACTACTGGTATTACGCGACCCAAGCCCTGCATCACTACGGTGGGCGGCATTGGACCCAATGGAACGACAAACTGAAAGTCGAGCTGCCGGCGCGGCAAGTGTTGCATGGCCGCGAACGAGGCAGTTGGTCGCCTCAAAACGACGCTTGGGGACGCCATGCCGGTCGCCTGTACACGACCTGTTTTTCCGTGTATTGCCTGGAAGTCTACTACCGCCACATGCCCCTGTACGATCCCGAAAACGATTTCGAAGAGTGATGCGTGCGACCGGCGCGGTTGTCCGCAAGCGGAATTCGCGGCGAGATCAACGCACCACCAAGAGTTTTGGCATCGATGGTGACATGGCCGGTCGAAAAAGTCCCCTTTCTACCGGGAACGTTCACGTCGGCACGCAGCCGCTGGTTAGCTTCCCACGATCATCACGACTTCCGACCGCCGCTACGAATCGACTTTTCGAAACCGCTCATGAAACGCCCCAGAATACGAAAGCGTCGCCTGTCCCTCCAGCCCCTCGAAACGCGACGCGTGCTGGCAGCCAGTTTTGGTTGGGACGGGGTCGGGTTGGGAAACTCCGAACTGACGTACACGATCAACGGATCACCAAGTTCACTCTCGCAAGCCGAAACCTCGGCGGCCATCGAAGCGGCACTCGATGTCTGGTCCAGTGTTGCGGACATCACCTTCACACCCACCGACCAAGTCGGTTTGCGTGATTCGATCGACATCTCTTTTGTCGACATCGATGGCACGGCAGGCACCTTGGCCCAAGCGTACTTTCCCGACGACGTGAATCCGGCCCGGATTGCCGGCGACATTCAATTTGACGTGTCTGAAGTTTGGGAGGTGGGGAACGCACTGGGAAACAACGCGTTTGATTTGGTTTGGGTCGCCGTTCACGAAATCGGTCACTCTCTGGGGCTCGATCACACCGATTCGGTTGCCAGCGTGTTGGCCCCGTTTGTTTCGCCCGGTCAATCGTTCACCAGCCTGAGCAGTGTCGATGTTGCCGCGATCCAAACGCTGTACGCCGCCGCCAGTACCGACACGACCGACGCCGAATCGGAGGACACCGAAACGCTGGAGGAAAGCGGCCAACTGGAGGAAGATGACGAACACGAAATTGACAACGAACTGGATGACAGCGATGAAGTAGGTGAAAGCACCGACCCGATCGACGAAGGCGGGTTGGTGGACCAATCCGATGACGGCGTCGACGACACGGCAGATACAGATCACGGCCACCATCTCGTTGGACGGTTCCCGGGCCGCCTGTTCGCAGGTCAAACCGAAGTGTTCGTCGCCCGTTTTGATGCGGACAAAGACGGCGCGCTGTCAGAAGCGGAAGTGTCCCAGCGGCTCTGGGAAAAACTGACGACGCTGGATGCCGACAGCGACGGGCTCGTGACACTGGCCGAAATCGATTCATCGCTGCTGGCGTTACAACTGGAAGCGTTTGAAGAAAAAGACAGCGACGGAGACGGGCTGTTGACCGAGACCGAACTCGGCGAGCGGCCGTGGCAGAAGATCTCGGCCGCGGACCTCGATGACGACGGGGGCGTGTCGTTTGATGAGTTGCAGGCATTCCGCAATCTGGGAAGTGAATCGGACGAGTTTTCGCGTCCACGACATCGCCATCACGTGCCATCGGATGCGTTTTTTGCGTCTCTAGGACGAGCCCGCGGCGGTCAATTCCGAGCCCGTCGATCGTTTCGGTGAGCAACGTGACGGAGAACCATCTTTTGAAAAAAATGTTCCAGACCGCGGCGGATTCACGTCTCTCGTCGCAACTGACTCAACAGCGGGCAGCAAAACGGTGAAAACCTCTCCCCGCTCGGCTGCTGTTCCGCCCCTCTTTCTTCTCTCCTGCTGAAGTCCGCAACATGGTCACCACCGACTCCCCCAGTCCAATCTATTCGGTTGATTCCGTTCCCCCCGCAGACCCGGGCGACGAAGCCGGTTTTCCCGAGCGGCTCGCCAGTGCCCGCAACGGTGACCGTGATGCGCTCGGCCAGCTGCTGCAGTGGTATGCCAACTATTTGACCATCCTAGCCAGCACCCAACTGGACCGCCGGTTGCGTCGTCGATTGAATCCTTCTGACATCGTTCAAGAAGCGATGTTGGCAGCCCATCAGGACTTTGCCGATTTTCGAGGGACCAGCCAAGGCGAATTGTTGTGCTGGTTGCGGACAATCTTGATCCACACGCTTCATCGCAGTTTCAAACGTCATATCAAAGTCGAAAAGCGTGACATCCGCCGCGAAGTGTCGTTGGAAATGGTCAACAATCGGTTGGAAAACTCTGCGTGTAACCTGGCCGGGATGTTACCCGCCGGCGGTCCTTCGCCCAGCTCTCCGATGCAGGCCCGCGAAAACGCGGTGATCCTGGCCGACCAACTCAGCAAGTTAAAGCCTCATTATCGCGAAGTCATCGTGCTACGCGTCTTGCAAGGTCTCTCGTTCGACGAGATTGCCCAGCGGATGGATCGCAAGTGTGGCGCCGTTCGAATGCTTTGGCTGCGGGCGTTGGAAAGTTTTAAAACAACCGGGGCGATGCATTGATGTTGGCACTGAATCAATCCGACATCGATGCCACCGGTTCGCAGCCCTCGATGCTACAAGGGTTAACCGAAGATCAGCAGTCGCGTTTGACCGAGCTGCTCGATCAATACTTGCTCGCGCTCGAAAACGGCGAACGCATGGACGTCAGTCAAGTCAACCAGACGAATCCGGATCTCGCCGACGTCTTTGCCGCGTACTTGGAAAAGCTCGACGCGTTGTATGGCGTGTCCCCCGGTTTCCAAGATCCGAGTCGCGCCGATTCGTCAGAGCAACATCGCAAAATGACGCTCGGAGATTTCACGATCCAACGTGAAATCGGACGCGGCGGAATGGGGATCGTCTACGAAGCCAGTCAAAAATCGCTTGACCGCCGGGTCGCGATCAAACTGTTGCCGCTCGCATCACTTCTCGACGCTCGGCAAATCGCTCGCTTCAAGAATGAAGCCCATGCGGCAGGCTTGCTCCAGCATCCCAATATCGTGCCGATCTACAGCGTCGGCAGCGAGCGGGGGGTTCATTATTATGCGATGCAGTACATCGACGGAGAGTCGATCGACGTCAAGGTGACGTTGGCCCGCCATGATGCATCACATCGGATCGAAGCCCGCACGTCGCAAACCACCCGCTGGGCGATCGACGTCGCCGAGGCGTTGCACGTCGCGCATCAGAACGGGGTGATCCACCGCGACGTCAAACCGTCCAACCTGATGCTGGACAAATCTGGGAAAATCTGGATCACCGATTTTGGACTCGCCCGCTGTCAAACCGACGTGACGCTGACGCGATCCGGTGATGTCATCGGCACGATGCGTTACATGAGTCCCGAACAGGCGCGCGGCGAGTCGGCGTTGATCGACGGGCGGGCCGACATTTACTCGCTCGCGGCGACCCTGTACGAGATGCTGACCTTGCGTCCCGCTCACGATGCCGACGACGCACCGACGATTCTGCGACAGATCGACCAAGACGACGTCACGCCGCTGCGCAGTCTACGACCGGATCTGCCGCGAGATTTAGAAACCGTGATCGCCAAAGCGATGTCGAAGCGTCGCGAGGATCGCTACGACACGGCCGAAGACTTTGCCAGCGACTTGACTCGCGTGTTGGAAGGCCGACCGACCCTCGCTCGGCCTCCCTCGATCGCCGACCACATTGCTCGTCTGGCCGCCAAACATCGCAACGTGGTGATGACCGGGGCGTTGGTCGTCATGCTGGGTTTCCTGGGATCGGCGATCGCGACGGCGAAACTGGCTGCCGCAAAAAAGGCCTCCGATGACAGCGCCCTGCGCGCCACACGTGGCGAGGCGCTCGCCCGTGATGTCCTCGACCGACTCGGTTCACAGATGGCCGAACAGCTCTCCGACATCCCCGCCGCGGACTCCGTCAGACGTCAGTTCTTAGTTGTTACGTTGGATTACTACCAGCGATTTGCCGCGGCAGCCAAAGACGATCCGGAACTGCGCGAAGACCTGGCGGTGACGCTGGGAAAAACGGGTTCCTTGCAGTCCGAACTCGGCGAAAACGACAAGGCGATCGAGTCCCTCGCCCGCAGCGAATCGCTCTATGCCCAGCTTGCCGCTCAGCCGACGGCGAGCGACGCGACCTTGCTCGATTGGTCAACCAGTCAAAACAACCTGGCCCAGGCATTTGTCCGTGGCGGCAAGCTCGAAGACGCAGCGCGATACTTCGCCCGCGCCATCGTGACACAAAAACGCATCGTGCGGCGAGCGGCCAGCGAGCAAAATCAAATCGCCAGGCTGGCCTTGGCGACCAGTCTGAACAACTTGGGCTTGCTGCTGAACCAAACCGAAGCCAAGGAAAACGCCGAAGAAACCTATCTGGAAGCGATCCGTCTTCTTACAGAGAACGGTCAGCCGACAAGCTTGGTGAGCCAACAACAGCTCGCCACGGTCCGAACCAATCTCAGCGGCTTGCTGACCACGACGTCACCGGAGCGTGCGGTCGAGTACGCGCGGAAAGCACTCGTGGGGCAACTCGACGCCCTCCAGGCCGATCGTGGGAACGCGAAACTGGCGACGCAGACGATTGTCACGCTCAACACGCTCGGAGCGGCTCACTCGGCAGCACAGCAGAACGCCGCGGCGATCGACACGTTCAATCGAGCCATCGAAATCGGCACCGAATTGCTCATCCGATGGCCCGAACAAGCAACCTATCGCCGCGATTTGGTGCTCAGCTACAACCACCTGGGTCTGGCACTGACCAAGTCCGACCAACGGACCGCCGCACTCGCCGCGTTTGACCAGGCGCTCTCGCTCGGACGTCCGCTCGCGGATCGGTTTCGCGATGACGCCGAAACGCAAAGCATGCTCGGTGGTGTGCTGAATAACCTCGGTTTCCTGCACCAACAACTCGGTGATCGCGAGGCCGCCGCCCGAGCCTATCATGAAGCCATCGAGCGGCAATCCACCGCGGTCCGGTTGGCCCCCGAAGTGGCACGTTTCCAGGACTACCTGAAAAAACATCAGCGCAATTATCGCACCGTCGCAGCAGTGCCCGCAGACCTGGGGAGGGCAACATCATGAGCAGTCCAGAAGAGTCCCGATCACTGTTGTTGGAACGATTGGAATCGCGTTGCATGCTGACAGGCGGATTTCTGTTCCAAGTCACACCCCGCGAGCACACGGTGTTGGGGCGCGTCGACGGGGGAGATCGCGTCGGCGCTGGCGATCGAGCCGCAATCGTTGCCGGAGCGTCGCATCACGACAGTCATTCGCAACACACGCAATCGGATCGACTGTTGGGCGAGCGACATGCCCCGGTCCGTGCAGGCGGTCCGTCAAACCATGGACAGCTTCCTGGCCAACAGGGTTTGGCCCAGGCACAGCGCCTGGGGTTCGTCCAGCCGCGGGCGTCGTCCCCCTCGACGATCATCAGCCTGATCGCTGTCCCCTCGTCGTCGCAGTCGGGTTCATCCACAAGCGACAGGGGCGGCAGCACCACGTCGCGCCCCGAAATCGGGCTCGACGCGTCGGCGACCGGGACGGAGACACCGACCGAGGCAACGACCGAGACGCTGGTTTCCGCACCGACATCGACCAGCGCCGCAACCCAAGACGAAGTCGTCAAGCCGAATTCCAGAGTCCGTGAGCAGGCTCAGGCAATTTCGAGCGACACCGTCCCCGTCAACCCGATCCCGGAAACCACGGCCGCCAGAGAAGCGTTTTTTGGTGCGTCATTGGTGGAGGAAATGCCGGAGCCGATTGCCGTCGATAGTGAATCCGATCTCACCGGCACCGTCGAAACCCTTCCGTTGCGGCATCATCATTTTCAGGCGTCCGATGACCTTGCCGATGATTCAACCGACGACGAGCGATGGGAACTTGGCGGTGATGCTTTGGAACGACTTCGTGAGGTCGCCGAGGGAGGCAATGATGATCGTCCTGATCTGGAGCGGTCGGTCTACGATCACGCGATCGATGGTTGGTTTGGCGAGTCAAGCGGATTGATTGAAGGTATCGTCTTTGAGCATGATCTGCCGTCGGTGATGCTCGACATCAACGCTTCGGTGGTCGACGTCGTCTTGGATGCGACCGTCGGCATGCACCGCAGCGTCGGCTTGATTGCGGGCGTGGACACGGATCTCAGTCCCGACCCGGCGAGCGACATCCGTGGCGCCATCCTGGCCGTCATCGCGAGTGAATTCGCCGACTCCATCGCCACCGAGCAACCACCGCCTGTGCAAACGAACGGCCAGACGCATCCGATTCGCGTCTCCGGAATCGCCTACCCCGGCGCCGCCATCATCGCCAGCCTGCTCGCGATCGGCAGCCGACGATGGTCCGGCAAGCAAGCCGAGAAAGAAGGGATGAGACCCGACGAGCGATAGACCGCGTCACCGGAGGGCTTGCGCCGTCGCGATACGATGCGCTTCGTTCCATTGATAGCGGCAGGGCGCGAGCCCTGCCGCTAACAAGCATCACTCCGTTAGGTGTCAAAGGAGAGCGGCAGCGAACCGAGTATCCCGGAGGGATGCCAGCGAGTAGCCGGAGGTCAGCGCAGCGCCACCTCCGGGTAGCACGTCCCAGAATCCCCTCGACCCCGTACGGGGTCGCAGCGAATCAATCCGGCGGCGGTGCGGCAGTCTGCGTTCGTAAACGAGTCGATCGGTGAGCTTGAGCGTGTGGGTCGGCCGGGTCCGAGGGCGCCGACGTCATTTGCTTCGACACCCTTCGGGGTCGCGTCTGACGGGGGACCGGATGTCCGGAGGTGTCGCTTCGCTCACCTCCGGCTACTGGCTTGGACCCCGTCGGGGTCATGCCGTGCGCCCAATACCGCTCAATCGACAAGGTTTTGACAAACGCAGGGCCCGTAGGCTCGCGCCAAACGGCTGATACTCGTTTGCCACCAGCCGGTTCGCGCGAGCGTCCGGTCGGCGTTAAATCTCGATTGAGCGGCAGGGCGCAAGCCCTCCGGTCTTTCGCGTCGCCGATAGACGGCGTTACCGGACGGCTCGCGCCGTTCCGCTAATAAGATATAAACTTCGTTCGTTAGTGAAGACGAGCGCCGGCGATTTCACTCTCTCGCCGGGATTCGATTCAACGTGTAGTACGCTTCGGGATGCAGCAGCGGTTGCCCCGATTCGTTGCGGACGCCGTCGGCGTTCAGCTCGTGAACGAAGTGGGGACGCAACCCGTCGACTCTCAGACGCACACGTTTGCGATCCTCCGAAACCTCGGCGGCCACGATGCTTGGTGTCTTGGTTTGGATCTCGTCGCTGCCATAAGTTGCATGGTACAGGTAGGTGTAACTGGTCATGCGATAGGAATTGACATCGCCGGCCGACTCCGGATTGACCGGTCGGGTGAAGGTGAGTTCGAATCCATCCGGTTGGGCGCGCATCTCCTTGATTTCAAACGGCGTCTTTCCCGTCCAGACCAGTCGCTGCAATCCGTAACTGGCCCGTCCCAAGCTGCTCCAACCTCGATTGGTCAACCCCACAAACACGCTGCCATCACTCCCCTGGATCATCCGCAGGACCGCGGAAGCGAACCCGAGTCGAAACGGGAAGCAAGCGCCCTGGTACTCGCCATCGACCTTTTCCAGGAACACACGGTTGATGCCCGCCTGCGTGAATTCGCCGACAAAGAGTTGACCGGCAAACGGCCCGAACTTTCCACCGCTTTGGTCCAGCATGATGTCGGTCGCCGATTGCCCCATCTTTTTGTAGGGGAACCAAACCGCGGGAGGACGAAGTTGTTTGAATTGTTGCAACGCCTTTGGCAGCGGCAGACCACTGGGCACCTTCTCGACGTCGTCGATCGTCGACCCGGGCTCGTTCATCGACGCGAGCGCTTCGGCGTGATGAAAGAAGACGCCCGGCCGCATGTGATGCAGCGAATTGGTGGCCACCCAATTGCCCTGTTGATCGGTGTAGAACATGTCGCCTGCGGCATTGGCCCCCAACCCGGATGGCGATCGCATCCCGGCACAAACCGGCACCAGCTCGCCAGCCGGGGTCAGCTTCATGCCCCAGCCGCGCCACCGGCCTTGTCGATAACCCAGTGCGGCGTTCGGCACAATACGTTTCAGTTGATCGTCTTTGAGTCCCAATCCGATGTTCAGTGTGACCCACAGATTGCCATCGCCGTCCAGCTTGGGGCCGTACGCGTATTCATGATAGTGTCCGGTCACGCCCCAGCCTTTTGCCGCGGTTAGATACTCATCCGCGACGTCGTCTCCATCGACGTCGCGAAGCCGCGTCAACTCGCTCCGCTGTGCCGTGTACAAGTCGCCGTTGTGATACAGCAGTCCGAGCGGTTCGTGCAGCGCGGTGGCGAATCGCTTGAAGGACACGTTGTTGGGCGGGTCGTCATAGACACCGTCCAAAATCCAAACCTCCCCCTTCCGAATCGCGACGGCCAGCCGCGAATCGTCCAGCAACGCCAGCCCGCCGACTTCCAATGCCAATCCATCGGGCGCGGGTTTCCAGTTTTTGGATCGCGAGTCCGTCGCCGCTTTGGCGACCGACACATCTATCAATCGGTAATACTCTTCTTCACCGCCCCGCACC
This sequence comes from Phycisphaera sp. RhM, assembly GCA_033042175.1. Classification (GTDB taxonomy): domain Bacteria; phylum Planctomycetota; class Planctomycetia; order Pirellulales; family Pirellulaceae; genus Stieleria. Next base: position 192,541 of record WCIL01000011.1, read on the forward strand.
ATCGACAGCGGGAACGTGAGCGTCGTGAACGCCAAGATCAAAATTCGAATCACCAACGATACTCCAAAATGGCGGTGTTCCTGTCATGCGCGTCCAAGGGGATCAGCCACTGGTCGACGTCACCGGACCGACGCAATGAACCGGTTCGCGCGAGATCGTCCGGCAGGGTCACGGTCAAACCCTGTTGATCGGTAACGGCCAATTCGCCTTGCGGTTGCAGTCGCTCGGCCGCATGAGCTACCAGGTGTAGTTTCTGGTCCGTGGCGTCGCCGCGAACCGTCCCGATGGATTTGACTGTCACCGAACGCCTGAGCGTTCCCGATTCGGTTGCCTCGATGCGGTCTTCGATCGACCAACCCGCGAGGTCGTACAGAAACGTCGGCACGCCGGCAGCATCCAGCCGATAGCCGCGGAATCGGTAGTCGGCATTTTCATCGACGATCACCACCGAACCGGGCGGCATTGTGACTTGGGCGTCGCCCAAGGGATCCGCCGGCGGGGTGAAACGTTCGAACCAGGTGCCACGGGCGTCCAGGAAACGCTGCTTCCATCCGGTCGTCAACCGCATCTGCTCGGCATCGAATGCAAAATGGACGCCCTGCGGAAAGCCGACCGCGATGGCGTGCGTTCCCGCTTGTTCCATGAACGTTCGCAGCACGATCGGTTTTCCGGTCGGCGCGAGTTCGTAGTTCGCCGAACGCACCGTCTCAATTTTTTCCGGTAGTGGTTCCCGGTCCAGGTCTTTCAAATACGCCCAAATCGCTGAGATCTGTTGCCGGACGTCGCCGTCGAGCAACTCCGGCCGATTGCTCTTTCCGTCGGGGAAAAAGGTGGGCATCCGCGTCCGCTTTTTGACCGCGCTGGGATTGAGCACGAATTCGTAGAACCACTTTGAATCGATGCGGTTGGTGGTGCCCGCCAAATCGATCCCGACGACACCGGGCAAACTCTCGCCGCGGAACGCATGGCAACCGACACAGCCGGTGTTGACCAGGTCGCGTCCGGCATCAGCCATCTCCTTTTGCGGCGGCAGAATGTCAACCGCGTCAGATTGGTCCACTCGATCGGCTTCTTGAAATCCACGGACCAGCGGATCAACCGTATCAGCGGAATAGGACGGCATGCGGGCGGTCATGAAGGGACGATGGGGGACGGTCTTGGGATGAAAGACGGCCGCCAGCGCTTTGGGCAGCAGTTTCCGGCCCACTCCGCCAAGCGTCGGCGGCAACCGACCTTCGTCACCCAAATCCACGTGGCCGACGGTTTCGAAGTAGGCTTTGCGAAAACGTCCGACTCCACCCCGTTCGTCGCGTCGGTGACAACCATAACAATTCAGTTGCAGCATCCGGAAATCAACCTCATCGGCGACGGTGCGGTTTTCCGAATGTCCGTCAGTCAGGCGCACGCTGATTGCACGACGTTGTTCGTCGTCCAACGCATATCGTGGCATCTCGTCGTCGGGGTTCTCAATACAACTTGATCCGGCGACGGCATTCAGTTGTGACAGGGGCTTTGCCGCCGCAGCGGTCACCGCACCGGACGATTCTCCGGTCAAAACATCGGATGCATCATGGCAAGACGCACAACGCAGTTCGACGAACAGCCCACGTCCTTTTTCCACCATGGTTTGCGACGCACGGTTTGGCTGCATGTCGATCTGTTTCGCCGTTTGGTTACGAAGCAGATGGGCGGCGATGTCTGCTGCTTCGAGCGGTGCGAGTCGCAGCGAGGGCATCCGCGCACTGGGGCGTGTCTTGTTCGGATCCAGCAGCATCATCGTCAACGAACGCAGCGAGTACTTGCTGACCAGATCACCATGCGGCACCGAATCCACTCGCCGTGCTTCGCTGGCCAAACCCAGATCCGCGATCTCTTCGGGATCGAGTTGTTCGATCAACTCGTCGATCGCCGAAGGTTTGGATTCGACCGTCTCGTAGTTCGGGTCGGGGGCATGGCAGGCCACGCAACCGACCGAGTGATACAGCTTGCTGCCACGATCAGCGTCGCCCCGTTTCCAAAACTCGTGGACCACGGGCAACGCTCCACCGGCTTTGATCACGGCAAACGGTTGTTGTTGAGCGCCCAGGAATGCGACCAGTGCGTCGATCGCTTCGCCGCGTTCCGATTCTGGAAGCTGCGACAACACGTGCGGCATGGTCGTTTCAGGTTTCATCGCCGCGGGATCGGCCAGATACTGTTTCAGCCACTGCGGTTGCAGCCGATTACCGGCACCGGTCAGCCGCGGACCGCGTTTGGGTTGCAGCCAATGATCGTCGCTGGCATGGCAACTGACACAACTCAATTCGCTGATCAACAGTGCCCCGGCCAGTGTCGGAGAGAGTTCATCATGCCGCGCGAATCGATCAAAACCGCTGACCATCGGTGCGCCGATCGAATCCGCGTCTGCCGTCTTGGGCGTCTGTTCCTCGGTTCGCGCAGCGCCGGGGATGACAATTGCAAGGGCGAAAACAGATGGCCACCAGAACCGTTTACCAAGAGGTCTCTTTCGTGTGAGTGTCTCTGCTTTCATAGCGACTCGGCGACGATCAGACGGAAATGGGCGGGGTTCTTCATTGCGTGTGAATCAGTGAAGCGTGAAGGTGGGAAGCGGAGGGACGCACATCATATTCACTCTCGACGGCGACCGTCAGCCGATGCCAGGCTCGTCATCGTCAATTCGCAAGGATTCATGCCGATTCTGATTCGATTCGCGTTTTGTGGAGAAGGTTGGCAACCACACGCGGACCCGATTTTGATACTTTCGGTAGTCATCGCCGAGTCGTTTTTTGAGATCGGCTTCTTCGATCGGGCGGATAAACAAGTGCCAGGCCACGGCGCCGGCAATCGCGTAACCGACAACGCAGCGACTGCCGAGCAACCAACCGACCGCGATACCTTGCAACACTCCCGCCAGTGCCATCGGATTTCGAACGTAGCGATAGGGCCCGGAAACCACCAGTTTGGGAGCCGTTGCGGTCGGAAGCGGCGTTCCATCGCCCACCGTCGCCATGGTGATCCCGCTCCACAGCCCCAACACAGACGCTGCCGTAAAGACCACCAGCGACATCACCGTCTGGCCGCTATGGGAAAAGTGGGACCAGTACAAACGTTGCTCGAATTCGACAATAGCCGCCGGAATGATCCACAGAAAAATGCCCCAAAAGATCACCACTTGAGCGACCGTCCAGCCGAGCGCCGCTGTCCTGGTCAGGGAGATGACGCGGATGGTTGAGGGTGACTGGCTGACTGTTCCGTAGATCGTGGCCATCGCCAACGTCAGTCCGGCCATGGTTACCATCATCGCCGACGCGATCCAAGCTTGATCGGTCATGACACTGACGCCAATGCAATACAGCGTCGGATACCAAACCGCCGCGGTCAGACTCCAAATTGCGACCGCTGCCCACGGCAGTGCTCGCAAGACCGCGACGGCAGTGGCAACCGATCCGCCGACCAGCAGAAGAAAATCGCCGAGCCAGAAGCCGAGCAATGCTTCGACGGGCCACGCGGCAGGTTGGAACCACTTGGTGGACTCCGGATCGTACAACAACCACGCCCACCAAGCGGCCGTTCCGATTGCCTGGATGAGTAGATAGCTCGCTACGATTTGGCGTGGTGTCATCGAGTGGGTCCCATCGATCGTAGGGGATAAACCGCATCGGAGCACAATGCATCACGCAATCCGGTGATTGATTTCGTCGGAACGCCGGTCGTCGCTCGGAAGGCGGTCACGCCAAATGTCTTGAGCGAACTGATCGTGCGATTGCGTTTGACCGATCGCCACTTAGACACCCGTCATGCACAGCATGCCCTACGACTTCTGCGCAAACGCCGTCTCTCCCAGAAGGAGAGAATCTAAATCGATTGCCAAATCCTCCACTAAAAGAATCGACGTCCCACGCGATTTCAGGCCAGTTCCAGTCCCGTCATCGTGCTGGTGCTGGTCGAGAAACGGTCGTGGTGCAATTCCAATCGGTGCAACGCAGACAGAAACAGATTGGGCAAGGGGTAATTTTCTTGGTGTCGAACGCCAGGTGCTGGCCGTGCTTGAACCCGCCGCCGGCGAACAGCACGGGCATGTTCTTGTTGTCGTGACTGGACGCGTTGCCCAGGTTGGATGTCAACAACACCATCGTCTGATCCAGCAGCGTGCCGGACGATTCCTGGACCGTCTTGAGCTTTCGGACGAAATCGGCCCACTCGGCGAGCAGCGCATTTTCCAGAATCGCGAGCTGCCGCAGCTTTTCCTCGTCTTGGCCGTGGTGGCTGAGCGCATGGTGCGCCTCGGTGACCCCGTCGAGTTCGACTTTGCCGCCATTGCCCAAGTGCAACGTGATGAAACGCGTGGAATCGGTTTGCAGCGCCAACGCCATCACGTCGAACATCGCCCGCTGTTTTTCGATCCCATCAGAAACGGATTGGGCGAGCGATTCGGGTTTGCTGACTTGTGGTTTCGGGCGATTGATCCAAGCTTGGTTGGCGGCGAGTCGTTTTTCTAACTCGTTGACCGCCGTAAAGTAGTTGTCCAGTTTGTCGCGATCGCCGGCCCCCAGCGTCCGTTGCAACGACCTCGCTTCTTCGGCGACCAGATCCATGACCCGGCGACCGTGTCGCATCCGCGCCGAATCTTGTTTGCGAACCGCCGGGGCGTCGGCGACAAACAGTTGCTCGAACAACCGCAACGGCGACATTTCCGGCGGAATCATCGCGCCATTTTCAGTGTACGAGGGACTCGAATTGTCACCCGAGGCGTTGAGCACCAATGAGGGGAACCGTGTTTGGTCTCCCAAGTGCTTGGCCATCAATTGGTCCAGCGACACCGAATTGCGAAAATTCGCATCCGATCGACTCAGCGGAGCAGCAGTCAGAATCGTGCCTTCGGCGCGGTGTCCGCCGGCGACCTGCGGGTGAGACACGCCGGAGCACACCGTCATCTCGGGCAGAATGTCAGCGATCTCCGCCAGATACGGTGACGGCGTGTAGTTGAACCCGGACTGTTTCGGGAACAGGTTCGGACCGTGCAAGCCGAGTCCGAGGCTGAAGCTGACGAAGCGACGCGGGGCTTCGGTTTCGGCGGCACTCGCAATCGCCGGCACCATCGCGTCCAGGAACGGCAACCCGACGGCCAGTCCCGAGCCTCGCAGAACCGTGCGTCGATCGAGTTTTGTATTGGTGAACTTCATGACGTGCCTACTTGTTGAGAAAGATCGGGCTGTCGACGACCGCATGGATCAGCGAGCGGATGCCGTATCGTTGGGGTTGGGTTTGATCAAGGATGGCTTCGATCACCCGTCGGTCGTTAAACGAAACCGGCGCGCCGGTCGAATAGGTGACCAACTGATGCGTGAAATTTCGTGCGATCTGTTCGGGGTCTTGCAACACAATTTGCTTGAATTGCTCGATGTCGTCGAACGCTTCGCCCTTGGCGGTTTGATGATGCGGATCGACCGGCAATCCTTTCCGGGCGGCTTTGGAGTTACGATACCGCGTCCTCCAACCACCGATCACATCGTAGTTTTCCAGCGCGAAGCCCGGCGGATCGATCTTGACGTGGCAGGCGGCGCAGGACGTTTGGTCGCTGTGCTTGGCGAGCTGATCGCGGATCGAAACCGCGCCGCGAATGTCGGGCTCGATCGCCGGGACATTGTCCGGCGGAGGAGGAATTTCGACGCCGAGGATGCGTTCATTGATGAACGCGCCGCGGATCACCGGCGAAGTGGTGGTGCCGTTGGCGGTGACTTTCAAAATCGAGCCTTGCGTGATCAATCCGCCACGATGGTGTTCGGGCGATAACGACACCGCCTGGACATTCTGATGATGAACCCCTGAAATGTCGTAGTGTTTCGCCAAACGCTCGTTCAGCATCGCGAAATCGGAATCGACGATGTTTGCCGCAGGCAGATCTTCGCGAATCAATTTTGCCAGAAACGCGCGGGTCTCGTCGATCATCGACTGTTGAAGCGTCTCGTCAAATTCTGGATACAGTCCCGCGTCGGGTGATGTGAAATCGATCTCGCGAAGGTTCAGCCACTGATCGGCCAACGCGTCGACCAAGGCCCTGGCACGGTCGTCGTTGAGCATGCGTTGGACATGATGACGACGAGTTTCCGGGTGGGTCAATTCACCGGCATCGGCCGCCGCCATTAGCGTCTGGTCGGGCATCGTCGACCACAAGAAATAACTCAATCGCGACGCAACCGCATGGTCATCGAGTTCGCCGGGTGTTTCGGTAAGAAACAGGAAACGGGGCGAACAAAGGATCGTGCGGTAGCCGCGTTTCAGTGCTTCCCGAGGCCCGATCTCCGCCGCCAAGTCCTCGTCGACCAACTCCAGGTAGGGCGCCATCGCTTGATCGGTCAGTGGACGACGAAAGGCCCGCGTCGCGAACCGCTTCATCAACGCAGCGATCTCGTCACGCGACAACTTGCGATCGATCGGTGTCTCGCCGAACAGCAATTGGGCGACTTGTTCGCGCGGGGGTGCCTTGTGAATCGATTCCATCGTGATCGATGAATACGCTAGTCCCGGTACCGTGGGCAGCGGGCGTTTGTCGCGGGCGCTGCCTCGGTAATTGTTCAGCCCCGTGCCACGCACGCGCTGGATCGTATGGTCCGAGGGGCGGGCCTCGATCAAATGCCCCTTGCGGATCCACGCCTCGAAGGTTTGGTCGCGGGGCTGTTCATCGGCACGAAAGATACCGGCCAAGTACATCATCGGCGCGTGGGCAAAGCCGACGCCGGTGCGGACGGTGCACCAGACACCTTCGCCCGGTTGGATGTTCACCGCGTGAGCATCATGAAGCGTGATGCGATACCATCCGGTGCGGCGGACTTCCGTCTCCGGAACACGTCCGTGGTAGATCTGGGTGGCCGACCAGGCAATCGTTTTGTCGCCGACATGCCACGGGTCGCGTTGTCCGACTTGACGCCCCAGTTCCGCACTGGTGTACGTGTGGCGAAACGGCTTGGCATCCCCGTCCAAGGCACGGCGGAATGCTTCGTCGAGCGACGCGTCGGCGGCATCGAGGTACTTCTCCATCAAATGGAGTGAGATCTGTTGCGCCTGAGCGACGGTGGCAAAACCTTGGTGATACGTGTCCTCGGGGAGAAACTCTTGCAGCGGAATGTCGATGCCGAGCAAGTCCTGCATGGTGTTTTCGTATTCGATTCGATTCAGCCGCCGCGAACGCACCCGTCCCAGCGTCCGCGTCTGTTGCTGTAGCGTTTCATGAATCGGCGCGGCGATGGCGGCCAAAAAATCTTCCCGCGGCTGCTGGTCGGGGAGCCCTGCGTCTTGGGGAGGCATCTCGCCGGAATGAACCCGGTCAAAGATCGTCACCCAGCGTCGCAGATTGGACGCATCGGCGGGCTGAAACTCCAGTTCTGCCAGATTTAGGTCGCCTTCTTGCGTGTACCCATCGTGACAATCCAGGCAGTATTGCTGAACGAATTCGGTTCGCGCGGCGTGCGGAGCGTCAGTCGGCAGGATCGGATCGACGGCGATCAACTTAGCAGCGGCTGCCAAGCTAATAGCCAGCAACAAACCCATGCGGACGCACGGGGAGGCGGGAGTATTCATACCCCGATTTTACCACCCGGTAGCGGTTCTCCAATACCCGATTTTGGTCCCATAGGCACTGTTCTTGCTCGATATAATCGACCAACAGGCATTGGCTTCGGCGTCAGGACCGACGCAGAGACCAAGATGTGATCAATCGGACGCTTATTGGCGTCCAATAAAAAGGGAGCCATGACGATGACAGAACGAGCAGTTTTAGCGGGCGGGTGCTTTTGGGGCATGGAAGATCTATTTCGCAAGCAACCCGGGGTCGTGTCGACGCGATGCGGCTACACCGGCGGGGACGTCGAAAACGCGACCTACCGAAACCACGGCACACATGCCGAAGCAATCGAAGTGGTTTTCGACCCCAGCGAAACGAGTTTCCGAAAGCTTCTGGAATTTTTTTTCCAGGTCCATGACCCGACCACGTTGAACCGGCAAGGCAACGACCGCGGCATGTCCTATCGCTCGGCGATTTACTTCACCAACGACGAACAACAACGCACGGCCTTGGAAACGATCCAAGAAGTCAACGCGTCGGGGATTTGGCCGGGCGAGGTCGTCACAGAAGTCGAACCCGCCGGTGACTTCTGGGAAGCCGAACCGGAACACCAAGATTACCTGGTTCGCAATCCAGGCGGATACACCTGTCACTTCATCCGACCCGACTGGGTGTTGCCGAAAAAAACCGAAGCGACTTCGTGAACTGCCATCCCTCCGGGATGCTGGACTCGCAGTCGCTCTCATTCGAAAACAAACGGAGTGCTCGATTTGTTAGCGGCCGGGCGCGAGCCTACGGTCTCCTGCGTCGGCTCGCGAGCGGCTCTGGGACGACTGATTGCGGCTGTCACGATTTAGTTGAATTCGACGATAGTGAAAGTCTCTTCAGTTGACGGCGACTGGGCATGCTCTAGAATCGGCCCAATCGCGGTTGGCGACCAATCGTGATTCTCTCATCAAAGAAAGATTCTTGCGCCTGATGATCCGGGCACCTTGGGAAATTGTAGTCCCTGGAGAGTTCATCAACTGGCCGTAGCAGAATGGGCAACCGTTTTGCCCAACAGCATGACCGGCATTGCTGTCGAATCGGCTTCGCTGCGGTAACGACTCATTCACGCAAGGAGATGATGATGTTATGCGCGCCACTTATGAAGGAGCAGAAACCAACGGTGCTAGAGAGTGACTTCAAACAAACGCAACAGGAAGAACTTGAGCAGACCTTGTTGCGGACGCTCGGCGAAAGTGGTCATACCCAACTCGCCAATGTCGCCTGTGATTACTGCGACGGGCGAATCGTGCTGTCAGGGCGAGTGACATCGTATTACCTGAAACAAGTCGCACAGGAAATTGTACGAAAGGTCGACGCGACAGCACCGGTCGATAACCGCTTGCGAGTGGTCGTCCCTAAGTGATCGACCGAACTCGTCTGTCTCCGAACGTGTCTCGCTTTTTGTCTCGGGTCTGCGCTGCCCGACGCGTCGCGAATTCCAGCGACGTCTCGTTCAGCGATGTTCTTTAAACAACGGAGTGATCGCATGCCTCAACTGAAGTTCTGCAAGACTTGTCCGATTTGTGGACGCAAAAGCTTGATCCCCATCCACTGTCTCGGAAAAAGCATGACTTGCGGACATTGCCACGGTGATTTCCGGGCCACCGACACCACCGGCAGCAGCAATGACGAATCGGAGTTGATGGATCGAGCGGAATCGCTGCTCGCCACCAGTCGCGATCCACACTGTACACCCACTCTCTCACGACTCCGATTATCGATCTAAACCCGCGTCCGACGGCAATGCAATGCGGGCCAGACACTCGTCGCGAACGTGTCCTAGGTGGCGGGATGACAGGATGATTTGAATTGGCAGAATAATACGGGGTAAAATGATGTGCTGTCCATTGAGTCCGCGGATCCAGAATCACGGGCTACGCCATCATTCTGCCTTCCCATCATTCTGCCGTTCCTCTGTCTCCAAGCCGGCCGTCTAGCAACTACCGGAGACAGCCATTGCCCGCTCGTTGCTTAGCAACACTCGGGCAATTCTAGGCGTAGTGGACGAGGTTACGAGTCCTATCACGAGGGACTCGTAACCTCGTCCACTACGAAAAACTAGCGTCGTGGCTTGGCGAACTTGATTTTTTCGATCAATTTGACGACTTGGTCGGTGTCGTCTCGGTAGCCACTGACCGACGTGATCGCTTGGATCACGTAGGCATAGCGAAGGTTGTAATCGGTATCGATTTCGATCTCGGGGCCGTCGTCATCTTCGGCCGGTTCGTCGGTTCCGACCAAGCCGATCACGTTGGCGCGGAGCTTGGTGAAATCGGTGCCGAGGTTGATTTCGTTCAGCGACATCGATGTCAATTTGCCATCGTTGTCAGCCCGCAGCCGCAGTTTCAGTGGCAGGTCCGTGACGTCGGAGGTAGCGTTGCTGTCTCCGGCCAAGGGCATCCGGACGGTGAAGTCGCCTTCCATTTCGACGATTTTGAACGTCATCACAAAGAAAACGAGCAGCAGAAAAACGATGTCGATCATGCTGGTCATGTTCAACTCGTTCTTTTCGTGCTCGACCTCATGCCGCATTTTCATGATCGATCCTCCTTGGCACGCAGCGCGAATTGCTCAAGTTGCTGATCTTGAGCGACGCGGATGATCTCTTGAACTTGGCCGGCCGCGACGTCTTGGTGACCACGAATGATCACGTTGGCGTCCTTGGGTGATTTCTTTTCGGCTCTCAAAACCGCCAGTTCACGGCGCAGTCCGGTGCTGAGCGTTTCGGTCGTGTAGCTGTCACCGCCAAGAATGATCTCGCCGTCTTTTGCGACGTGCAGGATGATGGGAAACTCCAGCGGCTTTTCCGGCGGCTTGACCAACTGGCTGCTCGGCAACACGACCCGTTCGTTTGACTCGGTTTGCGAAAAGTTGATCAGCACCATGAAGAACGCGATCAACTGAAACGTCATGTCAATCATCGGAGTCAAATCGCCTTCGGCCAGGTTCGGCTTCTTGGACTTGACCTTCACTGGGCGCCGCCTCCCGGTTGAATGTCTTCAAAACGGCTCATCAAGTTTTCGCTCTGCACCCCGACTTCCAACAGCAATCGGGCGACGCGGTTTCGCAAGATGTTGTAGGCCGCGATCGCGGGGATGGCGACGGCCAAGCCAACCAGGGTGGTGAACAGCGCGGTCGAAATCCCTTCGGCAAGCTGAGCCGGTTTGGGTGTTTGCGGGCTGGTGGCAATCACGCGGAACGATGCGATCATCCCTTGAACCGTACCGAACAGGCCGATCATCGGGCTCAGGTTTCCGATCAGTGCCATGTAGCTCAATCGATGCTCGAGCTTCATGCTCTCTTCTTCGCCGACTTCCTGCATCCCTTCGATCGCTTTGTTGTAGCCCCGCGAGATCTTCGCCAGGCCGGCGGAGAGGACTTGGCCGAGAACCGATTCGTCGGTGCGCGCCATGTCGTAGGCTTCCTGAAACTGTTTCGCGTTGAGTTTCTCTTCAAAGCTTTCGATCAGTTCGTTCGGGCACAGCGTCTCGCGGCGGGCGGCCAGCATGTTCATCACAAACAGCGAAACCAGTGTGACCGACAGCAGTAGGAAGATGATCAAATACGTGTAGCCGAGTGAATCGAGCACCCAGGTCAGCAGCGAATCCGATGGGGGCGGCGATGCATCCCCACCTCCGGCTCCGCCCCCGGCCGCGGCTCCATCCCCGATGTCGCCTCCGCCGCCGGCGGGATCAGCGGCCGGCGCCGCAGCCTCTTCGCCGGGACCGGCGATGTCGGCGAATTCATCCATTGCCTCGTCTTGAGCCACCGCCATTCCAACCGGCCCCGAGACGCAAAACAGGACCGTGACGATCAACATCGCGGCCTTGACAACAACACTGGATCGGCTGGGGAGCCCAAGTACCTGGAGCGGGCCATACACGTTGGTCATCAACGACAATCTCCGAAAGAAAAGCTGGAAACTTGATGGGATAGTGGTGGGCAAACGACACCTCGGGGCGCACACAGAGAAGCCCGACGGCGCCACGACACGACCTTAGAACAGAATAGTCTATCAGACGTGCTCAATCACCGGTCAACATCCTGCCGGAAACCGCGGTTTCGCGCTGGCCACTGCCGCTCTAGTCGGCACGGCTCGCAAAACCCCGCAGCGTCCGATGCCCGCCCATCGTCTTGGGCAGGGTGGATGAAGTACTAAACCACTAGGGACCTATCGTTCCCCCAAATGTCACCAACGGGATCGAAAATGAAGATCAGAATGCCAGCAGCAGTCGACTGGGAGCTTCCAACAGGCCGATCACGTCATTGAGGAACCGTGCTGCGGTGCCGCCGTCGACCAGGCGATGGTCGTAGGAAAGCGAAAGCGGCATCATCAATCTCGGCTGGATCGAATCGTCGGGCATCACGACGGGCAGTTTGCGGCTGCGGCCGACCAGCAGAATCGCGACTTCCGGGACGTTGATGATCGGCGTGGAGTACTGCCCACCGATCGCACCCAAGTTACTGATCGTAAACGATCCGCCGCGGAGGTCGTTGACGGCAAATTGCCCGCTGCGCACTTTGCCGGCCATTTCGGCCAGTGTCCGCGTCACACCGGGAACACTCATCCGGTCGGCATCCTTCATCACCGGGACGACCAAACCGCGGTCGGTATCCACGGCGATGCCGATGTTCACGTAGTCTTTGTAGATCAACTGCTCGTTTTCTTGATCGATCGTCGCGTTGATCGCCGGGTGATGCTTCAGGGCCGTCGCAACCGCTTTGATCAAAAACGGCATCGTCGTCAATTTCAAACCTTGCTTGGCGTAGTCGTCCTTGCTGGTCTGGCGAAGATGTTCCAGTTCGGTGATGTCGGCGTCATCAAAATTGGTCACCCTGGGAACGGTCGACCAGCTGGCATGCATCTGTTTACTGATCGTCTTGCGAATCTTGCTCATTCGTTCGACGTGAATCGATCCGAAGTCATCCATCGCCGGCGTGCCGGGTCGGTCGGACCCCAAGGCGGCCGCAGGTGCCGCGGCGGCGGCGGCAGGCGCCGCAGGGGTGGTGGCGGGTGGTGCGGCGACAGCCTGGCTGGAGGTGGCTTGGCCCGCCGATTGGCTGGCGGCACGAACGGCCGCCAACACGTCATCACGCGTGATGCGTCCGCCCTCGCCGGTTCCCGTCACCCGCGCCAAATCGACTCCGACTTCGCGCGCAAAGCGACGGACTGCCGGACCGGCCGGTATCACACCGCTTTCGCCATCGGAATCGGCCGACTCGACCGGTGTCGCAGCCGACGTGGCGGGTGTGGCAGCAGGTGCGGGTGCGGCAGGTTGGGCCGGCGGAGCTGCGGCGGCAGGTGCGGGAGCGGGAGTTGCCGGTGCGGCCTGGGCGGGCGCCGCCGCGGCCGGAGCGGGTGGTTCCGGCGTTTCAGCCTGGGGCGATTCTGCTTGGGGTGCTTCAGCCTTGGGGGTTTCCGGATCGGGTTCGGCGGCTGGTGCCGCGGCGCCCGATTCGGCTTCGACTTCGATCAACACGCCACCGATCGGCACCGTGTCCCCTTCGCTGACCGCGATCTTTGACACCTTTCCGCTGACCGACGATGGCACCGGGACGGTCGCCTTGTCCGTTTCCATTTCAACGATGTCTTGGCCTTCGGAGATGACGTCTCCGACCGAGACGAACACTTCTAATACGTCACCGGATTCGATGCCGTCACCAAGATCGGGAAGGGTAACTTCAGTAGCCATAGATGGATTATCAGCGATAGGAGAGATCTAGCGCGAAGGCATCGTGCCCTCGCTCGGTCGAAGGATAAATTCAGATCAAAAACGATCAATTAAGCATAATACGGGTCGGGCTTGTCGGCGTCATAGCCGAGGTCATCGATCGCCTGTTTGACGTCGTTCGGTGAAAAGACACCCGCCTTGCGAAGTCGGCTGAGCGTCGCGATCGTGATCGATTCTTTGTCGACTTCAAAGTGGCGACGCAGCGCTTCGCGGGTTTCGCTACGGCCCATGCCGTCGGTCCCCAAGACATAGTAGTCGCCAGGGATCCAAGGCGTCAGTTGCTCGCCCAAGGCGCGAACGTAGTCGCTGGCCGAGATGAACGGGCCTTCGACTCCGTCGAGCACCTCTTCCAGGTAACTCTTTTTCGGAGTCTCGGTGGGGTGCAACATGTTCCAGCGATCACAGGCGGCGGCATCGCGACGAAGTTGCGTGTAACTGGTCACACTCCAAACGTCGCTGGCAACGCCATATTTTTCGGCCAGCAACTCTTGTGCGGCAAGCACGCTATTGAGAATCGCTCCGCTGCCGAACAACTGAACACGCGCTTTCGCCTTGTCCACATCTCGGCTGCGGTATTTGTAAATGCCTTTGACGATTCCCTCTCGGCAACCTTCGGGCATTTCCGGATGCGTGTACTCTTCGTTCTCGCTCATCAGGTAGTAAATGCACTGCTCACCCTCGGCGTACATCTTCTGCAAGCCTTCCTGGATGATCACGACCGCTTCGTAGGCGAACGCGGGATCGTAGGACCGCACGGTCGGGAAGGCGATCGCGTTGAGCAAGCTGTGCCCGTCCTGGTGCTGCAGGCCTTCGCCGTTGAGCGTGGTGCGTCCGGCCGTCCCGCCGACCAGGAATCCCTTGGCCCGCATGTCGGCGGCGGCCCAAATCAGGTCGCCGATGCGTTGGAAACCGAACATGCTGTAATAGATGAAGAACGGAATCATGTTGACACCGTGACAGCTGTAGGCCGTTCCGGCGGCATTGAAGCTGGACATCGAGCCCGCTTCGGTGATGCCTTCTTCCAAGATCTGGCCGTCCTGGGCCTCTTTGTATTTCTGCAGAATCGCCGAGTCGACCGGTTCGTACAGCTGTCCGGCGTGGGCGTAGATCCCGAACTGGGTGAACATCCCTTCCATCCCGAACGTCCGCGATTCATCCGGAACGATCGGCACCATGAATTTGCCGATCTTCTTGTCGCGGCACAGGGCGATCAGCGTTTGAACCACGGCGAACGTCGTGCTGATGCTCTTGTTTTCCAGCCGCTTGATCGTTTTCTGCATGTCGGCCAGCGACGGAACTTCGAGCGTCGGATGCTCGGTCGGACGTGAGGGCAGATAACCGCCCAAAGCCTTCCGCCGCTCGTGCAGGTACTTGATTTCGTGGCTGTTTTCCGGCGGCTTGTAGAACGGCGTGTTGACGACTTCATCGTCGCTGATCGGGATCCCGAACCGTGATCGGAATTCCAGCAACTCGGCTTCGTTCAGCTTTTTCTGGTTATGCGCGACGTTGCGTCCTTCGCCGGCTTCGCCCAAGCCATAGCCCTTGATCGTCTTGGCCAGCACGACGGTCGGCTTTCCATTCTGCAGGCTGACGGCTTTCTGGTAGGCCGCGTAGACTTTCTCGGGATCGTGCCCGCCGCGGCGCATTTTTTCCAGCTTTTCGTCGCTGTAGTTTTCGACCAGCTTGAGCAGTTCGGGGTACTTGCCGAAGAAGTGTTCGCGAATGTAGCTGCCCGGCATTCCGGTGTACTTCTGGTACTGACCGTCGACGACCTCGCCCATCCGCTTGACCAGCAAGCCGGTGGTATCGCGGGCCAGCAGTTCGTCCCACTCGCTGCCCCAGATGACCTTGATCACGTTCCAGCCGGCTCCGCGGAAGATCGATTCCAATTCTTGAATGATCTTGCCATTGCCGCGGACCGGTCCGTCCAATCGTTGCAAATTGCAATTGATGACGAAGATCAGGTTGTCCAGTTTTTCCCGCGACGCCAGTCCGATCGCGCCGAGTGTTTCCGGTTCGTCGCATTCACCGTCACCGAGGAACGCCCAGACCTTTTGACCGCTGGTGTCTTTGATCCCGCGATCGCGCAGATATTCATTGAAACGCGCCTGGTAGATCGCCATGATCGGTCCCAGCCCCATCGAGACCGTCGGGTATTCCCAAAAATCAGGCATCAACCAGGGGTGCGGGTAGCTGCTCAGCCCGCCTTCGGGTTCCAGTTCACGTCGAAAATTGATCAGTTTGTCTTTGCTCAATCGGCCTTCCAGGAAGGCTCGAGAGTACATCCCCGGCGACGCGTGGCCTTGGAAGTAAACCGAATCACCGCTGTAACCGTCTTCGCCGCGGCCTTTGAAGAAGTGATTGAAGGCGACTTCGTAGAGCGTCGCGCTGGAGGCGAAGGTACTGATGTGACCGCCGATTCCCCCGCCGCGTTTGTTGCCTCCGACAACCATCGCCATTGCGTTCCAGCGGATGATCGATTTGATGCGTCGTTCCAAATCACGGTTGCCCGGATACGCCGGCTCGTCATGAACCGGAATCGTGTTCAGGTACGGCGTGGTCGTGTCGGCGGCCGCTTGGACGCCTTGCTCGGCGGCGCGGTCGCGGAGTTTTTCGAGCAGAAATCGAACTCGGTCATGACCTTTGCTCTTGAGCACATATTCGAGCGACGAAAGCCACTCCTTCGTTTCTGAAGCATCAATGTCGACTTCAGCGCTCCGCTCCAGTTCGCCAAGTTGCTTCTTCACTTCATCCTGGGCGATCATCTTCGAGTCGTTCATACAAGCAAGTTCCCTGAAGGCAAGTTCACAAATCGAATCAGCGGTCGCGCTGACCGTTTCAATCTGACCGTTTCAAGTCAGCGACCGAATCATTCGGCGGGTCGTTCCACTTTTCGGCGTCTCAAACGCACAATGTTCACTCCGATGGAAAACCACGCGGGTGATATTGATTCTTCGCATCAACCGAAGCGTTACGGTAACTCGAAGGCCACCGTTGATCCAATTTGAAGAGTTTATGGCATTTGTGCAGCCCCAAAAGGGTAGCCGCCGGGGGCTTGCGACGACAAGGGCCTAGCGTTAATACGTGGTCCTGGCGTCCATTGTGGCGGACAGACAGGGGCAGCAATTGCCACTGCGACTTTTTAGCTTCCGACGGCCCAGTGAACAAACCCCCTCCACAGGGCCGTCACCGCCGTCAATTTTGCCTATCGAAGCGATTCGAGCATCCCCGGTCCGATCCGCCCAAATCATGCAAGCGTGCCCCCTCCGAGCTGTCGTGACCGGTGCTTCGTCGGGGATCGGTCGCCAGATCGCGATCGGACTGGCGCGACAACACGGCTCGCACCGCTCTGCGGCACGCTCGGCCGACCGTGAAACCGCCGCGGCAAAATTGGTGATTCATTTCCGCAAGAACCAGCGCGGCGCAGAAGAAACGGCCGCCGCGGTCCAAGCGTTCGGCGCGACGCCCCATCTGGTTCAAGCCGACATCTGCCAATCGCAGCAGCGGCGACGGTTGGTCGACGAGAGCTGGGACTTTCTCGGCTCGCCGACCACTTGGGTCAACAACGCCGGGGCCGACGTCCTGACCGGCGAGTTTCAAAACGAATCGTTCGCTGAAAAACTGCAGCGGCTGATCGAAACCGATGTCCTGGCAACGATCGATCTGAGCCGCCAGGTGATCCGGCGCTGGACCCAAGATCTTTCCGGCAACGAAGCGCAGCCGCCGTCGATGACGTTTATCGGTTGGGACCAAGCGCCCCTGGGCATGGAAGGCGACGCCGGACAGATGTTCGGTCCGGTCAAAGCCGCCGTGATGGCGTTTGCCAACAGCCTGGCGCAAGAAGTCGGCCCGGTCATTCGAGTCAACACGGTCGCGCCCGGTTGGATCAAAACGGCGTGGGGCGAAACAACGGATTCGTATTGGGACGGCAGGGCACGGCGCCAATCGTTGATGAATCGCTGGGGGACGCCCGAAGACGTGGCCCGCGCGGTGTGTTTCGTGGCCGATCCGGACAACACGTTTTGCAACGGCCAAACGATTCAAGTCAACGGCGGCTGGAGCCGGACACACCCGCGCTGAATTCGTTAGACTGCTCCACTGACGCGTCCGGGGCCTTTGACGCGACCGGGCGACGACTCCACCAACGTTTTTCTCCTCTTGAGTGATTTATGACCAGCGCTGATGAATCGACCCAAGCGAAAGCCGACCACTTTCGCGAGCGTTATGAACAAGTTCGTGAAATGATCGGCCGCGTCATTGTGGGGCATGACGACATCGTCCAGGGTGTGTTGACGGCGATGCTGTGTGGCGGCCACTGCTTGCTCGAAGGTGTGCCGGGGCTGGGCAAAACGATGCTGGTGCGAACGTTGTCCGAGGTGTTGGATTTGGATTTCAATCGAATCCAATTCACCCCCGACTTGATGCCGGCGGATATTCTGGGAACCAACATGATCGTCGAATCGGAAGATGGTCGGCGTCAGTTTCAATTTCAACGCGGACCGGTGTTCACCCAGATTCTGCTCGCCGACGAAATCAACCGCGCGACGCCCAAGACGCAATCCGCGATGCTGGAAACGATGCAAGAGGGCACGGTCACGGCCGCCGGTGCGCGGTACGAATTGGAACAGCCGTTCTTCGTCTTGGCGACCCAGAACCCGATCGAACAAGAAGGCACCTATCCGCTGCCGGAAGCTCAACTGGACCGGTTCCTGTTCAAGTTGGTCGTCGGCTACAGCAGCCGTGACGATCTCAACACGATCGTCGAACGAACCACGCGGGGCGAAAAACCGCAGATCGAAAAGGTGATGGATGGGGCCGAGATTCGCGGCATGCAAACCATGGTGCGGGACGTCGTGCTGACGCCTCCGATCCGCGACTACCTGGTCCGCCTGACCCTGGCCACCCATCCCGACGGCGCCCATTCGGTCGATGCCACCAATCAATATGTGCGTTGGGGCGCCAGCCCACGGGGAGCCCAAACCCTGGCATTAGCGTCCAAAGTCCGTGCCATCCTGGCCGGACGTTACAACGTCAGTTTCGAAGACATTCGCCGCGTCTATTTACCGACGATGCGACACCGTGTTCTGCTGAACTTCGAAGCCCAAGCCGAGGGCATCCAAACCGATTCGGTGCTGTTGGAGATCTTAGAGAAGGTCCGCGAGTCCGCCGATTAGGGGGACCGCCAGTGTCCTCCCTGCTCCGGTCGGCATGAATTGCCGAATACCGGTGAACATGCGACGAGAATTGTGTGGAAAATCGACCGTTTTGTGCCCGCCATTCAGGTGGAAAACGGAGCGTGACCCGATGAATCCTGGGGAATTCGTCTGTCCTGGTCGATGTTCATCTAATCTTCACACGGGTAGCGTCCGCTAGACGGTCGTCAATCCCGACAGTCGCTGCTATCTTTCCGCGCATGGCCCACTTCGGGGCACGCTCTGCCGCTCCCTCAGGGATCGGCGGGCTTTCGAATCGCGACACGGGTTCCCCCCCAATCTTTAGCGGAGTTTTGCTGGGATGTTCCTCCAAATCACTTCTCGCCCGATGCCCCTGAATCGGAAACGAGCGATCGGCTGTTTTGCGTTAGTATCGAGTCTGCTGGTCGGAATGGTCGGATGCGGCAGCAAGACGGAAACGTCGACGACCGAATCGAGCGGCGCGGTCGCCGCGTCGAACCTGACCGGCACGATCAAAATCAACGGCAGCAGTACGGTGCAACCGATCGCCAACGCGGTCAAAGAGGAATTCGCCAAGCTGTATCCCGACGTCACGGTCAGCGTCGACGGGAAAGGCACTGGCAACGGATTCAAACTGTTCCAAGACAAGGAGACCGACATTTCCGACGCATCGCGTCCGATCAAACCGGGCGAATTCGAAGCCTGTAAAGAAAACGGCGTCGAATTCATCGAGATCCCCGTCGCCTATGACGGACTGACGATCGTGATTCACCCCAAAAATGATTGGGTCGATACCCTGACGGTCGATCAACTGAAGAAAATCTTTGTCGGCCCCGACGCGGCCAAGACGTGGAGCGATGTGGACCCGAGCTGGCCAAACGAGACCATCGAGATCTTTGCCCCGGGAACCGGCAGCGGGACGTATGACTATTTCCGCGAAGTCGTGATCGGAAAATCCGAGGACGCGCTTCGAAACGACATGAATTTGAACGAAGACGACAACGTCCTGGTCAACGGTGTCGCTGGAAACCCTTATGCGATCGGATTCTTCGGTGTGGCGTATTACGAAGAGAGCAAGGACAAGCTGAAGGCCGCAAAGATCATCAACCCCAAGGACGAGAAAGCCTACTTGCCGACGCCGGAAAACATCGCCAGCGGAGCGTACGCACCGTTCAGCCGCCCGTTGTTTATCTATGTCAGCACCGCCTCGTTGCCCCGCGCCGAAGTTGCTACCTTTGTGTCGTACTTCCTGGAAAACGCGCCAAGTCTTTGTGAACGCGTCGGCTACGTCCGCTTGCCCGACGAGATCATGCAGCGTGGCATGAAAAACTTGGACGAAGAGAATGCCGGAACCAACTACATCGATGCCGAAGGCAACTCGCGAAGTGGTGCGGTCGCTGACATCTATCAGCCGGAAAACTTGACCAAGTAGGCGCAGAAACAGATCGCATGGGCATACGTGTTGGTGTGCAGGCTTCAGCCGCCCTCCGTCGCTGCTTCGCAGCGACGGGGTATCGCCTAACGGCGACTCCACCAACGGATGCTACCCACTGCAATCGGAAGCATACGGTGAACCGATGACGCTCCCCAGATCCCTTCAAAACCGCGAGTTTCGGTCGACCCGCTCGGGTGCTTTCTCGGAACGTCTGATCGTGATTTCGCTGGCGCTGTGCGCCACGGCTACCGTGCTGATCACGGTCGGCATCATTTACATGCTGATCACGCAAAGTGCCGGCTTCTTTCGCAGCGAAGCGGTCACGATGTCGGGGTTTCTCACCGACACCGAGTGGACCGCATTGCAGAGCAAGGACTTGGCGCAGGCCAAGTTTGGCATCCTGCCGCTGCTCAGTGGGACATTCCGTGTGACGCTGATCGCGATGATCATCGCGTTGCCGCTGGGGTTGATCACCGCGATCTACTTAAGCGAGTTCGCGTCGGCGAGAATCCGATCCTGGCTCAAGCCGACCTTGGAAATCATTGCCGGGGTGCCCACGGTCGTGCTCGGCTACTTTGCGATTCTTGTCATCAGCCCGTCGCTGCAATTGATCAGCGATGGGGCGTTTTCGACGTTCAACGCAACCAGCGCGGGGATCGCGGTCGGCATCCTCTGTCTGCCGATGGTCTGCAGCCTGTCCGAGGACGCGATGCGTGCGGTGCCTCGCAGCTTACGCGAAGGCGCCTACGGACTCGGTTGCACCCCGTTTGAAACGTCCGTCAAGGTCGTCGTTCCCGCGGCGCTGAGCGGCATCATCTCGGCGTTCCTACTCGCCTTCAGTCGAGCGATCGGTGAAACCATGGTCGTCGCATTGGCCGCCGGAACCCTGCCCACGATGACGCTCGACCCGACGCAACAAGCTCAGACCATGACCGGGTTCATCGTGGAGATGATCAAGAGCGAAAGTGAATACGGGACAGTGCAGTACTACAGTCTTTACGCGGTCGCGGTAACGCTATTCACGATCACGTTTCTCATGACCCTGGGAGGCCAAATCATTCGCCGACGCTTCAAGGAGTCGTACCAATGAGCTCCATCCCTGACGCGATCGTCAACCAGGACGAAAGATTTTTGGCCGACAACGCGAAACGGCGAAAGCGGATCAGTCTGTGGTTCTATTTTCTCTGTGTCGCGATCGCGTTGATCAGCGTGGTCATCTTGGTCGTCTTGATGGTTTCGATCTGGAGCCAAGGCCAGTCTCGGTTGTCCACCGACCTGTTGACCCGGCCCCACAGCGAATTGGAGATCGAACGAAGCGGCATGTGGCCCGCCATCCTCGGATCGCTGTTCGTCTGTGGCACCTGTGCGGTCGTCGCACTGCCACTGGGCGTGGGAACAGCTGTCTTTTTGGAAGAGTTCCAACCGACGAGCAAGTTATTGCGGTGGATCCATGGATTCGTGCAATTGAACATCTCCAATCTCGCCGGCGTGCCATCGATCGTCTACGGGCTGCTGGGGCTGACCGTGTTCGTTTACATGTTCAACGTGTTCGGCCAGATTCGCGTTAACGAATCCGCGGGCATGGAGATCATGGGATACAAGCACTTTTACCAAGTGCTGACGTTGGAACCGGGACACGTCGTCTTTGTGCCGCAATCGGATCCCACCAAGCGTCAGACCACGTTTGACGAGCCGTTCCAAGCCGTCGATCCGGAGGGCAATCCGATCGAGATCTCGATTTGGACGCCGGGGACTCCCAAGCCCTCCGACCCAGCGATTCGGCGTCAAACGGTTCGGGCCGGCGCCATTGGTGGGACGATCACCGAGCGAAACTGGTATTACTTTCGGCTCCCGTTCGACAAAAGTTTTCTATCCGGGGGACTGACGCTCGCGCTGGTGATCCTGCCGATTATCATCATTTCGTCCCAGGAATCCCTTCGGGGGGTTCCGTCATCGCTGCGTGAAGCATCAATGGGCTTGGGGGCAACGACCTGGCAGACCGTCCGTGATGTCTGTCTGCCGGCCGCATTGCCAGGCATCATGACCGGCTCGATTTTGGCGATGGGCCGGGCCATCGGCGAAGCCGCGCCGATTCTGGTCGTAATGGGTGCGGCGGTCGCCAAGAGCAGCGGCCCCAAACACCTGATGGATGACGCGGTCACGATGCCGGTGCTGATTTTTAACTGGGCCGGACGCCAACAGGATGAATTTAAAGAACTTTCTGCCGCCGCCATCATCGTCCTGCTGGTCATCTTACTTCTCTTGAACTCGACGGCGATCTATATTCGTCATCACGTCCAAAAAGCTCAATCTTGAACCCCGCGAAGTCATGTCAAGCGTAACGCCAGCGATCGAGTCGGAGGAGAATCCCGATGCACTCCCCGATCAAACGCTGATTCACATCGAGAAGCTGAATGCTTGGTATGGCGATTTCCAAGCGATCCACGACCTGTCACTGGAAATCCCCAAGCATAAGGTGACGGCGTTCATCGGTCCCAGCGGCTGTGGCAAAAGTACGTTGCTCAAGTGGATCAATCGGATGAACGATGTCGTCCCCGGCGCGAGAGCCAAGGGGCGGCTTGCGATCAGCGGCGACGCATCCAATGATCACGCCGAAATCAACGTCCTGGACCCCGGTCTGGATGTCGTCGGACTCCGCCGAAAAGTCGGAATCGTCTTTCAAAAACCGAATCCGTTTCCCAAAAGCATTTATGACAATGTCGCCTTCGGTCCGCGACTGCACATGAAAACGTCCAAGTCCGAATTGGACGAGCTGGTCGAATGGTCCTTGCAAAAAGCCGCGGTCTGGGATGAAGTCAAGGATCGACTGCATGGACCGGCGCTCGGTCTGTCCGGTGGACAACAACAGCGATTGTGCATCGCCCGGGCGATCGCCGTGGGGCCCGAAGTGCTTTTGATGGACGAACCTTGTAGCGCGCTGGATCCATCCAGTACGTTGGCGATCGAAGACCTGATCTTTGAGCTAAGAACCCAGTACACGATCGTGATCGTAACACACAATATGCAGCAAGCCTCGCGCTGCAGTGATAAGACAGCGTTCTTTTTCGAAGGCAGATTGATTGAAGCCGGTCCCACCGAGCAGGTGTTTACCCGGCCACAGCAGAAACAGACCGACGACTATGTCCGTGGCAAGTTTGGATAAGAATCTTGATGTCAAAACACCTCCAGCGCGAACTGGAAAGTCTTCGCGAACAACTGGTTAACCAATTCACGGTCGTCGAGCAGATGATCCAATTGGCGGTTCGCGCGCTCGTCGAACGCCGAACCGATTTCGCCGATCGTGTCGTCGAAAGTGATGAGGGCGTCGACATCACCGATGTACAAATCGAAGAGGAGTGCCTGAAACTGCTGGCGCTTCATCAGCCCATGGCGGGCGATCTGCGTTGGTTGATCACGGTGGTGAAAGTCAACGGCGAACTGGAACGCATGGCCGATACGGCGTGCAACATCGCCGAACGTGCCAAAGCCATGTCGGCGTTTCCGTTGTTCACCGTCCCCGAACAGATGACCGAAATGGTCGATGCCACCATTCGCATGGTCCGTCGTTCCCTGGATGCGTTCGTCACCAACGATGCGAAAATGGCGGTCGAAGTCATCAAGATGGACGACCTGGTCGATCAACAAAATCGCCAGATCATTGAACAGCTGCAGGAGTTGATCAAAGCCGATCCGTCGCTGATCGAACCGGCATTTCACTGTTTTAGCGCCTCGCGGCACCTGGAACGCATTGGCGATTTGGCCGAAAACCTGGCCGAGGAAACGATCTACCTGGTCGAGGGTGAAATCGTGCGTCACAAACATGGCGTCCTCGGCGACACCGGTAAGCGATGAGTGGGAAACAGATGGGATTGGCTTCCAGCCTGTCGATGCCGTCATGACAGGCTGGAAGCCAATCCCACTTCCGTAAATCCGACACTTGCGATCCGCTCAATCCTTAATAGCGCCGCGGCGACCTTCGCCACGGCGTCGTCTCAGCTCGACACTGACGCTGCGGTGATCCGATCCGATATCCGGCCCGACGCGATAGCTCGCACATTCGAGCGACCGGCTGATCAAGATGTGATCCAGAACCAGCCCCATCGGAAAACTGGATCCACTGGCGTACCAGGTCGGCGCGATGGCAAGCCCTTGCCTGGCCCGCCGCAGTCCCGACCGGCGTTCGAATTCGCCGAAATGCGGTGACCAGGGCGTCACGTTCAAATCGCCCATCACGATGATCGGCTGCGCAGCGGCGCGTTTGTGCGGTCGCCCCAGTCGTTCGGCTAGCAACTGCAGGTGTTCATTGCGCGAGCCAAACTGGTCAGCGCCCATCGGCGGCAAGGGATGCGTCGCGATCAATCGACACCCCAGACACTCGACTTCGATCGATTTGATGGACTCGTTCAGTTCGAACGCGTTGGCATCGGCGAACGGATGTTTGCTGTAGACGCCGATTCCAAAATTCCCGTGATCCTGGGGACGCGTCAATACGTGCGGGTATTCGGCACTTAATTGGTCCGTCAAGAAATCGTCCAGGCCGCGACTGAGTTCCAGGATCGCGACCACGTCCGGATCGACCTCGCGGATCTCGTCCAACACCTGCCGGTACGACCGGTTGCTGGTCAACACATTCAGGGTCATCACGCGCAGCGATGGCTCCCCGGCCGCTGCGGAGATCGGGTTGGGGATCAGTTGTGCAAACATGGAAGCGACGTGCACCATGAAACAGACCGCGACGATCCAGGCGACGCGCGACTGTCTGACCATCGTGCACAGGACGATCACGACCACAATGGCGATCAATTGCTGGATCCGGAGATTGGCAAGCAGATCCGAGACCCAGGACCAACGGGCGAACAGCGTCGCGGCGGTCACCAGCAGCACCGCCAGGCAGGCCAACCGGGCCAAGGCCGCGAACACATTGGTGAATGATGCTGAATGTTCGGAGATTTTGACTGCGAGAGTCGGGGACGGTTGATTCATCAAACAGCAGCCAAACGGGCACGAGGCGACAGACGGAAACTAAGTGTGGTCGCTGCGCTCGCCGGAGCGTGGACGTTCCGCCGTCTGGCGACGGCAGCTACAGTCGTTGCTAGCGCGACTGCAGGTGATCCCAGATTCGTGAGACCAGGCTGCGATCGTCCGGGATGGTGAGACGCCCGATTTGCCCCGATTGTACTGCCAAACTGGTCAACGGATCCAAGGGCAACACGGAACGCAACTGGGGATGAACCAACTCGTTCGACTCCGATTGCTGCAGCATCTGCACCGCCAACGGACCTCCAGCTGTCGCCGCCAAGGCAGGGTGCGGCAGGGTGCGGCTGGCGGAAGGTTGTAAATCCTGTAGCGGCGCCGTGATTGCAACGCCGCCTCGCAGGCGGATCGAGGCGACTTGCTTGGACGAGGACGCCTTCTTGTAAGCTTCTAGAGTGTCTTCGGCGACGATCGCCAAGATTTCTTTTTCCTGGGGATCGGAAACCCGCAGCAGTTCTTCGCCCTGTTTGACGTAACGACCTAACAGCTGGTTGGTTGCCGGCGTGGTGATCTTTCCGCTGCGGGTCGCCACGATTCGCATGCTGTCAAGCTGCTCGTCGATCTCGGCGAGCCGACGTTCCAAACTTTCGGCGTTTTGCTGCGCGACTTTGGAAAGGGCAAGCTCGCTGCGTTGGCGGTGCTGGATCACCTTGGCCAACTCGACGTCACGCTGATCCATCAGCTGATCGCGTTGCAGCACCAGTTCCGGCTGATCCAGTTCCAACAATAAGGTACCTCGTTCGACGCGATCACCACATCGTACAAAGACCGATGTCACAAACGCGTCCACGGGCGCGCGCGCGATTTGTTCGTCTTGAAACTGCACCACCACCGGCACCCGCCGCGCCAACGGCGAACTCTGCACCGTCGCATACTGAACGGCCAGACAGACGAGCGTGCAAATGCCAATCAGACGCCGTTGATAGAAATTCAAGACCCAACCGTTGCGTGGCTCAAGTGTCCAAATCTTGAACATCCATCGCAACAGGGGTAACGCGCCCCACATCGCCGCGGCCACGATCGCGATCACGACTCCAAAACCTTTGGCCCACGTCGCAATGGCAAACACCAAACCCGACATCCAGACAATCTGAAACACCACCGAGCACAATGCATGAAAGGCGGCGAACTCTCTTCGCCAACCGGTCAACGGACTCCCGGGCATCCGGATGCGGAACAGCAAGGCCTCGATCATCGCCCCCAATCGTGCCCGTCCGTGTGCACGAAGATTTGGGATTTCAAGTAAGTCGCTTAGCACATAGTAGCCGTCCAACCGCAGCAGTGGATTGGCGTTGACCAGAATGGTCGCCGGTCCCGCGACCAGGAAGACCTGGGCGGCGAGGTGTTTGGTGAATCCGACGGGACAGAACCACCACAGCAACGCGGCGGCGGCTCCAATGGCGAGTTCCACATAGACACCGGCCAACGCGATTTGAACGCGATCACGGCGTCGCACCAGTTTCCATGCGTCGGTCACGTCCACATAGGCCAGTGGCGCGAACAGGAAAAACATGATTCCCATCCGTCCGACACGAACGCCATGGTATTTCGCACACACCGCATGTCCACATTCGTGTACGACTTTCAACACGCACCACAACAGCGCCAAAACCAACCACAACTGTTGGTCAAAAACACGTCGCACCTCCGCGGAAAAAGCGTCGGCGTTGGACCACACCACGCCGACTCCAGCCCCCACGAGTACCGCCCAGGCGATCATCACCGGGACGCCAAACAGGAACCCAAAGCCGGGCAGCAGTTTCGCGGCGATCCGGTCACCGTCGGCAAGTGGAAAACGTTGCGTCAGCAACCCACCGAGGAGTCGCAGCGTGACGCCGAACCACCGCTTCGGAGGTGCCGATGCAGTTTGGGCTGCGGCAGTTCCGGTCGCTGCTACTGCCGGTTCCGTCTCGGCGTCACCGGGTGGCGGATCCGACCTCTCGGCGGTTGCTCCGGGGGCACGAGCGTCGTCGGCAGCGGTGACGACTACCGCCAATCGGTGTTGCGTCAACTCCTTGGCGAACGCGATCACATCAACTTCGGACCACAACAAACCGTCCTGCTGCAGTTGGCGATAGATCTCACCGAGCGTCCGCTCACCATCCATCAACGTCACGACATGATATTCACGCGTGCCGAAACGATAGTATTTTCCGGTTCGTCGATCGTTGGCAACGTAAACGGTTTGCGTGCGTTGCCCGCGCGATGAGAATTCCACCGCCGGATCGACTTTTACGATGACCGACAACGGGTCAATCGTGGCTCCGTCTGGGGTCGAATGGCTGGATTGATCGCCCATAGAAATGTCTCAGTACCCGATCCACCACAAGGTCTTTTCCCAGCCCGAACGGACCATCGACCACAGCCAGGGACGAACGGGACCATACGCGATCGCATCGCCGCGCATTCCCGGACGCAGCGTTCCGGCTCGGTTGTCGACATTGATGTGCGCGACGAACACATTTTGATCATCGCGCAGCTCGGCGCTGGGGTAGACCGCGTCGATCGGCTGTTCAATCTGATCGCCTTCGGCGGCTGTCAACCGGACGCGCGCCAACGTCCCCTTGTCGACGTAGCTGATCTCATACTCCGGAATCTCCAGTTCGACCAGCATTTCATTGAGAGGTGCGATCTCCAAAACCGCTTGCCCGGTTTCCAACGGCGCACCAATGGATCGGTTCAGATCTCCCAACACGATCACACCATCGATCGGGCTGGTCACGTTGAGACGATCCAGACGACTGAGCAGCAGGTCACGTTGTCGGTTTAATTCTCGGATCTTCAACTTGGCCTGCTGTGCTTCGGCGACCCGGCCGCCGACCATCGCGACGTCGCGTTCCTTTAGCACCTGACCGATCTGAGCCTCCACGGTCTCCAGTTCCAGACGGAGCGGTCGACCATCGAGTGAGATCAAGACGTCACCCCGCTGAACGGAATCGCCCGGTTGGACGTGGGTCGACAGCAACGTGGCGTCAAAGGGAGCCGAGACAATCCGCGAATGTTTGGGGCGGACAAGCGTGGTGCAACGAACCCGATAGGAGACGGGCCAAATCGCCAGCAGCAGCACGGCCAAGCCGGCCAACCCCGCTAGAATCCGTGTACTCAAACCGCTTTGGGCCAGCCATCGCGACAGCTGTGCCGCCACGCCGCCACTGCGAGTCCAAAGGATCGCCCGCAACGCCGGCAACGCACGTCGCAACCAAGCTCGGTCGGCAACTGTCACCGGCCCACCCTCGATCCACAACACGCAACGCCCCAAACCGACCTCGTCATCCAGGTTCAAACGGATCGAATCGCTGTCTTTTTGCTGGTTCTTCGCAGCAAGCTCCGTTGGAACCGAGGGCCGTGTCGGAACCGGCGACGCCTCTTCGTCCCAGCTTTCCGCTGCGTTTTGATAGAGTTCACTTGCGGGCCCCAGCCAACCAAGCCGCGCTTCAATAAAGCGGCGCAGTCGCGTCGTTCCGATGCCACATCGCACGCTGCTGGCGGGAAATTGCTTGGCGATGCATTGCACCAATGCCATCACCGCCTCGGATTGATCGTTGGCCTCCGCGACCACTTCGATCAACGTCACCGTCTTGGCCCAATCCCCTGACGAAGCAGACTCTGCTCGCGTTACGTCCCGATGCGCAGCATCGCTATCCTGCGATGCTGACGCAGGTCCGCTGGGGGTCGTCTGTGTCGACCCATCGTTGAGCAAAGGAGGCTTGGTACTCATCGGATACGCGACACCCCTTTTTGGCTGGCGGGAACGCCGGAGGGAACGTGGGTACCGATACGCCGAGTCAACGGCAATTGGATCCGTTCCTGTTTTGCCGTTTGGTTCCGTGCCGGTCTCATCCGGCATCGGTCCCCGGCTCGAAGCTCACCGTTCTCGTTGTCCAACAAGACCTTGACCATGATCGTGCCACTTTCCCCGTCAATGTCGGGGGCAAGAGACGCGACTTCTCCGCGCACACTCTTGGACGCACTGACCATGAACACCTGAACTTGATCGCCCTGGTGAATCATGCCGATTTCTTCGACAGGGATGTTGAACACCCCATAGATCTGATCGAGCACAACCAATCGAATCACAGCCGGATCTGCCGGCGTGATGTATTCGCCGGGGGCATGGAACAGTTCGGCGACCACCCCATCCATCGGCGCGAGCACCTTGCGCCGCCTTAATTGCAGTTCGTAGCGTGACAGTTCCAGTTTTCGAAGCTGGTCTTGTTCCACCGCGTTTAGTTCTCGGGACTTCGCGATTTCCCAGTCTGCGTAGGCTCGCTTCAATTCGTCGGGACGCGCGATGTCTTGATCGGCCAACGATTGCAGTTGCTCCAAACGCAGTTTCATCAGCGCGGTTTCGGCCTTGGCGGCGTCGCTTTCACCGTGCATCTGCGCCCGCCAGCGTGCTGTCGCCACCGCTTCGACTTGCAATCCGTCTTCCAATTTGGCAACGATTTGCCCTTTTGAAACATGATCGCCGATTTTGACGTTCACCTCTTCCAAACGTCCGATCTCAGTCGCGGCGACAAGAATGTCAAACTTGGGAATGGTGAAACCTTCGTAATCGATCGTGACTGAGCCGCCCCGAAAGCCCTGCGCGGAACGAGAGGTTGGTGAATAACCGGCGTTGTCTTGCGCGATCACAGTCGCCGAGACAATCACAAGCCCGCAACTGAGCAACGAGAACGCAACCGTGGCAGTGATCGGGGGCCGCTTCGATCGCTTTCTTTTCGGATGGTTTTGAGTGAACTTCATGACGGTCATGCGATTCGGTGGTGTCTTTGAAATGTTGACGGTTGTCGTACGCCGCGGGGGCGCCGTTTGCGGTAACGCGGCTGTCGCTATTGCGTCCAACCCGCCGATGGTGTCCGCCAATCGGCGCGTGGCATTGGTTGCGGTTGTGGTTGCGGCGGTGGCTGCTGGATTGGCGTGGACGCGGGAGTCGCTGTCGGACGACCGATGCGTCGCGGCACCGCCACGTTGCCAGTGGGTTGATGGGCCGACTCACGATCGTTGCGGCTCGAGTCCTCTGTCGCCTCGGCCAGCGATGGGGTCGGCGACGCGGCAGCCTGTGTGAAGGGGATCCGCGTCGGGGTCAGCTCGCGGTTGGATGTGGCTCGCTGCGATCCGTCCAACCCAGACAGATCAAGCGGACTTGACTGGGGTGCTTCCGGTTCCGTCTGAGTTTGATCGCCGGCTTCGATGGACGGGGCAATCACCGTGGGTTGATAGTCGTTGTGCAGGAAGTTGATCTCACCGGAACATTCCGATTGCACGGGGCGAACTCCCTCGTTGATCAACAGCGTTCCCATCGCGCGTTGCAGTTGGACCAGTGCGATCATGTACGCCGATTCGACCTTCACCAAATCCTTCTCCGCATCCGTCCGACGCTGCTGTGCGTCGAGCAGGTTCTCCAGCTTGATGCCGACGCGCGAATCATCGCCACCGATGATTCGCCACTGGACCGTCAAGATGTTCTCTTCGGTCACCGCGGTCGACAACACGTTGCGCTTGCTGATCAGTTGTTTTTCAAAACGCTCCAAATCAATCAGTGCGGTTTCGACGTCGAACTGGGTTTGCTGGATGACTTCACGCAACTTCTGGGATCGTTCCCGTGCCCTCAACAAGGCTTCACGGTGCTGCCCTCAGTGCCAACATGAGTGAGACAACTTTGAGTTTTTCAAAGTTGAGGGCACGGAGAGTTTACATGACCGAGAATGCCGACAAAAAGATTTCGAAAAATCCTGAAGTAGTCGAGAAGGCAGCCCG